>NZ_NRQY01000001.1:1030880-1161268 GCF_003996855.1 Morganella morganii | reverse complement strand
CACCCCACGATAAATTGCCCGTCATGTGAAACTGATGACGCACTGGAATAGCCGGTATTATCTTTTTTCAGCGTCCCGAGGTCACGCATGCCTTCTTTATCGGTATGACGCATAGCGTGCGTTTCATATTCATTAATATTCGACCAGCCCACGGTAACACGTCCGTCAGCGGATACGGCATTAGCACCGGATGTGCCCGCATTACCTTCTCTCAGTGTACCCAATGAAACCATGCCGTTATCACGGGTATATTTAAATGCCTGACCACTGCCGCTGATATAGCGGCCGACAATCACACTGCCGTCATAATTAACGCCGTTTGCACTGGAGGTTGAGGTATCTGACGGATCTAATAATGTGATACCGTCCTGCCCGGTAAAGCGGAAGGCTTTTTCATTTGCAATACCGACAACGGTTTTACCATCCCCGGAAATACCCTGAGAAGCAACATTCGTAAATGCCTGGTGATCCGGAATATTCACCGTGTCGGTATTGGCATTGTAAATATACATTTTAGAATTGGATTTATCATTCTCATCGATGATATAACCCGTGGCGATGTTACCATCCGCAGAAAGTCCGGAGACATAAATACTATTATTACCATTAACGTGTTTGCTCAGGTCGATGGAGTTACCATCGATAATAATAAATGGACGATAATTATTATTGGAAATTTCGTACGTTCCGGCAACCACTTTACCATCAGCAGAAATAGCGGCTGACAGGCCAATGTCTTTTACCTTGGAGACTTCATAATCCATTGCAGAAAATGCCAAAGTACTCTGTGATGTCAGTAATAACACCAGCAATTTTTTATTAAAGTGTTTTTTATCTTTGTGCGACATAATAATATTCATTCTTTTCATGTAATATGGGTGTAATGACTTATTGCAGAGTCGGCAATAAACCTGGTGTTAATCAAAAGGTATCGTTATAAATTTATTTAATTATATAAATAGCGCATATCCATCATAAATAATGCGGATATATTCAGCCGCATAGCGGGAGTTCCGGTTCGAAATCGTCCCTGCAAAATAATTGTCAGTATGGGTGTGACGTCAAAATCAACCGGGCTGCGGATACAAACCGGGGCACGTCAGTAACCCCTGTGATTTGCGTATGACTGCCATAAAATTTTGGGTTAAACCAATTTGAGGCGTAATTTATTGGGTTTCTGATCTTAAGGCAAATGAAAATTGTGCTTAAACACATTTTTCGGGTAAAAAAAACAGAAAAACTGCCTTTTAGGTATCCAGGGGTAGTTTTATAAATTATTAAACTATTTATTTGGAATAAGGTAGATTTATAGAGATTGGTAATTGTATTTATGTCAGATCTGTTGTGTGGGTGATATGCAGCTAATAATATAAAAAACCAGTAATAACATGATGATATGGGTTTTATTGAGTTGCATCATACTTTCGGCGATAAAGCATTATCAACTGATTGGCGGCATCAGATGGATTATTTCAAATCCCGGTTGCCCGATATGTGATTTTCCCTGAAGACGTGTAACGCTGACAAAAATTCGCTGAAACAACATGATCCTCATTACCCTGTTTATGGGGTTAGTGATACTGATGGTCATCAAAAAAAGACCACGGCAACAGTATATTTATTGACTAAATGACTAAGTAATATCATCATACCGTGATGGGTTTCACATAACTAAAATAAAATGAGTAATGCTATGGATTCTGAAAGAGATGGGTAACAAACACGGATTAGTCTTTCTTGAACAGACGTTGAAGGGTATATTCAGAGTATTACTCACAGCGGTTGTAATTATTTTTTTATTCTCAGTTATTTTATTTTCTGTTCTCTGAAAAAAACGGGCTCAGTCATTTACACTGAACGGATCGTGAGTATTTCATGCTGTTTTTATCGTATTGTATCTGTATTTTAAATTTTATATTTTGTCAGGTTACCGCTATCCGGAATCAATTACCGGACAGCGGCTGACGACTAAAAGAATAAATATTGATAATGTGCAGATTACCGGCGCAGAATAGTACGAAGGTCGTCTGTACGGTAGCCTGTGGTATTTTTACCTGTTTATTACCATTCCAGATTCATGCCGGCACCGTACATGACATCACCGCCGTTTGACGCTGAGGTTGCCAGGCTGGCTTTGACTGCAACATTTTCATTGAAACGATAGCCGCTGCCGACAGCAACGGCATTTTCCGAGTTATATCCGCCGACGGCCGCACTGAGGTTAAATTTACCGACATTGTATGGCTGAAACAGGTTTGATGTGGCGGCGGACATAGCAAAACCACGCTGCATTTTATCATTCAGCTCATCATAACGCAGTTCCAGTTTATCAATACGGGCTGCGTTGTGTGTTGCAAGGTTATACGCGCTGATTGCGGTGTTATTGGCTTTTTGCGCTGTGGTATTGGCGGTATACGCGGTATTACGGGCATCAACCGCATTGGTATTGGCAGTTACTGCCGTTTTCTGTGCTTCCGTGGCTTTCCCGTCGGCGGCGTCCGCGGTTTTTTTAGCATCGGCGGCCGTATTATTGACCACATTCAACTGGGCAATATTCGCGGCATCCGTATCTTCTGAACCACCGGCCACATTGGTGATCCGGCGGTAGGTATCTTTTTCACCCCATTGCGGCGCTTCTGCTTTTTTACCGATGGATAATTCACCGGTGTACTGAGCCGCAGCATCTGTTTTATCCAGGAAGCGGGCATCACCACTGGTTTTACCGGCAACAGAGCCGGAACCCAGGGCGATGGAGTCAATGGCGCCACCGGTCACTTTTGCATCACGGCCGATAGCAACGCTGTTATTGATTTCGACCGGATCACCGAATGGGTTGTCAATGGCTCCGCCCGCACCGGCACTGGCATTGCCGCCGATACTGATCCCGCCGTTTTTCTGTTTCGCGGCATCACCGATAGCGACACCGCCCATTCCGTCAGAAACCGCCTTACTGCCGAGTGCGACAGCGCCTTCACCTTTGGCAACGGCGGCATTACCGATAGCCATTGAGGGTGCTCCGCCCTGGCCGTTTGCAGAACCGTCAGCATAGGCGCTGTTGCCGATGGCAATGTCTGAGTCAGATTTTGCCACCGGCGGTTTTGGCTGGTTTGCCGGAATATTACTGTTCGGGTTTTCCGGCGGAATTTCATTTTTATCGGCAGTATTACCAATAATAATCGTGTTATTGGCGTCGTCACTGATAAATCCGGAACCTAATTTAACGCCGCCGGACTGTTCTATTTTCGGAGCGGCAATATCCCCCGAGCTATTGGTTATATCATCATTTTCATCAATTACAGGTGCTGCAACAGAGATAAAAGGAACTAATGCTAAAAAAAGACAAGATTTATTAAACATAATTACACCTCGTGATTGTTATTAGCACTAATATAGTCAAATTGGTGTAATTATTCGGCTGAACTTTGGCCATTTAATGTTCATGAAAAGAAGAGTCACGGGTAAAAAAGAAGGGCGGGGTGAGAAAATAAAACAGTACGGAGAACCGTACTGTTTTGGTAAATAAATAAGCGGTATTTTGTTATTTTTTACTGCGTTCGTTGTTATCTTTTTCGACGTCAGCTTTCCAGCCTGAAGTGATTGGTTTTGATTGCTGCTTTACTTCAACCGCTTTATTAACGGCTTCATAAGCTTTGCCATAACCGGCTTTATCCTGCACATAACCGGTGGCATTGTCGCTTTTAATTCCGATATTACCGGCTTCTGCGATCGCATCAATATTGGCGCCGAGAAAAATAAAGTCCCACTTATCTTCTTTTTCCGCAGAATTAATCATGGCTTTAATCTTATCCCGGCTGTATTTGCTGCTGCTGTTTTCTTCACCGTCAGTAATAATGACAAATAGCACATTATTATTTTTGGTGATTTTCCGGTTTTCGCGGATTTTTTCAATAGTGATACCGACGGCATCCAGCAATGCGGTATTACCACCGACAGAATAATCATCCGGGGTCAGGTTTTTGACTTTACTGATAGGTTCCCGGTTATGCAGCGTACTGTTTTCCTGGTTGAATAAAACAGTCGTGACGTAAATATTCCCCTCTTTTTACGGTTTTCTGCCAGAACGGAGTTATAACCACCGATGGTGTCCTGTTCAAAACCGGACATCGAGCCGCTTTTATCCAGAACAAAAACCAGATCCAAATCAGCAGATACAGTTTTTTCCGGTATTGCCGGTTTGGTTTCTGTTGCTGCAAACAGCGAGGCTGAAAATAACAGCAGAAGTGGTGTAATAAAGGTGCGCATAAATCCGGACATAGATATTCCTTATAGTGTCCCCGGGGGAAGAGTAATCAGATGGTTAAAGCTGTATTCTGCGGTGAACAAAAAATATTCACAGCAGATTTATCTGATTAACGGTCACTCTGTTTCTTCTGTCCGCTGTAAAATAGCAGCGAGGTGTCCGGTGTCCTGATGACGGTGCAGATAACGGGAAACGTCCTCTTCCCATGCATTGCCGTTACCCAGTATGGCCCGGCTGCGGGTGGAGTGGCGTCCGTAGCGGGTCTGGTACAGGCTGATTAATGTCTGGTTGATTCCGCTGACGTCCGGATGCGGATTTTTACGCATCTGATGTGCCAATGCCTGCTGTACTTTTTCAATCGCGTCCGGATCAGGCTCGTAACTGCATTCATGGTACTGGCTTAGTACAATAAAGGACGGCGGAATGTTTTCATCATACGCCGCCTGTAACCGCAGATGGCCGTCCAGGATGAGATAGGACGCCAGGCCGCTGATATACCAGATCAGCACCGGCGGCAGTTTTCCTTCACGGGCAATTTTGCGCCAGTATTTCAGGCGGCTGCTCTGCGGTTCAGCCGTGTAGCGTGGCAGCAGCAGATAACCGCCGAACCACCAGTCCACAAACATAACCCGTTCAGGGGATTGCAGATCAGGCAGGTCTTCACTGTATAACTGCCAGTCAGCACCACTGATACCTTTGGTGACAGGTGAACGGAAACGCCATTTTTCACGCGGTTGCGGGGCACTGACGATATACGGCGCGGACGGCGGAACAATATTCAGCGGGCGCAGCAGCCACTCTCCGGCCGCGAGCAGCGGTGAAGAGCGCTCCTGTAAATCACGGGCAAAGTAACGGCACCACTGCGGGGTTTGTTCTTCTGACGGCAGGGCAGTGATTTTTTCAGCCTGCTGTGCACGGATAGGAGATAACAGATTACGCTGGCCCGGATGTTCCTGATTATAAATCAGCCAGACGCCGCAATGATCGCGCAGAACGGTAGCCCAGAACAGCGGAGCGCCGTACAGTTGCAGTTGCATCCGGCTGTTATGGCCACTGAGCAGGGCTGGTGCATCCTCATTTACCGTTTCCGGATTAACTCTGACGAGCAGGCTGTGCCATTGCTGATAATCATCAATTTTAGCCTGCCACCAGTAGGTTTTCATGGTATGGTTTCGCCTCAGATTTTCCGTCACCGGCACAGGCCGTTGCCGGTTGCACCCTTACATTATTTCATAGTGAATGATTATGTCTTACCAATGTCCGCTTTGTCAGCACCCGCTGACGCGCCGTTCCGGCAGTTACAGCTGTGAAAACCACCATCAGTTTGACCTTGCGAAAGAAGGATATATCAACCTTTTGCCAGTCCAGTTCAAACGTTCAAAAGAACCGGGTGACAGTAAAGAGATGATGCAGGCTCGCAGGGCATTTCTGGATAATCATCACTACCGCCCGATGCGGGATCAGGTAATCGCAGTGTTTGGGCAGTATTTACCGGCACAGGCGGAACAGGTACTGGATATCGGTTGCGGTGAGGGCTATTACACCGGTGCGTTGTCGGAAAGTCTTGCGGCGCGGCAGGTTACTGTTTACGGGCTGGACGTGGCAAAGGTTGCTGTCCGGTTCGGGGCAAAACGCTATCCGCAGGTCAGCTTCAGTGTGGCGTCCAGTCAGCGGTTGCCGTTCGGGGATAACAGCCTGGAAGGCGTATTGCGGATCTATGCACCGTGCAATCCGGACGAGTTAACCCGCGTGGTGAAACCGGGCGGCATTGTGATTACCGTAACACCGGGGCCGCGTCATCTGTATCAGCTGAAATCGCTTATTTATGATGAGGTGCATCTGCATCCGCTGAAAGAAGAACATTTTCCGGGATTCGGGCCGGCGGAAGAACAGCAGGTGACTTATCCGATGGTACTGCCCGGCGCAGATGCACTTGCTCTGCTATCCATGACGCCATTTGCCTGGAAAGCGACGGACGCGGTCAGAAATCAGCTGGCAGCAGAAACCGCATTTTCCTGTGAAACCGATTTTCTGATCCGGGTATACCGCCGGGAAGAATAATTCAGATTTATAAATAAAAAGACCCGCCGGAGCGGGTCATCAGAACGGGTTAACCAATATGTTCATACAGAATGGTAAATCCGATAAGAATCAGTACAATCCCGCCGATAATTTCAGCCCGTTTTCCCAGCATCGGGCCGATATAACGCCCGAGGATCATCCCGGTGGTGGCCATAATCATCGTCATCAGCCCGATAGTCATCGCAGTATGGACAATATTGACTTCCAGGAATGCAAGGCCGACACCAATTGCCATAGCATCCAGACTGGTGGCAACGGCCGTGGTGGCCAGATGTAATGCGCTGTGGCGCTGTGGTTTTTCATGACGGGCGCAGCAGTCATCACCGGCGGTGACACTGTTGTAGATCATTCGTGCGCCGAGAATAAACAGCAGTGAAAAGGCAATCCAGTGATCCCATTCCATCACATAACGGCTGGCGTAAATTCCGATCACCCAGCCGATAAGCGGCGTCAGCGCTTCAATCACACCAAAAATAAATCCGGTGCGCAGTGCTTCACGTAAAGGTGGTTTGTGCAGGGTAGCGCCTTTGCAGACTGCAACGGCGAAGGCATCCATAGACAGGGCCAGGGCAAGGACGAGGGTGGCGTAAAAACTCATAAACTCAGTCTCGGTCGGGTAGCTTATCCATATACACACAATCCAACCCCGACCTCCGGTGAACTGCGTGTCTATGGTCTTGCCAACCGAAACGGCATCCGCACCATGCTGATATAATATCAAGCAAGTATGTTGACACGGATTTTCTGTTATTTCCCTGAGAGGTTAATAACAGAACAGGCTACTCCCCAATGACGTGACCGGAAAGATATCACAGAAAATAAAAAAGGCAAGAATATATATTTTGATTTAAAAAGATGCTAATGAGAATGATTTTCATTATACAAAAATTTAATAAGATAATAAAGACTAACATTATTATTAGTCTTTATTTCTGTAGGGGGATAAAAAGCAGGGGTTATTATTTATTATTAATCATAAAATTATAAATCTTTTGTAAATCATCGGGATGAGTTACTTTTATGTAAACTTTTCGATTTTCTAAACCCACAAGAAGAATGCCGTCTTCAGATAAATTCATTGTTTTAATTCTGTCATATTTAATATATGCATTGGCGTAAAAGAATCCGCCCTGCTTAAAATATAACTTTGGTGAACGAATAAAAGCCAGATAGATTGCAATGATAATACAGCCGGAAAGTAAATAGGTTGTTAACGGGCTGCCGTGTCCGGTCATATTATTATAAATAACAATACCGATAAGAAGGATAAAGATTACGGCATCGGCGCGATGATTACGGCGCAGTTTTATCCGCAGCTGTGTTTTGCCTTTCAGTGTGTTAACAATAAATTCGTCATAGACGGCAAACAGCAGCATCAGCACAATCACAACCAGCAGAACAATATCATTTACAGTCATTGTGGTTCTTTTCCCCTGAAGTGAAACAAAAAACGGGAGGCGAGCCTCCCGTTTAAACTAACATACTCTTTGTGAAAATACGCGTTCGTTAAAACGTGTTTTTTTGCCGGTTACAGCCCCAGGAAACCAAAGACGTAACCCAGAATACCCAGCACAAAGAAGCCGATAATAATCAGCAGAGCATTCACTTTATGGCGCAGCAGCCACATACAGCCGAATGTCAGCAGCAGCGGCATCAGGCCCGGCATCAGCTGGTTAAGGATAGTCTGAACGGTGGTGATTTCCATCTCGCCGGTGGTCGGGTTTTTAATTTCCGAAACAACCAGCGGGATATTCACTTTTGTCCATTTGTTAACCAGCGCACCCATCACAAACAGGCCGAGGATTGACGCTCCTTCCGTCAGTTTTTGCAGGAAGCCGCCGCCCAGATCCTGAACAATATCCAGCCCTTTTTTGTATCCGTAAGTGATCCCGTAATAACGGGTGGCGATACGGACCAGGTTGAACAGGAAAAAGAACAGCAGCGGGCCGAGCAGGCTGCCGGTCATTGCGATACCGGCACCGAGTGCAGCAAAGACCGGACGCACAGTTCCCCAGAAGATAGGGTCACCGACACCGGCCAGCGGCCCCATCAGACCCACTTTGATACCGTTGATGGCACCATCGTCGATATCCGCACCATTGGCACGCTGTTCTTCCATTGCGCAGGTTACACCGAGGATAGGCGCAGCCATGTACGGATGGGTATTGAAGAACTCCATATGACGTTTGATGGCCTGTTTGCGCTCATCATTATTTTCAGGATAAAGACGGCGGATCACCGGCACCATGGAGAAGGCATAACCCATCGCCTGCATACGCTCAAAGTTCCATGAACCCTGAAAGAGGTTAGAGCGGAAGAAAACACCACGGATATCACTCTTTTTAAGCTGTTTTCTGCCGGTTACGTTGCTTGTAGTATCAACCATGTTGCTCACCTTCTTAGTCTAACTCGTTATCAAGGTCGTTTTTGCTGCCGGCAGCGACAACGACTTCCGATTTGTTGTATTTCGGACTGAGCTGGATATACAGCACAGCCATAACCGCTCCGATTACACCCAGCGCAACCAGGTTGAACTCAGTAAATGCCGCGGTAACGAAACCCAGATAGAAGAATGGCATCAGGTAGCCGGCACGCATCATGTTGATAACCATCGCATAACCCACAACGACAATCATGCCGCCGGCGATGTTCAGACCATGGGTGACCCAGTCCGGAATCGAGTCAAGCATTTCACGGACAACATCAGTACCGACAGATATCGCCACGATAACCGCAGGGATCGCGATACGCATTGCCTGTAACAGCAGGGCGCCGACGTGGATCATTCCCAGTGCGGTAAGGTTGCCCTTATCAGCCGCACGGTCACCCATGTGCTGGAAGGCGACGGTAATGGTACGGACAATAATGGTCAGCACCTGACCGGCTGCTGCCAGTGGGATCGCCAGCGCGATACCTGCACCGATGTTCTGACCCCCGGCGATAACCAGGATTGTGGAAATGATGGACGCCAGCGCCGCATCCGGTGCCACAGCTGCACCGATGTTCATCCAGCCGAGTGCGATCATTTCCAGCGTACCGCCGATCATAATCCCGGTTTTCATATCACCCAGTACGATCCCCATCAGCGTACAGGCGACCAGAGGGCGGTGGAACTGGAATTCATCGAGGATTGACCCCATACCCGCGATACAGGCAACGATGAAGACCAGGACGATTTGTACAACGGAAAGTTCCATTGTGTTTCTCCTTTAACCAGTCATTTTGCAAACAACAAATTTTGTATTGAGTAATGGGTCAAATTAACTTTCAGCTTTGCTGATTAAATCCATCATTTTTATTTTTGAAACGGTGGAGACTTTGCGGACTTCCAGTTCGATGTTGCGGTCATTCAGTGCTTTAAATGCCTCAATATCTTTGTCATCGATGGAAACCGCATTGTTAACCTGTTTTTTACCTTCATGGAAGGCCATCCCGCCGATGTTGACCGATTTGATCTCCACGCCGTCTTCCACCAGGCGCAGAACGTCCGCCGGGTTGGTGAACAGGAGCATACAGCGGTCATTGGCGTATTTCGGGTTATTCCAGACACGTACCATTTTGGCCACATCCACCACGTGTGCGGTAACACCCGGAGGCGCGACCTGCTTGAGCAGTGTTGAGCGGACGGTATCGTTGGCAACATCGTCACTGACAACAATAATCCGTTTGACGTTGGTTTCCTTGGTCCAGCGGGTGGCGACCTGGCCGTGGATCAGACGGTCATCGATACGGGCGAGGGCGATAGTCATGTGTCCGCCCGGACCTGCCGGTGCTGCCGGTTGTGCCGCCGGTTTGGGTGCCGGAGCGGCTTTAGGTGCAGGTTCTTCCTGTGCTTTCAGGGCACGGATACCTTCACGGCCGGTTTCCAGAGCGACCGCAACCAGTTCCTGCAACGACGGATTGTCATCACGGCACATAAAGGTTTCGACCAGCATCGGCACGTTGACACCTGTGACTATCTCATAATTGCTGTTGCCGCCTGCGGCCTGATCCTGCTCAGTCACGATGCGGTTTGCTGCGTTGAACGGGCTGCCGCCCCAGGTATCAACGAGGAATAATACCCCGTCAGCGGTTGATAAACCGGGCAGCTTCTCATTGTACTTCGCATATAGTGTGTCGGCATTTTCCCCCGGTACGAAATCGATGAAGGAGACGTTCTCCTGTTCACCGATCAGTATTTCAGTCGTGCGCAGTAACTGCTCAGCGGCTTTGCCGTGGGTGCCAATCATAATGGCTATACTCACCTCTGTTCCCCCTTAACATCAGACAGGATGGTTCTTGTGTATTACACAGAATCTTTTATGGGTCAGGAAAAAACCGCAAGACCCCAGTGTAAAGATAGTCTCAGGCCCGTGATACCGCTAATTATTTACGTTTAAGCAGTGGTAATTAATTTCGGGGCACTAATTAAATGAAAGAGTAACATTCTATGGATGTAAAAAAACTTGCTTTCCGTCAGAAAACAACAAAACAGAAACATTAAACACTTAATTATAGTTAATTATTGTGTTGAGTGAGTTATTTATCAGAATTATAGGTTGTTAATTAAGTATTTGGCAGGGTGTTGTATCGGTGGATTTTACATATCGTTAATATCTTTACCTGAAAACAGGATGAATTGATTAAAAAATAATCACTGCTGATGCGCTTCAGGTAAAAAATATCCCTGCAATGTTGCAGGGATATTAATGTTACCGAATTATGTTTTGTGGGTTAATTCACAAAATCAGTCGCACTGAACCTTGATTGCAAGACCGCCACGTGATGTTTCACGGTATTTGGTGTTCATGTCTTTCCCGGTTTCATACATGGTTTCGATGACTTTATCGAGAGAAACACGCGGCGCACTGGTACGGCGCATTGCCATACGGGCGGCGTTGATCGCTTTGACAGAGGCAATGGCGTTACGTTCGATGCAGGGCACCTGAACCTGACCGGCAACCGGGTCACAGGTTAAGCCCAGGTTGTGTTCCATTCCGATCTCGGCCGCGATACAGACCTGTTCCGCACTGCCGCCGAGGATTTCGGTCAGACCGGCAGCTGCCATAGAACAGGCCACGCCGACTTCGCCCTGGCAACCGACTTCCGCACCGGAGATGGATGCGTTCATCTTGTACAGAATACCGACCGCACCGCAGGCAAGGAAGTAGCGGAGGTAGGTTTCCGGCGTGACTTTCTCGATGCAGTGATCATAATACGCCAGTACGGCAGGCACGATCCCGCAGGCACCGTTTGTCGGCGCGGTGACCACACGGCCGCCCGCGGCGTTTTCTTCGTTGACGGCCAGTGCAAACATGTTAACCAGATCAACCACGTTCATCGGGTCTTTGGACAGATTACCGGCAGAGTTAATCAGGCGGTTCAGCGCGGCGGCACGGCGTGGCACACGCAGCGGCCCCGGCAGGATGCCTTCGGTTTCCAGGCCATGAGCGATACAGTCAGTCATGGTTTTGTAGACATCGGCGAAATACGCGTCGATCTCTTCACGGCTGTGCATATCCAGCTCATTTTTCAGCATCAGAGAGGAGACAGAAAGACCGGTCTGATGACAGTGATTCAGCAGCTCTTCGGCTGAAGCATACGGGTAGGAGACCGGTGTTTCGTTGGCGTTATCCTGACCGAAATGCTCTGCATCGACGATAAACCCGCCGCCGATGGAGTAGTAGGTTTTGGTGTACAGTTCTTCATCACCGGCAAATGCAGTGATGCTCATACCGTTTTCGTGCAGCGGCAGGTTACCGGTGTGGAAATTCATGCCGCCTTCACGCGGGAAATCCACGGTCTGCTGACCATTGGCCAGTGACAGACGCTCAGTCTCTTCCACATTGCGGATAAAACCGTCAATGGCATCGATATCCACAGTTGCCGGTAAGTTCCCAGCCAGGCCCATAATGATGGCGATATCGGTATGGTGACCTTTCCCGGTTAAGGAGAGTGATCCGTAGACATCAACAGAAACGCGGGTCACACGGGAAATCAGACCTTTCTCAACCAACTCATCAGCAAACTGCTTCCCGGCTTTCATCGGCCCTACGGTATGGGAACTGGAAGGACCAATACCCACTTTAAACATGTCAAAAACGCTAATCACGTCAGACTCCTTAAAAAACAATGTAATAGTGATTTATCGTAAAGCGCGTTACTTTACTGTTATTTGCTCACACGGATAAAGTAGTTTATCGCATTTTTCACTGCGTAACAGCGCTTTCGGATAAAATTCGGGCATACCTGATGAAAAAAAACAGGGGGAAATAGGGCGAAAGTGTGAAATCGGTTACAAATCAATCATTTTTAACTTGCGTTGCGAGACGATATAAAATATCTGCTGTTAACCCCCAAATCATCCGTCCCTCGTATAAGTAAAAATAGAGGCGGCGTTCCACGGTATTACGGGTCATATCAATGTAGCGGTAGCGGCTCAGATCAAGGGCGGCATCCAGCGGCAGCTCAAAGATGTCCGCCACTTCCTGCGGGTTACCCGACAGCGGCAGTGACGACGGAATAATCCCGACCACAGGGGTAACCCGGAAACCGGTCACACTGTCTACCGGCGCCATTTGTCCCAGCACCTGCACGGACTGCGGCGGAATACCGACTTCTTCGCGTGCTTCACGCAGTGCAGTGGTAATCGGGGAAATTTCACCCGGATCTGCCGCGCCGCCCGGCAGGGCAATCTGTCCCGGGTGGGAGCGGAGTGATGCCGCCCGCTGTGTCAGCAGGATTCCGGGCCGCGCTTTATTGGTGATAGGCAGCAAAACAGCCGCCCGGCGATCCCGCTCACCGGCAATTTCCGCTTCGGAAGGACGGGTTAACTGAAACCGCGGAATAAAGCGCTCAAGCGGACTCATTTTTTTTCTCCGGCAGAACCGTCAGAATGCGGCCCAGCTTATCGAACGTTTCCTGATATTCATCAGCGGCACAGCTGTCTGCGACAATCCCGCCGCCAGCCCGGCAATACAGGTAATTATTTTCTGCAATCAGAGTTCTGATCGCGATATTGGTATCCATGGTACCGCAGGCGCTGATATAACCGACAGCGCCGCAATAGGAGTGACGGCGGACAGGTTCGAGCTCTTCAATGATTTCCATTGCGCGGATTTTCGGTGCGCCGGTAATGGAGCCGCCGGGAAAACAGGCACGCAGCAAATGTGCCGCCCGGCATGCCGCCGGTAATTGTGCGGTGATGGTGCTGACCAGATGCCAGACCGCCGGGAACGGCTCAACAGCAAACAGCGACGGCACGCTGACCGAACCCGGAAGTGCCACCCGGCCGATATCATTGCGCATCAGATCAACAATCATCAGGTTTTCCGAGCGATCTTTCTCTGAGGCGGCAAGAGCCTGTTTTTCTGCCTCGTCGGCCTGCGGGTCATCCAAATGGCGCGGACGGGTACCTTTGATCGGGCGGGTTTCTGCGGTACCGTCTTTGAGCCACAGGAAACGCTCCGGCGAAACAGACAGAATGGCAGCATCGGGCAGGCGGAGAAATGCGGAAAACGGCGCTCTGTTTTCCTCATTCAGCCGCAGAAAAGCCTGCCACTCATCCCCCTCATACGGGGCAGAGAAACCCTGTGACAGATTGACCTGATAACAGTCACCGGCCTGCAAATAGTCATGAATACGGGCAATGTTGGCGTGATATTCCGCTTCGGTCATATCGGACTGCAAGTCACCGGTCAGGGCGAAAGGCACGGTTTCCGGTACAGTCTGACTTTCCAGCCAGTGCAGGCGTGCGGCGGGATCGGTATACGTGATTAATGTGGCGCTGCGGCGCTGGTGGTCAACAATCACCGCCCAGTCGTAAATACCGGCGGCCATATCCGGCACAGACAGTTCATTACGCGCCAGGGACGGCAGGGATTCGGTACGCCGCCCGAGATCATATCCCCATAATCCCATTGCACCGCCCGCAAACGGATAGTCGTCGTGCGGCAGCGGATTCAGCCCGCACTGTGCCAATGCAGCATCCAGTAACTGAAACGGGTCATCATTTTGACGGACACACCGGCCCCGGCTATCTTCAGTTAAGGTTTCATCCCCCCGGGTGGTGAGTGTCATCAGGGGATCGGCGGTCAGAATATCAAAGCGGTTATGCTGATGCTGCGCACTGCCGGAGTGCAGCAGCATGGCCCATGGCTGATGCGACAACGGGGCAAACAGGGTCAGGGCAAGACCGGGATGGTATTCAAGCGGTGTCAGTACAGGTACGGAATGTGGTGTCATCATTAAATTTGTCAGTAATCTGTGTCCGGAAACTGCCGGTTATCTTATCGGAAAACAGGCGGATGCGTCCCGCCATCTTTATGAGTATAATGTGTTTTTTACTGAAATGTTATAGAAGGTGATTATGTTTACCGGAATGCCCGCGTTAAGCCATGAAGAACAGCAGGCCGCCGTTGAGCGGATCCACACCCTGATGCAGGAAGGAATGAGCAGTGGTGAGGCCATCGCACAGGTTGCGGCAGAGATACGCGAACGGCATCAGGGTGGTGAGCAGATCCGTGCGTTGTTTGATGAGGAAGATGACGACAGCGAAGAATAGAAACAAATATTTAACAAGTGTCACAATTTCCTGATAATAAATATGTTAGTTTGCAGCAATGAGCATTAAGTGAAATTTAATTAAGCGCTATTGTATAAAAATGACATTTAGTCTCTTTCGGGATTAAAACAGGAGGTTTTATGAAGGCAATGAATCTGTTCACCCGTACCGGATTGGCTGGTGCAGGTATTCTGCTGGCATTCACCGTCAGCGCACAGGCTCCGGCCACAGCGGAAGTCAAAAATGAGCGTATGGTGACGTTCCCGGCGTGCGAATCGCTGAACAAAGACCAGATCGCGGCACAGGTGAAATATGATTTTGTGCAGAGCCGTTACCCGCGCTGGCAGGATGATAAAGCGTTGCTGGGCAGCAAGCCGGTTGCCTGGATTAATGTGGCGGACGTGACTGAGAAAGACGGTAATTACAGTGTGCCGCTGGTTGTGCGCGGCTCGAAAAAACAGGTCAGTTATACTGTTGATATCAATTGCGCGGCAAAGACCATGACATACAGTCTGCCGCAGTAATGACACTGACGGTTAAGCAGTAAAAAGGCGTGCTCAGGCACGCCTTTTTGTCTTCAGCGTTTGGTGTTTGGTTCATACGGCAGGCGGGATAACCCGGCACTGCGCTGACGGTAAAACACCAGACGTCCGGCAAAATAGGCACGCAGGGATTCCGGCAGTGTCTGCTGCACCTGCTCGGCAATCACCGGCATATTATAGCGCTCTTTAAAGGCGACACCGGATGCGGCTAAGTCCGCATTGATTTTATCCATCTCTTCCTGGCTGAGTTCGGCAAGATTATAACCCACAATATGCTCCTGTAACGACTGACGGCCTTAACTTAACTGAGCCGCCGCCGGACTGCAAGCCCGGATCGGGTCATTATAGTCTGCTTATAAAGAGAATGCGATTAAGTGTGATTATCTTTACAAAACCATTTTGTTTTCAATATGTTGTGAATTTATTAAATAGCACTTTTTTTCCCGGCAGGAGTGTGCATAATGACCGCAGATGATGAAATAAACAATTACACAGGAGCCTGTATATGTTAAAGCCGGATATAGTCAAACAACTGAATGCCCAGCTGAATCTTGAATTCTATTCCTCGAATTTATATTTGCAGATGAGCGCATGGTGTGCTGATAAAGGCTACGAAGGTGCTGCCGCATTTTTAAAAGCACATGCCGCGGAAGAAATGGAACATATGCAGCGTTTGTTCAATTACCTCAGCGATACCGGCGCGATGCCGCTGCTGGGGGCCATTGATGCGCCGCCGGCTGAATTCCGTTCAGTAAGTGATATTTTCACACTGACGCTGGAGCATGAAAAATTAATTACTGATGAAATTAATAAGCTGGTTCATGCCGCGCTGATTTCACAGGATTACTCCACCTTTAACTTCCTGCAATGGTATGTTGCTGAGCAGCACGAAGAAGAAAAACTGTTCAAATCCGTACTGGATAAATTCGCGATGGTGGGTGACAGCGGCAAATCACTGTTTCTGCTGGATAAAGATCTGGGCCGTATGGCAAGCGAACCATCAGCAAGCTGATTATTTTTAACAGCATTATTATTTATAATATAACCACACAATTATCATAATATACTGATATTTGTGTGGTTTTTATTTGTGTTACCGATCACAAAAAACACTCTCCGGCCTGTGAAGGTTTCCGCAATGTCCCCGGTTGCGCTAGTATGTACCGCATAATTATATCACCTGCAAAAATGAGGCATACCATTATGTTAACCAACCTGACCGCGCACTGGCGCAAATTATCTGCTGTTGTTGTTTTATTTGTCGGTTTATCCGGCCAGCAGGCGTTCGCTCACGCTCATGTCAAAACACTGGTTCCGGCGGCAGATGCGGCAGTGACCGGCTCGCCGGAAAATATCTCTCTGGACTTTTCTGAAGGGATTGAACTGAAATTCAGTAAAATCAGTGTGAAAGATGCACAGAATAAACCTGTCGCTGCCGGAAAACCGGAACTGGCGGAGGGGAATGATACCCGTCTGATTCTCCCGCTGACGGAATCGCTGCCTGCCGGTGTCTATCATGTTGAATGGAAAGTGGTTTCTGTTGACGGGCATAAAACCAATGGTGATTATCAGTTTACGGTGAAATAAGCCGGTTATGGAACTGACACCGGAAGCGCTGCTGATTATCTGCCGCTTCATTCACTTTACGGCCGTTATGCTTCTTGCGGGCTGCGGCCTGTTCACTGTTCTGCTGCCTGCTGACCGAGTGGCACTGCTGCTGCGGGTCAGGCTTCGTTACACTGCGCGCTGTGCGGCGGTGTTCACAGCTCTTACAACCTTTATCTGGCTGCTGTTACAGGCGGCACTGATGGGGGACGGCTGGGCAGACATGCAGGACCCGGACATTATATTCGCCGTACTGTCGACATCTTTCGGGGAGATCTGGCGCTGGCAGCTGGTGCTTGCCGTTATTCTCTGTGGCGGACTGCTGCTGCCGTCCGGACGTGCACAGAGTGCTCTGTTTCTGGTGTGTGCGGCAGTGATGCTGGCTCTGCATGCGTTTACCGGCCACGGCATGCTGTACAGCGGCTGGACAGGGCGCTTATATCAGCTTAATCAGGTTATTCATCTGCTCAGTGCTGCTTATTGGTTCGGCGGGCTGTGGCCGTTCCTGGTCTGTCTGCTGATCCTGCTGCGGCGCGACACGCTGGCAGAGGGGCTGCCAAAGGAAGTCACAGCGACATTGATCCGTTTTTCAAACCTGGGTCACTTCGCTGTTTTTCTGGTGCTGGCAACCGGCCTTATCAGCACTATACTGCTGTTGCCGGACTGGCCGCAGTGGAGCGGCAGTGATTATCAGGCACTGTTATGGCTGAAAACCGGGCTGGTACTGACGATGGTGTTGCTGGCGGTAATAAACCGTTACGCGGTGGTGCCGAAAATCGCACAATCGGGCCGCTTCCGCCTGTTGATGATTAACAGCTGGATTGAGATAATTCTCGGCACACTGGCCATTTTAATGGTGGCGATTTTTGCAACTTATCAGCCTGCATAAGTACCCGTCGGGCTGACAACCGGGACACACGATGATGAAAGCTCTGGCATTAATTCCTCTTTTACTGGCGGGAGCGGCACAGGCTGCGCCGCTGAAAACCATCAGCAAATTCCAGTTTGGTGAAAAATGGCCGTTTACCCGTGAGGAAGTGATGATCAACTGCCGGGACGGAAATGCACTGTGGGTGATTAATCCGTCCACACTGATGTCATATCCGCTGAATGATGTGGCGGCACAACAGGCGAAAGAGCAAAAAATAAAGGTGACTGATCTCTCAGTTATCACATTAAAACAATCCGGAGACCCGGAAAAAGGCATGGATCTTACCCCGATCATTGAGGCTGCCGGTGCGCTGTGTGGTGATAAATAACACATATTAATTATGAAATTTAACGATTAATATTTGGTTATTAATTATCCAACTGAAATATAAGCCATTTAAATCAGATATATGTTAACGATTTGATAAATAAATATTTTGCATATGTAACGAAACCGACTAATCTTAATCATGTAGGTTGTACGATATTTTCAATGGCAATTTTAGCGCACGGCTCGCTACGAGCCTTTTTCCCTGGACCGGATAGAGGACTTTATCCGGTCTCTTTTTTATTCCCGCCGTTCTTCTCTCTCTCTTTATTCCCGGAAAATGCGAAAGGATTTGTAATAATCCTATAGGGTTGTCCTGTTATTTGATATAAATTAAACATTACTTTAACCGGATGATTAACCCGCAACTGTAGTGTGAAACATGAATAAAATCGCGTTTTATCAGGATTTAACCCGCCGTCTAACATCGCTTATCAATGATGAGAAAGATGTCATAGCAACACTATCCAATGTCAGTGCTGTCCTGTTCGATGAACTGGAACAGATAAACTGGGCCGGATTTTATCTCCTTCAGGGTGATACCCTCGTGCTGGGGCCGTTCCAGGGAAAGCTGGCCTGTGTGCGTATCCCGGCCGGCCGTGGTGTCTGCGGAACCGCCGTTGCACAGGCTCGGGTTATCCGTGTGGATGATGTGCATGATTTCGCCGGACATATTGCCTGCGATTCAGCCAGCAACTCAGAAATCGTGTTGCCGCTTATCGTAAATGGTCAGATTATCGGCGTGCTGGATATCGACAGCCCGATTTTTAATCGTTTTGATAATAATGATGAAATTGGCCTCAAAGCCTTGAATGACGCGCTCTGCGCACATCTGGCAACGTGCTTTATGCCGAAATATCGTGAAATGATCGCAAGTTAGGCCTCCGGGAGCATAGCATTTGTCTGCAACACTATTATAATGACGCCTGTTCATGCCTGCTGGTTGGCAAAGCACCGTTGTAATCAGGAAACTTCATGGAAAATCAACCCAAGTTGAATAGCAGTAAAGAAATTATTTCATTTTTGGCTCAGCGCTTCCCGCAATGCTTTGTGGCAGAAGGCGAAGCCCGTCCGCTGAAAATCGGCATCTTCCGCGATATCGTCAGTCGTATCACTGAAGAAGATGGTATCAGTAAAACACAGTTACGTACCGCACTGCGGATGTACACCTCAAGCTGGCGCTACTTGTACGGCGTCAAAGAAGGGGCCAAACGTGTTGACCTGGATGGTAACGATTGCGGCGATCTGGAAGCGGAACATGTTGAACATGCCCGTACTCAGTTAACGGAAGCTAAAGCCAGAATCCAGGCGCAGCGCGCGCAGAAACGTGAGCAGGACGGTGAGAAAAAACCGCGTCCGGCAGATAAAGCCGCCGCAGACTCCCGCCGCAGCCGTACGGATAAGCCTAAAGCGCCGCGTACCGGCAAAGCTCAGTCGCCAAAATCCGCCGATGCACCACGTAAACCACGTGCACCCCGTCCCGAATCTCAGTCTGAACTGACACCAATTACTGATATTCAGGCTCTGAAGGTGGGGCAGCAACTGAAGGTGACAGTCGGTTCCGGCGTTATGGATGCGCAGGTTCTCGAGATCACCAAAGACGGTGTACGTGTTCAGCTGCCTTCAGGGTTGGCAATGATCGTGCGTGCGGAACACTTAAAATTCTGATACGGAGTCAACCGAGGCATGAACAAATTTTTACCCCTGGCGTTGCTCATCGGATTTAGTTTAACCGGCAATACGATGGCAAAAACCGGCACCACTGTGCTGCCGGATGTCAAAATCAGTCAGTTACCGGATACTCAGCAGGCACCGGAGCACTCCACGGTCAGTGAGCGTGTGACATCCCAGTTTTTGCACTCCCATTACCGTCAGTTTCAGCTGGACCCGGATTTTTCAGCGAAAATTCTGGAACGTTACCTGAATCTGCTGGATTACAGCCATAACGTCTTTTTGGCGTCTGATGTGGCGAAATTCAGTAAAAATAAAGCAGATGTCGGCAACTACCTCCGTAAAGGGGAATTAAAACCGTTATACGACCTGTTTAATCTGTCACAAAAGCGCCGTTTTGAGCGCTTTCAGTATGCCCTGAACCGTCTGAAACAGCCGATGAATTTTGATGGCGATGATGTCATTGATGTGGACCGGAGCAAAGCACCGTGGCCGCAGACAGAAGCCGAGCTGGATAAACTGTGGGATGCCAAAGTCAAATATGACTGGCTGACCCTGAAGCTGTCCGGCAAAGATGATAATGAAATCAAAGAAACCCTCACCAAGCGCTATACCTATGCACTGAAACGTCTGACTCAGACCAAAAGTGAGGATGTTTTTCAGCTGATCATGACCGCGTTTGCCCGCGAGATCGATCCGCACACCAGTTATCTTTCACCGCGTAATACCGAACAGTTTAACTCTGAAATGAGTCTGTCTCTGGAAGGCATTGGTGCCGTGCTGCGGATGGATGATGATTATACAGTGATTAATTCACTGGTCGCCGGTGGTCCTGCGCTGAAGAGCAAGGAACTGGCGGTCGGGGATAAAATTCTGGCTGTCGGCCAGGCCGGCAAGCCGATGGTGGACGTGGTCGGCTGGCGCCTGGACGATGTGGTATCACAAATCAAAGGTGCCAAGGGCAGTAAAGTCCGCCTGGAAGTACTGGGTGATACTAAAGGTGCCAAACCGCGTATTGTCACCCTGACCCGTGAGCAGATCCGCCTGGAAGACAGAGCGGTGAAAATGACCATCAAACAGGTCGGCGACCAGAAAGTCGCGGTGCTCAATATTCCGGGCTTCTATGTGGGTCTGACCAATGACACCAAAACCCAGTTGCAGAAACTGGCGAAAGAAAAAGTGGATGCGGTGATTATCGACCTGCGCGGTAACGGCGGCGGTGCACTGACAGAAGCGGTGGATCTGTCCGGTCTGTTTATCACCAGTGGTCCGGTGGTGCAGGTGCGGGATAACAATGGCCGCGTCCGTGAAGATGCGGACAGTGATGATGTTATCTATTACAAAGGTCCGCTGGTGGTGATGGTTGACCGCCTGAGTGCATCCGCGTCTGAAATTTTTGCGGCGGCAATGCAGGATTACGGCCGTGCGCTGATTGTTGGTGAGCCGACCTTCGGTAAAGGGACTGTGCAGCAGCACCGCCCGGTCAGCCGTATCTACGACCAGATGCTGCGCCCGGAATGGCCGGATCTGGGTTCTGTGCAATATACTATCCAGAAATTCTACCGTATTAACGGCGGCAGTACCCAGCGCAAAGGGGTAACGCCGGATATCATTATGCCGACCGGCTTTGATAACGACGATATCGGTGAAAGTTTTGAGGATAATGCACTGCCGTGGGACAGCATTGCCCCGGCAGAGTATTCACAGACCGACATTATCCGTAAAGTAGTACCTGAACTGGCGCAGAAATATCAGGAACGTTCAAAAGCCGATCCGGAATTCGGATATATTTATGAAGACCTGACACGGTTTAAAGCAAATAAACCAACACAGTATATTATCTCTCTGAATTACGCGAAGCGTGACAAAGAAGATAAAGAACTGGAAGGGATCAAGCTGAAACGGATTAATGAACGTTACGCCCGTGAAGGTAAGAAACCGCTGGCGAATCTGGAGGCACTGCCGAAAGATTACGAAGGACCGGATGCGTACCTTGATGAAACCGTTAAGATTGCAGCTGACCTGGCCAAAGTGCCTGATATCGCAAAGAGCGCGCAATAAACGGTTATCTTACGGAATAGCACCAATAAAAAAAATCGACAGCATTTTAGCTGTCGATTTTTTTTGTGCCGCATAAATAACAGCGACACCGGCAATTTATCGCGTCTTAATTAAAAGAAGTGCGGTACAGAAATTGTCATAACTGCTGTGGTAATACGATCGAAAGTTGTTTTTGTGGATTTAATTAATTTAGCCATAACAATTCCTCCATTATTTCTGAAAATAATGTTCAATACTCAGGTGAACGTGTTTATCTGTTAATCTAAGCTGATACAGTGAATGTGCTGTATCGCTGGGATGTACTTTACTCATTAGTGTGAGTTCAATCAAGTTTTAACTCAAAAAAAGTTGAGCATAATAAAATCAATTTTAACTCAAAAAACAGACAATTTCGTAAAGAAAACAGTACATCTGACAACGGTCCATAGAAAATAAAGGAATTTTGATGATATCTCGTACACAAATCAGTACGGTACTGGGTGATATGTCAGCAGCTGCAACGGAACAGGGTGTCTGTTTTCTGGAATTTTTTGAGGACAACCGCCGTGAAGATACCTTACAGCTGGTTTCTGCCCGGCTGAAAATGGCGGTGACAGACGAAAATCATCCTCATCTGATACTGCTGGAGACACAACTTCATGACTATTTTGCCGGTAAACGGACAGAATTTACGGTTCCGCTGGTGCTGCCGGGAACGCCTTTTCAGCAAAAAGTCTGGGATGCATTACTGTCCGTGCCGTTTGGCTGTACGGTTACTTACAGTATGCTGGCTGAGTCGCTATCCTGCCCGCGTGCTGTCCGGGCTGTCGGGCGGGCAAATGGCATGAATCCGGTTTCAGTACTGGTGCCGTGCCACCGGGTTACAGGTAAAAATGGTGAACTGACCGGTTATGCCGGAGGAACTGACCGCAAAGCCTGGTTACTGACTCATGAAAAACAAATTAAAGGAGCCGCAATATGATTTTCTGCAAACGGGTTTATGATGAGGTCGCGGAAAGTGACGGTTACCGTGTGCTGGTTGACCGGTTGTGGCCGCGCGGCATTAAAAAAACCGATCTGAACTATGATGAATGGAATAAGGATGTTGCGCCGGATACAGAATTACGTAAGTGGTTCCACGCGAACAGTGATCAGTTTGCTGAGTTTGAACGGCGTTATCGTGAGGAACTGGAAAGCAGGCCGCAAAGCTGGCAACCGCTGGTGGCCAAAGCTGTGCAGGGCAATCTGACACTGCTGTTTGCGGCAAAAGATAAAGAGCATAACCAGGCAAAAGTGCTGAAGGCATTTCTGGAAGAAAAGAATAAAAAGTGAAGTCTGTAAGTCCGGTGTTTGCGCCTGACGGCAACGGGCAAAACGAAAAGTCGCTGTAAACACATCCGTGTGCGCTCAGGCGCGTCATCCGTGACGCGCATGCTTTTCGTTGACCTGCCCGTTACCACAGGCTTATCAGCATGAGCTTTTGTACAATCAGCTCAAGATCTTATTCTCTGCCAGACTCAGGGCAAAATAACTGAAGATTAAATCGGCTCCGGCGCGCTTGATTGAGCCCAGCGTTTCCAGTGCTACGCGGGTTTCATCAATAGCACCGGCCTGTGCGGCCAGTTTGATCATCGCGTATTCGCCGCTCACCTGATAGGCGGCCAGCGGCAGGTTTGAACGCTCGCGCACATCACGCAGAATATCCAGATAAGCCCCGGCCGGTTTGACCATCAGCATATCCGCACCTTCCTGCTCATCGATCAGGGATTCACGGATGGCCTCACGGCGGTTCATCGGGTCCATCTGATAGGTCTTGCGATCACCTTTCAGACAGGAGCCGGCGGCATCACGGAACGGGCCGTAAAGGGCAGAGGCAAATTTGGTGGAGTAGGAAACAATCCCGGTCTGATGGAACCCGGCGGCATCCAGCGCCAGACGGATAGCCCGCACCTGGCCGTCCTGAGCAGCAGATGGTGCGATAAAATCAGCACCTGCCTGTGCGGCAACCACTGCCTGTAATCCGAGATTATGCAGGGTTTCATCGTTATCCACCACGCCGTCATGCACCACGCCGCAGTGCCCGTGGCTGGTGTATTCACAGAAGCAGGTATCGGACATCACCACCATTTCAGGCACGGTCTCTTTACAGATACGGGACATCCGGGCAACCAGGCCATCTTCCGCCCAGGCATCACTGCCGCTTGCATCCAGATGATGCGAAACACCGAATGTCATCACGGATTTGATACCGGCTTTGGCGATACGTTCGATTTCATAGGCAAGACGTTTTTCCGGAATACGCATAACGCCCGGCATGCTGTCGATGGCTTTATAGTTACCGGCGCCTTCTTCGACAAAAATCGGTAACGCGAGATCATTGAGGCTTAATGAGGTTTCCCTGAACAGATCACGCATCTGCGGGGTCTGACGAATTCTTCTGAGACGCTGGATGTCATGTTGCATAACGACAGTTGCACCTTATTTCATAAAAAATAATGCGCTCAGTATAAACCTTTCAGTGCAGGATGGGGTACAGCGCAGAAAAAAATAAGGCTCCGCATAGGGAGCCTGAAACGATGTGCGTTTATCTTCAGAATATAATACGGGCGATTTTATTGAACTCTGAGATAAAGCGTCTTATATTTTTTATTGCAGGTAACATAATTGCGTTCTTGTTTATTGCGTTCTCACAATTCGATGACATAACTTTAGCACTTTGTTGATAAGTGTCAATCTTTCTCACAAATTAAATTTAACATTTAAACTAAATTTGATTTGAAACGATGCAGCCAAAAAAATGCTCAGTCTGTCAGTCAGAGGCGGTTCCGGTAAAACGCGACCACACAGAAGGACGCGGTGACGTTATCTAACTCTTTTAAGAAGCGGGCTAAAAATCGCATAGTAAGTGTCCTTATATTGTTGTGATCTGTATCCCAAAATTGCCTCTTTTTGTGATAACAGTCAATATTTAAAATCCGGGAAAATGATTTTCAGTTAAAACATGTGTATCTGCCGGTATTGGTGGTGTTTTAACAACGGATTAACGGGATGAAGCAGCATTTTATGGCATTTGTCTTCCGGCCGGATTTATTCACCGGATTTTTAGCAGCATAACAGGCAGTATGTGAGATAACGGAAATTAAAAATTGTCTGTACTCTGAGTTAAAGACTAAAAAACAGGATAAACATGGATTCATTACTCTTCTGGGGTTTTGTGCTGGTGGCGCTCATTGTTGTGACGCTGTTGATTGCGGTTGCGGCGCTGCGGCGCACAACACAGCTGAGGATGCAGGTCAGTATTCTGACGGAGGAAACGGAATCACTGCGCCGGGAGCTGGATACACTGACCGGGGGGCAGCCGGTGGTGAAATCCGCCATTCAGGCTGTTGCGCTGCCCGATACGATCACGGTGCAGCCGTATCCGGAAGTGCAATATGAACCGGAACCTGAACCGGAGCCTGATCCTGTTATCGCAGTGGCTGCAATGCCGTTCTCGGCGGATAATGCAGCGGCAGAGCGGAAAAGCCCGGCGGCCAATATTCTCGAATGGCTGCTTAACGGTAATCTGCCGGCCAAAATCGGTATTCTGCTGTTATTTATCGGCCTCTCATATCTGCTGAAATTCAGTATCGAAAATAATATCCTGACACCGGAAGTCCGCCTGATCGGCTCGGCAATCTTGTCCGTGACGCTCTTTGTTGTCGGCTGGAGTGTCCGCCATAAAAACCGGCTGTACAGCCTGATAGTCCAGGGCGGCAGCCTCGGCGCGTTTTATATCACGATATTTGCCGCCTATAAGCTCTACCAGTTCCTGCCGCTGACCTTTGCGCTGGCACTGATGGTAGTTATCTGCCTGGCGTCGGTTTTCTTTGCGGTGATACAAAACGCCGTCAGTCTGGCGGTTCTGGCGGTGATTGGCGGTTATGCAGCCCCGGTGCTGCTTTCTACCGGCAGCGGTAACTATATCGCGCTGTTCTCCTATTATCTGATGCTCTCCGTCTCCATCCTGGTCATGAACTACTGGCAGGGCTGGCGGGTGCTGAATATTGCCGGTTTCACCTTTACCTTTGTGGTCGGCGTGATCTGGGGTGCGGACAATTACCGGCCGGAATATTATCTGAGCTGCCAGATCTTTATTATTCTGAACCTGGTGGTCTACGGGCTGATGACCCAGCAGTATGCCCGCCATCATGTCCTCACAGACGACGGACGAAAACAGCTGATGGTGGACTCCGTGCTGCTGTTTGCGCCGCCGGTACTGGCGTTTTCCCTGCAATATGCCATTACGGAGCCGTTTTATCTCGGTACCGCAATGTCATCACTGGCCTTCGGGTTGCTCTATCTTCTGCTCACAGTGGTCAGTCTGCGCCGATTCCGCGCTGACGGGCAACGCCTGTCGCTCGGTTTCCTGCTGCTCAGTATCGGTTTTATTTCACTGGCGGTGCCGATGGCGCTGTCGCCGCAGTGGACCTCGGTGGCCTGGACGATTGAAGGGCTGGCGATATTGTGGTTTGCCTGTCTGCAAAAACAGCGGATTGTCGGCTGGAGTGCCACCGGGCTGGTGCTGCTCGGGTTTGCCTCTCTGCTTTACAGCATGGACTTTATCTGGTGGTCTGAACAAAGTACCTGGATGTATATCTTCCAGTGGACTGGGCTGCTGCTCGCCGGGGCGTTCCATCACCATTTCCGCCTGATGAGCCGCAGCAAACTGATTTCCGGACTGCTGATTATCCCTGCCATGATCACCTGGCTCTCGTGGCTGCGGATGCTGCCGTGGTTATCACCGGCCGGTGAATTGCTGTCCGGTGAGGAATATGTGCTGACCGGGCTTGTGATCTCAGTCT
The DNA here is from genome assembly GCF_003996855.1 of Morganella morganii. GTDB lineage: Bacteria > Pseudomonadota > Gammaproteobacteria > Enterobacterales > Enterobacteriaceae > Morganella > Morganella morganii_C. The sequence goes on along the minus strand of NZ_NRQY01000001.1, from coordinate 1,134,423 downwards.
GGAGCTGGTTCTTCCTGGCCCGCAAAGTGCAGTGGACTCAGCTGTATTACTGCATCAGCGCGTTGTGGATAGTGAGCCTGCTGATGCTGTGCGGCTATATTTTTGCCGGAACACATCCGGCCGGTTCGCTGTACGGCGGCTTTATCTGGATACTGATCATCAGCAGTATGATCACCTTTATCCGGCTGCTGCCGGAACAGGCACCGCGTATTGTCAGCAATCTGATGCACGGTGCGGCACTCTGGACAGTTATCGGTCTGGTCGCCGCTGAAGTGATATGGGCGGAAACTCAGTTGCCGTGGGGCATGGAGGAGTGGGCTTACTTTATTGCGGTGCTGGCGGCATGCGGCGTCTTTTTCGTGCTCTATGCTATGCAGCGTCTGCGCTGGCCGCCGATGGGCAACCACGCCGTACTGTACTGGCAGAGTGCGTATCCGCTGGCAGTATTGCTGGGGCTGGGGCTGTTTGCCGGCAATATGCAGGATGGTCAGCTGTCACTCTGGCAGTATGTCCCGCTGCTGAATCCGCTGGATGAAGCCGGGCTGTTTGGTCTTGCCGCCCTGTGGTGTCTGCGTGATGCACTGATACGGACCACACCGAAAGTCCGTTTCCGGGCGGATGTGGTGCGCGGGCTGGGTATTGTTATCGCGGGGCTTGGCATCTGGTGGGCGAACGGTATTTTGATCCGCGCACTGGCCTTTGCGGACGGCACCGCCTGGACGGCGGCTGCGTTGCTGCAATCCCGCCTTATCCAGACCACACTGGCGATTGTCTGGGCACTGACAGCCGTGATCCTGATGACAACCGCAACCCGCCGGCATAAACGCCATCTGTGGCTGGCCGGTGCGGTTATCTTTGCTGTGGTGATTCTTAAACTCTTTGTGGTTGATATGAACCAGAGCAGCGGGCTTGCCAGAGCCGGCGCATTTATCGGGGTGGCTCTGCTGATCCTGGTTGTGGGATATTTCTCGCCGTTACCGCCGAAGACGGGCACTGATATACAGAATAATAAGGAAAATAACGGATGATCACAGGTAAAAAAACAGCTTTTCGCCGTAAATGGCATACCGGGACAGTGCTCCTGGCGGCGGTGCTGGCATCGGTGACAACGTTTTCCCGGGCGGAAACACCGGCGAAGACACTGAATGATTTTAACCAGGGGGCTGAGTTACAGCTCAGAGCAGATAATTCACCGTTTTACCGGCTGACAGTGCCGGATAATGTCTGGCTCAACAGCGCGTGGCCGGATTTGCGGGATATCCGTATCTTTGACAGTACAGGCACACCGGTACCGATGTCACTGACGGCGGCAAAACAGATAAAAGATGAAAGTGCGCGTGTCCGTTTCGTCATTTATCCTCTGTCACAAAGCCGTGCGGAAGAGCAGGACGGCAACCGCAAAATCCGCCTGAAAGCGGATAACGGCACGGAACTGACCATCTATAATGATAATGCGGACAGCCTGGTGCGTCCGGCGACCGAAACCTATCTGCTGGTGTCGGATAATAAACAGCAGCTTCCGCTGCCGCTGCGCGAAATCACACTGAACTGGCCGCAGCAGACCGGTAATATGCAGGCCAGAGCGTCACTGTTCAGCAGCGATGATAAACAAAACTGGTCTCCGGTTATCTGGGATGTGCCGCTGATGGATCTGAAATCCGGCGATGACACACTGCTGGCACAGCAGATAAAAATCCCGGACTATATCCGCGGTGATGAAAGCAGGGCGAAGTACTGGCTGCTCTCCGTTACCGGGGATAACAATCAGGCACCACCGCACATCACAACAGCGGAAGGAACGGGTTCACGAACCGTGGAGCGCCGGGAAGTCAACCGTTTTGACTTTGCGCCGAAAGCAGACGCAGACGGCAGTATGATTTACAGCCTGCCGAATACACAAAATCTCAGCCGCCTGGATTTTCATATTGATCAGGAAAATACGGTTCTGCCGGTACGGGCAGAATACCGGAGCGGTACGGAGGGAAACTGGCTGCAGCTGGATAACAAAGTACTTTATTCACTGGTATCGGATGATGAGGAAAATCGTAACAGCAGCATCCGGCTGAATGATCTGCCGGTCCGTCAGGTGCGGCTGACGGCGATTAACAGCAGCTGGCGTGAGACACCGCCGAAGGTCACCGGGGTTAAATATGCACAATATCTGACCTTCAACGCCCAGGGCTCCGCGCCGTATCTGCTGGCGTGGGGGGCGCATGATGCCAATGCGGCATTTTTACCGCTGTCACAGCTTCTGCCGGGTAATAACCTGAATAACCAGGATACCATTCCGCGGGCGGATGTGTCTGAAAAAGTAGTTACGCTGGGGGGCGGGGCAAAGTTACTGCCGGCACCGGAAGCCGCGCCGCCGTTCGCCTGGAAAACCTGGCTGTTATGGGGTGTGCTGGTGGCGGGAGTGGCTGTGCTCGGGGTATTTGCTGTCCGTCTGCTGAAAGAAGTGAAACCGGAACAGAAATAGCTGTACAGCATAAAAAAAGTCCGCACGTTGTATAACAGCGTGCGGACAGAAACGAAAAAGGGTATTTAGTACAGGAACGTTATCCTGACACAAACAGCTCACCCTCTCTTTAGCGATTCGTTGCATTATTCCCCGACAGCATTAATTGCCAGGCCGGAAATTATTTCCGGTACTCTGTTTTAATCTGCGCAATGGTATCTTTAAATGTACCGGCCAGATGCTCATCATCAATTTCGCTGATCTGGCGTTCCATATTGACGATAATACGGCCGGCATCCGCCTGACCCACCGCCTTCAGTAAATATGTCACCAGTGCTTTTAAACAGGTCACTTCCGCAGCCAGTTTTTCAGTATCGTTTTCAGTTTTAAATGCGTTATTCATGGTTAACCTCAACCGTTATATTTATCATTCCCGGATATTTCAGCCGCAAAGAATACCAGATCTGTCCGTTACTGCTCTACCTTCTTTTTAATTTTCCCGTTATGCTGATAAACAGGGTGTATTCATTATTCGCTGAAAAAGGCAAAATAATAAGATGAATATTATTGATATCAATGCCATAACCCGTGATTACCCGATGTTAAAAATGCCGGGTCCGCAGGACAGCCATAAGGGAACCTTTGGTACGCTCGGGATTACCGGCGATGCGGCAGGAATGACCGGTGCAATAATTCTGGCCGGATGTGCGGCACTGAAAACCGGTTGCGGCAAAGTAATACTGGGATTTAACCAGCCGTAACTGCCGGTGCCGTTTATTGAAAATGCGCCGGAGCTGATGCTGCGCACTGCCTGTGCCATGGCGGATGATCCGGCGCTGACCGCGCAGGTTACCGGTCCCGGACTGGGGCAGAGTAAAGAGAGCCGCGCACTGGCGGAAGCGGCTTTTATGCAGACCGGAAAACCACAGGTACTGGATGCGGATGCACTGAATATTCTGGCGGTCTCGCCGGGAATTGCACTGAATGAAAAGTGTGTGATAACCCCGCACCCTCAGGAAGCCGCGCGGTTACTGCACTCTGCGGTAGCGGATATTCAGGCAGATCGCCGTGCGGCTGTACTGGCGCTGGCGGCACAATATCACTGCTGGACAGTGCTGAAAGGGCACCGCAGCCTGATTGCCTCACCGGACGGTGAATTGTGGTGTAATCACAGTGGTAACCGGGGGCTGGCTACCGCCGGCAGCGGAGATGTCTTGTCCGGGATTATCGGCAGTTTGCTGGCACAGCGGTTGCCGGTGCAGGAAGCGGTGTGCGGAGGTGTCTGGCTGCACGGTGCGGCGGCGGATGAATGTGTGGCTGCCGGAACCGGGCCTGTCGGATTAACAGCCCATGAAATTATTGATTATGTGCGGCTAATCCGTAACCGTCTGATAACGGAAATGCAGGGTAATAAGAGTTAACGGTATCAATCTCACAGATATTTTTCACACTATTTAATATAGTGACGTCATATCGCATGACTTATTCAAGGAGGCAGTATGTATAATACAATTTTGGTTCCTATCGATATTTCAGAAGAAGAACTGACCAGTAAGGCTGTCCGCCATGCACTCTATCTGGCGAAAGAAACCGGGGCTAAGCTGCATATTGTCCATGTCCTGCCGATTTCATCCGCGATTATTAATGCGTATGCGCTGGGTTATATGGAAATAAAAGATAAAGCGACCATTAAAGCGGAAGAAGATATTCATATGCTGATGGATTCTATTGATCTGCCGCCGGAGCGTCTTGCTTATACTATTACCTTCGGTTCGCCGCGTGATGAAATTATCCAGGCGGCGGAAGAGGTGAAAGCAGATATTATTGTTATCGGTTCCCGCCGTCCGAATATTTCCACACACCTGCTGGGTTCTACTGCCGGGGGGGTTGTCCGTTATGCCCCTGTCTCAGTGATGGTTGTTCGCTGAGTTCTGCATTTTTCTGATATTTATCCGGTGACATTCAGTGCCACCGGATATTTTTCTGTCAGTTTCTTCTGAAAAAACATGATGCTGGGCACGGCGGTTTCCGGTTTATTGCCTATAATTAAATCAAATACACATTTAACTGACAGCGAGGGATGGTATGTATAAAACGATATTAGTTCCTATCGATGTGACAGAAGATGTACTGACAAGTAATGCACTGAAACACGCGATTTATCTGGCGAAGATGTCACAGGCTAAACTGATGTTGTTTCACTCTGTGCCGGATATTTCGAAATTTTCAATCAGTTATAACTATCATTATGAATTACTGAATTCATTTGCTGAAAAAGCGGTTGCCCGTTCAAAAGAAGAGTTAAAAGCGATCGCAGAAAAAGTGGATTTACCGGCGGATCAGGTCAGTTATTTTGTGGATTACGGTACCCCGAGAGATAAGGTGCTGGCAAAAGCAAAAGAAATCCATGCCGATTTGATTGTTGTCGGCTCCCGCTATCCAAGTATTTCGACACACCTGCTGGGATCAACCGCGTCCGGGATTGTGGCACATGCACCGGTTTCTGTGCTGGTTGTCCGCTGAGTATAGTGATAAAAACGAAAAGGTCCGCAAACGCGGACCTTTTTTCTGCAAAACAGAATTACTGTTTTTCCATCGATGCTTTGAATTCTTTCAGTGCATCCAGACCTTGCTGACACGCCATGTCCTGAGTCTCTTCCGGTACTGATTTAATCTGGGTTTTTGCGGTTTCCAGCTGCTGCTTCATGGCATTGATCTGTGCTGTTGCATCAGCATCACCCTTGGCTTCCTGTTCTGCGAGTTTGACCATCGCATCGATTTCGGTGAAATATTCATCACAGACTTTGCCGGCACCGGCAGCAAAAGCGGTAACAGAGAACAGGCATCCCAAGGAAATTAGTGTCAGCTTTTTCATTATAGACCTTATGTTGTAGACGGGAACAGATATGAATAATTAATCAATATGCCCCGAAATATCATGAGATATATATAAGAATAAGATGAATGTCAGAATAACTACTTACTTTTTGAATAAGAATAATACAGCCTGATATCAGTGAGCAAACGATGAGCAATTTGTGCTGATGCAATTGAAACTCATTCTTATTTATTGGCAGATTCCTGCCGGAACAATATTGTACTAATAAATACAAAAATGATTACGGAGTTATTATGTCAGCAGTTAATTTTGTTCATATGGATACCGGTGCATTCCCCGTGGTGATTATGCAGTCATTCCCGGAAAATATGGCACAAACAGAACAGTGGGTTAAAGAGCTGGACACACTGCTGGATAAGCAGACAGCATTTGCATTAATCTATCCGCCGAAGGACGGGCCGGAAAAACCGGATACACAGGAAGATATGGATGCACGCAAGTATGTCCGCCGCTGGCTGAAAACCGGAAAAGAGAAAATGGCGGCATATTGCAGCGTGATGATCCTGACCGTTAATCAGGAAATCGGCGATAAAGCACAACTGGAAAAATTCGCGCCGATGGCCGGTGCTGTTTATGGTGTGCCGGTGTTTGTTGCTGATGATATGGCCGCGGCACGGGCAAAGGCGGCAGAAGTGACCGCCTGAAGGCAGATGTTAACAGTAACTGCGGTTCATTGGGGCGTTAACCGGTGACGGAGGTAACAGGCCGTTATCTCTACGGATAACGGCAGCTGTTTTTCAATAAATTCGGCCGTTGGCTTCTTATGATGATGACTGAAAACCGGCAGATAAAGGTCGGCTTTCAGCATTTCCAGAAAACGGGCGGCAACGGCCAGTAATACTTCCTCAGACGCGGTAATCCCGGGCAGTGCTTTCAGCCCGGCAGCCAGTTGCTGTGCGGCGCGCAGCGGGCCGGCGCGGTAAAATTGTTCACTGATTTGCGGGAAGCGCTGTGATTCCGCCAGAATCAGCTGATATAAACCGAGTGACTGCGGGTGAACAATACTGTACAGGTAACGTCTTCCGCTGGTGTATAACAGTGTTTCCGCATCGGGAGCCGCTTCCGGCTTTTCCTCTTCATTATCCTCAAAAATTCCGCTGATAAGATGCTCTATGACTGCCAGAAATAGTGCTTCTTTCCCGCCGAAAGAGGTATACAGTGTGGAACGCGACCCGCCGGATTGTTCAATAATCATATCCAGTGTCGTGCCTTCGTAACCATGAAGGATAAAAACATCCGCAGCGGCGGTAAGAATAGCATGACGGCGGCGCTGCCCTTTCGGGGTTAATGGTGACAGGGTAGGTGACATAACAGATACAGGCTCCGGTAACAGTGACAAGCCCTGATTTAAACACGCCGCGCCGGATTGCTCAATAGCCCGTTTCCCTGCCATACTGCAATTTCGGCATAGTAAGACTATTTATTATCAAACTATTGATCAAACCCAGTGAGTTGTTAATACAAAGAATTAGAATAGCGGGAAAGTCGGACCATCAACGGTTAACGGTAAAACTATGGGGCAGGGGAAAGTGGTGACACAGGATATGCAGCGGACTATCACCCGTTTGTGTATCGAATGCGGGCTGCTGCTGTTACAGCACGGCGCGGAAAGTATGCTGGTGGAAGAACTGGCGGGGCGGACAGGAAAAGCACTCGGGGCAGATCAGGTGGATTGCGCCATCTCGGCGAATGCCATTGTGCTCACCACGATTATTGACGGGCACTGCCTGACATCCACCCGTAAGGTGGTGGATCGCGGTATTAATATGCATATCGTCACGGAAGTGCAGCATGTGGTGATCCTCGCGGAGCACGGACATCTGGACTGCAAAGGGGTGCAGAAAAAATTCGCGCATATGAAACCGCTGCGCTATCCGCGCTGGGTAATGGTGCTGATGGTGGCACTGTCCTGCGCCTGTTTCTGCAAACTGAATAACGGCGGATGGGACGGGGCGGTGATTACCTTTGCCGCCAGCGGTTGTGCCATGTATGTCCGTCAGGTGCTGACCGCGCGGCATATGAACCCGTTGATTAACTTCTGTTTTACGGCATTTGTTGCCACGATGGTGGCAGGAATGATGCTGAAAATCCCGTTGTTTTCGGCAACATCCGGCATTGCGATGGCTGCGAGCGTGCTGCTGCTGGTGCCGGGTTTCCCGCTGATCAATGCGGTTGCGGATATGTTCAAAGGGCATGTTAACACCGGCCTTGCCCGCTGGGCGATGGCGAGTCTGCTTACCCTGGCAACCTGTATCGGTATCTTTACCGCGATTACACTCGGCAGCCTGAGGGACTGGATATGATGACGGTATTATCCTTCCTGGCGGCTCTGGCACAGGATATGCTGCTGGCGGCGATCCCGGCGGCCGGGTTTGCCATGGTATTTAATGTGCCGAAACGGGCACTGAAATATTGTGCGCTGCTGGGTGCAATCGGCCACGGCAGCCGGTTTATACTGATTGCCGCCGGTTTTGATATTGTCTCCGCCACATTCTGGGCATCGGTTCTGGTGGGGATCATCGGTATTCAGTGGTCCCGCTGGTGGCTGGCACACCCGAAAGTCTTTACGGTCGCGGCCATTATTCCGATGTTTCCGGGAATTAATGCTTATATGGCGATGCTGGCGGTTATTAAACTGTCGCAGTCAGGTTTTACCCCTGAACTGCTGGAAATGCTGGTGAGTAATTTTCTGCGGGCGGCCTTCGTGGTCGGCGCCTTATCTATCGGACTGTCTGTGCCCGGTTTATGGCTTTACCGCAAGCGTCCGCGTGTTTAACTGATACGGGTCAGATTCAGAATAATGTCCATCACCGGTTTATCGGTCACACTAATCTGAATCTGCACCCGGTTATTGCTCTCCTGCACACGGACATCAACTTCTTCCTCATTATGGGCACAGGCAGTGCCGACTATCTCATCTATCATCTCATCAACCAGCGGATGCATGATTATTCTCCAAAATTATTATTGATGTCAGCAGAGTATAAAGTTTCGGATTAAAACCATTCTGTAAAAAAACGCCCGAAAAAGGCCTTATCCAGCGGATTGGCGGATAAATAAAAGATCTGAGGCGATAATTCCTGCACGGCGTGGCATAATTGCCCTCCCTGGTATTCTGTTGGTCTATGATTTATATGCATATTTTTCAATCATTTCGTGTTTTATTATTTTTACTTTGTGTTATTACGTCTGCCGCCTATGCTGCCGCACCGGAGCGGTTCGATGAAGCAAAAATTGTTGCCCGTGAAAAAATCTATTACGACCAGAACCGGAATCCGCAGGGAGAGGGGACTCTCTATTGCGGCTGTGAGTGGGACTGGGCCGGAAAATCCGGCGGACGGGTGGATCTGAACAGTTGCGGCTATCGTGTGCGGGCACAAGTAACGCGCGCAGAACGGATTGAATGGGAACATATTGTTCCTGCCTGGGTTTTCGGGCATCAACGTCAGTGCTGGCAGAACGGCGGGCGCAAAAACTGTGTCAGTGAAGACCCGGTATTCCGCGCCATGGAGGCAGATCTTCACAATCTCGCCCCGTCGGTCGGTGAAGTTAACGGTGATCGCAGTAACTTCCGGTACGGGGTCGCCCGCAGCGCCGGTTCACAAAGTTACGGGCAGTGCACCAGCCGTGTGGATTTTAAACAGCGGGTTTTCGAGCCGCGTGATGAAGTCAAAGGTGAGGTGGCACGGGTCTGGTTTTATATGCATGACCGCTACGACCTGACGATGTCAGAACAGCAGCAGAAATTACTGATGGTCTGGGACAGCGAATTTCCGCCGTCGGCCGCCGAGCGGGAACGGGATCGCCGTATCAGCGCGGTGACCGGTCAGTCAAACCCGTTTGTGACCGGTGAACGCCGCTGGGAACAGGGGCATATCAACAGTGCTGATGGTATTTTTACCCGTTTGCCGCCTGCGCCGGTAACACCAGTGAAAGTGCCGCCGAAAGCAGAAAAAAAAGCAGCAGATCAGCATATCCGCGGTAACCGTAACAGCAAGATTTACCATTTTCCGGATTGCCCGGGCTATAACCGGATCAGCAGTAAGAATGTTGAAATGTTCCCGGATGCTGCCTCCGCACAGGCGACTGGCTACAGCATGGCGAAGAACTGCAAAGCACGCTGATGTGCGGCGGATAACAGAAATGTAGTAAAATTGTTAAATATCAGCAAATTTAAATTGCTGAAAAGAAACGGTTGTCATTATACTGTCACAAAGTCAGTTTAGTGTTCGCTATAGTTTGTCATCTGAGGATAACGAATGCGACATACAGACGAACGACAGTACCGGCCGGTGATAAATACCCTGAACAGCAGGGCGGATTTATCACCGGCTTTTTTTTATCTGAATGTTCACTCATGGCTTGAAGGGAGCCGCCGGTTGCCAACTCACTGTTTCAGTTATTCCGTCATCATAAATCAACAGGATTAAGATTATGGGCAGACAAAAAGCGGTAGTCAGAGCACGCAAAGAGGCAAAACGAATGAGCCGGAAAGAGTCGCGCAGGGCACGTTTTAATGATGATAATGTGGCGGTATTTATCCCGGCAGGCGGGGTGAAAGCCATCGGTATGGCGCGGGAAAAACGCGATAACAGTGCTGTCTTGCCGCGAAATGATGCACAGGATAAATACATCAGGGCGATAGCCCATAAACAACTGATTATTGCCAACGGAGAAGCCGGGTGCGGCAAAACCTTTATCAGTACCGCACTGGCGGCAGACGCACTGATTAATAAGGAAATAGAGCGTATTATTGTCACCCGTCCGGTATTACAGGCGGAAGAAGATCTGGGCTTTCTGCCCGGGGATATCAGTGAAAAATTCGCCCCGTATTTCCGGCCGGTGTATGACGTTCTGGTGAAACGGATGGGCGCCTCATTTTTACAGTATTGTCTGCGCCCGGAGATAGGCAAGGTGGAAATAGCGCCGTTTGCCTATATGCGCGGGCGAACCTTTGAGAATGCGGTGGTGATCCTCGATGAGGCGCAAAACGTGACTGTCACACAAATGAAAATGTTTCTGACTAGGATGGGGGGAAATGTGACAGTGATTGTCAACGGTGATGTCAGCCAGTGTGATTTACTGGGCAATGTCCCGTCCGGGCTGGCAGATGTGCTGCACCGCTTCCGGGATGACGAAATGGTGTCAGTGGTGTCCTTCACACAGGATGACTGTGTGCGTTCATCACTTTGTCTGCGGGCATTACAGGCGTATAACTGATCACAACAGCTGCGGCAGAGAACCTGCCGCAGCCTGTTTATTATCAGTCGTCAGCATCCATCACATCATGGCGCTGGCGGTGATAACCTTCTTCGTCGTAACCGAAACGCCAGTACGGGATCGCATACATCTGATTGTGTTCCCCGTTGAGTTCCCGGCGCACATAGCGGCGCAGATCCCTGACCATCGCATCCTCTCCGGCAATCCAGAACGTACACTTTGTAACATCGGCGACCGACCAGCTTTTAAACAGAGCGGAGATCTCCGAAGTTTTCTCCGTGCCGCCGGTTACCCAGTGCAGGGTGATACCGGCCGGTTTGTTCAGTTCCCGCTGATCCTCCGCGTGATCGATACGGACAACCACATTTCCCTGCGCCTCTGCGGGCATTTTTTCCAGCAGTGCGGCAACCGCAGGCAGTGCGGTTAAATCGGCAGCCATATAATAGTGTTTTGCCGCCGGCAGCAGCGGATCAGGCCCGCCGGGATTGGTAATCCCGAGATAATCACCCGGTTTGGCATTTCTCGCGAAATCCACCGCCGGGCCGGCATCATCATGCATGGCGAACTCAATATCGATTTCTTTTTGCTCAGGACGGATCGCCCGCACAGTATAGGTGCGGGCAACCGGACGCGGTTTGTCTTCCGGCCAGACCGGTCCTTTATCTGACAGTACCGGCAGTGCAGGCGGGTTCGGGGCGTCTTTGGCAATAAACAGTTTGAGGTGACCGCCTTCACAATCCGCCGGATACGTGTCCAGAGAATCAGCCGTAAAGGTAATGCGGCGCAGATTGGGGGTAACATCGGTAAAGGATTTCACCTGAATCAGACGCGGTGGTGCAGGGCGGTAGATGTTTTTTTCCCGGCTCATGCGCAATTCTCCGTTTTATTGTTGTTAGTTTCGTTATATCTATTTCGCGGAGTGTATCAGTAATTCGGAGGAATGGTAATCATTATCAATAAAATTATTTAAAAAAAAGCACACCGCATGGGGGGCGGTGTGCCGGGCAATGCAACTGTATAAACAGTGCATGACGTACTGATGAGGTACTTACTGATGAGATATGACGACTATTTTACTTTCATTCCCGCCGCCGTCATTAATAAGCGGAAAAGTGATGAGACTGCAAACAGTGCCAGCACACTGCCTGCCCAGATAGCCAGCATCCAGGCGGTTTTTTTCCACCAGGGCGCCGGTACGGCAGGATCAGTGGTAGCCTTGGTCATGGGTGATTTTTCCTCTGAAGACATAGTAACTCCACCAGGTATATACCAGGATCACGGGTATGATGAATAACGCACCAACCAGCATAAAGCTCAGGCTTTCACCGGGGGCGGCGGCCATTTCATAATCAATCACCGGCGGAATAATCATCGGCCAGATACTGATACCGAGTCCGGTGAAACCAAGGAAAACCAGGCCGAGCGCCGCGAAAAACGGCGTGTAGTGCAGATGGCGGTTCACACTGCGGAACAGCGCGGCAACACAGATAATCACCAGCAGCGGCACCGGCAGGAAGAACAGAATATTCGGGAAACTGAACCAGCGTGCCGCAATGGCGTCATGCGCCAGTGGTGTCCACAGGCTGATCACGGCCAGCACCGCCAGCATTACCAGCGTCAGTGGCTTCAGCACCTTATACATCTGTTGTTGTAAATGGCCTTCTGTTTTCATCACCAGCCAGCCGCAGCCGAGCAGGGCATACGCGATCACCAGCCCGAAACCGCAGAACAGCGGGAACGGTGCCAGCCAGTCAAAGGCACCGCCGGTAAAGGCACGGCCGACGACCGGGAAACCCTCAATCACACTGCCGGCGACCACACCCTGTACAAAGGTGGCGATGACAGAACTGATCAGAAAAGCGCGATCCCAGAAATAGCGGTGGTCTTCATCCGCTTTAAAACGAAACTCAAAGGCCACGCCACGGAAGATTAACGCTACCAGCATCAGTGTCAGCGGAATGGCGAGCGCATCCAGAATCACGGCATAAGCGAGCGGAAATGCGCCGAACAGCGCGGCTCCTCCCAGCACCAGCCAGGTTTCGTTGCCGTCCCAGACCGGCGCGACACTGTTCATCATCAGATCCCGGTCAGCGTTGCTTTTCACAAAGGGATAGAGGATGCCGATGCCGAGGTCAAATCCGTCCATCACGATATACATCAGCGTGCTGAATATAATAATGACGAACCAAATCAGGGGTAAATCAATGTCCATGAGACACCTCCGGCGCAATACCTTTGCGGATCAGTTTCATCATATAGATGTAGCCAATGCCAAACACGGAACCATAAACAATAAAGAAGATCAGCAGACTGATACTCATGTGCATATCACCATGTGCCGAGACAGCATCTGTCGTTCGCTGCAATCCGTAAACCACCCACGGCTGACGCCCGATTTCAGTCACAAACCAGCCCGCCAGAATGGCAATCAGCCCGGACGGTGCCATCCATAACATAAAGCGCTGGAAAGGACGGGAATCATACAAACGCCCGCGGTAACGCAGCCACAGACTCAGAGCGGCAGCAAGGAGCATCAGCATCCCGAGACCGACCATCACACGGAATGACCAGAACACGGCGAACACATTATCCGGTCTGTCTTCCGGCGGAAACTCAGTCAGTGCTGGCACCTGTTTATCAAGACTGTGTGTCAGGATCAGACTGGCCAGCCCGGGAATTTCCACGGCATAACGGGTTTTTTCCTGTGCATTATCCGGAATCCCGAACAGGATCAGCGGTGTGGCCTCGCCGGGTTTATTCTCCCAGTGACCTTCCATCGCGGCCACTTTAACCGGCTGATATTTTAGAGTATTAAGCCCGTGTGCATCACCAATCAGCGCCTGGAGTGGTGCAAGTACCACAATCAGCCACAATGACATGGAAAACATCTTTTTCATGGCACCGGATTTGTTGCCGCGCAACAGATGCCAGGCGGCGGAGGCGGCAATAAAAAAGGCGGATGCAAGAAATGCTGCGGTTGTCATATGCAGCAGGCGGTACGGGAAGGACGAATTGAAAATCACGGCAAACCAGTCCACCGGCACAACAACACCGTTGATCACCTCATGCCCCTGCGGGGTCTGCATCCAGCTGTTGGACGCCAGAATCCAGAATGTGGACATCAGCGTGCCGAGTGCAACCATACAGGTGGCGAAATAGTGCAGTTTTTCACCGACGCGGTTCCAGCCGAACAGCATCACGCCGAGGAAACCGGCTTCCAGGAAGAAGGCGGTCAGGACTTCATAGGTAAGCAGCGGACCGGTGATTGACCCGGCAAACTCAGAAAAGAAACTCCAGTTGGTGCCGAACTGGTACGCCATCACCAGACCGGAAACCACGCCCATACCGAAATTCACGGCAAAGATGGCTGACCAGAAATGAAAGAGCTTTTTGTAATCCTCATTGCGGGTTTTCAGCCACATCCCCTCAAGCACCGCCAGAAATGACGCCAGACCGATGGTGATCGCAGGGAAAATGATATGAAACGACACAGTGAAGGCGAACTGAATTCGCGCTAGCTCAAGGGCACTTAACCCAAACATAGTGACCTCTCGTTGTTATAACTATGCAGATGAAATGTGTGGCACAGTACACCATGAGTTGCTAGACTATAATAGTGACAATTAATCATAATATGTATATAACAGTTATTCGAGGATTGCGTCATGACACGCTATGAACAGTTAGCAGAACAGATAAAACAACAGATAGAGGATGATATCTGGCAGGTCGGTGACAGACTCCCGTCCCTGCGCGAAAGTGCCAGACAGTCGGGACTGAGCCTGATGACTGTCGTACAGTCGTATCAGTTACTGGAAAGTCAGGGCTGGGTGGTGGCACGTCCGCAGTCCGGTTATTTTGTCGCCAAACGCGCACCGGCGTTTGCCCCGGCCAAAGGCGGCCCGGGGATGCACCTGAGTGAAAATGTGGATATCAACGCATCACTGTTTGATGTGCTTCAGGCCTGCAAAGATCCTGCTATTATCCCGTTCGGGTCTGCATTCCCCGACCCCTCGCTGCTGGTACAGCCGAAGCTATCCAAAGCCCTGGGCGCGGTGGCCCGGCGTATCGCCCCGCAAAGTGCGGTGGTCAATATGCCGCCGGGGAATGAAAAACTGCGGCGTAATATCTCCCGCCGCTATGCCGCGCAGGGTATCCATGTTTCACCGGATGACATTGTTATCACCGCCGGGGCAATGGAGTCTCTGTCACTGAGTTTACAGGCGGTCACCAAACCGGGTGACTGGGTGGTGATTGAATCCCCGGCATTTTACGGGGCATTACAGGCGATTGAGCGTCTGCGCCTGAAAGCGGTGGCGATCAAAACTGACCCGCAGACCGGGATGGACCCTGATGCACTGGAAGACGTGGCCGGACGCTATGATATTAAAGCCTGCTGGCTGATGACGCGCTTCCAGAACCCGCTCGGCGGCACCATGCCGCCGGAAAATAAACGGCGGCTGGTGGAGATCCTGACACGGCATGACATTGCGCTGATTGAGGATGACGTCTACAGCGAGCTCTGGTTTGGTAATGAGGCACCGCAGCCGGCGAAAAGTCTGGATAAAGACAACAATTTCTTCCATTGTTCCTCGTTTTCCAAATGTCTGGCGCCGGGTTTCCGTGTCGGCTGGGTGGCGGCCGGGAAACATGCGCGGAAAGTCCAGCAGTTACAGATGATGAGTACCGTATCCGCCAGTATGCCGACACAGCAGGCTATTGCGGAATACCTCGGGCAGGGCGGTTATGACACGCATCTCAAAAAACTGCGCCGGCAGCTGGAGCAGCGCCAGCACCGGATGCTGTATGCCATCAGCGAATATTTCCCGAAAGATGTGCAAGTGAACTGTCCGCAGGGCGGTTATTTTCTCTGGCTGGAATTTGAACCGCCGTTTGATGCGGTCAAACTGTACCGCATGGCGCTCAATGAGCAGATCAGCATCGCTCCCGGCTCCATGTTTTCCACCAGCGACCAGTTTAATCACGCCTTCCGTCTGAACTGCTCATTTGAATGGAATGACAGGCTGGATAACGCGATGAAAATGCTCGGGCAGTTGTGTCATGTGCTGAAGAAAACACAGGGATAAGATAAACCGGATTGCCGCGGCACACAGAGACACAACAGAAAAAAACGGGCACTGAAAGTGCCCGTTTTGCCGGAAAAGGAAGCGGATTAACTAAATGCCAGACTAACTGCGGCGGTGGCCAGTAATCCTCCGGCAACACCTTCACCGATACGGCGGCGCTTGTCGTTGTATTCCCCTTTGCTCATCTGGCCGAAAATCAGCGCCACGCCACTGTAAACTATTGCACAGCTGGCGATATATACACCCGATAACAGCAGAGACTGCATCGCGACACTTTCATTGCCGGAAATAAAATTCGGCAGGATAGCAAAGTAGACCAGCAAGCCTTTCGGATTCAGGAAACTGGTAAAAAAACCTTTGGTAATAACAGATTTGGCTGCCGGCTGCATCGGCGGCATTTCACTCCTGTGCATGGCGGACATCACCATACGGACAGCCAGGTAAGCAATATAGGCCACACCGAACCAGCGCATGCCGTTAAACAAAACCGGGGATGCCACAACAACGGCCGCCAGTCCGAACGCGGCCAGAATGGAATGCATACCATAGCCCAGCAGTACGCCCATATTGGCTTTCAGTGCCGCACGGGAACCGCTGGCAAGACCTTGTGATGAAACGAATAAAATATCGGGTCCGGGAGCAAATACAATGGGTAACACGGTTACGCCAAACACCATCAATGTATTTATGACCATACGACACCCCAAGTTAAAAAATATATTAATGATTCACAATTTGTTGAATATTAAGAATTTAATTCAATTTTGTGACGTCCTGATTTGTTATATGAATTATACGGAGCTTTGCGGGAAATTAGGTTGTTAAATTGACCTTAAAAAACTATTCTTAGCAATATTATTGCTCGGAAACTGTCAGGTGGTGATTTAAATGTCAATTGAACTGGATAAGATGGATCGGTGGATTCTGGATCAGCTGCAACGTAACGGCAGAATGCAGAATGTGGAGCTGGCACGCGAGGTGGGGCTCTCGCCGTCCCCCTGCCTGAGACGGGTGCGGCGTCTGGAGGAAGTCGGCGTCATCAGGCGCTATGCGGCGATTCTGGACGGCAGCAAGATAGGCGCGGGGCTGATGCTCTATGCCCGTATCTGGTTTAAGGGGCAGGACGCTCAGACGATCAATGATTTTGTCGCCGCCATTAATGAAATGCCGGAGATAGTGGAGTGTCATCTGATGGCAGGAGAATGCGACGCTATGATCCGCATTGTGACCAAAGACCTGACCTCATACCGGCGTTTTCACGCCGATCATCTGACACAAATTCCAAGTATTCAAAGTGTTAAGACGGAGGTGCCGATGGAAACCCTGAAGGTGACTCATGCATTACCCCTGTAAACTGTGAGTGTTATCACGAAACGCAACAGAATTGTGCACTCTGACGGGTTGTGAGCAACAGAATTGCGCGGCGATTTTGTGATGAGAGTCAAATCAGAGGCAAAGAAAAAGGCGCATTAAAAAATGCGCCTTCACAGATATAACCAGAATATTATACTTCAGACATCAGTTGCCGGTAACGCTGGTCATCATGATATAACTGATGGAATACGCGGTATTTGGCATCATAAAACTGTTTGATACTCTCTGTCTGCGGTGTCACCGTTTTGCTGATCCGGCTCATGGCCTGCATCGCTTCCGGAATCGAGGCATAGAAGCCCGCAGCCACCGAGCCTAGCATGGCTGAGCCGAGCAGAACGGCTTCACTCTCTTCCGGCAGCAGCATCGCGCAGCCGGTAGCGTTGGCGTGTTCCTGGATAAAGATCGGGTTCTTGGTGCCGCCGCCGCAGCCCATGATGGTATCAATGGCATATCCGGCTTTATTCATCTCTTCAATGATATGACGGGTGCCCAGCGCAATTGCCTGGATGGTTGCCAGATAAATCAGTGCGAGATCATCGAGGGTCTGGGTCATACGCAGACCGGTCACCACACCGCGCAGGCTCGGGTTTGCACGCGGCGAGCGGTTGCCGTGGAAATACGGCAGCACATGGATATGCCGTGTCAGCAGAGCAATATCCTCTTTTGAACCCGCCAGTGACAGCAGGCGGTCATTGAGGAGCTGATACACCGTCTGCTGGTTCTGTTCCGCCAGTTTTTTCGCGTCACTGTATTGCGGGTGTGACGTGATCATATGGTCGATCAGGGCACCGGTTGCGGACTGTCCGCCTTCATTCAGCCAGTAGCCCGGAATCATGGCACTGTAATAAGCCCCCCAGATACCGTCGATAAAGCGGGCATTTTTGGATACCGCCATATGGCAGGACGAGGTACCGCCGATCAGCGCCAGCCGGGTGTTGAAATCCGGTTGTGCGCCGGTGGCATCGGCAGCACCCAGCACACCAATCCCGCCGGCATGTGCATCAATAATTGAGGTGGCAACCGGCGTTCCCGGGATCAGCCCCAAATCCGCCGCGGCGTTTGGTGTCAGGCCGTTACCGACCGGTTCACCCATCGGGCGGATTTCGCGGCCGATAATCTGCGCATCGTTTTCCAGCAAATCGTCCAGACCAATCTGGCGGAAGAAGTGGGTATCCCAGCGATCTTCATGGCCGAGGTAAGTCCATTTGCACACAGTGGAGCAGAGCGACCGGCTGTTGGTATAGGTCGCTTTCCAGGTCAGAAAATCAGGCAGATCAAAGAAATAGCCCGCTTTCGTCCAGGTGGTCGGCATGTTCTGCTTGAGCCATAACAGTTTCGGTGTTTCCATCTCCGGCGAGATACGGTTACCGACATACGCCAGCACCGGGTGTTTGGTATCATTGATCCGCTGCGCCTGACTGATAGCCCGGTGATCCATCCACATAATAATGTTCTGCTCGCTGCGTCCGGTCGGGCTGACGGTCAGCGGCTGACCCTGTTTATCCAGTACCACCAGGGAGCAGGTGGCGTCAAAACCAAGGCCTTTGACCTGAATCGGATCGATATGCGCTTGTGCCACGGCATCTTTTACCGCGAGACATACACTGCGCCAGATATCATCGGAGGATTGCTCCACATAATCCGCCTGCGGTTTAAACTGACGGATATCCCGCTTCGCTTCGCCTTTTTTGCGTCCGGCTGCATCAAAAACCCCGGCCCGGGCGCTGCCGCTCCCGACATCCACACCAATAAAATAGACACTCATAATCCGCTCCCTTATGACCGGGCTTTCTGCAATGCAATAAATAAGATAAGAATACCGCCCCACAGCGCCATGATGAGGTAACTGCTGACACCCAGCAGGTTCAGGCGGCTTTCCAGCATCTGTAAGACAAACAGAGCAAGCACAATACCGATAATGCGCCCGAAACCACCGTCCGGGTTCACACCGCCGAGCACGGAAGCCAGAATGGCGATCAGCAGATAAGATTCCCCGTATCCCGCTTTGGCGGAGTTAAACTTGGCCATCATAATAATCGCGGCCACCCAGCACAGAACAGATGAAATCACATACACGGCCATCGTCGCTTTCTGTGTGTTCAGGCCGGAAAAGCGCGTTGCTTTCTCATTGGAACCCATCAGATAAACCGTACGGCCGAGCGGCGTATACTCCAGCAGTCCCCACAGCAGGAAGGCAAACAGCAGGAACAGGATCAGCGGCATCGGAATACCGAGCAGAGTACCGTTACCCAGCCACAGTAATGACGGCGGGAAGCCGGAGATCACCGTACCGCCGGAAATCAGCACATTCAGGCCATTGATTAAGGTCATCATCCCGAGCGTGGCGAGGATCGGAGACACACCGACAAATGCAATCAGAAAACCGTTAATCAGCCCGATAATCACAGCCGTGACCAGACCGGCCAGCAGGGCAGGCAGCAGCATGGCACCACCACCCGGACTCATCGCCATCACACTCGCCATCACCAGTCCGCAGGCATTCGTTGTGGCGATAATGGACAGGTTGATCCCGCCGGTCAGCATACAGACAGACATAGCCAGTGCCAGCATGCCGAGCAGCGGCATCTGGGAAGTCATTGACTGGAAGTTGGAGACAGAGAAAAACGCGCCTGCATTAAACATCCCCTGCAACAGCAGGATTGCGGCCATGATCACCAGCAGGTAAATAATGTTGCGGTCACTCCGCAGATTCAGCATTGACATCATGACAGATGACCTCCGGCAGCAGCACGGCGTTTTTCGTTATACGCGGTGAAACTGATACTGATAACAATGATAAGCCCGGTCAGCACGGTGTGCCAGTAAGACGGTACACCGGCCAGTGTCAGGCCGTTTTTGACAATCGCCAGCAGGGCAACCCCGAGGATAACCCCGGTAAGAGAGCCCTTGCCGCCGGTCATACTGACACCGCCTAATACTACGGCCGCCAGCACAGTCAGTTCAAAGCCCATCAGGGCATTAGGTGCCACAGACTGGGTGATTTGTGTCTGTACCACAGAGGCAATCCCCGCCAGGGCGCCCATATAGCCGTAAACAAACAGCATCACGCCGAGAATACTGATACCGACGCGCTTCGCGGCATCCGCATTACCGCCGACCGCATAAATCTGACGGCCGACACGGGTTTTGCTCATCAGAAAACCGGTGAAAATAATCACCGCAATCAGTGTCAGGATCGGCAGGGACAAGCCGTAGTCATAACCGTCACTGCCGGTAAATGACATCACCTCAACGCCATCCATAAACCATTCCGGGAAGCCGTACAGCCATTCGCCGTTGGTGAAATAGATCAGCAGGCCGAAAAAGATGTTCAGGGTGGAAATGGTGATAATAATAGACGGTACTTTCAGGCGGTAAATCAGCAGGGCGTTGATCAGCCCCAGCAGTAAACCAACAACCGCCGCGATAGCAAAGGCGATAAAGAAATTGCCGCCCTGTGACAGTACATACGTTGCCATCACATATTGCGCGGTGGCCGCCGTGGCCGGGAAGGAGATATCAATCCCGCCGGAGACCAGCACCACAAACAGACCACAGGCCATAATTGCCAGGATTGCGGTACTGGTGGTCATATCAAACACATTGCCCAATGTCATAAAATCTTCATTGGTGATGCTGAGAAACACACTGAGCAGCACAATTAATACCGCCAGCCAGAACTCATGATGTGCAAACAGATGACGACATGACTTAAGCATTAACCGCCTCCGTGATTGCCTGCTCCGTTGTTTTTAACGGATTGAATTCATGGGTAAAACGACCTTCTTTCATCACAATGACCCGGTGACTGTTATAGAATACTTCAGGAATTTCATCACTGATCATCAGAATTGCCATGCCTTCGGCGGCCAGCATTCTGATGATCTGATAAATACTCTCTTTATTGGCGACATCCACGCCGACCGTCGGGGAATCGAGGATCAGAATATCCGGTTTCGCCGCTATCCATTTGGCGATCGCAATACGCTGGGCATTCCCGCCGGACAGGCTGGTAACCGGCAGCGTGGGATCGGACACTTTTATTTGCAGTGCCTCAATCAGTTTGCTGACCAGTTCATGTGCCCGGGAGTGATCGAGCAGTCCGCCTTTACGGGTCAGACGCGGCAGTACCACGGAGGTGGTGTTGTCGTGAATGGACTGTGCCATCACCAGTCCCGTGCTCATGCGGTCTTCCGACACATAACCAATGCCGTGATTAATCGCATCCCGGTTGGAGTGCAGTGTTACCGGTGAACCGTTGATCAGCAGAGTGCCGCTGTCAGGTTTCGTCATGCCGAACAGTGACAGACACAACTCTGTGCGTCCGGAACCGAGCAGCCCGGTAATGCTGACCACTTCGCCGGCATGCAGCTTCAGGTCAATATCATAAAATTGATGCTGCTTTGTCAGTTTCTCTGCGCTGAGACGTAAGAGTCCCCCGGTGTTGTACGCAGAAAGCGGTGTGAACTCGAAACGCTGACCCGTCATAAGATACGCCAGCTCATCACTGTTCATCTTATTCGCGTCATACGTTCCGATCAGTTTTCCGTCACGGATCACGGAGATCCGGTCGGAAATTTCCATCACTTCATCCAGCTTATGGCTGACAAACACCACAGTTACGCCGTTTGCTTTCAGATCAGCGACCACGCGGATCAGCTGATTGACTTCACTGCGCGTCAGTGAGGCTGTCGGTTCATCCATAATCACCAGCCGGGCATCATTTGCCATCGCACGGCAGATAGCGACCAGCTGACATTCAGCAATGGAAAGTTGTTCAACACGTTTATGCAGGGGCAGGGACAAGCCAATACGGCTGATAATTTCCTGCGCCTGTTTCATCTGGCGGCGGCGGTTGGCCAGCCCTTTGTACCACTTGACATGTTCCTGAATCACAATGTTTTCAGCAACTGTCAGGTTAGGAAAGAGCGAGAGATCCTGGTAAATCACCTGAATACCCTGCTCAATAGATTGCTGCGGGTTTAACCTGCTGTAGCTCTGCCCGTTAATAATAATTTCTGCGCCCTTTTCCGGCGGATGAACACCGGAGATCACCTTGAATAAGGTACTTTTGCCGCAGCCATTTTTGCCGGCGAGACAATGAACCTCACCCCGGTTAAACGTCAGATTTATATTATCGAGTGCAATGACGGAGCCGAAGTGTTTGGAAACCTGTTTTAAGGTAATCAGTGCGTCTTTTGACATATACCAGCCCATAACAGGGCAGCACGCATGCTGCCCTTTTTAACAAAAAATAAAGAAGGATCAGAAACCGAGCGAGGTGGCGTTATTACCGTCAACTTCCAGTATTTTATTGAATTTAATCACCTTTTTCTGAGTATCGATTTCAGCTTTACCCAGATCTTTGACTTCCACACCGTCAGTCACTTTTTTGCCGTCCAGCATATCTTTGGAGACAGAAACCAGTGCGTAACCCGCATCAGCCGGGTTCCACAGGTAACCTTTCTTAATTTCGCCGCCTTTCAGGTACGGTGCAGCCTGGGCCGGCATCAGGATACCCGCGGTGCTGATTTTGTTTTTAGCACGTTTTTTCTTGATGGCCTCACCGGCACCAATCAGACCCAGCGAACCGTAAGAGACAATCCCTTTCATTTCAGGATGGGCTTTCATCAGATCATTGGTTGCCGCGAAAGAGGCATCAATGCTTTCGGCAACCGGCATACGGCTGGTCACTTCAAACATTTCCGGATAGGTTTTCTTCTGATACTCAACCGCCAGATTCGCCCAGTTATTGTGCAGAGGCACCGTCAGGGAACCGACATAAATCACATAGCCGCCTTTGCCGCCCATGTTTTTCGCCAGTTCATCCATGGTCGCTTTGGCATAAGCATCGTTATCGATAGTTTCGATGTCCCAGTCAGCGTTATGACCGTCCGGCGCTTCGTGAGTCAGCACAACGATGCCCTGTTCGCGGGCTTTCTTAAAGACCGGCTCAAGAACAGTCACGTCATTCGGTACAACGGTGATAGCATCGACTTTTTTGGCAATCAGGTCTTCAATAATTTTTACCTGCTGAGCCGGGTCCGGTGTGGAAGGCCCGACCTGGTACGCATTCACGCCCAGATCTTTTGCCGCCTGCTGAACCCCTTTATCCATCTGGTTAAACCATGGGATCCCGGAGACTTTGACGACGTTGACGATTTCGTATTCTTTTGCCATCACACTGGCAGAGAAAAGCGCAACAGATAGTGCAGCGACTTTAAAAAATGATTTCTTCATCGGTAATAACCCTTTTTATATGGATACAGAGAGTGTTGCAGGGAGACCAAATAGAAGCCTGACTATAGGAGCAGGGATAATAAAAAGGGGGAGTGGACTTTAAAAATGTGATCTGCGCCCATTATTGATATCAAAATGTTACAAAAACAAATCTATAATGTTTAATTTATTCTATTTTGTAATTTAATTACACATCAAAATAACATTAAATTAACAAATAAAACCATTATTAATAACGATCTATGTGTTTTATTCTTACTGCCATACAATCATTTATATTGACATTTGTTAAATTATCAATAACTTTCGATAAAATCGGGCTGAACCGATTGTTTTTTATGTAACGAGATTATCTGTTGCATTTTTATGTGATTTTTATCGCGTTATAAAAATAACACCTCCTGTTGTTTGTGAAATAAAAAACAAAAATAAGGTATTATTTTGTTTATTATTTGATTTATAAGCTATTTTTATTCATGAGCGAAACCGTATCACAGAATAAAACTGAATTCCTGTGGTTTCACAATCGTCCGGTAATCATCCGCATTCAGAACAATGGTTTCTGTCAGTGTGCCGGCATTAAAAGCGATATCGCTGTAACGTTCAAACAGTACCGGATCAATCACCAGCTCCAGCTCCGGATTAAAGGTAAACGGTGCGAGTGCGCCCGGAACGCAATCTGTTAGCTCTTTTACCTGTTCAGCGGTGGCAAAAGAGATCTTTTTGCCACCGAAAAAACCAGCCAGTTTTTCGCCGTTAATTTTTTCATCTCCGGGTAATACCGCCAGCACATTTTTCTTCACTCCATTACCTTTCACCTTCAGTACCACGGCTTTGGAGCACTGCCCCAGTTCAACGCCGCGCACCTGAGCGACTTCATCAGAGGTAAAACCGAGCGCATCATGGCTCATGATTTCATAACGGGCGTGGTGGTTATCGAGAAGGACGGTGATTTTACGAAGGATACTATCAGATGAAGACATACGGCTTTCCCTGTTTCTTATTTTGACTACCGATCACGGTAATCAAAAACACAGGGAAAACCAATGCGTTTGCGCTGAGAATGTGACAGGGCTACGGCCAGTTACGCCAGAAACTGACCGATAACAGCACCAGCAGGGTATATATCTCCAGACGGCCTAATAACATGGCGAAGCAGAGCAGATATTTTGCCGCCGGAGAGATCTCCCCGAACCCGGGCGCCGTTAAGCCGAATCCAAGTCCCATATTATTAATACAGGCCGCCACACTGGCAAACGAAGTCATTAAATCATACCCCATCAGGTTAAGGCACCAGATAAAAAAGCAGGTACTGATAATATAAAGGAAGAAAAAACTCAGCACTGAGTTAATCAACCGATACTGAACAACAGTATCACCGACTTTTATCAGTGTTTGTGCCCGCGGATGGATAAGAGAATAGACTTCCCGCCAGCTCTGTTTGGAGAGAATTAAAAACCGGATAGTTTTTATTCCGCCGCAGGTGGAACCGACACAACCGCCGAAAAAGCTGGCAAATAATAAAAGTACAATAATATGAGACGGCCATTGTGCATAATCACCGGTGGCAAGTCCGTTATCCGTCAGCATGGAACTGGTCAGAAAAAAGGCATGTACAAAAGACTCTTCCGCAGAGGAATACATATTTGCCCGCCAGACTTCAAAAAAGACCAGCGCAATAATAAAGGCGGCCACAGCAAAATAGAAACGTAATTCTGTATTACTGAATAAGGGTTTCAGGCTGCGTTTTGCCAGCGCCACAAAATAGAGGGTAAAGTTTACGGCGGATAATAATGAAAATGCGCCTGCCACCAGCTCAATTGCAGAACTGTTAAAATAACCGATACTTTCACTGTAAGTGGAAAACCCGCCGAGTGAAACCGTCGAAAGCCCGTGACATAATGCGTCAAACCATGACATCCCGGCCAGTTTAAACGCAACCGTACAGAGAAATCCCAGTAATAAATAGGTAAACCACAAATTACGGGCTGAACTGGCCAGGCGTGGGGTTAATTTTTCATCTTTAAACGGGCCTGGCATTTCTGACTGATATAAGCGCATTCCGCCGATACCCAGCAGCGGGAATATCGCCACCGCCAGAACAATAACACCGAGACCGCCGATAAAATTGAGCTGGGCACGGTAATATAAAACGGAGCGGGGTAAATCCGTCACATTATGGAAGACCGAAGCCCCGGTAGTGGTAATACCGGAAACGCCCTCAAATAAGGCATCTTCAAATGCCATATTCAGGTGATCATCCAGCCAGAACGGCATCGCGCTGATGATGGAAAATAACAGCCAGAATACGGCAATAACCAAAAAACCATCCCGTGTCTGTAATTGCAGCCCGCTCGTTTTACTACGGTACCAGCAAACTAATCCTGCGGGAAAGAAAATCAGGAAACTGCCGGCAAACGCAAAAAAACTCTGCTCCCGCGCAATCAGCGCAACCAGCATCGGTAACAGCAGTGTCAGGCTGTAAATCACTATCAGAAAACTGCTCAGATGGATAATGACTCGGGAACGGGTTGATATCACAGGATGACCACCGGATTTTCTAAAATATACAGCAGATAATACGCAATATATGATAGTGAACTGATTGCGGCTGATTGTAAATTGTTTTCATCCATATCACGATACTGCAACGACGATATTACATAGTTTCGTCTGCCCATACCCGCTGATAATCTGTTCCGCTAACCTGCCAGACTTCGCGGATATTTTCACCGGTATAATTGACATAATCATGTTCAGCTGAAAATTGTACCGCCAGTGCAGTTTCACATTCTGTGGTTATTTTGCGCGGTGCATCGATAACAGATGATGCCACAGAATTTTTCTGTAACCGATTTTTCAGTCCTTTTAATACCATTTTCAGTCACTCCGGCAGGGCTTGAGGCATAGGAAAAATTATGTGCAAATGCCGCACCGGTCAGCATACCCGGCACATTGACTGCCGCATCAGTATTTCCCTGTCCGGTATTGGCTAATTGCCGTAGCGGGCAGCCGGTAATAAAGACACCGGATAATCCGACCAGCGACGGAAGAATATTTAAAGCCGTGAATCCTGATTTTAAAATGGGAATACAAAGAGCATCTAAATTGGCGTTGTCTATAGAAATAGCCAATGACTTCATCAGTTTTAAAACTATGTATTAGTTTTTATCTTTAGATAAACCCAGGAAATTTTAAATATTCTCTTGTTGTTTTAAACAAAAGACTAAATAAACCAAATAATATATATGGGAGGATCATGAAAAACAGATCATTCGTTGGCTTGGATATAAAAGAAAGTGGTATTGTTATTAATGCTACAAATATAAATAGCAGAGTGTAAAAAAAAGATTTTTTTGCTGTTTCTATTATTTTTTTATCAAAGTCGACATTTACTGAAGCACATAACTTTCTGAACTGATGTATTTCACTACGCTTATAACCAACCTCAAGCAGTAACCTATTCATTGAACGCATAAAGTCCTCTTTGATGCTTTTCCCTGTGGTTGTATTACATGGTAATTATAGTGTTTTCTCCGTGGTCATACTATGACATTTATCTGAAAACAGGTTTGGATGATATTTTAAGCAGATAACGGATGATTGCCTGAAAAACGGTAATCAGGTACAGATTCAGCCATTTCAGCCGGAACCATCATGGAATATTGAAAATAAATCAGAATGAAAATACAGAAGAGCATTCTTTGAAAAATAGCCCATATATCAATATGGGCTATAGCAGATATGCAGATGCAACTATCAGTAGTTACACATTAAACAGGAAATTCAACACGTCGCCGTCTTTCACAATGTAATCTTTGCCTTCTGCGCGCATTTTACCGGCTTCTTTTGCGCCTTGTTCGCCTTTGAACTGAATAAAATCTTCATAGGCGATGGTCTGGGCGCGGATAAAGCCTTTTTCAAAGTCAGTATGGATTTTACCGGCAGCCTGCGGGGCGGTTGCGCCGACAGGAATTGTCCATGCACGGACTTCTTTTACACCGGCAGTAAAATAGGTTTGCAGATTGAGCAGGGAGTAACCGGCGCGGATCACGCGGTTCAGACCCGGTTCTTCGATACCGAGGTCAGCCATAAACTCTTCGCGATCACCATCTTCCAGCTCGGCGATATCGGATTCAATTGCCGCGCATACCGGCACAACCACTGAACCTTCTTTCTCTGCGATTTCACGCACCTGATCCAGATACGGGTTGTTCTCAAAGCCATCCTCATTGACGTTAGCAATGTACATGGTTGGTTTCAGGGTCAGGAAGCTCAGGTAGCGGATCGCTCCCATTTCTTCTTTGTTCAGGTTCAGCGTGCGCAGCATCTGTGCATTTTCCAGCAGCGGCAGGCATTTTTCCAGCACTTCCAGTTCCAGTTTCGCGTCTTTATCGCCGCCTTTGGCACGTTTCTGCACGCGGTGAATAGCGCGTTCGCAGGTGTCGAGGTCAGCCAGCGCCAGTTCGGTATTGATGGTATCAATATCTTCTGCCGGGTTAACACGGCCGGAAACGTGAACAATGTTATCATCGCCAAAGCAGCGGACAACGTGGCCGATAGCTTCTGTTTCACGGATGTTGGTCAGGAACTGGTTACCCAGACCTTCACCTTTGGATGCGCCTTTCACCAGCCCGGCGATATCAACGAATTCCATGGTGGTCGGCAGAATACGCTGTGGTTTTACGATTTCCGCCAGTGCATCCAGACGGGCATCCGGCATCGGCACCACGCCGGTATTCGGCTCAATTGTACAGAACGGAAAGTTCGCCGCTTCAATTCCTGCTTTGGTCAGCGCGTTAAACAGCGTTGATTTCCCGACGTTCGGCAGACCGACGATACCACATTTGAAACCCATAAATTCTTCACCTTAAAAATGACAGCAGACCAAAGCGGCCTGCAAGCACGTTAAATAATTGCCGCCGATTATACACGGTTACGGATAAACAGACGATACCTGCGGCTCACTGACCGGCTTTAAATGTATGCAGCCGTGAAATGGCTTTTGCCATGCCGTCTTTCATCAGCACATCGGTGCAGCGCACGGCTTCATCGATGGTCTCATCAATCAGTTGCTGTTCGGAGGCAGGGGGCTTGCCCAGCACAAAGCCGACAACTTTGCTTTTATCACCCGGATGGCCGATGCCGATACGCAGACGATGAAAGTCCGGATTATTGCCCAGTTTGCTCTGGATATCTTTCAGGCCGTTATGACCACCATTACCGCCGCCGAGCTTCATTTTTGCCACGCCGGGCGGGAGATCCAGCTCATCATGTGCCACCAGAATTTCATCCGGGGCAATCTGATAGAAACCGGCGAGGGCGCTGACAGCTTTGCCGCTCAGGTTCATAAAGGTGACCGGTACCAGCAGGCGGACATCATTCCCCTGAATATTCAGGCGCGCGGTATAACCGTAAAACTTACTTTCTGATTTTAATGACTGATTATAACGGCGGGCCAGTTCATCCACATACCAGGCACCGGCATTGTGGCGGGTTTGGGCGTATTCTGCACCGGGGTTGGCCAGCCCCACAATTAATTTTATCTGACTCACACTTGTATCACTTGTTGTTCAGGCAGGTTTGACTGCAAAGAGGGCTATTCTACCCGTCACCCGCGCGGAGTACAAAAGAAACGTCCTTCCGGGACGGAAGTGACTATTTGTGCAATAATTTAGTGGTGAATTATTAAATTTCGCTTTTTGGCACAATAAGCCAAATAAAATGTTTTATTTTTGGTCTGTGTGATCTGAACCGCAACATATAGCTGTAAATTCAGGCTATAATCAGTGTTAAGAAGGAATTCCTACTTTCGTGCTTTGAGTTGTTTGCAGACAAAAGAGTGGCGGAGGTCCCTATGAAACGTAAATTATCCTTATTACTCGGTAACCTGCTGATGGTTGTCGGTATGTTACTGATGGTCGGCAGTATGGCCTTTACTGTCAGTGTCCTTATTTTCGCACTCCCGTTGCCGGATATCTATTCCGAAGCCTCTCTGATGGGGATCTTTATCGGTGCTCTGGTGTGGCTGGGCGGAGCTGGTCTGAGCGGACGTCGTGAATCCATTGCGGATAAATATTACTGGCTGCGTCATTTCCACAGCCGTTACCGCCGCCGGATGCCGTAAACGGATTATTATCCTGAGCAGTTAAAACGCCTGCCAACAAAAAACCCGTTGTTTTCACAACGGGTTAAACACGCAATGTGTATCCTGATTCGGAAATCAGTGCTCGAACATCGCGGAGATAGACTCTTCATTACTGATACGGCGGATGGCTTCTGCCAGCATTCCGGATAACGTCAGTGAACGGACTTTATTCAGTGCTTTGATCTCTGCCGATAACGGAATGGTGTCACAGACAATCACTTCATCAATCACCGAATCACGGATATTGTTCACCGCGTTGCCGGAGAAGATAGGGTGAGTTGCGTATGCAAACACACGTTTCGCACCACGTTCTTTCAGTGCTTCCGCAGCTTTGCACAGCGTGCCCCCGGTATCGATCATATCGTCAACCAGTACACAGTCACGACCGGCAACATCACCGATGATATGCATCACCTGAGAAACGTTCGCACGCGGGCGGCGTTTGTCGATGATAGCCATATCAGTGTCGTTCAGCAGTTTGGCAATCGCACGGGCGCGGACCACACCACCGATATCCGGAGAAACCACAATCGGGTTATCCAGATTTTTCTGTAACATATCTTCCAGCAGGATTGGGCTGCCGAATACGTTATCAACCGGAACATCAAAGAAGCCCTGAATCTGCTCAGCGTGAAGATCCACTGTCAGCACACGGTCAACACCCACACTTGAGAGGAAGTCAGCGACTACTTTCGCGGTGATTGGCACACGCGTGGAGCGGACGCGGCGATCCTGACGGGCATAGCCGAAATACGGGATAACAGCAGTGATGCGACCCGCTGAAGCACGGCGCAGCGCATCAACCATAACAACCAGTTCCATCAGGTTATCGTTGGTCGGCGCACAGGTAGACTGGATGATGAATACATCACCACCACGCACGTTTTCATTGATTTGAACACTGACTTCACCGTCGCTGAAACGACCGATCGCAGCGTCTCCGAGGTTAGTGTACAGGCGGTTGGCAACACGTTGTGCTAGTTCCGGGATGGCGTTACCAGCAAAAAGCTTCATATCAGGCACGAGAAAAACCTCAGGCATGCGTCCAGAGAGATTGAATTGTGAACCTGAAAGCGTCCGGGGACGGAATCAGGGGCAATTACAGTAAACCAGCGCGGAACTGATGAAGCGGCGAAATGTTGACACCACGTGCCACAAAGCCCTTCACCCACGCCGGCGCGTTAATTAACACCTGTCGGGCGGTTGCCTGGTTTTCGAACTCTCCGAACACACATGCACCCGTACCGGTCAGGCGTGACGGAACATATTGTAGCAGCCAGGAAAGAAGCTCATCAACCTCACGAAAACGTTTTCTTGCGATCGGTTCACAGTCATTTGCGTACGGAGCCTGTAATAATGCGGGCAGAGAGCGGATCGGCGTGTCGCGAATTAATTGCGGATCTGTGAAGATAAGCGGTGTCGGAACCGAAATTCCGGGGTGTGCAACCAGATACCAGCACTCCGGGGGAGATGCCGGGTGCAGAATTTCGCCTATTCCTTCAGCAATTGCAGCGTGACCCCAGACAAATACCGGGACATCAGCACCGAGGGTGACGCCCAGTTCTGCAAGAGTGTCATCGGGCAACTGTAACTGCCAGTGATAGTTCAGGGCGATAAGAACGGTGGCCGCATTGGAGGAACCACCGCCGATACCACCGCCCATCGGCAGAATTTTTTCAACAGCAATATCCGCACCGGGTAAATCTGACGTCAGCTGATGCTCACGGGCATAGTTCTGTAACAGACGGGCTGCGCGGATCACCAGATTTTGCTCATCCGGTACGCTGGCAAGCGGGGTCAGCAGACGAATCACGCCGTCAGTACGCGGTGTGATTGTGATACTGTCACCATGATCCAGAAACTGAAACAGGGTTTGCAGGGTGTGATAACCGTCCGCGCGGCGGCCTGTGATATATAAAAACAGGTTCAGCTTGGCAGGCGACGGCCAGGTCAGTGATGTCAGTTGAGTGTCCATGAATCCATTTTAAGCTTAATACGGTTATCACCCTGTTCGATATCCAGGCGGTTCGGCAGTTGCGGGGACACTTTTTCATCATAGGACTGATAAGTGACTTTCCACTTTTCCATACCCTGAGACCAGTTCAGCGCTTTCAGGTGATACTGATTGCTGATGGCATAAGACTGTGCGTCACCCGGCAGGCCGACAATCCACTGACGCAGGTTTTCCATCGGGATGGTCATATCGGTCAGCTGGTAAATCATACTGTCCGGATCATCACTGTAATATTTTTGGCCTTTGTTGTCAGTCAGCTGAGTCTGACCGTCTTTGACAATCAGTTCCAGTTCGGTACTGCCGACCGGGTTGGTAAGCAGCAGCTTGTAGCTGTCGGGGGAGTATTGCTGCCAGAAAAAACGGGCATACGTTTTTTGTGTTGCACCGATGTAGGCAAATGATCCGCGTGTCTGATAACGCTGTAACTGATTAATGTGTTCTGTCTGTGCTTTCCAGCCGGCAGAGGTGGCGGAAACATCGCCTTTCTCTGTATTGTCGGGCAGAGTACAGGCGGCAAGTATCAGGCTGCACAGGGGCAGTAACCGGATAAAGCGCGGTAATTGAATAGAGGCCACGTTGTAATTTCCTTTAACAACTTATCAAAGCAATAACAGTATTGTGCCTGTTTCAGTGGCTGTTTCCTACCTCTCTTACGCTGATTTACGCAATTATCCGCCCGGCTGACACAGACTGTTGCGCATCACATTACGTGCTTATTATCACGGTTTCCCGTTTAACGCTTTAATTGCGCGGAACCGGCTGCTAAAATGCATGCAGTTATCCTTAGTAAGGGTGTTGATTTCCGGTATACTTAACCGGTATTTTACACACTTACCCCGGTCTGTATTGCAGGATATGACTTTATTAGCTCTCGGCATTAACCATAAAACCGCGCCTGTGGCCTTGCGTGAGAAAGTGACGTTCTCACCGGACAGCATGGAAGCGGCATTAACCAATCTGCTCGAACAACCGTCCGTGAGCGGCGGCGTTGTGCTGTCTACCTGCAACCGGACAGAAATCTATCTCAGTGTGGATGAACAGAATGATCAGCGGAATCAGCTGATTGACTGGCTGTGCCGCTATCACAACATCAACCCGCAGGAACTGATGTCCAGCCTTTACTGGCATCAGGATAATGACGCCGTCAGTCATCTGATGCGCGTGGCCAGCGGGCTGGATTCTCTGGTACTCGGTGAGCCGCAGATTCTGGGGCAGGTCAAAAAAGCCTTTGCGCAATCGCAGACACACCGTTCACTTTCCAGGGAACTGGAGCGTCTGTTCCAGAAATCCTTTTCTGTTGCCAAACGGGTACGCACTGAAACGGATATCGGTGCCAATGCGGTATCGGTAGCATTTGCGGCCTGTACACTGGCGCGTCAGATTTTCGAATCCTTATCCAAACTGAATATCCTGCTGGTCGGGGCGGGGGAAACCATTGAACTGGTTGCCCGTCACCTGAACGAGCACGGCGTAAAACATATGATGATCGCCAACCGGACCCGTGAACGGGCCCGCGTGCTGGCGCAGGAAGTCAATGCAGAGGTGATCACACTGCCGGAAATCGACAGCCGGCTGGCGGAGGCGGATATTGTTATCAGCTCCACGGCCAGCCCGTTGCCGATTATCGGTAAAGGTATGGTGGAACGTGCTCTTAAAGCCCGCCGTAACCGGCCTGTACTGCTGGTGGATATCGCGGTTCCCCGGGATATTGAAGCCGATGTGGAAAAGCTCAGTAACGTCTATCTCTACACGGTGGATGACCTCGAGGCGATTATTGAGCACAATCTGGCGCAGCGTCAGGTGGCAGCACAACAGGCGGAATCCATTGTGGTGCAGGAGAGCGGGCACTTTATGGAATGGCTGCGCGCCCAGAGCGCGGTAAATACTATCCGTGAATACCGTGAGCAGGCCGAAGAAATCCGTGCCGCAATGGCCGCAAAAGCGGTGGCACTGATTCAGCAGGGGCATGACCCGGAAGAGGTCATCAACCAGATGTCTCAGCAACTGACCAACCGCCTGATCCACGCACCGACCAAATCACTTCAGCAGGCCGCCGGTGACGGTGATACCGGCCGGCTGACTCTGTTACGCGACAGCCTCGGGCTGGAGCATCATTAACTTCCTCTATATATTTTTTAAGGTAGCAGACTACGAATGAAGCCTTCTATTGTCGCAAAACTGGAAGCATTGAAAGAACGTTATGAAGAAATTCAGGCGCACCTTGCGGACGCCGGTGTTATCGCTGATCAGAATAAATTCCGTGCCTTGTCGAAAGAATATGCGCAACTGACTGACATTGCGAAATGTTTTGAAGCCTGGCAGACCATTCAGGATGATATCGAAACCGCGCAAATGCTTCTTGATGATCCTGAAATGAAGGAAATGGCACAGGAAGAGCTGAAAGACGCAAAACTGCGGAATGAAACCTTAGAGCAGGAATTACAGGTCTTATTACTGCCGAAAGATCCGGATGATGAACGCAACTGCTTCCTGGAAGTCCGTGCAGGCACCGGTGGTGATGAAGCGGCGCTGTTTGCCGGTGATCTGTTCCGCATGTACAGCCGTTATGCGGAATCACGCCGCTGGCGGATTGAGATTATGAACAGTAACGATGGCGAGCACGGCGGATATAAAGAGATAATTTTCAGAGTCGCCGGTGAAAATGCGTACGGGAACCTGAAGTTTGAATCCGGCGGTCACCGTGTGCAGCGTGTGCCGGAAACCGAATCCCAGGGCCGTATCCATACCTCTGCCTGTACTGTCGCAGTGCTGGCGGAAGTGCCTGAAGCGGAACTGCCGGATATCAACCCGGCGGATCTGCGTATTGATACCTTCCGCTCATCCGGAGCCGGTGGTCAGCACGTTAACACCACGGACTCCGCTATCCGTATCACTCATATCCCGAGCGGGATTGTGGTGGAGTGTCAGGACGAGCGTTCGCAGCATAAAAACAAAGCCAAAGCACTGTCGGTGCTGGCGGCGCGTATCAAGGCGGCGGAAGAATCCCGCCGCCATGAGGCGGAAGCCTCTGAGCGCCGCAATCTGCTGGGTTCCGGCGACCGTTCGGATCGTATCCGCACCTATAACTTCCCGCAGGGGCGGGTGACAGATCACCGCATCAACCTGACGCTGTACCGTCTGGATGAGGTGATGGAAGGCAAGCTGGATTCACTGATCCAGCCGCTGGTGAACGAATATCAGGCAGATCAGCTCGCGGCGCTGTCTGAGCAGGATTGATGACGTTCCGGACCTGGCTGACGGAAGCTGTCAGCCGTTTAAATCACAGTGACAGCCCGAAACGGGATGCGGAGATTCTGCTGACGTTTGTCACCGGCCGCACCCGCAGCTACATTATTGCATTTGATGAAACGCCGCTCAGCGGGGATGAACAGCAGCGTCTTGAGGCGCTGCTTGTCCGCCGGGAGCAGGGCGAGCCGGTGGCGTATATCACGGGTGTGCGTGAATTCTGGTCACTGCCGCTGGAAGTGTCTCCCGCCACACTGATCCCGCGTCCGGATACCGAATGTCTGGTGGAAGCGGCACTGGAATTGTTACCGGCATCATCCTGCGATATTCTGGATCTCGGTACCGGCACCGGTGCGATTGCGCTGGCGCTGGCTTCCGAACGGCCGGACTGTCACGTGACCGGGGCGGATATTCAGCCTGATGCTGTGGCACTGGCACAGCGTAATGCCGCCCGTCTGGGACTGACAAACACGGTGTTTAAAGAAAGTCGCTGGTTTGCTTCACTGCCGATTCATCAATTTGCTATGATAGTGAGTAACCCGCCATATATTGATGAGAATGATGAGCATCTGGAGCAGGGAGATGTCCGTTTCGAGCCGCGCAGTGCACTGGTTGCTCCGCAGAACGGCCTGGCCGATCTGGCGGAAATCGCTGCGCAGTCCGCACATTATCTGACACCCGGCGGGTGGCTGATTGTGGAACACGGCTGGCGGCAGGGAGAGGCTGTTCGTGAACTGTTCCGGAAAAACGGATTTTACCGGGTGGAAACCCGCCGCGATTATGGCGGAAATGATCGGGTTACTTTAGGTCTACGGGAAGAGAAATGAAAAGCATTGCCGATTTTGAATTCAATGGTGCGCCGTTACTGAGCGGCATTATGTTAGTGCTGAAAGCTGTCCGCCCTGATTTTGACCGGGAAAAGGCAGAGACACACATCAATGAACTTATCCGCCAGACCCGTAAACGCCTCCCGCCGCAGTCCGACGAACAGACCTGTTTACAGACACTGATTACCCTCTTTTACCATAAATGGCAGTTCGGTGGTGCCAGCGGTGTTTATTCATTGTCTGACACCCTGTGGCTGGACAATGTGCTGCGCACGCAGCGCGGTTCGCCGGTTTCGCTCGGCATCCTGTTTCTGCATATTGCACAGGCCATCGGTCTGCCGGTTGTGCCGGTTGTTTTCCCGACTCAGCTTATTCTGCGTGCCGATCTTGACGACGATACGCTGTTTATCAACCCGATTAACGGCGATTTGCTGGATCAGCACACGCTGGATGTCTGGATTAAAGGCACGGTCAGTCCGGCACATCACCTGACCGGCGATGATCTCGAAGAAGCCGAAAACAGCCATGTAGTGCGCAAATACCTCGACAGTATTAAAGTCGCGCTGATGGAAGAGAAAAAAATGGAGCAGGCACTGAAAGTCAGCGAAACCATTTTATTATTTGATCCGGATGACCCGTATGAAATCCGCGATCGCGGGCTGATTTATGCCCAGCTGGATTGCAGTCATATCGCGGTTTCCGACCTGAACTATTTTATTGAGCAATGTCCGCAGGACCCCGTATCTGAAATGATAAAAATGCAGATCCATACATACGAGCAGCAGCATATCGTTCTGCATTGACAAGCTGATATCGCTTTAAATATTTTCATAAACGCAATTTAATTGCCTCTGCCAAAAGGTTATACCATGCAACAGAAAGTCGTATCTATCGGGGATATTCGTGTCGGCAACGCGCTACCGTTTGTTCTGTTCGGCGGCATGAATGTACTTGAATCCCGCGATCTGGCGATGAAAATCTGCGAACATTACGTGACTGTCACGCAGAAGCTGAATATTCCGTATGTCTTCAAAGCCTCTTTTGACAAAGCAAACCGCTCTTCCATCAACTCTTACCGTGGTCCGGGTCTTGAGGAAGGGATGAAGATTTTTGAAGAGCTGAAAAAAACCTTCGGCGTTAAAATAATCACTGATGTTCACGAATCCTGGCAGGCGCAGCCGGTGGCGGACGTAGTGGACGTGATCCAGTTACCGGCCTTCCTGGCGCGTCAGACTGACCTGGTGGAAGCGATGGCAAAAACCGGCGCGGTCATTAACATCAAAAAACCACAGTTTATCAGCCCGGGGCAGGTCGGTAATATCGCGGATAAATTCCGTGAAGGCGGCAATGACCAGATTATTTTATGTGATCGCGGTGCAAATTTCGGTTATGACAATCTGGTTGTGGATATGCTGGGCTTTAAAGTGATGGAAAAAGCCTCCGGCGGTTGCCCGGTGATTTTCGATGTCACGCACTCCCTGCAATGCCGTGACCCGTTTGGTGCCGCATCCGGCGGTCGCCGCGGTCAGGTGGCTGAACTGGCCCGTGCCGGGATGGCGGTTGGTCTGGCCGGTCTGTTCCTGGAAGCGCATCCGGACCCGGATAATGCCCGTTGTGATGGTCCTTCCGCACTGCCGCTGGCAAAACTGGAACCGTTCCTGCAACAGGTTAAAGCGATTGACGATCTGGTGAAAAGCTTCCCTGAGCTGGATACTGAATAATTTCCGATGCAGCTTCACACAGTCGTTAACATGTTCGGCGCTGATCTTCAGCGCCGTTATGGCGAAAAAATCCATAAAATTACCCTCCACGGCGGCTTCAGCTGCCCCAACCGTGACGGCACCCTCGGGCGCGGCGGTTGTACTTTCTGTAATGTGGCCTCTTTTGCGGATGAAAATGCGCAGTATGATTCCATTGAGGATCAACTGAGTCAGCAATCCGGCAAAATCACCCGCGCCAAACGCTATCTTGCCTATTTTCAGGCGTATACCAGCACCTATGCGGAAGTTGAACTGCTGCGTGAAATGTATGAATCTGCACTGACACAGGCGGATGTGGTGGGATTGTGTGTCGGCACCCGGCCGGATTGTGTGCCGGTGGCGGTGCTGGATCTGCTTCAGCGCTATCAGCAGCAGGGCTATGAGGTGTGGCTGGAGCTGGGATTGCAGACCGCGCATGATAAAACCCTGAAGCGCATCAACCGTGGTCATGATTTTGCCTGTTATCAGGCCACCACCCGGGCCGCCCGTGAACGCGGGCTGAAAGTGTGCTGTCACCTGATCACCGGTCTGCCGGGGGAAACGGCCGCTGATAATCTCATTACACTTGAGCGTGTGCTGGATACCGGCGTTGAAGGTATCAAACTGCATCCGCTGCATATTGTGGACGGCAGCACGATGGCAAAAGCCTGGCGGGCGGGGCGCTTACCCACAATCTCTCTCGAAGAATATGTCACCACCGCCGGAGAAATGATCCGCCACACCCCGCCGGATGTTATTTATCACCGCATCTGCGCTAGCGCGCGGCGCCCGACCTTACTGGCACCGGACTGGTGCAGCAATCGCTGGCTCGGTATGAACGGCCTGTGGCAGTATCTGCTGGCAAACGGTGGTCAGGGCAGCGCAATCTGATTTGCAATACGTGTTATCACAACCAGCGCCGTGTCTGCTGACAATATGCCGTCCATTCCTGTTTAAATTTTCCGGCAAGGAATTTCTCTTCTTGCGGGATGCTGAACAGATCGGTGATCAGCCAGAAAATCAGTCCGCCGATAAGAAAATAATATGAATGGGTCAGCAGCGCAAATCCGATACAGGCAGTGGTCAGTGCGAGATAAACCGGATTACGTGATAGCCGGAACGGCCCGCCGGTGATCAGATGCGTGGCTTCGCCGAGCGGGTTCGGCGTGGTGTTATGGCGGCGGAAGTACACCAGTGACGCGCCAATCCAGCCGAGGCTTTCCAGCCCGATTAATATGGCCAAAATACCACTCCATCCGCTGAACTGAATCACCAGTGCATCTTTGGCATACAGCCAGACTGCTGCAATACCATTGATAATCAGCCAGTTAAGGAAGGGAAGACGAAATACTGCCATAATTTTTCTCCGGTGACAGATAAAGAAACGGCGGACATTACCGTCCGCCGCTGTACTCAGTATAACCTGAACACTGACGTCATCATGCCTCAGATGTCACACCGTCCATCAGCCCCAGTTCAATCAGTGCTTTGCTGACTGACGGGTAAAAGCTGATTTTATTCTCAACCGGCACAATCCGTGCCCGTGCCAGGGTTTTCAGCGGCTGGAACGGGATATCGGTGACCACAATATGGGTGTCCACACCGGCTTCATCAATAAAACGGCGAAACGCTTTTAATCCGCCCGCATCCAGTACCGGCACCGCGTCCCATTGCATCACAATGGTGTGATATCCCGCACTTTTGACTTTCAGGTCATCAAAAATCCGCTCGGCAGCGGCAAAGAACAGCGGGCCGTTAACACGGACCACCAGCAGGCCTTTATCGTGATCGGTATAAGAGGATTCACTCAGCCGCGTCATATTAGCGATACGGCGCATAAACAGCAGTGAAGCCAGCACAATCCCGACACTGATGGCGATCACCATATCAAACAGTACCGTGAGGCTCAGGCACAACAGCAGCACGATAATATCGTCTTTCGGTGCGCGGCGGATAAGTTCAATCACTTTTGCCGCTTTACTCATATTCCACGCCACCAGCAGCAGCAGGGCGGACATCGCGGCCAGCGGCAGATACGAGAGCAGTGGTGCCAGAACCAGCAGGGTCAGCAACACCAGCAGGGAGTGGATAATGGCAGAGACCGGTGATGTGGCTCCGGCGCGCACGTTAGCGGCAGAGCGGGCAATCGCGGCAGTGGCGGTGATACCGCCGAAGAACGGCGCGGTGATATTACCCAGCCCCTGGCCCAGCAATTCCCCGTTGGAGTTATGTTTTTTGCCGGTCATCCCGTCGAGCACGACGGCACAAAGCAGCGATTCAATCGCGCCGAGCATTGCCATCGAAAAAGCGGCAGGCATCAGCGCCGTAATCGTGGCCCAGCTGAACACAAATTCTTTGCCGTCCGAGGTCGGTAAATTCCACGGCAGGATAAATTGCGGCAGAATCGGCGGAATTCCCGCACCCTGCGTGCCGTCCGCCAGGGTATAACTGAAGCGGGAGCCGATGGTGGCCGCTTCCATACCGAACAGTGACAGCACCAGCATCACCAGCATCCCGGCAATCACGGCGGGGAGGTGGCCGGGCAGACGCAGTTTCAGCTTGGGCCAGTAAATCAGTACCAGCAGGGTGGTCACGCCAATCAGGGTATCGGAGAGATTAATGGTCGGCATAGCTTTGACAAGGGCAATCACCTTATCCACATAGTTTTCCGGCACATACGCCATGGTCAGGCCGAAAAAGTCTTTCACCTGCATGGTGGCGATAGTGATCGCAATCCCCGAGGTGAAGCCGAGCACCACAGAAATCGGAATATATTCAATGAGTTTACCGAAACGCGCCAGACCCATCGCCAGCAGGATAATCCCAGACATCAGCGTGGCTATCAGTAACCCGCCCAATCCGAACTGCTGGGAAACGGGGTAGAGGATCACCACAAACGCGGCGGTCGGCCCGGAGACACTGAAACGGGAGCCGCCGGTCACCGCAATCACAATACCGGCGATAGCAGCCGTATACAGGCCATATTGCGGTGCCACACCACTGCCGATAGCCAGAGCCATGGCCAGCGGGATAGCAATAATCCCGACGGTGATACCCGCAATGGTATCTTTTATCAGACGGGAAACGGAGTAAGGCTGTTTCCAGCACGAGTCAATTAATGCAGAAAAAAGAGATAATCCTTTAAATGTTGAAATTTTCATTTCCGGACAACTGTCACCTCTGAGTCATATGAAAAAAATAGGGAGACGCCAAAGCGCATTAGTGTACGCAAAACAGAGAGAGATTTAGCTGAGATACATCAAATGACGTTGTATACAATAGCGGATATTAAAATAAAATCAAAAATATGAAGAAGTTAAGGTGTAATAAAACAGGATATTCTGCCGCTGGTCATGATTGCAGCACAAAAAAAGAAAAGGCGGAAACGAAAAAAGCCTGCTGATTGCTCAGCAGGCTTTTTTCTTAATGTGGCGGTGAGAGAGGGGTTCGAACCCTCGATGCACTTTCGCGCATACACACTTTCCAGGCGTGCTCCTTCAGCCACTCGGACACCTCACCGGGGTACTGTTCGTTGCGTTGATATCTCGCTGCAACGGGGCGCTACTATAGGGGAAGCGACGTAACCCGTCAATACACTCCATGAAAAAAAATGTGTTTTTTCGTTCGTTTAATTAAAAAAACAGCATATTGGTGATTAACATAGCGGTTCCGGTAAAAACACAGTACCGGCCGCATAAAAAGTGACCGGTGATTTTTTTCAGCGGAAAACTATTTGCCGGAAAATTATGCAGGTCAGTTAACAATAACAACATTTTAACGAGGTGAAAATCTGTCCGGGGCTTGAATTCTTTGCGTAATCCTATCAGGCTGGTAAAAAAACAGAGGAGCGCCGCATGAATATTATTTTCTACCATCCTTTTTTTGATTCTGAGCTGTGGATCAACGGCATGAAAAAACATCTGCCGCAGGCTGATATCCGCAAATGGGTTCCGGGTGATAACCAGCCGGCGGATTATGCCCTGGTGTGGTTACCGCCGCGTGAGTGTCTGTCCGGGCGGACCACCATGAAAGGTGTCTTTGCACTGGGTGCCGGGGTGGATGCCATTCTGAAGCAGGAGCAGGCGAATCCGGGCACACTGCCTGCCGGGGTACCGGTGATCCGCCTCGAAGATACCGGGATGGGGGCGCAGATGCAGGAGTACGCAGTTGCCAAAGCGCTGTGGTATTTCCGCAAAATGGATATCTACAAACGTCAGCAGGAACAGCGTATCTGGAAAGCACAACCTGCGTTCACATTTGATGAATTTGAAATTGGGGTGCTGGGAACCGGTGTTCTCGGGCGTTCCGTGGCGGAGAAACTCGCGGAGTTCGGGTTTAAGGTTCATGGCTGGAGCCGGACACCAAAACAGATCCCGGGCGTGACCGGTTTCCACGGCAACGA
The DNA here is from genome assembly GCF_003996855.1 of Morganella morganii. Classification (GTDB taxonomy): domain Bacteria; phylum Pseudomonadota; class Gammaproteobacteria; order Enterobacterales; family Enterobacteriaceae; genus Morganella; species Morganella morganii_C. Next base: position 1,092,772 of record NZ_NRQY01000001.1, on the reverse strand, counting down.
CCAGCTGGATGAATTCTTAAGTCACAGCCGCCTGCTGATTAACCTGCTGCCGGACACCCCGCAGACACGCGGGATACTCAACCAGTCTCTGTTCAGCAAACTGCCGCAGAGTTCTTACCTGATTAACCTGGCGCGCGGCTCGCATCTGGTGGATAACGATCTGCTGGAAGCGATTGATGACGGGCAGATTGCCGGTGCAAGCCTGGATGTCTTCGCCACCGAGCCGCTGCCGGAAATGCATCCGTTCTGGACACACCCGAGAGTGGATGTCACACCGCACATTGCCGCATTTACCATTCCGTCAGAGGCGATGAAAGCCATTGTCGCGAATATTGAGCGGATTGAGCGGGGCGAAGCACCGCAGGGTGTGGTGAATATGGAACTGGGGTATTAATTCTTTACACGGATAAAGACAATCCGGACAATGGCGGCAACTCAGTTAATAAGGATTTGAAGTATGAATGAATTTTCACTGGTCTGCCGCCTGCTCGGAACACTGTTTAACCGCGTGCCGGCTGATCCTGTGCTGGCGCCGGTTCTGACAATGATTAAGCAGGGGCAGCTCAAAGCCCACTGGCCGCTGGAACAGGACGCACTGCTGACCAGACTGGCTGAATATAGTGATACCGCAGAACTGGCGGCGGACTATCAGCAGCTGTTTGCTGACGGGGCGGTGGCTCAGTACCGGTCGGACTATACCGGTGAGCCGGAAAGTGAAGTTCGTCAGTTTCTCAGTGAACGTGGTATGCCGCTGACAGACGCAGTAACAGACAGTTTTGGTTCTCTGCTGCTGGCGGCGTCCTGGCTGGAAGATCAGGCTCAGGAAGATGAAGTCAGCGCCCAGACCGCGTTGTTTGCGGATTATCTGCTGCCGTGGAGTGATGCATTTCTCGGGAAAGTCGAGTCACATGCCCGGCACGGGTTTTACCGCACTCTGGCGATTCTGACCCGTGAAGCACTGTCAGCTCTGTATGAAGAGCTGACAGAAGATGATGAAGAAGACGAAAATAATGATTGATGTGTGACGTTGTCACATATGATTCCCGGCCCGGTCTTCTGACCGGGCTTTTTGTTTCCTTTCCGGTTCAGAACAGCCCCAGGAACCAGCCTGCTGCCAGCGTGATAAAGCTGAACAGCCAGATCCAGAAGAAGGAGTAGCGCAGATGGCGTCCCATATCCACCCCGGCAATCCCCACTGCCAGCCAGACAGCCGGTGAGAACGGGCTGACAAACGTACCGGCGTTGTTACCGATTGCCAGCGCATACACCACATCGGCCGGCGGAATACCTGCGGAAGCCACCACATCACGGACAATCGGCAGCAATGCAAAATAATAAGCGTCGGTGCTGGTAAATATGTCCAGCGGCACCCCGATTATCCCGATAATAATATGGAATTCGGAGGCCATATGTCCCGGAATAATCAGCAGCAAATCTTTGGCGACAGATTCCAGCATTCCGCCTTTATCCATAATTCCCAGGAATACTCCGGCAGAAAGAATAATTGCCGCCATGGATAATGCCTGCGGGGCATGATGATTAATTGCCGCAACCTAGTCTTTCGGTTTCGGGTAATTCACGATGAGTGCCGCAGAAAGTGCCAGCATAAAAATATAGGGTGCCGCGAGCCATCCCAGAGCCAGACTGAGAATAGCCAGCAGGATCAGTGACATATTGATAAAAAACCACTGTGGTTTTTCTGTACCGTATTCATTATCTGCTTCATCATACAGTTCAAGAAGAGAATCCTGCTCATACGGCGTGGTGCCGTATTGTGCAGCACGCGCGATACGGCGCTTCTCCCGCAGGCCGAACAGCGCGGCAACCAGCACGGATGCGGTAATACCGATGATTTGCACCGGGATAAGCGGCTGCCACAGCACAGAGGCGGAAATCCCGGTCACGGCTGATGCCCGGCCGAGCGGCCCGCCCCACGGCACCATATTCATCACCCCCATGCTCATACACATCAGCAGCAGCATCAGATACGGGCTCATGCCCAGCCGCCGGTAGATAGGCAGAAACGCCGGAATGATAATCAGAAAAGTGGCTGCACCGGAGCCGTCGAGATGCACAACGGCGGCCACCAGAGCTGTGACCATGGCGACAATCACCACATTTCCCCGCGTCAGCCCAATCATCAGGCGGATAAACGGATTGAAGATGTGCAGATCTTTCATAATGCTGAAAAACAGAATGGCAAAAAGAAACATCACCGCGACATTAGCAACTTTTTTGATGCCATAATCAAAAAAAGCGGTAATTTCAGTCAGAGAATAGCCGGCCAGCAGGGCACCGAGCAGGGGAATAACAGACATAGCAATTACAGGACTGGTTTTTCCTGTCATCAGCAAAACGACAATAGAAATGATGATCAGCAGTCCAATCAGTGTCAGCATCAGATGATCCTTATCCGTAAATGGTCATTTTTTGATGTTACTGAAATGGATGGCTTCGGTGTTAAAAATGTTTATGAATTGTGAAACACATATCATCAAAAACGAATCAGACAGATTCAGAAGAAAGCGGTCAATCACAAATTAATTTTATCTTCGGCAGCAGATAAATAAGAATTTCATTCTTATTTTCGTGGTAAGTATTGCAGATATGTCAGAATAGGATGCCCCGGTATCTTTTCGTATGCTTTGAATTTTCGTCACATTCTTTTGCGAAACGGGAAAATAATACCGTTCCTGACGGGATAGTTAAGGAACGGTATCATAATTCAGTGAATTAATAATTTATTGGCACAATTAAAAATTTTTATCATTGTTTATTCAGTTAACGGAATAACTATCCGTCCCAGGCGGATCTCAATGCCCTTGGCAAACTTCTTCGCAGCTGCTTCGGCGGTATTATCCGCATTCAGTACATAAACCGGTGTGATATTGAAAAAAGTGCTCAGTGTATGATTGAGGTAGGGGATCAGTGCGGAAATCAGGGTGTCCCATTTGTCCGGGTCCAGCGTGTAATTGGTGATTTCAATATCCCGCATATAGATTGACCCGCTGGTTGCATCAAAATACGGCGCGGCACTGAGGGTCATTGAGATGGTGAAATCGCGTGAGCCGAACAGCGACACCAGCTTCAGCGAGCCGATTGCGGTCAGTTTGACTTTACCCGGTTCTTCACGGCCAATCTCGGTGAGCAGCTTTACCAGGGTAAAATCCGCATCTGCCACACCGTCCATACCAATCTGTTTGTTCAGCCGGATATTCTCTGCCACCGCACTGTTAATCGTCTCTTCACTGACACTGATTTCCGTTAATTTATCACAGCCTGTTAAAACCGTTGCTGCGACCAGTGCCGCGGTAAAAAGAAATAATCTCATCGGTATCTCCTGTTGTATACCACCTGATACTAACCTGTGCTGCGGCAAATCCAAAATATCCGGATCAATTTAATACGGCAGGGCTGATCTTCTTCGGGTTAAACTGGCGGTAAAGTGCTATTAGTGTAATCAGCCCGATTGTACCGAGTAAAAACCAGGGAAGTTCAGGTAATTGCATTTCTTTACCCAAATCATACAGCCAGCCGCCGCCGGTATAGCCGATGGCACCGCCGAATGCCAGCCCGAGACGGCTGAAGCCCATGTAACTGCCGCGTGCACGCGGGTCCGCCAGTGAGGCGCTGAGGGTTTCCCGTGCCGGTTCGGCGATTACCGAGCCTAAATAGAACAAACAGATAATCGCGAATAATACATGCAGTGAATGTGTCAGCGCGACCGGGAACATACTCAGGCTCATCAGGAACAGCCCTGCCATCAGACGGGTTTCCAGCCGGAAATGTTTTTCACTCCAGCGGGCCAGAGGATAAAGGAGAGTCAGCGATAACGCGGCTTCAATGGCATACATCCATTTCACCGCCGCCGGCGTGCCCGCCAGTTCGTTGACGATAATCGGGAACATCAGCATCACCTGCACGGAGAGAATAAAGTAGCCGGTCAGCGTCAGCACATAGCGGGAAAACCGTTTATCGCGCAGCACGCGGGTCAGTCCCTCTCTGACCGGCGTGCGGGTGGTGGAGATGCGGTAAGCGGGCAGTAACCAGGCGTTACACAGCGCGGTAATGATAAAAATTGCCGCGCCCGCCCAGCAGACCAGATGGAAATCATAGATAAGCAGCCAGCTGCCGAGCAGCGCCCCGATCACGGCTCCGGCACTGTCCTGCATCAGCAGCAGCGAGTAAAAACGACCACGCTCATACGGGCGGGTCAGTTTGATCACCAGCGCGGTGCGCGGCGGGTCAAACAGTGTACCGCCGATGGCGGAAAGCACACAGGACAGCCAGAGTATCCACGGCTCATCCGCCATGGCCATCAGGGCGAACCCGCCGGCACGGAGAAACATGCCGATGACAATCATCGGTTTGGCACCGAAACGGTCAGCAATAGCGCCGCCGAAAATCCCCAGCCCCTGCTGGACAAACTGTCGCAGCCCCAGCGCAAACCCGACCACAATCCCCGCCCAGCCAAGTTGTTCAACAAAACGGATTGAGATCAGCGGGAAAACCACAAAGAAGCCGAGAACAACCAGAAGGTTATCCACCAGCAACCAGTACTTACCCAGCGTCCGGGCTTGTCTGACAAGTGACATTCAGCACCACATTAAATATTGAAAGGAATAGAAAAAAGGGAGATGATTACACCTTCTATTCTCTGTTTATTCAGCGTCTGATAACAGAGAATTCAGGATGATATTTTTTTATCGACGGAACGTGGTTAAGCACACCTTGATTACGGCCTTCTGAGAGAGGAATTATGTTGTTCGGCTACCGCGCAAATACGCCGCAGCTTCGTTTTGACACGGACAGAATGGTGGTTCGTCTGGCACATGAGCGGGACGCGTACCGCATCAGTGAATATTACTGTGAAAATGAAGAATTTCTGAAGCCATGGGAACCTCTGCGTGACCGCAGCCATTATCATCCTTCCGGCTGGTCATCCCGCTTACAGCTGATGACGGATATGCACCGGCAGGGCATCGCATTTCATTTTTTGCTGCTGGATAAAGCGGAAAATGAGGTAATGGGCGTGGCGAACTACAGTAATGTTATCCGCGGCGTATTTCATGCCTGTTTTCTCGGCTATACACTGGGCGAAAAATGGCAGGGACAGCATTATATGCAGGAAGCGCTGGAACCGACTCTCCGCTATATGCAGCGCCAGCAGGGCATGCACCGTATTATGGCAAACTATATGCCCCACAATCAGCGCAGCGGGCAACTCCTTGCCCGGCTCGGGTTTGAGAAAGAGGGCTATGCAAAAGAGTATCTGATGATTAACGGCCGGTGGCGCGACCATGTTCTGACCGCACTGACCACGCCGGACTGGGTTAAGCCACGATAACGGCGGGTTTTTCTGTTCCGCCCGCGTTATCGTGATACTATTTCCGCCTTTGTTATCTGACCAGCACATTCAGCATGAATTTATTGAAATCTCTCGCCGCCGTCAGCTCGATGACGATGTTCTCGCGTGTACTCGGCTTTATCCGCGATGCGATTATCGCCCGGATTTTCGGGGCATCGATGGCCGCCGATGCCTTCTTTGTTGCCTTTAAACTGCCGAATCTGCTGCGGCGGATTTTTGCCGAAGGGGCATTTTCCCAGGCTTTTGTCCCGATTTTATCGGAATACAAAACCCAGCAGGGTGATGAAGCCACCCGCACCTTTATCGCCTATGTGTCCGGAATGCTGACACTGATTCTGGCTGTGGTCACCGTGCTCGGGATGCTGGCCGCGCCGTGGATTATCTATGTCACCGCCCCCGGGTTTACCGGTGATCCGGATAAATTCACGCTGACCACGAATCTGCTGAAAGTCACCTTCCCGTATATTTTTCTGATCTCCATTGCCTCACTGGCGGGGGGAATACTCAATACCTGGAACCGTTTTTCTGTCCCGGCCTTTGCACCGACGCTGCTGAATGTCAGTATGATCGGATTCGCTCTGTTTGCCGCGCCGTACTTTAATCCGCCGATTATGGCGCTGGCGTGGGCGGTACTGGTTGGCGGGGTATTGCAGATTGCCTATCAGCTGCCGCACCTGAAAAAAATCGGTATGCTGGTGCTGCCGAGAGTCTCTTTCCGTAACAGCGGTGTCTGGCGGGTGATGAGGCTGATGGGGCCGGCAATTCTCGGTGTATCTGTCAGCCAGATTTCACTGATAATCAACACAATTTTTGCCTCATTCCTGGTGTCCGGTTCGGTCTCCTGGATGTATTACGCCGACCGTCTGATGGAGCTGCCGTCCGGTGTGCTCGGGGTGGCGCTGGGCGCGATTCTTCTGCCGTCACTGGCAAAAAGTTTTTCCAAAGGGGATACCACCGAATACCGCAAACTGATGGACTGGGGATTGCGCCTCTGCTTCCTGCTGGCTCTGCCGTGTGCGGTGGCACTGGCCATTCTGGCGGAAGCCCTGACGGTCAGCCTGTTCCAGTACAAAAATTTTACGGCGTTTGATGCCCTGATGACACAGCAGGCACTGATTGCGTACTGTGTCGGCCTGATGGGGATGATTGTGATTAAAGTGCTGGCGCCGGGTTTCTACTCCCGCCAGAACATCAAAACGCCGGTTAAAATCGCGATAGCCACACTGATCCTGACACAGCTGATGAACCTGGTCTTTATCGGGCCGTTTAAACACGCCGGTCTGGCGCTGTCGATTGGTATCGCCGCCTGTTTCAACGCCTCACTGCTCTACTGGCAGCTGCGTAAGCAAAATATTTTCACTCCGTTACCCGGCTGGGGAAAATTTTTCTTCAAACTGGTGATTGCGATGTTGTTTATGGCAGCGGTACTGGTCGGTATGATGTACCTGTTGCCGGAGTGGTCACACGGCAACATGCTGATGCGTATGCTGCGGCTGATGGGGGTGGTGATTGCCGGTGCCGGTGCGTATTTTGCGGCACTGTATGTTCTCGGTTTCCGCCTGCGGGACTTTGCACAGCGCAGTTTATAAGTCATTTCCGCCTGATTCGGACGGGGCTGATAACAGCCCCGTTTTTTATTAGTCAGTTCCCCTGAATTGTTGTTTTTTTATCGTAATAACGAATAATAAAACACCGGAGAAAATTTATATTTTTTTAAAAGATATCCGGAATAATTTTTCACAGGATGTTTTTTCGGGAAGTAAAAGAGAATGTTTTTCTTTCTGCAATATAATTCATGATAAATAACCACAAAACGCAAGCAAATAGCTAACAATAAAAAATAAAACTGATTAACAATTTCATTGTTAATCAATGTGATAAATTTCTATTTGTTTGTATTTTGTTGATTGTTTGTGATTGTGATTGTATGTCGTCATTTTTTGATATTCCGCAATTATAATGCAGATATTCACCGATAGGATAATCGTGATAACCCATATCTTTTATATGGGAATGGCGGATAGTTCCTATGAATATTAAAAATAAAGTATTAAAGAGCAATGTATCACGACGTAATGTCATAAAGGCAGGTGCTGCCGGAGGGCTGTTTGCCGCCGCCGGGGGTATTTCTCTGCCATTTACTCAATCAGCACAGGCAGCAAAGCTTAATCCGGCAGCGGAAGAAAAAGTGGTCTGGAGCTCCTGTACTGTCAACTGCGGCAGCCGCTGTCTGCTTCGCCTGCATGTGCGTGATAATGAAGTTTATTGGGTTGAATCCGATAATACCGGCGACGATGAATACGGTAATCATCAGGTGCGTGCCTGCCTGCGCGGGCGTTCAATCCGCCGCCGTATGAATCACCCGGACAGATTAAAATATCCGATGAAACGAACCGGAAAACGCGGCGAAGGTAAGTTTGAACGGATCAGCTGGGAAGAGGCACTGGATACCATCGGTGACAGCCTGCGCGGTGTGCTGAAAAACTACGGCAATGAAGCGGTTCATGTGCTGTACGGCACCGGGGTGGATGGCGGTAACATCACCAACTCCAACGTGCCGTATCGCCTGATGAACGCCTGCGGCGGTTTTCTGAGCCGCTACGGCAGTTACAGTACAGCACAGATCCGTGCGGGGATGAATTACCTGTACGGCGGCCAGGAAGCAAACAGCCCGGATGATATCGCCAATACCAAACTGGTGGTGATGTTCGGTAATAACCCGGCAGAAACCCGCATGAGCGGCGGCGGTGTGACCTATTATGTGGAGCAGGCGCGTGAACGTTCAAATGCCCGCATGATTATCATTGACCCGCGTTATAACGATACGGCTTCCGGCCGTGAGGATGAATGGCTGCCTGTACGTCCGGGTACAGACGGCGCGCTGGCAGCGGCACTGGCTTATGTGATTATCACCGAGGATATGGTCGACCGGGCGTTCGTTGATAAATATTGTGTGGGCTACGACGAGAAAACCTTACCGGCATCCGCCCCGCGTAACGGCCATTATAAAGCGTATATCCTGGGTGAAGGAAAAGACGGTATTGCCAAAACACCGGCATGGGCCTCGAAAATTACCGGGGTTCCGGCGGATAAAATTATTAAGCTGGCACGGGAAATCGGTCAGGCAAAACCGGCGTACATTGTTCAGGGATGGGGGCCGCAGCGCCACGCCAACGGTGAGCAGACAGTACGCGCCATTGCCATGCTGGCGATTATTACCGGCAACGTCGGGATCAGCGGCGGGAACAGCGGCTGCCGTGAAGGCACCTATGATTCCGGTGTTGAATGGTTCCCGATGCTGGATAACCCGGTAAAAACACAGATTTCCGTCTTTACCTGGACAGATGCGATTGAGCGGGGAGCAGAAATGACGGCCACCCGTGACGGTATCAAAGGAAAAGACAAACTGGATGTACCGATCAAATTCCTGTGGTGCTATGCCAGTAATACACTGATCAATCAGCACGGCGATATCTCCCGGACCCACAACATTCTTCAGGATGACAGCAAATGTGAAATGATTGTCGGTATCGACCATTTCATGACCGCATCTGCCAAATACTGCGACATTCTGCTGCCGGATCTGATGCCGACGGAGCAGGAAGATCTCATTCCGAGTGAATCTGCCGGGAACATGTCTTACATGATTCTGGGGCAGTCTGCGACCACGCCGAAATTTGAACGCAAACCTATCTATGAAATTCTGTCTGAAGTGGCGAAACGGCTGGGGCCGGATGTGGAACAACGTTTCACGGAAGGACGGACCCAGCATGAGTGGGTGAAATACCTGTGTGAAAAAAGTCGCGAACGCTTCCCTGATATGCCGTCATACGAGGACATGAAAACCACCGGTATCTTCAAACACAAATGCCCTGATGAGCATGTGATCGGCTATAAAGCGTTCCGTGATGACCCGCAGGCGAACCCGCTGAATACTCCGTCCGGTAAGATCGAGGTCTATTCGGAGCGTCTGGCGGAGATTTCTGATACCTGGGAACTGGCAGACGATGATGTGATCGATCCGTTACCGGTGTATGCCGCCGGTTTTGAAGGCCACAGCGATAAACTGAATGAAAAATATCCGTTACAGATGACCGGATTTCACTATAAAGCCCGTACACACTCCAGTTACGGCAATATTGATGTACTGAAACAGGCATGTCGTCAGGAAATCTGGATCAACCCGATTGATGCCGGAAAACGGGGCATTAAGCAGGGGGATATGGTCCGGGTATTTAATGATCGCGGCGAGGTTCATATTGCGGCCAAAGTGACACCGCGCATTATGCCCGGGGTAACGGCAATGGGTCAGGGAGCCTGGCTGAATGCGGATATGTTCGGCGACAAAATTGATAAGGGCGGCAGTATCAATATTCTGACAACCCAGCGTCCTTCGCCGCTGGCGAAAGGAAATCCGCAGCACACTAATTTAGTTGAAATCGTCAGACTGTAAGGAGCCCGTGATGTCTCAGCAATACGGTTTTTATATTGATACAAATCGCTGCACGGGCTGTAAAACCTGTGAATTAGCCTGTAAAGACTTTAAAAATTTATCCGCAGATGTGCACTTCCGCCGCATTTATGAATATGCCGGAGGGGACTGGACAGAGCAGGACGGTGCCTGGCATCAGAATGTATTTTCGTACTATCTGTCCATATCCTGCAATCACTGCGAAGATCCCGCCTGTACCAAAGTCTGTCCGAGCGGCGCGATGCATAAACGTGAAGACGGATTTGTGGTGGTGGATGAGGACGTCTGCATCGGCTGCCGCTATTGTCATATGGCCTGTCCGTACAGTGCACCGCAGTTTGATGAGGTTAAAGGTCATATGACCAAATGCGACGGCTGTTATGAGCGGGTGGCGGAAGGGCTGAAGCCTGTCTGTGTCGTATCCTGTCCGTTACGGGCGCTGGATTTCGGGCCGGTTGAAACACTGCGGGCAAAATACGGCACTATTAATGAGATCGCACCATTACCGGCGGCGCATTATACCAAGCCGAATATTGTGCTGAATTTAAATGCAAACTGCCGTCCTGTCGGGGATACCACAGGCTATCTGGCAAATCCGGAGGAAGTGTAAATGGGGGCAGGATTACATGAATGGCCGCTGATGTTTTTTACTGTCATTGGGCAGAGTGTGGCCGGTGCGTTTGTCCTGATGACGGCGGTATTGTTATGCAGTGTCATGCCGGAAGGACAACGTTATAAAATTACACTGAGTATGTTCGGGTTATGGGCACTGATGGGCGCGGGTTTCATGTTATCGATGATGCATATGGGGTCACCGCTGCGTGCATTTAACTCGATGCTCCGTTTCGGGCATTCCGCGCTGAGTAATGAGATTGTCAACGGCTCGGTGTTCTTTGCCGCCGGGGGTTTTTACTGGCTGCTCAGTGCGCTGAAAAAACTGCCGCGTGCAGCGGATAAACCGTTTCTTCTGCTGGTATCTGTACTGGCCGTTGTCTTTATTTACGCGATTTCCCGTGTGTATCAGATAGAAACAGTACCGACCTGGTTTAATCATTACGGCAGCCTTCAGTTTATCCTGACCAGCCTGATTGCCGGGCCGGTTCTCGCGGCGCTGCTGTTACGTATTGCCGGTGTTGATCTGACCCGCTGTCGTCTTCTGCTGCTGGTCAGCCTGCTTGCCGCGGTTGCCGGTTGTATTGTTGCAATAGCACAGGGGTTTGATCTGGGCACGATCCGCAGTTCTGTACAGCGTGCATCTGACCTGGTGCCGGATTATCCGCTGCTCAGCGGACTGCGTTTCGTGATGATTTTCGCCGGACTGGGTGTGTGGGGAATTTTCGTGACTAAACTGCGTAATCCGCCGGTCATACTGATGCTGCTTGCATTCGTACTGGTGTTTCTTGGCGAGTTTACCGGCAGAGGGCTGTTTTACGGCATGCATATGACCGCCGGGATGGCGGTGGCAGGATAAGGCATGATGTGCAGTAACACCTGATGAAAAAGGCCGGTTATCACACAGATAGCCGGCCTTTTTTTAACCGTAACGCAGATGATTACGAAAGTTACATTTTTTCGACAGTACCGATACCTAGGGTATCCAGACCGGCTTTCAGGGTTTTCTGAGTCAGCAAGGCCAGTTTCAGACGGCTCTGGCGCAGTTCTTCGCTCTCTGCCGCCAGAATCGGGCAGTGTTCGTAGAAGCCGGAGAACAGGCCTGCCAGGTCGTACAGGTAGCTGCACATCATATGCGGCAGACCTTCACGGGCCACAGCAGTAATCGTTTCTTCAAACTGTAACAGACGGGCAGCTAACTGGCGCTCACGGTCGTCAGTCAGGATGATCGGCAGTGTCAGACTACCGGCATCAATATCCGCGCGTTTGAAGACGGATGCCACACGGGTATAGGCATACTGCATATACGGCGCGGTATTACCTTCAAAGGCCAGCATGTTATCCCAGTCGAAGATATAATCCGTGGTACGGCTTTTTGACAGATCCGCGTATTTCACCGCGCCGATACCGACCACTTCTGCCAGCTGTTTCAGTTCATCTTCCGGCATATCGCTGTTTTTTTCGCGGATCAGTTTTTCTGCGCGCTCAACAGCTTCATCCAGCAGATCTGACAGGCGGATAGTACCGCCTGCGCGGGTTTTGAACGGTTTGCCGTCTTTGCCGAGCATCATGCCGAACATGTGGTGTTCCAGTGTCATGCTCTCCGGGATATAACCGGCTTTGCGGACGATAGTCCATGCCTGCATCAGATGCTGGTGCTGGCGGGAGTCAATGTAATAGAGAACACGGTCGGCATGCAGCACATCATGGCGGTATTTTGCACAGGCAATATCAGTGGTGGTGTAGAGATATCCGCCATCTTTCTTGCGGATAATAACCCCCATTGGTTCACCTTCTTTATTTTTGAATTCGTCGAGATACACGACGATTGCGCCTTCGCTTTCTTCGGCGATACCGCGGTTCATCAGGTCACTGACAATGCCCGGCAGCATGTCGTTGTACAGGCTTTCACCCATCACATCGTCTTCAGTCAGGGTGACATTCAGGCGGTTATAGGTTTCCTGGTTCTGCTGCATGGTGATATCCACCAGCTTACGCCACATGGTACGGCAGTATGCATCGCAGCCCTGTAATTTGACCACATAGCCGCGCGCGCGCTCAGCAAACACGTCGTCCTCATCGTAATGCTTTTTCGCTTCGCGGTAGAACGCTTCCAGGTCGGCCAGCGCCATATCCCCGGCATCTTCATTCTGCATTTTTTCGAGATACGCAATAAGCATACCGAATTGTGTTCCCCAGTCACCGACATGGTTACAGCGGATCACTTTATGACCCAGATACTCCTGGGTGCGTGCCGCCGCATCACCGATGATGGTGGAACGCAGATGGCCTACGTGCATCTGTTTGGCCACGTTCGGGGCAGAATAGTCAATGGCAATCGTCATTGGTTTAACCGGGGTAAGACCCAGTTTGTCGTCAGCCAGCGCAGTTTCCAGCTGAGCGGTCAGCCAGGCCGGGGAAAGAAAAATATTGATAAACCCCGGGCCGGCGATTTCGGTTTTATCTGCAATTCCTTCGAGATCAAGCAGTTCAATCACTTTCTCAGCGAGCTGTCGGGGCGGCATACCCATTTTTTTCGCAGCAGCCATCACACCATTGGCCTGGTAATCACCAAACTGCGCTTTGGCGGACTGCTTAACGATAGCATCACAATCAAGTGGTGCCCCTGTGCTGATAAGAGCCTGTTGGATCTTATCTGAAAGAATTGCCTGAATATTCACCGGTTTACCTTAATTTAAAGAACAAAATGACACCCCGGAAACTGCGGCGGAGGAGCGGGCTCGTCCGGGCGGGATGTTGTCGTGAAATTTGGCTGGTTTTATACCACAAAAACGGGGTCTCATGCTACTATCTGCGGCTTTGCGGATGAATTCTCACAGGGGATCACAAATGAAAAACAGAGCACAGACAGCATCCCTTGCCGGTCTGACAGCAGAGCTGCCGGTGTTTGCCGGAAAAATACAGCAGTTTGCGGATGATTTGCAGCTCGACCTCACGCAGTATCAGGCCGATCACATCTCACTGCGGGCTCACGATACGGCACTGGCGGAGCAATGGCTGGCCGGATTCCGCGAATGCGGTACGGTGTTATCTGATAATCAGATTAACGGTCGTCCGATCTACCTGTTTTTACTGCATGAGCCGCTGGCACTGCTGCACTGGCGAATCCCGGTGGTGGAACTGCCGTTCCCGAAAGGTAAACAGTATGCCCGTCAGGGATGGGAACATATCGAGCTGGTGTTACCCGGCGACCCGCAGACACTGGCAGAGCGCGCTGCCGCACTGCTGCCGTCGCCGTTACCGGCAGGGGTGACCACAAAGGCCAGCCATCCGCGCGGAGAGCAGGAGAGGCTGCCGAACCCGACACTGGCGGTTAATCGTGACACTGTAACAATTAAATTCCATCCGTTTACGTTGCAGGAAATTGTCGAAAGTGAGCGGTAACCTGCAATTCTGACATTTCCCTGAGCTAATCGTCCGGATATTTTGCATCTTGTGATATTTAACAATTCATTAATCTAAATTACATGTAATAGTGTATATCAGTATGACTGAATCGTTTACGAGTGATATTTACCTGCGAAATTAAGTGATGAGGCTAATCAATGGCGAAACTGGAAATTTGTTGTTACAGCGTGGAATGTGCCCTCACCGCGGAAAAAGCCGGCGCTGACCGGATTGAACTGTGTGCCGCGCCATCAGAGGGCGGGCTGACCCCAAGCTGGGGCATGCTGAAACAAACTATTGACCGGCTGCGTATCCCGGTTCACCCGATCCTCCGTCCGCGTAGTGGTGATTTTTGCTATACAGCCTCGGAATTTGCGGTGATGAAAAATGATATCGCCAAAATCCGCGACCTGGGGTTTCCCGGGGTGGTCACCGGTATTCTGGATGAAGACGGGCATGTTGATCTGCCGCGGATGAAGATGCTGTGTAAACTGGCAGGCGACATGGCGGTCACTTTCCACAGAGCCTTTGATATGTGTGCCAGTCCGATGCTTGCATTACAGCAACTGACGGATCTGGGCGTGAGCCGTATTCTGACATCCGGTCAGCAACTGAGTGCAGAACTGGGGCTGACGTTGCTCAGGGAATTACAGGAAGCCAGTCAGGGGCCGGTAATTATGGCCGGTGCCGGTGTGCGGCTGGCAAATATCCAGAAGTTCCTGGATATCGGTATTCAGGAAGTGCACAGCTCGGCATCAAAAATCAAACCGTCCACGATGCGTTACCGCAAAGTCGGGGTGGCGATGGGCAGTGACAGTGAAGCCGATGAGTTTTCCCACACCTGTGTGGACGGGGAAACGGTCGAGGCAATGAAAGGCGTGTTAGATCTGCACAGTATGGTGGTGCACTGACCCGGCGGCCGGCATATCCGTATCAAAACGGATATGCCGTATTTACGGTTATGGTTTTTCGGCGATCAGCACCGCGCGGCGCGGCGCCGGATAACCTTCAACCGTCAGTGACGGGTCATCCGGATTGAGGAAATCCGCGAGGGATTCATTGATCATCCACTCTGTGCGGCGCTGTTCATCGGTGGTGGTGACAGACTCACCCGCGATCCGCACATTAACAAATCCGCATTTTTCCAGCCAGACAGCCAGCATTTTTGCTGACGGGATAAAGTACACGTTACTCA
Organism: Morganella morganii; assembly: GCF_003996855.1. Classification (GTDB taxonomy): domain Bacteria; phylum Pseudomonadota; class Gammaproteobacteria; order Enterobacterales; family Enterobacteriaceae; genus Morganella; species Morganella morganii_C. The sequence goes on along the minus strand of NZ_NRQY01000001.1, from coordinate 1,077,718 downwards.
TCTGTGCGTAGCGTTTGCCCGGGATCAGGCACTGATATTCGTCGCCTTCAACAACGATACTTTCCAGCACCAGTTCGCCGCCGGAGACCAGTTGATCTTTCAGCTGCCAGAGGTGGTCGAGCGGGGAGCGGCGGTGATAAAGTACGCCCATGGAGAATACGGTATCAAATGCCTGAAGCGCGGGCAGTTCCTGAATCCCCAGCGGCAGCAGATGCACGCGCTGGTCATTACCGAGCAGCTTGCGCACTGCCTCAAACTGGCAGAGGAAAAGCTGAGTCGGGTCTATGCCGGCCACCAGTTCCGCGCCTTCACCTGCCATGCGCCACATGTGATAACCACTGCCGCAGCCGACATCCAGAATGGTACGTCCGGCCAGCGGGGACAGGTGCGGCAGAACGCGATCCCATTTCAGGTCTGAGCGCCACTCAGTATCAATCTCCACGCCGTAGAGAGAGAACGGGCCTTTGCGCCACGGCATCAGGTTGCGCAGAATATTGGTGATACGGCGGGTTTCCCCGTCCGTCAGCGGCTGCGTGCGCTGAGCGGTGACACTGGTTTTCAGATCGAGAATATCCGGCATCATGTCCGGCAGGTTTTCAATGGTTTTTACCCAGCCCAGATAGTAGCCGTGCAGAGAATCTTTATTCCATTTTGCGATCTGTGCGGGCAGCGTTTCCAGCCAGTGGCTCAGACGCTCATTTTTTGCAATGAGCTGATAAAAATTGCCGAAATCAATCATTGTTATTCTCTTTTACTGCCAGCAGCGACCCGAAGTTAAAGCACTGGAACCAGACTTCGCAATGCTCAAAACCGGCGGATTTCAGCCGTGACTTGTGGGTTTCCACACTGTCCGTCAGCATGACATCTTCCAGCATGGTGCGTTTCTGGCTGATTTCCAGTTCGCTGTAGCCGTTGGCGCGTTTGAAATCGTGGTGCATGCTGAACAGCAAATCACCGATCTGCGTATCTTCAAAACTGAATTTTTCCGATAACACCAGCACGCCGCCCGGCAGCAGTCCCTGATAGATTTTTTTCAGCAGTGCGGTGCGATCATCCGGTGCCAGAAATTGCAGGGTAAAATTAAGTACTACCATTGAGGCATTCTCAATCGCAATATGGCGGATATCACCTTCAGTTACCTCAACCGGCACCGGGGATTTATAGCTTTCAACATGACGGCGGGCGTGTTCCACCATCGGCGCAGAGTTATCCACTGCGATAATACGGCAGCCGGGTTTATCCGCGATATTCGGGCGGATGGACAGGGTGGCTGCGGCGCGGGAACAGCCGAGATCATAAACCTGACTGCCCGGCGTGACAAAACGACCGGCCAGCATGCCAATCATAGCAATAATATTGGAGTAGCCCGGAATTGAGCGTTTGATCATATCGGGAAAAACATCCGCGACTTTCTCATCAAACGTCCAGTCACCAAGACGGGCAATCGGTGCCGCAAACAGAGTATCCTGCGGCGGATTCGGAATTTCTTTGGACATAACACAGATCTGCAATACAAAAAGATGCGCGCATTCTAACAGAGGTGACCCGGCGCAGAAAGTGTTATGTCCCGGCGTGTGCGGTTACATGTAAGGTGAAAAAATCTGCTGCCACGGCAGAGACCAGATATTCGCCAGCACCATCAGGATCATGGCAATAAAGGTAGCCGCCATCCCGGTACGCCGCCAGCGGTTCTCGCGGTGTTTTAATCCGTAAGAGTGAAAAAGACGGCCGGTAATCAGAATGACCCCGCAGACATGCACCATCCACACCTGGGCACCATTCTGCTCCATCACCAGTAACAGCAGGAGTGCAACGGGGATATACTCAACCGCATTGCCCTGCACACGGATGGCCGTCTGTAATTCGTAAAAACCGCCGTCACCATAAGCAACGCGGTAAAGTGTCCGCAGTTTAATCACATCGAGTGACAGTTTAATGATTAACAGCGCACCCAGTACAATATAAAGGGAACTAACCATTTTTTACTCCATGGCCAATTGAAACAGCAAAATAATGATAAACCTCAAAGCAGCCGGTAACACAACCTTTAATATTAATGCATACTGAATTATTTGAAAATTATCAATTAGTGGCCAAATTCTCTGAGGCAGATGTGCTGTTTGCACTTATCTCATCAGGAATTTTCCACTATAATGATCGCCTTTTTGACATTTCTTCATAAAGAACCATGCCAAAATTTTGCAGAAACGCACAATAGCGGACAAAAGGATATCGTATGCGTACTAATTATTGTGGGCAGCTCAACAGTGCTCACATCGATCAAAAAGTAACCCTCAGTGGTTGGGTAAACCGTCGTCGTGATCTCGGGGGTTTGATTTTTATCGATATGCGTGACCGTGAAGGCATCGTTCAGGTTTTCTTCGATCCCGACCAAAAAGAAGCATTTGCCAAAGCCTCTGAATTACGTAATGAATTCTGTATTCAGATTACCGGAATTGTCCGCGCGCGACCTGAAAATCAAATTAATAAAGAGATGGCGACCGGCAGTGTGGAAGTGCATGCAGATGGCCTGACCATTTTTAACCGCTCTGAGCCGTTACCGCTCGACAGCAACCACGAAAATACTGAAGAGATGCGTCTGAAATACCGCTATCTCGACCTGCGCCGCAGTGAAATGGCCAACCGCCTGAAAACCCGCGCGCGTATCACCGGGTTTGTCCGCCGCTTTATGGATACCGAAGGGTTCCTCGACATCGAAACCCCGATGCTGACCAAAGCCACACCGGAAGGTGCCCGTGACTACCTGGTACCGAGCCGTGTGCACAAAGGTAAATTCTACGCGCTGCCACAGTCTCCGCAACTGTTTAAACAGCTTCTGATGATGTCCGGTTTTGATCGTTACTATCAGATTGTCAAATGTTTCCGTGATGAAGATTTACGTGCTGACCGTCAGCCGGAATTCACTCAGATCGATGTGGAAACCTCTTTCATGACCGCTGATCAGGTTCGTGCGACGATGGAACGCATGATCCGCTTACTGTGGAATGAAATCATCAATGTTGAACTGGGTGATTTCCCGGTGATGACATTCGCGGAAGCGATGCGCCGCTTCGGTTCTGATAAGCCGGATTTACGTAACCCGCTGGAACTTACCGATATCGCCGATCTGGTGAAAGATTCTGAATTCTCTGTATTTGCTGATGCGGCGAATGATCCGAAAGGCCGTGTTGCGGCACTGTGTGTCACCGGCGGGGCGGAAATGACCCGTAAACAGATTGATGAATACGGCAAATTTGTCGGCATCTACGGGGCGAAAGGCCTGGCGTGGATGAAAGTGAATGATCGCTCTGCCGGTATTGAGGGTGTTCAGTCTCCGGTGGCTAAATTCCTGACCGCAGAAACCGTTGAAGCGATTCTGGAACGTACTGATGCACAGACCGGCGACATCATTTTCTTCGGCGCGGGCGCGAAAGGCACTGTGACCGATGCGATGGGCGCGCTGCGTCTGAAAACCGGCCGTGATCTGAACCTGACTGACCTGAAAAGCTGGCGTCCGCTGTGGGTTATCGACTTCCCGATGTTTGAGGATGACGGCGAAGGCGGCCTGACCGCAATGCACCATCCGTTCACCTCACCGCGTGACATGTCACCGGAAGAGCTGAAAAACGCACCGGAAGAGGCGATCGCCAATGCCTACGATATGGTTATCAACGGCTATGAAGTGGGCGGCGGCTCTGTCCGTATCCACCGTAACGAAATGCAGCAGACGGTCTTTGGTATCCTCGGGATCACGCCGGAAGAACAGCGCCGCAAATTCGGCTTCCTGCTCGATGCCTTACAATACGGTACACCACCGCATGCCGGCCTGGCCTTTGGTCTCGACCGTCTGGTGATGCTGCTGACCGGCACCGAAAACATCCGTGATGTTATCGCGTTCCCGAAAACCACGGCTGCCGCCTGTCTGATGACAGATGCACCGAGCTTCGCAAATGACGATGCCCTGAAAGAGCTGGCGATTGCAGTGACTCAGAAAGAGAGTGACTGAATCTGATGGCTTTTAAACGCCCTGAATCTGTGCTGGTGGTTATCTGTGAGCAGGAAACGGGGCGTGTTCTGATGTTACAGCGCCGTGACGATCCTGCTTTCTGGCAGTCTGTCACCGGCAGTCTGGAACCGGGAGAGACTCCCCGTGATGCCGCATTGCGGGAAGTAAAAGAAGAAACCGGTATTGATATTCTTGCGGAAGGACTGCGGCTGACAGATTGTCAGCGCACCGTCCGCTATACCATTTTTCCGCATTTCCGTCACCGGTATGCACCGGACGTGACGCACAATACGGAACACTGGTTTGTGTTATGCTTGCCCGCGCTGAGAGCGGTTCCCTTAACGGAGCATCTGGCGTATGAATGGTTACCGGCGGATATTGCTGCCGGAAAAACGATTTCACCCAGTAACGGGGAAGCAATTGAAGAATTCGTTCGTCAGTGTGTTCTTCCGCAGTGACAGCGGATTTAAATGTATGAACGTCGTAAAGACTTAATCTGGAGATTAGAGAATGGCAGGTCATAGTAAATGGGCCAACACCAAACACCGCAAGGCCGCGCAAGATGCGAAGCGCGGTAAAATTTTCACGAAAATTATTCGTGAATTAGTCACGGCGTCGCGTATTGGTGGTCCTGATCCTGCATCTAACCCACGTCTGCGCGCAGCAGTGGATAAAGCGTTAGCGAATAACATGACCCGCGATACCCTGAACCGTGCAATTGCACGCGGGGCCGGTAATGATGAAAACGATAACATGGAATCCATTGTATACGAAGGCTACGGCCCGGGCGGTACTGCTGTTATGGTGGAATGCCTGACTGATAACCGTAAACGTACGGTTTCGGATGTGCGTCACGCCTTCACCAAAACCGGCGGAAATCTGGGAACAGATGGTTCAGTGGCCTATTTGTTTACCCGCAAAGGTATCATTTCCTATGCACCGGGTCTGGATGAAGATGCGGTAATGGATGCGGCGCTGGAAGCTGGTGCTGAAGATGTTGAAACCTTTGATGATGGTGCGATTGATGTTTACACCGCCTGGGAAATTCTGGGTGATGTGAAAGAGGCGATGGACGCAGCCGGTTTCAAAGCGGAATCTGCCGAAGTATCGATGATCCCGTCCACCAAAGCGGATCTGGATGCGGAAACTGCACCAAAACTGATGCGCCTTATCGATATGCTGGAAGACTCTGACGATGTGCAGGAAGTTTACCATAACGGCGATATCTCAGACGAAGTTGCCGCACTGCTGTAATTTCCGTCACTCACTCCGCAGAGGATGCGCCGTTGTGCGCATCCCTCTGTTTTCTTTATTTTTTCCTGTTGTGACAATACGGTCCTCCTATGGCAATTATTCTCGGTATTGACCCCGGCTCGCGGGTGACCGGTTATGGTGTTATCCGCCAGCAGGGACGCCGTCTGCTGTATATCGGCAGCGGGTGTATCCGCACACAGGTGGATGATCTCCCGTCCCGGCTGGGAAAAATATACGCTGGTGTCAGTGAAATTATCACGCAGTATCAGCCGGACTGTTTTGCCATCGAGCAGGTCTTTATGGCCAAAAATGCCGATTCCGCCCTGAAACTGGGACAGGCCCGGGGGGTTGCTATCCTTGCTGCGGTTAATAATAACCTGCCGGTATTTGAGTACGCGGCGCGCCAGGTGAAACAAACCGTCACCGGCACCGGTGCGGCAGAAAAAGCCCAGGTGCAGCATATGGTGCGCTCGATACTGAAACTGTCAGCGGCACCGCAGGCAGATGCGGCGGATGCGCTGGCGATTGCTATCACACACTGCCATTTCAACCAAAACCTGGTGCAGATGGGACAACCACGCCTGGTCATGGCACGCGGACGGCTGAAAGAGTAACCGCTGTCGCAGATACCCGTGATTTTCTGATGGCTGGATATACGTCCAGCTTTTTTTATGCTATAAACAGGCTCTGCCGGAATCATAAAGGAGACGCGCGTGATCGGTCGCTTAAGAGGTATTGTGCTGGAAAAACAGCCGCCTGTCGTATTACTGGAAACCAACGGCGTGGGCTATGAAGTCCATATGCCGATGACCTGTTTTTATGAACTGCCGGATGCCGGTCAGGAAGCCATTTTATTCACACAGTTTATTGTGCGGGAAGATGCACAGCTGCTGTACGGCTTTAATGATAAGCAGGAACGCGCACTGTTCCGTGAATTAATCAAAGTAAACGGCGTCGGGCCGAAACTGGCACTGGCTATTCTCTCCGGTATGTCTGCACAGCAGTTTGTGGCAGCGATCGAACAGGGCGCCGTGGCGCAGTTAATCAAACTGCCGGGCGTCGGTAAGAAAACCGCCGAGCGTCTGGTGGTGGAAATGAAAGATCGCTTCAAAGGGCTTAACGGCGATCTGTTCCGTGATGCAGAAATGTCGCTCCCGGCCAGTCAGCAGGCGGGTAACAGTCAGGCGGATGCGGAATCTGAGGCCATTGAGGCACTTATTTCTCTCGGTTATAAACCACCGGAAGCCAGCCGGATGATTGCGAAAGTGTCGAAGGCCGGCTCAGACAGCGAAACACTGATCCGCGAAGCACTGCGCGCCGCGCTGTAACAATAAAAACGATGATGACACAACGGGGTGACAGGTCATGATTGAAGCTGACAGACTGATTACGGCAGAAACACTGCCGGATGATGAGGTGGTGGATCGCGCTATCCGGCCGAAATTACTGGCGGAATATGTGGGTCAGCCGCAGGTCTGTTCACAGATGGAAATTTTTATCGAGGCTGCCCGTCAGCGCGGGGATGCGCTCGACCATCTGCTGATTTTCGGCCCGCCGGGGCTTGGGAAAACCACACTGGCGAATATTGTCGCCAATGAAATGGGTGTCAATCTGCGGACCACCTCCGGGCCGGTGCTGGAAAAAGCCGGCGACCTGGCGGCGATGCTGACTAACCTCGAACCCCATGATGTCTTATTTATCGATGAAATCCACCGTCTGTCCCCAGTGGTGGAAGAAATTCTTTATCCGGCGATGGAAGATTATCAGCTGGATATCATGATCGGCGAAGGGCCTGCTGCCCGCTCCATTAAAATCGACCTGCCGCCGTTTACCCTGATTGGTGCCACCACCCGTGCCGGTTCTCTGACATCACCTCTGCGTGACCGTTTCGGTATCGTGCAGCGGCTGGAATTTTATAACACAGATGATTTGCAGCACATTGTCAGCCGCAGCGCCCGCTATATGGGGCTGGATATCTCAGATGACGGTGCACGCCAGATTGCTATGCGTTCACGCGGCACACCACGTATCACTAATCGCCTGCTGCGCCGGGTACGTGACTTTGCTCAGGTGAAAGGTAACGGCGGAATTGACGGGCTGATTGCTGCTCAGGCGCTGGATATGCTGAATGTGGATTCTGCCGGGTTTGATTATCTGGACCGCAAACTGCTGGTCACCATTATTGATAAATTTATGGGCGGCCCGGTCGGACTGGATAATCTGGCAGCAGCTATTGGTGAAGAGCGGGAAACGATTGAAGATGTGATCGAGCCTTTCTTAATCCAGCAGGGCTTTATTCAGCGGACGCCGCGCGGACGGCTTGCCACCGTACATGCATATCGCCACTTCGGCATTGAACATAACGGAAACAATTAAGAACCGGGCCGGCTTATTCCGGCCGTGAATTTCTCCGGTAAACATAATATGTTTATCATTTTTGCTAGGTGATAATTAAATGGCTTTTTTGGGGAATAATCCGGGAGGATTTCCCTGTAATTGGTTGTTTTTCGACATTTAAAAATTGGTATGCGTCGTCTTAACCCTGTAATGTAAAAGGATGATTTCGTTAAAGGGAAAAGGAACTGACTATGCGCGTTCATTTTATTATTCATGACTATTTTGAAGCTCCGGGCGCTTACGAGTATTGGGCAAGGAAGAACAATTACGATGTCACGTTCACCCGTCTGTATGAAGGTGATAAATTACCTGACAGTATCAGCGGAATTGATTTTCTGATTGTAATGGGCGGCCCGCAAAATCCGGAAACCACCACCGCGGAATGCCCTTATTTTGATTCCAAAAAAGAGCAGGCATTTATCGCCAATGCTATCAATTCGAATAAAGTGGTTATCGGGGTCTGCCTTGGCGCACAGCTTATCGGCGAAGCATTAGGCGCACCGTATACACAGTCTCCGGAGAAAGAGTTCGGTAAATTCACCATTCATATGACCAATGCCGGAAAACGCAGTCCGTTGTTTTCTCATTTCGGCGATTCTCTGGGTGTGGGGCACTGGCATTACGATATGCCGGGGTTAACTGATGATGCGCAGATTATCGCGTTCAGCGCCGGTTGTCCGCGTCAGATTATTGAATATACCAAACGTGTTTACGGCTTCCAGTGTCATATGGAGCTGACCCGTGATGTGGTGGAGTATCTGATTCTGAACGGAGAAAATGACCTGAAATCCGCCTCCGGATTCCGGTTTGTTGATACACCAAGTGCTATCCGCCGGCACAGCTACAGTGAAATGAATGAAAAACTGATCACGTTTCTCGATAAGCTGGTACTGAGTGTGAATCCGGTGAAACCGAAAATCCGGTAAAATCGGAATGGTGTAATAACCCGGTATGACAGAAAGAAAAAAGCCCTGAAATCAGGGCTTTTTCAGTATATACAATTAATTATGTGGTTTCACCAGCAGGCTGAGAATAAAGCAGCTGGCGGCACACAGTACAACAGATGGCCCTGCCGGGGTGTCATATAAGGCTGAGAAGGCTAATCCGCCGGTGATGGAAATCATCCCGGTGATAACGGCTCCCGCCGCCATCTGTTCCGGTGTCCGCGCAAAGCGGCGGGCGGCAGCGGCAGGAATAATCAGCAGGGACGTGATAATCAGTGCCCCGACAAATTTCATGGCGAGGCCGATAGTCAGTGCGGTGACCAGCATCAGCAGCATCCGCAGTCTGCCGAGGTTGATACCGTCAACAAAAGCCAGCTCCGGGCTGATGGTCAGTGAGAGCAGATTACGCCACTGCCACATCAGCAACCCGGTCACAATGGTTACCCCCGCTGCAATCGGCAGCAGATCTTCATAGGTTACCGAGAGCAGATCGCCGAACAGATAAGCCATCAGATCCACCCGTACATTTGACATCTGGCTGACGACCACCAGACCGAGGGACAGAGCACTGTGTGCCATAATACCCAGCAGCGTATCCACTGCCAGTTGCGGACGGCGTTCCAGCCAGACCAGCAGCATCGCCAGAATCAGTGTCACTGCGATCACAGCATAAAACGGACTGACATTCAGCAGCAGACCAAATGCAACCCCGAGCAGCGAAGCGTGCGCCAGGGTATCACCGAAATAGGACATCCGCCGCCAGACCACAAAGGAGCCGAGCGGACCAGCTGCGATCGCCAATAAGATCCCGGCGAGCCAGCCCGGTAACAGTAATTCAATCATGGCGGCACTCCGGGGCTGGTTTTACTGGGGCATCTGCCGGGGCGTGATTCCCGCAGCAGGGTGCAGAAGGTGACAATACCGCACTGCCGTTTTCATGGCTGTGATTGTGATGATGACGGTACACGCCGATCTGCGTGGCGGCGCGGGTGCCGAACATGGCCGTGAATTCAGGATGGGCGGCCACGATATCCGGTTCACCGGAGCAGCAGATATGGCGGTTGATACACAGTACGGTATCCGTTTTTGCCATCACCAGATGCAGATCATGGGAAACCATCAGTACTGCGCAGTTAAGTTCATCGCGCAGGCGGGTGATCAGGTCATACAGGGCAACCTGGCCGTTAACATCCACACCCTGAGTCGGTTCATCCAGCACCAGCAACTGCGGCCGGGCGAGCAGGGCACGGGCCAGCAGTACCCGCTGCATCTCGCCGCCGGACAAACGCTGCATCGGCTTGCCGGTCAGATGTGCGGCATTGACCCGCTCAAGCGCCGCGAGGCAATCTCCCTTGCTGACACCGCGTTTCAGCCGCAAAAAACGGGCAACCGTCAGTGGCATCGTCGGGTCGAGATAGAGTTTTTGCGGCACATAACCGACAGTCAGCCCCGGCGTGCGGGTGACTGTTCCGGAAGTCGGTTCGGTAAGGCCGAGTACCACACGGACAATAGTGGATTTTCCCGCGCCGTTCGGCCCGAGAAGGGTGATAATTTTCCCCAGGGATAATGTAAATGAAATGTCCTCGAGTACCGTGTTGGTACCAAAAGCGACAGAAACATCATTTACCGCGATAAGTGTTGACATGACAAATTATTATCTTGCAGAATGAATGAAACGTTATAATATAACATTTCCACAATCATGTCACGGAGTTTCCATTATGCTGCACCAGTCACGGCACGGAATAAAAACAGCGTTTATTGCCACATTTTTGAGTCTGACCGCACAAACCGCCGGCGCAGATGTGTTAACATCAGTACGTCCTGTCGGGTTAATTGCCGCTGCGGTTGCAGACGGTGTTACGGACACACAGATTTTACTGCCGGATGGTGCTTCGCCGCATGATTATGCACTCAAACCGTCTGACCTGAAAAAAATCCGCTCGGCGGATTTGGTTGTCTGGGTCGGACCGGAGCTGGAAACCTTCCTGCAAAAGCCGCTTTCAGCTGTTCCGGAGCAAAAACAAGTTGTTATCAGTGAACTTGAGTCGGTCAGACCATTATTGCTGAAAAACGATGAGGATGATGACCACGATGAGGATGGTCACCACCACCACGGAGAGTACAATATGCACCTGTGGATGTCACCGGATATTGCTCGGCAGACCGCGCAGGCAGTGTATAATAAACTTCTGGTGAGTTATCCGGATAAAAAATCTGTGCTGGACGTAAACCTGCGTAAATTCAATGGACAACTTACTGAAACTGAGAAGAATATTGCTCAGCAGCTGGCACCGGTGAAAACACACGGGTATTTTGTTTTTCATGACGCCTATGGTTATTTTGAAAAACGCTTTGACCTTTCGCCTTCCGGGCATTTTACGGTCAACCCTGAGATTCAGCCGGGTGCGCAGACACTCAACAACATCAAATTAAAGCTGGCTGAGCAAAACGCCTTGTGTGTGTTTGCTGAGCCGCAGTTCAGGCCGGCAGTCATTAAAGCGGTGGCCAAAGGGACGAACGCGAAGATGGGCGTCCTTGACCCGCTGGGCAGCGGAATTGCAGTGGATCGGGACGGTTATACCAACTTTCTGTCACGGTTATCAGCACAGTACGCATCCTGCCTGGAGCAATAAATAAGGAACAGAACGCGTGCAATTGCAGCAACTCGCAAAATCCGCCGTTCTGGTATACAACCAGTTACCCAAAGCGCATCGCATGATGCTGGGGATGTTAACTGCCGCAACACTGGGTGTCGCTGTCTGGCACCCGTTTGCTGTATATCATGAGCGGACTGCTGATAACGAACAATATATTGAAATCGATTATGCGCCACCGGCGGATACTGCTGTCACGCAGGCAGGAACCGGTACGGACACTGATACCGACGATATTATTACTGACAGCAGTGATCAGCTGCCTGATGAAGGTCTTGCCAAAGAATCTGATGATATCGATGAAGCCTCCCCGACCGATACCGTTATCCCGACATCACTTGAATACACCGTTGCCAGTGGTGACAGCTTGTCTGCTATCCTGACCCAATACGGAATAGACTCCTCTGATGTAGCATTATTATTCAATCAGTACAAAGGGTTACGTAACCTGCAAATCGGTCAGACTCTTTTCTGGGAACTGAATGACGACGGCGAACTGAAATCCCTTAACTGGGTGGTAAACCGCCGTGAAACCCGCACTTATGCCCGCAGCGGCAACGGATTCAAAGAAACCAAAGAGATGCGCGAAGGGGAATGGCAGACTAAACGCCTGACCGGCAAAGTCAGCGGCAGCCTGAATGCCAGTGCATCAAAAGCGGGACTGACCCGCAGTGAAGTCCGTGATATTTCCAAGGCGTTACAGTGGCAGGTGGATGTCCGGAAAGTGAAAAACGGTGACCGTTTCACCGTGCTGACCTCCCGTGAAATGCTGGACGGCAAACAGGAACAGAGCCAGATGCTGGCTGTGCGCCTGCATACTAACGGACGTGATTATTATGCATTCCGTGCAGAAGACGGCCGTTTTTATGATACCAAAGGCGACGGACTGGAGCGCGGCTTCCTGCGTTTCCCGACAACAAGACAATTTCGTGTTTCCTCACACTTTAATCCGCGCCGGGTAAACCCGGTCACCGGGCGTGTTGCTCCGCATAAAGGGATTGATTTTGCGATGCCGGTCGGCACACCGGTACTGGCAGTCGGTGATGGTGAAGTGGTTGTGGCGAAATACAGTGGCGCGGCGGGAAATTTCGTGGCTATCCGTCACGGGCGGCAGTTTACCACCCGCTATATGCACATGCGCAAATTGCTGGTCAAACCGGGCCAGAAAGTGAAGCGCGGTGATAAAGTCGGGTTATCCGGTAACACCGGGCGCTCGACCGGGCCGCATCTGCACTTTGAAGTCTGGAACGGACAACAGGCGGTGAACCCGCTGACAGCAAAACTGCCGCGTTCGGGTGGTCTGACCGGCAAAGATCGCACCGGTTATCTGGCGCTGGTCAAGCAATACCGTCCTCAGCTGACACTTGATTAATCCTCTCTTTTGCCGGACGGGTATGAAGATGCCCGTCCGGCACATCTTCAGAATGCAGAATTTTAATGTACTTCTGAGTTCAGATAATCAATAATAATAGATCACGATATTTATAATATCATGATAAATAAGATTAATTTAATACTGGTATCCCTCTGTGTATAAAGAAAACGATACAGACAGCAAAGCGGGCTATATCCCGACATTTCACCGCCACTACCTGCACCCGAAATACTGGGGAATGTGGGTTGCGGCGGGCGCACTCGCCGGTCTGAGCTATCTGCCGGTCAGATTACGTGATCCGATGCTGGCCGGCGCGGGCCGGATTGCCGGACGTTTTGCCAAAGGCGGACGCCGCCGGGCGCTGATCAATCTGTACTACTGTTTTCCGGATATGCCGAAAGCGGAGCGGGAACGGATCACTGATGAGATGTTTGCCAGTGCACCGCACGCCTTTGTGATGCTGGCTGAGCTGTGTCTGCGCAATCCGCACCGGGTGATTTCCCGCACACAGGTACACGGGCAGGAAATTATTGATGCGTTGCAGGCGGAAGGGCGCAATATTATTTTTATGGTGCCGCACGGCTGGGCGATTGATTTGCCTGCTATGCTGTTTGCCGCGCAGGGAAATAAAGTGGCGGGTATGTTCCATCACCAGAAAAACCCGGTAGCAGATTACCTGTGGAATAAAGCGCGGGTTCACTTCGGCGGACGCCTGCATTCCCGCGAAGCCGGTATCAAACCGTTTATTGCCAGTGTGCGCAACGGTTACAGCGGCTATTATCTGCCGGATCAGGATCACGGTGAAGAGCACAGTGAATTTGTCCCGTTTTTCAGCACCTATAAAGCCACACTGCCTGCTATCGGGCGGCTGATGAAAGTGTGTAAAGCGGCGATTGTCCCGCTGTTTCCGGTGTACGATCATAAAAATCACCAGTTCCACATCCACGTCCGCCCGCCGATGGATGATATTGACGGTCAGGATGACCCGTATATCGCCCGCCGCATGAACGAAGAAGTGGAAGCACTGGTGAGACCGAATATAGAACAATACACCTGGATTCTGAAACTGCTGAAAACCCGCAAAGACGGCGAAGAAGAGCCGTATAAGATCTATAAACACAAAGAATTGCCCTGAGACGGGGCAATTCTTACGCCTGATTACATCTTGGTTTGTAATAAAATCATAATGTTATCAGTGCTCTTTTGAGAGCCACACAGTGCCGTAATTAGCTATAGCGTGGTCACTGTGTGGACACTTTCTGTCAGATCCCGCATCCTCCTTTTAACGGACTAAAGATAAAAACGAGTCAAACACCTGCGGCGAAATAGCTGAATGCATTGACGGTATTTGTTCCGGGGTGACGAGTGAAACGTCAATAGTCTGAACCAGATCCAAAAAATAGAAATTTATCCCTGAAAAATCAGGCCGTACAGACATCGGGAAACAGGACATAGATATCACAGATAAGAGGTTTGAATTTTTATTGATATTTTTCAGATAACCGTGTGATTAATATCTCGGATATTTCTAATAAATAAAAATAATCTATTGTGAAAAGAATGGAGAATAAAAATGACCAGTAAGAAATTAATCATAGATGGGGTGGTAAGGCTTATTATATTATCTTCTATTTCCATGTTAGTTACAGGATGCTTTAGCAGGGGGACATTCAGGAGCAACCTTGAAAATTATACAGGTACAGATGCGTCAACTATTTATCTGCATGATATTGCTAAAAAAACCGAAATGTCTCTTTCATTTTATCAATTCAATGAAAAAAAACAGTGTTTTGAAATATTTAAGGAAAAACAACTAACGACGGTTGGTATGGGTTCTCATCGTACTGGTGGCATTATTAAATTCACCATTGAGCCAAATTTATTTTATGCTGTAAAATCAATGGCATATAATTATAATAGAACTCATAATACGTCTAACGCATTTATACCGAGACCTAATAAAAATTATTATGTTGGTTCTGGTGCTGTTGTTTAATTACCTGATTCACCAAAAAATGATTATTTGGATAAATTTATTGACATTAATATTGATTTTTCTAAAGATAAGGCTCGGTCAGAAATATGGAATATTAAAGAAAAAACATGCACTAATATATTTGGTGCTCATGATATATAAGTAACTTTAAGAAAGGCCTGATTTAATCAGACAGTATTTGGTAATAGTGTTTTTGCAGATAGCTTATTGTTATCGATTATTGAAACCTTTGTTACAGAGGCATAGCAAGGCTGTCAAAGCTAAATACAGAGCATGACTCTTCACTTAAATTTAAAGTCTCATGGATACAGGACATTAAAAAAAACCGCCCGTCACCAGACAGGCGGTTTCATTTTTATCTGAAGCAAATCACTTCACTTCAAGAATTCGGCTGGTATTGGTGCTGCCGACCAGACCCATCGGGTCACCCTGAGTAACCATAACCAGGTCACCAGCGCACAGATAGCCTTTTTCTTTCAGGCGGCTGATAGCTTCAGTGACGGCGGCCAGGCCATCCGTGTGGGTGCTGCAAAATACCGGCGTGACTCCACGGTACAGTGAGCACTGATTCAGGGTTTTTTCATGACGGGACATGGCGAAAATCGGCAGTCCGGAGCTGATGCGGGACATCATACGCGCGGTACGGCCGGATTCGGTCATGGCAATAATCGCCTTCACGCCATTAAGGTGGTTCGCCGCGTACATAGTGGACATCGCAATCGCTTCTTCCGGATTGTCGAAGGTCATGTCCAGACGGTGTTTGGAGATATTCACATTCGGCATTTTCTCCGCGCCCAGGCAAACCCGTGCCATAGCTTCCACGGTTTCCGCCGGATACTGACCAGCCGCGGTTTCCGCAGAGAGCATTACTGCATCGGTGCCGTCGAGAACGGCGTTTGCCACGTCCATGACTTCCGCACGGGTCGGCATCGGGTTAGTGATCATGGATTCCATCATCTGGGTCGCTGTGATCACGACACGATTCAGTTGACGGCTGCGACGAATCAGCTTTTTCTGGACACCGACCAGCTCCGGATCACCGATTTCCACACCGAGATCACCACGCGCCACCATCACCACATCGGATGCGAGAATGATTTCATCCATCACCTGATCAGTGGCGACCGCTTCGGCACGTTCCACTTTTGACACTATCATCGCCTCACAACCGGCATCGCGGGCGAGGCGGCGGGCGTAGTGCAGATCTTCCGCACTGCGCGGGAAGGAGACTGCAAGGTAATCAACATTAATACGGGCTGCGGTTTTGATATCTTCTTTATCTTTTTCTGTCAGTGCATCAGCAGACAGCCCGCCGCCGAGTTTGTTGATACCTTTATTATTGGAAAGCAAACCACCGACGGTGACTTCCGTCATGATTTTAGTGCCTTTGACATCCAGCACTTTCAGCTGCACGCGGCCATCGTCAAGTAACAGAATATCACCGGCCACCACATCTTCCGGCAGCTTTTTGTAGTCGATCCCGACGTGTTCGCTGGTGCCTTCGCCTTTGCCCAGTTCCGCATCCAGAATAAATTTATCACCGACATTCAGCAGAACTTTATTATCTTTAAACGTAGATACACGGATTTTCGGCCCCTGGAGATCACCGAGGATAGCCACCTGAACGCCGAGCCGGGCAGCGATTTCACGGACTTTATTCGCACGTTCAACGTGGTCGTCCGGACTGCCGTGAGAAAAGTTCATACGAACCACATTGGCACCGGCACGGATGACTTTTTCAAGATTGTTATCGCGATCGGTGGCGGGACCCAGGGTCGTTACGATTTTCGTTCTTCTGAGGCGTATTGACATAAATTACTCCGTTGACCTGAATAAGGTGAAATGGTGTTGATAAAAAACGCTCCGCCCGGAAAATCCATCCCGGGCAGGAAAGTGTAAAATCGATTCACTCCTGTCTGATTATCGCGTATTTAAAATAAAAATCGAGTCAGCAAACACAAAACAGTGAGTCAGACGTTATCCTACCATCCGTTATGTGACTAATTCGTGATGATCATTACATCCGGCAGCAGGAAATGTGTCAAATTGACACAAATAGTTAAAAATCAACGGAGTTTGTCGATGCGGGAGTCTTTCAGCGCTTCTTTGACCCGGCGCAGGTTATCGCGGAGTTTCGGGCCGCGGCGCAGGGTGAAACCGGTGGCGAGGACATCAATAATGGTCAGTTGTGCAAGGCGGGAGATCATCGGCATATAAATGTCAGTGTCTTCCGGCACATTCAGAATGATGGTGAGTGAGGCTTCCGCCGCGATCGGGGAGTTTTCAGAGGTGATGGCGAGCACTGTGGCATCATTTTCGCGGGCGATACGGGCGATTTCAACCAGGTTTTTTGTCCGGCCGGTGTGAGAAATTAATACCACCACATCACCTTCGGCGCTGTTGATACAGCTCATGCGCTGCATTACCACATCGTCGGAATAAATCACCGGTATATTGAAACGGAAGAATTTATTCATCGCATCATGGGCAACTGCGGCAGAGGCACCCAGGCCAAAAAAGGCGATTTTCCGTGCCTGTGTCAGACAATCCACGGCGCGGTTAATTGTCAGTATATCGAGAGTATTTCTGACCGCATCCAGGCCGGCCATGGCGGATTCAAAGATTTTACCGGTGTACGCCTCAACGGAATCATTTTCATCCACATTGCGGCTGACATACGGCGTACCGTTTGCCAGGCTTTGTGCCAGCAACAGTTTGAAATCAGGGAAGCCTTTGGTATCCAGGCGGCGGCAGAACCGGTTAACGGTCGGCTCACTGACATCCGCCATTTTGGCCAGTGTGGCGATACTGGAATGAATGGCTATCTGCGGTGCGCCGAGGATCGTCTCTGCAACTTTTTTTTCCGATTTACTCAGGTAATCCAGACTGTTACGGAGCCGGTCTAAAATATTCATGTCATTGTGCCTTTATATTGATCTGTGTGACACACCGGCCACCCGCATTTTTTGAAAATATACTACGTAAGCCCCGGCAAAGGAGAGGGGAAATTCCCCTGAAACCGGCTTTTTTTTGAAAGTATGCGCTGTGTCTGATTTTCATTTTAGTAAGTTTGCATCAAAAAAGTAATTAAATTACAAAACGGCTCACAGAAAGAGCAGCGGGACAAGCCTGTCAGAATGTGCGGTAACCCGCATTTATGTTTACTGACCGGGCGCAAACGAGTACATTATTCATTATCTCTGTAACAAAATTACAATCCCACAGCCACGAGGAGAGGTTTTCTATGGCGCTGACAGCAACGGCTCCCGCTTGTGATTTGGTCATTTTCGGTACCAAAGGCGACCTCGCACGCCGCAAGTTACTCCCGTCTTTATATCAGCTTGAAAAAGCAGGTAATATTCATCCGGAAACACGGATTATCGGCGCAGGCCGGGCAGACTGGTCCCGTGAGGAGTATCAGAAATTTGTCGAAGATGCTTTCAGTACTTTTCTCAACGAAAAATTAGACCCGGAGCTCTGGGAACGATTCAGTGCCCGTCTGCTGTTTTGTAATCTCGATGTGAATGAAACATCTCATTTCAAAAGCCTCGCCAATATTATTGCGGAAAACAAAAATACCGCCGTTTATTATTTTGCCATGCCGCCCGGCACGTTCAGCGCCATGTGCAAAGGGCTGGGTGAAGCACATCTGAATAAAGAGCCGAGCCGCGTGGTGATGGAAAAACCGCTGGGTAATGATCTGGCCTCATCGCAGGCGATCAATACTGAAGTGGCGAAATATTTTAAAGAGAGCCAGATTTACCGTATCGACCATTATCTCGGCAAAGAAACAGTCCTGAATCTGCTGGCACTGCGTTTTGCCAACTCCCTGTTTGTCAATAACTGGGATAACCGCACCATCGATCATGTCCAGATTACCGTGGCGGAAGAAGTGGGTATCGAAGGGCGCTGGGGCTACTTTGATAAAGCCGGGCAAATGCGGGATATGGTGCAGAGCCATCTGTTACAGATTCTGACCATGATTGCCATGTCACCGCCGGATGATCTGACCAGTGACCGTATCCGTGATGAAAAAGTGAAAGTATTGCGCTCGCTGCGGACTATTGATATCACGAATGTCCGCGAAAAAACGGTGCGCGGGCAGTATACCGCCGGATTTGTTCACGGTGTGAAGGTGCCGGGTTATCTGGATGAAGAGGGTGCGAATACCGTCAGCCAGACCGAAACCTTTGTGGCTATCCGCGCGGATATCGACGACTGGCGTTGGTCCGGTGTACCGTTCTATCTGCGTACCGGGAAACGGATGCCGTCAAAATGTTCGGAAGTGGTGGTGTATTTCAAACAGCCGTCCCTGAATATCTTCAATGAAACCTATCAGCATCTGCCGCCGAATAAGCTGACTATCCGTCTGCAACCTGATGAAGGCATTGATATTGAAGTGCTCAACAAAGCACCGGGGCTGGATCATAAACACCGTCTGCAAACCACCAAGCTGGATCTGAGTTTCTCGGAAACCTTTAATCAGACGCACATTGCGGATGCGTATGAACGTCTGCTGCTGGAAGCGATGCGCGGTATTCAGGCACTGTTTGTCCGCCGTGATGAGGTGGAAGAAGCCTGGAAATGGGTGGATTCTATTATGCACGCCTGGGCGATGGATAATGAACCGCCGAAACCGTATCAGGCCGGCAGCTGGGGACCGATAGCCTCTATTGCCATGATGGCCCGTGACGGCCACGCCTGGAACGAAGTGGAATAATTATCCATCTGCGTTATCAATAAAGGTAGATTGCTATCCTCCTGATGGTCGTTTTCAGTATATGGCTTATCCGCCGGGGATTGCGGGATATTGCACATCTCAGCCGGATCACGGCGAAAACAGACCTGCACTTTCTGGGGCAGGAAGCGGATATCAGCCGGTTACCGGATGAACTGAAAAGTCTGGGAGACTCACTGAATATCATGCGTTCACGACTGAAAAATGATTTTGTCCGTCTGACACAGCTTGCGGATGATTTAGCGCATGAATTAAGAACACCCATTAATGCCATTAAAATTCAGAATGAAATCACATTACAAAAAACGCGCACTGCGGATGAATGTGAAGCGATTATCGCCAGTAATACAGAAGAACTGGATAAACTGGCAAAAATAATACAAAACATTCTGTTTATCGCCAGAGCAGAGAATAAAAATATTAATCTGAAGCGGGAGACCATCGTTGTTTCTGAGCTGGTTGAGGATATTTATGAATTACTGGCATTTTATGCGGATGAGAGAAATATCAGATTAATTAATAAAATATCGGATGTTACTGTGTCAGCAGACAGAGTATTGCTGATGCAGATTATGGTTAATATTGTGTCAAACGCCATTAAATACTCATATGAAAATACCGGGGTTATTGCCTGTGCAGAAAATAATCATGGCAGCACCGTCATTTCAGTGATGAATAAAGGTGATGTCATTGAAAACAGTGAACAGGTCTTTACCCGTTTCTGGCGCGGAGATAATGCGAGAACGTCAGAAGGAAGCGGATTGGGCTTATCGATTGTTCAGGCAATAACAGAACTGCATTCAGGTGAGGTCAGATTTGAACGTACCGGGCCATATAATACGGTAACCTTAATTTTTCCGGATGTTCAGTCCCTTTCATGACAAATTTGTCATCGTCCTGTCAGCTTTAAATTCAGATTATGCGGTATAACAGTTACGGAATGTTATTACCGTGATTTTTGAATACAGGGACTCATCATGAAAAAAATAATACGATCGTCTGAGATTACACCGGAATCCGTTTTTATGATGAAGCGCAGGAATCTGCTTAAGTTATTAGGTGCCGGTACGGCCGGATTAGTGGTCAGCCCGTCAGTCAGCGCCGGTCTGTTTTCGTGGTTTTCCGGCGATGATAAACCCGGAATTCCGGAGACAATCTTAAAAGATCTCAGCTATATAAAACCTGGAAAGTATCAGTCCGGCCTGACATTAACGCCGGAGGATAAAGTAACCGGTTACAATAATTTTTATGAATTCGGCCTGAATAAATCGGACCCGGCTGAAAATGCACATACCCTGAAAACAGATGAATGGACACTGACGGTTGAAGGGGAAGTTAACCGGCCTCTGGTATTCAATGCCGATGAAATCCGTCATAAATTTCAGGCAGAAGAACGTATTTATCGTATGCGCTGCGTGGAAGCATGGTCAATGGTTATTCCGTGGGCCGGTTTTCCTCTGAGAGATTTATTGTTATCAGCGGAACCGAACAGCAAAGCGAAATATGTTGCTTTTGAAACGGTGTATGCCCCGGAACAAATGCCCGGTCAAAAGAGCCGGTTTACCGGGGGCGGGCTTCAGTATCCGTATATTGAAGGATTACGCCTGGATGAAGCTCTTCACCCTCTGACACTGATGGCAACAGGTGTTTACGGAAAAGAACTGCCGAAACAAAATGGTGCGCCTGTCCGGCTGGTGGTGCCGTGGAAATATGGTTTTAAAGGAATAAAATCCATTGTTAAAATTCGCCTGACAGAATCTGTGCCGCCGACCACATGGAATCTTTCAGCACCCCGGGAATATGGTTTTTATGCCAATGTAAACCCGCAGGTTGATCATCCGCGCTGGTCGCAGGCCACGGAACGTTTTATCGGCTCCGGAGGATTAGGTCGGACAACACGGCAACCGACATTGCTGTTTAATGGTTATGCAGAAGACGTGGCGGAATTATATAAAGGGATGGATCTGCGGAGATATTTCTGATGCTGAAACTATTTCGTTACCCGGCAGTTAATCTCTTTTTTCATCTGACAGCCATATTGCCGCTGGTATGGCTTATTTATGCTGTTAATTATGCGGCGCTGGGGGCTGACCCCGCAAAAGATATTCAGCATTTTACCGGTATTACGGCACTTCGTTTAGTTATTATTATCGCGGTGATACCGGTGATTGCTTTTTATTTTAGGATGAACAGTTTATATCAGGTGAGAAAATTACTCGGATTATGGTGTTTTTTCTGGGCAACGCTGCATCTTGCCAGTTATTTTTTTCTTGAAATAGGCGCAGAAAATACGGCATTATTTTTTAGTGAGATAGTGTCCCGTTTTTATCTTAATCTCGGTGTGGCCGGCTGGTTAATTTTGTGTCTGATGGCAATGACATCGTCTGACCGGATACGCAACTTATCAGGCCGGTGGTGGAAACGGATACATAATTTACTGTATCCGCTGCTGTTCATTGTTATTACGCACTATATTCTGGCAGCGAAGACAGATACACCGGAACCGGCCATTTACCTGGTACTGGTTATTCTGGCGTACTGTCATCGAAGGCAGCAGCGAAGTAAAGAACAGGTATTACCCGATAAAATCGGGTAATACGATTATGTTAATTGTATTCTGCTGCTATTTATCACCGTAATACTCATAAGTGGTACGGAAAGGGACTTCACCGGCAGGTTCGCCGTTAATATGCCGGAGCCAGACACCGGCGGTACAGTTCTGGTACGTATCCCATTCAGTACACTGAATATCATTACCGGTTACGATTCCGGTGGATTCCGTTCTTTCTGTCCCTTTATCCAGGCCACCTTTCTCATTGTAGGTGAAATTAAAGTCACTGAGAGGAATTGGTGTGGTGTAAATACGGGTTACCCGGCCTGCGTTGTCATAATCAAAATTCAGACTGTAGGATTTGGCGAGAATTTCACTGTTTATCAGAACCGAATGTATATTGTTGTCGCGGTATTCCACGGTGCCGTTTTCGGTCATGATGGTACTGTTACCTTCGATAAAATTTTCAGTCCGGTAGCCGGTGATAACCTGTTGCGCATCTTTGAGCAGAAAAATCCGGCTGATAGTCGGGCGCGTTTTTTTCTTACCGGCATAATCGGCAGAAAAGCGGTATTCCATACTGATATCACCAGCAGTTTCCGCTCCGGTCAGCAGTAAATCAAAGATCATGCCGTATTGCATACTTCTGCGGGTGAAATCATAGTGAGTGATCTGCCCGCAGGGTGACAGTGTTATATTGCTGGCAGAAAAAAGCTGTGTATCGCTGTCCTGCTGCTCGGCTGTTGTGACCATGGAGGATGATTTCACCGGCCCGTTCAGGTAAGACATCCCCATCATTCTCATATGGTTCAGCCGGGTCTGTTCAGACATCGGTTGACAGTCAGTCTCTGCCGCATAAGACGGCAGGGCGAAAACAGCGGAAAATAGTGCCAAAGGCAGAACTGAGCTGGTTACAGTGAGTTTTTTCATGACGTCTCCGGCGGATAACAGCACTTAATTGATTTGAGAGGAAAATATAATCAGATAACCCGCAGTTTACCCCGGCAGGGCAATAAAAAAACCTGCCGCAGCAGGTTTTTCAGATAACAGGAAAGGATTATTTCACTTCCGGCATCAGCCCGATAAAGACTGTTTTCTTACGAGGACCGGTCATCAGGTCTTCCAGCTTTTCCACACACTGTAAATAATGAGGGGTTTTCTTATGTGCCGCCACAGCCGCATCATCGGCATAGGCCTCATAGATATAAAAGCGGGTTTCGGTTTCCGGGTCCTGTAACACATCAAAACGCAGGTTACCGGGCTCTTTTACCGATCCCAGATGGTTTTCACGGAAAACGGCAATAAATTCGTCCACCTTGCCGGGTTTCACATTAATTTCCACTAATGTTACGTTCAAAATTTACCCCTTGTTCTTTTCGCTCAGGAACAGCTGATAAGCCTGTGCGGCACTTTCACCACCATGCACAACGGCACGGATCGCTTTCATCATGGCAACCGGGTCTTCGGACTGGAAAATATTCCGGCCCATATCCACCCCGGATGCGCCCTGGTCAATGGCGCGGAAACACATATCCAGTGCTTCGTTTTCCGGCAGTTTTTTACCGCCCGCAATAACGATCGGCACCGGACAACCGGCGGTGATACGCTCAAAACCTTCCTCAACAAAGTAGGTTTTGATGATATTGGCACCCATTTCGGCAGCAATACGGCTGGCGAGAGAGAAATAACGCTGATCACGCGCCATATCTTTACCCACCCCGGTCACTGCCATCACCGGCATACCAACGCGCATCCCGGCATCGACCATACTGATGATGTTTTTGATGGACTGGTGTTCATGCTCTGTCCCGATATACACCTGAGCCGCAACGGCGGCCACATTCAGGCGAACCGCATCATCCATCGCCACCGCAACCGCTTCGTTGGAGAGTTCAGTCAGGATGGAGTTAGCGCCGGACGCCCGCAGCACAACCGGTTTGTTGGTCGTGACCGGCACCTGTGCACGCAAAATTCCGCGCGTACACATCAGGACATCGGTATGCTCAAAGAGCGGTGCGATATTAATATCAATCCGCTCAAGGCCGGTGGTCGGCCCCTGGAAATAGCCGTGGTCAAAGGCCAGCATGACCGTTTTGTTGTCTTGCGGGTTAAAAATGCGCGCCAGTCGCGACTGCATACCCCAATCCAGCGAACCGCTGCCTTTGAGGGTATAAAGTGTGTTCTTCTGCGGGGTGTTCAGCCCGAAGTCTTTGCCGTCACGGATATCATCTAAATCAGCCATGGAATTCTCCCCTGGTTAAACAGGCGCGAAGGTATCCGCGCCATTGGTTAAGTCAGCAACTACATCAGAAATCATAGTTGTTAATATTTTCTTTGGTGAAGATTACGCGCTCAGGCAGCACTACAATCCCGTTGCCTTTTGCTTCGTAGTCATAACCCTGAACACTGTTCGGGGAGACTTCAACTTCACCGACACCGTCGACGGTAATCTTATCGCCGACATTCAGTTCGCCTTTCTTCATCAGTGCATCAGCCACGGCGACAGAAATTTCGCCTTGTTTGACCACATCCCATAACGCGAACTGGTTAACAGTGCCGCGCTCCACATACGGACGCATGACGTTCGGGGTACTGAACCCGACAACCGCCACATCGTTGCGCTTCAGGTTCTCTTTGGCCTGAGCTGCCGCAGGCAGGGCGTTGGCATCCGGCGCGATAATCACATCCAGGTCACTCCAGGCATTAAGAATACCTTCGGCAGTCTGTAAGGATTTGGTGGCATCGTTATAACCATACTGGGTGGTAACGACTTCCCAGCCCGGATGCTCGGCTTCGATTTTCGCTTTCGCTTCTTTGACCCACTGGTTCTGGTCAGTTACGGTCGGGCTGGAATAGAAGAAGGCCACTTTGGCTTTCTCTTTCTTCACCTGATCTGCCGCCATATTCACCAGAATGCCGCCGAGCTGTTTCGGTGTGCCCTGGTCGATATAAATAGAGCGGCATTCCGGATTGGTGTCGGAATCCCAGGTCAGTACTTTCACGCCACGCTGCATGGCACGCTTCAGGGACGGGCATAATCCGTCCGGCGAAACGGCGGAGACAATAATCGCGTCATAGCCCCGGTTAACGAAGTTGTTGATAAGTTGTACCTGGCCGGGCACACTCGGCTCGGTCGGGCCGTCATAGGTGACATCGATACCGAGTTTTTTCCCGGCGTCCACAGCACCCTGGCCGCCGCTGGTAAAGAAACCGACACCGACAAGTTTAGGAATAAAGGCGACTTTTTCTGCTGCATTCGCCCAGGAAACACATGCGAGACTTAATGCAGTGGCGAGCGCCAGTTTTTTCATGATGGGTTTCATGGTTTTCTCCATTTCGTCAAATCTGTGATAACAAACGTGTTTTACTCTGATACGAATTGCCTGTTGCGTTTACGCGCCCACCAGCCAAGGATGTGATGTCGGTGTAAAGAAACGGAACGACCAACAACGGCAACAATAAGCAGCGCACCCGAGAGTGCACTGGAGACCTGATTTGGTACGCCGATCATCTGCAATCCCTGCTGCAAAAAGCCGATCAGCAAAACAGCCAGCGCGGTGCCTAATACAGAGCCGGAACCGCCGTAAATATTGGCACCACCCAGCACAACAGCGGTGATCGCAGGCATCAGGAAGGACGCACCGAGATCCGCACGGGCAGAGCCGAAATAGGACACTAAAATGACGGACGCGAGTGCAGCGGAGACGCCGACCATCGCATACAGCAGACAAATAGTGCGTGTTACCGGGAAAGCGCTGTAACGGGCGACACGGGCGTTCTGTCCGATTAAAAAGACATTACGGCCCGGATGGGTGCGGTGCAGATAAAACCAGAACACCAGTACACACAGGGCAAAAATAATCAGCGGCAGCGGAATACCGAGCAGATCCAGATTGGCAAAATCAGTAAAGGCCATCGGGAAGCCGCCGATCCCCTCAAAACCGGTCGCGCCGGATAACCCGGAGAGCAGCAGGGCACAGCCGCCGAACAGATACATGGTGCCGAGTGTAATCACCAGCGGGTTAACCCCGGTAAACAGGATCAGCAGGGCGTTAATCAGACCGCACAATGCGCCGGTCAGCAATGTCAGCGGGATCGCAGCAATCATCGGTACATCGGCCTGATTGAGTATTCCGAGCACAATGGCCGTCAGTCCGATGGTGGAGCCGAAGGAGATATCCATACCGCCGCTGACAATCACCAGCGTCAGCGGCAGTGCGACCAGGCCGATACAGATAAAGTCACTGGTGCTGAACAGCAGCACATTGACATCCAGCAGACGCGGGTTACCCATACCGAATAACAGGATTTCGAGGACAATCAGCAGCGCCAGGGCAATTTCCCAGCCGTAACGTTTGGTGATGCTCATTTTTTCGCCTCCTGCGGTGCGGAAGGATTAAGGAACCGGGCATAGCGCTGGGCGCGGAGGTTTTTCTCCAGAGCCACACGCAGACGGCCGTCAAAGACCAGGACTGCGAGTAAAACAAACCCGGCGATAAAGTCATTCCACCAGGCCGGCAGTTTGAGCAGCACCAGCACACTGTCAATCTGGGTCATAAAGTAGGCACCGAGAATGGCTCCGGCGATGGTGCCGGTGCCGCCGAGCAGGCTGATCCCGCCCAGCACACAGGCAGCGATAGCTTTCATTTCCAGGCCGTTACCGGTCTGATTCGGAATAAACCCGATTTGTGAGGCGAACACAATCCCGGCAAGTGCTGCCATCATGCCGTTTACCGAGAAGGCAATGATGCGGGTGCGATCAACCGGAACACCGAGCTGGCGCGCGCCCTGTAAGTTATCGCCGGTGGCATAGAAACCGCGTCCGGCAGTGGTACGGGACAGGAACAGGGTCATCAGAATAATCAGCAGGATAATAAACCAGCCGATCGGTGACAGCCCGAGAAAGACCGGTTTTGACAGATCTTTGAGTTCCGCCGGTAAACCCTCAATCCATTTCCCGCCGGTGAGCAGCAGCATAATGCCGTGATACAGACCGAGGGTACCGAGGGTGGCAACAATGGCGGGAATTCGCAGCCAGGTGACCAGGATACCGTTGAAGAATCCGGCCAGCAATCCGGCGGCGACGGTCAGCAGAATCGCTACCGTCAGCGGCAGTCCCGCATTCAGCGCAATACCGACAATGACTGCACACAACCCGGTGGTGGAGCCGACAGACACATCAATATTGCGGGTCAGCATCACCAGCGTGGCACCGATGGCCAGCAGCATCTGGATTTGCGCACTGCCGAAAATCATGGTGGCCGTTTGCAGGCTGAAGTAACGCGTTTCCATGCCGCCGAGCAGCACAAACAAACAGAGGATGGCAAGCAGTGTCGTCACTTCACGGTTATTCTGGATATATTTCAGCATGATGCGGCCTCCTGTAACGGGCAGCTTTCTGTTTCTGTCTGCCGGCGATGCTCACCGAACGCCATATGCATAATGATGTCGGTATTCAGCTCATCGTGCTGTAATTCACCGGAAAACTCGCCCTGATGCATCACCAGAACACGATCAGCCAGCGCCACCACTTCATCGATGTCAGAGGAAATCAGTAAAATCGCCACATTTTGTTGTGCGATACTTTGTATCAGCTGATAAATATCATTACGGGCGCCGACATCGACACCGCGTGTCGGCTCATCAATAATCAGCAGTGACGGATTGGCTTCCAGGCATTTGGCAATCAGAATTTTTTGCTGATTACCGCCGGACAGGGTGCGCACAGTCTGTTGCCCGTCACTGAATTTAATATTAAGGGCGCGGCGGTAGCGCTCGAGCAAGGCATCATCCCGCGAACGGTTAACCAGCAGTCCCTGGTGATTATGTACCAGCGCACCGATATTCCAGGTGAGCGGGGCATCAAGGAAAAGCCCGGAGGCCTGGCGGTCTTCAGGTAAACAGACCAGCCCCCGGGTGAGGCGTTTTTCACTGCTGACACCGCGTAAATTTTCACCATTGAGGAAAACCTCTCCGGCGATCAGCGGGCGCAGCCCGTATAATGTTTCAGCGAGTTCGGTCCGGCCGGCGCCGACGACGCCGGCCAGTCCGACCACTTCCCCCGGGTTGACAACAAAACTGATATTACGGAATCCTTCGCCGCAGGCATTGCGGACGTCCAGCACCGGCGTATCATCCTGCGGATTATTACGGGTGGCGGACAGATCCAGCCAGAGCTTCTGTGTCTCGGACAGCGGCTTTTTCTTTGCTTCAGGTGTGATGGCCTGAATAATTTCATCAGTGGAAAATTGTTTTGCCGGACCGGCCAGTGCGATATTACCGTCGCGCATCACACTGAGATAATCAGCAATAGCATGGATTTCCGGCAGTTTATGAGAGATAAAGACAATCCCGACACCCTGTTGCTGTAATTCCCGCACCCGATCAAACAGGCGTTCGGTTTCAGCCGGGGTCAGTGAGGCTGTGGGTTCATCCAGGATCAGAATCCGGGAGTCACGCATCAGGCCGCGCATGATCTCCACCAGTTGCTGATCCGCCACATTCAGGTTGCCCGCCCGCGCACTGAGATCAAAATTGCAGCGCAGTGATGTCAGCATCTGCTGTAATTTGGCTTTGCCCGCCTGATGTTTCGGCAGACGGAACAGAATGTTTTCCTGTACGGACAGGTTCGGGAAAAGCAGCGGCTCCTGCGGAACCAGATATAACCCCAGCTGATGAGCTTTCGCCGGGGTCAGGTGCGATATCTCCTGACCTTCCAGTGTCAGCGTGCCAGCGTCAGGCTGTTCAATCCCTGCGATAATTTTCATCAGCGTGGATTTTCCCGCGCCGTTGCCGCCCAGCAATGCGTGAACCTGCCCCGGCAACAGAGTGAAATCGATGTGTTTAAGGACAACCACACCGGAAAACTGTTTGGCTATGCCGCGGGCGGTGAGCAGCGGCTGAATCGGGTGTTGCTTCTCTGACATAACGGCACCTCTGGTGTTATGGGTATTGCTGCCGGATGCTATGTGATTAAGAAAACATCAAAAACGAACACTTATAATTTATAAACACATTTGTTCATAAATGTAATCCATAAAAATCAAATAAGACAATATTTCGGCCATATTTTGTGAAAAAATCAGATCTGCGTTAGAATTTGTTCAAAATTTTGGCCTGCACCTCTGGCAGATTTCTGTAAAAGGTGCTTATCTGTAAAAACGGAAAACAAAAGTTCACATGACAACAGTTTCAAAAAACACGAAAGCAGCCCCGGTAAGCTCCGTTTCTTCGATGGACTATGACGCCTCAGGACTTAGTATGAATGAAGAAGAGTTATTGGCCCGTATTGCCTGGTTTTATTACCACGATGGTCTCACACAGGGAGATATCGGGGATCTGCTCGGTCTGACACGGCTGAAAGTTTCGCGTTTGCTCGAAAAAGGACGTCAGTCCGGCGTCATCCGGGTACAGATAAATTCCCGGTTTGAAGGCTGCCTTGAACTTGAAGATATCCTGAAAAAAAGATTTTCGTTAAAACAAATTCGCATTTTTCCGGCGCTGAACGGCCCGGAGATCCACACCCGTCTCGGCGTAGCCGGTGCACATCTGCTGATGTCACAGCTTTCGCCCGGCCAGTTACTGGCTGTCGGGTTCGGGGAGGCGGCAATGGCGACATTGCAGCATCTGAGCGGGTTTGTCTCTTCGCAGCAGATCCGTCTGGTAACACTCTCCGGCGGAGTCGGACAGTATATGACCGGCATCGGCCAGCTGGATGCCAACTGCCCGGTCAGTATTATCCCGGCACCATTACGGGCATCGAATGCCGCGGTAGCCGCGACATTCCGTCAGGAACGCAGCGTGCAGGATGTGCTGATGGCCGCCAGTGCGGCGGATATTGCGATTGTCGGCCTGGGCGCGGTGAATCAGAAACAGGATGCCACCATTATGCGCTCCGGCTATATCAGCAGTGGTGAACAACTGATGCTGGCACGGCGCGGGGCGGTCGGGGATATTCTCGGCTACTTTATCGGCCGCGAAGGGGAACTGACAGAAGAGGTGGAGATGCACCGCGAACTTATCGGCATCACCCCCGCAGAGCTGAAAAATATTCCGACGGTGGTCGGGGTGGCGGGTGGTGAGGAAAAAGCCGAGGTGATTGTGGCGGCACTGCTGGGGGGGTATATCAATTCCCTGGTAACGGACGAGCAGACGGCGCGGGTCATGCTGACATTATTAACCTGATGCACTGACTGCCCCGCAGACGAAAAATCACGCTGTATTTCATGGTGTAACGGTATCAGTCCAATTGAATTTGTGAGGATGGCGACATGAATCAGATCACGGGCAGCAGCTCATCAGAAAAATACCTGATGGCGCTGGATGCGGGAACAGGCAGTATCAGAGCCGTTATTTTTGATCTTAACGGTAATCAGGTGGCGGTCGGACAGGCGGAGTGGCGTCACAACGAGTTGCCGGATGTACCCGGCTCGATGGAGTTTGATCTGCCGGTTAACTGGCAGCTGGCGTGTCACTGTATTGCGCTGGCGCTGAAAAATGCCGGATTACCCGCCACAGCGATCGCTGGTGTGGCGGCCTGCTCGATGCGTGAAGGGATTGTGCTGTATGACCGCAGCGGCGAACCGATCTGGGCCTGTGCTAACGTGGATGCCCGCTCAAGCCATGAAGTCAGTGAATTAAAAGAACTGTACGATAATACTTTTGAATATGATGTTTATCAGTGCTCCGGCCAGACCTTAGCCCTCGGCGCGATGCCGCGTCTGCTGTGGCTGGCACACCACCGGCCTGATATCTACCGTCAGGCCGGTACACTCACGATGATCAGCGACTGGCTGGCCTGTAAGCTGACCGGCGAGCTGGCGGTTGACCCTTCCAATGCCGGCACCACCGGGATGCTGGATCTGAAAACCCGCGACTGGCGGCCGGGATTGCTGGAAATGGCCGGGCTGCGCGCGGATATTCTTTCACCGGTCAAAGAAACCGGTACCGTACTGGGCTATATCACAGCGAATGCCGCCAGAGAGTCCGGTCTAGCGGAAGGCACGCCGGTGGTGATGGGCGGCGGGGATGTTCAGCTGGGTTGCCTCGGGTTGGGGGTGGTCAGGCCGGGACAGACGGCAGTGCTCGGCGGGACGTTCTGGCAGCAGGTGGTAAACCTGCCTGCACCGGTTACCGATCCGGATATGAATACCCGCATCAACCCGCATGTGATTCCGGGGATGGTGCAGGCGGAGTCCATTAGTTTCTTTACCGGTCTGACTATGCGCTGGTTCCGTGATGCTTTCTGCGCGGAAGAAAAAATTATTGCCGAACGCCTCGGTGTGGACACTTACTCGCTGCTGGAAGATATGGCAGCCCGTGTACCGGCCGGTTCACACGGTATCATGCCGATTTTCTCCGATGTGATGCGCTTTAAATCCTGGTATCACGCCGCGCCTTCCTTTATTAACCTCTCCATTGATGCGGAAAAGAGTAATAAAGCCTCGCTGTTCCGTGCACTTGAGGAGAACGCCGCGATCGTTTCCTCCCTGAACCTCGACCTGATTGCCAGATTCAGCGGCGTGAAAGCGGATTCACTGGTATTCGCGGGCGGCGGTTCGAAAGGCAAATTATGGAGTCAGATCCTGGCTGATGTTACCGGTGTGCCGGTACGGGTGCCGGTGGTTAAAGAGGCAACGGCGCTGGGGTGTGCAATAGCCGCCGGGGCGGGTGTCGGGTTATATGATGATATGGTGACGGCAGGTGAGCGTCTGGTGCAGTGGCAGCATGAGTATCAGCCAAATCCGGCGCACCGTGAGGTTTATGATAAGGCAAAACAGAACTGGCAGAAGGTGTATGCGGATCAGCTTACGCTGGTGGATTCCGGCCTGACGACATCGATGTGGAAGGCACCGGGGCTGAAATAACCGGGGGTATAATCCGGCTCCGGAGAGTACCGTTAACGGGCAAAAACGAAAAGTCGCTGTGAATACAGTCCCTGTACGCTCAGGCTCGCCATCCATGGCTCGCATGCTTTTCGTTTCCTTTGCCCGTTACCGGCTCAGTACCTGACCGGCAGTGCTTTTCTCAACACTCAGACTGCTGCTATAACTTTGATTTCGACTTTATAATCAGGGTGCATCAGTGCAGCTTCCACGGTGCAGCGAACCGGTGCACTGCCTTTCGCGACCCATGCATCCCAGGCGGTATTCATACCGGCAAAATCGGCTTTGTCTGCGAGAAAAATGGTCGCATCGAGGATTTTGCTTTTATCTGAACCGGCGCGGGCCAGAATTTTATCAATCGCGTGCAGGGCACTGGTGGTCTGGGCGGTGATATCGCCGCTCAGATCTTCCGGAACACTGGTGTAATAAACGGTGTTGTTGTGTACAACCGCTTCAGACCAGCGGTCTTCCGGATCAATTCGCTGAATTGTCATTCTCTCTCCTGTAAATATATCCAGTTTCTTACACGGCAAGGTGGTGCTATTGCTCAACCCTTGGCATAATTACCACCTATTCTGTCAGAAGAGAACGCGCGTGTCAGACGATTTTGCAAAAAACGGCCGCTTAGCCCGTGTCATTCCCGGTTTTCAGCCGAGGGAAGCCCAGGTCATTATGTCGGCAGCAATCAGCCGGATAATTGAAACGCAGGGGCAACTGGTGGCCGAAGCCGGAACCGGGACCGGCAAAACCTTCGCCTATCTGGTGCCCGCGCTGCGTGCCGGAAAGAAAACTATTATTTCCACCGGTTCCAAGGCGTTGCAGGATCAGCTCTATAACCGTGACCTCCCCACGATTGTTCAGGCGCTGGACTATGACGGTAAAGTGGCGCTGCTTAAAGGGCGCTCAAACTATCTTTGTCTGGAACGGCTGGAGCAGCAGACCCTCGGCGATATCAATATGGAGCCGGAAACCCTCACACAGATAGTGGCGGCGCGGCGCTGGGCGACTGCTACTGCGCTGGGGGATATCACCACCTGTCACGATATTCCGGAAGACAGCCCGGTCTGGCCGCTGATCACCAGTACCAACGATAACTGCCTCGGCAGCGACTGTCCGCAGTATAAAGACTGTTTTGTGCTGAAGGCCCGGCGTAAAGCGCTGGAAGCGGATGTGGTGGTGGTTAACCATCATCTGTTTATGGCTGACCGCGTGGTGAAAGATACCGGTTTCGGGGAGCTTATCCCCGAGGCGGATGTGATTATTTTCGATGAGGCACATCAGATCCCGGATATTGCCAGTCAGTATTTCGGCCAGCAGCTCAGCAGCCGTCAGTTATTCGATCTCACCCGCGATATCACGCTGGCGTACCGCAGTGAACTGCGCGATCAGGCGCAGTTACAGAAATGTGCGGATCGCCTGACCATGAGTGTGCAGGATTTCCGGCTGGCACTCGGCGATACCGGTTTTCGCGGTAATCTGCGGGAATTGCTGGCACAGCCTCAGTTTCAGCGGGCGCTCACGCTGCTCGATGATGCACTGGAACTCTGTTATGACGTGATGAAACTCTCTCTCGGCCGTTCCGCTATGCTGGATGCGGCGTTTGAACGGGCGACCCTGTACCGCAACCGGCTCAAACGGCTGAAAGATGTCTCTATTCCCGGTTACAGTTACTGGTTTGAAAGCTATGGCCGTCATTTCCTGCTGGCACTGACACCGCTGACCGTGGAAGATAAATTCCGCGAAATGATGAGCAGTCAGAAGATGGCTTGGGTGTTCACCTCGGCCACATTGTCGGTGAATGATGATTTGCACCATTTTACCCGCCGCCTCGGGCTGGATCATGCCGAAACCCTGATTCTGCCGAGCCCGTTTAATTATCAGGAACAGACACTGCTCTGCGTGCCGCGTTTTCTGCCGTCCCCGAATCAGTACGGCGCGGCTAAACAACTGGCGGAGCAATTGCGCCCGCTGATCAACCACAACCGCGGCCGCTGTTTCTTTTTATGTACCTCACACCAGATGATGCGGGATCTCGCCGCTGAATTCCGTCAGTCGCTGACACTGCCGGTGCTGGTGCAGGGGGAAACCAGCAAAACACAGCTGCTCCGTGACTTTATCTCCTCCGGTAATGCATTATTGGTAGCTACCGCCAGTTTCTGGGAAGGGGTGGATGTTCGGGGTGATGCACTGACCTGTGTCATCATCGACAAACTGCCGTTTACCGCACCGGATGATCCGCTGCTGAAAGCCCGTATGGAAGACTGTCAGGTACGCGGCGGTGACCCGTTCCGTGATGTCCAGATCCCGGATGCGGTGATCAGCCTCAAACAGGGAGTCGGGCGGCTTATCCGTGATACAAAGGATTACGGCGTGATTGTGATCTGCGATAACCGGATTGTTATGCGGCCTTACGGAGAAATATTCCTGAAAAGCCTGCCGCCGTCGCCGCGGACACGTTCGCTGTCCAAAGCAGCGGAATTTCTCGCGGCACGGCAAGCACAGCGCCGTACAGCGGAATAACACTGAATCAGTTTCGCAATAAAAGTCACTGTTACGGTGATTTTTTTGTTACCATAAACCTTATTTATTTGCCGGAGTTATGGCATGTCCAGCCG
This sequence comes from Morganella morganii, assembly GCF_003996855.1. Taxonomy (GTDB): domain Bacteria; phylum Pseudomonadota; class Gammaproteobacteria; order Enterobacterales; family Enterobacteriaceae; genus Morganella; species Morganella morganii_C. Next base: position 1,043,301 of record NZ_NRQY01000001.1, on the reverse strand, counting down.
AATTTTAGCCTTAGATACGGCAACAGAAGCCTGTTCTGTTGCACTTTACAACAATGGTGAGATCACCGCCGATTTTGCCGTCACCCCCCGCGAACACACACAGCGCATTCTGCCGATGGTGCAGGCGGTGCTGGCTGCACAGAATCTTACTCTCCGTGATCTCGATGCACTGGCCTTTGGTCAGGGGCCGGGCAGCTTTACCGGCGTGCGGATTGGCGTCGGGATTGCGCAGGGGCTGGCGCTGGGCGCAGAACTGCCGATGATCGGTGTTTCATCACTGGAAACCATGGCGGAAGGGGTTTTTCGTACCACCGGGCTTTCCCGGGTACTGGTCGCTATTGATGCCCGTATGGATGAAGTCTACTGTGCGGCCTATGTCCGGGATGAGCAGGGTATTTTCCGGCAGGAACTGACGGAAGCGGTGCTGAAACCGGCTGATTTTGTTACCCGTTGTGCCGCACTTACCGGTGAATGGGGATTGGCCGGTACCGGCTGGGCGGCGTATCCGCAGATGCAGGAAGCACTGACCATTAATACGCAGATGACAGATATTACCCTGCCGCATGCACAGGATATGCTGCCGCCGGCGCTGAACGCACTGCGCAACGGGGAAACATCAGCTCCCGAATCCGCCGAGCCGGTATATCTGCGTAACGAAGTGACCTGGAAGAAATTACCGGGCCGTGAATAACGTAAAAAAAATAGCCTGCATTAATTGTTGAACCGGCAATCATCAGTCACAATTAATGAATACTATCCGTCACAGGAGCTCACATCATGATGAATCGCTTACGGAGCAGTCTGAAGTATGGTGTTGTGATTATATCACTGGCGCTGGCCGGCTGCGCCACAGTACCGGAATCTATTAAAGGCAGCGGCACCACAATGCTGACGGATTTTCAGGCCGTTCAGAAAGCGCCGCAGGCTTATAAAGGGATGGAAGCGCGTTTCGGCGGCCGCGTACTCAGTGTGCAGAATCAGCCGGATATGACACAGCTGGAAATCGCGGTGATGCCGCTGAACAGCACCGGTGCGCCATTCCTTGGTTCAGCTATTACCGGGCGGATGTATGCCCGGATTAACAGCTTCATGGAACCGGACAATTTTCGTGATCAGTATGTCACAGTAATCGGGCTGATGAACGGCACACAAGCCGGTAAGATCGGCGACGTACCCTATACATTCCCGGTGATTGATGTTACCGGCTTCCAGCGCTGGCATCAGGCGCGGCAGGTGATTATGCCGCCACCGGTGTACGGCCCGGATCCGTGGCGCTGGCATAACGGGTATTACGGGGGCGGCTACTATGGCGGCGGCTGGTACTATCCGCCGGGACCGGCAGTGGTGCAGGATTATTTAGTGCCTTAACCGCGCTGACTTGCGGGTATGATAACCTTAAAGTTCAGCATAAACGTGGATTTGAGTGTATAATCCCGTCCGTGACGATAAGCAGGAATGATTATCCTCAGCTTGTTACAGTGAATAGATTAAGAGGCGGCATTTGCCGCCTCGATTGTTATCTGGCTTTATAAAACAAATTAGTGATGTGACTCTCAACCTGAAACAGAAAAATTATCCGAAAACGCCGTTTTATGTAAATACTTTATTTATGTGAATATTTTGTTAACACCGGCGGGTCATGAGATGAGCAGTAATAATCAGGAGTAAAACCTTGGAAAGAGTCTGGCTTAAACACTATCCGGAAGATGTCCCGGCAGATATCAATCCTGACACCTATGCCTCGATGGCAGAGATGCTGGAGAACGCGGTATCGCGCTTTGCGGATCAGCCCGCCTTTATCAATATGGGCGAGGTGATGACCTACCGGAAACTGGAAGAGCGAAGCCGTGCATTTGCCGCTTACCTGCAAAACGGGCTGGGGCTGAAAAAAGGGGATCGCATCGCACTGATGATGCCGAACTTACTGCAATATCCGATAGCCCTGTTCGGGATACTGCGGGCCGGGATGGTAGTAGTGAACGTGAATCCTCTTTATACACCAAGAGAGTTAGAACATCAGTTAAATGACAGCGGCTGTGCCGCGATTGTGATTGTCTCCAATTTTGCACATACCCTCGAAAAAATTGTTTATAACACCACTGTCCGCCATGTGATCCTGACCCGTATGGGGGATCAGCTTTCGCGCCCGAAAGCCACGCTGGTCGATTTTGTGGTTAAATATATCAAGCGTCTGGTACCGAAATATAACCTGCCGGACGCTATCTCGTTCCGCCGCGCTATCCATCAGGGCTACCGCATGCAGTATGTAAAGCCGGAGATCTGCCGCGAAGACCTGGCATTCCTGCAATATACCGGCGGTACTACCGGGGTGGCGAAAGGCGCAATGCTGACCCACCGCAATATGCTGGCGAACCTTGAGCAGGCGCGGGCGGCCTATATTCCGGAACTGAAAGTCGGCAAAGAACTGATTGTTACGGCACTGCCGCTGTACCACGTATTTGCACTGACTGTGAACTGCCTGCTGTTTATTGAAATCGGCGGCCGTAACCTGCTTATCACTAACCCGCGGGATATCAGCGGGACTATCAAAGAGCTGAGTAAATACCCGTTTACGGCGATCACCGGGGTAAATACGCTGTTTAATGCCTGGATCAACAATCCGGAATTTCACAAACTCGATTTCTCCACACTGAATCTCTCTGTCGGCGGCGGCATGCCGGTACAGAAAGCGGTGGCGGAAAACTGGGAAAAGCTGACCGGCAAACACCTGCTGGAAGGTTACGGGCTCACAGAATGCTCTCCGCTGGTGGCCGGTAATCCGCATAATCTGAAAAGTTACAGCGGCAGTATCGGCTTCCCGGTACCGTCCACAGAGATCCGGCTGCTGGATGATGACGGCACCGATGTGCAGGAAGGTCAGCCGGGTGAAATGTGGGTTCGTGGCCCTCAGGTCATGAAAGGGTACTGGAACCGCCCGGATGCCACCGCCGAAGTGCTGAAAGATGGCTGGGTTGCCACCGGGGATATCGCGCTGTTTGATGAAAACGGTTTTCTGCATATTGTTGACCGCAAAAAAGATATGATTCTGGTTTCCGGCTTCAACGTCTACCCGAACGAGGTTGAAGATGCCGTAATGCTGCATCCGGCTGTGCTGGAGTGTGCCGCTATCGGCGTGGAGAGTGAAAGTTCCGGTGAAACCGTGAAGATTTTTGTCGTCCGCAAAGATAAAGCGCTGACGGAAGATGATCTGCGCCTGCACTGCCGCCGCTATCTGACCGGTTATAAAGTTCCGAAAATCATTGAATTTCGTGATGAGTTACCGAAGTCCAATGTCGGTAAAATTCTGCGGCGCGAACTGCGTGATGAGGAAAAGCACAAAACGAATGTTCAGCCGGTTGCATGACACCGCATCAGGCCGCAGAATAATAACGCCGGTAAAGACCGGCGTTATTATTATCGATTCTGTTATGACTATTGATTGAAATACCCTGATCTGTTGAATTATTCTGTATCATATTACTTAACCACGTCGTCAAAGACTAAGAGAAGTTGTTTTGAATTATCAGTTGATTACCAGCGATACACACCTTGCTGCCTATTGTGCGCAGGTTACAGGCAAACCTTATCTTGCTCTGGACACCGAGTTTGTCCGGATACGGACCTATTATCCGCATCTCGGTCTGGTTCAGCTTTATGACGGGGAGCATCTCGCGCTGGTCGATCCGCTGGGGATCACGGACTGGACGCCGCTGAAAACATTACTGACTGCACCGGACATGATCAAATATCTGCATGCCGGCAGTGAGGATATCGAAGTCTTTTTTAACAGCATGGGATGTGTGCCGCAGCCGCTGGTGGATACCCAGGTGCTGGCCGCATTCACCGGACACCCGCTCTCCTGCGGGTTTGCCACGCTGGTGGAAACCTATCTCGGAGTCACCCTGGACAAAAGTGAGTCCCGGACTGACTGGCTGGCGCGTCCGCTGACAGAAAAACAGTGTGAATATGCCGCCGCAGATGTATTTTACCTGCTGCCGCTGGCAGAAAAACTGACAGAAAAAGTCCGTGCCGCCGGTTACCTGGCGTCCGCAGAAGAAGAGTGCGCGATGATGGCGCAGCGCCGTATTTCTCAGACTGACCCGGCGGAAGCGTATCGTGATTTCAGCGGTGCCGCTCAACTGCGCCCGCAGCAGCTGGCCTGCTTACAGAAACTGGCGCAATGGCGGCTGGAACAGGCACGTCAGCGCGATATGGCCGTGAATTTTGTGGTTCGTGAGGAACACCTGTGGAAAGTGGCCCGCTATATGCCGTCGTCACTGGGTGAACTGGACGGGCTGGGGCTGACCGGACAGGAAATCCGCTGTCACGGCAGACGTCTGCTGGCATTAACGGAAGAGAGCCGGGCACTGAATGAGACAGATTATCCGGCACCGGTGGAAAATGTGTCCGATCATCCTTTATACCGTAAAACCTTTAAGGCGATAAAAGCGCGTATTACTGAGCTGAGTGAAGCGGAGCAATTCAGCCCGGAACTGCTGGCGTCACGCCGTCAGATTAACCAGTATCTGAATAAAGTGTGGGGATTCAGAACATCAACCGAAGTGCCGGAGCTGCTGAGCGGCTGGCGTAAGCCGTTGCTGGAAAGCGCGCTGGCAGATGTGGTTGCCGCTGTTGAGGACGGAGCCGTCTGCGGGGAATAAATACCAAAAAATACGGCGGGATATACCCGCCGTATTATCAGTCACAGTTATTACTCTTTTTTCGCCGTCTCGTCTTTTTTCGTGCCTTCCTCGCCTTCAGGCAGCGTGACGTTCAGTTCAAGAACAGAAATATCATCGCCTTTCTGCTCAAACTGGACAGACAGCATCTCCGGATCAACCTGAACATACTTGCAGATAACTGCCAGTAAGTCGCGTTTCAGATCCGGAAGGTAATTCGGTTCAGATTCACCGCGGCGACGCTCTGCAACAATGATTTGCAAACGTTCTTTTGCAATATTAGCTGTCGGTTTTTTTCTCGACAGGAAGAAGTCTAACAGCGCCATGGTTTACCCCCCGAATAAGCGTTTTAAGAAACCTTTTTTCTCTTCCTCAATAAAACGGAAAGGACGATCTTCACCCAGAATACGGGCAACGGTATCGTCATACGCCTTACCGGCGTCAGACTCCTGATCCAGAATCACCGGCTCACCCTGGTTGGATGAACGCAGGACAGACTGATCTTCCGGAATCACACCGATAAGCGGGATGCATAGGATTTCCAGCACATCTTCCATACTCAGCATATCACCACGGCTGACACGGCCCGGGTTGTAACGGGTAAGCAGCAGATGCTCTTTAATCGGCTCTTTTCCCTGTTCCGCACGGCGGGATTTGGATGACAGTATCCCGAGAATACGGTCAGAGTCGCGGACAGATGAAACTTCAGGGTTCGTGGTAATGATCGCCTCATCAGCAAAATAGAGCGCCATCAGTGCGCCGCTCTCAATCCCTGCTGGGGAGTCGCAGAGGATGAAATCAAAGTCCATCTCACCTAACTCATTCAGTACTTTTTCCACACCTTCGCGGGTCAGTGCATCTTTATCGCGGGTCTGCGACGCAGGCAGGATAAATAAATTATCAGTCCGCTTATCTTTGATAAGTGCCTGATTCAGTGTGGCATCGCCCTGAATAACGTTCACGAAGTCATACACGACGCGACGCTCACACCCCATGATTAAGTCAAGGTTACGCAGACCGATATCAAAATCGATCACAACGGTTTTCTTTCCTTTCTGGGCAAGACCGGTCGCTATGGCCGCGCTGGAAGTGGTTTTGCCTACGCCACCTTTACCTGAAGTAACAACTAAAATGCGTGCCATGGAATTATTCCTTGTTAAAGGTCTATATTAGATTGTTGATAGTGAGTTCATTATTAACCAGACTGAGTTTGGCCGCTTTTCCGGAAAACTCGCCCGGAATTTGATCACTCAGCCAATATTGTCCGGCGATAGAAATCAGTTCCGCATGCAGGTGGGTGCAGAAAATCTGACTTTCGGTATCACCTGCCGCGCCGGCTAACACGCGTCCGCGCATCAGCCCGTAAATATGAATATTGCCGTCCGCAATGAGTTCAGCGCCCGCACTGACATTGGCGGTCACAATAAGATCACTGTTCGGGGCATAAATGCGCTGACCGGAACGGACCGGCACATTAATCAGCCGGGTCTTCCGGCAGGCGGAATCTGCGGCGGCAGGGGATGACACTGCCGTGGTTTCAGGTTCCGGTATTTCCGGTTCAGCAATCCGGGCACTTTTGCCCTCATTGAGCAGGGGGAACCCGCTGCGGGTTGCTGCTTTGCGCATTTTATCATTCTGACAACCGCTGATTCCGACAATCCGCAAACCGGCGTCGGTGACGGCACGGCAGATAATTTTCAGGTTCGTGCCGGATGAAATCTGGCTGACATTCAGCACAACAGGGGCATTTTGAAAAAAAGCAGGCGCCTGGCTGACTTTTTCGCGCACAGCCTGTTCAATAATCTGAGGATCCTCATTATTCAGATGAAGAACCGAAAGTGTGAAGTTACTGCCTTTAAGATCAATTGGCGATGGTGACATCTGTCCGACTCAGTGTAATTAGCGGCCCGGTATTCAGCCATATATAAATTGCATTGCAGTAACGCAATGCCGGGTAACGATATTATCAAAAACAATAGCATGTTATAGTTAGTGTCATTTACTGGCAAGTCACGATTTGATTTAAACGGGATAATTCCAATGTTGTGTGCAATTTACAGAAGTCCGAACCGCGATCAAACCTATTTGTTCATCGAAAAGAAAGATGATTTTTCCCGTGTTCCGGAAGCGTTGCTGAACAGTTTCGGCAAGCCTGCCTTCAGCATGCTGATCAACCTTGCAAACCGCGATAAACTGGCCAATGCAGATATTGAAAAAGTTAAACAGGAACTGACCGGTGCCGGTTATTATCTGCAGTTCCCGCCGCCGGTGGAAGACCTGTTATCAGAATACCGGGATACACTGAATATTCAGGATAAATCCTAATAATAATCCCTGCGGAATAAACAGAAAGGATATCTCAATGCGCCTGACATTATTAAGCGCCGTGATTATTACGGCATCGCTGACGGCATGCAGTGCATCCCAGACTCCGGTATCACCGGCAAAATTACTGGCCGGAGCGCCTGCTGCACAGCAGACAGCTGCGGCACGCCTGTCTGTGGCAGATTTACAGCAGGCGTTTCCGGCTGACTCACGGACAGCAGAACAATTTCCGGCCTATGCTGAACAACTGAAAGTGATGGCGCGTCAGGAAGGTATAAAAGAATCCACACTGACCCGTGCTTTTGAGAATTTTCATTTTATCGAACGTGTTATAACGTCTGATAAAAATCAGCCGGAGAAAAAAGTCACGCTGGATGATTATCTGTCCCGCCGTGTGACCCGCGGCGCTGTCAGCGCGGCGGTAAAACAGCATGATGCCAATGCGGTGCTGTTATCCGGTATCAGTCAGCGTTACGGCGTACCACAGGAATATATTGTCTCCCTGTGGGGGCTGGAAAGCGGTTTCGGCCGTTATCAGGGTAAAGAAGATGTGATTTCCGCTCTGGCAACCCTGGCATTTGAGGGTCGCCGTGAAGAGATGTTTGTTAAGCAGTTTATCGCGGCACTACAGATTATCGACCAGGGTCATATCCCGGCAGATCAGCAGCTGAAAGGCTCCTGGGCCGGCGCCATGGGGCAGAACCAGTTTATGCCGTCCAGCTATCTGACTTACGCGGTGGATGGTGACGGTGACGGTATGGTCGATATCTGGAATAACAAAGCGGATGTATTTGCCTCCACCGCTAATTATCTGGCCACAGAAGGCTGGATAAAAGGGCTGCCGTGGGGATATGAAGTCTCTGTTCCGGCGGGGTTTGACCGCAGCATTGAAGGAACAAAGAAAAGTCAGAGCAAAACACTGGCGCAGTGGAAGGCACTGGGCGTGACACTCCCGGTGCAGGCTAATCTGCCGGAAACTACCCCGCTGTGGTTAGTCGTACCGGAAGATAAGCAGGGGCGGGTGTATCTGGTCACACAGAACTTTATTACCATCATGCACTGGAACCGCTCGTACTTCTTTGCACTCAGCGTTTCGCTGATGGCCGATAATGTCGGGGCGGAAATCCGCTGATGTCATCAGAATAATAAATTAAAGGGGTAAGACTATGTATCAGCATCGTGACTGGCAGGGCGCTCTCCTCGACTTTCCGGTCGGGAAAGTGGTATGTGTTGGGCTGAATTATGCAAAACATGTTGCGGAGATGAAATCACAGGCATCCGCAGAACCCCTTCTTTTTATTAAACCTGAAACGGCACTGTGCGACCTGCGTCAGCCGGTTGCTATCCCGAAAGAGTTCGGCGAAGTACATCATGAAACCGAACTGGCCGTTCTGATCGGTGCGCCACTGAAACAGGCTAATGAAGATCGCTGCGCCCGTGCTATTGCCGGGTTTGGCGTCGCGCTGGATTTAACGCTGCGTGATGTGCAGATGAAATTAAAGGCGGCAGGGCAGCCGTGGGAAAAAAGTAAGGCATTTGACGGCTCGGCACCGGTGTCCGGCTTTATTCCGGTCAATGAATTTCCTGATCCGCAGAATGTCACTCTGAGCCTGACTGTTAATAATGAATTGCGCCAGCAGGGGAATACCCGCGAAATGCTGACGCCGGTGATACCGCTGATTAGCTATATGTCCCGCTATTTCACGCTGCGTCCGGGAGATATTATTCTGACCGGCACACCGGACGGTGTCGGGCCGCTGGTATCGGGCGATATGCTGAAAATTTCGGTAAATGATCACACGCTGACCACACGGATTATCTGAAACGGTCAGCCACGAAGTTAAAGGAAAAAAGAATATGTCTCAACCATTCTGGACGGTGAAAACCCTCGATGAAATGAGTGACGAAGAGTGGGAATCACTGTGTGATGGCTGCGGGCAATGCTGTTTGCAGAAACTGATGGACGCAGACACCGATGAAATTTATTTCACCGATGTGGCCTGCAACCAGCTGGATATTAAAAGCTGTCAGTGCCGTCATTATGAAGACCGTTTCCGTTATGAGCCGGACTGCATCAAACTGACGCGGGAAAACCTGCCGACATTTGACGCCTGGCTGCCGATGACCTGCGCTTATCGTCTGGTCATGGAAGGTAAACCATTATTGCCCTGGCACCCGTTAATCAGCGGCTCCAAATCCCTGATGCACCAGAAAGGCATTACCGTCCGTCATATTGCGGTCACAGAAAGTGTGGTACAGAACTGGGAAGACCATATTCTGAATAAGCCCGAGGGTGGGTTTTAACTACGGATGTAATATTATTCCGGATATATACCCCGCCGGAATAATATAATGCAGAAATCAATTTACTCATCATTGTTTACCGACCTGATTTTAACTGTCACATCAGAGTAAAAATTTATTACAGATGATTAATCTGGCATTGTTAAATAATAAGATTTTTATTTTGATGAGATAATAACATATAGTTATTGTATTTCTGGCGTGAGCATTTTCCGACAAAGCTGGGTTTTTATATAAATGCCTTCCGGTAGTGTGTGTTCTGTTTTATTTTCAATATTTGAGAAATTTATCTTCATACGATATATTCAGGGAAAATATTGTATGGATGATTATGATGAAAATAATGATGCTGGATAAGAAAAAATACGCTGAATCTGTCATAAGACAATCATTATATTGGATTTCTTCAGAATCAGAGTGGCATCTTAAAGAGAATGACAGTTTTTTTGAAGTCACACTAAAAAATAGTAACGATGAGTTGGTTTTTACATTTGAGCGATTGCTTAATGATTATTTATTACGTGAGAAGGCAGAGCGGCAAACAAAACTGATAAGAGAATCAATCATAAATAAGGTATTAGTAAGTATTGATGCGAGGTTATCAAAGTGAATCTTTTGCCGTTTAATTTTAATCGCATTAGTGATCATCAATTTTTTATCAGTAACTTAGCAGGCTTTTCATCAGTCATTGATGAGAGCTCACTGAATGAGCTTATTGATCACGGTAAAACAAAAAACAGTGATATAAATCGAAGTCTGGAAGAAAAATTTTTTATTAGTGATGACCTCGTTACGGCAGAAAAAGTACTTGCTGCGGCATTGGGAAAAAAAATGTCCGCAGAAATGAAGTTTGCACCTATTTTTATGATAGTCCCGACACTGCGATGTGACCATACCTGTAAATATTGCTAGGTCAGCAGAGCATCATTAAGTGCAAAAAATATGGATCTGAAAGAAGAGTATATTCCGGTTATAATATCATTAATAAAAAAATTATCGTCGGCACCCTATAAAATTGAAATACAAGGGGGAGAACCCCTGCTGCGCTTTGATTTAATAGAGAAAATATATCAGGAAGCATCATCACAGTTGGGTGAAAATAATTTTGAACTCATTATTGCAACAAGCTTATCATTACTCAATGATGAAGTGGTAAGTTGGTCTGTTAATAAGCAGGTTTATTATTCAGTTTCACTGGATGGAAATGAGCTAGTACATAACAGAAACAGGATACTTCCATCAGGAAACTCATATGTACTTGCTGTGAGCAATATAAAGAAACTTCAGGATAGTATAGGAAAAGATAAAGTTGCGACAATAACTACAGTTACAAGAGCATTAATATCTCAGCCGGAAGCTATTCTGGATGCACATAAAGAACTGGGTATTTATGATTTATTCATCCGGCCGGTCAGTCCTTATGGATTTGCAGAAAAGAAAGATGAATATTCAATGGCCGAATATCTTATTTTTTACAGAAAATTACTGGATATTATCGTTGACTGTAATCAATCAGGGATTAAGTTTACCGAGCATTCGGCAGCTATTCATATCAAGCGCTTGTATAATCCCTTATTTTGCGGTTATGCAGATTTGAAGTCACCGAGTGGATTAGTATTTAACAGCTTACTGTTTAACTATGATGGTAAACTGTATGGCAGTGATGAAAGCAGAATGCTGCAAAAGGTTTATCCGGAAATCGATTTTTCAATAGGTAGTATTAATGATCTCTCATTCCGGGCTAATGCCATCTATCCTCATCTGTTAAGTAACTCGTTTAATATGGTACAGGCAGGATGTGAGACCTGTGCATATCAGCCATTTTGTGGTGTGGATCCTTGTCAGAATATCAGTTTATTTGGTGAGCCGGTAGGTAACAAAAGTTTATCCCGTTTTTGTCGTTATCATAAAGGAATGTTTGACCTGCTGATATCCGGAATGACTCAGGATTCATATGAAGCAAAATTGCTGAAAGGGTGGTCTTATGTGTGAAGTAAAAAGAAAGGATACATTTGAGTCAGCGGATAACATTCCTTCCGGTTACTATCAGCTCTATAAAAACAAACTATCTTCACCTGAATTTTACTTTGACAATATTATTGTTTCAGATAGTCCGGATGAACCTTGTGATATGGCAGGAGCGGCATACTGCATTATTGATCCTGTTTTGTATGATAGTATCGAAAATGGCGACATTGTATCTGTCAATAACAAAAAAATGCGGATAATTCTCTCAGGGAAAGCAAATCATAATACCCTGTTGGTAACAGAACGTTGTAATAATCTCTGTCTTTTTTGTTCTCAGCCACCCAAAAAAGATAATGATGACTGGCTGTTAAATGTCGCAGCAAAGGCAATAATCGCATTTAAATCAAAAAAATTAATCGGTATCAGTGGCGGAGAGCCATTACTGTATGGTGAGCAGTTTATTCAGTTCTTACAACATATCAAAGACTATAGCCCGGATACCCCGCTGCATATTCTTACGAACGGCAGAGCATTCGGCAACTTTGATTTTACAAAAAAAATTGCAGCGGTTCTGGATGGTATGTCAGTATCATTTGGTATCCCGCTTTATTCAGCATCAGCAGAAAGGCACGATAAAATAACGGGAAGCTCCGGTTCTTTCCGGGAGACAGTCAGCGGAATGATTAATGCCGGAAATTCAGGGATTAATATTGAATTAAGATTTATTCCGGTGACTATGAACTACCGGGATTTAAGTGCAGTAACAGAAATGGCTGGCCGGGTTTTTTCAAATATAAATCAAATATCTGTAATGAACCTTGAACCTCAGGGATGGGCACGAAAAAATTGGGAACAACTGTATAAAGAACCAGAGATTTATAAGGACGACTTGTCAGTTGCGGTAAAAACGGCCGAAAGATGTCAATTACCAATAGTATTATTTAACTATCCTCTGTGCCATATACCGGAAACACTGTGGCCTTATAGTGTACAATCTATTTCAGACTGGAAAAATTACTATCCTCCGGCGTGTAACGGATGCCGGAAAATGGATGAATGTGGTGGTTATTTCAGTTCTTCTTACGGAAAATATCATCAGTTACCGAGGGCTTTTTTATGAAAAAATGGAATTTAGCCGCCTTATG
>NZ_NRQY01000001.1:975645-1030243 GCF_003996855.1 Morganella morganii | reverse complement strand
ACGTTGGGCGGCGGCGCGCCGTTATTTGGTTCTCTGCCGTCGCCGTTGCAGTTTGTTCACATCAGTACAGAACGGTATTTTGATTATATGGTGAAAAATACCTAGTACCGTCAGCGGGATCAGGCTGCGCACGCCTGAATTGTGGCCTGTACGGTTTTCTGCAACGCACTGAAAAGATACACTAAGGTTAATTTATCTGTGATTACCGGGTGTATTTTCTGTTTATGAAAAAAGTCTGTTTTTTTGACCTGCCATTTATCCGGCAGGATAACAATGCGAAACCGGAACATAATTACCGCCGGATACTGGCGGGTGATAAGGTGTTTTATGCCTTTGTTTCTCAGTTCAGTGACAAATCTGTGCTGAAAAAACTACAGGACGGTGACCGGGTCTTTATCGGCGCCCGTCCGCTGGCAGACGGCAGTTACTGGCTGCACTGGCTGGTATCGCCGGAGCACGGTAATCTGGAACCGGTAACAGAGGGCACCGGTAATCTGCGCAACCTGAAAAAACTGACACTTTCCCTGGCGATGGTCATTTTATCTGTCTGGCTGTTTTTCACACAACTGCCGGGTGTGATTGCCGCACTGATACTGATGCTCGTTTTCGGCGGGGGATTGTGGATGCTGGCATCGTCAGTTCAGGCACTGCTGGTGACCAACAGCAGAACGATGAAGCATCTTCTGAACGGCCTGGCACAGGTTAAAGCGGGTAATACCGGTATCTGTTCCCAGGCTGAATATCTGCTGCCCGGTACAACGAAAAGCGCAAGGCACCGGCGGCCGGGGGATGAAGAACGTTTCAATGAACTGGATTCGGTCCGTCCGGAAGATTACTGCCATGCGGAAAAACTGACACTGGCCGGTGTGCAGGGGCCTGTCACCGATCTCCGGTCTGTCCGTGATTTTACCGGCAGCGGTAAATCCCGCCGTGATTATATTGAGTATCATTTTTTATGCAGCGGTGTTCCGTTTACATTGCGTAATTACTACAGCTCTATGACAGAGGATATCAATCCGCTGTTTTTCCGCAGCCATCCGTTTTTTATTGCCACAGATGATCCGGTAAATCTGATCGTCAATCAGCAGAAAGGCGTTATTACCGGCCTTTACAATGAACGCGATCACAGTGCTTACCTGAAGCCGGACGGCATGGCGGTATCCTCACAGCAGGTGAAGCTGATGTATAAGGTGTTTACAGGTATTTTTCTGGTGATGATGCTGATGCTGATGGTGATGATTTTTATATTCAATGATTTGTGGAGTATTAAAGGCACCCCGGATAAATGGGACTGGCTGCACGCGGTAAAATCGCTGGGCGGTATAGCACTGATGTTTCTCATGGTTATCAGCGGGATATTGCTGCTGATGGAAGTGGTGACGCTGCTTGTGCGGAAAAAATCAGCAGGCGCAGCCCGTTTTGTCTTTGTCAGGCAGATGCTGATACAACTCAGGCTCCGGAATGGCAAAAACACTGTTGTACAGGAAATTAACTGATGTTTGCAGACGGACGCACCCGGATTACGCTGCTGGCCATTATATTCATAACGTCACTGATGCTGACGTTTTCAGATACATTTTTCTCAGCACCGGACAGAAAACGCACCCGCAGTTATCAGCCGGAAAAAGAAACCGTTAAATTATCCTCACTGGTCATCAGCTCTTTTCAGAGCGGGGTGATGATAACCGGTGTCAGAGATGCTATGCGGGTTGATTTGGAGAGCTGTGACCGGGAAACCCGCACGTGCCGCCACAGTAAAAATGTTGGTTTTGACCCGGCTAAGGACACGGATATTCCGCTGCTGAACCTGAAAATATCCCCGGATAAAAAAGCGATCAGCGATTATCTGGAAAAACAGACCTATGAGCTGAGACGCAGTGAAGTCTACGGCAGCAGACCGCTTGTGCCGGTAACCTATATTATGACAGAGCAGGACGGCGATTTACGGGTCAGTGCCGCGTTTATGGGACGGGCAGAAAGTCAGGCCTGTGATAAGCAGGGCCGGTGCCTGATTTTGTTTCAGGATTACGGGTCGTATAAAAATTATGTTTTCTATTCAGGGGATGGTGGTCAGAACTGGCGGTGGTTATCGCAGTGGCAGATGCCGGAAGTGGCGGGTGATGCGAAGATTATCGCCGTTACCGCGCCGGGCAGCGGACTTATGGTTCAGAATAATACGCTATATCAGACCAGCGATTACGGACAAAACTGGCGTCACCTGTTCAGTATGAATCACCGGAAAAAGAGAACCAAAGGGAGTTACGGGCAGTGGTATGTCAGCCTGAAAGACATTTACTGGCACTACAACGGCAACGGGCAGGTCGCGGCATGGATGGCGGATGAAAAAAACGATCCGGAAAATTTTGCCCTGGTCTGCTTTAACACCCGGACATTAAAAACAGAATCTGACCAGCTCATCCCCGGGGAGATAGGTGCACTGGACAGCACAACCGGCGGTGAATTTTATTTCACACTGACAGAAAAAGAACGCAGGCGCCAGAGTGTGAATCATCTGAACTGTAACGGGGATTATTCGCCGGTACTGGAAACCGGCGGCAGGCATATTTCCGGTTTGTATGCCGGCAGTGATTTACTGACAGCAGTATTACATTCAGACACCCGGATATCGGATGATGGCGGGCAGAACTGGAATACCGCAGCGGCACTCACGAAAGACTACGGGGAAACCGCGTTATTTGATAAATGGCACAACCGCCTGTTTTATTTTCCTGACGGTAACTACAGCAGTATCCCGAAAGGAAACCGTGACGGACTGGAGTATGCCACCTCGCCTGTGCAGTAAAAACATCCGCCGCAGTTTTTAACGGCAGCGGCGGAGCGATCGTCAGGCTGTATTTTCTGCCGGGGATTCATTCATACTGCGGCGCAGTAAAAACATCACCACCAGAATCACAATCCCGGTTGCCAGCCCGGCGACATTCACGGAATACCAGCCCGCATAATAGAAGGCGAATCCTGCCAGTAAACTGCCGAGAGCGCCGAAACTGAAGATAAAAAAATCGGTCGCGCCCTGGATTTTTGCCCGCTCATTACTGGTATAGGTGCGCGGAAGCAAATGCGTGGTGCTGATCAGAATGAAGTTCCAGGCCAGTCCCAGAGATGTCATGGAAATCAGGAAATGGGCATAACTGTTGCCGGTCAGGCTGACTGCATTACTGATTAACAGACAAATCACGCCCAGCCAGACAAAACATTTCACGCCCAGACGGCTGATTAACTGCCCGGTAAAGAAAGAGGGCGCAAACATCCCCAGAATGTGACACTGAAACACAAAGGCGATTGCCGGGAATTCAAATCCCTGTGCTTTCATTGCCAGCGGGAACGCGCCGACCATATACACCACTAATGCATATCCGGCACCACTGACTACGGCGATCAGAATAAGCAGCGGCTGGGAATATAACTGCCGGTACGGCCGGTTTGCTGTGGTATTACCGGCCTGAGCAGGAAGCTATGCTTTCAGCGGTAAGAATGTCAGCAGCACAAAGGCCATGATATAAATGGCGGTCAGCGCCCCGAACGTGCCGAGGAACGGATAAGCCGCCACCAGTGTCCGGGTGGACATGGCCAGTGACGGGCCGATCAGTACAGCGATAATTCCACCGCTCATCACCACACCAATCGCTTTTGCCCGCAACGTCGCAGGGGCTTCCTCCAGCGCGGCAAAACGGTATTGCTGGGCAGTGCCGATGGCAATACCGGTAAAAATGTGCCCGCAGAAAACAGCAGCATATTGTGTGTATAAATACCGGCGATCGCCAGTAATGCACCGGTCAGCCCGCCGATATTGCCGAGAATAAACACGGCGCGGCGGCCGAAGCGCATCATAAAGTGAGCCATCGGCACTGAGGCAGAAATCAGTCCGATATATTGCGCCAGCAGCGGGATCGTGGCATGCGCCGGATCGTCTGCCAGCTGCGCTCCGATAAGGACGGCAACGGAGAGCACCAGAGCATTCCCGGTGGTAAACAGCGCTAAGGCGGCTGAGAGCCAATAAACAGAACGTGGCATAATAATTCCTTATTATTCAATATAAAAAATGAATAATGACATCAGACGGAAATCAGTATGCCGGATGATACAACTTCAAGCTGACTTTAAGTCAAGCGGGTTTTTTCACTGTTTTGTTTCTGTTTTTTTTCAGGCTGACACTAAGGATTTTGCGGAACTTCGGACAGGCCAGATGATTTTCCGCCGGGCATTGCTCAATATGCAGCACCCCCTGTTTCAGGTTCTGCAATTCGCGGATTTTCTGGTCAATCTCAGTGATTTTTGCCTGAATTGCCGTCCTCTCAATGCCTTTTGACGGCAGCTCGCTGAGCATCACGGCAATTTCATCCAGCGAAAAATGCCCCTGTCTGGCGAGAATGATCAGCGACAGCCGCGTCAGCACTTCTTCGTCATAAATACGGGTCAGACCTTTGCGCCCGGCGGGTGTGATCAGGCCTTTGCTTTCATAATAGCGGATGGTGGCGGTTGTCAGGCCGGTCAGCTCTGCGACGCGGCCGATATTAATCATTTTCATCATGCATCACGCAGGGATGCCAGAGAGCGGATCTGTTTGCCGTCCGGCGTAAAATTATCTTCTGACAACCACTGTTCCATCGCCCGGTTAACAACCGGCCATTCGCTGTCAATGATGGAGAACCATTCGGTATCACGGGTGCGGCCTTTGACGACTCTGGCCTGACGGAAACAGCCTTCATACTGAAAACCCAGGCGCAGTGCCGCATTACGGGAAGGGGCGTTGAGGCTGTCGCATTTCCATTCATAACGGCGGTAACCGAGGGTATCAAACACATATTTCATCAGCAGCCAGTGGGCTTCTGTTGACATCACCGTACCGCTGAGCAGCGGGGAAAAATGCACATGACCGACTTCGGTAACGCCGTTTTTCTCATCTGTCCGCATCAGGGAAAAGACACCAACGGCCTTGCCGGTCTGTTTATTCGTGATGGTGAAAAACAGCGGATCTGAGGATTGTGCATTTTTTTCAATGCGGGCGCGGTATTCATTCAGATCGGCCGGTGGCTCATCCGGCAGCCAGGTCCAGTAACGCCCGTCAGGGGCGAGTGAAAACGCCCGGTAAAGGTCATCCGCATGTGCCGGACTGAGCGGATCGATCCGGCAGTGACGGCCTTCCGCACTGATACGGGCAGGGTAAGGACGGCCGGTCCAGTCCGGGACGATATCACCGACAGTTTGTCCGAATGTATTTATCTGACTCATTTATTGTCTCTCCGCGCAGTTTTACTTTCCTGTACTGTAATATGCTGAACGGGATGAGAAAAGAGCCGGTTTTTTAAAATTTCAGAGAACCACTTCAGATGCATGTAAACAGATGAATGCAGTAAAATAGTATTGTTCAGATAAATAAAATACCGGAGAACGTTCTGGCGTTTTATTCTGTGTTAATCAGATACAGATCATTAAATATGAATATTTATTAATTATTTCACAGAATATACTCTGGGGGAGTACATAATCACGCCGGATTCTTCGCTATAATCGGATAATTAATAACAGCAGAGACTGAACGGCAGATTACAGTAATATTTCGTTATCACAATGTGATATTTTCGTAAATCTGTTAACAGTCTCTGACCTGATGAAATACAGGTTAACAGTGATGAGTGATATAGTAAATGCAACACCTGTCCGGCATAAGAAAAAGCTGAATTTCCGGAATTTATCACAATTTATTTTCTGCCTGTCTGTGCTGTTTGCCGCCATGTTTTTTTCACTGTTTTATGGCAGCGTCAATATGGAGTTTCATCAGAAGCTGGATACGGTAATCAAAATTATCACCGGGAGTATAAACAGTGATGACCTGCTGCCGTATGAAACCATCATTTATAATATCCGTCTGCCCCGGATTATCCTGGTGGCGATTACCGGCGCGTCCCTGTCTCTGGTGGGGATACTGATGCAGACGATAACCCGTAATGAACTGGCCGACCCGTATATTCTCGGGGTTTCCTCCGGAGCCAGCGCCGGGGCGGTATCAGCCATTGTGCTCGGATTATTTGCCTTTATGTCACCGTATAATGTGTATATCGGCGCATTTGCCGGCGGGTTGATATCCACTGCTATTATTGTCTTATTTAATTTTAAAAAGAGTAACATGACCAATCTTGTGCTGATAGGGATCGGTATTTCCAGTCTGTTTTCTGCTATCACCACCGCCATTATTTATTTATCTAAAAATGAAAGCCAGGTTAAAAGCGCTATGTTTTGGATGCTGGGCAGTTTTTCCGGTATTAAGTGGTCTTATATTCCGCTGCCGCTGGTGGGATTAATTACAGTATTCATTTTTTGTCTGTTATTCAGCAATGTGCTTGATACTTTACTATTAGGTGCGGATGCATCTGCACAATTAGGCGTGAATGTAGGTGCAATCAAGCTGGCCGTGATTATTTTATCATCATTTGTGGTATCTATTATTGTTGCTAATGTTGGTGTTATTGCCTTTATCGGTCTTATTATTCCGCATATTGTCCGTAATACGATTTCTGTGAAGCACTTTAAATTATCATTCTATTCCTGTCTGGTCGGTGGTGCGTTTTTGGTGGTTATTGACACAATTTCCCGCAGCTGGTTTAAACCGGAGGAAATTCCGGTCGGTATTCTGACCTCACTGATTGGAGCACCGCTGTTTGTTTATATCATTATTAAAGCGAACAGGAGCCGGTAACGTGAGCACTGTTGATATCACTGACCTGAGTTATAACGGAATACTGAAAGATATTAATTTATCATTTTTCGGGAAAAGAGTGATTGGTATTGTCGGACCCAACGGTTCCGGAAAAACAACCTTATTGAGACATATTTACCGGGATATTAAAACACGGGGAACCGTTTTCTTTGATAATACAGATGTGGCTCAATTTTCTGTCAAATCACTTGCCCGCAATATCTCGGTACTGACACAGTTTAATGATCAGGTGGAAGGCAAACTGACCATTGAAGAAATCGTGGTGATGGGACGGATGCCGTATAAAAAACATTATGTGGATTACAGCGCCCGGGATTTTGTGATTGCAGACAATTACATGGCATTGTTTGGCCTGCAAAAAATGAAAAATAAAGAATATCACGCACTGTCCGGCGGTGAAAAACAACGGGTGATGCTGGCGAAATGTTTTTCCCAGGAAACCGATATTATGATTCTGGATGAACCGACTAACCACTTGGATATACGCTATAAAGTGGAAGTAATGAAAGCACTTGCCGCGTCAGAATCCACGGTGATTATGACCATTCACGATATTAATTTATCCGCAAAATACTGCCAGTATCTGATACTGATGAATGAAGGTCAGATTTATGCACAGGGTACACCGGCGGAAGTATTAACGCGTGAGTGTCTGCTCGATGTATTTGGTGTGGAATTTACGGTATTACCGGTCGAAGATCGTGTCGCCATATTTTTATAATCCGGATGAGGGAATGATGAAAAAATTATTATTAAGTACCTTGGTTATCTCCGCGCTGTTTTCCGTAACAGCAAACGCTGAAAATAAAATCACACCGGCTTATGTTCCGGTTGAGTTCAGCGCAAAACTGGATGGCAATGAATATCACTTTAAACCTGAGCAATCCCCGCAGCGTATTGTATCTCTCAGTCAGGTCACCACCGAAATGCTGCTGGCGCTGGATTTAGGTGATCGCATGGTCGGAACTGCCTTTCTGGAAGAACCGATTTATCCGCCGGTAAAAGCTGCATATGACAGAATTCCTGTGCTGGCGGAAAAATGGCCGTCTTACGAAGTCTTTATGTCAGTTAAACCTGATTTCGCCACCGGCTGGGCAAATTCATTCTCAAAACTGGCACTGGAAGCCAATAAAATTGTGCCGGAAGGGATTGCTGTTTATGTGCCGGAATCAATGACGTCACCGAAAGCAGATGTGAATACTTATTTTGACGACATGCTGAAATTCGGTGAGATCTTTGATGTGAAAGAAACCGCTGAAAAATATGTGGCAGGAGAAAAAGAAAAACTGAATACGGTTATCAGTCAGATTCAGTCCTATCCGGAAAAAACAGCCTTTATTTTTGATTCACAGGACGGTAAACCGTATACCTTCTTTGATGGTTATACCACGGAAATGCTGAGGCTGATTTCCGTTAAAAATATTTTTGCCGGTAAAAATACAAATAAAACGTGGGCAGTCGGTAACTGGGAAGATGTGATTATGTCTGATCCGGAAGTGATCATTATTCCTGTTTATAAAGGCTTCCGTAATGATGATGATTATGATCAGAAAGTGGCGTTTATCGAATCCATGCCGGAAATGAAGGGGGTAAAAGCTGTGAAAAATAAAAACTATATTAAAGTGAATCTGTCTGAACTGGTTCCGGGACCACGCTCGATTGATATTTTGCCGGTGCTGGCAAAAGAAATCCACGAAAAACCGTAATGATGCGGGATGTCCGCACCGGAAACCCGGTGCGGACAGTTAAATAATCAGAACAAATAAATCAGGGTGTAGAAAAATACCAGCGTCAGCACGACAGTCAGCAGGGTATTTTTAATCAGTCGTGCGGCAACAATACAAAACAGGGTGCCCCATAAATACGGATTATCACTGATATCACGGAATTTATGTTCCTCTAATAATACAATCGGCGCGCAAATAGCCACCAGCAGACAGGGCGCGGAATAGGTCAGTGCCTGCTGAATAAAAACCGGCAACCGCAGCGGTAATCCCGGAATCAGAAAAATAAAGCGCAGTGAAAACAGCATCAGCGTCAGTGCGGGTATTAATCCCCAGCTCATTTTACATCCCCCCATTTACGTCCCAGCAGAACGGCCAGCAGCATGGCGCTGACCCCGGCAATCACCGCGCTGCCCTGAATACCTGCCCGGGTCAGAATAATCGTGACTGCGAAGGAGAAGAGTGCCCCGGCAAGTGCGCTTTTGGATTTGATCAGCGGCACCACAATCGCCAGCAGTGTCGCCACCACCGAAAAGTCGAGCCGGAGCTGACTCAGGTCACTGATGCTGTGTGCCAATACAATACCGAAAATACTGACCAGTACCCAGACCAGATAAAAACTGAGTCCGGCACCGAACAGATAGGCAAAACTCAGGCGCCGGCGCCCGGCGACACTGACAGCAAACAATTCATCCGTCAGTAAAAAACCGATGCCAGCCCGTTGCAGCGGGGAAAACGGCTGTACATGCGGGCGCAGTGTGAGCCCGTACAGCAGATGTTGCGAGGTGATAAAAAAGACTGAAACGAGAATGGTGATCACGCCGATGCAAAAGCCTTCGTGAGTATGACGGCTGAACTTTTGCTGATAGTAACGGGCAGAGATCATCCCCAGACCATAAAAATCGTCCAGATGAAAATAGTCCGCCTGTTCGCGGGAATGCCCGTCATGCTGCATAATACGTCCTGTTCTGCCTTCACTATAACCGATTATTATCGCGCAGTTTTATATTCTGTCTTGTACAAAATTGCTCAGTTGCGGTATATCAGCCGATCAGTTTTCGTGCTGCGAGATCTTTGATAATCAACGCGGCTACCAGGGAACAGCGGGGCAGATCGCGGCTGTCGAGCCAGTCCAGCTCAGCAATTTCTGCCGCCGGTTGCAATTCGCCGGTAAATTCCGCCTGATAACAGCGGATACGCACCTGTGTACCGTCCTGTTTGCCGTCCGCCTGTCCGGTGAACTCCCCGTAAAATGTGATGGTGTCCGGTTTCAGGGTTACCGTCAGCTCCTCATCAATTTCACGGCACAGCGCCTGTTCGTCAGTTTCACCGGCTTCACGTTTGCCGCCCGGCGCGTAGAACAGGGTTTTGTTATGGGAGCGTACCATTGCCACTTTGCTGTCTTTCAGCGTGATCAGTGCCAGTTTATCGATCATTTTTGCGGTCATTGCTGTTCCTTTATCACCGGGGTGAATGTGTATTCACCGGTCATTATGACATTGTGCTCTCCGCGGAGTGTCAACTTTTTTGCTACTGACAGTTTCCGTTAAACACAGAATATATCCGTATTGGTTTATCACTGACCCGTTTGCGCAGTCCTTTCAGACTGTCCGGCTCATCAGGACTGGTGAGGGTAGAAATTGTCAGCCGGGGCTTTGAGCCGGAAAAATAAGGTATTTTTTCTTCACGCCGGAACCCCTTAAAGTGAGTTTTCGCGCCACTGAGCATCAGACCCCTTTATGATTTCATCATAAGCGTTTTCTGTGATAAAAATTATTCTGTCTGAGCCGTTTCCACATAAAAAGGATAATAACGTTGAATACCCGCACTTATCAGTTTTACCAGGTTGATGTTTTTTCTGAGGTTCCGCTGCTGGGTAATGCCCTTGCAGTAGTGGTTGATGCGGATGACATGACGGATGAAGAAATGCACCGTTTTGCCCGCTGGACAAACCTCAGTGAAACCACGTTTCTGCTGAAACCGCAGAATCCGCAGGCGGATTACCGTGTCCGTATCTTCACGCCGGACGGTGAACTGCCGTTTGCCGGACACCCGACCCTGGGCACCTGTTATGTCTGGCGTGAAACACAACAGTTTAAAGAAACACGCGGCATTATTCAGGAGTGCGGTGTCGGCGCGGTGACGATCCGTCAGCAGGATAACCGGCTGGCATTTGCCGCGCCCGCGTTGCTGCGCGGCGGGGATACTGATCCGCAGCAGGTGGCTTATATTGTGAAAGCGCTGGGGCTGCGTGATGAAGATGTGGTGCGCACCGCCTGGGTTGATAACGGCCCGGGATGGATTGGCCTGCAACTGACGTCGGTTGCAAAAGTGCTGGCCGCGAAGCCGGATTATTCTCTGCTGAACGGGTACGATATCGGTCTTTGCGCGCTGTATGATGACCAGGACGGGCCGGTTAAGCTGGAAGTTCGCGGATTATGCTGTTCTCTGTCAGAAGAAGATCCGGTGACCGGCAGTCTTAATGCCTCACTTGCCCAGTGGCTGATCGGGGAAGGTATTTTACCGGAGCGCTATGTGGCTGGTCAGGGGCAGGTTATCGGCCGGGACGGCAAAATTTTTGTCAGCCGCGAAGAGGGACAGGTATGGGTTGCCGGAGATGTGACGAGTGTTATCACCGGACAAGCGGTTCTGCGCTGACTGAAAATAAATCAAAGGATATTAACTGTGAACAGTAAAACTCATCCTTTTTACCAGGTTGATGTTTTCTCTGATGTACCGCTGCTGGGTAATGCCCTGGCGGTTGTTGCGGATGCGGATGACATGACGGATGAAGAAATGCACCGTTTTGCCCGCTGGACAAACCTCAGTGAAACCACGTTTCTGCTGAAACCGCAGAATCCGCAGGCGGATTACCGTGTCCGGATTTTCACGCCGGACGGTGAACTGCCGTTTGCCGGGCATCCGACTCTGGGCAGTTGTCATGTCTGGAAGCAGCATACCGGTTTCAGTGAAACGCGGGATATCATTCAGGAATGTGCCGCCGGGCTTATCACACTGCGTCAGTCTGAACAGGGAACTGCCTTTGCCGCACCGCCGGTGATTAATGAACGGATGCTGACAGAAGATGAATGCAACATCATCGCGCGGGCTTACGGCATCCCGCGAAACGCCATTTTGCAGGCAAAATATATTGATAACGGCCCGGCATGGACAGGCGTTGAAATGGATTCTGCCGACCGCCTGCTGGCAATCTCACCGGATTACAGCCTGCTCAGTCAGTCCGGTAATAAAGCACTGTATAAAATCGGGGTGTGTGCAAAATACCCGGCAGGCAGCGAAGCATTACTTGCGGTAAGGGCATTTATTAACCGCAGAGGTGCGGAAGATCCGGTGACCGGCAGCCTGAATGCAGCGCTAGCGCAATGGCTTATCGGCAACGGCACATTGCCGCCGCACTATCTGGCACGGCAGGGGGAAAGTGTGAAACGTGACGGCTGGCTGAGTGTCCGGCAGGATGCGGACGGAATTTGGGTCGGCGGCGCGGTAACCGGTTGTATCCGGGGACAGGTTTCACTGCTCTGAAGGCTATATCACGAAGCCGCGAAGCGGGGCTATGCCCGCTTTCAGCAGATGATTCAGGACTGACAAGCCGGATAATACGCCGTCAAATCCGGTTTTTTGTTTTTGATCCAGTCAGTGATCAGAGACAATGCCCCCGGATAATAGGCTTCCCGTCCGGCGTACAGGAATTGCCATTGACGCAGTACCGGCCAGTCGCTGCTGAGCTGATAATTAAATGCCGGGGATTGTAATAAACCATGCCCGGCCTGCGGAAAGACAATAACGTTTGCCTGCGGGTCATTTTTCAGAAGAGACTGATAACGGCAGGCATTCGGCAGGGCATCCACGTTAAGATCTTCCGCACCCCAGACGGCCAGCACCCGGCCGTTCATCTGCGGGATCGCCGGTGAGGCATCACTCAGGTAATTTTTGACCACAAACGCAAAGCGATCCGGTGTCATATCACCGCGCTGTGCCGGATCTTTTGAACCATCCGAACCAAATATCCGATCATTATCCGCCTGTTCTGCGGCCAGCAGTTGTGTAATTTCTTCCGGCGATTTTCCCTGCTGTGCGTAGCGTAGTCTCTGATAAAACTGTCCCTGCTCCCGCCAGTTCACTGCACCGCCGATAATCACGGAAAAGGCGGGCTGTGATTGTGATGCTGCCACCGGGATCACCCATCCGGCCTGAGAAAAGCCGAGAAAACCAATCTGCACCGGGGTGTTCTGATAGCGGGATTGTATCAGTGTCAGTGCTGCCACCGCTTCCTCAGCGCGATCATCCATGGACTGATGCAGCCAGTTTCCCTGACTATTGCCGGTGCCGGCTTTATCCCATGAAAATACCGCAATACCGGCATCCAGCAGCGAGTTAAACAGAGGGTT
Organism: Morganella morganii; assembly: GCF_003996855.1. Classification (GTDB taxonomy): domain Bacteria; phylum Pseudomonadota; class Gammaproteobacteria; order Enterobacterales; family Enterobacteriaceae; genus Morganella; species Morganella morganii_C. Next base: position 1,017,374 of record NZ_NRQY01000001.1, on the reverse strand, counting down.
ATATCCGTTATCTGAATACCGGTCCTGCGGACCATCACCATGAATAATAACGGCAACTGCCGCCGGGTGTCCGTTACCGGGCAGCAGCAGGGTACCGGAAAGGGTATTTCCCTGTGAGGTGAAGGTCAGCTCTTTAGTGATGGCATTATCGAAATCAAAATCATCAAGATGACTGGTAAAAAACAATATCAGCCCGGCCGTCAGTAACAGCAGGGCGAGCCAGGTAAGCGTCCGGCGGATATAACGCGCTATCATGTTGTTACTCTCCCTCATCCGCCGATAAGAGAAAATCCCATTGTGCAAACGGTGTAAATCCGCTCTGTTGCGCGAGGATCAGGGAGGATATGTTATCGGTCTGGCAGCGGTACTGCGGTCTTAAACCGGCATCAAGAATTACCCGGTTCAGCGCCAGCAATGCCTGACGGGCAAATCCTTGTCTGCGGTAACGGGGATCGGTCAGTACACCGATATCCTGCAATAACGAATCTTCCCACTGACAGGCACTTGCGGCGGCAACCAGCTGACCTTCCGCAAAAACACCCGTGACCCGCGGATGCGTCAGTTCCACACCCGCCGTATCCAAATCATCCTCATTATTCTGAGCGCAAAACAGGTCAAAAATATCCCGGTCTGCTTCTGTCAGCATGCGGACATTACCCGGGATAACAGCATTTTTCTGAGCTGCTTCCGCGGCCTCGGTCAGATAAAAAAACTGATCCGCATACTGCCAGCGAAGCCCGGCCTGTTGCGCAAGAGAAAGAAATTCATCCCGTGATACCGGCGGTTCCCGGGTCAGCGCAAGCTGTTGTGCCAGTTCAGCAGAAACATGAATGCGGTTATGTCCCGGTTGCCGTAACCACAGCGCATCATAGCCGGTTTCCAAATCAGTTCTGCACATCAGCCGCCATAAGGAGGATTCTGCCAGCACCTCACCACGCCGGTATTCCTCATCCCAGTGGTCAGTGATCACCGCAGGGAATGCCGGGCTGAGAAAAGCCGCTGCTGCTGCCAGGGCCAATGCTTCGGTATCACACTCTTCGTGGTTGGATAAAACAACGATGGTGGTATCTGATTTTGTCAGCCGGATAAAGTACGTGCTGGTACCCATCCAGCCTCCGGCATGTTCCAGACTCAGTTCACCGAAATGTTGCAGGGTATATAACCCGGCTGCATACGGTTCATAATCCGTAACGGGCGTGCCGTTTTCTGTCTGCGGGGAGAGGGTATCTGTCATCTGTTGTATCAGTGCAGAGCCGCCGATACGGGCGGTGCGGTAGTTTTCACCTCATTTCATCAGGTCTGCCGCACAGGAATGTACCGCGCCGTCGCCGGTGTGTGTCCACGGACTTTCGGAAATCCGCCACTGACCGGCGGCTTTGCCGTAACCGGTTGCAATGGTTTGCGGTGCCGGATATTGCTCAACAATAAAGGTTTTATCCATCGCCAGCGGTGCAAAAATCCGCTCACGGGCAAAGTCCGCAAATGACTGTCCGCTGACCCGTTCGATAATCTGCGATAATAAAAAATAACCGGTATTACTGTAATCATGGCGGGTTCCGGGCGGAAAATCTGCCTCAGTCTGACTGACCAGGTCAGCCAGGGTTTCCTGCGGTGTCAGCGGATCATAAAAACCCACTTTGCGGGCAAAAGCGAGATCCATATAGTCCTTCAGCCCGGAAGTATGATGCAGGAGGTGGCGCAATGTCACCGGGCGAGCATACTCACCCAGCTCAGGCAACAGAGACAAAACAGAATCACTGAGAGAAACTTTACCTTCCTGTGCCAGTAACAGCAGTGAAAACGCGGTGAATTGTTTGGAAACAGAGGCTAAATTAAAAATAGTATCCGGTGTCACCGGCGTGCGGGTTGCCACATCCGCCATACCCCGGCAGCTGTGCCACGTTGCACCATTATCAGTATGTACCATGACGATCATGCCGGGTTCATCCGGCGGAAAGCCGGCAGTCAGCGCATTCAGTGCCGTTTGCATTGTCAGTTCTCTTTTATTTTTACAGGGCAGATTTATTTTAAGACTAAATGCGCTGAAAAATATTGTCGAGCAGATCCGGCGCCGTATCATCAATAGGTTAAGGTAGTGTTCAGATTAACCGGCTTGCGTGAAACTCCGGCTGTGTTGCAGAACAAAATCGATAAAACAGCGCAGACGGGGAGAAAGTGCCTGACTCCGGTAATAAACTGCATTAACCGGCTGTTTATGCTCATAAGTATACGACGTCAAAATCTGACGAAATTCACCATTTTCACGCATTTCATGCGTCACAAAATCGGAGATACAGGCAATTCCTGCGCCGGAACGCGCCAGGTTACAGATAATTTCTCCGCTGCCCGCAGCCAGCGATGGCGTAATTTTCAGGCCCTTTTTGTTGCCGTTATACAGCGGCCAGATATTCAGATTTTCCGGTGCGATAAATCCCAGCAGGGTGTGCTGCGCCAGATCTTCCGGTGTTTTCGGCTCACCATATTGCTGAAGATAGCGGGGACTGGCCAGAACCCGCTGGCGGGTATATCCCATCAGCGTGGCATGCAGAGACGAATCGGCCAGCGGGCCGAAACGGAATGCAATATCGGTCTGTTTTTCCAGTAAATTGGTAATGCCTTCAAAGTTAGTCAGTTCAAGGCGGATTTGCGGATAACGTTCATGGAATTGTGTTACCAGCGGTGCAATCACATGGAGCTGAACAGGCGTTGAGGCATCGACCCGCAAAGTGCCGGAAGGGATTTCTTTGTGGTTCATCAGCACATCTTCTGCTTCCTGCGCCAGCTGTACCACATCGCGTGCTTTTTGCAGAAACAGAGCGCCTTCCTCCGTCAGTTTAAGCCGCCGTGTGGTGCGGTAAAGCAAGGTGCTGTTCATTTTTTCTTCAAGGCGCAGCAGGGCACGGCTGACAGCCGAAACAGTCAATCCGCTCTGCGCGGCGGCGGCAGTAACTGAGCCGCAGTCAATCACCGCGATAAATGCCCGCATTTCTTCCAGTGTGATTTTCATTATTGCGTTTTACTCAATTGTTTTTTGCAGATTAACGGCTGTTCCCGCGAAAATCAATGTGGCAGAATCGCCGTCCTGACAACACTGTGACGTTGTTTTTTTTATTCTGAGGACATTATGCGAACAAATACTGCTCTGTTATCCCTGTCTGTCGGCGCGTTTGCCATCGGGGCAACGGAATTTTCCCCGATGGGAATGCTGCCGGAAATTGCCGGATCACTGGGTGTTTCCATTCCTGCCGCCGGAATGCTGGTGGTGGTATATGCACTGGGTGTGATGCTGGGAGCACCGGTGATGACACTGCTGCTGATCCGCCGTTCGCCGAAAGCCGCGCTGATTTTTCTGATGAGCATTTTTACAGCAGGCAATGTGATGTCAGCGCTGGCGCCGGATTATAATACGCTGCTGCTCGCCCGCTTTATCACCAGTCTGAATCACGGCGCGTTTTTCGGTATCGGCGCTATGGTGGCAACCCGAGTGGTGGCAAAAGGTAAAGAAGCAGGAGCAATAGCTGGCATGTTTATGGGACTGACCATCGCCAATATCGGCGGCGTTCCGGCAATCACTAAATTGTCTCAGATACTGGGCTGGCGGGAATCTTTCTTTGTTGTCAGCCTTCTGGGCCTGCTGACAATGGCGGCGCTGCTGCGATCACTGCCGCGTAATATGCAGGGGCAAGAACTCAATCTGCGCCGTGAATTACGGGTACTGACCCGTCCGGCAGTATTACTGGCGATGCTGTGTACTGTGCTGGGTGCCAGCGCCATGTTTACGTTTTATACCTATATTGCACCCGCGCTGACCTTTATTTCCGCAGTACCGGAAACACAGATCAGTATGATGCTGATACTGGTCGGACTGGGCTTTACGCTGGGTAACTATCTGGGCGGTGTATGGGCAAACCGTTCTGTTTCCCGCACGTTATACGGATTATTCGCACTGCTGGCACTGACGATGGTCCTGTTTCCGCTGATGGCGCGTGACACTGTCACGGCCGGAATTATGCTGGTTATCTGGGGTGCGGCCAGTTTTGGGATCGTCCCGCCGCTTCAGGTAAAAGTCATGCAGGTCGCATCAGAGGCGCAGGCATTGGCATCTTCCGTTAATATCGGCGCGTTTAACCTCGGTAATGCGGTTGGTGCTGCACTGGGGGCTTCGGTGCTGGCAAACGGTGGTGATTACGCCGGGGTCAGTTATGCCGGTGCAGCAGTGGCCGCTGCCGGATTAGTGGTGCTGCGGATAACCTTACGCCGGACAAAACCGCAGAAGTCTGTTTCAGATGCAGAGCAATGCACTACTATCTGAATGAATTAACAGATTAAACCAGCATGGCAGTCCGTGATGTAAATCCACGGACTGCTTGTCTTTTATGCGGGTTATTGATTAGAGTGGTGAATTCTGTTTACTGATAACCGGTGATTTTGCTATGACAACCTCTTCTGACACAACATTCCGTACTTTGTATCCGGCCATTGAGCCTTATGAGGCCGGGTTTCTCGATGTTGGTCATGGTCACCGGATCTATTACGAACGCACCGGCACACCCGGTGCGAAACCGGCGGTTTTCCTGCACGGCGGGCCAGGAGGGGGGATCAGCCCGGAATACCGGCGCTACTTTGACCCTGCCCGTTATGATGTGCTGCTGTTTGATCAGCGCGGCTGCGGACGTTCAACACCGCATGCTGAAATCACGCATAACACCACGTGGGATCTGGTGGATGATATTGAGCGGCTGAGAAAACATATCGGTGTCAGCAAATGGCTGGTATTACCAATTTGGTGTTTCTCAGATGTTCCCGGAAGAGTGGGAAGCGTTTCAGGCTCCGGTTCCGGTGCAGGAGCGGAACAATATGATTGCCGCATACCGCAGGCTGCTGACCGGTGATGATGTTCAGGTTCAGCTGGCGGCAGCCAAAGCCTGGACGTTGTGGGAAGGGAAAATCAGTTTATTGCTGCTTATCTGCCGGTGACAGACGCATTTTTATCAGGATCATGAGCAAAACGATTACAGCGTTTTTCCCGTAATCAGCAACCCTGACTGCCCGCGACGCGAGCGTGATGCCGTAAATGGTTACCCGCTGGTTTTACGCCTTTAAAATATCTCTGCCGGATAAATTAAACCGGAACCCGGAGTGTTTATAAAATAATATCCGGAAAATCAGTATCATGACGCTATTTTTCTGAGAAATTAGGAATTTTCCTTACCGCATCAAATTACAGTAATATATTGATATTATTATTAATTTACAATTCAACATAAAATAACACAATAGTATTTCGGGCATTGGTGTGCTAAAACACTGTGTGCTGAAAATCAGAAAAGCAGTTTAATTGATTTTTTTAAAAAGGAAATTTTCAGATGATGTTTATCGACAGGGTTATTCACCTGGTGCTCAGTGGTATTATTATCGTAGGTGTTTATCAGTTTTATTTTTTTACGCAGCGTCATATGGTCAGGCCGGTTAAAACGTTTAACTCTGCACTGGATGAAAAAATTCCTTTCTGGCCTTGGTGGTCCTGGATATACAGCTTTCTTTATTATCCGGCGATTCTCTATCTGAACTGGATTATTCAGGATTCACGTCAGTTTATCATCATCGTATTCAGCTATGTTATCCTGCTGCTGATGCAGATGTTTTTCTTTGTGGTGTATCCGGTTGCCACGCCGCCTCACTGGCGTGAAATGAATAAAGGGAAGAAAGCCTCTGAAAAATTCCTGTTATTTGTGCAAAAATTTGACGATACATCCAACTGTTTCCCGAGCATGCACGTCTCTGTTGCCACATTAACCGCGCTGCTGGCCTATGCCACACTCGGACCATGGGTATTCATGTTCCCGCTGTTAATCGCCTTATCCTGCATGTTCACCAAACAGCATTATATTATTGATTTACCGGCAGGTGCCGTACTCGGCTGGCTGGCTTATCAATGTTATGTCGTATTAATATAATTTGTCGATCAACAAACAATTATAAATACCCTCATGATTTAATTGCCGCACACTGTGCGGCATTTTTTTATCCGGATTCCGGTCACAAAAAAACCTGCAAAATGCAGGTTTTCCGGTATACAGTGCTATTTTTTTTTCCGGCTGAGTATCAATGCGCCATACGTGCAAATCCGTCAGCCAGGTCTTGCTTCAGATCATTGACATCCTCCAGTCCGATTTGCAGACGTAGTGTCCGTCCGCCGGGATTCCACTGCGTAACGGTACGGTATTCCGCACAATCAAACGGCGTGATCAGGCTTTCAAAACCGCCCCAGGAGTAGCCCATGCCGAAGATAGAAAGGCCGTCCAGCAGTCTGCCGATATCATCCTGTGTGAATTTCGGGTCAAGGACCACAGAGAACAGGCCGGACGAGCCGGTGAAATCGCGTTTCCAGATCTCGTGCCCCGGGCAATCCTCAAAGGCCGGATGCAGCACGCGGATCACTTCCGGGCGCGATTTCAGCCAGTGTGCAATATCCAGTGCCCGGGATTGTGCTTCTTTCAGGCGGATTGACAGGGTACGCAGCCCGCGCAGTGCCAGGAAACAATCTTCCGCACCCGGCAGCATTGCCATCAGATCATAGGTTTCCCGCAGTTTCGGCCACCATTCTGCGTTAGCGGAGACAATCCCCATAAGCAGGTCGGAATGGCCACCCAGATATTTGGTTCCGGCCTCAAGGGATAGGTCACAGCCCATATCGTGCGCCCGGAAAAACAGCGGGGTTGCCCAGGTATTATCAATAATCGTCGCGATATTGTATTTTTTCGCCACTGCGGTGATGGCCGGAACATCCTGAACCTCAAAACTCTGAGAGCCCGGAGACTCCAGGAAAATCGTGCTGGTATTGCTTTTCAGCAGAGATTCAATATCACTGCCGATCATCGGGTCATAATAGGTGATGGTGATCCCCATTTTTTCCAGCAGGCCACGACAGAAATTACGGGTCGGACGATAAACACTGTCCGGCATCAGCAGGTTATCGCCGCTTTTCAGTGTAGTCAGCAGCGCCAGCACAATGGCACCCAGTCCGGATGGTGACAACACGGTTCCCTCGGCACCCGCAAGAGCACTCCAGGATTGCTCAAGGTTTTTGATGGTCGGCGTACCCGCAGTACCGTAGTTAAATTCAGCCCGGTTATTCAGCAGGGCATCCATCGTCGGAAAAACCACGGTAGATCCCCGGTAAACCGGGGCGTTAACAAAACCGGATTGTGACGCCGGGTCGCGTCCCAGCTGTGTTATCTGTGTATCAATATGAAAATCTGAAACGTTTATTTTAGTCATAACATCCTCACGCGTAATACATCGCTATTCATTTACAGCGTTATTCGAAAAACTTAAAGAACGGAGAGAGACACAACAGCACACCGAAGAAGATAATAAACCAGACTGTTGCACCTTTGAATTTATGTAATACCGGCACACGGTAAACCAGATAGCACGGTATCAGGCAGGAAACCACGCCGAATAACGGCCCGCCGAGCTGCATAAAGAACAGAATCGAGAAGCGGGTGGAGACCCAGAACCACAGGGACAAAATCACCCCGATACACACGCCATAATGCAGCACAGTCTGATTAATGCGCTCCTGCGGCATAAAGCGGGTGAGAATATTCACCACAATGCCTTTAATCGCTTCCTGGAAGCCCAGATAAATACCGAGGAAAGCGGTCAGAATGGCGAAAATATTCAGCATTGCGGTCATCACTTTAACAACCGACCCCGGGATAACCTGAGCAGCGATCGCCAGTGCCGAAATATTCTGCTCAAATGCAGAGACGGCCTGGTCGTGGCTGATAGAGAACGTAAATGAGAATGCAAAGAACAGCACCGCAACGGCCAGGATGATATAGGCCACCCGGTTTGCCCGCACCGCGCGGTAAGTCGCGATCCGCTTATCTTTTTCCACTCTGCGGTAAGCAATGTTCATCGGGCTTAAAATCTGCACGAACAAAATGGAGAACAGGGTGAACGGCAGTGTCAGGAATACATCCCGCAGGAACGGCAGGAATTCCGGAAACGCGCTGATATTGGCAAAGTTCCAGTAAGGCACCATCACAATACCGAGTAACACGATAATCCCGAATTTTACAATAACCATCGGGCCGGACACTTTAAATAACAGGCGTTCCCCCTGAGCGGCTATCGCCACCAGAACCGTCAGGATAATCAGTCCGTACCACACCGAATCGGATAACAATCCTTCTGTTAAACCGAATGTTTTAATGTAGGAGGCACTGTCAAAGGTCACGGCGAGTGAATAGGAGAACATGCCGTGCAGCAGCATCAGGAAGTACGCGATACCAAGTGCCACGCCCCAGTTTTTCCCCAGATACTGTGTGATAACGCTGGCATAATCCTCACACTCTTCCGATTCTGATAATGTCCGCAGATATAAATTTTGCAGCCAGTAAATCGCCGGATACGACAATAACGTGGCGGCAATAAATACCCAGATGCCTTTAATACCAACCTGAACCGGCATAAAAACAATTCCGGAACCGATCGCCATCCCGATACATAATACAACCCAGCCGGCATCATATTTGGTAAAGGGTATCTTTTTTAAATCACTATTTGCATTTGCACCTGTCTGAATGCTGTCTTGCATAGTCAATTCCTCAACGTTATAGATTTAATTATTTAAAAAGTCAGGAACAACGTGAATATATTTATGTTGTATGGATACAGTGTTATAAAACCATTGTTATAGTAAGGGGTAACACGCAAGCTGAACAGGGCACGACTATGCTAATAAATAAAAACACTTTTGCGTTTAAAGCAAAAATTGACAGCTACGCGATTTTTCGCCATCTGGAGCTGTTTATCAAAATTGTGGAGTGCAACAGTTTCAGCGGAGCGGCACGAAAACTCAATGTCACTCCGTCCTCTGTCAGCCGTGGCTTACAGCAGTTGGAGGAACAGTTAGGCGTGGCGCTGCTGAAACGAACCACCCGTAATTTCATTCTGACGGAAGCGAGCCGTTATTTATTGCAGAGAGCGCAACAGTTACTGACTGACCTTGATGATTCATTAGTAAATACGGCAAGTTTTTACCAGCATGCTCAGGGACAGTTAAAAATAACCTGTTCAATTGCGTTTGGTGTCTGCCATTTAATGCGGCTTTACAGTGAATACCGGGAAATTAATCCGCAGGTCAGCTTATCGGTTGATCTGAACGATGCATTAATTAATTTAAATGAAACGGACTTTGATATTGCATTACGGATTACCAGTCATCCGCCGGAAAATTTTGCATTACGGAAACTGTGTAATATAAATTGGGTCTATTGCGGCAGCCGCCATTATTTTGAAAAAAACGGAATTCCGCAGTCACCGGCGGATATTGCCCGGCACAGTTGTTTAATTAATCCGAATATTCCGGATACCTGGCGGATGAATGATAAAGACGGCGTGGCGTATCCGCTGGCTATCAACAATGTGATTGAGGTAAACAGCAGTCTGGGATTACTGGAGGCGGCGCGCTGTCATCAGGGCATTGTTTGCCTGCCGACTTATATGCTGGGAAATTATATCGATAACGGCGAATTATTGCCGGTATTACTGGATTATAACCCGAAAACCACGCCGTTCGCGCTCTATGCACTTTACAGCCCGGCGCATACCCATGCCCCGAAAATCCGCACCTTTATCGATTTTCTGGCGGATAAGCTGCCGCTCAATCCGCCGTGGGACAGCTGGATGCATCAGGACAGCGCAGTGAGTTCACCGGCATAAACATAATAGGTTTCTGTCACATCATGGCCGCCCCAGTCATAGGCTTGCGCGGCGATGCGCTGTAATCCTTTATGTTCATAAAAACCGAAATCGGAATCACTGTCTGTCCAGAGGAAATAGCGGGTGGCCTGCTTATCCCGCAAATAATTCATCGCCAGTTGCCAGAGCCGGTTACCGATACCGTATCCCCGGAAGCGGGCATCGATCATAAATAAATTCAGTGAGGCATCGAAATTTCCCTCACAGGAAGCCAGTAAATCTCCGTTGATGATCAGGGTATTCAGATACATATCAAACAGTGTTTCTTCCTGCGGATCACGGGTGATAATATTTTTCAGAGCAGAGTACTGACGGGTTTTCGCGCGGACTTTCTCCCGCAGATCGGCGGCGGCGGTAACAGCCATAATACCGGCGATGGTGTCATCATCACGCACCACAAAAATCCGTGTTGAGGTCAGAATGACATCATCCAGCAAAAATTCCGCCATCGGCAGGACTTTCTCTTTCGGTATCCAGCTGCGGTAATCCCAGGTGGTGATAATTAATTCATTAATTTGAGCAATATCTGCATCAGAAATGCTGTGTAATTCGCTGTAACTCAATGCCTGAGTGTCACTCATGCAATCCGCCTTATCGGTGTATTATCTGCGGCAGATTATATCGTCAGCATTATTATGCCTGCAAATAATGCTGCTTGTTTTGCCATTGCCGGACACAGATAAAGCGATTAAAGTGTTCTGCAAACCCGCAATTTCGCTGACATCCGGTGAACTATGACTTCCGACCAGGACACAGTCCGTATTATTGATACCATCACGCTTTCCGATAACTGGTATATCCTCAAAAAATATGTTGTTGATTATTTGCGCCGCGACGGTATCCGCCAGCGCCTGGAGCGGGAAGTCTATGATCGCGGCAATGGCGCCGTCATTCTGCTGTATAACCGTCAGAAAAACAGTGTCATTCTGATCCGCCAGTTTCGTCTGCCTGTATATGTTAATGGTCATGACGGTTTTCTGATTGAGGCAGCGGCCGGTCTGCTGGAAGAGCAGGACCCGGTATCCCGTATCAAAGCAGAAGCGGAAGAGGAAACCGGTTTTCGTATCACGGATGTTGAAAAAGTATTTGAGGCTTTTATGAGCCCCGGTTCTGTCACCGAGAAACTCTACTTTTTTATTGCCGAATATCAGGATAATAACCGGCAAACAGCCGGTGGCGGCCTGCCGGAAGAGGGCGAAGATGTGGAAGTGCTGGAAATGCCGTTCCCGCAAGCCCTTGCTGCGATCAAACGCGGTGAAATAATTGACGGCAAAACGATCATGCTGTTACAGCATCTGGCGCTGTCGGGCCGAATGGAAAAATTACTATGAAAACAGTAAAGTACCTCCCACTGGTGCTGTCTCTGTTGCTGCCGCTATCTGCCGGAGCAGCACAATTATCACCGGAAAATGTAGTATTGGATTTCTACCGCCTCAATTTACAGGATCCGCCTTCTGACGGCTATGAACAGAGCGAAGCGCTGTATATCAGCCCTCAGTTACAGAAAAGTATCAATGATTCCCTCAGTTGTAATTTTGACGGCCCGGACACGGATCAGGCGTTTTGCGATCAACCGCGTCCCTGCAAAGAAACAGCACATAATGTTATCTGGGGTTCTACGCCGGAATCCCAGATTTTTCCGGCGGCCAAAACTATACCGAGATTTTATACTCCGCCTGGGTAACAAATTTACAAATTTTACTGATGATGGCAGGTTCAGGCTTGAGTATTGCGCCTACATGATCTCCAGTTGCCGAAATGAACGCGTATTTTTTTGCTTCGGCCCAGAAATTCAGTTGTCGGTAGTAAACATCTTCCAATCCGGCCCAAAATAATTTAGGAATGTTGATCTGAGTAAGTCGCTCCGAATCATAAAAACCATCGTACGAACTGATTGCATTGAAATATGCACGTACTGCTGGTTCTTTATCAGATGTTATCCAGTCAGTTAATTCAGGAGCAGTAATTTTTGCGTACTCAAAAAAGGTATCAAAATCCAGTTTTCCGTTTGGACCTTCAGGAAGGCCATTTTCAACATCCCATCCACCAATAACCAGTGAAGACAGGATGTCCGGATGGTATTTTACTAATCCAGCAGCCAGCCAGGCCCCAGAAGAATAACCTATTACATGAGCTTGTTTGCATCCTAATGCATTGATTAATAATCTTATGTTTGATGCCTGCTTTTCCTGCTCATAAAGACCAGCTTCAACTGGCTTATCACTCATTCCATGCCCCAACATATCAGGATATGCTACACAAAATTTGTGGCTAAGAGCCTCAACTAACCCATTAGTGAGCCATGAGTTTCCATCCATCAGCAAGCCATGTAAGAGTACTACAAGAGGACCATTCCCTTTTGTTCGATAATATAAATGACCATTTTTTCCATTCGTATTCATATAATACCTTTAATAATAAAATTTAATTAACTGGGCTAACTCCGGTTGAGAAGTTTTATTCCGTCAGAACGCAGTTGACCATCAGGGGATATATGTCTGTACAGCGTTTGCCTGGTTATCCCCAACTCCTGACATAAAGTACTGACTTTTGTCTCGGGCCTCCCCATTGATGCCATTGCCAGTCGCAATTTTATGGGGGTCATTTTGTAAGGCCGCCCGCCTTGCCTCCACGGGCTCTTGCCGACGCCAGTCCTGCAGTAGTTCGTTCGGCAATCAGTTCGCGCTCAAACTCGGCCAGGGCGGCAAAGATGCCAAAGACGAGCTTGCCAGCAGCAGTCGTGGTGTCAATAGTCGCACCATGTCCGGCCAGTACCTTCAGCCCTATGCCTCGTCCTGTCAGGTCGTGCACGGTATTGATGAGATGACGAAGATCACGACCAAGTCGGTCCAGTCTCCATACGATCAGAGTGTCACCGGGTCGTAGTGCCTTCAGACAGGCAACCAGTCCGGGGCGATCTTCTCTTTTGCCCGATGCCCGGTCCTCATAAAGGTGAGCTGCATCAACGCCAGCTGCGATCAGCGCATCACGCTGTAAATCATTCGTCTGCGAACCATCCGCTTTTGACACTCGCATATATCCAATTAACATATTTTTCCTGTCACATATACGTTCGATTATGTGACATTCTGATTTCGAGGTCACAATCTGTCAATGAAAGTCACATTACCCGTCATTTAAATTATGACACGTAAAGGTGTAATTTTAATGATAATGTGACAATTGCGTTTTTAAGGGATATGCATAAGGATCAGGGATGGCCAATAAAAATAAACTCCTCAGTATTCTTTCGGACGCCGAGCAGGAAGCCTTATATGGTATCCCTGATTTCGATGATACACAGCGGCTGGAGTTTCTGGCTCTGGATGAATCCGAACTGGCACTGGTCAACAGCCGCAAGGGGCTTCATGCTCAACTCTGTTGCATTCTGCAGGTCGCTTACTTTAAAGCTAAGCACCTGTTTTTTCGCTTTGGGTGGGATGATGTTCAGGATGATTGCAGTTTTGTTCTGAGCCGTTATTTCCCCGGGGAACCACTTCCAGACGAACCACCCTCCAAGCACGAGCGCTATGCTCAGCGGGAAAAAATCTGCGCACTGTATGGTTACCAACCGTGGTCATCTGCACTGTCTTCACAACTTGAACAACAGGCTGCCCATATTGTCCACCGCGATGTAACCCCTGGCTTTGTCGCAACGGAGCTAATTATCTGGCTCAACGAGCATAAAATTATCCGCCCCGGCTACACCACTCTCCAAGAACTGGTGAGCCGGGTTCTTTCTGACGAAAGGCAGCGGCTGGGCCGTATTCTGACTGAACTGCTTGATGACACCACCATTGCCGGTCTGGACAAGCTTATTGAACGTGATGATACCCTTTCCCGGCTTGCGGTACTCAGACAGGATGCCCGTGATTTTGGTTGGCGCCAGATGGTCCATGAACGGGAAAAACGGGCCATGCTGGAACCGCTGCACCGTAAAGCCTGTGATATCTTGCCTGCACTGAATATTTCCCAACAAAACCTGCTGTACTACGCCAGCCTGGCAAATTTCTATACCGTTTACGATCTCCGCAACCTGAAGCTTGAGCAGACCCACCTTTATCTGCTGTGCTATGCCTGGTTTGCTGGGACGACTGGAAGCGGAAGGGAATGCCAAAGGCATTGATGCTCTGACCCGGATATCGCCAGTGGCTTGGCAGCACATTTTGTTGAACGGGCATTACACCTTCCAGAGCAGCAATGAGATTATTGACCTGGATGCGCTGGTTGCCGGGCTTAAACTGGGGTGACGGAAAAATCTGGGATTCCGGCGTACAACCCCTATCTGTTTGTGGGGAGAGCACTGGGTGGAAAACGATGTCAATTATTATACTAAATCACAGGATTATCCGGACTCGTGGATAACAGAGCGGGCGGCACATACGGAATCACAAACCGCTGATACGGCCACAGTACGCATCACACTGGGCAAAGCGCCGGAGCCGTTGCGATCATTCCGGGCAAATCTGATTCTGACAAGCGGACAGTGGAAAATTGATAATATTGTGATGCTTGAATAATAACCGGCTGAGAGCGGATTTGAGCCACCGGAAAACCGGGTATAAACTGACGGGTATCCGGTATATTGTTCCGGTTATGATAATATAAAAAGAGGAGCCGCACGCGGGGTACAGCAGGTACTGCCGTGAAGTGGTCACAGGATATTATGGCTTTACGGGAAAAAAACAATGCCATCGCCATTACCGGCCTGGTTATTTTAACACTGATCTGGAGTTACAGCTGGATCGCCATGAAGCAGGTCACGCACTATATCGGTGCATTTGACTTTACGGCGATGCGCTGTGTGTTCAGTGCCATTATGCTGTTACTGGTGTTGTATATCCGTGAACGCGTGATGGGACGAAAAATCGGCTTTACCCCATTCCGCTACACACTGGGAATTGCGGTACTTCAGACCTGCGGTATGGTCGGGCTGGCGCAGTGGGCGCTGGTCAGCGGCGGTGCGGGGAAGGTGGCGATCCTCAGTTATACCATGCCGTTCTGGGTGGTGATTATGGCAGCTATGCTGCTGGGTGAGCGGATGCGCCGCCTCCAGTATGCCGCGATTTCGGTTGCCGCAGCCGGGTTGCTGTGTGTGATCCAGCCCTGGACGCTCGATTTCGCGTCCATGAAAAGTACCTTTCTGGCCGTGGCATCCGGCATCAGCTGGGGGGCAAGTGCGATTGTGGCGAAAAAACTCTACAGCCGCTATCCGCAAGTGGATTTACTCTCTCTCACTACCTGGCAGATGGTGTATGCCGCTATCATTATGACGGTGGTGGCGCTGCTGGTGCCGCAGCGCGCGATTGACTGGCAGCCGTATGTCTTCTGGGCACTGAGTTACAGCGCCATTCTGGCGACCGCCGTTGCCTGGAGTTTATGGCTGTTTGTGCTGAGAAAATTACCGGCGGGGATTGCCAGCCTGAGCACACTGGCAGTGCCGGTCTGCGGCGTGCTGTTCTCGTGGTGGCTGCTGGGTGAGGAGCCGGGCAGCTCAGAAACCGCCGGGATTGTGATGATTGTGCTGGCACTGGCCGTGATTAGTATTAAACGACCGAAAAAAACCGCCTGAGCAGGAGGAACGGTTATCCGCCGCGGCTGAATCTTTTAAGCTGGCTGGTCAGCAAGGTTTTGACCAGCCAGATAGCTTCTTCACTGATTTTCGGCTTCAGTGCCGGGTCAGTAAACATCATCAGACACAATGACTCGGTTGCGCCGAAAATCATCACGGATGTCCATTCCGGAATCCGGAAGTTTTCCGGCAGCCACCGCTGCAATGCGCGTTGCAGGATCTGACAGAAAAAATCCTGCACTTCGCGGCTGATCCCCGCATATTCAGGATAGGCTTTCAATGCCGCCACGGTGGCATTGAAGGCTTCACCATCATCTGCCATCACATCAAAATAGGTCGTGATAAAAACTGAAACGGCCTGATCGAGATCCGCTATCGGCTGCTCCATCCCGGCATTCATCCGCTCGGTCAGAACATCATCACTGTATTTAAACAGTGCATGCAGCAGGGACTTACGGTTGCCGAAATGTTTGTAGGTCACCGGCTTGGTCACGCCTGCTTTTTCCGCAAGGGTAATGAGTGTCAGGGCATCGGTGCCCTCTGCCAGGATAATGGCATTAGCGACATTAAGCAGCTGTATCTGGCGCTCATCGCGCTGTAAACGTCCGGACAAATCTGCCTCCTCATTGATAATCATGTCGTTTTGCCTGCCGGAAAGTGTACCACAGAGTTCATGGCGGACAGAAACGATCGAAAAAAGATCAGAAAAGCATTTACAAGTTACCAAAGGTAACATATAACTATACCAAAGGTAACTTACAACTGTTTCACCTGCAACCAAAAATCAGTGAGGATGTACCATGCCGTGGATTTTATTAATTACAGCCGGATTATTTGAAATCGTCTGGGCGTTTACCATGAAGCAATCAGAGGGCTTTACCAAGTTAGGGCCGTCTGTAATCACCATTATTGCGATGCTGATAAGCTTCGGACTGCTGGCGATGGCCATGCGGGCACTGCCTCTGGGTACGGCTTACACCATCTGGACCGGGATCGGCGCAATCGGTGCTTTTATTGTCGGGATTGTGGTGCTGGGCGAACCGGCAAACATGATGCGGATTATCGCCGGGGTGTTAATCATTTCCGGTCTGGTGATGATGAAATTAGCCAGCCCGGCATAAAAATATTCAGTACTGTGTTGATTGCCGGCAGATATTGCCGGCTTTTTTATTACAGCAGGGGCAGTTCACGCGCCGGGATCACGTCTTTCATGACCAGGGTGGATGTCAGGCGCTGCACGCCGGGCATAGCGGCCAGGCGGCTGTCATATAATTTCTGAAAGGCATCGATATCTTTGACCACAACCGTCAGCATATAGTCCGGATCACCAAACAGCCGTTTGGCTTCAATAATTTGCGGGATATCTGCCACCGCTGTTTCGAATTTACTCATACTTTCCTGATTGCCGTCTTTCATAGTGACAAACACCAGTGCGGAGAAATTCAGCCCCAGCACGCGCGGATCAAGCTGTGCGCGGTAATCGCAGATAGCCCCGGATTGCTCCAGCGCTTTCAGCCGCCGGTGGCAGGGGGATAAACTCAGACCCACACGATCTGCCAGCTCAGTGACAGTTAATCGCCCGTCGAGTTGTAATTCAGAAAGAATCTTCCTGTCAAAGCTGTCCATTGGTGATTTTCTCCCTCAAATAAGGTAAATCAGGGTCTGATTAGCAAGCACATTCTACCCGAATACAGATATTCTTCCTATTAGTTTCCGGTACAGGACAGAGGTATACGGGAACTGGTTTCTGAAAAATGTCAGATATACCGGCAACCGCCCCCGCCGGGTCTGACGAAAACAAAAAGCCCCGTTTCATGGCTCTGAAACGGGGCTTTTCTTATAGCAGAACGGGGATCAGTTGTTTTCTGATTCAATCCCGCGGCTGCGCAGATATTCATCGTAACTGCCGGTAAAGTCGGTAACTTTCCCGGGTGTAATTTCGATGATACGGGTCGCCAGAGAACTGACGAACTCCCGGTCATGGGAAACAAATACCAATGTACCCTGATATAATTCCAGTGCCATATTCAGGGATTCAATGGATTCCATGTCGAGGTGGTTGGTCGGTTCATCCATGATCAGGATATTTGGCTTGCTCATCATTAACTTGCCAAACAGCATCCGGCCTTTTTCGCCCCCGGATAAAACCTGTACGGATTTTTTAATATCATCCTGGGAGAACAGCAGGCGGCCCAGCACACTGCGGACAGACTGTTCATCATCGCCCGGCTGCATCCACAGGCTCATCCAGTCAAAAACGGTCATATCGACTTCAAAATCGGTGGCGTGATCCTGCGCGTAATAACCGATATTCGCGTTTTCAGACCATTTATAACGGCCGGTATCCGGTGTCAGTTCGCCGACCAGGGTTTTCAGGAAGGTGGATTTACCCACACCGTTCATACCCAGAACCGCAACTTTTTCACCCACTTCCATCATCATATTGATATTTTTGAACAGCGGGGCGTTACCGTCGTAGCCTTTGGACAGGCTTTCCACTTCCAGCGCATTACGGAATAATTTTTTATCCTGCTCGAAGCGGATAAACGGGTTCTGGCGGCTGGAGGCTTTAATTTCAGTCAGCTGAATTTTTTCAATCTGTTTGGCGCGGGATGTCGCCTGACGGGATTTGGAGGCATTTGCACTGAAACGGCTGACAAATGACTGCAATTCATTAATTTGTGCTTTCTTTTTCGCGTTATCCGCTAACAGACGCTCACGGGCCTGGGTGGCGGCAAACATATATTCATCATAGTTACCCGGATGAACATTCAGGCTGCCGTAATCCAGATCGGCCATGTGTGTGCACACCATATTCAGGAAGTGACGGTCATGGGAAATGATGATCATGGTGCTGTTACGCGCATTCAGCGTCTGTTCCAGCCAGCGGATGGTATCGATATCCAAGTTGTTGGTCGGTTCGTCGAGCAGCAGAATGTCCGGATCAGCAAACAGGGCCTGTGCCAGCAGCACACGCAGTTTCCAGCCGGGGGCCACTTCACTCATCGGGCCGTTATGCTGTTCCAGCGGGATACCCACACCCAGCAGTAATTCACCGGCGCGGGATTCCACCGTGTAGCCGTCCATTTCAGCAAACTGCACTTCGAGATCCGCCACGCGCATACCGTCTTCTTCACTCATCTCCGGCAGGCTGTAGATGCGGTCACGTTCCTGTTTGACTTCCCACAGTTCAGTGTGACCCATAATAACCGTATCGAGCACAGAAAACTCTTCATAGGCGAACTGATCCTGTTTCAGTTTACCCAGACGTTCGTTCGGGTCGAGAAACACGTTGCCGCTGCTCGGTGCAAGGTCGCCGCCGAGAATTTTCATAAAGGTGGATTTACCGCTGCCGTTTGCGCCGATCAGGCCATAGCGGTTACCGCCACCGAATTTGACGGAGATATTTTCAAACAGTGGCTTGGCGCCGAACTGCATCGTAATATTGTTGCTGATTAACAAGACGAATACTCATAAGTTGAAAGAGAAAAATAAACGGCGGGCATTATGCCACAGATGGGCGGCGAGGCACAGATGTATAAAAAAAGGGCGGTGACACAGAATGCCACCGCAGCAGGTATTATTGTGAATTCGGGTCCATGGCATAGATTTCACCGGACTCATCTTCCGGCAGCCCATAATTCAGGACATCATAGATACCAAGATCGGTTTTACAGACTTTTTTGTTGATGACTTTATCGCCTTTATAAACCGCCAGCCCGGTAAATTCCCAGCCGCGCCCCATGCCGCTGTACAGAACATAGTTAAACGGGCCGTTTTCAAAACGGATATACGCCGAACCGCCGCCGATAAAGGCAGTTTGCCCGACATAGACGCCATTTTTTGCATTGCCTTTCACCGGCAGCGTAATCTCCGGTTTTGCCAGTGTTCCGTAGCGGTACGCGGGTGTTTTTCCTTTCTCAACCACGACACTGACATATTTATTATTTTCCAGCTGACAGGTAAACTCCTGAGCCAGCGCCGGGGCTGATAACACCCCTGTTACTGCCATCCCGATAAGATATTTTTTCATTTTCTGCCTTTACAGGTTATTGCCCGGAGTCCGGCGTATTATTAATTTTTTTGACGGGCTATTTATTAGCATAAAAATGAATTTATTTCCGGTTTTCCGGAGCAGGATGAGTATAGATGCCATGGACTTTCTCACATCCGGCAGTCGTCTTTCCGCTGAAACACGCCCGTTTCGGCCGGTGGCTGAATCTGCCCGCGCTGATTACAGGCAGTGTGTCGCCGGATTTGCTGTATTCTTCCGGGATGTACCGTGCAGCAGATGAAGCACATCATTTTGCCGGCTGGTTTTATACCGGATTGCCGGTGTGTCTGGCTGTTCTGCTGATTTTCCATTTGTTATCCGCGCCGCTGAAAACATTGTTACCGTTTCCGGTAACCGACCCGCTGACCCGTTCTCTGCGGGAAAACATGATTATCCTGTTGTCTCTGTTTATCGGCGCGGCCACGCACATTATCTGGGATGGCTTTACCCATGAAACCGGCACGATGGTGCGTACGCTGTCTGTTTTGCAGGTGCCGCTGCTGCACGGTATGACAGACGGGCAGGAGATTGCGGTTTATAAAGTGTTGCAGCATCTAGGATCACTGATTGGTGCCGGGTATCTCTGCCTGAAATTCGCACAGTATCAGCGGGCGCTGCCGGACGCAGAGAAACACGGAAACCTCATCAGATTGATCCGTCTGATTTGCATCGCGGTTCTGGCGGCACTTTGTACGATACCGCTGGCGTACCATCTGGCGCAGACAACCGCCGGTTTGCATGTGAATCGCTTTGTATTTTATGAATTATCGCTTTCGGTATCGTTTTTTGCCGGTTTTGTTGTCCTCGCAGCCCTTTTTCAGGTTATCAGAAAGCGTTAAGGCGTAATGTCGTGTGTTATGATCGCAAATTAAATTTTGCAGCACTGAGGAAAATAAACAGTGGCAATTTGGGTGGATGCGGACGCCTGTCCGAAAGTTATCAAAGAGATCCTTTACCGGGCGGCAGATCGCGAAAAAACGGAGGTCACCTTTGTGGCCAATCAGCGGCTGGTGGTGCCGCCGTCACCATTTTTAAAAACATTGCAGGTCTCTGCCGGGTTTGATGTGGCCGATAATGAAATTGTCTGCCGTGTGCAGAAAGATGACCTGGTGGTCACCGCCGATATTCCGCTGGCCGCTGAAGTGCTGGAGAAGGGCGCGGTGGCACTGAACCCGCGCGGCGAACGCTATACCCCGGCGACGATTCGTGAACGCCTGACCATGCGTGATTTTATGGACACCATGCGGGCTTCCGGTATTCAGACCGGTGGTCCGGCGGCGCTGAACCAGCGGGATCGCCAGCTGTTTGCCAATGAACTGGACAAGTGGTTTTTACAGTGCAGAAAACGCACACCATCTGCCTGATCTCACGCCCATTGTTAATATCTTTATAAAATACCGGATGCCACTGTGCCATCCGGCATTTTATTTTTATCCATAATGTAACAACGTCTTAAAAAAGCTCACCATTTAGCCTTATCCACTATAATAATAATGGGTTATGATATTTTACGCTGGTTTCCCCTCAGAAGATCCGGTCTGAATCCTGTGTATCACCTCGTCAAAACCGATACTTTGTGTCGGATATTCCTGATAAAGCTTATCTTAAGTCTCGTTATTATTAACATCACTCTATATTCATTAATATTATAATGATAGTTGTTATAATTAGTGTGCTACTTAATTAAAAAAATGCCACACAAATATTACAGATAATGATGAGGCTTTAGATGAAAATCTCACGCAGAAAGTTAATTTTAGGGGTTGGTGCTGCCGGCGTACTGGCAGGTGGTGCTTCCGTATTGGTTCCGATGGTTCGCCGTGACGGCAAATTTGTGGAATCGGCTTCACGCGCAAAACATGTTGACGGTACCGGGGGTGCATTACCGAAAGAGTCCGATGCAGTCATTATCGGCGGCGGTATGATGGGGATCATGACTGCGATTAACCTGGCGGAAAGAGGCATGAGCGTCACCGTCCTGGAAAAAGGGGAAATCGCCGGTGAGCAGTCCGGACGGGCTTACAGCCAGATCATCAGCTACAAAACATCAAAAGAAATTTTTCCGCTGCACCATTACGGCAAAATGTTATGGCGCGGTATGAATGAAAAAATCGGGGCGGATACCAGCTATCGTACCCAGGGTCGTGTCGAGGTACCGTCAAGTGCGGAAGATCTCGAAAAATCACAGGCCTGGGTTGAAAATGCCAAAGAGTGGGCTGCTGATTTTGAAGCTCCGCTCAATACCCGCTTTATTCAGGGCGACGAACTGAAAAAACGCCTGGTTGATGCCAGAACAGACTGGCCGGTTGCCGGTTTTGAGGAAGATTCCGGCAGTGTTGACCCGGAAACCGGTGTCCCGGTTCTGGCACAGTATGCCAAATCCCTGGGTGTTAAAATCTACACCAACTGCGCGGTACGCGGCATTGAAACCGCCGGCGGTAAAGTCTCTGACGTGGTCACAGAGAAGGGGGCAATCAAAACCTCTCATGTGGTACTGACCGGCGGTATCTGGTCACGCCTGTTTATGGGCAATCTGGGCATTGATATCCCGACTCTCAACGTCTATCTGTCACAACAGCGTGTTTCCGGTGTTCCGGGCGCGCCACGCGGTAACGTGCACCTGCCGAGCGGCATTCACTTCCGCGAGCAGGCAGACGGCACGTATGCCGTCGCGCCGCGTATCTTCACCAGTTCTGTGGTGAAAGACAGCTTCCTGCTGGGGCCGAAATTCCTGCATCTGCTGGGCGGCGGTGAACTGCCGCTGGAATTCTCCATCGGTGAAGATCTGTTCAACTCCTTCAAAATGGCGACATCCTGGAATATGGATGAAGTCACGCCGTTCGAGACTTACCGTATCGCGACCGCCACACAGAATACCGAGCATCTGGATGCGGTATTTGCGCGAATGAAAGCGGAATTCCCTGTATTTGAACAATCGAAAGTCGTTGAGCGCTGGGGCGCGGTCGTGGCACCAACCTACGATGAACTGCCGATTATTTCCGAAGTGAAAGAGTATCCGGGTCTGGTAATCAATACCGCGACCGTCTGGGGTATGACAGAAGGCCCGGCATCCGGTGAGATTACTGCGGATATCGTGACCGGTAAAAAACCGGTTATTGACCCGGCTCCGTTTAGTCTTTCACGTTTTAGTTAATTTTCTGATTACTTACGTTGATACTATTAAGAGGCTTAATATGCGTTATAAAAGTTTACTGTTAGCTCTTCCGCTGGTCTGGGGCGCGGCTCATGCGTCAGAAGGTGTTGTTCATCATAAACTGAACGGTATGCCTATCTCTGAATCTGTGGAAATCAGCAGCAGCAAAGATATTATTTTCCTCAGCGGCAAAGTACCGGCCAAAATTTCCAAAGACGCACCGGAAGGTGTTCTGGCGTCTTACGGCAATACTGAAGCACAAACTATTAATATCATGGAACAGATCAAGGCTCACCTGGCTGAGTTAGGTCTGGAAATGAAAGATGTGGTGAAAATGCAGGTATTCCTGGTCGGCGGTGAAGAGACCAGCGGTACGATGGATTTCGCGGGCTTTATGGCCGGTTATTCCAAATACTATAATGACAAAGATTCCGGTAATAAATTACCGGCACGTACCACTGTTCAGGTTTCTAAATTAGCAAACCCAGCATGGCGTGTTGAGATCGAAGTAACCGCTGTTCGTCCGTAATAGTATCAGTGTGTTAACAGCGGGTTTGCATCCGGAAGGAGCAAACCCGTTTTTTATTCCGGCAGCGGTAATAATGCTTTTTTCAGATCATCCATAAAAGTATAAAGCCGCTGTTTTCGTTCAGCCGCGCGGGGCTATCCACGCCGTGCGCCCGCCGACCGTGGCACTGCGGTGCAGCGCTGTGTGGCTGAGACAAAATGCACTGACTCCGGCAAATTCCTGCGAATACCAGGCTCCGCCGCGCATCAGAGCCCGCTCTCCGTAATTGCGCAGGTAGATTTGATCACTCTGCGGCTTTTCTCCGTAAGGGGCAAGCCCGTTCAGTTGTAACAGATGCGGCACGGACAAATCCTCCGCTGTTTTCATGCTGAAAAACGGGCCGTCGAGCAGTCCCGGCGGATAGCTGTTGTCCGCCGGGTCACCGTTATAATATGTAATATTCTCTGACAGCAGCGGTGTACCGCCGTTGCCGGTCAGACACGCGGACGGCGAGTCATATTTTGCGGTTCCGGGGATGCCCGGCTCACAATATTGTCCGCTCTGTATATTTACAGCCTGCCATAACAGCGGCGCATCCGCCGGTAACGCACTGATATCATTATCACGAATAAGCTGAATTTCACCTGCCATCAGGCGGACGCCGGCCTGCCATTCCCACAGATTTCCGCACAGGTCGCTGATCCCGGTCAGTTGCTGATTATGATACCAGTCCGGGTGGGGAAAACCGGTCAGTGTATTGGCTTCCCCGCTGAAATCACCGGCAGATTTGCCGTCAATCCGCACCGCGCTTCGCTCCGGGTGACGCAGACTGCGGCCATAATCGGTATTACCGTCCGGAATCCTGTTCTGCTGATCAATACAATGCATCAGCGCAGCCCATTCCGCATTACTGCTGAGATGAAATCCTGGGCCGGTTTGTTGTGCCAGCAGGCGGAATTCCGGCAGATTCAGGTGACAGGCCGGTGCTTTTCCGGGCTGGCTGATAAGCTCGCCGTCATGCAGGCTGCCGGGGTAGCAGGCGTAGAAAAACGCATCAATTATCTGTCCGTTCACACGAAATGCCGGATGCAGAGCAGGAAGGTCATCACGGCAAATCTGATACATAAAATTCGGCTGACCTTTGGCGGAATAAATCACTGTCCGCCGCCCCTGACTCTCTTTCTCTGTTTTGATCCGCAGCGCATCAGGTGAAAAAATCGTTGTCATCAAAATTATCCTTGTCGTTATGATTCAGGGGGCAGTGATACCCAGTAACCGGGCTGCCACGGCACCGGCAGAAACTGCCGGTAAAAGGCGCGGAATACCGCATCAGTATCAATATCCGCAAACAATACCGGATGCAGCCAGGTTGCGAATTTCAGTACCGCAATAAAGCCGAAAGGGCTGTCGTAGAAAGCGTGCCAGATGGCATAACATTCCCGCTGCTGAACTGCCGCGAGGGTTTTGAAAGCAGGGCGCTGCATCAGGATCGCAAGCTGTTTTTCCGCCACAGCAAGATCAGCCCCCGGGCCGAGTCCCACCCAGTCACCACCGGGGTTATAGCTTTGCCATTGTCCCCCGGTGACAATCACTTTTTCCGGCCGGGTATGAATGATGGTTTCCTGGTTGAGTGTCCCGTAGGTGCCGTCAATATAATCAGCACCGATATTTTTCCCTCCCGCACAGGTCAGAAATTCCGCGAAATTCCCGTTACCGTAGGCATAACAGCATTCCGCACTGAATCCGGCCGCGCGTTCCAGCAGAACCGGCACCGGCCGGTAAGGCGCGGCGGCCAGACGGGAGGTCACGGCGGAAAGATGTGAATGAATGAAGGCGATCATCTCAGCGGCTCTGTCCGGCACGCCAAGGATATCGCCCATAATGGCGATACTGCGCGGTGTGTTTTTCAGCGGGCAGATGCTCATATCCAGCACAACAATCTGTATACCGGCACGTTCCAGGAGTGCCGTGATCCCGCCGGTTTCCATTGCGGAAAATGTGCCGGTGGTGACAAAAATAATGTCAGGATGCAGATCAATAATGGTTTCACTGTTTGCCTGAGCCCCGGCCAGTGGTGAAAGGTGCGGCAGGGCAGCAAGTGCCGGAAATATCCGGCAGTATTGCTGATAACTCAGTTCGTCCGCATGACGGAATGCAGCGGGAGTGGCCGCCAGCCTTTCCGTCAGTTGTTTTCCGGTCAGTGAGGCGTACAGAAACATCAGAGAGGCATCCGCCACATAGATACGCTGCGGCACAGCAGAACAATCAATCTGCCGGCCGCGGATATCGGTAATGGTCTGCCTTTTCGTTTTTCCCGGTTCTGCTGATAATCTGCCCGGCAGTGCCGCCAGGGCAGACAATACCAGGCTGTGTTTCAGCAGGCGTCGTTTCAGATGATCCATATTATCCCCGGCCTCAGAAGAAATAGTTGAGGGTGGCGACAACGGTGCGGTCATTACCGATGCTGCAATAGGTTGAACTGGTGCAGCCCGCCACATAAGACGTATTGGTGATATTGCTGATGGTCACACCCAGCTCCATTCCGCTCAGTTGCGGTGTCAGCGCATCCATCTGATAGCGCAGGCTGAGATCACCCAGCCAGACGGCCGGTACGGTAAAGCTGTTGGTGTTATCCCCCTGAGTCGCACCGAGATAACGGACACCGGCGCCGACCAGCGCGCCGTCAAGATAACGACCGTGAAAACGATAATCCGCCCAGAGTGAACCGCTGTGACGCGGAACCTGAACAGGGCGTTTGTTCAGCACGGAGCTGTCATCCGATTCGGTGATCACATTATCGGTAAAGGCATAACCGAGCATGACATTAAGTGACGGTGTCACGGACATGCGACTTTCGAATTCAAGACCGCGTGAGCGGACTTTGCCGGTCTGATTATAGTAATCCGGGTTTTTCGGGTTATGAGTGGTGACATTTTTTTGTGTCAGCTCATACACCGCGAGACTTGCCATGATATCGCCGTTATCACTGAGGTATTTTATCCCGGCTTCTGTCTGGTCAGATTCTGTCGGCACAAATGCATTACCGTCCGCATCGGTTCCCAATACCGGGTCAAAGCTGTCGGAGATGCTTATCCAGGGAGAGAAACCATTGTCGAAGGTATAGGTCAGACCCGCGCGGTGACTGTATGCTGAGGTATCACTTTTTTCTGTTGTCCCGCTGAGGCGATTAGTGGTTTTCAGTGAGGAATCATCATAACGGCCGCTTAAAATCAGGCTCCATTGCTGCCAGCGTAAATGATCCTGCACATAAACACCGTAACGCCGGTAAGTTTGTCCGGTGGACGTGGAGGATGTCATCTGCGGCGTAAACTGCGGGCGGTAGTGAGCACCGTAAGGATCAAATGTCACCGTTTGAGAGCCTGACCAGTCTTTGTCGAGTTTTCCGGTCTGAAGATCAAAACCGGTCAGAATTTCATGGGACACCGGGCCGGTGACAATTTTGTAAATCAGCTGATTATCCGCCGTCAGTGTTCTGGCGCGGGACGGGGAATCCTGATACACCGCCGTAAGCAGGCGGTTATCCTGCACAAATCCGCGGGTAAAATCACGGCGGACACGGGATTTCACATCGGCATAACGGAGATTCTGTTTCAGCGTCAGTGAGTCTGAAACCTGCCAGTTAACCAGTGACGTGACGGATTGCTGTGTGCGCCCCGATTTTTCATGATCCGGATTACTGTAGTTATGATGTCTGTCCGGCGCACCGTAAGGGTTCGGTAACAGACCGAGAGCAGCAGCGGGAAGTGTGTTGTAATAACCGGTATAGGGATCATGCTGATACACACCGGCTACAGTCCACCGGAGATTGTCCCGGGGGCGCCAGGTGACTGAGGGGGCTATCAGATAACGGGACTGTTTTGTATTTTCAATCTGTGAACCGGAAGAGGCCGCTGAACCGGTCATCCGGTAAAGCCAGGTTTCTTCCTCATTCAGTGCGCCGGTGCTGTCAAACCGCAGTGCATTGTTATCATAATTGCCGCTCTGAAACTGAATCTGATGAGATTCCTCCGCCTGCGGCAGCCGGGACTGCATATTAATCACGCCACCCGCACCGCCCTGACCATACAACGCAGATGAGGGGCCGTGAACCGCTTCCACACTTTCGAGCAGCCAGGAATCCACCTGTGCGCCCCAGATCCCGCTGTTACCCGCGACCCGCAGGCCGTCGAGATAATAATCCGCGTCAAATCCGCGCATTTTGGAAAAATCAATGCTATTGCCGAAAGCCCCGAATTTTTCACTGGTCACCCCGGCGCTGTAGCGCAGCGCCTTACTGAGGGATTCTCCCGGCAGGGTATCGAGCTGGTCACGGCGGATCACGGAGACAAACTGCGGCGTTTCAGCCAGCGAGGCAGAGCCTTTTGTTGCCACTGACTGGCGGAAAGCACCATAACCGCGCGGCTCATAATGTTCATCATCCGCCGCCGTGACATAGACCACGTCTTCCGGTTCTGCATAAACAGCCGGAACAGACAGAAATGAGGCAGAAAAAACAGATGAAATAACAGCAGGGTAAGAACTCAGTAATCGGCGCATAGAGATTTTCTCAGTTGATCGGAACAGCTGAAGCATATACATCGACCGACCCTCAGTCAATAATGATGGTAATTATTTTCATTTGCATTTGAAAATTCAGGATGGAAGCGGCGGGAAATTTCGCTATAGTGGGGCGGATTCCATCACCCAACGGATCGGGAAATGACAAACAATACATTGAATAACACAGAGCAGCCTGCACAGAGCGGTATCAAAATCTATCTGAGAAACGGGTTGTATTTTGTGCTGTTTTTAATCGCCGTACAGCTGCTGACTACCCTGACCGGTGGCGGCCTAACCGCGCTGGGCATTGAACCACGTACCGTTAACGGGCTGTTCGGTATTTTCTTTGCACCCTTTATTCACAGCAGCTGGGGGCATTTATTCAGTAATCTGCCGCCGCTGGTTATCCTCAGTGTGTTACTGATGATCCCGTCAGTGAAACATTATATTAAGGCGTCCCTGTTTATTATTATCACCGGCGGGTTACTGGTCTGGTTATTCGGACGGACGGCGGTTCATGTGGGGGCGAGCGGCTGGATCTTCGGGCTGTGGGCGCTGCTGATTTATCAGGGCATTTTCCGCCGCAAACCACTGGATATTATTATCGGCATTGTGGTGCTGATTTATTACGGCGGCATGATCAGCGGGCTGTTTCCGGGACAACAGTTCGTTTCTGTTGAATCCCATCTGAGTGGTGCGGCGGCAGGCGTTTTATTCGGCTGGCTGCAATACCGCAAACGGAAACAGACTGCCGTCCGGACATAAATGCGGAAAAACTCCGCATTTATTCACGGATCATCAGCCGCGCAGGCGGGATGTCAGGCCTTTCAGGAAATAACGCAGCAGCTGATCACCGCAGTCACGGTAATTTTTATGATCCGGGTTACGGAACAGGGCGCTGATTTCCGGTTTTGAGACACGGAAGTCGGCACGCCGGAAAATATCTTCCATATCCGTATCCTTCAGTTCAAATGCGACGCGCATTTTTTTCAGGATAATATTATTGGTCAGGCGGGCATCCACCGCCGGCGTCGGACGGCTTTCATCTTTGCCGCGGCGGAAAATAATCAGACCATTGAGAAAATGACCGGTCACATTATCATCACAGATCTGATAATCCGCATCGTCTTCTTTTTTCAGCCAGTCGATCATCTGCGCTTTGGTGACAGTTAAACCGGCAAGTCCGGTGATTTCAGCCATCTGAGCATCACTCAGATCCAGCATGTAACGGACACTGCGCAGAACATAGTTATTCAGCATAAACAGGGGTTATCCATGGAGGGAGTTATAAACCCTGCAATATTAGTGATTATCCGCCCGCATTTCAATGAAATCCGCTGGTTGGTAGTGGATTAATGGCGGTGATATAGTAGATCTTTCCGTTCAGCTATGAGGTTACTATGTCACTGTCCCGCGCGTTTGCCACCACACTGCTTGCCGCTGCCTGTTCTGCTTATGCCGCTGACCCGGCGGATCTGATGATAACGGACGGCACAGTGCTGACCATGAATCCGGACAATACGGTTTTTGAGCACGGTACCGTGGTGGTCAGTGACGGCAAAATAGTGGCTGTCGGCGGACCGGAACTGACAACGAAGTATCAGGTAAAAAAAGTGCTGGATGTGAAAGGCGATATCGTCATGCCGGGGCTGATAAATACCCATACTCACGGTTCGATGACGGTTTTCCGTTCCCTCGGGGATGATGTGCCGGATCGTCTGCATCGCTATATCTTCCCGCTGGAAAACAAACTGGTTTCCCGTGAGATGGTGCGTACCGGCGCCAACCTGGCCAATATCGAGATGATTAAGGGCGGTGTGACCACCTACGCTGACATGTATTATTTTGAAGATGAAGTGGCCAAAACTGTGGATAAAGCCGGTTTGCGCGCCGTACTGGGTGAGACAATCATTAATTTCCCTGTTGCGGACGCACAGACACCGGAAGAAGGTATCGCGTATGCGGTGCGCTTTATCAGAGAATATAAAGATCATCCGCGTATCACACCGGCCTTTGCCCCGCATGCCCCGTATACCAACACCACTGAAAATTTACAGAAAATCGCGGCGCTGTCTGAAGAGCTGAATGTGCCGGTGATGATCCATCTGGCGGAAACCGATCGCGAAAAAGAAGAGATCGCCAAACGCACCGGCGGGAAAAGCCCGGTGCAGTATATGGCGGATATCGGTGTGCTGAATAACCGCCTGCTGGCGGCACATGTGATTATGGCAGATGATAATGACCTGAATCTGCTGAAAAAATATGATGTCGGGGTGGCACATAATATCAGCGCCAACACCAAATCTGCCAAAGGCGTGGCACCGGTCACGCAGATGCTGGAAAAAGGCATCCGTACCGGTCTCGGCACTGACGGGCCAATGTCCTCCAACACACTGACCACCATGAATGAACTCAACCTGGTCGGTAAAATCCATAAACTGGAAACCCAGAACCGCGCAGCAATGCCGCCGCTGACCGTGGTTGAAATGGCGACCATGGGATCTGCCCGTGCTCTGCATATGGATGATAAAATCGGCTCGCTGGAAACAGGAAAACTGGCGGATATCATTGTGGTGGATACCAAAGCGCCGAACATGGTGCCGGTGTACAGCCCGTACGCTGCGCTGGTTTATGGCGCAAACGGTGCCAATGTCCGTCATACCATTGTGGACGGCGTGATTCTGATGGAAGACCGGCAGTTACTGACCGTCGATGAAAATGAAATTATTCAGGATGCACAGCGTTTTGCGGAAAAAGTCCGTGAAACTGTGCGCGCTTCAGGGGAAGAGGTGAAATGACAGAAAAACTCAAATGTGCACTGATTTATGATTTTGACGGCACTCTGGCGGAAGGAGACTGCCCCGAACACGGTCTGATGCCCGCGCTGGGTATCAGTGATACTCAGGCGTTCTGGCGCGAAGTGAAACGGTTTGCCCAGGCTGATGACGGCGATGAAATCCTTTCCTATATGGGATTGCTGGCTGCGAAAGCCAATATCCGGCAGTCGCCGGAACTGAGCCTTGAGAATCTGAAAAAACACGGCAAAACCATCCCGTTATTTCCCGGCGTGACAGAGTGGTTCAGCCGGATCAATGCCTGGGCACATGAACAGGGACTGGACCCGGAGCACTACATTTTATCCAGCGGGCTGGACGGTATGATCCGCGGCACCGCTATCGGCCATGAATTCCGCGATATTTTTGCCTGTAAATATCACTATTCCGCTGACGGAAAAACAGCATTGTGGCCGGCTCAGGCCATCAACTACACCACTAAAACCCAGTTTTTATTCCGGATAAACAAAGGAATACATAACTCGTGGGATAATATTGCGGTTAACCAGTTTATCGAGCAGGAAGAGCGTGAAGTGCAGTTCCGTCATATGATCTATTTCGGTGATGGTGATACGGATATTCCGGCAATGAAGATGGTGCGCTATCAGGGTGGGTTCTCGCTGGCGGTGTTTGACCAGAAAAAATGGGGCAATCCGGTGACACAACAGAAAGTCGGCAAACTGATTGCGGAAGAGCGGGCAAACTATGTGGTACCTGCAAACTATGAGGAAGGCAGCCAGCTGGATGTCACTGTCAAAGGGTTATTATAGCTGTTTCGCCGTAAACGCTGAGCACAGACTGCGACCCGGACATCCTGCGATGTGACAATGTCACATATTCTGTGCAGACACATAATATTTTTACTCCGCAACCGTCCGGAACCTGTCAATTGGTGTACCATAACCTCAGATACTATTCAGAATAAGAAATGTATGGAGAAAGTATGAAATACCAAAATGTGACTGACACGCCCGGTGAGAATTCCTATTTCCTCGTTTTTAATCTGACAGATACCCCGCAAACCCGGGAAAAGGTTGTTACCCTGTGTAATAACCTGTCCGGTATTCTGCGCAGCATCCGTAACCGGTTTCCGAAACTGGAAGTCAGTTGTGTGATGGGCTTCGGGGCGGATGCCTGGCAAAAACTGTTTCCGGACGCGGGTAAACCCCGTGAGCTGAATACCTTTGAGGCTATCAAAGGGCCGCGTTTTACCGCTGTATCCACCCCCGGTGATATCTTCTTTCATATCCGCGCCCTGAATGTGTCCGCCTGTTACGAGCTGGGCTCTGTTATCAGCTGTGCCCTGAGCGGCGCAGTCACTTGTGAGGATGAGGTTCACGGCTTCCGTTATATGGACGGACGTGCCATTATCGGCTTTGTTGACGGCACGGAAAACCCGGAATTTGAGGATGAACGCAAAGAATATGCAGTTATCGGCGACGAAGATCCGGGATTTGCCGGTGGCAGTTATGCCTTTGTTCAGAAATATATTCATGATATGGATGCCTGGCAGGATCTGAGCACGGAAGATCAGGAAAAAGTCATCGGCCGTCATAAGTTTAATGATGTCGAACTGACCGATGAGCAGAAAATTCCCGGCTCTCATAATGTGGTGACCAATATTCAGGATGAAGAGGGTAATGACCTGAAAATTGTCCGCGCTAATATGCCGTTCTCCAACCCGGCCAAAAATGAGCACGGTACCTATTTTATCGGCTATGCCCGCTATTTCTCCACCACCCGGCGGATGCTGGAAAATATGTTTGCCGGGAAAGAAACCGGTGCCGCCGATGAGTTACTGAAATTCAGTACCGCAGTAACCGGCACCTTGTTTTTTATCCCGTCACCGGCCATGCTGGATGATGTTGAATAACTGACCTGATCCGGGGGGATCACTCCCGGATCTGTTTTCCCGCCCCATATTCCCGCGTTTTTTATTGGTATTTCCCCGTTGTCTGCGGTAAAGTTTCCGGCTTTTTTCCGGCATGGCAAACAGCGGAGGCATTATGTTTATTGGTTTTGATTACGGAACATCCAACTGCTCAGTGGCAGTAATGAAAGAGGGCACCCCAGCGTTATTACCGCTGGAGGGCGATAATGTCTATATTCCGTCCACTCTGTGTGCACCGACACGCGAATCCGTATCCGAACACTTATTCCGTCACCGCAATATTGCGCCATCAGATAATACCGGTGAACAACTATTACGCCGTTCTGTTGCCTTATAACCGTGAGGAAGGTATTGAACTGGTTCCGGAAGATATTCTGTTCGGCCAGTCGGCGCTGGAACTCTATCTCAGTGATCCGCGTGATGTGTATTACGTCAAATCGCCGAAATCCTTTCTCGGTGCCTCCGGACTGCATGATGTGCAAATCAGCTTCTTTGAGGATCTGGTCTGCGCCATGATGGCAAATATTAAGTCTCAGGCTGAGCTGTCCACACAGGAAATGATCACAGAAACCGTAATCGGCAGGCCGGTTAACTTCCACGGGCTGGGCGGTGAAAACGCAAATAAGCAGGCGGAAGCTATTCTTCTGCGGGCTGCAAAGCGGGCCGGTTTTCAGGACGTGACCTTTCAGTTTGAACCGGTGGCTGCCGGGCTGGAATATGAATCGGTGCTGAATACTGATCAGACCGTGCTGGTGGTCGATATCGGCGGCGGTACCACAGACTGTTCGCTTATCCGCATGGGGCCGGGTTACCGGGGACAGGCAGATCGCACCGGCAGCTTGCTGGCACACAGCGGACAGCGGGTCGGCAGAAATGATCTGGATATTTATCTGGCCTTTAAACAGCTGATGCCGTTGTTCGGAATGAAAAGCCGTGCGGCCTCCGGTATTGAGATGCCGCTGATGCAATTCTGGAACCCGATCGCCATTAATAATGCCGAGGCGCAAAAAGAGTTCTATTCCCGCCAAAACCTGACGCTGTTACAGCAACTGAAGCGGGATGCGGCAGAGCCGGAAAAACTGCTGCGTCTGCTGGAAGTATACAACCAGAGCCTGGGTTACAGCATTGTCCGTCGCGCGGAAGAGGCAAAAATCGCGCTTTCCGCCTCGCCGCAATACCGCGCGGCAATCCACCTGCTCAGTGAAACGCTGGAAACGGAGATCAGCGCGGCGGAAATGGAAGAATCCATTGCCTCCCCGAAAGATAAAATGATTTCCCTGGTGAATGATGCGGTACAGCAGGGCGGCGCGACACCAGATGCTATCTTTATCACCGGCGGTTCAGGCCGTTCGCCGGTGTTATGCCGTGCCATTGAGGCTCAACTGCCGGGAATTCCTGTCGTCAGAGGAAACGATTTCGGCTCGGTAACTGCCGGTCTGGCTCGCTGGGGCGAAATTTGTTTTAAATAAACTTGCAACAGACCAGTCGGTCTATTAGAGTATCGCCATGAACAGACATACTGAACACGATACCCGCGAACATCTTCTGGCCACCGGCGAACGCCTGTGTCTTCAGCACGGCTTTACCGGCATGGGGCTGAGTGAACTGCTGAAAACAGCCGGAGTGCCGAAGGGATCGTTTTATCATTATTTTCGCTCCAAGGAATTATTCGGCGTCGTCATGCTGGAACGCTATTATGAAGATTACCTGGAGCGCCTGACCTGGCATTTTGAGCACGGAGCAGGGAATTACCGCGATCGTTTTCTCGCGTATTATGGTGATATTCTGAAAAATGCCTGTCAGCACAGCCATATTCAGGGCTGTCTGACGGTTAAATTATCTGCTGAAGTGTGTGATTTATCGGAAGATATGAATGCCGCAATGGATAAGGGCGTCAGTAAAGTGATCGCGCTGCTGACACAGAGCCTGGAAAACGGAAAGAAAGAGAAATCACTGACGTTTGAAGGGGATGCACAGCACGCCGCACAGGTACTTTATTCACTGTGGCTGGGGGCAAATTTGCAGGCAAAAATTTCCCGCAGTACCGCGCCGCTGGAAAGTGCACTGGCCCATGTTGAAACACTGATTACTGCGCCTGAGTAACTATTTTATATACGTCACGACAGGTGTTTTTATTTATCTGAAAACTAGTCGACTGGTCTAATCCGGAGATATTATGTCACAATATCCATCGTCACAGAAAAAACTGTTTACCCCGCTGAAAGTGGGGGCGTTTACCGCACCAAACCGCGTATTTATGGCACCGCTGACCCGGCTGCGCAGTATCGAACCCGGTGATATTCCGACTCCGCTGATGGGCGAGTATTACCGCCAGCGTGCCGGTGCCGGGCTGATTATCTCTGAAGCCACCCAGATTTCCGCACAAGCCAAAGGCTATGCCGGTGCGCCGGGGCTGCACAGTCCGGAGCAGATTGCGGCCTGGGAAAAAATCACGGCGGGTGTGCGTGAGGCAGGCGGACACATTGCTGTTCAGCTGTGGCATACCGGGCGGATTTCCCATAACAGTATTCAGCCGGGACAACAGGCACCGGTGGCTCCGTCTGCCATCAGCGCCGGAACCCGGACGTCACTGCGTGATGAGAATGGCCATGCTATCCGTGTCGATACCTCCATGCCGCGCGCTCTGGAAACCTGTGAGATCCCGGGCATTGTGAATGATTTCCGTCAGGCGGTTGCCAATGCGCGTGAGGCCGGGTTTGATATGGCAGAACTGCACTCCGCCCACGGCTATCTGCTGCATCAGTTTTTATCTCCGGATGCCAATCACCGCAACGATCAGTACGGCGGGAGCCGCGAAAACCGCGCCCAGCTGGTACTGGAAGTGGTGGATGCAGTGTGTGCGGAGTGGGGACCGGAACGTATCGGTATCCGCGTCTCACCGATCGGTTCATTCCAGAATATGAGTAACGGCCCGGATGAAGAGGCCGATGCCCTGTATCTGATTGAAGAACTGAATAAACGCAATATTGCCTATCTGCATATGTCCGAGCCGGACTGGGCAGGCGGTAAGCCGTACAGTGAAGATTTCCGTCGTAAGGTTCGTGCGCTGTTCAGTGGTGTGATTATCGGCGCCGGTGCGTATACCCCGGAAAAAGCCGAAGATCTGATTGAAAAAGGGCTGATTGATGCAGTGGCATTTGGCCGTGATTATATCGCCAACCCGGATCTGGCCGCGCGGCTGGCGAAAAAAGCGCCGCTTAACCCGCAGCATCCGGAATCCTTCTACGGCGGTGGTGCCGAAGGGTATACCGATTATCCGTTTATGTCATAACAGATAATAACCGGGCGGCAGCAAAACGGCCGCCTGGTTATATATTTATGAACGGATAATAGTGTGTGCATAAACGGTGCTGTAACCATCCATCTCTATTTTTCGGAACTCCACATCAAAGACCTCATTTAACAAAGAAGACTCTAATAGTGCCGCAGATGAACCAAAATACTGTAATTGTCCCTGTGATAACACAATAACTGATTCAAAATAATGAAATACCATATCCAGCTCGTGCAGACACACCACTACCAGTTTTTCTTTTCCCTGTGCCGTTAAATCCTCAATCAGCTGCATGCGGTGTTTTATATCCAAAGCGGCACCCGGTTCATCGGCAAATATCACCGGCGGATCACACATCAGTGCCATCGCGGTAAGTACCCGGCTTTTTTCCCCGCCCGATAATATATGCCAGTGTTTATCCAGTAACGGCTGTAATTCATATTTCCGGCAGGCGGCTTCTTTTGCTGCTTTCGGATCAGATGCCCGCTCAGAGGCAAGAGAAATTAATTCCTCTGTGCACTGATCCCAGCAGGGATTAAAACTCTGCGGGATCAGCCCGATTTTCTGCATCCTGGCCGCTCCCTTATAACGGCGGATATTTTTCCCGTCCAGTGTCACGGCGCTGAATACCTCCGGGGTCAGCCCGGATAATGCTTTTATCAGAGTAGACTTACCGGAACCATTCGGACCGATAAGGGCAATACTGCCTCTGGCGGGTAATATCAGGGAATCAACCGACAGTATTGTTTTACCCTGTTTGCAGACGTTCAGGTTATTCACTGTGATCATGATTTTCTCACCCGTTTTGCCAGCAGATAAATAAAGAAAGGGCCGCCGATAAAGGCCGTAATCAGCCCGAGCGGTATTTCTCCCGGTGGCAAAAGACTGCGCGATAATGCATCAGAGAACATCACCAGCGCCGCACCAATTACCGCAGAGGCGGGCAGAACATATTTATGGCGGGCACCGACCTGCCAGCGGGCAATATGCGGGGCAATCAGCCCGATAAAACCAACAACGCCGCCGAGTGAAACGGCAATTGCCACAATAGCGGACCCTGAAATTAAAGCCAGCACGGTAAACCGTTCAACGGATAAGCCGAAACTCATTGCCATTGTTCTGTCCAGCCCCATTAAATCCAGTCCGTCAGATAACAGATAAACAGATAAAAAAACAGACGCGAGGGTTAATATCAGGCTGATGATCAGACCTTCTCCGGACGGCGTTTGTATTTCGCCCAAAATCCAGCTTAATACCACCTGGAGGCTGGTACTTTCATCAGATAATGCCATCATCATAAACGAGCGGGCGGCATTTAATACTGCACTGACAGCCACTCCGGTTAATAACAGTGTCGCGGTATCCAATGATCCGGCAATTCTGGAAACGGATAACACAATAAATATCGCCGCAAGTGCACCGCTGAATGCAAATAACGGCAGCGAGACCGCCAGCGGTAATCCGAGCGGCACTAATAACGCGACGGTTCCCCCGATCGCGGCACCGCCGGAAGATCCTAATAACCAGGGCTCCGCCAGCGGATTACGGAATACCCCCTGAAAAATAGCACCGCTTAATCCCAGTAATGCCCCGGTAAATCCGGCGGTAATGACACGCGGTAAACGCCATTCTGTTAATAAACGGGATGTCAGGTCATCACTGTAAAACAGGGCGCTGATCACCTTCAGCGGACTTTCCCAGGTGTGACCCGCACAGGCTGAAAAAATAAATGCAGTAAACAGGATGAATAACAGACTGACTATTTTCACTGTTTCAGGCTCCATTGTTCAAATATGTCAGACATATATTCAATACCGTCAATAATCCGGGGGCCGGGAATAAGCACATAAGCGCTTTTTACCGGGTAAATATCATTGTTTTTAACAGCGTTCATTTGTGACCAGTCGGGAAGTGTCAGCAAATCCCGGATTTTATCTCCGGCGATGGTGTAAAGAATAATATCAGGGTCGGCAGCGATAATTGCTTCCGGGGATACCTGTTTCAGTGCCGGCCCAGCATGTTTATATTCCTCCAGCGCCAGTGTTCCGCCTGCTTTTAAAATGGAATCGGCAGTATATCCGGGTGTTTTTTTGTATGCCTGCGGCCGGGCAACCAGTAATAATCCGTTACTGACTTGTCCGGTGATCATAATAACCCGCGGCGCCCAGTAGCCGGGTGGTTTTTGCTGTACATTATGCAGCCGTTGTTCCATTTCCGCCGCTATCTGTTCACCTTTTTCCGTTGTTTTGGTGACCTGTGCGACCAGACGGATATTACGGATAATCTCCTCAATACTGTTTCCTTCCAGCACCAGCACCAGCACAGGAATACCGAATTTACGCAGCGGTGTTAATAACTGATGCGTGGCCTGGCGGGCAGGGGTCATAGATAGTCACAATTTGCTGCGGTTTTTCGTTCAGTGTAACCGGCGCATATAATTGCGCCGTCATACTGAATGCAGGAAGAGCATGGCACAGGGCCATGCTTAGTGTGATAATAATAATCAGGGCTTTCATTATTGCCGGTTAAAAACGGTATGTCACACCGGCAATAAATGACCGGCCGGGCATAGACGTTCCAAGGCTGCCGTTTGATTTTGACGGCAGCATGACATACGGGTCTTCATCCAGGGCAAAAAATACCGGATGCTCGTTTTTATCCAGAATATTGTCTATCCGTCCGTACAATGTCAGTGACTGACTGATATCCACATCCGCCTGAAGATTCCAGACCATAAACGGTGATTTACGCATTACATACGAGGAATAAGGGCGGATCTCCGGAATAATTCCTTCTTCGGTTTTATACCACATCGGCCCGCGCAGAATGCCCTGTAACTGAAGGCTCCACGGATAACGGGCATTGGTAAAATAAAGCTCGTTAATAAATGCGGCCTGATACTGATACATACGCTGAACTTTATTACTGTTATTGGTCGCGGTTATTTTGGCACCTTTATCTTCCATATCGAAATTCCAGCTGCCGTTTAAACGCATGACCCAATCCCAGTCTGTCTGCCAGTCAAATACACGGTTAACGGTGGCCCGGCTGTTAATTTCCAGCCCGCGGACCACAATATCATCGTCGCTGTTGGCATACTGATAGATATTCGGCGCCAGAACATTGGTCTGTATTCTGTTCTGAATAGTATTCTGAAACAGGGCAATATCCACGGAGTTCAGTGAGTCACCAAGTGTTGCGTCCACTTCAAACTGACGGTTACTTTCCGCTTTCAGGGAACTGTTTCCCAGATATTGCGTGCCGGACAGCGTAATATAATCCGCCCCCAGTTGTGTGGCTTGGTTTTGCCGTAGGTATAACGCATCCCGCCGCGGATTATCCAGCTATCGTCAAATAAACTCTG
Source organism: Morganella morganii (assembly GCF_003996855.1). GTDB lineage: Bacteria > Pseudomonadota > Gammaproteobacteria > Enterobacterales > Enterobacteriaceae > Morganella > Morganella morganii_C. Next base: position 978,368 of record NZ_NRQY01000001.1, on the reverse strand, counting down.
CCGGTCATCGAAATAAACGGCGTACTGATTTTCAGTCTGGTTATTATCATATGGTGCGGATTGTTTCAGCGGATTTCCGCTGACACTGACCTGATTCCGCTCTGAACGCAAACGGCTGTATTCATAATCAACCCCTAATAACAGATCGTTCTGCTCATGGAGTTTAATCACCGGCTGGAATTTCACGCCGTAAATATCGAGCTGACGGCGGTTATGGTCACTGCGGGTTTTTGCGGTTAACGGTGATGCCCAGCGGAAATTATCCACATCCTGCACAAAATAGGCATGGCTGTTCATTCTGAAAATACTGTCATCAGTGCCGTTTTTCCAGACCACATCTGCTGAGCGGTTATAACGGGTATCTTTGGCGTAAATATTCCCGGTTGATCCCCGGAAACCGCCGTCATAAATACCGTCTGTCCGCAGAGACACATCAAGCAGGTTACTTTCATTAATCTGCCAGCCTAAATTTCCGCTTAATCCAAAACGTTCCCAGTTGGTATTTTCCTGTTTGTGGCCACCTTTCCCGGAATGATAATCATCGCGGCGCCCGGCTTCAAACCCGACGTAGCCGTAAATATCACCGTCATCATTCCGGAAACCATAGCCACCATAAGTTTGCGCCAATCCCCCAGGAACCGGTTTTCGCTGAGATTTTTCCGCCTTCGTCAGTTAATCCGTTTTTCAGGAAAATATTAATCACACCGCCCATTGCCTGGGAGCCGTAAATAACGGAAGAGGGTCCCCGGATAACTTCAATCCGGCTGACATCTTTCGGCGATAATTTGGATAAATTCGCGGTTCCCGCACGGCGGCCGTTAACTAATACCAGCACCTGTCCGGCAAAATCTTTTCCCTGACCATCGGTAGCGGCACCACGGATATTAATGGATGTCTGCCCCGGACTCCACTCACTGAAAAAACCGACACTATTCTGTGCTAATAACTCAGTCAGACTTTCTGCCCGTGAACGTTCAATCTGATCGCTGTCGATAACCTGCGTGGTGACGGTGGATTTTCGCTGCTGTTCTTCACGCCCTGACGCGGTAACAATTAAAGTATCACCACTGTCCGTATCCTGTTTTGCTGTATTTTCCGCTCCGGCGGATAATTGTGAATATGACAGGATCAGTGAAACCAATGCCAGTTTCCTGCTGTTTATTTTCATTGTTAAAAACTCATTTTTATATAATGCCTGACCAAAACACCAGATATTTCCGGTGAATTTCCCTGAAACAGTTACTTTGAAACAAATAACATCAAGTGTTAATGAGATCCGTTTTCATCTTAAGAAAGCAGGGAAGGCTAAGTCACTAAAAAATATGAGCAAATGATTGAATTGGGAAAGTGGTCAAGGTAATTGAAAACAAACCGTTACAATCACGGCATGAGATAATAAAAAAGGTGAGCAGATGTTGAAAATATGCTGCGTTGTTAAAAATCAGCGGTACCGGAGCAGCACCGCCGGATGGTTGCTGTCAGAGGAGTTAATCAGCGCCCGGCTATAATCTGAACAGAGCGGATTTTTTTGCCATAATTAAGTGCATTCTTTTTTCCGCTCGTTTCGGTGTGAGATTCACCGGTGAAATTTTCACCCTCATAAAAACGCACCTGCCAGCCCGGCGGAATAATCACCGAAGAAAGGGTTCCGTTAAAATCTGAGCGGTATAAATCCGGGATATCTTCACTGATCTCAAGATAATTTCCCCGCTGCCAGTTTTCTGCATAAATAATAACAGCTCTTCGTAGGTCATTCTCTCTGGTAATTAATTTACTCACCGAGCACTTTGCATCGGCTTCTTTGCAGAAAATACTGCCGTCACCCTGTGTCAGCTGACAGCGGTGCGATGCATTTTTCCGTGCCAGAACTTCCGTGATACCCGCCTCAACATACATGTCAGAAAAGGGTGACAGCCTGCAAATAAAAATAGTCTCAGAGTTCATAACGATAACTGCTGTGTCCTCCGCTGCGGGCAGACACAACCGCAGAAAAGAATATCAATAACAATGTCAGTTTTTTCATGGTATTCCTTACCGTTTTGAATCAGAACAGGGTAAGAGAGTGTTCACCGCCGGGACAGCAGATATATCCGATAAGGTGCTGTCCCGGTTCCGCTGAAATAACGGAAGCCGGTATTATCTGTTATTTACCATGGACCATCCGGCCAGATACTGTCTGTTTTTTTATCAGCATCATCCAGTGAATCGAGATATAACATCTCAACTTCGGTACGGGCCCAGGGAGTGCGGCGGAGAAATTTCAGACTTGATTTCACGCTGGGGTCATTTTTAAAGCAGTTAATATTGATTAACTTACTCAGCTTTGCCCAACCATATTTTGCAACCAATGCATTAACCTGCATTTCAAGAGTAACGCCATGCAACGGGTCGTTAGAAGTGTGGGCTGTCATGAATGAATATCCTGTTATTTTCCTGATCCCGGAAGAATACCGTAAACGCCTGTGCATGACAATTTTACTTCCCGGCAGATGTCCATATCACAGGCCGGCCATCGTCTGGTGAAACTGAAAAGAGAGCGGGGCTGCCGGATCTCACAAAGCAAGGTCGTGTCGATTTCTATCAGGTAAATCCATCATAATCAAATGCCTATATCATTTAACTTCTACGGAATTTGATGAGGTTCACGTCTATTCCCCCCGAAAAAGCGGTGTGTTCATAAGTAGAATTTTCTCGTAATCTGAACTGAGGAGATTTCTATGAAA
>NZ_NRQY01000001.1:816285-975032 GCF_003996855.1 Morganella morganii | reverse complement strand
CTTACGTCCAGTTTAACATAATATACATTATACGAACTAAGGTGTATTATGAAGAAATCCGGCATTCTGACTGGTTAACCGTGTTGGTTCATTTAAAGTTATTGACCTGCATTTGACACCAAACAAAAAGATGACGGTGCATTACTTCTATAAGCTTCAGGGCTTTCAGGGCTTTTGCTGCGCTGTCTTTTGGCGGGTCAAGGAAGGTCAGAATTCCGCATAAAATCATATTCTGTTCACTGTCTGCGGAGAGCGGCAGCCCCTGCTCTTTGCTGTTCAGAACACGCTCGGCCAGTAACAAAACTCTGAACCCGTTTTCATTATAACGATTAACCAGCGCCATAATGGCTTGTTTTTTCTCATCATCTGCCGGTGAAATATGATTACCGGTCCGGATCAGAGAGCTGCATGCCAGCATCTCTTCCGCAGCTCCCTTACAGATAAGCAACGCGGTACCATCCGGTTTTCTCACCGAAACGGACAGACGTCTGCGGACAAAATCAAACGGCAGTTCATCAATTTTCTGATAACTCTGTGCAGAGACTCTGTTTCGGCTTTACCACGCCCGAAACGGATGATCGCCTGATCCATCAGGTTACGTGTACCGCTCTGGTGAAAACTGTTCAGCCACGCCAGCCCCAGTATAGCCTCATCGGAATTTCCCTCTGTATCGAGGTGATGCTCGAGGATGATATTGTCCTGTGTCAGAGTCCCTGTTTTATCCGTGCACAGGATATCCATTGCACCAAAGTTTTGTATTGCATTCAGCCGCTTAACGATAACTTTCCGCCACGACATTGCAATCGCGCCTTTTGCCAGATTGGAGCTGACAATCATCGGCAGCATTTCCGGGGTTAACCCGACAGCAACAGCAAATGCAAAGAGTGTGGCATCAAACCAGTCACCTTTGGTAAATCCGTTGATCAGGAGAACAACCGGCACCATCACTAACATAAAGCGGATCAACAGGATACTGACACTGTTCACACCACGGTCGAATGAGGTTTGTGAGCGTGTCCCGACAATGGATTTCGCCAGTGAGCCAAAATAGGTATTGTCACCGGTGGCGACCACAATACCCAGTGCTGTGCCGCTGGCCACATTGGTTCCCATCAGGCAGATATTGCCAGATTCCGTCAGTGATTGGCCGTTTTCCGTTACCGTTGTCCGAAATTATCCGGTTATTCAGATCAATGTCAAAAATGTCTGTTTGAAATCATCAATATCGTGCTGTGTGGTTGCCCATGAGGTACACAGGCGCAGACAGGATTTTCCCGGCTCCTGCAATAATGTTTCATGGAAAACAAACTGTTTTTTCAGCTTTTCTGCCAGCGCGGAAGGCAGAATAACAAAGACCTGGTTGGATTCCGGCGGCGCCAGGAATGTAAAACCCTGCTCCGTAAAGAATTCGGTCAGTTGGCCTGCCATACTGTTAAGGTGTTTACCTAATGAGAAATAGAGGTCATCCGTAAACAGCGCCTGAAACTGTGCGCCCAGCAGCCAGCCTTTTGCCTGTAAACCGCCCTTTTGTTTTATGCTGAAACGGAAATCTGCTTTCAGTGCCGGATTACTGATAACCAGTGCTTCTGCCGCAATCGCGCCGATTTTGGTGCCGCCGATATAGAACGCGTCTGTCTGCGCTGCGATATCTTCGATCGTCAGGTCACTTTGTGCAGACATCAGTCCTGACGCAAGGCGTGCTCCGTCAAGATAGAGCCATAAACCGTGTTCATCACAGAAACGGCGCAATGCCTGTAATTCTGCTTTACGGTATACCGTGCCGATTTCGGTGGAATTGGTGATATAGACCAGTTTCGGCTGTACCCAGTGTTCATCGTTATGTTCGGCAATCACCGGTTTAAGATGATCGGGTGTCAATTTGCCGTCCCAATCCGCTGTTTAATCAGCGCGGCGGCGTTGCCGCATAAATCATCTGTGCCGTAACCGTTGTGGCGGTGGCCTGCTGTATCAGTAATGGCTTTTAAAACAGCCGGATGTGCAACTTCATTATAATCATTTTGAAAACGGTACATATGCTCCTCCGATAGTGTGCAGTAATACTATGCTGATACTTACCGGCGCACAATGGCACGGATCGCAGATCAATCCGGTTTTACCAGCCCGATCACACCTTCACTGAGGGTAATTTTCCCCTGTGTTTTCAGGCGCAGCAGAACTTTATCCGTATGACGCCGGGAGGTGCCGAGAATGCTGGCCAGCATGTCACGGGGAAGATGGATCTGATGGCTGCTGATTTGCGTCAGCATATAAAGTAAATTATTTTCGATGGAATCAACTGCATTCATCAGCCGCTGTTCACCATTGATAAGGCAGCGTTTTGCCAGCTGACGGTTAAGCAGCAGGGATAACCGGTGATCCTGCGACAGCCAGGTCAGAAATGCCGCAGCAGGCATCCGCAGTACACGGCAGTCTGATAACGCTATCACGTCATAACGGTATGCCTGCCGGCAAATCGCTTCCATTTCCCCGAGAAATTCGCCACGGTAACAGAATGTCAGCCCGACCTGTTTACCATTTTCCGCCTGCTTATTAACAATAAACTCGCCGTCAAGAATGATATAGACCGCCTGAGCCGGATCGCCCTGGCAAATCAGGTTTTGTCCGTTATAAATATGCAGTGTGGTTACACTGTTTCTGACAATCTCCGGGGCATCACAAAACAGGCCGTCGGCCTCCGCCAGCAGCTCTTCTTCGCTGAATTTCAGCCATAATTCACGAAACGGGGTTGTGTTCTGCATGCGCCGGTATCTGTCAGGACGGGATAATCATCGGGTAAACGTTAGCATGGTTAACCGCGGGTTTGAACAGATAAGAGCAGGTTTTTACGGGCTGCGGTTTACCGGCAGCCCGTAAACCGGATTACTTCAGTTCATAACCATTAAGATATTTCTGCTGTTTTGTGGTGAGATTATCGAGTGAAACCCCCATATCCTGCAATTTCAGTGCGGCGACCTCGCGGTCAATTTCATCGCTGACGTCGTAGACTTTTGCTTCCAGGTCATGGCTAAGCAGATACTCAGCACTGAGCGCCTGGAGTGCAAAACTCATGTCCATAATTTCTGCCGGATGCCCGTCCGCACAAGCGATGTTGACCAGTGCACCACGGCCTAACAGATAGAGTGTGCGGCCATTTTTCAGGGTATAACCTTCGATATTCTCACGGGCAATTGTGACATTGTCACTTAATTGCTGAAGATCGATCAGATTGATTTCGTCCTCAAAGTGCCCGGTATTACTGATGATGGCACCCTCTTTCATCAGGCTGAAATGTTCTGATGTCAGCACGTCACAGCAGCCGGTGGCGGTGATAAAGATATCACCCGGCGGCGCTGCCGCGGACATGGTCATTACCGCAAAGCCGTCCATTTTCGCTTCCAGGGCTTTTATCGGATCCACTTCCGTGACAATGACTTCCGCACCCAGCCCTTTCGCCCGCATGGCACAGCCCTTGCCGCACCAGCCGTAACCGGCGACAACCACGGTTTTCCCGGCGATAACCAGGTTAGTCGTACGCATAATGCCGTCAAAGGTGGATTGTCCGGTGCCGTAGCGGTTATCAAACAGGTGTTTGGATTGTGCACCATTAATAGACAGAACCGGGAAATTCAGTGCCCCATTTTTTTCGCGGGCAACTGCGCGCAGAACACCGGTGGTGGTCTCTTCGCAGGCACCGATCGTGTGTTTTGCATATTCCGGATACAGGCTGTGCAGTTCATGCACCAGATCACCGCCATCATCGATAACAATGTGCGGTTCACAGGCCAGAGTCTGTTTTACAAAGTTACGGTAAGCTTCCGCATCCGCGCCGTGGATGGCAAATGTATGGATGCCGCTGACAACCAGCGCCGCAACAATATCATCTTTGGTGGACATCGGGTTGCTGCCGGTGACAGACACTTCAGCCCCGCCAGCTGCCAGAACCCGTGCCAGATAGGCGGTTTTGGCTTCAAGGTGAATAGAGAGTGCGATACGTTTTCCGGCAAACGGCTGCTCTTGTGTGAAACGCTGTTCCAGTGCACGCAGCAATGGCATATGGGCGCGAACCCAGGCGATTTTTTGCTCACCCTGCGGGGCAGATGAGAGATCTTTATAAATACTGGTAACCATGGCAACTCCTGCATACGTCTTTTATAACGGGATGAGCCACAGTAACCGGAGGTTCCGGGTGTCTCCAGGGCATTTGCCCTGAATCAGCAAAAAAAGATCGCCGGGAAAAACTATGTTCAGCAGCGTGCCTGCACCATGGCAATCAAACCGCAGACATCCTGCGGGACATTGTCCGTTTTCAGGATCTCATCCGGTGTCATCCACTGAAACTCAGAATGTGGCGTTGCCGTTGCATCCAGCGGGCGGCACCAGTACACCATATCAATATGCCAGTGATCACCGGTTTTTTTGTCAGGGATAAATTCTTTCAGGATCGCCATCGGTAATGGCAGCACACCGGCCTCCGGCAGTGGTGTGATAAATTGCTGCGCCTGCGGCTCTTCATTTTCCTCAATATGCCCGCCGGGCGGCAGCCAGATGCCGAGCTTCGGGTGGCGATGGAGCAGAAAACGGCCATGGCTGTCACTGACCAGGCCGGAGGCGGTAAAAACGGGTTACGCGAGCAGCAGAGCCGGTTTTGTATCGCTGATCGCGTTTTTACATTTTATCTGCCGCAGCGCATAAAACGCACTACGTTTTACCGGAGTTATATGTTAGCCCCCGACAAACGTGAACACCTGATTTAACTGTTAAGCTGAGAGAATCTGGGTGACAGCGTCACGTTTGCCGGCGGCGAATTATCCCCACCGATCCGCCGCAGAAGACGGGTTGCGGCACTGCGGCCAACATCCCGTGACGGTTGGGTGATAAAGGCAACGGGGATGTCATACAGGGCTTCACTACCGATATCATCAAACCCCACAAGGGCAATTTCCTGGGTGAAATAACTTTCATTATCCCCCTGCCTGACCGTGTTACCGGTGCTCAGTGCGGCAAAATACGCACCCAGCGCCGTGCCGGTATTGTGGCAGACAATCGCACTGACTTTGGGATACTGATACATAAATTCAGAAACCCGGCGGATGATATTCTGCTGTTTGTTGTCCGTTTCCACAATCCATTCGGTACGGAACGGAAGCCCGTACTGCACCAGTGTTGAGCAATAACCACCGACCCGCTCAGCGCGGGTGAGAGAATCACTTTCACCGCCGAAATAGGCAATCTGCCGGTGGCCGTTTTTGATCAGGTATTCCGTTGCCATTCTGGCGGCAGAGGCATTGTCCGGGCGGACAACATCGATACCGGAGAATTCGCTGGCCCGTGCGGCACACACCATCGGGATCTGATAATGATTTATCCGATCAACCACTTCATTGGTGAGAAATTTTCCGCCGCCGACAACCACACCATCCACGCCGTAGCGGATCAGGCTGTCCAGCGAGCGGGCAAATCCGGAGGCAGAATTGCCGCACTGGGTCAGAAAGACCTGCTTGCCCTGTGTTTCCGCATATTCGCTGACACCTGCGGCGACTTCCGCATAAAATGGTTCAGTAATATCTTTGACAATCAGACCAATCACATTGGAAATATTATTCCGCAGAGTAGCAGCCTGCTGGTTGCGCACATAGCCCATTTCTTCAATTGCCGCGTTGACTTTATCCGCGGTTTTCCGCGAGATCCGCCCTTTTCCGCTGAGCACCAGTGACACTGTGGTCACGGAGACACCTGCCTGCTGCGCCACATCAACTATCGTGACTTTTCTGAGATTCATAACGCCGGATACTTCCTTATGCTCAGGATACTGCACGGGATTTTACACAAAATCCGATAAAACGTTTTATCTATTTCTGAAATATGGTTACTGCGTCATGTTTATTTTTTGTGATCGGGCAACTATTATAATTTGGTAAAACGTTTTATCTTATTTTACCTTCACAACACCACACTGACATTTACAGGATACCGAATGAGTAGCCAACCAAAACAAAAAGTCACGCTCTGGGAGTTTTTCCAGGGACTGGGTAAAACCTTTATGCTGCCTGTCGCGCTGCTCTCGTTCTGCGGGATCATCCTCGGCATCGGCAGTTCACTCAGCAGCCGGGATGTACTGACACTGCTGCCGTTTCTGGATCACACTGTATTCCAGTTAGTGTTCACCTGGATGAGTAAAATCGGCTCATTTGCCTTCAGTTTCCTGCCGGTCATGTTTGCTATTGCCATTCCGCTGGGATTGGCGCGTGAAAACAAAGGTGTGGCCGCTTTCGCCGGATTTGTCGGCTTCGCGGTGTTTAACCTTGCCACTAACTTCTATCTCACTGCCGCTGATATTTTACCAACCACCGACCCGGCGATTCTGAAGGCTCATAACATCCGTGACGTGCTGGGTATTCAGTCTATCGACAGCGGTATTCTCGGTGCGGTTATCGTCGGTATTATTGTTTATATGCTGCATGAACGTTTTAATACCATCCGCCTGCCGGATGCACTGGCGTTCTTCGGCGGTACCCGTTTTGTGCCGATTATCACCACTCTGGTACTTGGTCTGTGCGGCCTGCTGGTTCCGCTGATTTGGCCGTGGTTTGCGATGGGTATCAACGGATTAGGTAAGCTGATTCAGAGCGCCGGTGCTTTCGGGCCGATGATTTTCGGCTCCGGTGAACGGTTGTTGCTGCCGTTTGGTTTGCACCATATTCTGGTGGCACTGATCCGCTTTACTGAAGCGGGCGGCACTATGGAAGTGTGCGGTAATACCGTTAACGGTGCGCTGACGATCTTCCAGGCGCAGCTCTCCTGTCCGGACACCCAGGGCTTTGCAGCCAGTGCCACGCAGTTCCTGTCTCAGGGCAAAATGCCGGCGTTCCTCGGCGGCCTGCCGGGTGCAGCGTTAGCGATGTATCACTGTGCTCATCCTGAAAACCGTCATAAAATTAAGGGATTACTGATTTCCGGTGTGGTCGCCTGTGTTATCGGCGGGACAACGGAACCGCTGGAATTCCTGTTCCTGTTTGTCGCGCCGTTCCTGTATCTGATTCATGCCATTCTTACCGGGCTGGGCTTTACCGTGATGGCCATTACCGGTGTCACTATCGGTAACACCGACGGTAACCTGATTGACTTTGTGGTCTTCGGTATCCTCCACGGCATTCAGACCAAATGGTACATGGTTCCGGTAGTGGCCTTTATCTGGTTCGTTTCTTACTATGCGATTTTCCGTTTCGCCATTACCCGCTTTAACATCAAAACCCCGGGCCGCGATACCGATACCAAAGAAAGCGCACCATCAACCGGCAGCTCAGCAGGAAAATCCGGCTACGACGTACCCGCTATTCTGGCGGCGCTGGGGGGTAAAGAGAACATTATTTCCCTGGATAACTGTATCACCCGTCTGCGGATGTCCGTGCAGGACATGAGCAAAGTGGATGATGCGCAGCTCAAAGCATTGCGGGCGATCGGGGTTGTCCATCTGAATGAACATAATTTGCAGGTAGTTATCGGCCCGCAGGTTCAGTCTGTCAAAGATGAACTGGAAAAGCTGATGAAATCTGCTCCTGATTCCGCTCAGCCGGAACCGCAAAACGCCTGATAACTGACACCGCACTGTCTGACAGTGCGGTTTTTCTTTCCGGAGAAACTATGTCCTCTCTCTTTTCTGTCCCGGTTGACCGCCACGGTACTTACTGCACACAATGGGATTTTGTGCAGGATCGTTTCGGTCAGGCGGATTTACTGCCTTTTACTATCTCAGATATGGATTTCGTCACCGCGCCGGTGATCCTGAAAGCCATTTCAGAACGCACCGCGCACGGCGTGTTCGGCTACAGCCGCTGGCAGCACCACGATTTTCTCAGCGCCGTCGCACACTGGTTTTCATCCCGTTTTCAGGCGCAGATTGATACGCAGGCATTGGTGTACGGACCGTCAGTCATCTACATGGTCAGCCGGATGATCCGCCTGTGGTCGCAACCCGGTGACGGTGTGGTGGTGCATACCCCAGCCTATGATGCGTTTTATAAGACGATTACCGGCAATCAGCGTACTGTCGTTCCCTGCCCGCTGCAAAAAACGGCGGAGGGCTGGTGGTGTGATATGAATGTGCTGGAATCCCTGCTTGCGCGGCCGGAGACACGGATTCTGTTACTGTGCAGCCCGCATAACCCGACCGGGAAAGTCTGGACCCGTGATGAGCTGACCACTATGGCAGAATTGTGTGAGCGGCATAATGTACGGGTGATCAGTGATGAAATTCATATGGATCTGTGCCGTGCGCCGCATCAGCACACGCCGTGGTCTGAAACCGGGCGCGGGGAATGGGCGTTATTCACCTCAGCATCCAAATCTTTCAACATCCCGGCACTGACCGGTGCTTACGGGCTGATTTCAGATGCAGCCTCACGTGAGGCCTATTTTCATCAGCTGAAAGCCTGTGACGGGCTATCTTCCCCTGCGGTGCTGGCTGTTATCGCCCATATTGCTGCCTACCGGGAAGGTGCGCCGTGGCTTGATGAACTGCGTGATTATCTCTTTGCCAATCTGGATTATATAAAGCAGCGGCTGGATGCGGAACTGCCGGAACTGAACTGGCAGGTGCCGGAATCCACCTATCTGGCGTGGATAGATCTGAATCCGCTGAATATTGATGATGATGTCCTGCAACATACCCTGATCACACAGGAAAAAGTAGCGATCATGCCGGGATATACTTACGGAGAAGAAGGACGCGGATTTTTGCGCCTGAATGCCGGATGCCCGCGTGATAAACTCGCCGCAGGCATGGATAAATTAATTCACGCGCTGAAATCACGCTGATTTTTTGCACGACCCGGGCGCATTCTCTGCGCCCCGGTTATTCGTGTTTGCCGACCTTATTGCGCAAGGCGCGGCGTAAATAGGAAAACGGTAAGCTGGGACACGACTTATCTGCGGGCCTGCCGGTATTCACCGCTTCCTGTTTTTCATCCTGAACCGGCTTTTCCGGCGGGATCTTTCCGGAGGTGGTGTTTTCCGCCATATTATTCCCCTTCTTTACTGAGTGCGTCGTTGACCGCTTCTATTTTCCGTACTGCATCATTAAGAATATCGGCGATCTGCCCGAGCTTGGTTTCATCCAGTTCACTGGTGACCAGTTTGTGGCGCAGCAGTGCCCGTAAATTACCCAGCGCCTGCTCGATTTCATCGGATAACAGCGAACCGCGGCGGAAGGATTTGGTTTCCTGTAAGCGTTGTGCAATCTGTTCCAGAACATCAGTGTTCTCTTCCAGATGCATTTTACCTTCCGGTGTCAGGCTGTAGCTTTTACGACCGTTCCCGGTATTTTCCGCCACAATCAGCTGCTGGTCTTCAAGCAGAGTCAGTGTCGGATAAATCACACCCGGGCTTGGTGTATACAGACCGGAAGTCAGCTGGCCAATGGATTTGATTAATTCATAACCGTGGCTTGGTTTCTGGTTAAGATTCGCCAGCATCATAATGCGAAGGTCACCATGGTCAAGCAGACGGCGCAAACCTTTCCCGCGGCCATGATGACGCCCGTGTTCACGCCCTTCGCGGCAGTCGTGTCCGTCATGGCCGTGGTGCTCATGATGTCCGCCGTGACAGCAGCTTTCGTGTTGTCCGTCATGTTCGTGATGATCACCATGACAGCAATGGCTGCGATGTTCGTCGTGACCGTGATGTTCACTGTGGCAGCGGTGCCCGTCTTGTCCGTGGCGTTCCCCGTGATGGCCGCCATGACCCCCGCAGCGCTGACGCCCTTCCTGTGAATCACAGGTGCGGTGGCGTAAAGCATGAAGAAACATAATAAATTCCTTTTGTGATAGATAATGATAATCAGCAAAATCAGTTTTAGATATATCTGTTTTGCTCTCAGGAACTACTATAGTCTCCCGGAATAAAAAGATCAAATTAGATATATCTAAAACAGCACATTTTGTCTTTTAACAGGAATGATTATCACTATCACAGTATAGCTGGAAGCAACCTGCACTATCAGCAAATGGTGCGAAACACTCTGATAGTGCAGATATAGAGGACGAAAATCAGAAGTCCGGATTAATCAGAACGATTTTCCCGGTTAAATCACCGGACTCCATCAGCTGGTGGGCTTTTGCCGCATCCGCCAGATTAAAGGTATAATTTACCAGCGGTTTGACCTTCCCTGATCGAAGCAGCGGCCAGACTTTATGGGCAAGATCACGGGCAATGACGGCTTTTTCTTCCGGTGTTCGTGCCCGCAGTGTCGAACCGGTATGCAGCAGACGTTTTACCATCAGCGGCATCAGATTCAGGTTCTGCGGGTTGCCGCGCATCAGGCCGATCTGAATGATCCGCCCGCCCTTGGCTGCAACCTCATAGTTTTTGCTGACATAATCACCACCGATAAGGTCAACAACCATATTCACGCCCTGCCCGCAGGTCAGTTCCGGAATGACCTGCGCAAAATCCGCTTCACGGTAATTAATGACGTGATCCGCCCCGAGTTGCCGGGCAAGCTCCGCTTTTTCAGCCGTGCCGACAGTGGTGTATACCGTAGCGCCAAAGGCTTTCGCCAGCATAATCGCCACACTGCCGATACCGGAGGTACCACCGTGGATAAGCACACTCTCTTCACTTTGCAGTTTGCCTGTCTGAAAGACATTCGCCCATACCGTGAAGAAGTTTTCCGGAATGGCCGCGGCCTCCGTATAGCTCAGGTTTTCCAGCGGCAGCGCGATGCTGTCATGAACCAGGCAATATTCCGCATATCCCCCGCCCGCAACCAGTGCACATACTTTATCGCCGATCTGACGGCGTTTGCAGTTCTCCCCGGCAGCCACCACCACACCCGCGATTTCCAGCCCCGGAACCGGGGAGGCATCCGGCGGCGGCGGGTAACTGCCCTGACGCTGGAACACATCCGGCCGGTTAACACCGGCGGCGGCCACTTTAACCAGCAGGTATTCTCCCTCTGCCTTCGGCAACGGCATCTCAATTGCCTGTAATACGTCCGGGCCGCCGGGCCGGGTAATATCAATTGCCATCATCGATTCAGGTAATGCATATGACATCATTACTTTTCCTTTAAACAGTCCCGGTTTTGTAATACCTGTCGTTTTATGACGTATCAGGCACATTACAGTTTCAGCATATCAAAAATAGCACTGCACGATTATGACGGTGTATTATGTCCGGCTCGCGCTTTTTTATATTTTGTATCCGTGCGGGATAGTGGTTTTTTCGTTATTTATTTGTGGCTATTTTTAATGTATCACACTATTTTATAACACAGAAAGAACACCTTATTCATATTCCATCTGCTTATTAACATATTGATTAGCAGGAAATTGACCTGCGTTCACCCTCTCTGTTATTTTAAACCGGATTATTGAGAGTTTAATCAAATAATTCACATTATGACATCACGGAAAAAGCATAATATGTCAATATTATGCCCCTGTTTTCAGCCCGGTATGACGATATTTAAACTCAGACTACTTACCACTTTTGGTAGTCTGTGATAAAATTGATTCAAATCAATATTATTTCAAGAGCAAGCCTATGATCCCGGAAAAACGTGTAGTACGTAGAATTCAATCAGGTGGCTGCGCGATCCACTGCCAGGATTGCAGCATCAGCCAGCTTTGCATCCCGTTCACGCTAAATGAGCATGAGCTGGATCAGCTCGACAATATCATCGAGCGTAAAAAGCCTATCCAGAAAGGTCAGGCGCTGTTTAAAGCCGGAGATGAGCTGAAATCACTGTATGCAATCCGCTCCGGGACCATCAAAAGCTACACCATCACTGAAGAAGGTGATGAGCAGATCACCGGTTTCCATCTTGCCGGTGACCTCGTCGGCTTTGATGCCATCATCAATACCGAGCATCCGAGTTTCGCCCAGGCGCTGGAAACATCCATGGTCTGTGAAATTCCGTATGAAACCTTGGATGACCTGTCCGGTAAAATGCCGAACCTGCGTCAGCAGATGATGCGCCTGATGAGCGGCGAAATCAAAGGTGACCAGGAAATGATCCTGCTGCTGTCCAAAAAGAATGCTGAAGAGCGTCTGGCGGCCTTTATCTATAATCTGTCACGCCGTTTTGCCCAGCGTGGTTTCTCCCCGCGTGAATTCCGTCTGACGATGACCCGTGGTGATATCGGTAACTATCTGGGTCTGACCGTTGAAACCATCAGCCGTCTGCTGGGTCGTTTCCAGAAGAGCGGAATGCTGGCGGTAAAAGGCAAATATATCACCATCGAAGATATGGAACAGCTGGCTGCACTGGCCGGTAAAGTGCCTGCACTGCCGCAGGATTAGTTATCTCCCTCCCGGCAACATTTTTTGCTGCCGTAAACGCATCAGACCGGTTTATTTCGGTCTGGTGCGAATATTTTCTACATTCCTGCTCCCGTTTGGTTTATCTTTATAGATACGTATCCAGCCCCGCGAGGAGAGATGAATGTCTGAATATCAGAACCTCTTAGTTGCAATAGACCCCAATCAGGATGATCAGCCGGCATTACGGCGTGCGGTATATATCGTGCAACGAAATGCCGGACGCATCAAAGCTTTCTTGCCTATCTATGATCTGTCATACGATATGACCACCCTGTTGTCCCCCGAAGAGCGGGATGCCATGCGCAAAGGGGTGATTGCTCAGCGCTGTGCATGGGTCAAACAGCAGGCACGTTACTATCTGGAAGCCGGTATTGATATTGAAGTGAAAGTGGTATGGCATAACCGGCCTTATGAGGCGATTATCAGGGAGGTGGTCAGTGGCGGTCATGATCTGCTGCTGAAAATGGCGCATCAGAATGATAAATTTGAGTCTCTGATTTTCACCCCGCTGGACTGGCAACTTCTGCGCAAGTGTCCGTGCCCGGTCTGGATGGTTAAGGATAAAGTCTGGCCGGAACAGGGTTCTGTCGTGGTCGGTGTGAATCTGTCCAATGAAGAATCCTACCATGATGCACTGAATCTCAAACTGGTGTCACTGACACAGGATCTCGCGAAACGGATTGTGAAAGACCCGGCAATTCATCTGGTCAGTGCTTATCCGGTGGCGCCGATCAATATCGCTATCGAATTACCGGATTTTGACCCGAATACTTACAACAATGCGCTGCGCGGTCAGCATCTTATTGCCATGAAAGAACTGCGCCAGCAATTTGCTATCGGTGAGGAATACACGCACGTCTATGAGGGATTACCGGAGAAGGTGATCCCGGAAGTGTGCGGTGAACTGAATGCCGGGGTGGTTGTACTGGGAATTATCGGCCGGACCGGTATTTCAGCTGCATTCCTCGGCAATACTGCTGAACATGTGATTGACCATCTGAAGTGTGATTTGCTGGCCGTGAAACCGGACGGCTTTGTGTGTCCGATAGATACCAGTGATGATGATTAATAACGGATTGAGTTAAGCATAAAAAAGGCGGGAATTATTTCCCGCCTTTTTATTTTATCACGGATTACAGTGCGCGCAGAATTGCGTCACAGCTGGCTTTGGCATCGCCAAACAGCATCTGTGTGTTTTCTTTAAAGAACAGCGGGTTCTGAACCCCGGCATAACCGGTATTCATTGAACGTTTGAAGACAATCACGTTCTGCGCTTTCCACACTTCCAGAACCGGCATCCCAGCAATCGGGCTGTTCGGATCTTCCAGTGCCGCCGGGTTAACGGTGTCGTTCGCGCCAATCACCAGTACCACGTCAGTGTCTTTGAAATCATCGTTGATTTCGTCCATTTCCAGCACGATATCGTAAGGCACTTTTGCTTCAGCCAGCAGGACGTTCATGTGTCCCGGCAGACGACCGGCAACAGGATGGATACCGAAACGAACCTCAATACCTTTATCACGCAGTTTCTGGGTGATGTCGTGAACCGGATACTGAGCCTGGGCGACCGCCATACCATACCCCGGGGTGATGATGACGGAACTTGCGCCTTTCAGCATTTCCGCCACATCTTCCGCGCTGATTTCGCGGTGTTCGCCCTGCTCTTCATCACCGGATGACGCAGTACCGTCAGTACCGAAACCACCGGCAATCACACTGAAAAAGGAGCGGTTCATCGCCTTACACATAATGTAAGACAGAATGGCACCGGAAGAACCGACCAGCGCACCGGTGACAATCAGCAGGTCGTTGCTGAGCATAAAGCCCGCCGCCGCCGCCGCCCAGCCGGAATACGAGTTCAGCATAGAAACCACAACCGGCATATCCGCACCACCGATAGATGCCACGAGGTGCCAGCCGAAAGCCAGTGCAATCACGGCCATCAGAATCAGTGTGAAGACCTGTAAGCCGGTGTTGTCAGTTTTGACAAAGGTCCATAACAGCAGGAAGGAAACCACCAGTGCCGCCAGGTTCAGTTTGTGGCGGTTAGGCAGCATCAGCGGTTTTGAGGATAATTTTCCGCATAATTTGCCGTAAGCAACAATTGAACCGGTGAAGGTCACCGCACCGATAAAGATGCCGAGGAACACTTCTGTCAGGTGAATATTATTCATCACCGCTGAAGTCAGCGCCTGGTTGTGATCCATATAGCTGTTGAAACCGACCAGTACCGCCGCCAGACCCACAAAACTGTGCAGGATAGCAACAAGCTCCGGCATTTCAGTCATTTCGACTTTACGTGCCAGACGAATACCAATCACTGCACCAATCACCATAGCAACAATAATCCAGCCGATATTGCCGGAATATGGCCCGAAGATGGTGGCAACCAGCGCGATAGCCATACCGGTAATACCCAGCAGGTTACCCCGTTGTGAGGTTTCATGGCGGGATAACCCGGCCAGACTGAAAATAAATAAGATTGCGGCAACAATATATGCCGCTGTAACGACTCCGCCTGACATATTCATTACCCCTTACGAAACATTTTAAGCATACGCTGTGTGACGGTGAATCCGCCGAAAATATTGATACTGGCGATCAGTACCGCAATAAAGGAGAAGAATGTCACCCAGCCGCCGCTGCCGATTTGCAGCAGTGCGCCGACAACAATGATCCCCGAAATTGCGTTGGTCACCGCCATCAGCGGAGTATGCAGTGCATGGCTGACATTCCAGACCACGTAATAGCCGACCACACAGGAGAGTGCGAACACGGTAAAGTGGGATAAAAACTCCGGCGGAGCCACATTCGCCAGCCAGGAGAACAGGATAAATGCCAGTGCCATCAGGCCGTACTTCAGCCATGGTGACATCGGTTTTGCCGGTTTTTTCTCCGCTTTGACAGCAGCCGGTTTTGCCTGCGGCTGAGCAGATACCTGAATCGGCGGTGCCGGCCAGGTGATTTCACCGGCTTTCACCACTGTCAGACCGCGGATTACCACATCATCAAAATCGATATTAATCTGCCCGTCTTTCTCTTTGCACATCAGCTTCATCAGGTTCACCAGGTTGGTGCCGTAAAGCTGGGAGGACTGCGTGGCAAGACGTGCCGCTAGGTCGGTGTAACCGATAATTTTCACGCCGTTCTCTGTGGTGTGGATTTCACCCGGTACGGTCAGTTCACAGTTACCGCCATTCTGAGCCGCCAGGTCAACAATTACGCTGCCTGATTTCATCGACTCAACCATTTCTCTGGTGATGAGTTTCGGTGCCGGTCTGCCCGGAATCAGTGCGGTGGTGACAATGATATCCACTTCTTTCGCCTGATCCGCGAACAGCGCCATCTCCGCCTTAATAAAGGCTTCTGACATGACTTTCGCATAACCGTCACCGCTGCCGGCATTTTCTTCGAAATCGAGTTCGAGGAATTCGGCTCCCATACTTTTCACCTGCTCTTTGACTTCAGGGCGGGTATCAAAGGCACGGACAACCGCACCCAGGCTGCCTGCCGCACCGACTGCGGCCAGACCGGCAACACCGGCGCCGATAACCAGCACTTTGGCAGGCGGCACTTTACCGGCGGCAGTGATCTGCCCGGTAAAGAAACGGCCGAAGGCGTTGGCGGCTTCCACAATCGCACGGTAACCGGCGATATTGGCCATAGAACTGAGTGCATCCAGCGACTGGGCGCGGGAGATTCTCGGTACTGAATCCATCGCAAATACGTTAATACCCTGCGCGGCCAGTTTTTCCATCAGCTGCGGGTTTTGGGCAGGCCAGATAAAACTGACCAGTGAACTGCCCGCCTTCATCAGCGGAATTTCATCATCCTGAGGTGCATTCACTTTAAAAATAAGATCAGACTGCCAGGCTTCCTCTGTGCTGACAATATCAGCACCGGCTTCGCGGTAAGCGTTATCATCAAAACTGGCGGGATGACCGGCTCCTGTTTCAACAGCCACATCAAATCCGAGTTTTTTCAGTTGTATTACTGTTGCCGGCGTGGCGGCGACCCGGGTTTCACCGGACTGTCGCTCTTTTGGTACACCAATACGCATAATGTTCCCTTATATAAGCTCAAGTGTTTTACGGATGATTGACCGGACATGTGCGTAAAAAAACAACCAACTGCACAAATTCAGATCAAAAGCACCCTTTTATCCGATATGTCCTAATAAGCTACTGAAAAATGTGATATCGATCCATCTAATTTGTTTGCCGAATGAAATTAAAACGGTATTTATCCGACCGAAAAAATTTTTTGCCGATAAATGACTATGATTGCATAAATTTATGGTAAAAATAGCTATATGATTAACAGTCGTTAGATTGCACGATAAATTAAAGCGACAACAAGCACAAATACATGTCATAATTGTGCGGCCAGGATATAAAATTTACAGGTTCAGCACGTTATGAATATTAATTGCGCAAGGCGGAAGGATTTTGTATGAAGCTGAAAACAACGGTCATCGCATCTGCGATGTTTTTTTCATTTACCAGTCTGCTCCCCGCTCAGGCGGCTCAGGAATTAACACCGGAACAGGCCGCTCAGTACCAGCCTTTCGAGCGGATTGCAGTTACAGGGCGTTTTAATGCTATTTATGAAGCCACAGCTGCCGTTTCGCGTAAAGCAGACAAAATGGGTGCCGATGCTTTCTATATCCAGAGCCTCGATGATCTGAATAACAACGGCAATATGCGCGTTGTTGCGGATGTTTACCACCGTGATGCACCGCCTGCCGAGAAAAAAGGCTACCGTCAGTTCCGCGGTGTCAACGAGTTACCTGAAAAAGACGCTATCGGCCTTCAGCCTTTTGATACCGTGACAGTCAGCGGCTTTTTTGCCAACAGTCCTGACCTGAATGATGCTATCGCCAAAGAAGCAGTGAAAAAAGATGCGGCATCTTTCTTTATCGTCCGTAATATTTTCACCAACGATGGCGGAAACCAGCTGGTCACCGCATATGTCTATAAAGCCGATGCGCCAAAACGTGTATTGCAGACAGAAGAAGCGCTGATCCCTGCGGATTCTGATGCCGGTCGTGCAGCACTGGCTGCCGGTGGCGAAGCAGCCAAACAGGTTGAAATCCCGGGCGTGGCCTCTTCCACTGATACTGCCGGTAATAATGTCGGCCGCTTCTTTGAAACCCAGTCCTCCCGCAGCGGCCGTTATACCGTCACTCTGCCGGACGGTACTCAGGTGCAGGAACTGAACAAAGCATCAGCGGCGGTAATGGCACCGTTTGACAGCGTGACCTTCACCGGTTACTACACCACGTCACCGGAAGTCTCCTACCAGGTTGCCAAACGTGCAGCCGCCAAAGGGGCAAAATATTACCACATCACCCGCCAGTGGCAGTCCAGCGGCGGTAACGTAACTATCAGCGCCGACTTATATAAATAATCACGGCCTGACAGTTCACCGGAAAAAGCGTATCTCTGATACGCTTTTTTTATGGTTTTTATCTGTGATATTAACACTTTCACTACATTCCTCTGCCGTCGTTCTGATAAACAGCAAATATGCATAATATAATGCAATTAATGCAATTAATGCATGATTAAACATTGCATATCCCGCCGACTCTCCGTACAATCAGCGCCAATTTTTGCGTATTCAGTCAGATTGACTGCATGAATACCCTGCTTACCGCATCAGATTTACCGGGAAGGTCTTTTGGATAAGAAACTCAGTTTAACCGCGCTCACGGCTTTGGTGCTCAGTTCTATGGTCGGCGCCGGTGTGTTTAGTCTTCCGCAGAATATGGCCGAAGTTGCCAGTCCGGCCGCACTTATTATCGGCTGGTCAATTACTGGTGTCGGTATCCTCTTTCTTGCTTTTGCCCTGCTGCTGCTTTCCCGGCTGCGTCCGGATCTGGATGGCGGTATTTTTACCTATGCCAAAGACGGCTTCGGTGAGCTGATAGGTTTCTGTTCCGCCTGGGGATACTGGTTATGTGCGGTGATCGCCAACGTTTCTTATCTGGTCATTGTTTTTGCTGCTTTCAGCTTTTTTACTGATACCCCGGACAACATTGTTTTCGGAGACGGAAATACCTGGCAGGCACTGATTGGGGAATCAATTCTGCTGTGGTTTGTGCATTGTCTGGTTCTGCGCGGTGTACAAACTGCCGCCGGAATCAATAAGCTGGCAACGTTCGCCAAACTGGTACCGCTCGGCCTGTTTATCGTACTGGCAGCAATCGCCTTCCGCTGGGATACTTTCCATCTTGATTTTACCGGTGTGGATCTCGGTATTCCGGTATGGCAGCAGGTGAAAGATACCATGCTGATCACGCTGTGGGTGTTTATCGGGATTGAAGGCGCTGTTGTCGTTTCTGCCCGTGCCCGCCGCCGCAAAGATGTCGGTCTGGCCACCATGATGGCCGTGATTTCCGCACTGACGATTTATATCCTGGTTACCCTGCTGTCAATGGGAGTTGTTGCCCGTCCGGAACTGGCAGAAATGCGCAATCCGTCGATGGCGACACTGATGGTGAGCCTGATTGGCGGCAGCGGTGAGATTATTATTGCCGCGGGTCTGATTATTTCTGTCTGCGGTGCTTACCTGAGCTGGACAATTATGGCCGCGGAAGTTCCGTTTATCGCTGCACTGCATGGCTCTTTCCCGTCACCGTTTAAAAAACAGAATGCAAATAATGCCCCCTCTTCATCGTTATGGATGACCAACGGTGCGGTACAGCTTGCACTGGTGCTGATCTGGCTCAGCGGCAGCAATTACAATACGCTGCTGACCATTGCTTCTGAAATGATTCTGGTGCCTTATTTCCTGGTCGGTGCATTTTTGGTGAAAACCGCCCTGAGAATGAAAAAACCGGCACTGCTCGGTGTTGGCATGATTGCAGCACTGTACGGATTATGGCTGATTTATGCATCCGGTATTATCAATCTGATGTTGTCGGTTGTCCTTTATGCGCCGGGCATTCTGGTGTTCCTGTACGCGCTGAAAAACCGCGAGATAAAAACAAAACTGCATTTCGTCGAATGGAGCATTATTGCTGCCCTGCTGATAGCCGCGGTTCCTGCACTCTGGTATCTGGTTCGCTGAAATTAAGTATACGTAAGCCGGTCACTGACCGGCTTTTTTGTCACCTCCCCCGAGTCCCTCCTGCAAAACATAAACAAACACAATGGCTTCCTGCGGAGGATTCAGATAAAAACAACATTGCATGTTGTAACTAAATTGATAAAAAAACAGAAAAAGGACAAAAGAAAACGGGCGATGATATGCCCGTTTGTTACCATAATTACCGACACTGGATAAATAAACAGTATACCGTAAAAACGGCACTTTACCCGCTGATTTGTTCCATTGCCTGAATAATCCGCTTATCTGAAACCGGATATGGTGTTCCCAGTTGCTGGGCAAACAAACTGATGCGCAGCTCTTCTATCATCCAGCGTACAGCCTCCGCTTCCGGTCTGCGTTTCTCCACCGGTGACAGCTTGCCCTGCCATTGTTTCCACAGATTCTGAACATGCTCAATTTTACTCATGTTCGCCCTGTCGCGGTTAACATCAGATACCAGTTTTTCGATACGCCGCTCTATCCCCTGTAAATAGCGCAGGATATCCGGCAGACGCTGCCAGCCGTGAGCAGTGACAAAACCTGGGAAGACCAGCCCGCTCATCTGTGCTTTGATGTCAGAGAGTGCAAACGCCATCTGCATATCAATCCGCCCTTTCAGGCGTTTGCTGATAGCAAATGTGGTGGTCAGGATCTGCTCCACCAGCTTCGCGATACCCACAACCGTTTCATTCAGCTCAGCCCGGACAAATTCCTGTAACTGTGCGAATTTATCTTCCTGCCAGACCACGCCGCCGTGTTGTGCGATCAGCTTATCAACGCCACAGGCGATACAGTCATCAATCAGATCCAGCACTTTGCCGTACGGATTAAAATACAGTCCCAGTTTGGCTTTGTTCGGCAATTTTTCATGCAGATATTTGATTGGTGACGGGATATTCAGCAGCAGCAAACGCCGGGTTCCCGCCTGCATCGCCAGTTGCTGCTCAAATTCCGTTTCAAAGACCTTAATGCCGACACTCTGTTTTTCATCCACCAGCGCCGGGTTGGCTTTCACCGCATAACCACCGCGCTTTTGTTCGTAACAGCTGGGAATATCGCCGAAACGCCAGATATGCGCACCGCTTTGCTCGATACCATCGTCGACCACATCAGACAGTGTCTGTTGTACCTGCTCTTTCAGACTCAGTTTCAGGGCTTCCAGATCATAGCCTTCCGCCAGTTTTTTCTGTTTATCTCCCGTGATACGGAAGGTGATTTTCAGATGTGACGGGATTTGATCCAACTGCCAGGATTCGCGATCAACTGTAACACCGGTCATACGGCGCAGTTCCCGCTCCAGCGCATCCAGCAGCGCACCCTGTGGCTCAGGTACCCGTTCCATAAATGCCCCTGCATAGTTTGGTGCGGGCACAAAGTTACGGCGTACCGGTTTCGGCAAAGATTTGATGAGTGCGATAACCAGCTCCTCACGCAGTCCCGGGATCTGCCAGTCAAATCCTTCCGGACTGACCTGGTTGAGTACCGGCAGCGGGATGTGTACTGTCACGCCATCCGCTTCCGTTCCCGGCTCAAACTGATAGCTCAGACGGAATTTAAGATCCCTCTGATACCAGTAGTTCGGGTAATCCTGCGCTGTCACCTGATTGGCATCAGAGCGGATCAGCATGTTTTTCTCATAATTGAGAAAATCCGGTTTCTGTAACCGTTCCCGTTTCCACCAGTTATCAAAGTGTTGTGAAGAGATAATATCCGGCGGCAGACGGGTATCGTAGAAACTGAACAGCGTTTCGTCATCCACCAAGATATCGCGGCGCCGGGATTTGTGTTCCAGCTCTTCCACTTCGTTGCGCAGTTTCTGGTTTTCCCGGAAGAAAGCATGGCGGGTCAGCCAGTCACCTTCCACCAGCGCATGGCGGATAAAGAGTTCACGGCACAGCGCCGGGTCGGTATTACCGTAATTAACCGGACGTCCTGCCACGATCGGCAGTCCGTACAGCGTGACTTTTTCCGTCGCCATCACCGCGCCCTGAGATTTCTCCCAGTGCGGTTCGCTGTAGTGGTATTTCACCAGATGCGGTGCCCGCGGCTCTATCCATTCCGGTTCAATTTTGGCGGCAATACGCCCCCATAACCGGCTGGTTTCCACCAGTTCTGCCACCATCACCCATTTCGGCGGTTTCTTAAATAATCCGGAACCCGGGAAGACAGAGAAACGTGCATTACGCGCCCCGGTGAACTCCTGTTTTTCCGTATCTTTCTGCCCGATATGGGATAACAAACCGCTCAGGAGCGACAGATGCACACTTTTGTAATCTGCCGGTTCACTGTTAACCGGGATTCCCTGCTCTTTCACCACCTGACGCAGCTGGGTATACACATCCTGCCATTCGCGGATACGCAGATAGTTAATGAATTCCTGACGACACTGTTTGCGCAACTGAGAATTAGATAACACCTTCTGCTGCTCTTTCAGGTAGTTCCACAGATTCACAAAGGCAATGAAGTCGGATTCTTTATCTGCAAAACGGCGGTGTTTTTCATCCGACGCCTGCTGTTTTTCCATCGGACGCTCACGCGGGTCCTGGATAGAGAGCGCCGCGGCGATCACCATGGTTTCCCGCACTGCGCCGTGATTACGGGCTTCCAGCACCATCCGCGCCAGGCGCGGGTCAATCGGCAGTTTTGCCAGCTGACGGCCGGTCTGTGTCAGATGATAATGCCCTTCGGCGGAAGTTTTGACGTCGATAGCGCCCAGCTCTTCCAGCAGTTTGACACCATCCTGAATATTGCGTTTGTCCGGCGCTTCCACAAACGGGA
Source organism: Morganella morganii (assembly GCF_003996855.1). Taxonomy (GTDB): domain Bacteria; phylum Pseudomonadota; class Gammaproteobacteria; order Enterobacterales; family Enterobacteriaceae; genus Morganella; species Morganella morganii_C. Next base: position 952,838 of record NZ_NRQY01000001.1, on the reverse strand, counting down.
ATGCGGCAATATCGCCCAGCCCGATCGCGGTCATTTGCAAAATAACAGAGGCCAGGTTGGTACGCAGAATTTCCGGGTCGGTAAATTCCGGCCGTGACAGAAAATCATCCTCAGAATAGAGGCGGATACAGATCCCGTCAGAAACACGGCCGCAGCGCCCTTTCCGCTGGTTTGCCGATGCCTGTGAGATCGGCTCTATAGGCAGACGCTGAACTTTTGTCCGGTAGCTGTAACGGCTGATACGGGCAAAACCGGTATCAATCACATATTTGATGCCCGGAACGGTCAGCGAAGTTTCCGCCACGTTGGTGGCCAGCACAATACGGCGTCCGGTATGCGGCTGAAAAATCCGGTTCTGTTCGCTGTTGGAAAGACGGGCAAACAGCGGCAGCACTTCGGTATGGCGCAAATCGGCTTTATTCAGGGCATCGGCGGTTTCACGGATTTCCCGTTCCCCGCTCATAAAGATAAGGATATCTCCGGCGCTTTCCCGTCCCAGCTCATGTACCGCATCCAGAATGCCCTGTGTCAGATCGCGATCCGAATCGTTTTCTTCCCCCATGACCGGACGATAACGGACTTCCACCGGATAGGTGCGCCCGGAAACCTCAATAATCGGTGCATTACCGAAATGGCGGGAAAACCGCTCCGGATCAATGGTTGCGGACGTGATGATCACTTTCAGATCCGGACGTTTCGGCAGCAGCTGGCGCAGATAGCCGAGGATAAAATCAATATTCAGGCTGCGTTCGTGCGCTTCATCGATGATGATGGTGTCATATTGCAGCAGCAGCTTGTCCTGCTGTAATTCTGCCAGCAGGATACCGTCCGTCATCAGCTTAACCAGCGAATTATCACTGACCTGATCACTGAAACGGACTTTATAACCGACGGCTCCGCCAAGCGGAACTTTCAGTTCATCCGCGATACGGGAGGCCACAGTTCTTGCCGCCAGACGACGCGGCTGGGTGTGACCGATAAATCCGGTAATACCGCGTCCCAGCTCCAGGCAGATTTTCGGGATCTGTGTGGTTTTTCCTGATCCGGTTTCCCCCGCGATGATCACGACCTGATTATCGCGGATCGCGTTATAAATCGCTTCCCGCTTCTGTGAGACCGGCAGATTATCCGGATAGGTAATCTCCGGCCGGTTGGCAATACGCAGCTCTGTGCGGGTAATACCGCGCAGCATCTCATCCTGTAACCCCGCCAGTACCTTCTGCTGAGATTCCGAGTTGCGGATCTTCGCCACACCCGCCAGCCGTTTGCGGAACTGGTGCTGCTCCCGCAGCGATAAATGGGGGATTAATTGTTTTAATTCATTAAGAAGGGAATTCACCTTACTGTCCTTCTGATAGGTAATAGAGTGCCGTCGATACGGTTTGACTTTTTGTGCGGCGGGTTTCCCCTTTGTCATTGTTATCCCGTTTTCGGAGTAACGCACACCGCTGGTCTTTATTAAACTTGCCGCATCCGGACATTGTCAGATTTTTTGATGTTATGCGCCGAATTTATCTGCTGTTCTTTATACAGCAGCTTTCATACACTAATCACGTAATAAATAAGCTGAATCACAATAACAAGGTTTACTATGCAAAAAGTTCTCGTTCTGAAATCCAGTATTCTTGCGGACTACTCTCACACCAACAAAATGGCGGATTATTTTATCGGACAATGGCGGAAAAATCATGCAGATGATGCGATCACTGTCCGCGACCTGAGTGCGGACCCGGTGCCGGTTCTGGATAATGAAATTGTTTCCGGTATGCATGCGCCGGCAGGCGGAACCTTAACACAGCGTCAGCAGTCCGCAAACGCATTACAGACTGAACTGATTGATGAGCTTTTTGCACACGATGTTATCGTATTCACCGCACCAATGTATAACTTCACCATACCGACACAACTGAAAACCTATCTGGATTTCATTGCTGCTGCCGGTAAGACCTTCCGCTATACCGAAAACGGTGCCGAAGGGCTGGTATCGGGCAAACGTGCGATTGTCCTGACCGCGCGCGGCGGCTTCCACCGCGACCAGACCTCGGATCTGATTGTCCCGTTTATGACGCAGTTCCTGGGGTTTATCGGGATCAGCGATATTGAGTTTATTTTTGCCGAAGGTGTCTCGATGGGTGAAGATTTTGCTGAAAAAGCACAGCAGAATGCCCGTCAGTGCGTTGAAGCGCTTTCCGCATAACCGGATAACAACACAAAAACAAGCAGTATCATCATTAATCATCCTTGTTCCGCGCCGGATAATCCGGCGCTTTTTTTTACTTCCGTTACTCTTTCTTCAGCCACTGGCCATTGATGCCAAGCACATATTCCCCCGGCGGTGCGCGGGTCACCAGTTTCTGACCGGCGATTTTTGCCACCTCTTCGGCTTTCATCCGGTTAGTCTGTGCCAGTTCAGTGTATTTTTGTGCCCGTGCCGCATTAATCTCTTTCACCAGAACGCTGACATCCTGCCGTGACGACGCCTTATCCACGGCTGCGATATAACCACTGAAGGTTTCCCCCGCCAGCCCCTGTTGTTTGGCTTCATCAAGTGTCAGTGCAAACGCTGAGGTGCTGATCAGTAATGTCAGTGCGGCCAGGCCGCCGTTAATGAGTTTACGCATTATTCACCTCAAAATATTGCTGAGTTATTTTTCAGCAAATCTTCAACCTGACGGTCAATTTTGACATTAATTTCATGTTCAATTTTGACATTCATATTGATATCAATGGGTTTATCCGGTGTGGCGACCTCTACCCGCAGACACCCGTTAAGTGCGATAATCATCAGCGGTAATACCGCACCTGCTATCCATTTTTTCATTCTGACTCCGTCGGATGTGACTCCTGATTCTGTGAAATACTCTTTTCCAGCCAGGCTTCCAGATTGCTGCCGAAACGCAGACTGCGCCATAACTGAAACACATTTTCCTCATGCCGGTAATTCAGGTTTACCGCCCGCCGCGCATCCAGTACCGGATTATAGCCGGAAACCACCGATGACATTGTCAGGACACCCAGGTTGGTCAGATTAACATCCGTCCGCACCCGTTTCATCACCAGATAGTCCAGCCAGTTAATGGCCGTTCCCGCTGTGATATTATTTTCACTGACTGATTCAACAAACTGATTATCCAGATTGAGTGTCAGCGGCTCATCGTTTTCCACCCAACCGTTATGCACAATCCACTGCGGATTATCAATATAAAACGGCAATTCCCCGCTGATACTGCCTTCAAGAGAAAACTGTGTCACCTTCAGGGTATTAATCAGCGGCCCGGTATTCAGTTTATTCAGTTTTATCACCGCCGCGGTTTTCTGCGGGATGGTCAGAGACGGCATCGTGACCTGTCCGCCCAGTACAACATCCAGGCTGACACCGGACAATTCCAGCGGATAGGCATCACTGTAGGGATAGTAGCCCTGTAAATCGGCTTTAATATCTGTGACTTCAAACAGGTTATTCACCTGCGCAATACGCAGCATCACCGGTTTTTTGCTGCCGAGCTGCCAGCGGCTGTCCGCAAGACGCCACGGCAGCACAAAATCCACGCCGCTGACTTCGCCGTCTTTCAGCCACATTCCCGCCTGTTTGACCACCCAGTGCCCGCCGGCAACAAATCCCTGATCCGGTGCGGCAGAATACGCCGCCTGGGCATAGAAAACACCGTTACGCAGTGTGATCCCCAGATCCGGCGGGATCAGGGTCTGAAATGCCCGCATATCCTGCTCCGGCCAGCGTGCCTCACCCCGCAGGCGGACGCCGTCCCAGCGGCTCCAATACTGTATCGGCCCGATATTTTTCCCGGCTGACAATGTGCCTTTAACAGAAAAATCGCGCGGATCACGACCATTCAGCGCCATATCAAAAGTGGCAGACGGCAGATAACTGTTATCCAGCCGGATTTTACGGGTGGTCAGCTGTACTTTGCCGGACAATTTCTGCTGCCCGCCTGTCCGGGTCCAGATCAGCGGGGACAGCAATGTCAGTGCCGGGGCATCCATTGACATGATGCCGTAGCGGATGCCGTTGAATCCGGTATTCAGTTTCCGGATACGGATTTCCTCATCCAGCCAGGAACCGGCACCGGAGAATGTCCAGTCCGCATTCAGCGGTTTCATCCGGCCTTTTCCCCAGATTTGCCAGTACCAGCGCCCGTTATCCGGCAGAAATTCCCGCGCCTGGCCTTTCATCTGAAAACGATAGCGTCCCAGTTCCGGATTATTCACCGTTACAATAGCATCCAGCGGCCCGGAAATTCCCTGCTGTGACAGTGAGGTACCTGCCAGTGGCAGACGCAGTTCTTCCACCAGAAAATCCGGACTGAGTTGCCCGCGGGCCCGTACCAGAGCTCCGGAACGTAACCTGATCACCGGAGAGGTAACCGTGCCGGTCAGTACCGCCGGTACCCGCCCGGCCGCCCACATATCATTGTGATTGACCTGCCCGGCCAGCTCAAAAGGAATATCAAATTCAGTCAGCGGAAGCGGTGTTTCCGGCAATTGCAATACCATCGTGCCTTTGCCGCGTACACCCTGCGTAGTCACCGCAATCCGTGCCCCCAGCCGCATATCCGCCGGTGAGGACAACCAGTTTTTCAGTTCTGCACTGATAGTTCCGCGCAGCGGTTGTTCCCACTCGTCCCAGCGCCATTCTCCGTTTTTAATCACAATACTTTCTGCTGTCGCTTCCCACGGAATATTCAGCAGCACAGCTTCCTGTGCTGATTCACGCAGTGTCAGTGTGCCTTGCCGCCCCTGCCAGTCAAAGGTCACTGTCAATGGTTGCGGCCGGGCTGTCGTGCTAACCGCTGCCTGTAGCTGACCTCTCTCCGGCAGAGAAGCGGTATTCAGCGGCAGTGTCAGCGCACCGCTGAGTGCAAATTTTTCATCTCCGGCAGCGACATTTAATTGTGACAGCGTCACGTTTAGTTCCGGATCAATCGCCAGCTCTGCCTGAACATTCTCTCCCTGATAACTCAGATGCTGCCCGCGGCCCGGCGCGGTTGTCAGACTCAGTTTCCCCTGATACGTCAGCCAGGGAACAGGAATCACCTTATCAGCCGTCAGCGTTACCGGCGGTAATTGTGATAACAGAGCACCAATATCAACAGGTGTACTGTCAGTCTCTTCCGGCGCAGAAGGTAATTTCTGAATACAATCCGCATCGCCGGTCAGTGAGCCGGCATTAATCAGCCACTGACTACCGCGCTGATAGTGAAGCGAAAGATTTTCCCCGCCTGCCAGCTGACATTCATTACTGCGGAGAACCGCTTCTTCTATATAGAGGCCGCCTGCACGAATTTTCGGCTGAGAAAGTGACAGCGTCACGCCGTCCGGTAGAGACGATTTCACCACGGCAGGCAGCCAGCGCGGAATTGTCAGCCAGGCTGCCGGGAGGATAATCATCAGCAGAACAAGCAGTACTACCAGCACTTTCAGTATTTTTTTCATAGACCTTACAGGTGCAGTTCTCCGGTTACAGATACATCAACTAAGCGTTATACTGTAGTCAGCAGATTTCAATCATTTCTGAACACAGGATCGCCCTATTTTGTCAGGGCAATCCGGTTTAGTGTAGCGATTTATTTTAGCAGAGGAACTCCGATGAAAATCGTCAGTTACAGTACCAAGCATTACGACAGCAAACACATGGATTTGATTAATCAGGACCCGCGCTTTCAGTATGATATCGAATATTTTGATTTCCCGCTGACACAACAAACCGCAAAAAATGCGGTGGGTGCCGATGCTGTCTGTATTTTTGTTAATGATGATGCGAACCGGGAAGTATTACAGGAACTGGCAGATCTCAATATCAGAATTCTCGCACTACGCTGTGCGGGTTTTAATAACGTGGATTTGGCTGCTGCTCAGGAACTGGGCATACAGGTTGTCCGCGTGCCGGCTTATTCTCCGGAAGCCGTGGCAGAGCACGCCGTCGGGATGATGCTGAGCCTGAACCGCCGTATTCACCGCGCTTATCAGCGCACCCGTGATGCCAACTTTTCTCTCGAAGGTCTGATGCATAACCGCACTGCCGGGGTGGTCGGGACAGGGAAAATCGGGCTGGCCGTGCTGCGGATTTTAAAAGGATTCGGAATGCGCCTGCTGGTGTCTGATCCTTATCCTAACCAGACAGCACTGGATTTGGGCGCGGAGTATGTGGATCTGAATACCCTGTTTGCACAGTCTGATGTGATTTCTCTCCATTGCCCGCTGACACCGGAAAACCATCATCTGCTGAATGAAACCGCATTCGCCAAAATGAAAGACGGCGTGATGATCATCAACACCAGCCGCGGTGCGTTAATTGACTCCGCTGCCGCCATTAATGCTCTCAAACAACAGAAGATTGGCGCATTGGGTATGGATGTCTATGAAAATGAAAGAGATTTATTCTTTGAAGACAAATCGAATGATGTCATTCAGGATGATATCTTCCGCCGCCTTTCCTCCTGCCATAATGTCCTTTTTACCGGTCATCAGGCATTTCTGACGGAAGAAGCACTGTTGAGCATCAGCGAAACCACGCTGGAAAATATCACCAGCCTCTGTAAAGGCGAAATGTCTTGTAACCTTGTGTTACAAAATTAGCGATTAATACACAGAACATTACAATTTAATCGCCGGAACTTTATCCTGAATTCCGGTGATTTTTTTACAAAAAAACCAAAAAAAACATAAACTTATATGAAGTCATTAAGTTTATTCTTAATTTTGATCCTCTCAATTTTTGATGCTAACATCCCTCCCCGTTGTTTGATGAGATTTCCTCAACAATCACAGTGGCTGACATTCCCCTTTATACCTGGTAATGCCTTTTTCGCTCTGCGCCACCAGGATATCCCCCAGAGCACACATTGCCAGTGCAAAGAAAATCCGCGCCCCTTTAGCACCGGCACGCCAGCTTTTTGGTGTCATGCCGAGCAGTGTATCTGATGATTCATAAAAACGGCTGCCGGAACTGAAGCCTGATTCGGCGATTGCTCCGGTGATTGTCGGCTGTTTTGTCAGTTGCTCCCGCAGTTTTTCCCCGCGATAGGCTTTTGCCCATGCCGCCGGTGTCAGCCCGGTATGTGACCGGAAAATACGGTGAAAATGAAACTGACTCACGCCGCACAGTGCAGCCAGCGCCGCCAGTGACGGCAGCGGTTCGCCGTTATCGATACGCGCTTCCAGTTCACGGCAGGCCAGTACCACCTGCTCAGCATGGCGCTGCATCATCGCATCACCACTGCGCTGACGGCGTTTTCCGGCGCGATAGCCGTGTGACTCTGCCTCTTCCGGCGTGGCAAAAAATTCGGTATTTTCCCGTTTCGGCAGCCGTACAACGGTGGACGGAAATCCCCATGTTTGTGTGGTTTTTACCGCATACACAAACAGCGGGTCCGCTGTTTTATCTCTGGCGACCAGTGCTGCCCAGCACGCATCGTCTGAGAGGATTGTCTGTTTTGTCATCCTGTTTCTCCGTTACCGCGCACAGCGGAAAGTCAGATTAAACCGCCGGGCGCCCGCAAGCGGATGCACCCCGGCTCTTACCGGACGGACAGCATGGTAATTCAGACGGGAACAGCCGCCCCACACCAGCACATCACCGTGCTCAAGCGCGAAGGTCTTCAGAGGATGCCGCCGTTCACTGCCGCCGAACTGAAACTGCACCGGCAGCCCGAGTGAAAATGACACAATCGGCTGACGGCGATCCGGCTCATCCCTGTCCTGATGCAGAGACATCCCGGCGCCCGGTATATAGCAGTTAATCAGACATCTGTCCGGTGAAAATCCGTCAAACCCCGCCCATTCCGCAGCCTGCCGCGACAACGAAAAAAACGCATCCGGCAGCGGTGGCCAGGGATTGCCGGTCAGCGGATCTGTCTGAGAATAGCGGTAACCTTTCGCATCTGAAACCCAGCCGCAGGTACCGCAGCTGCTCATGGCCGCAGACATCCGGTATCCGCCGGGCGTCTGCATATGGCGGAACGGCGAAATGGCGGTCAGGCGGCGGATTTCCGCCAGCAGCATCTCATCCTCATCACTGAGAAAACCTTTCAGCAGATACGCATCGGGTGCCACGGCAAGCGGTTCATCGTGAGCAAAGAGATCTGACATAACGCCTCCGTTCTGTTTCCTGTGTCTTTCCGGTGATGACAGTATTGCAGGCCGGATACAGACAAACACTCCGGCTCTTGCTTTTTAATTCTGAAGCACAGTATAAAGCGGGAGTCAGTCAGGATGAAGTGTTCTGTTCCTGTTTCAGGCGGCGCCATAAGGTGGTACGGCTGATACCCAGCCAGTCTGCCGCCGCCCGGCGATCGCCCCAGAAACGGGCCACCGCTTCTGTTGCAGTGGCGGTATTCACCGGCTCCGGCGGGAGATCCTGCAACGGCACGGGTGAAATCGCTGTACGCCGCTCGGGAGAGAGTTTCAGTAATAATGATCCGGTAATAATTTTATCCGGATACGCGCTGCAATACAGCGCCACCCGCTCCATCAGATTGCGCAGCTCGCGGGCATTTCCCGGCCAGCGGTAGTGATAAAAAAAGTCACTGCATGCCAGGATCTGCTGCAAATGGCTGCGGTGCAGCGGCAAATCCAGCTCAGCAAATGCCAGTTTCAGCAGTTTTTCAGTCAGTAACAGAATATCCGCGCCCCGGTCGCGCAGTGCCGGCAGTTGCAGGCGCAACACCCCCAGCCGGTAAAACAGATCCGCACGGAAAGTACCCGCAGCTACCCGGTTATCCAGATCATTGTGTGTGGCGCAAATCACCCGCACATCCACGGTGATCGGTTTATAGCCGCCGATACGCACAATGGCACGGTCTTCCAGCACCCGTAATAAACGGGTTTGCAGAGAAACCGGCATTTCACCGATTTCATCCAGAAACAGTGTGCCGCCGTCTGCCGCCTCAAATAACCCGGCACGACCGCCCCGCCGCGAACCGGTAAATGCACCTTCCTCGTAACCGAACAATTCCACTTCCAGCAGACTCTCCGGGATTGCCCCGCAGTTAACGGCCACAAACGGTGCAGCGCGTTTCATCCGCTTATGTTTGTGAAACAAGGTATATTCATGATGAATGGCTTGCGCCGCCATCTCTTTACCGGTGCCGCTTTCCCCCTGGATCATCACTGTCGCTTTCGAGCGCCCGAACAGCGTGATGGTTTCACGTACCTGTTCCATCACCGGCGAGGTGCCGAGAATATCGTTCAGTGTATGGCGGACATTCAGCGATCCCGCTACCGGCAAAGGCATATTTTGCGGCTGGTCACGGATGCGTGTCAGTTCTATTGCATCGGTGAATGCACGGCGGACCGCATCATTGGAATAAATGAAAATACAGGTCATACCGCACTCTGCGGCGATATCAGTGATCAGCCCCGCGCCCACCACCACAGAAATACCGTCCGCTTTCAGGGCATGACAGGCTGCCCGCGCATCCTCGGCGGTCACATAACTGCGCTGTTCAATCTGCATACCGAAACTCTGCGCCAGCGAGTCCAGTGCGGGAAACGTATTGCGGTAATAAATGAGGCCGATGCGCTGACTGAGCTGCCGCGCGCGCGCCAGGGCCTGCATGATATCAAACCCGCCGGGAGCGGCGACAATCACCGGCACGGGTAAATGCTGCTTCAGATACGCGCCATTGGAGCCCGCACTGACAATGGCATCACAGCGTTCGGTTTTGAGACGTTCACGAATTGCCTCCACCGCGGCATCAAACCCCAGATTGATAGCGCTGATGCTGGCGCGGGCACTGAATTCAGGGCTGATATCACGGAACAGGGTAAAAAGGCGCGAAATGGAAACCGTCCAGATCACCGGTTTTTCACTCTGTGCCATCTGTTTCTCCTCTGTTTCACGCGTTTCATTTGTTTCAATTTAATTTCATGAAACACATTAACAGCTATTTTGAAACATAAATAGCATCGTCATCACAAAAAGGTAACATTGCGCTTGTCAGACAGAATCGGCAAATTCTATAGTGAGTGCCGTAATAACAGGATAAACAAGCCAAATATGTGATGTATCCCGCGTTTTAGTTACCTGACCCGGCTGATTGGCATAGCGATTGCTTTATAACATCTGAGTATCAAACTAATAACAAGGTGAATATATGGCACTTTATTCCGCAGGACGCGCATTCCGCGACGCTGTACAGTCTGAATCCCCGTTACAGCTGGTCGGCGCTATTAATGCCAACCACGCACTTCTGGCAAAACGTGCGGGTTACAAAGCAATTTATCTCTCCGGCGGCGGTGTTGCCGCAGGCTCTCTGGGTATCCCTGACCTGGGTATTTCCACGCTGGATGATGTACTGACGGATGTCCGCCGTATTACCGATGTGTGTGATCTGCCGCTGCTGGTGGATGCCGATATCGGCTTCGGCCCGTCCGCTTTTAACGTGGTGCGTACCGTGAAGTCCCTGATCAAAGCCGGGGCTGCCGGGATGCATATTGAAGACCAGGTCGGCGCAAAACGTTGTGGTCACCGCCCGAACAAAGAAATCGTGTCAAAACAGGAAATGGTTGATCGCATTAAAGCTGCGGTCGATGCACGGACTGACGAGAATTTCGTGGTCATGGCGCGTACTGATGCGCTGGCGGTCGAAGGTCTGGAATCCGCCCTCGAACGCGCGCAGGCGTACATTGATGCCGGTGCGGATATGCTGTTCCCGGAAGCGATTACAGAACTGGCGATGTATCGTCTGTTCACTGACAAAATCAGTGCACCGGTGCTGGCAAACATCACTGAATTCGGTAAAACGCCGCTGTTTACCCTTGATGAGTTGCGCAGCGTGAATATCGCCATCGCTCTGTATCCGCTCACCGCCTTCCGTGCCATGAACAAGGCGGCTGAGAATGTCTATAACACCCTGCGCCGTGAAGGTTCGCAACAGAGCCTGATTTCACAGATGCAGACTCGTGATGAATTATACCAAAGCATTAACTACTACGATTATGAAGATAAGCTCGATGCACTGTTTTCGCAGAAAAAATAGCCTCTGAAAGATAACGCGAAGCAGGTTGTACACTCACTATAATAATAAGGATCACCCGTTATGAATGAACAACTTAGCAAACCTGAACCTGCACTGAAGAAAGGCAAAAAATCCGTTGCACTGTCCGGTGTTGCTGCCGGCAATACTGCACTCTGTACTGTGGGGATTAATGGGAACGACCTGCACTACCGCGGTTATGACATTCTGGATTTAGCCACGCAATGTGATTTTGAAGAAGTCGCTCATCTTCTGATCCACGAAAAATTGCCGAATGCGGCGGAACTGGCCGCCTACAAGGCAAAACTGAAATCACTGCGCGGCCTGCCGCACAGTGTGAAAAAAGCCCTGGAAGCACTGCCGGCCTCTGCCCATCCGATGGACGTGCTGCGAACCGGCGTGTCCATTATGGGGTGCGTCCTGCCGGAGAAAGAAGGTCATCCGTTATCCGGTGCCCGCGATATCGCCGATCGCCTGCTCTCTTCCCTGACCTCCATGCTGCTTTACTGGTATCACTATGCGTTTAATGATCGCCGCATAGATACCGAAACCGATGACGATACCTGCGGCGGCCATTTCCTGCATCTGCTGCACGGCAAAAAACCGTCTGAAAACTGGGTACGTTTTATGAACTCCTCGTTCATTCTTTATGCAGAACATGAGTTTAACGCTTCCACGTTTGCTGCCCGGGTTATCGCCGGGACAGGAACCGATTTTTATTCGTCCATCACCGGCGCGATTGCCGCCCTGCGCGGACCAAAACACGGCGGTGCCAACGAAGTGTCTCTGGAGATCCAGAAACGTTACAGCTCACCGGATGAAGCGCAGGCCGATATTCTCGCCCGCCTCACCCGCAGTGAAGTAGTCATGGGCTTCGGTCACCCGGTGTATACCATTGCTGACCCGCGTCATCAGGTTATCAAAGCGATTTCCCGTGAGTTATCCGAAGAAGCAAAAGATTTCCGTCTGTTTAATATTGCGGATCGCATTGAATCTGTGATGTCTCAGCACAAGAAAATGTTCCCGAATCTCGACTGGTTCTCTGCGGTGGCGTATCACCTGATGGGTGTGCCGACTGCCATGTTTACCCCGATTTTTGTTATCGCCCGTTCCGCAGGATGGGCGGCACACATCATTGAACAGCGTCTGGATAATAAAATTATTCGTCCGTCCGCCAATTACACCGGGCCGGAAAACCAGACCTTCGTACCCCTTAAAGCGCGCTAATAATTAATTAAAAAGGAAGATAAAGTATGTCAGCATCTTTTACCCCGCAGCATCAAGAGTACGACAAGGTCATTCAGGACATCACTGATTACGTTCTGAATATGGAAATCAGTAGTGATCGCGCTTATGACACTGCGTATCACTGCTTCCTGGATACCCTGGGCTGCGGTCTGGAAGCCCTGGAATATCCGGCATGCAGAAAAATGCTCGGCCCTGTTGTGCCGGGAACCATTGTCCCGAACGGTGCCAAAGTCCCGGGGACACAATTTCAGCTTGACCCGGTGCAGGCCGCTTTCAATATCGGCGCGATGATCCGCTGGCTGGATTTCAACGACACCTGGCTGGCAGCGGAATGGGGTCATCCGTCGGATAACCTCGGCGGTATCCTGGCGGTTGCAGACTGGTTGTCCCGTGAAGCGATTGCCAAAGGCAAAGCACCACTGCCGCTGAAACGTGTGCTGACGGCCATGATCAAGGCCCATGAAATTCAGGGCTGCCTGGCACTGGAAAACTCATTCAATAAAGTCGGTCTCGACCACGTTGTGCTGGTGAAAGTCGCATCCACGGCGGTTGTCGGTGAAATGCTGGGGCTGGATCGTGAGCAGTTACTGAGCGCTGTTTCCCATGCGTGGGTGGACGGACAGTCTCTGCGTACCTACCGCCATGCACCGAATACCGGCTCACGTAAATCCTGGGCTGCCGGTGATGCCACCTCCCGTGCGGTGCGTCTGGCTCTGTTCGCACAGAAAGGCGAAATGGGGTATCCGACGGTACTCACCGCCAAAACCTGGGGTTTCTATGATGTGCTGTTTGACGGCAAGCCATTTAAATTCCAGCGCGATTACGGCTCTTATGTGATGGAAAACGTGCTGTTCAAGATTTCATTCCCGGCCGAATTCCACTCTCAGACTGCCGTTGAAGCGGCGATGACGCTGCATCACAAACTGGCGGCACTGGGTAAAACGGCAGATGATATTGAGAACGTCACTATCCGTACTCATGAAGCCTGTATCCGTATTATCGATAAACACGGCCCGCTGAATAACCCGGCTGACCGTGACCACTGTATCCAGTATATGGTGGCGGTTCCGCTGATCTTCGGTCGCCTGACAGCAGCAGATTATGAAGATGGTATCGCATCAGACAGCCGTATCGATGCACTGCGCGCCCGCATTCACTGTGAGGAAGATACTGCGTTTACCCGTGATTACCATGATCCGGAAAAACGCTCTATCGCCAACGCCCTGACGGTAACGCTGAAAGACGGTACCGTGCTGGATGAAGTGGTGGTGGAATATCCGGTCGGGCACGCCCGCCGCCGTGAGGAAGGTATTCCGCTGCTGCTGGCGAAATTCCGCACCAACCTGGCGCGTATGTTCCCGGAAACACAGCAACAGCGCATTCTGAATGCTGCCCGTGACCGTAAAACACTCGAATCCATGTCAGTCAGCGAGTTTATGGATCTGTTTGTTATTTAATTTCTCTGCCCGGCAACGCAGAAAAAATGAAGCGGATACCCCGGTATCCGCTTTCTGCTTTATTTGGCTTCAAACATCGCCAGAATGTCCTGCTCCGTCAGCATCGGCGTTTTTTCCGCAAAATTGTAATACGCCGGTTTGCAGTCAGTGTATATCTGCATAGCCAGACGGGATTCCTGTGTTTCCCCCAGCAATGCCGCAGAGACATAATACTGATCTGCCGGTTTCAGATAATAAAACAGATGTGTCCCGCACTCACGGCAGAAACAGCGGTCACCCCACTCAGAGGAGTGATAGCGGGTAATATATTCCTCACCGCTGAGAGTGACATCACTGCCGCAATCCACAGACATAAACGGCGCGCCATTCCATTTTCTGCACATACCGCAATGACAGACAGAAACATCATGCACCGCCTGCGGCACAGAGACTGTCACTTTACCGCATAAACATTGCCCCTGAATCATTTTTCGTCTCCTGTACATAATCAGGTTGTTATTGATTAGTTTCAGTGTTTTTCCGTGATGAAAACTGAAAAACGGAATCTGTGACCCGCTTTCTGTCATGCAGACACGATACACTATTACGATATTACCACCGGTATTATATCGCCATGGTTATTGTTCTTTTTTCCGGGGACCCCCGCTGACAGATTCGGAGTATATGATGATTGTTTTAATTACAGGTGCAACCGCAGGTTTTGGTGAGGCATTTGCCCGCAAATTTATTGAGAACGGCCATACTGTTATCGGCACCGGCCGCCGTATTGAGCGCCTGGCGAAACTGCAAAAAGAGTTCGGAAGCAAATTTTTCCCGCTGGCACTGGATATGACAGACAGCCCGGCGGTCGATAATGTGATTAACTCACTCCCTGAATCCCTGCGCCAGATTGATGTTCTGGTCAATAACGCCGGTCTGGCACTGGGCATGGAAACGGTTGATAAAGGCAACCCGGCGGAATGGGATGTGGTGGTGGACACCAATATCAAAGGTCTGCTCCATATGACGCGCGCTATTCTGCCGGGCATGGTGGAAAGAAACCGTGGTCATATCATTAACCTGGGCTCAACTGCCGGGTCATGGCCGTATGCCGGTGGTAACGTTTACTGCGGAACCAAAGCCTTTGTCCGTCAGTTTAGTCTCGCATTGCGCGCAGATTTATCCGGCAAGAAAATCCGTGTGACTGATATTGAGCCGGGCATGGTCGGCGGTACAGAATTCTCCGGAATCCGCTATCGCGGAGATGAAGGAAAAGCCGCAGATACTTACAAAGATACCGATCCGCTGATGCCGGATGATATTGCAGAAGCGGTTTTCTGGGTTGCAACATTGCCGCCGCACGTAAATATCAATACTATGGAAATGATGCCGGTCTGTCAGTCATTCGCCGGGCTGAGTGTGCACCGCGAAGGCTGAAACCACCACAAAAGATAAGCCGGCATCCGTATAATCAGGTAATTTTCTTAAATTACCTGAAATTATCGCCGAAAAACGTTGTCTTTTATTGGTGCATAAATACACTTTGCTATAATGTTCACGATCAAAATGACGTTTGCAGGTTTGAACTTTGAGGAAAACACGACAATGACTAACTCCATGCTCAAAAAGTGGTTTATCGCAACTGCCTTTGCTGCACCTTTCATGTTTGCAGCTCATGCAGGCGCTGCCACCACAAATTGCAGCCCCGGCAGCACTTGTGTGATCAGCGGCGGCGATACTGCACTTGAAAAAGAGAGAGCACGCCAGGAAAAAGAGCAATGGGATGATACCCGCTCTCTGCGTCAGAAGGTCAACCGCCGTGCTGAAAAAGAGTTCGATAAAGTTGACCGTGCAATTGATGCTGAAGATGCATGCTTAAAAAGTTCGGTCGTTACCGCGTATTGGGAACCTAATACGCTGCGCTGCCTTGACGCAAATTCAGGGCGTGAAGTTTCCACTGGCTGGAAATAAACACATTTAAGGATAAATGATGAAAAAACTGATTGCGCTCAGTGCTGTTCTCTTTGCCGTTGCACCTGTTATGGCGCAGGCATCATGTGAAAGTGTGACTGAGGAAATTTCGCAGAAAATCATCAGCAATGGTGTTCCTGCTGACGGTTTTACACTGACTGTAGTTCCGGCTGAAGAAGCGGCGCAGGCAGAAGGTCAAATTGTGGGTAACTGCGACAACGAAACTCAGAATATTATTTATCTGCGTAAATAATAACTCGCTGTCAGATTTTGACCATGAAAAAGGGCTGATTTATCAGCCCTTTTGTATATTCTTACCGGAGATTCAGGACGCAGCTAACGCCTCACCCCAGAGTATTTCAATCTGCTCTGCGTTGAGATAATGCGACAATTCCCGCTCTTCCGGACGCAGCAAATACGGAATCTCGCCCAGCAATGGTGCCGGCAAATGTGTCAGTAAACGATCCATTACCTGTGCATAGTGTGATAACCCCGGGTTTATCCGGTTTGCAATCCAGCCGATAATCTCCAGACCATCATTTTTAATGGCTTCGGCGGTTAATAATGCATGATTCACACAGCCGGACTGAATCCCGACCACCAGGATCACCGGCAGTTTCTCCTTTTTCACCCAATCGGATAAAAAAGTGTCGTTATTCAGTAAATAACGCCATCCGCCGTTCCCTTCCACCACAACCTGATCCGCCAGATGACTTAATTTTTCCAGTCCCTGTGATAATGCAGGAAACTGAACTTCAGTGGTCGTCTGACCATAATTATTTTCCAGCATTACCGGATTGATATCCTGATAAGAAACATCAACAGATGATGAGTCATGCAGGATCATAGCGTCACGGTTACGTTTACCGTTAAGTGTGTCATGGTATTCTGTCGCGATTGGTTTATAGCCAACGACAGATTTACCCAGGCGGTTGATGGCTTGCAGTAAAGCCCGCGTCGCAACAGTTTTGCCGATATTCGTATCTGTGCCGGTGATAAACAAGCGCCTTAACATAGATGTTTTCCGTTATATCAAGAGGTGCGTATCAAAATTGATAACGGAAGCAGTGTAAGACATCCGGTTTATATCAGGCTTGCGCCAGCGCAATTTTTTGCGAAAATCCTGTTTTCATAAACAAATCCTTGTCATTTATTTGTTTTATGTCAAAGATGAACACTACAGAATTACTTAACCATCCATCAGTTTGATGAGAAGCGAGCCGTTATACAGCGCCTCTTTGATTAACGCTGCACCGGGTAATGTTCCGCAATTATTAAATTCACATGAAGTCATTGTCAGTTCACGGCTGAATGCCGGTAAGGCGCGCTGTATGATCCGGGCCCGGATGGCAGGAAACAGAACAGACGATGCCGGGTTTAGCGGTGAACCAATCAGAATAATCTCCGGATTAAAGATATTGACCATCACCGCCGCAATATCCCCGATATGCTGCCCTACTTTCTCTATCAGTTCACAGGCCGCCGTGTTACCGTCCAGTGCCGCACGACACAATATCGCCGCAGTCGGCAATTGTCCGTCAGGTGTGTCCAGAAACTGCGCTGCCGTTTCCAGCACATGGTGCAGACCAATTTCCGTTTCCAGACAACCGTGATTGCCGCAATAACAGGGTTTACCCTGAGCATTGATTTGGGTATGACCGATTTCCGCTGTGCTGTGACTGCCGGCATGCAGCAGCGCGCCGTCAGTAATAATGGCGGCACCGACATTTTCATCAATCACCAGCTGAATAATATTTTTACACTCTTTCGCCGCACCGAAAAAATATTCTGCCAGAGACCAGGCTGAAATGCCGTGCTGAAGGAATACCGGCATCCCGGTATGCTGGTAAAGAATTTCCGCCACCGGTAAATCCGTCAGCTGATAGTACGGGGAATGGCGGATAATGCCGTTTGCAGGATCAACAATCGCATCCGTGGTGATGGCAATTGCAGTGAGCCGCTCTGTTATCCGGTTATTCCGTGAAAAGAAGGCATCGACCTGTGCCAGAAACGGTGTGACAAAGTCCCGGTTATTTGCCGGAAAATCAATAATATCTTCAGCCAGCAATTTTCCGCTCAGTTCCCGCAGGGCAAAAACCAATTCCCCTTTGTTAATACGGATACACAAAAAATGCCAGCCGTCGCAATCCGTTTTCAGCCCTACCGCCGGACGTCCGCGAAAACCTAATCTCGGAAACTCCGTTTCCCGGACCAGATGCGCATCCATCAGTTCACGGGTAATCTTCGTGATACTTGCCGGTGCCAGTTGTGCTTTTTTCGAGAGGGAAATACGGGAAATAGGGCCTTCACGGTCAATATAACGGTACACAACCCCCATATTGGTTTGTTTTATATGGTCAATATGCCCGGGCTGCGCTGAAGGTTTCACCAATAATAATCCTGAGTTTATAATGCTAAGATATTAATCTTCCGAATAAATACACACTTAGTAAGTGGCTTCACGTAAAACTGTGAAATGATTCACAATCAGGGCGTAAAAGCAGAACGATAAACCACAATTCCTCTTTTATTATGCAGATATTCCGGTAACGGTGAATCAATCACCCGCTGTTCATTCCGTTTTGATGATGCATTGCGTAAAAACAGCCCGGCCGGGGTCCGGATAATAACGCCGGCATGAGATACGTCCAGCCCCGGACGGTCAGAATAAATACCGATATAATCTCCGGTCTGCAACTGAGAAAGCACGGCAGGTGTCAGCGAGGAAACCGGCAGCCAGGCAATCTCCCGCGCCGTGACAGGAAGATCAGCAATATAACGTGTGCCATTTTTCTTTTGATTCAGCATCTTATGTGTCACATGATAATCCGGCGAAAGCTGCCGGGTGATATCCAGTGCAACAGGTCGTGGTTCACTGACCCAATCCGACAAAAAATGACGGCGCTGATAGTAACTCACTTCTCCGTTTTTATAGCGGATATGCATCAGTCTGTTCCGGAAATCCTGTTGCTGCGGGCTGCGTTTCAGTGCTTCGGTGTAATCCAGAAAGGTGAAGCAGTCGAGGGCATTCAGATCAGCCACCAAAATTTCCGGTGATGCCGGTGAACCTATCAGCTGACCGGCACGGTAAGGTACACCAAGAAATTGCCCGGTCAGCGCAGTGATATTTTCAGCAGTGATCTTACGTGAACCATCCTGCTGATAAAAATGACTGAGCGATACCGCGGCACCCGTTGTGCCTGTATATAAAAGAAAAAGGAAAGCAGTAACAGCAAAAAACCAGTATCGCCGGAACATCCGAACTCCTGATAATCAGGTTCCGCTCAGCGGAACACATTATTTTTCAGCATTGCTATCAACCGCTGACCGGCCGGAGAAAGTGTATTGTGCTTATGATACACAAGCCAGACTTCAGAAAATGCCTGATTTTCAGCTAAATGAATATAGCGGACACCATCGACTTTCATCCGGGTGAATGATTCCGTTACCAGCGAAACACCTAACCCGGCGGAAACCAGCCCCAAAATTGTCATCGCCTCACCTGCTTCCTGGGCTATCACCGGTGTGATTCCTGCACCTTTCAGTAAATTGATGATTTCATCATACAATGCCGTGCCCACATCCCGTTCAAAGAAAACCAATGGTACGCCACTCAGCATATCCAGGGAAATACCTGTTTTTAGGTATTTCATCAGCGGATCATCATCATAGACCGCCAGCATAAACCGCTCTTTAAACAGCAGCTCATGGACCAGGTTATCCGGCAGTTGTGTATTACGCATCACGCCAAAGTCAATCCTGCCGCTCAGCAGCGGATTGATCTGCTGTTTAGTATTCATCTGATGCATATGAATAGCCACATCCGGGTACATTTCACGGTACTGGCGAAATGTAGCCGTGATATGGCGCATAAAAGGTGTTGTGGAGGTAAAACCGACAGATACCTCGCCCAGTTCCCCGCGATCCATTCTGGCCGCTTTTTCAACTGCCGCCTCAATCTGAGTGCGGATTTGATAAGCCTCGCGCAGAAATATTTCCCCTGCGGGGGTCAGACTGACATTCCGGTTGTTCCGTGCCAGTAATTTAGCCGGAATTGCATTTTCAAGTGCCTGAATTTGCTGACTGAGCGGGGGCTGAGAGATATTAAGACGCTCTGCCGCCCGTCCGAAATGCAGTTCTTCGGCGACCGCAATAAAATAGCGCAGATGGCGGAATTCGATCATTATTCCCTCATTGAGTCGTAAAACATATCAATCAAGAGTATTAATATATTAGACAAAATACCAGCATCTTTTTATGCTTTGTCTTATTACAAGATTCTGAGATAAGTGTATGACAGATGAGAATAAACTGATAACTGACAGCCGGACGGCTTCACCGGTACAGGATAATCAGACAAAACAGCACTATATCCAGCGCAATGACAAGCTATATTTGCGTGTCACACTCTCCTTCTTTATGGTCGGGCTGGCGACATTTGCTCTGCTCTATTTTGTACAGCCGATTCTGCCGTTATTGTCAGAGGATTTTGCCGTATCGCCGGCACAAGCGAGTTTGTCGCTCTCACTTGCCACCGGATTTATGGCGATCGGGCTGCTGATCACCGGCCCGCTGTCAGATGCAGTAGGCCGCAAATTTTCTCTGTTCGGGGCGTTTTTATTCTGGCGGTTACTGCCGCCGTCACGCCATTTCCGGGCCAGCTCACTTAAACCGAAAAGTCTGTGGAAGTACCTGATACTGCACTGCCGCGATGATGGTTTGCCGTGGCTGTTTGCCACCGGTTTTATCATTATGGGCAGCTTTGTCACCCTGTTTAACTATATCGGTTACCGGCTGATGGAACCACCGTATCATTTCAGTCAGGCGGTTGTCGGTATGTTATCTGTTGTCTATTTATCAGGAACTTACAGTGCATCAAAAGCCGGTACACTGACACGAAAATATGGCTACGGAAAAGTGTTAATTGGTGCCGTTTCTCTGATGCTGACCGGAATTCTCATTACACTCGGAAGCTCGCTGGCGGCAGTTCTGATCGGCATGCTGGTACTGACCACCGGATTTTTTGCCGCCCATTCTGTTACCAGCAGCTGGGTTGGCCACCGTGCACGCCGCGCCAGGGCACAGGCATCTTCCCTGTATCTGTTTTCCTATTATGGCGGTTCCAGTATTGCCGGTACACTGGGGGGCGTTTTCTGGTCTTACTGGCACTGGAATGGCATCGGCTGGTTTATCGCTGCCATGCTGGCAACGGGTGTTCTGATTACCCTGTACCTGAACAAACATGCTCATTCATAATATATATAAAATACAGACTGATACTAATTTCGGTGTTATATAAAATACCTCAACAGGTTAATTTTCTGTTTTGATTTTTCGGTATATGCTACTTGTGTCTAAAAATTAACGACGCTTCACCTTGTAATTATGTTTGACAAAAAAAACACTGTAGTACCATTATTATTTTGCATCTCCAAAAAAATTGATAACTTGCCATAGTTTATTATTTTTTTATTTTAAATATCCAGCCACCCTTGTCATGCAAAGGTGGCTGATTTATTTGTAACTTCCATATAATTAATTTCACAGTTTTTTATTTATATGTAATGAAAAATAACTCTTCAGGTTAATTTAAATATCTTACTCACACGACTACAGTTATAAATGTTCCACATATTCCCTTCTCCATAAAACAGAAAAATGAGGTTAACATGCTGACTATGATATTAAGCTCGGCCCTGATGATGAACTCAGTGTCTGCTCATGAGTGGATGGCTCCGCCACCTCCGCAGAAGACTGTTATTTGTAACAGTAAAATTAGCCCGCCACCACCGCCAAGAGATGCAGGACGTTTTCAATAAAACATCTGCGTTTACACTCCGTAACCAATACAGTACCCTATATTGGAATTATATCTGACAACCACTGAACAGAGATTACTATGTTTACACTTTTATTAACAAGCACATTATTATTTTCTTCCATCGAATCATTTGACTCGTGTGATATTGTTGCTCCGGAATACTGTTCAACTACATGGTGGAATTAAAATCCGTAGTTAATATCACAAAATATACTAAGGAATATATATGATCATGCTAATTTTAGGTAGTTCATTAATGTTTAATAGTTATTCACAGTGTCCTACTACTGATGACAGAAAGCCGGGAGTACGGGATGTAGTATCATCTCAATATCATTACAGCAATTGTCCGAAAGATAAACCTTATTGCAACCAGATATAAAAGCAAAGACAATCTGAAGAAATATACTATCAAGATATTAATAAACTACTCCTGAACCGCTATAAAAAGACGAAAGATTAGTAATTTATATCAGCTCACCATTAACTCACATTTTGTGGGTTAATGGTGAATCCCGATGTATCTGAACTATCTTGCTCCCGCCCTTTTCTTCCATCCAAAGCGAAAACCGTCTTGCACAAAGCACAATGCTGAACTAATCTGATATTAACATATTTGTATGTTGTAACTAAATTGGTGATATATGAAATATGATGCAAAAATTTCTCTTACTGACTGCTTTAATCAACTGGAATCCGCTCTGAATACCTTGTGCGGGATGCTCGGACAACACCCTGCCCGGACTGCTGAAGTTTTCCAGTTGCCGGAGATACTGAAAGGTGAAGAAAATAATACCGTTAACACTATTTCTGTCATTCCGGTCAGTGGTGAGGATGCTGTCTCGCTGGCACTGTCTCACTATCAGCGTTTATTTATTTTTGATAATGATCAGACAATCAGCAGCAAATCCGCCATTCGTTTGCCCGGCGTACTGCTGATGACATTGTCCCCTTCAGACCGGAAAGACCTGCAACAACGGCTCGATAACGTGAACCGGCTGAAGAAACAATTGTCTGCTATCGTAACAGAAACATCCGGCGTGGATAAAACACAGCGTTTTGAATTCGTACACAATCAAATAAAAGGATTAATTACGCTAAATGCCTACCGGCAGATCCAGTCTGTCACCTCCCCCTCTTCTGTACGTTTTGGCTGGGCCAATAAGCACATTATTCAAAAGATCGATCGCGGTACATTGTTATCTCAGCTAGAAGAGCAATATCAGAATCCGCGCGCCATTCAGTCACTGACACGCGAAGAACGGCAGGTTTATCTGGCGAAAGAGATTTCTGCCTTAAAACAGGTGCCGGAAGATGCCATACTCAAAATTAAGCGGCCGGTAAAAGTACAGCCTATCGCCCGGGTCTGGTACAGCGAAGCACAAAAACAAGTGCAATATGCCTGTGCATCCCCGCTGATTGTGTTTTGTGATGAGAATGATGAAAAACCGGTAACGGGAGTACTGCCTGATTATGATGCAGAAAACATCAAAATCCGTCACAGACCGAAAGCAAAAAAATTAATTCCGGTGATACCGCGATTGCATTTATACATGGAGATAATATAAAAACGGAGCCATCCGGCTCCGTTCAGACTATCCGTAAAATTACTTCATGCTGCCGACCATATCTTCCGGACGAACCCATGCATCGAACTCAGCGTCTGTCAGGTAACCTAATTTCATTGCAGATGCTTTCAGAGTCAGGCCTCCCTTATGTGCTTTTTTCGCAATTTCGGCGGCTTTGTCGTAGCCGATATGGGTATTCAGCGCGGTGACCAGCATCAGTGATTCATTCAGCAGCTGGCTGATCCGCTCACGGTTCGGTTCGATACCCACAGCACAGTGCCCATTAAAGCTGCGCATACCATCAGCCAGCAGACGGACAGATTGCAGGAAGTTGTGGATCACCATCGGACGGAACACGTTCAGTTCAAAATTACCGGATGCCCCGCCGATATTAACCGCCACATCATTCCCCATCACCTGTGCGCACAGCATTGTCATGGCTTCACACTGTGTCGGGTTCACTTTACCCGGCATGATAGAGCTGCCCGGCTCATTTTCCGGAATAGCAATCTCACCGATGCCGCAGCGCGGACCGGATGCCAGCCAGCGGACATCATTGGCAATTTTCATCAGTGACGCTGCCAGCCCTTTCAGGGCACCATGGGCATGAACCAGTGCATCACAGGTGGCCAGCGCCTCAAATTTATTCGGCGCGGTCACAAACGGCTGACCGGACAGTTCAGCGATTTTCTTCGCCACACGCACCGCGTATTCCGGATGGGTGTTGAGGCCGGTACCGACCGCTGTACCACCGAGAGCCAGTTCGCTCAGATGCGGCAGACTGTTTTCCAGGTGTTTCAGGTTATATTGCAGCATCGCCGCCCAGCCGGAAATTTCCTGACCCAATGTCAGCGGTGTGGCGTCCTGTAAGTGAGTGCGGCCGATTTTAACGATATCGCGGTATGCTTCCGCTTTTTCCGCCAGAACACTGTGCAGGGATTTCAGTTCAGGGATCAGTTGAGTGCTGACCGCAATCACTGCGGCAACATGCATCGCTGTCGGAAACACGTCATTAGAACTCTGGCTTTTGTTCACATCATCATTCGGGTGAACAATCCGCTCGCCGCCGCGCTGCCCGCCAAGGATTTCACTGGCACGGTTTGCCAGCACCTCATTCATATTCATATTACTTTGTGTGCCGGAGCCGGTCTGCCAGATAGCCAGCGGGAACTCTTCCGGATGTTTACCGGCAAGCACTTCATCCGCAGCGGCAATAACCGCATCGGCCCGCTCTTTTGCCAGCAGCCCCAGATCACAGTTGACAGCCGCCGCTGCTTTTTTTGTAATAGCCAGCGCAGCAATCAGATCCGCAGGCATTTTTTCAACTGAAATACGGAAATGCTCTAAAGAGCGTTGAGTCTGAGCGCCCCATAATTTGTCCGCAGGAACATCGATAGGGCCCATTGAGTCTTTTTCAATACGCGTGGCTGCCATTACTCTCTCCTTAGCACACAAAATAAAATGGATTTAAAATCCCGAAAGTTACAGATAGACTCTGAAAACGGGCCTATCTTGCCATACTTTCATTTCTGATTATGCGATCCGGGCGGAGTTATTACTTTATTGTTACTATCTTATTGTTAACTGTTTAAATAGAGAGCGTTGCTATGTTAAAAATGCAGAATCAGGTGCAATTTTATGACTGGGGAAGCCATACGGCGATGACAGAAATGTACGGTTACCCGAACCCTGACAAGCAGCCGATGGCGGAATTGTGGATGGGAGCACATCCGAAAGCCAGTTCAGTAGTGACAGACATCCGCGGCAACACCTGCTCTTTATATGATTTTATTGCCGGTGACCCGCAGTCAGCACTGGGGGACAAGATTAACCGCCGTTTTCACCGGCTGCCGTTTTTGTTTAAAGTGCTGAGTGCCGCACAGCCGCTATCGGTGCAGGTTCATCCGGATAAAGCCGCCGCAGAGGCCGGATTTGCCCGCGAAAACGATGCCGGGGTTCCGCTGGATTCACCAATCCGCAATTATAAGGATGATAACCATAAGCCTGAGCTGGTTTATGCCCTCACCCCGTTCCGCGCAATGAATGCGTTCCGTCCGCTGGCGGACATCGCCGGACTGCTCAGTGAAATCGCCCCGGCCCATCCCGCCATCGGGCGTTTTATTGCCTCTCCGTCAGAGGAGCACCTGTCTGTTCTGTTTACCCGTCTGCTCTCCATGAGCGGAGAAACCAAAGAACGGGCAGTAGCGCTGCTTAAATCCGCACTGAACAGCCGTCAGGGTGAACCGTGGGACACCATCCGTAATATGACAGAGTTTTATCCTGACGATAATGGTCTTTTCACCCCCCTGCTGCTCAATGTTGTTGAATTAAAGCCCGGTGAGGCGATGTTCCTGTATGCCCGCACACCGCATGCTTATCTGGAAGGAACGGCACTGGAGGTGATGGCGAACTCGGATAATGTACTGCGTGCCGGATTGACACAAAAACATATTGATGTCGGTGAATTGCTGAATAATCTTGATTTTGTACCGAAACACGCAAAAAGTTTATTTATGCAGCCGGAACATATTAACAACACAGAAATTTTCCCTATTCCGGTTGATGACTTTTCTTTTTCGGTCATGAAAGTGCGTAATCAGGAAATGAATATTGAAAACAACAGTGCTAATATTCTTTTTTGTGTGGAAGGTCATGCAGTTATCACTACGGAAACAGAACAATCAAGAGTTATCTCAGGTGAATCTGTTTTTCTTTCTGCTATAGAAAGAAAGTTTAAAATAGATGGTGAAGGAATCATTGCCCGCGTTTATAATGCTGTGTAAGTAACTTCTCTAATTTTCTCCGGGCAGTTAGCCACTTAACTGCCCGTTAATTTTGATACCGTGCGAAAACCTGCAAAATAAATCGCATATAAAGGATGGATTTCTCTATGAAAAAGTCGTTAGTTGCTGTTGGCGTTATTGTCGCATTAGGCGCCGCATGGGGTGTAGCTTCATGGCAGACCGGTAAGAAAATTGAAGCAAACCTCGATGACTATATCGCCAAAGCGAGCAAATTTATCAAGGATAAGTACCCTGACATCCCTGTTACGCTGACCGCCAAAGATTTTTCACGCGGTATTTTCAGCTCTGATGTCAAACTGATCATCAAAGAAACGAAAAAAAGCGGTGATACCGCAGATTCCGGTGAAGAAGTTGTTCTCCTGAATACCATTGATCACGGCCCTTTCCCGTTATCTCAGCTGAAGAGCATGGTATTCTCGCCAAATATGGCGGCAGTCCGCACTGAGCTGGAAAACAATGAAGTCACCAAACAGGCCTTTGAAATCACCGGTGGTAAATCCCCTGTTGTCACAGATACCCGTGTCAGCTACGACCAGAATTTCGACATTGATCTTGCTGTCAGCAAAATCAATTATAAGAAAGACGGCGAAGAGCTGGCATTCTCCGGTGCTGATCTGAACGTTAAATTCGATAAAGAATTCAAAAACGTCAAAGGTAAAGGCAGCAGCAATGAACTGACTTACCGTAAAGGTGAGCGCGAAAGTATGGTTCTGAAAGGCCTGTCTTTCGACAGCGATGTTTCAAAATCCGGTGACAGCTATTTCTACCTGGGTGACCAGAATCTGAGCCTGAAAGAGTTAGCGGTTGTTAATTACAGTGATACCGTTTCTCTGAAAGACCTGAAACTGAACGGCACATCCGGCAGCAAAGATAACAAACTGAGTGCGGACATTGATTACAGCCTGGGTTCACTAAGCTACCGTGATATCGACCTCGGCGGGATCAGTCTGAAAGGGTCTCTGAAAGATCTGGATGCAGTCTCCGCAAATACGCTGATGGCCTCTCTGGAAGAGTACACCAAGCTGTCTGAATCTATGTATACCGAAGATTTCGACGATGCGAAAATGGAAGCACTGGATGAAAAAATGAAATCTAATGCGCTGGGTCTGTTCAAATACAGCCCGTCCTTCGCTATCTCACCTCTGAGCTGGAAAAACAGCGGCGGTGAGTCAAAAGTCAATCTGAACGTAACCTTTAATGCGCTGAATGCAGAAAGTTTCAAAGCACTGGAGAACGCATCAAGCTTTGAAAAAATCCTGCCGGTTCTGGTGAAAGAGTTCGGTTTCAATATGGATCTGTCCAAACCAATGCTGACAGATTTTGTTGCGGTTGCAATGCAGTCTCAGGGCATGGGCGCCAAAGAAGCCAAAGAACAGGGTGAACAGGGTGTTGCTCAGATGGCCAGCATGGGTGCCATGATGGAAGTCGTGAAAGTGACTGATAAAACTATCAGCATGGAGCTGAAATACAGCAACAACAACATTGATTTCAATGGTAAAAAATACACTGTTGCTGAATTCCTGGAAAAATATGACCAGTACGGTGTACTGAGTGATAACAGCAGTGACTACGAAAGTTACGAAGAAGAAGCAATCGAAATGGATCCTAACGGTGATGTCACAGAAGAAGTGACTATCGGTGAAGAACCGGCTGCTGATGCTGCGGCACCTGCTGCACAGTAATTTCACACTGTTATTATCTGTTGATCAGACAAAAGCCAGTCGTCAGACTGGCTTTTTATCATCTGAGGAATTCCGCAATGATTAACCGTTCACTCCCCCTGACCGATCTGCACCGCCATCTGGACGGCAATATCCGTCTGTCCACCATTCTGGATCTGGCCCGTCAGCACAACCTGCCACTGCCCGCTTATGAAACCGAAGCGTTGCGTCCGTATGTACAGGTAATGAGCAATGAACCGGATCTGGTACAGTTTCTGAGCAAGCTGGACTGGGGCGTTTCCGTGCTGGCGGACCTGGATGCCTGCCGCCGCGTAGCCGCAGAAAACGTACAGGATGCTGTCAGTGCCGGGCTGGATTATGCTGAATTGCGCTTTTCCCCTTACTATATGGCAATGAAACACAACCTGCCTGTTGAAGGCGTGGTGGAGGCGGTACTGGATGGTGTGGTATCCGAAGTCCGCAACAGCCCGGTACGGATTAATATGATTGGTATTCTGAGCCGGACATTCGGCACGGATGCCTGCCATGAAGAGCTTAATGCCCTGCTCGCTCATCACGAGCGGATTGTGGCACTGGATATTGCCGGTGACGAATCCGGTTATCCGGGCGATTTATTTACCGATCACTTCCGCAAAGCCCGCGATGTGAACTGGGCTATCACCGCCCATGCCGGGGAAGCGGCCGGTGCCGTAAGTATCTGGCAGGCAATCCGCGACCTGGGTGCGCAGCGTATCGGCCACGGCGTGATGGCGATTGAAGACCCGGCGCTGATGGATTATCTGGCAGAACACCGCATCGGGATGGAATCCTGCCTGACCTCTAATATTCAGACCAGTACAGTTCCGTCACTGGCCGCACATCCGCTGAAACAATTTCTGGCACACGGCATTGCCGCCACCATCAACACGGATGACCCGGCGGTTGAAGGTATTGAGATCGCCCATGAATACAATATTGCCGCTCCGGCCGCCGGTCTGACACGTGCTGAAATTGAACAGGCACAGATTAACGGGCTGAAATTGCCTTTTTATCTGCGGAAGAAAAAGCAGCACTGAGAGATATGGCGGCAAAGCGCGGTCATTAAAATCTGTTCCGCTACAAAAAAGGCGTGACATTTTGTGTCACGCCTTTTTTATTTTCTGATTACCAACTCCCGGAAGCTCCGCCACCGCCACTACTGCCACCTCCGCCACCGGAAGATCCGCTGCTTCCGGAACTGCCGCCGGAGTTGCTGCTGTAACTGGCGCTGTCAGAACTGTATGCATATCCGCCTCCGGCTCCCGCCGTAACACCGGTTAATTTCCGCATTTCCGCTTCCTGAATACGGTATTCCGGAATTAATGCATATAACAAATAACACAGAAACAGTGAGCAAAATACATTAAGGAAAACGAGCATCATTATGCTGATGAATAACGCGTCCGGATCAGGATCTCCGTCTATCAGAACCCGTGTCAGTATAAAAATCAGAACTGAATAAAATAATACGGCAACAGTCTGACCGACCGGGGTCGGATAAATATATTTATACTTCAAAAATGCCGTCAGACGTTTCTGAGTAAGGCGTATTGCCCTTTCGGGCTGACGTTTCTTTTTGTTTTTCGATTTTTCATATTCTTCTCTCAGGTATTCAATATCTTTAATAACCTGCTTTTCTATTCTTTTTTTACGGCGGGGAGAGCCGATAAATAATGACCAGAGATACACCCCGATAAATGTCAGAAAATAAATAACAGTAAGCCGTGCGATTTTTAAAGGTTCTGTTCCGGATGCGTTTGATCTGATATATGCCGGTTCATTCCCGCTGATAATATCAATTGCATCGGTCACGCCCGCTTCAATCCCGGTAAAATAATGGCCTTTTTTAAATTCAGGGGTGATGCGCTGACGGATAATACGGCCTGCGGTAACATCCGGCATAATACCTTCCAGGCCGTAACCGACCTCAAAACGCAGATTGCGGTCATTCACAGCCACGACCAGCAGCAGCCCGTTATTCTGACCTTTGCGGCCGATTTTCCAGGTATTGAATGCACGGTGTGCAAATGTCTCGATACTTTCCCCGCCGGTTGACGGCACAATAAACACCACAAACTGACTGCCGTCATTGCGTTTCAGTTCATATTCAGTAAGTTGCCGGTTAAGCTGTGAGAATTGGGGGCCGTTGAGAAGACCGGCGCTATCAATAACCCGCTCCCGTTTCAGTTCCGGCAGCGGTTGCATATCCGCACGGGCAAAGAAACTGACGAAAAGAAGTATAAGGCATCCTGCCATAACCCTGCTCATAGTTACTCCTGTGAATGTTCTTTCCCGTGCCGTGCATAGCGCGCCGCCATCACCGCGCACACCATCAGCTGAATCTGATGAAACAGCATCAGCGGCAGTACCAGAATACCGACTACCGCAGGCGGAAACATTACGTTTGCCATCGGTACGCCGTTTGCCAGGCTTTTCTTCGAACCACAGAAGACAATCGTGATTTCATCAGCCTTATTAAAACCCAGCGCCCGTGCGCCGTACACGTTGATTACCAGCACAATCGCCAGAAGCCCGCACGACACCACAGCAATCTGTAAAATAGACATTGCATCGATCTGCTGCCAGATCCCCTCGGCTACGGCTTCACTGAAAGCGACATACACCACCAGCAGAATAGAGGTGCGATCTGTTTTATTAATGATTTTTTTGTTGCGATCCACCCACTTACCGATCAGCGGACGGGAAAGATGCCCGACCACAAACGGCAGCATCAATTGCAGCAGAATAGAGCGGATAGCGCCCAGCGTATCGAGATCATGCGCTCCTTGTGTTTCCATCATAAAACCGATAATTACCGGTGATAAGAACACGCCCAGAATACTGGAGGCGGATGCACTGCAAATTGCCGCTGCCACATTTCCGCCCGCGACAGAGGTAAAGGCAATAGCGGATTGTACTGTCGCCGGTAAGGCACATAAGTATAAGAAACCCATGTAAATAGCCGGTGACATCCATTCCGGCACCAGGAACTGCAAACCCAGCCCCAGCAGCGGGAAGAGAATAAAGGTACTGGAGAACACCATCAGATGCAGACGCCAGTGCCCCATCCCCGTCACAATCGCTTCCCGCGAGAGTTTGGCGCCGTGGAAGAAGAACAGCAACGCAATCGCGGCGGTGGTCAGATAGCGGAATCCGGTCGCCACATTCCCGGTAGCCGGAAAGAGTGACGCCAAAATAACAACCGTGATCATTATGACCAGGAACGGATCTAACCGCAGTTTCTGCCACCAGTTTGTCATGCGTTATTCACTTTTGTCTGCAATAAGAAATAAAGACTATTTTGTTACAGTGTCACAGTCCGTCCGGTTTTATGAGATTCCGTACCGGCCTCAATAATACGGATAACTTCCGCCCCTTCCTGTGCTGTAACCGGATTCGGGCCGTTATTGATAATCGCCTCTGCCACTTCCGCGTAATAGCGGCCATAGTGTCCGGCCTTATTCGGATACGTTTCCGTGATCACTTCAATACCATCCGGAGATAAACTCAGTTCCCCGTCACGGCTGTCATGACCCCAATTTACACCGACCGGCATCTGCCCTGCTTTCAGCGCATTTTCCTGCGGATCAAGCCCGTACTTCACGTAACTGCCTTTCATACCATGAACGATATACACCGGGGATTCTGCCGCCGCGACAGTGGTGGCATGCAGCACCACTTTGACATCCGGGTAGTGCAGTTGCGCATGAAAATAATCCACCGCTTCAGAACCCGGCCGGATCATACCCAGATCGGCTGTGATCGCCGTTGGTTTGCCGAAAAACTGCATTGCCTGGTCAATCAGATGTGACCCCAGGTCATACCAGATACCACTGCCCAATGCGGCCGCTTCACGCCAGCGCTTTTGCGGCTGCGGACGGTAACGGTCAAAATGGACTTCAAAATATTTGATATCCCCGAGTTTTTTACTTTCAAACAGGGATTTCAGGGTCAGATAACCGGAATCAAAACGGCGGTTATGATAGACAGATAACACCAGCTCGGCATCATCCGCCTGTTTGGCCAGCACAAATGCCTCTTCGGATGTCAGGGTAAACGGTTTATCCACCACGACATGTTTACCGGCTGCCAGTGCCATCCGTGCCAGCGGGAAATGGGTGTCATTCGGGGTCGGAATGACGACGAGATCAATAGCCGGATCAGCAAAAATATCTTCCGGCGTGGCGACAACCTGCACATCCGGGTAATCCGCATGTACTTTTGCGGCATCACTGCTCGCGACTATAGCCAGTTCCATGTTGGCATTATTCACAATAAACGGCGCATGGAATGTTTTTCCGGCAAAACCGTATCCGATCAGGCCCACTTTCAGTATTTTCGTCATCACTCCCTCCGGGGGATTGTCATGTTAACGGATAAAAACATGCTTTCAGAATCTGTCATCCTCCTGAAAAGTACCACTAACTGATTCCGCGACGCAAATACTGTGCCCGGTTTTCATCAGATTTACTGCTTTTTCATTCTGATACACACAGTTATCCGCTCTTTCACACAATCCCGATAACCCCGGATGCCCGGGGATTGCTATTATTCACCCCGCTTACCGGAGATTCCGGTTTTTTATCTGTTTATTGGTATGTTTTGAATGACTCGCTTTGGGCATTGTAATGGCTGACTACTTATTACTTTTTGTCGGGACGGTGCTGGTTAACAACTTCGTCCTCGTCAAATTCTTAGGATTATGCCCCTTTATGGGGGTCTCCAAAAAGCTGGAAACCGCGATAGGCATGGGGTTTGCGACCACATTTGTGATGACGCTCGCCTCTGTCTGCTCGTGGCTGATGGATACCTTTATCCTCATTCCGCTGGATATTCTCTATCTGCGCACACTGAGCTTCATTCTGGTGATCGCTGTGGTGGTTCAGTTCACCGAAATGGTGGTTCGTAAAACCAGCCCGGCGCTCTACCGGCTGCTCGGGATATTCCTGCCGCTGATCACCACCAACTGTGCTGTTCTCGGCGTGGCGCTGCTGAACATCAATCTGTCGCATAACTTTCTGCAATCCGCCGTCTACGGCTTTGGTGCGGCAGCCGGTTTCTCTCTGGTGATGGTGCTGTTTGCCGCTATCCGCGAACGGCTGGCAACGGCAGATGTGCCGGCGCCTTTCCGCGGGGCATCTATCGGGCTGGTCACTGCCGGTCTGATGTCTCTGGCCTTTATGGGCTTCAGTGGTCTGGTGAAATTCTGATGACAATGATTTGGATTGCCGTTGCCGTACTCAGCCTGCTGGGCCTGGCATTTGGTCTGATACTCGGTTATGCCTCCCGCCGCTTCAAAGTGGAGGATGATCCCATTGTGGATAAAATTGATGACATTCTGCCGCAGAGTCAGTGCGGGCAATGTGGTTTTCCCGGCTGCCGCCCGTATGCGGAGTC
Source organism: Morganella morganii (assembly GCF_003996855.1). GTDB lineage: Bacteria > Pseudomonadota > Gammaproteobacteria > Enterobacterales > Enterobacteriaceae > Morganella > Morganella morganii_C. Next base: position 919,899 of record NZ_NRQY01000001.1, on the reverse strand, counting down.
CGTTGCCAATGGCGGCGCGATAAACCGCTGTGCTCCGGGCGGCGAACAAGTGATGCTGAAACTGGCGGATATGCTGGGTGTGGACCCGCAGCCGCTCGACGGCGACGAATCCGTGCTCAATCCGGTGCGCAAGGTGGCCTTTATTCATGAAGATCAGTGCATCGGCTGCACCAAATGTATTCAGGCGTGCCCGGTGGATGCGATTATCGGTGCCACCCGCGCCATGCATACCGTGGTTGAAGATCTCTGCACCGGGTGTGACCTGTGTGTCGCACCCTGCCCGACAGATTGCATTGAGATGATCCCGGTCGCCGTCACACCGCGTAACTGGAAGTGGGATTTAAACACGATTCCGGTCAGAAACATTCCGGCGGATACCAGCGGAACTCCTGTCAAACCTGTTCAGATTGAGGCGTCGTAAGTTTTATGTTCAATTTGCTCAACTTTCTGAAAAAAGACCGGGTATGGGATTTTGACGGCGGTATTCATCCGCCGGAAATGAAATTGCAGTCCTCCCGGACACCGATGCGGGTATGCCCGGTGCCGGAAGAACTTATCATTCCGTTACAACAGCATATCGGGAACGAAGGCGATGTGCTGGTCAGTCCCGGCGACCATGTTCTGAAAGGCCAGCCGCTGTCATGCGGAACCGGCCGCAGCCTGCCGGTGCATGCCTCATCATCCGGCACCGTGACTGCTGTGGAGCCTTGTGTGACCGCGCATCCGTCCGGACTGACCGCGCCGTGTGTCCGCATCCGGACTGACGGACTGGATACCCCGTATCCGGCGGAAAAAACAACGGATTTCACCAGTCTCTCCAAAACAGAACTCACTGACCGCATCCATCAGGCCGGGATTGCCGGTCTCGGCGGCGCGGGCTTCCCGACAGCCAGTAAGCTGAAAGGCGGCGGTGACCTTATCCGCACCCTGATTATCAATGCGGCTGAATGTGAGCCTTATATCACGGCGGATGACCGTCTGATGCAGGAGCATGCCGGGGAAATTCTCACCGGCATCCGTATTCTGATGCACCTTCTGGAGCCGGAACAGGTACTTATCGGTATTGAAGATAATAAACCGGAGGCGATTGCCGCGCTGCGGGAAGTCACTGCCGGGGATAAACAGATTTTCGTGCGGGTTATTCCGACCAAATACCCGTCCGGCGGCGCCAAACAGCTGACCAAAATTCTTACCGGCCGCGAAGTGCCGTCCGGCGGACGTTCCTCTGATATCGGCGTGCTGATGCAGAACGTCGGGACTGTCGTTGCCATCAAACGCGCAATTACTGACGGCGAACCGCTGATTCAGCGGGTGGTGACCGTAACCGGTGAAGCCGTTGGATCACCGGGAAACTTCTGGACGCGACTGGGTACGCCGGTTCGTTTCCTGCTGCAACAGGCCGGTTTTCGTCCGCAGCACGAACAGATGGTTGTGATGGGCGGCCCGCTGATGGGTTTTACACTGCCGGATCTGGATGTACCGGTAGTGAAAATTGCTAACTGCATTCTTGCGCCGACCACAAACGAGATGGAACCGGCAGCCCCCGAAGAAGCCTGTATCCGTTGCAGTCACTGTGCCGATGCCTGCCCGGCCGGATTGCTGCCACAGCAGCTTTACTGGTTCAGCAAAGGTAACGAACACGAAAAAGCGGAGCAGCATCATCTGTTTGACTGTATCGAATGCGGTGCCTGCGCCTGGGTTTGCCCGAGCAATATTCCGCTGGTGCAGTATTACCGGCAGGAAAAAGCGCAAGTTATTGAGATCCGCGAAGAAGCACAGCGCGCCGCCGATGCCAAAATCCGCTTTGAAGCCAAACAGGCCCGGATGGCAAGGGAAAAAGAAGCCCGTGAAGCCCGTCATAAAAGTGCGGCGGTTCAGGTGGATGAAAAAGACAGTGCGGCAATCAGCGCCGCCCTTGCCCGCGTAAAAGCCAAAGACAGCGGTGCGGGAATGACAATTTCTGTCAATCCTTCCACATTACCGGACAACAGCGCCGTTATTGCCGCCCGTGAAGCACGTAAAGCGCAGGCACGGGCTCGTCAGGCAGAGAAAGCCGCTGACACCGCACAACCGGCAGCGGAGACAGAAACCGATCCGCGCAAAGCTGCTGTCGCGGCGGCCATTGCCCGCGCCAAAGCGAAGAAAGCTGCACAGGCCGCAGACGCACCGGCAGAAACTGCTCAACCGGCAGCGGAGACAGAAACCGATCCGCGCAAAGCCGCTGTCGCGGCGGCCATTGCCCGTGCCAAAGCGAAGAAAGCTGCACAGGCCGCAGAAGCACCGGCGGAAGCTGAACAACCAGCCGCAGAGGCAGAAACCGATCCGCGCAAAGCTGCTGTCGCGGCGGCCATTGCCCGCGCCAAAGCGAAAAAAGCTGCACAGGCCGCAGACGCACCGGCGGAAGCTGAACAACCAGCCGCAGAGGCAGAAACCGATCCGCGCAAAGCCGCTGTCGCGGCGGCCATTGCCCGTGCCAAAGCGAAGAAAGCCGCTCAGGCGGCTGCACAACATTCTGAAGAAACCACTGATTAATGAAGCGAAATAAGCATGAAATTTAGGCCCGTTTCCTCAAACGCCCCGCACCGTCTGAAAATTGCGGGATCACCGTTTACCCATAACCGTGACAACACATCCGCCATCATGCTGTGGGTGGTGATTGCGATGATTCCGGGGATTGCCGCGCAGCTCTGGTTTTTCGGCGCCGGTACCCTGGTACAGATTCTGATTGCAGTAATAACGGCACTGATAACCGAAAGTATTGCTGTCCGTCTGCGCAATCAGCCGGTGATGCCGTATCTGAAAGATAACTCCGCACTGGTCACCGCCGTGTTGCTGGCTGTCAGTATCCCGCCGCTCGCGCCCTGGTGGATGATTGTTATCGGTACATTTTTTGCCGTGATTATAGCCAAACATCTTTATGGCGGCCTCGGACAGAACCCGTTTAACCCGGCGATGGTCGGTTATGTGGTACTGCTGATCTCCTTCCCGGTACAGATGACCAGCTGGCTGCCGCCGGAAAGTCTGCAAATTACACCGGTTTCGGTCAGTGACAGCCTGCATATGATTTTTACCGGTTTATCAGACGGAGGTCTGACACTGGAACAGTTACGTGCCGGTGCTGATGGCATGAGCCAGGCAACACCACTCGACAGTTTTAAAACCGGGCTGCTGACCCGCGAAATGTCAGATATCCTGACGCAGCCTGTTTTGCAGGGCTCTGTCGCCGGTATCGGCTGGCAATGGGTCAATATCGGCTACCTGATCGGCGGCTGTGTTCTGCTCAACCGAAAAGTGATTGCATGGCATATCCCGGCCGCCATGCTGGGGACACTCGCGGTACTATCTGTGATCGAGTATCTGATTGATTCATCACATTTTACCTCTCCGGTTATTCAGCTGTTTTCCGGTGCTACCATGCTCGGGGCATTCTTTATTGCCACCGACCCGGTGACAGCCTCCACCACGCCGCGCGGCCGTCTGATATACGGGATGCTGATCGGCCTTCTGCTGTGGATTATCCGCGTTTACGGCGGTTATCCGGATGCTGTGGCATTTGCAGTCCTGCTGGCCAACATCACCGTGCCGCTGATCGATACCTACACACAACCGCGCGTTTACGGGCACAAACGGGGGAATAAATGATTGCCACATTACGCCGTTACGGGCTGATCCTCGCTCTGTTTGCCGCCGGTACCACCGGACTGAGCGGGTTTGTTTATACTCTGACAAAACCGGAAATTGATAAGCAGGCCGCGGCACAGCAAAAAGCGCTGTTTGCCGAAATCCTGCCGGAATCGGTTTATAATAATGATGTGATTGCAGAATGTTATCTGGTCACCGATCCTGCGCTGGGTAATGAACTTCCGCACCGTCTGTATGTTGCCCGTAAAGACGGAACGCCGGTCGCCGCCGTACTGGAATCGACCGCGCCGGATGGCTATTCCGGTAATATTCAGCTACTGGTTGCGGCTGATTTTAACCGGACGGTGCTCGGCTCCCGCGTGACCGAACACAAAGAGACGCCGGGGCTGGGTGATAAAATTGATACCCGGATTTCAGACTGGATCACGTCACTGAGCGGTAAACATATTGAATCCGCCAATGATCCGCACTGGGCGGTGAAAAAAGACGGCGGGGATTTTGATCAGTTCACCGGTGCCACCATCACGCCGCGTGCAGTTGTCAATGCTGTCCGTGTGACCGCAGATTATATGCAGACGCTGCCGCCGCGTCTGAATACCTTACCTCAATGCGGAGCAGAATAATGAGTCAGATTAAAGAGTTATTCGCCGACGGATTATGGAAAAATAACTCAGCACTGGTACAGGTTCTGGGATTATGTCCGCTGCTGGCGGTCTCTTCCACCGTCACCAACGCGCTGGGACTGGGGCTGGCGACCACTCTGGTGCTGATTTGTACTAACGTGGCGGTTTCCGCACTGCGCCGCTGGATCCCGTCAGAAATCCGCATTCCTATCTATGTGATGCTGATTGCCTCTGTGGTGACCGCAGTGCAGCTTCTGATCAACGCCTATGCTTTCGGCTTATATCAGTCACTCGGTATCTTTATCCCGCTGATTGTGACCAACTGTATTGTCATTGGCCGTGCCGAAGCCTTTGCCGCCAAAAACGCCGTATATCCTTCCGCCATTGACGGCCTGGCAATGGGTCTCGGCGCAACCGCCACACTGTTTGTGCTCGGTGCAATGCGCGAAATCCTCGGTAATGGTACGCTGTTTGACGGCGCGGATCTGCTGCTCGGCGACTGGGCAAAAGTCCTGCGGGTAGATGTGTTACATCTCGATACCCCGTTCCTGCTGGCCATGTTGCCGCCGGGCGCCTTTATCGGACTTGGCTTAATGCTGGCAGGCAAGTATCTTATTGATGAAAAAATGAAAAAACGTAAAAATGCACCTGCCGGTCCGCAATACGAAACAGAAAAAGGATGCGGAAGCCATCTGGTCAAATAACTGTATAATGAAGCAGGCTCCTTTCCCGGGAGTTTGCTTTTATCATCAATGAGCCAATGTCGTTATGAATAAAGAAAAACGTATTGAAATTCTGACCCGCCTGCGGGACAACAATCCGCAACCCACCACTGAACTGCTGTTTGATTCTCCGTTTGAATTACTGATCTCCGTCTTATTATCCGCCCAGGCGACCGATGTCAGTGTCAATAAAGCCACCCGCCCGTTGTATGCTGTTGCCAACACGCCGCAGGCCATCCTGGATTTGGGTGTGGACGGGGTGAAATCTTACATTAAAACCATCGGATTATTTAATACCAAAGCAGAGAATGTGATTAAAACCTGCCGGATGCTGGTTGAGCTGCATAACAGTGAAGTTCCGGAAGACCGGGCAGCACTGGAAGCTCTGCCGGGTGTGGGGCGCAAAACCGCCAATGTGGTACTCAATACCGCATTCGGCTGGCCGACCATTGCGGTTGATACCCATATTTTCCGTGTCTGCAACCGCACAAAATTTGCTCCCGGTAAAAATGTGGATGAGGTGGAACAAAAATTATTGCGGGTTGTTCCGGCAGAATTTAAAGTCGACTGCCATCACTGGTTTATACTGCACGGGCGTTACACCTGCATTGCCCGAAAACCCCGCTGCGGTTCATGCATCATCGAAGATTTGTGTGAATTCAGCGAAAAAGTGTATCCGGAAGATTAATCTGCTGCACTTTAAGCAGAAATTGCCCTCTGTGCTTGCGGGCAGCGTAAATTCGCGTAAAAATAACCATAAATTTGCTCACCCAACCAGTACGGAAACCTATGTTTCAAGATAACCCGCTGTTAGCGCAGCTAAAACAACAGCTCCACGATAAAACATTGCGTGTCGAAGGGATCGTAAAAAGTACCGATAAAGGCTACGGTTTCCTGGAAGTTGACGGACAAAAATCCTATTTTATTCCGCCGCCGCAAATGAAAAAAGTCATGCACGGCGATCGCGTTACCGCGGCTATTCACACGGTAAATAATAAAGATGTGGCAGAGCCGGAAGCTCTCGTCACCCCGTTTCTGGACAGGTTTGTCGGCCGCGTACAGCGCAAAGAAAATGATGACCGTCTCTGGATAATTCCCGATCATCCGCTGTTAAAAGATTCCATTCCCTGTCGTCCGGCAAAAGGGGTTGATCATGAATTCCGTCAGGGTGACTGGGCGGTTGCGGAAATGCGCCGCCACCCGCTGAAGGGTGATCGCAGCTTCCACGCGGAAATTACCGGGTTTATCACTGATGCCGATGACCATTACGCACCATGGTGGGTCACGCTGACCCGCCACCAGCATGCTCTGAAAGAGCCGGAGCCGGTTGAAGTAACGATGGCTGATGATAATCTGCCGCGTACTGATCTGACACATCTGGATTTCGTGACTATCGACAGTGCATCCACTGAAGATATGGATGATGCGCTTTATATCACCACCGGTGATAGCAATCAGCTTCAGCTGACCATTGCCATTGCCGACCCGACCAGCTATATCCCGGCCGGCAGCGAACTGGATGTCATTGCCCGTAAACGCGCCTTTACCAACTATCTGCCGGGTTTTAATATCCCGATGCTGCCGCGCAATCTGTCTGATGACCTGTGCTCGCTGCATCCGCATGTGCGCCGTCCGGCACTGGTGTGTCAGGTGTCCATTAATGAAGATGGCTCTCTGGCAGATGATGCCGTGTTCTTCGCCGCCGGGGTTGAATCCAAAGCCAAACTGGCTTATGACGATATTTCTGATCTGCTGGAAGGTGTGGCTGACCGGGTGACAACCGATGAGACTATCCGCCGTCAGATTTCCCTGTTGCAGGATATGTATCAGCGCCGCCATCACTGGCGTGAAACCCACGCGCTGGTCTTTAAAGATCGCCCTGATTACCGCTTTATTCTTGACGAGAACGGCGTGGTGACGGATATCGTGGCTGAACAGCGCCGCAGCGCCAACCGCATTGTGGAAGAGGCGATGATCACCGCCAATATCTGTGCCGCAGAGGTTCTGGATAAGAAACTCGGTTTTGGTGTCTATAACGTGCATACCGGGCTTGATCCGCTGACTATCGGCCAGGCCGTTGCCCTGCTCGCTGAAAACGGCATTCATTTCAATGCGGAAGAGTTGCTGACACTGGATGGTTTCTGCCGTCTGCGCCGTGAACTGGATAATCAGCCGACACAGTTCCTCGACAGCCGTATCCGCCGCTTCCAGACCTTTGCGGAAGTCCGGATGGAGAAAGGCCCTCACTTCGGACTGGGACTGAATGGTTACGCCACCTGGACATCCCCTATCCGTAAATACAGTGATATTGTTAACCACCGCCTGCTGAAAGCCATTATTGCCGGCCAGTCTGCGGATAAACCGGCTGAAGATCTGGCCGAACATCTGGCAGAACGCCGCCGCGCCAACCGTATGGCAGAGCGTGATGTCGGTGACTGGTTATATGCCCGCTACCTGCAACCGTATGCCGGTACAGATACACCGTTCCCGGCGGAGATCATTGATATCACCCGCGGCGGCGTGCGTGTCCGCCTGACAGATGACGGCGCTGTCGCCTTTATCCCGGGCACCTTTATCCACCCGGTTAAAGATGAACTCCAGTGCAGCCAGGAAACCGGCTCTGTGCTGATCAAAGGTGAAGTCCGTTACCGTCTCAATGACATCATTCCGGTGAAAATTGAGGAAGTGAAGATGGAAACCCGCAGTATTCTGGCCCGCCCGCTCTGATCCGGCACCGGAGTTTCTAAATAAACAGGGCGTCCGTAACGGACGCCCTGTTCACTAATCAGCCGCCCGCCAGTTTGACTTTAAAGCCTTTATCTTCCAGCAGTTGCTTCAGTAAATCGCGTTTATCGCCCTGAATTTCAATGATACCGTCTTTCAGCGAACCGCCGCAGCCGCAGCGTTTTTTCAGATCGGCGGCCAGTTTGCTCAGCGCGGCATCATCCAGATCAACACCGGTGATCAGGCATACACCCTTGCCTTTGCGCCCGCTGGTCTGGCGCTGAATGCGGACAATTCCGTCACCTTTCGGACGCTCCGCTTTCACTTCCGGTTCATCAATGCGGCCACCGTCTGTGGAATAGACCAGACGTGAATTATTGTCCATCTTATAATACTCCCACAGAGGCATTGATTGCCTGCAATGCGGCCTGCGGATCATCACTGCGGGTGATCGGCCGCCCGATAACCATGTAATCCACCCCGGCACTGACGGCCTGCGGCGGTGTCATGATACGGCGCTGATCACCGGCATCACTGCCTTGCGGGCGGATACCCGGCGTAACCAGTTTAAATTCCCGGCCCAGGGTCTCTTTCATCATTTTGGCTTCATGTGCTGAGCACACCACACCATCCAATCCGCAGTTTTGTGTTAATTTTGCGAGGCGCAGCGCATGCTCTGCCGGTGTGACATCAATGCCGGTTCCGGCCAGGTCGGACTGCTCCATGCTGGTCAGTACTGTCACCGCAATCAGCAAAGGCGCATCGTTACCGTACGGCAGCAGGATCTCTTTTGCTGCTGTCATCATACGCTCACCGCCTGCCGCATGGACATTAACCATCCATACCCCCAGTTCAGCCGCTGCCCGTACCGCATGCGCCGCTGTATTCGGGATATCATGGAATTTCAGATCAAGAAATACCTCAAATCCGCGCTGCTGCAATGCCCGGACACACTCAGGCCCGCAGAAGGTAAACAGCTCTTTACCGACTTTCAGACGGCACTGTGCCGGATCGATACGGTCTGCAAAGGCCAGCGCGTCATCCGGGTTGTCGTAATCGAGCGCAACAATAACAGGCGATGCGATATCTGCACGGCCTGTATGCGAAGAAAGAGATGTCATGAATTGATTACCTGTGGTTGGTGAATTAATACGGGTAAATAAATACGGATAAATGTGACGTTGTCACTGACCGTCCAGCCCTCTGATAGGCTTGATAGTATCCCATGACCGGCAGGACGGACAATGCCAGTACAGGGCATGCGATGTAAATCCGCATTTACCGCAGCGGTAATCCGGTTTGGTCCGGATTTGCTCGCCGACCATGTTACGCAGCAGAGCCAGACTGTCTTTGGCACGGCCTTCCTCCGCTTCTGACAGATAATATTCCATCAGGCGGCAGAACAGTCGCATGGTCGGATGGCGCTGCAACTGGCGGTTAACGTAAGTGATCGCCATTTCCGGCCCTTCCTGCTGTTCAATAATATCCGCAAGATAGAGCTCAGCAATGGCACCGATATTTTCGTCCGAACAGTGCAGCAGATAGTCCGCCCATTCCGCCGGCTCATCAAGATGAGTGTAACAGGTTTCCAGCATCGGCAGTGTTTCACTGACCATTTCTTTGTCCTGCTCAAACACCCGCTTGAGTACAGTAACGGCTTTGCTGTATTCCGCGCGTTCAATATGAATGCGCCCCTGCATAATCGACACCCGGGCGCAGTTTTTATCCGCCCCGGCCGCTTTGGCCAGATACGCGAATGCCCCGTCAGTGTTATCACTGCCCAGTGCCTGTAGCGCCAGTTCACAATAGAAGTTAGCGATATTTTCCCGCTGGCCGGTATCACCCTGTTTCAGCAGCTTTTCGCCTATGTCGATGGCTTTGCCCCAGTCACTGGTGGACTGATAAATGGATAACAGCGACTGAAGTGCACTTTGTCTGAAATCCGCCTCATCAATCAGCTGTAAAAACAGGGCTTCCGCCCGGTCATACACCCCGGCTGCCACATAATCGCGGCCCAGCTGCTGTGTGGCGAGGAGACGTTGTTCATAGGAGAGAGAGGCGCTTTCCATCAGCGACTGATGGATGCGGATAGCACGTTCCACTTCGCCGCGCGAACGGAACAGGTTACCGAGAGTCAGATGAGCTTCAAATGCAGAACTGTCTTCTTTCAGCATGTCGAGAAACAAATCAACGGCTTTATCCTGCTGATCGGACAGCAAAAAGTTTACGCCTGCCACATAGTCACGTGACAGGCGATCAGCATGTTGTTGTTGATTCTGCTGCGCGCTGCGCCGCCCCATATACCAGCCGTATGCGGCAGCAATGGGTAACAGAAGAAACAACAGCTCAAGCATAATGCTTATTCCTTAGTGGTGTCCCGCAGCACAACCGAACCGGAAGACTGCACCGTCTGGTCAGCTTCCAGACGTTTGATCCGGTGCCGGGCACGTGCCAGCGACAACCGCAGACGTAAATAAAACAGGCCGCAGACAATCCAGCCCAGCACAAAACCGATACCGAACAGTACGGCCAGCAAGGTGGATACAGAATACTGTCCCTGCGCAATCAGATAATTAAATGTGACTACCTGATCGTTATTTGCGCCCAGTGTCACCGAAATGATGAAAACCACCAGTACAAGGATAAAAATCAGAAAATATTTCACCGGCGTTCCTATTATCAGGCTTGCATTTCACGCCTGCTCCTTGCAGACGCACTAACCCCTTAAGTTACCATTTACCCCGGGGAGAATAAAAGTAATTTGTTGTGTTCCCGAGTTTTTTCGCTTTTCTGCCGGTATCCGCACAGAATACCGGCAACCGGTTTCACACTGCCCATAATAACATGATTTCAGGTCAGCGGCGGAGGCTGCATGCCATTTTCATCCTGTTTACTGAGCCAGAGGAAAAACAGCCCTGCCAGTATTGCATTAATAATCACAGACATAATGATATCGGACGGCCAGTGCATCCCCAGCGCCAGCCGGCTGTATTCAGCCAGAATGCCCCACAGCAGGATCACACCGGCCAGCCCCCGGCGTCCCTGAACACTGAAAAACACAAAGAGTATCAGCGCCCAGGCACTTGCAAACAGTGCGTGACCGGACGGAAAGGCACAACCGGTTTCACTTTTCCAGTGCTTCAGCAGCCAGGCGGGCACCTGATAATGATTTTTCACAGTATTTTCCAGCAGTTGTATCCGCTCCTTCCGGGAAAGATCATAGAATCCTTTTTCTGACACAATATTTTGCTGCGCCAGCCAGACCACATAAGGACGCGGCTCCTGAAGCGTGTTTTTCATCGCCACTTTCACCCCCTGTCCGGCGGCCACAACCACCAGAATGGCGGCTGCCGCGCGCAGTGCCTGCTTTTTGCTGCCGCAATACAAACGGACAAACAGGATACAAAAAATGAGTGATACGATAATGGCCAGCGGATACGCCGCCGTGTCAGTCAGATACCGCAGGCCGCGCAGCAGGTCATCATCACCTGATGGCTGCCAGCGCCAGCCGGTCAGTAGTGTTACCAGCGGTACCAGCATCAGTAATATGACACCGGCGATAAAGGGTTTTGTCAGGTTTTTCATCCGGGTTAAATCATTCCGTTAAAAATAAATATTATTTTTGTCAAACTGATGTACTACTATGGTCATGTTCAGTTATTTGACTCGGAAAAGAAATGTCAGTTTCACATCCCGGGCAACGCAGATAATAACATCGCCAATACGATTATGTGCGTTTAAATAAAGATATTTATATCAATGAGTTAATAAATCATGAATAAAGAGTTGCAGTTAAAACGTGTCGCACAGGCAAAATTACCTACCCCGTTCGGGGAATTTTTAATGGTCGGATTTGAAGAAATAGCCACCGGTCACGATCACGTGGCACTGGTGTTCGGTGATGTCAGCGGTGATGAGCCGGTGTTATCCCGTGTCCATTCAGAATGTTTAACCGGTGATGCCCTGTTCAGCCTGCGCTGTGACTGTGGTTTCCAGCTGGAAGCCGCGTTAAAGCAGATCTCAGAAGAAGGCCGTGGTGTATTGCTGTATCACCGTCAGGAAGGCCGTAATATTGGCCTGCTGAATAAAATCCGTGCCTATGCACTACAGGACACGGGGCTGGATACCGTTGAAGCCAACCAGAAACTGGGTTTTGCCCCGGATGAACGCGATTTCACGTTGTGCGCCGATATGTACAAACTGCTGGATGTACATGCCATCCGCCTGCTGACCAATAACCCGGAAAAAGTCGAAATTCTGACTCAGGCCGGGATCAATATCACTGAACGTGTGCCGCTGATTGTCGGCCGTAATCCGGCAAACGCCCATTATCTGGATACCAAAGCGGAGAAAATGGGACACATGCTGTGCCAGACTCCGGGCTGTAATCACTGATTCACCTGCAAACGTAAAAACAGAAAAGCGCGGCACATACCGCGCTTTGTTTTTATATCCGTCTTAGTTGTTACGCCAGCATCTGCCGGATCACATAACAGAGAATGCCGCCATGGCGGTAATATTCCAGCTCAGTCTGAGTGTCAATACGACACAGGGCGTTCAGTTCGGTCACCCGTCCGTCTGCATACGTGATTTTTACCGGCACAATCTGTTTCGGGGTGATACTGTTCAGGCCGCCGATATCAATCAGCTCGTCCCCGGTCAGACCCAGCGTACGGCGATCCGTTCCGGCCGGAAATTCCAGCGGCAGAATTCCCATGCCAATCAGATTGGAGCGGTGGATTCGCTCATAGGATTCCGTCAGTACCACTCTCACGCCCAGCAGATTGGTGCCTTTCGCCGCCCAGTCACGACTGGAGCCGGAACCGTACTCTTTCCCGGCAATCACCACCAGCGGTGTCCCTGACTCCTGATAACGCATCGCGGCATCAAAGATGGCCAGTGTTTCCCCGCTCGGAATATGGCGGGTAAATCCGCCCTCCGTGCCCGGCACCATTTCATTGCGGATTCGGATATTGGCAAATGTCCCGCGCACCATCACTTCATGGTTGCCGCGCCGTGAACCATAGGAGTTAAAATCCGCCGGTTTCACGCCGTGTGCCTGTAAATAGCGCCCCGCCGGGCTGTCTGCTTTGATATTCCCTGCCGGGGAGATATGGTCAGTAGTAACAGAGTCGCCAAGGATCGCCAGAATACGCGCCTGTTTCACATCGCTCACCGGTGCCGGCGCAACCGGCATCCCCTCAAAATACGGCGGATGGCGGATATAAGTAGAATCCGGCTGCCACTGATACGCCGGGGTATTTTCTACCGGCAGTGACTGCCACTGCTCATCGCCGTCAAAGACCGCAGAATACTCTTTGCGGAACATCTCTGTTTTCACCTTTTCCACCGCAGCAGCAATCGCGGCGTTATCCGGCCAGATATCTTTTAACCACACCGGATTTCCCTGTTTGTCATAACCCAGAGGGTCAGTTTCGAGGTTACAGTGCAGATTACCGGCCAGTGCATAAGCCACCACCAGCGGCGGAGACGCCAGCCAGTTTGTTTTTACCAGCGGATGAATACGTCCTTCAAAGTTCCGGTTGCCGGATAACACCGCGCCGACTGTCAGGTCATGACCTTTGATGGCAGTCTCAATTTCCGCATCCAGCGGCCCAGAGTTACCGATACAGGTAGTACAACCATAACCGACGAGATTAAATCCCAGCTGATCCAGATACGGTGTGAATCCGGCAGCATTCAGATAATCGGTTACCACTTTCGAACCCGGCGCCAGGGACGTTTTCACCCACGGTTTGCGGGTCAGCCCTTTTTCAGCGGCATTTTTTGCCAGCAGACCGGCGGTCATCAGCACGCCGGGGTTGGAGGTGTTGGTACAGGATGTGATGGCGGCAATCACCACCGCGCCGTCCTCAAGGGTAAAATCGTCACCGTGCAGAGAAACAGGAACCTTCGCCGCCGGTGATTTTTTATTCAGTTCCAGATCAACCTCCGCCTGAAACGCGCCCGGCACCTGCGCCAGCACGACTCTGTCCTGCGGACGTTTCGGCCCGGCCAGACTGGTCTGCACATCAGCCAGATCCAGCGCCAGCCCAGAGGTAAAGCGCGGTTCATCCCCCTCGTGACGCCACAATCCCTGTTCTTTGCAGTACGCTTCCACCAGCGCGATTTCATCATCACTGCGCCCGGTCAGCCGCATATAGCCGAGTGTGACATCATCCACCGGGAAGAAACCGCAGGTCGCACCATACTCCGGTGACATATTGGCGATGGTGGCACGGTCAGCCAGCGGCAACTGTGCAAGGCCATCACCCCAGAATTCAACAAATTTCCCCACCACACCGTGTTTGCGCAGCATTTGTGTCACGGTCAGTACCAGATCGGTAGCCGTGATCCCCTCACGTAAACGGCCGGTCAGCTTAAAGCCGGCCACATCCGGGATCAGCATCGATACCGGCTGTCCGAGCATCGCCGCTTCTGCTTCAATACCGCCCACGCCCCAGCCCAGCACGCCGAGGCCGTTGATCATGGTGGTATGGGAATCCGTCCCGACCAGGGTATCCGGATAAGCACAGGTTTTACCGCCACGGGTTTCATACCAGACGGATTTTCCGAGATATTCCAGGTTGACCTGATGGCAGATCCCGGTGCCGGGCGGCACCACACGGAAGCGGTCAAAGGCCTGCTGACCCCAGCGCAGGAAGCGGTAACGTTCGTTATTACGTGACATTTCAATCGCCACGTTATCCGCAAATGCCTGCTCACTGGCATACTCGTCCACCATCACCGAGTGATCGATAACCAAATCGACCGGCGACAGCGGATTCACCTTATTTTCCTCTCCGCCCAGCACGCGGATAGCCTGACGCATCGCCGCCAGATCCACCACGGCCGGAACACCGGTAAAATCCTGCATCAGCACACGGGCGGGCCGGAAAGCAATTTCATGGTCAGCCGTGCCGGTTTTCTGCCAGTCAATCAGTGCCTGTAAATCACGCACCTGCACGCTGTCCCCATCGAGATTCCGCAACAGGTTTTCAGCCAGCACTTTCAGGGATTTGGGGAGTTTATCAAGATTGCCGAGCTGTTCCGCCAGGCGGGAGAGATGATAGATTTGGTAGTGTTTTCCGCCCGCAGTCAGCAGGGTCTCACATTGTTGCTTTAAGGTTAACGACATAACGCCTCCACACAGTGTGTACGGGTTAAACAGGTATCTTCCTTATTATTTTCATTATAAAGATACCATATTCCCGTATTCTTTGCGGGGGCAGCCACACAAATTGTTAATTCAATGTAACTAAAACTAACAATTTTGCAGGATAATTAATCCGGACTGTACGCCGTGATGACCCGGGTTCCCTGCCCGTCGTCCTCAAAGGTGATCGTATCCAGACCACCGTTAAATAACTGCGTCACTGTCAGGTGATTGTTTCCCTGCCATTTATATTCCAGGCTGACAGTATCACCATAATCCGTAAAAGACTGATCCGCACCGGGTGTCAGTTTTTCCGTCAGGTTTTTCGGCTCCCCGGTTGTACTGCGGTAGATCCCGTAAGTTTGTACCAGATTACTGCCTTTGTAGTAACATTCATCGGTTGAATCATAGCTTTCCGGGTCACGCACCGTTTCTTTGCAAACCGGGGCGGCCGGTGATGCGGATGCAGAGACTGCCGCCGGAAACAGCCCGGCGGCAAGCAGAACAACGCCCGTCAGTACGGATAATTTTGTCATCAGTTCCCCTGATATAATGTGTATTCAGACGATCGGCAGCGAAATGTCTTTAAACATGGCTTCGATGTCTTCATTATTACGCAGCGCAATCGCTTTATCCACCACATCCCGTGTCAGATGCGGTGCAAAACGCCACATAAAATCATACATATAGGTTCTCAGGAAACTCCCGCGCCGGAAACCGATTTTTGTGGTGCTGTAACTGAATTTATCCCGCATATCGATACTGACGAGATCTTTATCCGTCTCCGGATCGACCGCCATGCTGGCGATAATCCCGATCCCCAGCCCGAGGCGGACATAGGTTTTAATCACATCGGCATCGGTCGCGGTAAAGACCACTTTCGGCTGCAATCCCTGCTTTTCAAAAGTGCTGTCCAGCTCGGAACGGCCGGTGAAACCATGGGTATAGGTGACAATCTCATACTCTGCAATATCGGCGATGGTCAGGTCGCGCCGCTGCGCCAGCGGGTGGTCACGGCGGACCACCACGGCCCGGTTCCACTGATAGCACGGCAGCATAATCAAATCGTTATACAGATGCAGCGCTTCTGTCGCGATGGCAAAATCACTGTTGCCTTTGCAGACATCCTCGGCAATCTGTGTCGGTGTACCCTGATGCATATGCAGGGAAACGTGGGGATAACGCTCGATAAAGCCTTTAATCACCGGCGGCAGTGCATAACGCGCCTGGGTATGCGTTGTGGCGATACTCAGGGTTCCCTGCTCCGGATAGGTGTGCTCACTGGCAACAGCTTTGATGGCATCAATTTTTGCCAGTACTTCGCGGGAGATACGGATAACGGATTCTCCGGCCGGTGTTACGTGGGTCAGATGTTTACCGCTGCGGGCAAAAATCTGCATACCCAGTTCATCTTCCAGCATACGGATCTGCTTACTGATACCGGGTTGTGATGTGTACAGCCCCTCGGCGGTCGAGGAGACATTCAGATTGTGATTAACGACTTCCACAATATAACGCAGCTGCTGTAATTTCATCCGCTTATTCCTTTCCGTGCAGGTTTGACATTGCTTACTTCTTTTTCATCTTTGTTATTACTAAAAAGAATAAGTGAACAAATTGTTATAACGCTATTCTATTCAGCGACGATATAACAAAAACCGCATGGACACCAGCCAAAAAATAACAGTCCAATGCCCTGATATTGCCTATTCCCCGGCGAAGCGCGCAAAATCGCGGTGATTCCCTCTTAGGCTATTTTCATCGATATTTATAACAAAACGCTATTACTCTCTGTTCAGGGATAAAAAAAACCGGTCAGGGAAACCCTGACCGGTTCTTATTATTGCGATACCGCCGATATTATAACGACAGATTATTTGGCTTTCTCAACCCATTTGCCATCGATATAGAATGCAGACCAGCCGGTCGCTTTGCCGTCTTTATCGGATGCCACGTACTGCTGCTTGGTTTTACGGCTCCAGCGTACCGTTGTCGGATTGCCGTCCGGATCAGCGACCGGCGCATCGGCCAGATAACGCATTTTTTCAGACAGACGATCTTTAAAGCGAACCAGTTCTGCCACCTGCGGTGCACGGGTTTCCCGTGATTTCGGGAAATTATGCGCCGCCAGGAAGATACCGGCCGCACCATCACGCAGCACAAAGTACGCGTCTGATTTCTCGCACGGCAGTTCCGGTAACGGGACCGGATCTTCTTTCGGCGGAGCCACTTCGCCGTTACGCAGAATTTTACGGGTATTTTTACATTCGTCGTTGGTACAACCCATGTATTTACCGAAACGCCCCATTTTCAGGTGCATTTCAGAGCCGCATTTCTCACACTCAACGACCGGGCCGTTATAACCTTTAATACGGAACTCACCTTCTTCGACTTCGTACCCTTCACATTCCGGGTTGTTACCACAGACATGCAGTTTACGGCTGGTGTCGATCAGGTAGCTGTCCATCGCAGTGCCGCATTTCGGGCAGCGGCGGCGGGCACGCAGTGCGTTGGTTTCCGCATCATCCCCTTCAAGAATATTGAGGATTTCATGTTCAGGAATAAGGTTGATGGTCTGCTTGCAACGCTCTTTCGGCGGCAGTGCATAACCGGAACAACCCAGGAATACCCCGGTGGAAGCGGTGCGTATCCCCATCGGACGGGAACAGGTCGGACAAATGATCGAGGTGATGACCATCGGGTTCATCCGCATGCCGCCCTCTTCCGGATCTTTGCCCGCGTTATCCAGCTGCTTGCTGAAATCGGCAAAGAATTCATCCAGCACAGATTTCCATTTCGCTTCATTATTGGCGATATGGTCGAGCTGATTTTCCATCCGCGCGGTAAAATCGTAATTCATCAGTTCCGCAAAGGTTTCTTCGAGACGGTCGGTGACAATCTCACCCATTTTCTCGGCATAGAAACGGCGGTTTTCCACTTTCACATAACCACGATCCTGAATGGTGGAAATAATTGACGCATAGGTGGACGGACGCCCGATACCGCGTTTTTCCAGCTCTTTAACCAGCGACGCTTCACTGAAACGTGCCGGCGGCTTGGTGAAGTGCTGCACAGGCTCGATCGCTTCACACGTCATGACCGTACCCGGCGCAATCGCAGGCAGGGTATTATCTTCATCATTCTTACGCAGTGCAGGCATCACTTTGGTCCAGCCGTCAAAACGCAGCGTGCGCCCTTTGGCTTTCAGTGTGAAATCGCCCGCTTCCGCAGTCAGTGTGGTGGAATCGTATTTTGCCGGTGTCATCTGACACGCCACAAACTGACGCCAGATAAGCTGATACAGGCGGCGTGCATCCGGCTCCATATCCTTAAGCATCTCTTCCGTTACCGCGATATCAGACGGACGGATAGCTTCGTGCGCTTCCTGGGAATTCTCTTTGTTGCTGTACAGATTCGGTGAGGCAGGCAGATACTTATCACCAAAATTCTCAGTGATATAATCACGCGCCATCGTAATGGCATCCTGGCTCAGGTTGGTGGAATCGGTACGCATATAGGTGATATGACCGGCTTCATACAGACGCTGTGCCATCATCATCGTTTTCTTCACACCAAAACTCAGGCGGGTACTCGCGGCCTGCTGAAGTGTGGAGGTAATAAACGGTGCACCCGGCTTGCTGGACGTCGGGCGGTCTTCACGGTCAATAATTTTGAAGGTGGCGGCCTGTAACTTGCTGACAGCCGCTTTTGCCTGTTTCTCATTGACCGCTTTAAAGGTTTTTCCGTTTTCCTGCGCCACTTCCATGCGCAGCTGTGCTTTTTTATCAGACAGCAGTGCGTGGATCTGCCAGTACTCTTCCGGCACAAAAGCTTTGATTTCGCGCTCGCGCTCAACAATCAGACGCACTGCGACGGACTGCACGCGACCGGCGGATAAACCACGGGCAATTTTCTTCCACAGCAGCGGGGAAACCATGTAACCCACAACGCGATCCATAAAGCGGCGCGCCTGCTGGGCATTCACCCGGTCAATATTCAGTTCGCCCGGCTGTTCAAACGCCTGACTTATCGCATTTTTGGTGATTTCGTTAAAAACAACCCGGCTGAAACGGCTGTCGTCACCACCGATGACTTCCCGCAGGTGCCATGCAATGGCTTCCCCTTCGCGGTCAAGGTCCGTTGCGAGATAGATGTGTGACGCATCGGCGGCCAGGTGCTGTAACTCTGAAACGACCTTCTCTTTGCCCGGCAGAATCTGATAATCCGCTTCCCAGCCGTGGTACGGGTCAACACCCATCCGGCTGATCAGCGCTGTGCGTTCGTCTTTTTTAACTTTTTTCGTTTTATCGCCTGCGGCAGCGGGTTTACGGCTCGCTGAACCACTCGTCGGCAGATCCCGGATATGACCGACGCTGGATTTCACCACGTAGTCTTTGCCGAGATACTTGTTAATCGTTTTGGCTTTTGCCGGGGACTCCACGATGACAAGAGCTTTACCCATAATTATCATTACCTAAATTTTCGGGGCGATTATAAAAACGCCAATTTTTGCGTCAAATACACTGCCTTTTATATTGAGGCACTTTCGTAATAGATCAACTCTTTTTATACTAATGCTTTGTTTCAACTCAAAACATCTGTCAGGAAATGATGTATTTTTAATATCGCCGTCACCGGAGTGTATTACGCAAATAGTCTTCCCGCCAGTTTGCGGGACTCTTGAAAAGTTCACACTCTACCTGATAAATAGTGATGCGCAACAAATTATTTTTCAAAGGAGTTCACAGAATGCAAAAAGAAACCATCGCCATCGGCAAACAAGAGCTGTTAGAAAAAGCCAATAAAATCATACAGGAACATGAAGATTTTCTGGAAGGTATGCAGGCTGATGATGTTGAACAGAAATCCGGCGTATTGGTTTTTAAAGGTGAATACTTTTTAGACGACCAGGGCCTGCCGACACTCAAAAGTGTGGCCGTCTTTAATATGTTTAAACATCTCGCTCACGTTTTGTCAGAACAATATCATCTGGCGGATTAACCGGAGGATGCCGGAATAGTCACCGGCAGGATAATAATCTGCAAAGAATAACGGCAGCCTGCGCTGCCGTTATTTATATTGAGACGATTATTTTCCGATCGGACCATTCTCGCGCTGCCACCAGCGGAGAATAAGGCGGTCCGCGCTTATCATCACACTCTGGGTGATTTTATCGATAAGACGCTTACGGCGGAAATAACGCACCTGAATAACTTCGTGATCCGGAATTGCCGCGACAATTAAATCATCACTCACTGCCAGTTCATCAACCAGTCCCAGCTCTTTTGCCTGAGTACCGTACCAGTGTTCACCTGTCGCCACTTTCTCAATATCCAGGGACGGACGGTTCTGAGAGACAAAATTTTTGAACAGAACGTGCGTTTCATCCAGCTCCTGGCGGAATTTCTCACGGCCTTCATCGGTATTCTGCCCTATGAATGTCAGCGTGCGCTTATATTGACCAGCGGTATGCATTTCCACATCAATATCATTTTTCTTCAGCAGGCGATGGATGTTAGGCACCTGAGCCACTACCCCGATCGACCCCAGGATGGCAAACGGGGCCGCCACAATTTTGTCCGCCACACACGCCATCATATAACCACCGCTGGCCGCAACTTTATCCACCGCGATGGTGATACGGATATTTTTCTCACGCAGACGGGTCAGCTGAGCGGCTGCCAGGCCATAGGCATGCACCAGTCCGCCGGGGCTTTCCAGACGCACCAGTACTTCATCCAGGCCGGGTTCGGCCACAGACAGAATAATGGTGATTTCCTCACGCAGTGATTCCACTTCGTGCGCATCCAGACTGCCTTTAAAATCGATCACATAGATGCAGGATTTGCGCAGGCGGGTCTGCCCGTTTTTGGCGTTGCTTTTGTCTTTTTTATCTTCGTTTTTTTGTTGTTTTTTAAACGCTTTATTCCAGACTTTCTGCTCTGCTTCGCTCATGCGCGCATGTTGCATTTCACGCTGTCTGTCGCGGTAGTTTTCGCCCAGATCGGTCAGACGTAATTTACCCAAAGACTGCCCTTTACGGATACTGAGCATGACAAAAAACACGACAATGGCAATGATTGCCAGAACAATAGTTACGGTTTCTGCAAGAAACAAACCGTATTGTGAGAAAAACTCCACCGGCACACCTTAATGCTGTTAAATTGAATGGCGCTATTTTAACTAAAAAATTTGATAAATGCTCAACTAGTTTTGTAACCCTTGATGGCAATCACGCCCTGAGAACGGTATGATGAAAACGGGTTCACACCCTGTCTGGGATGTGATACCCGTCCATTCGTTTTTCCGGAGTTATCGCCATGCATAATAATGATGTATCCCGCTTTTCCCCGTCCTTTCCTGATGCACTGAAAAATAAAATTATACTGATAACCGGTGCCGGTGACGGAATCGGCCGGGAGGCCGCCCTGATCTATGCCCGTTACGGTGCGGAGCTGGTTCTGACCGGCCGGACAGAATCCAAATTACAGGCCGTCCGTGATGAGATCGCTCAACATTACGGAACAACACCCCGCATTTATCATCAGGATTTGCTGACACTGACAGAAGATCAGAGCCGTCAGTTCGCCGCGTCACTGGCACAGGAAGTACCACGCCTAGACGGTGTGCTGCATAATGCCGGTATTCTGGGCGTGGTCGCACCGGTCAGTGAACAGCCGGTGCAGTTATGGCAGGAAGTGATGCAGGTAAATGTTAACGGTACCTTTATACTGACGCAGGCACTGTTACCGCTGCTGCTGAAATCCCCGCAGAGCTCGCTGGTATTCACATCATCAAGTGTCGGCCGCGAAGGCCGTGCCGGATGGGGCGCATATGCGGTCTCCAAATTTGCCACTGAAGGTATGATGCAGGTTCTGGCTCAGGAATATGAAGGCACCGGCCTGCGCGTCAGTTGCATCAATCCCGGCGGTACCCGGACGGCCATGCGCGCAGGCGCATTCCCGGATGAAGCATCAGAAAAACTGAAAACCCCGGCAGATATCATGCCAACCTATTTATATGTGATGTGTGACGACAGCGCAGATAAAAACGGAATCAGCTATGATGCACAGCCCGGCCGCAAAGCCGGCCCGGCGGAATAATAAAAGGCAGTGACGTCAGTGTGCCGGGGTTGCCTCATCTGTTTGCAGCAATAAAACCCCGGCACCAAAAATTTCACCGGTTTCCTGTATAAACTCACTGAATTTCCGGCTCTCTTCTTTATCCGTTTTATTCTCTTTATCACTTTGCAGCAGTGACTGACGGTAATAGTTTGCCATCCGCATCAGAACCCTGTGATAACGGCTGTATATTTCATATTTTCCGTTCACATCCGTCTGATGCTGAAACTCTGTCATAATGTCTGCTATTTCCGCAGCTGTCTCACGCAGTTCCGGGTCCTGAAACTGAATATCGCGCAGGCGGGCATGATTACTTATATCCGCATCCCGGCCCGGCGTGATCACCGTATCATCCGGTAATAAACTGATGCCGCGCGGATTGTATTCCAGAAAGCGGCGAAATTCATTTTCATTCATACAGACAGTTACCATCCCCTTTTCTCCGGCAACAAATTTGTCCAATACCGCTTTAATATCGGGGATATCGGAAAAATAACGGCATTTAAACACATTATTATCGATAATTTCTGCATTACTGATCTGCAATGGCCCCTGATAATAGTGACCGTCGAATTTAAATGTTTTTATAAGGGAATTAAACTGCGGTGAATACAGTGTATCTCCGTCATGAATGGTATAGGAATAATAACGGGCACGGGACGGGTTAAGTATCCCGCCGCTGTTTCCGGGATATGCCAGAAAGGAAATCTGCTGTCCCTGCGGGGTTTCCAGCTTATTCAGCCCGGACGGCAGATATGTAATTCCCTCCGCACCGTGTGCAAGGTGATAGTTTTTTCCGTTTACCGTAAAAAACAGGTCATCCCCGGTAATATTACTGTAGTAATACCGGCTCAGTTCAGGCGTGTCGTGCTGTGTCTCGTCACCACATCCGGAGAGCAGAACGATGAGCGTCAACAGACCGCATCTGGTTATCGCAATGATCATCTCCTCGCAGATATATCTCTGTTTTCCGGTCATTCACCGGCGGGAAATACTGGTTTAATTATTTTAACCCACACCGCAGGTATTTGCATGATCCCTGTAAAAAAAAACGTCCCGGGCTTTAGGCTCAGGACGTTTATAAAAGCGGATACCGGTTTACGTAACTATATTATTATTTACCGGTACGGCGTTTCTGTGTATTTCCGGTGCCCTGACGGGTTGATGACGGACGTCCGGAATTGCGTTTTGATGCGGTAGTGCCTACCTGTGAGTGACGCTTTACTGCACGGCGGATCTGATTGGCTTTGATCCGGCGTTTATCACTTTCCACAGAAACCTTAGTGGTGGTTTCCGGCGACAGTCCCACCAGTTCGCGCAGATAATTGGTTTTATCCAGGTTCAGTTCCACCCAGCCACCGCGCGGCAGTGCTTTAGGCAGATCGATATCACCATAGCGGACACGGATCAGGCGGCTGACCTGCACACCGACCGCTTCCCACATCCGGCGGACTTCGCGGTTACGGCCCTCTGTCAGCGACACATTAAACCACTGGTTGATACCTTCCCCGCCCTTGAATTTCAGTGAACGGAACGAGGCCGGGCCATCTTCCAGCTGAACACCCTTGAGCAGCTGATTGCGTTTGGCATCATCCACTTCACCGAAAACGCGGACCGCATATTCACGCTCCACTTCACGACTCGGGTGCATCAGGCGGTTTGCCAGTTCCCCGTCTGTCGTGAACAGCAGCAAGCCGCTGGTATTCACATCCAGGCGGCCGACCGCAATCCAGCGGGTTCCCTGAATGCGCGGCAGACGATCAAAGACTGTCGGACGACCGTCCGGGTCGTGGCGGGTACACAATTCGCCTTCCGGCTTATAATACGCCAGCACACGGCACGGATTTTTCTGTGCATCTTTGATACCTAAAATCCGGCCGTCGAGGCGGATTTTAGCATTGGTATTAACATCGATACGGTCACCCAGTGTGGCGGTTTTGCCATCAACCGAGATACGTCCCGCTTCGATGTGTCCTTCAATTTCCCGGCGTGAGCCATGCCCTGCATGCGCTAACACCTTCTGTAACTTTTCTGTTTTCTGGCTCATTGAGCACCCTCTGCTGTCGCCTTTCACAGGCGTCATAAAAATCAACCGCAGCATTATACACAGGTTAATGCACGGCGCTAACGCATTTTACACATGTGACGCACATGGCGGTCACCGGAACGGCGTTACATCTCCGGTTCCTTCACGCACCACTACAGGTACGTCGTCAGTCAGATCAATCACCGTGGTCGGCTGCTGGCCGATATAACCACCGTGGATCACCAAATCCACCTGCTTACCCAGGGTGTCATTAATTTCTTCCGGATCAGATTCCGCAAAATCATTACCCGGCAGAATCAGACTGGCAGACATCAGCGGCTGCCCCATTGCGGCAAGCAAATCCATCGCAATCGGATTTGACGGAATACGCAGACCAATGGTTTTGCGTTTTTCACTCATCAGACGGCGCGGCACTTCTTTGGTCGCCCGCAGAATAAAGGTGTAATTACCCGGTGTATTATTTTTGATTAAACGGAATACCGTATTATCCACATGCGCATACGTGGAGATATCCGATAAATCACGGCACATCAGGGTAAAGTTATGATTGCTGTCTATCTGACGCAGGCGGCAGATCCGCTGTAACGCGTCTTTATCTTCCAGGCGGCAGCCGATGGCATAACCGGAATCGGTCGGGTAAATCACCACACCGCCTTTATTAAAGATGTCCACACTCTGGTTAATCAGGCGTGCCTGCGGGTTATCCGGATGGATATAAAACATCTGCCCCATGTTGTTTCCTCTGTTAATCCTTCAATGACCAATCCTGCCAGATTGGTATCACATCACCCGGCAACCACAATTTACGGCCCAGTTCTATCCACGAACACGGCTGATGAAAATCGGAGCCCTGGGAAGCTTTTAATCCGTACGTCACGGCATACTGTGCCAGTGTCCGGCGCTCATCAGGGGCCTGCTGACACTGTGCCACTTCCATAGCATCGCCCCCGGCCTGTTTAAAGAAATCACACAGGCGCTTAAGCCACTTGGCGGATAAATCATAACGTCCGGGATGTGCCAGCACCGCCTGTCCGCCGGCGGCATGAATAGCCTGCACTGCATCGGGGATATCACACCACTGCGGCGGCACATAACCGGTTTTGTTACGGGCGAGATAGCGTTTGAACACTTTCGGAATAGTCGGTTCCACACCACGGGCAATCAATACCCGGGCGAAATGTCCGCGGGTAACTTCACCGCCCTGTGCCATTTCATTCGCCTCTTCCCAGGTGCCTTCAATCCCGGCCTTTGCCAGCCGTTCACTGATAAGCATACCGCGTGCCCGGCGCCGTGCTGACTGCTGCGCCAGTAATTCTGTCATTGCCGGATGCGTAATATCAATATTCAGCCCGACAATATGAATCTCATGATGTTCCCAAAGCGTTGATATTTCAACACCATTAATCACTGTCAGCGGTAAATTATTCGTCTGCTGATAATGATGTGCCGCCGGAAGTGCATCCGTGGTGTCGTGATCGGTAATCGCCAGCACGGTCACGCCCATCTCAACGGCTCTGTCCAGTAACTGCTCCGGTGTCAGCATGCCGTCTGACGCAGTGGTATGGCTGTGTAAATCATAGCACGACAGGTCAATACCTGTATTCTCCGGCTCCATCGCGTTTCCCTTCTGTTCTGACAATGCTGTGTTTAACCCGCCTTTTTGCGGGCAGCACAGTATTCCACAAAAAGCCTTGACACACCAATCGCGATCTAGTTAACTAGTACACAGAGCGAGTTATCTGTAATCACTGTTTATACTAAGGACATCCCATGAACATGCACAAACTGAACAATCGTTGGTGGCGCAATCTTTCCCGTCGGGCGGAATGGTTGTGCGTGCATGTCAGTTAACCGGCTGTACCAGAGCACAGAACCCGCCCCCGAGGCGGGTTTTTTTATGGCGAAAAATTCACATAGCAAGGTAATTATTATGGTCAGCACGATTTTCAAACAACACATCCGGACAGATTATCCGGCTTATCAGCCCGACCCGGCGGCGGTATTTACCGCACTTTGTGCACAGCGTCCTGCAACGCTGTTATTAGAATCCGCCGAAATCGCGTCCAGAGCAAATTTAAAAAGCATGCTGGTGCTGCACAGTGCATTGCGTATCCGCTGCACCGGGCACACCGTGACCGCCGAAGCCCTGACCGCCAACGGCGCGGCGCTGCTGCCGGTATTACAGGATCGCCTGTCCGCCGGAACAATCAGCGGGAACACGCTGACACTACATTTTACTGCACCGGCCGCCCATGCGGATGAAGATACCCGTCTGCGCGCCGCCTCTGTCTTTGATGTGCTGCGTACCCTGATGAATCTGCCGTCACAGGCGGAAGACCGACACGCCTTGTTCTGCGGCGGATTGTTCAGCTATGACCTGGTCGCCGCCTTTGAAGCACTGCCGGCGGTTGAGCGCACCAACAGTTGCCCGGACTACTGTTTTTATCTCGCAGAAACGCTGCTGACCATTGACCATCAACAGCAGACCAGCGAACTCGTCACGCTGACATTTACGGCGGATGCCGCAGAACAGGCCCGGCTGACAGCACAGCATCAGCAGGTATTAACTGCTCTGGTACAGCCGGTGACCGGTTTTGCCGCTGTTGCTCCGGTGGATATCAGCGTGACAACGTCACATTCAGATACTGATTTTTGTACTATTGTGAATCAGTTAAAACAGTCCATCGTTCAGGGTGATATTTTCCAGGTCGTGCCGTCACGCCGTTTTCAGCTGCCGTGTCCGTCCCCGATGGCCGCTTACCGTGAACTGAAAACCCGTAACCCGAGTCCTTATCTGTTCTTTATGCAGGATGCGGATTTCACCCTGTTCGGCGCATCACCGGAAAGCGCCCTGAAATATGACCCGGTAACCCGTCAGATTGAAATTTACCCGATTGCAGGCACCCGTCCGCGCGGTCTGTCAGCGGACGGTTCGGTGGATGCGGATAAAGACAGTCGTCTGGAGCTGGATCTGCGCACGGATCAGAAAGAGCTGGCCGAGCACTTTATGCTGGTTGATCTGGCCCGTAATGACCTCGCCCGTATCTGTCGTCCCGGCAGCCGCAGTGTGGCGGAACTGACCAAAGTGGATCGCTATGCCTTTGTTATGCATCTGGTATCCCGTGTCACCGGCGAATTACGTGGTGACCTTGATATTTTTCATGCCTATCAGGCCTGCATGAACATGGGTACACTCACCGGCGCACCAAAAGTCCGCGCAATGGAACTGATTGCACAGGCAGAGAAAGTCCGCCGCGGCAGCTATGGCGGCGCAGTCGGCTATTTCCGCGGCGATACCACCTTTGATACCTGCATCGTCATCCGTTCTGCCTATGTGGAAAACGGCATTGCCACAGTACAGGCCGGCGGCGGTGTGGTGCTGGATTCCGACCCGCAGGCGGAAGCTGATGAAAACCGCAACAAAGCCCGCGCGGTGATCCGCGCCATCACCCGCGCCCATCATGCAGAGGAGACATTCTGATGGCTGATATTTTACTGCTCGATAATGTCGATTCCTTTACCTATAACCTGGCTGATCAGTTCCGTGCTCAGGGACATCAGGTGGTGATTTACCGTAACCGGGTTCCGGCAGACGTTATTCTTTCCGCACTGGAAACCATGAAGAATCCGGTGCTGGTACTCTCGCCGGGTCCCAGAAAACCGGCAGATGCCGGATGCCAGCCGGAAGTGCTGAGCCGCGTCAGAGGACGTTATCCGGTGATCGGCATTTGTCTCGGCCATCAGGCGATTGTGGAAGCTTACGGCGGCAAAGTCAGCCACGCCGGTGTGGTGCTTCACGGCAAAGCGAGTCAGCTGCACCACGATGAGCAATCTATGTTCTCCGGTCTGCCGAACCCGATGAAAGTCGCACGCTATCACTCGCTGGCAGCGGAAATTATCCCGGAAGCCCTGACCGTGTGCGCCACCAGCGACAACATTGTGATGGCCGTCCGCCATGAACAGGACAAAATCTGCGGCTTACAATTTCACCCCGAATCCGTCCTGACACCGGACGGCGCGACCCTGCTGGCCAATACCCTGGCGTGGGCACAGGCATAACTCAACCTGAAAAACAGATAAAAAAACAGATTAAGGAACAGAGAGATGCAAATGTTATTTGAAAAACTTTACCGGGGTGAAGCACTTACCCTGGCGGAAAGCCGGGAATTATTTTCCGCGATTATCCGGGGAGAACTGAGTGAAACCCAGCTGGCGGCGGCGCTGATCAGTATGAAAATGCGCGGTGAGCAGCCGGATGAAATCGCCGGTGCAGCCCAGGCCTGTCTGAACAATGCCCGCGCTTTCCCGCGTCCGGACTACCGTTTCAGTGATATTGTCGGTACCGGCGGTGATGCCTCCGACAGTATCAATATCTCCACAGCCAGTGCTTTTGTGGCAGCGGCCTGCGGGATCAAAGTCGCCAAACACGGCAGCCGCAGTGTCTCAAGCAAAACCGGCTCTTCTGATTTACTGAATGCCTTCGGGATCGCGCTGGATACCCCGGCGGATGTGTCCCGCAGCGCACTGGATGATGTTGGTGTCTGTTTTCTGTTTGCCCCGCACTATCACGACGGTTTCCGTTTCGCCGCGCCGGTGCGTCAGCAGCTGAAAACCCGCACCTTATTTAATGTCCTCGGGCCGCTGATCAACCCGGCCCGTCCGCCGGTTGCCCTGATCGGCGTGTACAGCCCGGCACTGATCCGCCCTGTCGCGGAAACCCTGAAAGTCCTCGGTTACCAGCGTGCCGCCGTGGTGCACAGCGGCGGGATGGATGAAGTTTCCCTGCATGCGCCGACACAGGTTGCCGAACTGCATAACGGCGAGATCCGCGAATACCGCCTGACCACAGATGATTTCGGCCTGCCGGGTTACAACATGCAGGAACTGCGCGGCGGCACCCCGGAAGAAAACCGTCAGCTGCTGACCCGGTTATTGCAGGGAGAAGGCACCGCAGCACAGAGTCACGCCGTGGCCGCCAATGTCGCCCTGCTGATGAAACTCAATGATAACGAAGACTTACAGGACAATGCGCAGCACGCGCTGGCAATGATCCGCAGTGGTAACGCCTTTGAGCACGTCACCGCCCTGGCCGCGAGAGGATAAACCATGAAAGGCACCGTATTAGAACAGATTGTAAATGACAAACGTATTTCCCTGGTTGCACGGAAGAAACAGGAGCCGCTGCTGAGTTTCGCGAATGATCTTCCGCTGAGTGACCGGAATTTTTATCAGGCACTGCGCGATGCGGAAACTGCGTTTATTCTGGAGTGCAAAAAAGCCTCTCCGTCGAAAGGGCTTATCCGTCAGGATTTTAACCTCAGTGAAATCGCGGCAGCCTATGCGCCGTATGCCACAGCAGTCTCTGTACTCACTGACGAGAAATATTTTCAGGGGCAACATGACTATCTGCGGCAGGTGCGCGCACTGATCACACAGCCGGTCTTGTGCAAAGATTTTATTATTGATTCTTATCAGGTGTATCTCGCCCGCCACTACGGTGCGGATGCCATTCTGCTGATGCTCTCTGTCCTGAATGATGCGGACTATCACTCGCTGTCAACACTGGCACACTCCCTCAATATGGGGGTGCTGACAGAAGTCAGTACTGAAGAGGAACTGAGCCGTGCTGTTGCCCTGGATGCTCAGGTTATCGGCATTAATAACCGGGATCTGCGCGACCTCTCCATTGACCGCCGCCGGACTGCGGATTTTGCCCCGCACATTCCCGCTGACCGTATTATTATCAGTGAATCCGGCATTACCACGCATCAGCATATCCGTGAGTTGCGCCCCCATGCTGACGGATTTCTGATCGGCAGTGCCATTATGGCGCAGCCGGATCTGGACACGGCTATCCGCCGCCTGATTTACGGCGGGCACAAAGTCTGCGGACTGACCCGCGCAGCAGATGCCCGCGCCGCCTATGACGCCGGAGCCACTTTCGGCGGACTGATTTTTGTCAGCAAATCGCCGCGTTATGTGGATGAGGCTCAGGCAGCAGATGTGATGCGCGGTGCACCGCTGGCGTATGTCGGCGTATTCCGTAACCATGACCCGGCAGATATCGCCGCCATTGCCCGCCGCCTGAAACTGCATGCGGTTCAGTTACACGGTGATGAAGATGAACATGATATCGCGCTGCTGCGCCTGCATCTCCCAGCGGCGTGTGAGATCTGGAAAGCACTGGATATGTCGCACGGTGCGGACATCACTGTTCCGGACGGCGTGGTGCGCCTGGTGCTGGATAACGGCAAAGGCGGCACCGGGCAGACCTTCAACTGGCAGACATTGCCCTCTTCACTGCCGGTGCCCTTTACCCTTGCGGGCGGACTGAATGCGGAAAACTGTGTCTCCGCTGCCGCTTCCGGTGCTGCTGGGCTGGATTTTAACTCCGGTGCCGAGTCCGCCCCCGGTATTAAAGATGCAGAAAAGCTTCGTAAAATATTTAATCAATTACATCAGAAAGTTGCCTGACTACGACTGAAAAGAAAAAGGATCAGAACACAATGAGTAAATTAAATCCCTACTTTGGTGAATTCGGCGGGCAGTTTGTGCCGCAGATTTTAATCCCGGCGCTCGATCAGCTCGAAGATGCCTTTATTGCTGCTCAGGCGGACCCGGAGTTTCAGCGTGAATTTACCGATCTGCTGCAAAACTACGCCGGACGCCCGACGGCTCTGACACTGTGCAAAAACCTGACAGCAGGCAGCAAAACCAAACTGTACCTGAAACGCGAAGATTTACTGCACGGCGGCGCGCACAAAACCAACCAGGTACTCGGCCAGGCACTGCTGGCAAAACGAATGGGTAAAACAGAAATTATTGCCGAAACCGGTGCCGGTCAGCACGGCGTGGCAGCCGCACTGGCCAGTGCGCTGCTCGGCCTAAAATGCCGTGTTTATATGGGGGCGAAAGACGTGGAACGTCAGTCTCCGAATGTGTTCCGTATGCGGCTGATGGGCGCAGAAGTCATTCCGGTGCACAGCGGTTCCGCCACCCTGAAAGATGCCTGTAACGAGGCGCTGCGCGACTGGAGCGGCAATTATGACTGTGCTCACTATTTATTAGGCACCGCAGCGGGCCCGCATCCGTACCCGACCATTGTCCGTGAATTTCAGCGCATGATTGGTGATGAAGCCCGCGCCCAGATCCTCACCCGTGAAGGTCGTCTGCCGGATGCGGTGATCGCCTGTATCGGCGGCGGCTCAAATGCCATCGGTGCCTTCGCCGGGTTTATTCCCGATGAATCCGTCGCACTGATCGGCGTCGAACCGGCCGGTCACGGCATTGAAACCGGCGAGCACGGCGCGCCGCTCAAACATGGCCGTATTGGTATCTATTTCGGTATGAAATCGCCGATGATGCAGACAGAAGACGGTCAAATCGAGGAATCTTACTCTATCTCCGCCGGTCTGGACTTCCCGTCTGTCGGGCCGCAGCACGCGTATCTGAATGCTATCGGCCGGGCAGATTATGTCTCCGCCACCGATGATGAGGCCCTTGAGGCATTTAAAACGCTGAGCCGTCAGGAAGGCATTATCCCGGCGCTGGAATCCTCCCATGCCCTGGCACACGCACTGAAAATGATCCGTGAAAACCCGGGAAAAGAACAAATTCTTATCGTCAATATTTCCGGTCGCGGAGACAAAGATATTTTCACTGTTTATGATATTTTTAAAGCAAGAGGTGATTTCTGATGAGCCGGTATGAACAACTTTTTCAGCGTTTGCAGTCCCGTAATCAGGGCGCGTTTATCCCGTTTGTCACCCTGGGTGATCCGTCGGCTGAGGTTTCTCTGCAAATTATTGATGCTCTGGTGGCGGGTGGTGCCGATGCCCTGGAGATCGGCATTCCGTTTTCTGATCCGCTGGCAGACGGTCCGGTGATTCAGGATGCCAACCTCCGCGCCTTTGCCGCCGGTATGACCCCGGCGCGCTGCTTTGAACTGATTGCACAAATCCGCGCGAAATATCCGGAGCTGCCGGTAGGATTGCTGATGTATGCCAACCTGGTGTTTCACAACGGTATTGAGCAGTTTTATGAAACGGCGGCAAATGCCGGTGCGGATTCTGTGCTGATCGCTGATGTGCCGCTGCATGAATCTCAGCCGTTCCGCGATGCCGCGCTGGCCAATAATATCGCACCGGTCTTTATCTGCCCGCCGGATGCGGATGATAAGTTACTGGAGACACTTGCCGCCGCCGGGAAAGGGTATACCTACCTGCTCTCCCGTGCCGGTGTGACAGGAGCGGAAAAACGGGCGGAGAAATCCTTGGCTGCGCTGACCGCAAAACTGACCGCACTGAATGCCGCCCCGCCGGTGCAGGGATTCGGGATTTCCGAACCGGAACAGGTACAGGAATCGCTGCGAAATGGCGCAGCGGGGGCAATTTCCGGCTCTGCTGTGGTAAAAATCATCGCCGCAAATCTGGATAATGTGCCGGTGATGTGTCAGAAACTGCGGGAATTTACGCAGAAAATGAAAAACGCAACGCAATTATAAGTATTCACCCAACCCGCTGTTAACCGCGGGTTATTTTTTGTTGAGAAACATTTGGTTTTCATCAATACTGAAAGGGTCAGGCACACATTATTCTGCGATCCGTGCCGGTAATAAGGAGAACATAATGAAGTACATGAAACTGGTCACCTCATTTTTTGTTGTCATATTTATGGCTTTCACTCTGTCAGCCTGTGCCCCGAGTGCTACCAGTGAAGGGACCGGGGGCTATTTTGATGATTCCGTCATCACAACAAAAGTAAAAACAGCCCTGCTGGGTGAGAAAGGCATTAAATCCACTCAGATCAGCGTGGAAACGTTTAAAGGTAAAGTTCAGCTGAGCGGATTTGTTTCTTCAGAGAAAGAAGCCAACCTGGCAGTGAATACCGCACGCAAAGTGCCGGGTGTACAGGTTGTGATTAACTCCATGAAGTTGCGGTGACTCTGAATATCAGATTACCGGATATAAAAATGGCGCAATTATTATTGCGCCATTTTTTATGGTACTGATAACGGGAATTATCAGAATTTGTAACCCACACCAAACATGAATACCCACGGGTCGAGGTTAGTTTTGTAAGACTGGCTTGCACCACCGGCTTTGAAATCAACATCCGTTTTGATGTTCATCCACCAGAGAGAGGCGTTCAGCATCCAGTTCTGGTCTAATTCATAATCCAGACCGGCCTGTGCCGCCACACCCCATGAGCTGCTCATGCTCAGGTCACTTAAACCGGCGCCTTTACCGGTATCGTTGAATCCTTCGTCAAAGAAGAACGTATAGTTAACACCCACACCTAAATACGGACGCAGTTTATCTTCCGGCGTACGGAAATAATATTGTGCCATTAAAGTTGGCGGCAAATGTTTGGCAGACGCAATTTCACCCGCGCCCGGAACAGAGATTTTATGCTCAAACGGCGTCGCGGCCAGTAATTCAACACCGATATTATCGGTGATCATATAACTGAACGTTAAACCTAACTGGGTATTATTATTTGCTTCAAAAGAACCTAAACCCAGAACATTATCAGAGCTGACATTCGGACGCACAGTCGCAGTACCACCACGAACGATAAAATCACCGGCCTGGTGTGCCATTGAAACTGACGGTAAAACAGTTGCCAGAGCTAAACACACTGCTGAAAGCTTTTTCATTATCTATCCCATCCTAAAAAAAGAAAAAAAACACAATAAGTACAGTTTGAAATATACAGCCTTAAACCAAATTATGATCTAAGACAGATCACAACATTTAAATAAAAATCGCATTTTTCGCAATGACCTAAATTATTATTCCATGATGGTATTTTCATTTATTGATATATATCAAAAATAATGATTTTCATTTTTAACGCAATCATTGTTTATCTGCCTTATGTCAATTTATAAAATATCCCGCTTACTATTCAGCTGAATGCATTGTTTTATTATTGTTAGCAATATGTAAATTTTACGTTCTTTTTTTCCGGGTATTCCGTCTGAACACTGTATTTCCGCCGGATGAAGAGGTTACAATCCCCGTCATACTGTTTTACAATTACAGTAATGTTTCTATTCCACGCCTTACAGGAGTTGTTCCATGTCCATGCCGGTGCCGGTTCTTGCCCGTGACAGCCTTAATTTTTTCCGCAATCAGCTGTTGTCTGTTCTGATTATTTCGCTGCTCACCGCCGCTGTTACCGTCGGTCTCAATGTGCTGCTGACCTACAATTCCAACGGACTGGCACTTATCCGCGCCCTGGAGACCACCTATGCCACTGAGGGTTCCGGCGGGTTTCAGCGGGCTGTCGCGGCACTGACCTCTGATGACCAGTGGCAGATGCTGAAAACCGGTCTTGGGACTATCTTCAGCTCCCTGCTGGGCAATGCTGTTTTTGTGACCGCCATGATTTTCCTGATTTTCAGTTCATCACAGGGGCAGTCAGTGTCCGCGATACAGGCAATAACCGGATCTGCCGGACGCATTCCGCGCATGCTGGTACTGCTGCTGATTTGTTCACTGGTGATTGCACTCGGACTGGTCGCCATGTATCTGCCGGGATTAATTCTGGCAATGTTACTGGCGCTGGCTCCGATCATTATGTTCACCGAAAAAAACAGTGTATTTACCGCCATTAAAATCAGCGGAAATATTGCACTGAAAAATATCAGGACACTTCTGCCGGCTATTTTAATATGGTTTGCCCTGAAACAGGCATCCGTAGTATTTCTTAGTAAACTTCCTATCGCGAATGAGCATATTCTGATGACCTTTATTCTGTTTATTAATAATGTCATCAGCGGACTGGTGATTATTTATCTGTTCCGGTTCTATCAGTTATTTACACAATCACAATCAGTCAGCGACTATCAGTAAGGCAGGAATATGCGCACCGATAATGATATTTATCTGGCAATTCAGGATTATATCTGTACTGATAATAATATCCGTGCAGCCGTACTCAACGGTTCACGGGAAAATAAACAGGTTGCTGCCGATAAATATCAGGACTTCGACATTGTCTTTTTTGTGAACAATATTGAAGCCGCAAAAACGTCTCCCCTGCGGGAATCCTTTTTCGGTACGCCGGTATTACAGCAATGCCCGGATGACATGCTTTTGGGCAATGAAAATATACCGCCCCGTGCGGCGTATACCCTGCTGATGATATATGAGGACGGCCACCGGATAGATCTGACACTGTTTCCGCTGACGCATTTCGCCTCAGAATACCGACACGACAGCCTGACTGTGCCTCTCGCAGATAAAGACGGCCTCTTTACCGGTATCGCTCCCGCAGATGAAAGCAGTTATTTTATCACGCCGCCCGATGCCCGTTTATTTGCCGAAACGACCAATGAATTCTGGTGGTGTGTGACAAATGTGGCCAAAGGCCTGGCAAGAAATGAAATAACCTATGCCAAAGCAATGACAGAAGATGTTATCCGCCCGGTTTTTATGCAGATGCTGGACTGGAAAATTGGTTGTACCTGCGGGTTTAATCTGACCACCGGAAAAGACGGAAAATATTTGTCCCGTTATCTGACCACCGGTGATATGCGGATGGTTCTGGACACCTATTCTGATGCGGACACGGAAAATAACTGGCAGGAGTTGTTTCTGATGTGCAGACTGTTCAGGGAATATCAGACGATTATTGCTGAAATATCCGGGTTTGAAATCAATACCCGGGAAAGTGATGCCTCCGTTCATTATCTCCGCAGGATTTATAAAACTGCATATACGGATAAAAAATCAGGCCGGTAAGATGGCCTGATTTTTCGTTGTGACTGCGGTGGTGATTACTGTACTTTACGCACGGCTTTTACATCCAGCTCAGTTTTATTCCACTCTTTGTCGATTTCCCCTTCGACCTCAATTTCATCCTGCGGCGTGACCTTCAGTCCGTCCCAGCGTTTCGGGGAAATTTCAGCACGGATAGTGCCGGTGTTGTCTTTAAATTCATAATGCTTGTTATCCAGCTGGCGGACAATCGTGCCGCGCAGCACAACCGGAGCATCATCGGATAATTTCAGTGCATCCGCGACGGTCATTTTACGGGCATCAGGGCCGCTGAATCCGCCGTTTTGTGCCGTTGTGGTGGTGGTTGCCGCCGCTGTCGCGCCGGGACCTTCAAAACCGCCGTTGGCTGCAAAAACGGAACCGGCTGATCCTGCCAGTAAAGTGGCAAGTAATGCGAGTGCAGGTAATTTTTTCATCATTTATCTCCTTTATGGGGAAGCGTTTTTGCTTCATGGACACTATTAAACCATTAAGTTCTTAACTGGATCTTAAGGGGATGTCATTTTTGACTATCTTTTTAATTTCAGCGAAAACAGGTGGTTATCCTGAGACATCTGAGTTAAAACTAGTATAGCTCTATTTATACGGATTAGAATGATGCGGATATTATTGATTGAAGATGATCGTCTGATTGGTGACGGGCTGAAAATCGGCCTGAGCAGGCTCGGATTTACGCCGGACTGGTTTACTGATGGTCTGACCGGCCGGGAGGCGCTCTATTCTGCTCCTTATGATGCCGTGATCCTTGATCTCTCCCTGCCCGGCATGGACGGGCTGGATATCCTGAAGCAGTGGCGTGCACAGGGACGCGACGAGCCGGTACTGATCCTGACCGCCCGTGATGCCCTTGAGCAGCGGGTCAGCGGTTTACAGCAGGGCGCGGACGATTATCTGTGCAAGCCGTT
This sequence comes from Morganella morganii, assembly GCF_003996855.1. GTDB lineage: Bacteria > Pseudomonadota > Gammaproteobacteria > Enterobacterales > Enterobacteriaceae > Morganella > Morganella morganii_C. The sequence continues at coordinate 883,173 of NZ_NRQY01000001.1, read as the reverse complement.
TGCACTGGCGGAAGTGGCTGCGCGGTTACAGGCACTGATCCGCCGCCGTTACGGTCAGCTGTCTGAAAAACTGGAGCTCGGCGACGTAGAAATGGACCCGGTGGCCATGACTGTCACCCGCAACGGCGTGCCGGTATCGCTGAAAGGCAAAGAACTGGCGCTGCTGGCACTGTTTCTGCGCAATCCGCAGAAAGTGCTGTCCCGCGCTATGATTGAAGAGAAGTTGTATAACTGGGATGAAGATGTCTCCAGTAATGCCGTTGAGGTACATATTCACCATCTGCGCCGCAAACTGGGACGCGGATTTATCAAAACCATTCATGGTGTCGGATATGTCGCGGGAAAAAATAATGAAAACATATAGCCTGCGCCTGCGTCTGGGCGGATTATTGCTGCTGCTCACCCTGCTGACCTGGGGTGTGGCCAGTGTGTTTGCCTGGATACAGACCACAAAATCCATCAATGAATTATTCGATACACAACAAATGGCCTTTGCCAAACGCCTGTCGGTTCTGCCTTCGGGGCTGGAATTTCCGCCGTCCGCCATTCAGAAAACAAAGAAAATGCTCTCCGGTAACCGGGGAAAGCAGGATGATGATGCATTTGCTTTTGCTATTTTTACCCCGCAGGGAGAGCGGGTGCTGGATGACGGTGAGAACGGCCGGAAAATCCCGTTCTCAGACAAGAAAAATGGTTTCCGTGACGGCTCACTGACGGATGACAGCGACCGGTGGCGTTTTGTACAGCTGCCCTCCGCCGATGGCCGCTATATCATTGTGACCGGCCAGGAATGGGAATACCGCGAGGATATGGGACTGACCATTATCACGGCCCAGGCCGTTCCTTGGCTGGTGGCACTGCCGCTGATGCTGCTTCTGTTTTTGTGGCTGCTGACCCGTGCACTGACGCCGCTGCGCCTGCTGGCGCGACAGTTACAGCGCCGTAACCCGGCAGAACTCACTCCGCTCGCCCCGCCGGTGCTGCCGAAAGAGGTCAGTCCGATGCTGGACGCGCTGAACGGATTATTTCTGCGGATCCGTGATCTGCGTGAGCGGGAAAGCCGTTTTACCTCTGATGCCGCCCATGAACTGCGCAGCCCGCTGGCCGCGCTGAAAGTCCAGACGGAAGTGATGCAGATTGCCGGGGATGATCCCGCCACCCGTGAACATGTGACTGCGAATCTGATCACCGGGATTGACCGTGCCACCCGTCTGGTGGATCAGCTGCTGACCCTCTCGCGGCTGGAGTCTCAGTCCCGCCCTCAGGAAAGCACAGAATTGCGCTGGTCAGCCATTATCAATGATGCCGTTACACAAACGGCACCGGATGCGGCGGAACATCAGGTCAGCGTGATTACTGATCTTTCCGCACCAGAATTATCCGTCCGCGGCGAACAACTGCTGCTGACCGTGATGCTGCGCAATCTGCTGCATAATGCCATCCGTTACGGCAAAACCGGCGGCACTGTCCGGCTTACGCTAACGCCGCAGCAGTTAGTGATTGAAGATGACGGGCCGGGCGTCAGTGACGAGATACTGGCGCGGCTGGGAGAGCGTTTTTACCGGCCGCCGGGGCAGGAAAAAACCGGCAGCGGCCTGGGATTGTCTATCGTGAAACGGATTGCGGAACTGCATCATATGACCATACAGTTCCGCCGCAGCCCGCAGGGCGGGTTTATTGCCGAAATCAGTTGGTGAGCGGTTTTTCCGCTCCCTCTTCGGCCTGCTCCATCGCCTCTTCTATCGCCTTGATGCGGCTTTGCTGTTTGCTCTGAATCAGCCGGATGGCGAAATAGAGATCCGGCACAATAATCAAATCATCATCATTGCGTTTGATTTTATTTTCCGACACCCAGCGCGTCAGTTCTGTACGCCGTCCGGCCAGGATCAATGTGACACCTTTGATTTTCAGCTCGGTTACCAGCTCATTCAGTGTGCTGAACACACTCATATCATTGTTGATAAAGCTGACCGTTGCATCCACCGCCACCCATCCGGGACGTTTCGGTGCCGTATTCACCACCTGTAACACCCGCTTTTTAAAATAAGCAACGTTGAAATAAGTCAGCGGCGAGTTAAAGCGGTACATCAATAGTCCGTCGACCTGATTAATATCCACGTTACTGTTATTGATGGAATGGATCATTCCCTGCTCATCCACCCCCAGCAACTGATCTGTCGGACGGAAAACCGTACGCAGGAACTGCACCAGCCCCAGCAAAACCGCAAATCCGATACCATTGATCAGCCCGACCACCAGCACGGCCACCAGGGTGAACAGCGCCAGTGTGAATGCCGATTTATTCCGCTTACGGAAAGAGAATATCTGACGGATGCTGAACATCGACCACGAGGAGTAAATCAGTACCACCCCGAGTGTCGCCAGCGGAATATGCCCGAGGAAGCCGGTCAGGAAAAACAGCACCAGTGCTATCAGTCCGGCGGCGATCAGGGACACCATCTGTGTTTTACCGCCGGTGGCATCGTTAACCGCAGTACGGCTGGTGGCGGCACTGACCGCGAACCCCTGGGACAACCCGGAAGCAATGTTAATATAGCCCTGTGCCCGCAGTTCCTGATCCACATCGATGGCATAGCCGTTTTTCTCGGCAAAACTGCGCACCGTCATCATAAAGCTGACAATACTGATCACCGCAAGGTTCAGTGACGGGATCACCAGCTCACGCAGCAGGCCGGGATCAAACGCCGGCATTTTGATATGCGGCAATCCGTTACCGAGATTACCGACTACCGCAATACCCATAGAGGCAAAATCCAGTTTCGCACTGATCAGTGTGGCAATCGTCATCACAATCAGCGGTCCCGGCCAGTTACGGCGGACAGCCCGCAATAAAATCAGCGCCGCCAGACTGGCACCGGAGAGGATCAGTGTCGGCATATGCATAAGATGCAGATGTTCCGGCAAAGCCACCAGACACTCAATCAGCTGGGACGGCAGTTCATCCAGCCCGAGTACATTCCCTATCTGCCCGACAATAATCGTCACCGCCACGCCGTTGAGCAGCCCCTGCAAAATCGGCTGTGATAAAAAATCCGCAAACGCGGCGAGTTTAAAGTGCCCTGCAATGAGACACCAGACGCCGGTCATCAGCGTCATGATAATCGCCAGCTGCCACAGCGTGTCAGGATCGCCTTTTGCCAGCGGGATAATCGCCGCCGCAATCACCGCACAGGTCGCCGCATCCGGCCCGACAATCAGCTGACGGGAGGAGCCGAACAGCGCATAGGTCACCATCGGCAGGATACAGGCATAGAGACCGACAATCGCATTAATGCCCATCAGCCCCGTGTAAGCGATAGCCACCGGCAATGCCACGGCAGCAACAGAAAGCCCCGCACGGATATCAAAGCGCAGGTTTTTTCGTTCGTAGTGCAGAAAAACAGAAAGTCCCGGCATCCAGCGCAAAAATCGGTTCGACTGCATTATCGCCTCTTATGAAAATATCGTATTAAGATGTACAATTTAATTTTACTGCTAATAGTTAAACTGATTTATAACCGAACGCGGATAAAGAAGATAGTCAGACCGCGACTTATTGTAAAATATTGCAAAATCAATTGTAATATATTTTTTTTCTTTAAAAATAAGCGACTGGATGCCACGTGCTTAAAATAAATTTAAATTTCGGACAGACTCAATTATGAAGCAACTACTCGACTTTATCCCCCTGGTTATCTTTTTTGCCATATATAAAACCGTGGATATCTATTACGCCTCCGGTGCCTTAATTGCCGCCTCAGCGGTGGCGCTGGCTGCCCGCTGGTTCATGTATAAACATCTGGAGAAATCTGCCGTTATCACCTTTGTGATTGTGGCTGTCTTCGGCACCCTGACCATCGTTTTCCATGATCCGCAGTTTATCAAATGGAAAGTGACGATTATTTATGCCCTGTTTGCCCTCGTGTTACTGGGCGGTCAGTTTATCTTCGGTAAACCGCTGATTCAGAAAATGCTGGGCAAAGAGCTGACACTCCCGCCGCAGGTCTGGCAGCGTCTGAATCTTGCCTGGGCACTCTTCTTTATGGTCTGTGCAGCGGTGAATGTGTATGTCGCCTTCTGGTTATCGATGGATACCTGGATGAACTTCAAAGTCTTCGGACTGACCGCTGTAACACTGGTATTTACCGTTGCCAGTGTGGTATATATTTACCGTCATCTGCCACGGGAAGAAGAAAAATAATAAAATCAACCGGATATCGGTTTGTTTACGCCGGTGTCCTTTTTCGTTAAACGGATGTAAGTGTTTCTCATGACTCAACAACAATGTTTACCTAACGGGGAACTGGTGCTGCGCACCTTAACCATGCCGACAGACACCAATGCCAACGGGGATATCTTCGGCGGCTGGCTGATGTCGCAGATGGATATCGGCGGGGCTATCCTGGCAAAGGAACTGGCGCTCGGCCGCGTGGTGACAGTCCGCGTGGACGGCATCACCTTTCTGCGCTCTGTGGCGGTCGGTGATGTGGTCTGCTGTTATGCGCGCTGCCTGAAAACCGGTAATTCATCCATGACGGTAAAAGTCGAGGTCTGGGTGAAGAAAGTCGCCACCGATCCTATCGGTGACCGCTACCGGGCAACAGAGGCTGTCTTCAGCTATGTTGCTGTGGATGCGGATAACCGTCCCCGCCCGCTGCCTGACGGAAAACGTCATTTTCAGTTAGACAGCAGTAACAGTGATTTAAAATAATACCCTTCATACCGGCCACTCTTCTGAGTGGCCGTTTTGTCTGCCGGGATAAAGCGCAGGTTCCCCGCGACACCGGTGTCCGGTAATAGTATCATTGCCGGAAATCTCTCTTTTATTTAATCCGGAATTTTCATCGTGACCTCATTTGCTGAACTTAATGCACTTCCCGCAGAACAAATTACCAACCTGAATGAACTGGGTTATCTGACCATGACACCGGTTCAGGCCGCCGCATTACCGGCCATTCTGGCGGGGAAAGACGTCCGTGCGCAGGCAAAAACCGGCAGCGGAAAAACCGCCGCGTTCGGACTGGGGCTGTTACAGCATATCGATGCCGGACAATTTATGACTCAGGCACTGGTTCTGTGTCCGACCCGTGAGCTGGCTGATCAGGTCGCCGGTGAACTGCGCCGTCTGGCGCGTTATCTGCCGAATGTCAAAATACTGACCTTATGCGGCGGCGTGCCGTTTGGTGCCCAGCGTGATTCCCTGATCCACCCGCCGCACATTATTGTGGCAACACCCGGCCGCCTGATTGACCATCTGAACAAAGATACCCTGCACCTTGATGCTATCCGCACACTGGTGCTGGATGAAGCCGACCGCATGCTGGATATGGGCTTTGCTGATGATATCGCTGATATTCTCTCCCGGACACCGGAAGAACGTCAGACACTGCTGTTCTCCGCCACCTGGCCGGATGAAATTGCTGCCGTCAGCCGCCGTTTTCAGCGCGACCCGCAAACGATTGAAACAGACAGCACGGATGAACTGCCTGCTGTTGAACAGCAGTTTTATGAAGTGTCACGGCGCGGCAAAACCGAACTGTTACAAAAATTGCTGAGCCGTGAACAGCCTGCCTCCTGCGTGGTGTTCTGTAACACCAAAAAAGATTGTCAGGATGTGTTTGACGCGCTGGAAAGCAGCGGACAGAGCGTCCTGGTGCTGCACGGTGATATGGAGCAGCGCGAACGCGATCAAACCTTAATCCGCTTTGCCAACGGCAGCAGCCGTGTGCTGGTCGCCACTGATGTGGCCTCCCGCGGGCTGGATATCAAAGCGCTTGAACTGGTGATTAACTACGAACTGGCATGGGACCCGGAAGTGCATATCCACCGCATCGGCCGTACCGCCCGTGCCGGTGAAAGCGGGCTGGCTATCAGCCTGTGCGCACCGGAAGAAGCTGTCAGGGCAAATGCACTGGAAGAAATGCTGCATATGAAACTGAACTGGCAGCCAATCCCGGCCGGGCTGCGGATCACCCCGCTGGATGCGGCAATGGCGACACTGTGTATCGACGGCGGCAAAAAAGCCAAAATCCGTCCGGGGGATATTCTCGGCGCGATGACCGGTGATATGGGGCTGAACGGTGAGGATATCGGTAAGATAGTGATCCACCCGATGCACGCTTATGTCGCGGTGCGTCAGGGTATTGCACAGCAGGCGCGCAAACTGCTTCAGCAGGGTAAAATCAAAGGTAAGGCAGTCAGAGTCAGACTGCTGAAATAATCAGAAAGGACAGCATTTCCCGTCAGCGGATGATATTACGGTTTTGTATCCGGCCGGCCTTTTCAGGCCGGCTTTATTCCACCTGTATTTCAGCGTTCTGCTGAGATATTTTCTGTTAAAGGGTCTCTGTATGGCTGCGCTGTTTAATGCTTTAGTCTCTGATTCCGTTATTTTATTTATTGTTATCTTTATTTTATCTGTCGGTTCGGCCTATGCCGGAAAATACCTGTTCAGAAAACGTCACGGTAAAACAGAATTAGCGGATGATGAAACCAAAATTGTTCTCGGTGCCGTGTTATCGCTGCTGGGTTTATTAATCGGTTTTTTACTGACCATTTCTATCGGCGGTTATAATAACCGTGAACAAATGGAAGAAAATGAGGCAATCGCCATCGGCAATGCATTTCAGCGGGCACAATTACTTTCTCCGGAAAATACCCTGCGGGCAAATATATTCCTTAACACGTATATTGATGCCCGTATTGATTTTTTTAACAGCGGTTCACAGGCAAAAAATGAAAAATGGCGGGATATTGCCCTTGATGCGCAATCCGCACTCTGGGAACTGGCCGCATCTGAAGCCCGCTCAGCACCCAATCCGGTGATTGCGTCTGTGCTGACCGCATTCAGTGATCTCTATGTTTCCGAAGAAAAAACCATGGCCAGCTGGCGTTATCAGATTCCGGGCGCCGCCTGGGTATTGCTGATTTTATTTGCCGTCAGTGCCAATGTGCTGATCGGGTATAATATCCGGGGGTTACGCGGCAACAATATTATGATTTTAATTTTGCCTCTGCTGACAACGATGGCTCTGTTTATGATTGCGGAAATTGATATTCCGGGTGAAGGGGTTATTCATGTAGTACCGGATAACCTGGTGAATTTACGCACTGATCTTTTCTCTGGAAAATAAGAGCGGAATAAAAAACCCGGCATTTTATATGCCGGGTTTTCTTTTTTATCTGATTACTGAATAGTGGTTTTACCGTCTATCCGGAAAATAATGGTTGTCGTCATGCCGCTCTTTGGTTTTTTCTCGTAGCGCCATTTACGCATTGCGTCACGGACTGCACGCTCAAACATATTTTTCGGTGATGCTTCGATAATATCAATATTCTGAATACGTCCATCACTATCGACATCAAATCTGACCCGCACCTTCCCTTCTTTGCCGAGGCTGCGCGCCCGTGCCGGATAAACCGGATCAGAACGGTGTAACGCTTTCGGATCACCACCGCCAACATCACTCTGTCCGGCTGATGGCCTATTTCCGACCGGGCCGGCAGGGGCTTTTTTCTCGTTCTGCTGACCATCCGGCGTGCCGCTGAATAACGGTTTATCTGAAACCGGTGCTTTTATTTCCGCCGGTTTTACGGCGGGTTTCTCAACTTTTTTCTCTTTTTTCGGTTTTGGTTTTTTCTCAACCGGTTTCTTTTCCACCGGTTTTTCGATCACCGGTTTCACTACCGGCTCCGGTTCAGGTTCCGGCTCTGCTTCAGGTTCCGGCTCAGGCTGAGGCTCAGCCACCGCTGCTGCCGGCGCAGGCGCAAAAGCTGCCATCTCCACCATCAGCACCTTTGGTTCGTCCGCAACCTCCTTGTTCATGTTGTAGTAAATCGCCGCAGCCACAGAGGCATGCAGACAAAGAGAAATGAGAATTGGCCAGCTGATCCAGCGAAAAATAGGCATAATCGATACAATCTTATAAGCAACTAATAATGACAATGGTCACTAGTGTAAATGCAAATAGCAATCAGTTTTAATAAGAAAGATGCAACCATTGTCACTTATCGTGCAGATGGTCACTTCTCAGTGACTTAATCCTGTATGAGCAAACAGCAGCGAACGGCGCTGTCTCGCGATATCCAGCTTACGCAGGGCGAAAATCCGGATGTTCCGCCGAGACTGACTTTCCAGCCAGCGGCGGCGACGACGGGTTGCCTGCCGTAACATACGCCAACGTGCAACTTCCGGTCTGCTGTGTCTCATAACTAAACCCTTTTTTAGACTGTGTGAAAAAATAAGCTAATAATAAGGACAATTATTATAAACTGCCTGACACAATAACCAACCGGTTTCCCGCAATATCCGCAAACATTACCGGAAAAAAGGGGTTAAACTGACTTAAATCACAAATATAGCAGCATTACAGAAAGCTTTCTGGTACATTTTCCGGTGGAGTATCAATCAGATTCTGTGCCTGTCTTGTCTGCGAACCTTATTTTTTAGGCAAAGATAATACCTATGTCGACATTTTATACGCTGTTATATTGGCTGAGTATTCTTTTCTACTGGCTGCTGGTGGCCGGTATCTCTGTCCGCGTAATGTACAAACGCCGCCCGGTGACATCGACCATGACCTGGTTACTGATCATTTATATTCTGCCTTTTATCGGGATAATCGCTTATCTCGCCTTTGGTGAGCTGCATCTCGGCCGCCGCCGGGTTGAGCAGGCAAAAGGAATGTGGCCGTCTGTTTCCGGCTGGGTTGAAAATCTGCGCCAGTCAAAACATATTTTTGCCACTGAAAACAGCACTCAGGCTGCACCGCTGTTTCAGCTGATTGAACACCGTCAGGGCATTCCGGGGGTAAAAGGAAATCAGATTCAGTTATTTACCACCTGTGAAGACTCATTACGCCAAATCGTAAAAGATATCGAAAATGCAAAACACAGCATTGATATGGTGTTTTACATCTGGAAACCGGGCGGTGATGTGGACAATGTCACCAATGCTCTGCTCGCCGCCGCAAAACGGGGCATAAAATGCCGGATTATGGTTGATTCCGCCGGCAGCTGGCACTTCTTCCGTCATGATTATCCGAAGATGATGCGGGATGCGGGGATCGAGTTTGTCGAAGCACTGCCGGTTAACGTTCTGCGTTTTGCTCTGCGCCGTATGGATTTACGCCAGCACCGGAAAATTATCACTATCGATAACTATATTTCATACACCGGCAGCATGAATATGGTGGACCCGCGCTACTTTAAACAGGATGCCGGAGTCGGTGAATGGGTCGATATTCTTGTTCGCATGGAAGGCCCGGTGACCACCCTGTTCGGTATTATCTATGCGCTGGACTGGGAAATGGAACGCGGCGAACGCCGGTTACCGCCTCCGCCGGATGATATTGAAATGCCGTTTGAAAAAGACAGCGGCCATACCGTCAATATTGTTGCCTCCGGGCCGGGTTTTCCTGAAGAGCTGATTCAGCAGTCCCTGATGACGGCCATTTTCGCCGCACAGGAGCGTCTGACCTTCACCACGCCGTATTTTGTCCCGAGTGATGACCTGATGCATGCCATCTGCACCGCCGCCATGCGGGGTGTGCGTGTTGCTATTGTGATGCCGCGTCTCAATGACTCATTCCTTGTCCGCTGGGCAAGCCGCGCGTTTTATACTGAACTGCTGGAAGCCGGTGTGGAAATTTATCTGTTCGAGGATGGTCTGCTGCACACGAAAAGTGTCCTCGTGGATGACCAGCTCAGTATGGTCGGCTCCGTAAATCTGGATATGCGCAGCCTGTGGCTGAACTTTGAAATCACCGCCGTTATCGATGATGGAAGTTTTGCCGGTGATCTGAATATTGTCCAGAATGACTATATTTCACGCGCAACCCGCCTCGATTACACCGAGTGGGAAAAACGTCCGCTGACAAACCGGGTTCTCGAGCGGTTATGTTATTTCTTCAGTCCTCTGCTGTGATAAACTGCCCTTCTTTACTATCCCCGCCGGTATAAAACGGCGGGGGATCACCGGGATGTAACCTGACCTATGAGTACCTCTCTGCCCCGCCGCCTCAGCGAGCAAGAAACGATTGAAATGGCCTACGACCTGTTTCTGGAACAGGCAATGGATAACCTTGACCCGGCAGATGTTCTGCTGTTTAACCTTCAGTTTGAAGAGATCGGCGGCGCTGAAATCGTACCGGCCGGCAGTGACTGGTCAGAGTTTGCGCCTTTTCTGGCACAGAACCCGGCATGTGCTGAAGTGGTTATCGGCCTGGCACCGGATGAAAATGCTGATATCGACCAGATTTTTGCCCGCGTGCTGATTTCCCGTCATTTTACCGGCACGCCGGAATACGCCGTCCGCTGGCGGGAGTAATTTTCCCGCCGGTCACGCTGTCAGCAGCGGCATTTTTCCCGTCCTGCAATCAATGCCCTTGTGATAATATCAATTTCAGCAGGATCCTCTGCGGCACCAGTCCGTAATGCCATTCTGGCGCTGTCAGATGTTGCGGCAGGTGCGGAAAACGGGGATGTGAAGATGAAAAAAAAGCGCCCGTTCCGGGCGCTCTGTCTCAAAAATACGATTAACGGCTTGACCGCATTTACAGCGGATCAACCTTCAGGCAGGAAACCGCATGGCGGAAACTGCCTTCCAGCAACGGACGGGTTCTTGCGCATTCACTGTCCGCCAGCGGACAGCGGGTGCGGAAGACACACCCGGACGGCGGATTAATCGGTGACGGCAGTTCCCCTTCCAGCAACTGAATCGCCTTATTCTGCTCTTTATCCGGGTCAGGAACCGGCACCGCAGACATCAGCGCTTTGGTATACGGATGCAGCGGGTTGTGGTACACCTCGTCATAGGTACCGAGTTCTACGGCATGTCCGAGATACATCACCAGAACACGATCAGAAATGTGTTTCACTACCGCCAGGTCGTGGGCGATAAAAATAAGAGATAACCCCATCTCCCGCTGTAATTCCTTCAGCAGGTTCACCACCTGAGCCTGGATAGACACATCCAGCGCTGAAACCGGTTCGTCACAGATAACCAGCTTCGGTTCGAGGATCAGCGCGCGGGCAATCCCGATACGCTGACACTGTCCGCCGGAAAACTCATGCGGATAGCGGTTCACCAGATTCGGCAGCAACCCGACTTTCATCATCATCGCTTTGACTTTATCTGCCACCTCCGTCTTACTCATTGACGGATAGTATGTGCGCAGCGGCTCTGCAATGATATCACCGATAGTCATACGCGGATTAAGTGATGCCAGCGGGTCCTGGAAAATCATCTGGATGTCATTGCGGATATTGTGCCAGTCTTTTTCACTCATACCGCACAGATCTTTACCCAGCCAGGTTACCCGCCCGGCGGTGGATTTCACCAGTCCGATAATAGCGCGTGCAAAGGTGGATTTCCCGCAGCCGGACTCACCGACCACTCCGAGAGTTTCCCCTTCATACAGACGAACCGTTACACCATCCACGGCCTTCAGGCTTTTGGCCGGCTGCCAGAACCATTGTTTATTGTCTCTGATGGAAAAATGGACTTTTAAATCTTCAATTTCCAGCAGAACCGGACGTTCTGAATGTGTCATTATGCCAATTCCTCCGCAGTTCTGAAGCAGGCACGCAAACGGCCCTGAGAAAATGCCTGTAACGGCGGTTCATGCCGGGCACATTCGTCAGTCGCATACTGACAGCGCGGACGGAACGGACAACCCGCCGGGAGTCGCAGCAGATTCGGCGGATTGCCGGGAATAGTGGCAAGCTCACTGTCCTCCGGCCCGTCAAGGCGCGGAACCGCCTTAAGCAGCTCGATAGAGTACGGATGTGACGGACGGTAGAACACATCGCGGGCAGTACCGTATTCCATCGTGCGCCCGGCATACATCACCAGTACCTTGTCACAGATACCGGCGACCACACCGAGGTCATGAGTGATCATAATAATCGCAGTGTTAAATTCGCTCTTCAGCTCATTCAGCAGCGTCATGATTTGCGCCTGTACTGTGACGTCCAGCGCAGTGGTCGGTTCATCGGCAATCAGCAGCTTCGGTTTGCACAGCAGCGCCATGGCAATCATAACGCGCTGGCACATTCCGCCGGAGAACTCGTGAGGATACATATTCATCCGTTTACGGGCTTCCGGCATTTTCACCGCGTCCAGCATCCGGACTGATTCTTCAAAAGCATCGTGAGAACTCAGACCTTTATGCAGCATCAGCACTTCTGTAAGCTGTTTGCTGACTTTCATATACGGATTGAGCGATGTCATCGGGTCCTGGAAGATCATAGAAATCTCTTCCGCCCGCATTTTATTCAGCGCTTTCTCTTTCAGATTGAGAATTTCACGCCCGTTAAACACCGCAGAGCCGCTGACCACGCCATTGCGGGCCAGCAGTCCCATCAGCGCAAAAGCTGTCTGTGATTTACCGGAGCCGGATTCACCGACAATCCCGAGTGTCTCACCTGCCGACAGCGAAAAGTTAAGTTTGTTCACGGCAGTGACATCGCCGTCCGGCGTTTTGAATGCCACGTTCAGGTCGTTAACCTGTAATAACTGAGTCATGGCGGCCTCCTCAGCGATCTTTCGGGTCAAGGGCATCACGCAGCCCGTCGCCGATAAAGTTGAAACAAAACAGAGTCACCACCAGGAATGCTGCCGGGAACATCAGTAACCAGGGCGAAACTTCCATGGAGTTAGCACCGTCATTGAGCAGCGCGCCCCAGCTGCTTAACGGCTCCTGTGTACCCAGCCCGAGGAAACTGAGGAAGGATTCAAACAGGATCATACTCGGCACCAACAGTGAAGCGTAAACCACCACCACACCCAGTACATTCGGGACAATATGACGCAGAATAATATTACGGGTCGGCACACCACACACTTTCGCCGCCTCAATAAATTCTTTGCTCTTCAGGCTCAGTGTCTGGCCGCGCACAATACGCGCCATATCCAGCCAGGAGACCATGCCGATAGCCACGAAGATCAGAAAAATATTCTGACCAAAGAAGGTCACCAGCAGGATAACAAAGAACATAAACGGGAAGGAGTTGAGGATTTCCAGCACACGCATCATGACAGAGTCGGTTTTACCGCCGACATAGCCGGACATCGCACCGTACAGTGTTCCCACGAGTACTGCGACCAGCGCGGCCGCCAGTCCCACCATCAGTGAGATACGCCCGCCGATAGCCACACGGACCAGCAGATCACGGCCGGAGGAATCCGTGCCGAAATAGTGCCCGCTCTCCATATCCGGTGCCGCAGACATCATGCCCCAGTCGGTATCGTCATAGGCGAACTCCGACAGTACCGGCATAAAAATCACAAACAGGGTAATTAAAAATAACAGACACAGACTGGTAATCGCCGCTTTGTTATGTATAAAGCGGCGGCGGGCATCCGCCCACAGGCTGCGTCCTTCAACATCCAGCTGCTCCGTAAAATTTTCCAGAGCTTCGCGGTTTTTTTCATTCGGTAACATAGCGTGCTCCGGGACTAATAACGGATTTTCGGATCGATAACGGCATACAGCACATCAACGATACAGTTAAAGGCGATGGTCAGTGTACCGACCAGGATGGTCAGGCTCAGTACCAGGGAGTAATCCCGGTTCAGCGCGCCGTTGACAAATAACTGTCCCACGCCCGGCAAACCGAAAATTGTCTCAATCACCATCGAACCCGTGATAATCCCCACAAACGCCGGTCCCATATAGGAAACCACCGGTAACAGTGCCGGGCGCAGCGCATGCCGCCAGACAATCTTACGCATCGGCAATCCTTTGGCCCGCGCGGTACGGATAAAGTTGGAGTGCATCACCTCAATCATGGAGCTGCGCATAATACGGGAGATACTGGCGATATAGGCCAGGGACAGCGCAACCATCGGCAGAATGATATTGCTGAGCTGCCCGCCGTTCCAGCCTCCGCCCGGCAACCAGTGCAGATGGATGGCAAAGATAAGGACCAGCAGCGGCGCCACCACAAAGCTGGGAATAACCACCCCGGTCATGGCAAAGCCCATGACGGTATAGTCCCATTTGGTATTCTGATTCAGTGCGGCTATCACACCGGCACTTACCCCCACAATCATCGCCAGCACAAAGGCCGCCAGCCCGAGTTTTGCAGAGACCGGAAACGCTGACGCGACCAGATCATTAACCGAGTAATCTTTATATTTAAAGGAAGGTCCGAAATCCCCTTTTGATAACTGAACTAAATAATCAAAATACTGAACATGAATCGGATCATTAAGATGGTATTTGGCTTCAATATTCGCCATCACTTCCGGCGGCAATTTACGCTCACCGGTAAATGGGCTGCCCGGAGCCAGACGCATCATAAAGAAAGAGATAGTGATTAACACAAAAAGCGTCGGGATCGCCTCGAGTATACGGCGAAGAATAAACTTAAACATTGCCCGTTCCTATACAGTACCCGCTCCCGGGGTACATACTACACAGGCCTCCCTTTGCAGGGCGGCCAACCGTCGGTATTATTTTTTAATCATATATAAGTTTTTGGTGTGGAAGTGATCCAGCGGATCTTTTCCGGTATAGACACCTACGTACGGTTTCACTAAACGGGTACTGACATAGTAATAGACAGGCACGATGGCAGAGTCTTTATCCAGCTGAGCTTCCGCCTGCTGGTAAATCTGCGCACGTTCCGCGTCGGTTTTCACCTGAAGGGATTGCTTCATCAGCTTATCAAACTCCGCACTCTTATAATGCGGTGTGTTGGTGCTGCTGTAAGAGAGAACCATATTCAGGAATGAAGACGGTTCGTTATAGTCCGCACACCATGCGGCACGGGCAACATCATAGGCTCCCTGATGACGGGTATCGAGGAACGTTTTCCACTCCTGGTTAACCAGCTGAACTTCCGCACCGAGGTTTTTCTTCCAGATAGATGATGCGGCGATCGCCATTTTTTTATGCAGATCAGACGTGTTATACAGCAGGTTAAATTTCAGCGGGTTATCTTTGTTAAACCCGGCTTCTTCCAGCAGTTTGCGCGCTTTTTCGTTACGCTGATCCTGCGTCATATTCGCGAACCACTCCGGCTCTTTGGCTGACATACCATCCGCAAACGGTGGTGTGAAACCAAATGCCGGGGTATCACCCTGAGCTTTGACTTTATTGACCATGATGTCACGGTCAAGGCTCAGTTTCAGCGCTTCGCGGACTTTCGGGTTATCGAACGGCGCTTTTTCGTTATTGATTTCGTAGTAATAGATACACATATACGACGAAATGCGCAGTTCGTCCGGAATTTCTTTTTTCAGTTTCTGGAACAGTTCAATCGGCAGGTTGTTATACGTCATGTCGATCTCACCGCGCGGTAACGGTTAACATCGGTGACTTCAGAGGAAATCGGCAGGAAACGGACATTATTGATAACGGTTTTTTCGTTATCCCAGTATTTCGGGTTACGGGTCAGTTCGATTTTTTCGTTAACCACCCAGTCTTTCAGCGTGTATGCCCCGTTGCTGACATAATTGCCCGGCTGCGTCCATTTATCACCGAACTTTTCAACCGTGGCCGGATGCACCGGTGACATGGAGTTATGTGCCAGCAGTTTCGGAATGTAAGGCACTTCTTCAGAGAGTGTCAGCTCAAGCGTTTTATCATCCAGCGCTTTGATGCCCAGTTCTTCCGGTTTTTTCTTCCCGGCAATAACATCATCAATATTCACCACGTGTGCATACTGGAGATAACTGGCATACGGTGAGGCGGTATTCGGATCAGCCAGGCGACGCCAGCTGTAGACGAAATCCTGTGCGGTGACCGGATCGCCGTTGGACCATTTCGCATCCTCGCGGATTTTAAACGTCCAGACTTTAAAATCTTTATTTTCCCAGGAAATTGCTGAGCCGGGCAGAATTTCACCACCTGGTCCTTCCAGGGTAATACCTTCCATCAGATCACGGATAATATTGGCTTCCGGCACCCCTTCCACTTTATGCGGATCAAGGGACTGCGGCTCAGAACCGTTATTCCGGATGAAATCCTGTTTTTCAGCCAGCTGAACACCGGCCGGTACATCCGCAGCAAACGCCTGTGTACCAATACCCATCCCCATCGCTGCGACCACACTGAGTGCCAGCAGTGTTTTTTTCGTTGAATTAACCATCTTACATAAACTCCCCATTGACGAATGTGTTTTGCGTTTGTTGCATTTTTATCCGGTGCTTTTCGTTTTATCTTCCGCACCTTCATTTTTTTCGCACTCAGTGAGTGCAAATTTTTATTATTAATGTGTTTCTACCATATATAAGCGCTTAATATCCATATAATCAAGCGGGTCATTGCCGGTAATTCCGCCGACTGATGGTTTTACCAGCCGGACACTCACACGGTAGTAAACAGGAATTAGTGCAGAGTCCTGATCTAACTGAGTTTCTGCCTCCTGATAAGCGGATTGACGTGTTTTTTCATCCGTTGCCAGCAAAGCTCGCTGCATTGCACTGTCAAACGCGGTATTTCGGTAGAAACTGGTGTTATTACTGCTGTCTGACAGGAAAATGTTCAGAAACGAGGATGGCTCATTATAATCCGCGCACCAGGTCGCCCGGGCCACCTGATAATTCCCTTCATGACGGTTTTGATTCGATGTTTTCCATTCCTGGTTTTTCAGCACCACTTTCGCGCCGATATTTTTCTGCCACATAGAGGCAGCAGCAATCGCCTGCTGTTTGTTCTGATCTGACGTGTTATAGAGTAATTCAAAGGTCAGCGGATTTTTTTCGCTGTAACCGGCTTCTTCCAGCAACTTACGTCCTTTTTCATTGCGCTGTTCCTGTGTCAGGGATGCCCATTCCGGCGTGGTGAAATGGCCGCCGTTAATATAATGCGGGGTAAAACCAAACGCGGGAATTTGTCCCTGCCCCATGATTTTATGGGTGATAATATCGCGATCCAGCCCCAGTTTTACGGCTTCGCGCACTTTCGGGTCAGTAAACGGCGCCGCGGTATTATTTATTTCATAATAGAAAGTGCACAAATACGGGGAAATCTGCACCTGCGCCGGAATATCTTTTTTCAGTTTAGCGAATAAAACCGGCGGAACCGCACTGTTGGTGACATCGATTTCACCGGCACGGTAACGGTTAATATCACTGGTTTCTGACTGAATCGGCAGGAATGTCGCCTGCTCAATAACCGTCTCTTTATTATTCCAGTATTCAGGGTTGCGTTTAAGCACCAGCCGTTCATTCACATTCCAGGCAGATAGGGTATATGCACCGTTACCAACAAATTTTCCGGCGGATGTCCATTTATCACCAAACTGTTCAATCGCCCCTTTCGGTACCGGTTTCAGAGCGGTATGGCTCAGCATATCCGGGAAATACGGCACCGGCTGTGTCAGCTGAACCTGAAAGGTTCTGTCATCAACCGCTTTTACACCCAGGCTTTCCGGTGGTTTTTTACCGCTGATAATCTCATCCACGTTTTCGACATAAGCATAATGCAGATAGCTGCCGTAAGGTGACGCAGTTTTCGGATCAGCCAGCCGCCGCCAGCTGTAGACAAAGTCCTGCGCGGTCACCGGCGAGCCGTCACTCCATTTTGCATCCGGCCGCAGTGTGAATGTCCAGATGCGGTTATCCGGGGTCGACCAGCTCTCTGCCACACCGGGCACGATATGGCCATCGCCGTCAGCGGAGACCAGCCCTTCCAGCAGATTGAGAATAATATTGGATTCCGGCACGCCTTCCACTTTATGCGGATCGAGTGATACCGGTTCAGTTCCGTTATTAATAACAATAACCTGTTTTTCCGCCAGTTTAGTTCCCGGCGGAACATCTGCCGCGAATGCGGAATAAGAGAATGCACTCAGCAGCAGCGCCTGCGTGAGGGAAAGAGCAATACTGTGTTTTTTCATCTTCCGTCCCTTCTGAATAACACCTGTTAAATGAACAACGTGATTAAAAAATCGCAAATGCTTTATTTATAAGTGCCGTCAGCGACGGGTTCAGCCTGTTTATCTGTGCTGTTTTCCGGCCTGATGTACATTTTCCGGGGCAGTGATTGTTTTTATCTGCAAACAGCGCCTTTCTGCCACTGAAATAAAACATTAACCCAAGGCTGCTTATGGTCAGGCTGTTTTGATCAGCCCGGATAAAAAAATAAACATTTAATTAACAAAAAGCAATTTTTACAGATAAAAACCCTGCCTCTATCACAGTTTCAGCTGATTAAATATTAACAACCAATTAAAAAACAACTGTAAATAAAAAGAGTAAAGCAAAAAATTCCGCTGAAATATCAATCTGGTGAGCACTGAAAATAATGGATTGACGGCAAATATCGTTCCTGTGGTTTATTTAACCACCCCTATCTGTTATACCCGTTTATTACTGAACTGTACGGGTTACCGCATCTGCCAATACAGCACCGTTTTAGTGTTATTTTTTATGAGCTGATAACTTGTTGTTATATGACAACCGTTTTTCTGTTTTTTTGCCAGTGAAATCTCCCTGTCAGAAATTTCAGGCTATGATTAATTTTGGCTATAACAAAAAGTTATAAACAAGCACGTAACAGCCTTTGCAAAACAGCGCTGTTTTTTTTAACGTGTCAGTATTAAAAAAACCAATAACACCGCGTTTCAGGGGAAATATATGAAAAAAACATATCCGGCAGCGTCACTGGCTCTGCTCTTTTCCGTCTACGCATTTGCCGCCACACCACCAAATACCTTAATTGTTGTCCAGAGTCTGGATGATATTGTCAGTCTTGATCCGGCAGAAAGTAATGAACTTTCCAGTATCCAGACCGTTCCCAGTTTATATCAGCGCCTGGTTCAGCCGAACCGCGATAATCCGGAGCAGCTTGACGCTATTTTACTGGAAGACTGGCAGGCCGATGCCGCCAATAAAACCCTGACTGTCCGTATTAAAGAGAATGCAAAATTTGCCTCCGGCAACCCGGTACGCCCGGAAGATATTGTTTTTTCTTACCAGCGTGCAGTGATCATGAATAAATCCCCGGCATTTATTCTCAATATTCTCGGCTGGAATAAAGAGAATATCGCGCAGCAGTTTGAAAAAACCGGTGATCGTACCCTGAAAATAAAATGGAGTGCGGATATCAGCCCGGATGTGGCACTGAATCTGTTATCCACCTCGATAGCGTCTGTGGTGGATGAAAAACTGGTGACACCGAATATTAAAAATAATGACTTCGGTAATGCCTGGCTGAAAATACATTCTGCCGGCAGCGGCGCTTATTCCCTGAAAGTGTATCAGCCGAATCAGGCGATTGTGATGGCCGCCAACCCGAATGTATCCACCGGCGCGGCAAAAATTCCGTCCGTTATTATTAAAAATGTGCCGGACCCGGCCTCCCGTCGTCTGCTCATTCAGCAGGGTGATGCGGATATTGCCCGTGAACTGGGTGCTGACCAGACAGCGGCACTGAAAAACAGCGCCGGGGTGCGGGTGGAAAATATTCCGTCCGCCGAACAGGATTATATGGCCTTTAATACCGGCAACAGTGCTAATCCGCTGCTGAAAAACCCGGCATTATGGGAGGGCGCCCGTTATCTGGTAGATTACGAAGGGATTACCCGCGATTTACTGAAAGGCCAGTATTTTATTCATCAGAGTTTCCTGCCGGTCGGTTTACCGGGCGCGCTGGAAAATAATCCGTATAAATTTGATCCCGCCAAAGCCAAAGAAATTCTGGCAAAAGCCGGGATTAAAGACGCCCATTTCACCCTCGATGTGGAAAATAAACCGCCGTATATCACTATCGCCCAGTCGCTTCAGGCCAGCTTTGCTCAGGGCGGTATCAAAGTGGAATTATTACCGGCGGCAGGTAGTCAGGTCTATTCCCGTGTACGCGCACGTCAGCATCAGGCGGCAATCCGTTTCTGGATCCCGGACTATTTTGATGCCCATTCCAATGCCAGCGCTTTCGCCTTTAATGACGGCAAGAGCAGCACTGTCGCATGGCTGAACGGCTGGGATATACCGCAGTTATCACAAACTACCCTGAAAGCCGTCGCTGAGCCGGATAAAGCCAAACGCGCGCAGATGTATACCGCCATGCAGGAAGAGTTGCAGCGCAGCTCTCCGTATGTCTTTATGGCGCAGGGGCAAAACCAGGTGGTACTGCGGGATAACGTCAAAGGCTATCAGCAGGGATTGAACGCAGATATGGTGTATTACGACAGAGTCACCAAATAATCTGCTGATTTCCCCGGTTATCACCCCGTCAGTATCGCTGACGGGGTTTGTGTGTTTTGTTTTTATTCAGGAACTGCTGTATGTCCGATATTTCCCCTGCCGGCACACTGTTTCGCCATACCCTGCGTGTGACGCTTCAGGGCGTTTTCACCCTGGCGCTGACACTGCTCGGGTTACTGGTGATCACCTTTGCATTGTCGGCATTTTCCCCGGTTGACCGGGTGTTGCAGATTGTCGGCGATCACGCCAGCCATGAAACCTATGAACAGGTGCGGCTGGAACTGGGGCTGGATCAGCCCGTCTATATTCAGTTCTGGCATTATGCGGAGCGTCTGCTGCACGGCGATCTCGGCATGGCCTCCTCTATGGGACAGCCGGTGCTCGACGGCGTGCTGACCACGCTGCCCGCCACGATTGAACTGGCAACCCTGGCGCTGCTGATCGGCGCCGCACTCGGAATTCTCTGCGGTGTGCTGTGCGCCCGTTATGCAGGCACCCCGTTTGATTTTATCATCCGCACCCTGACGCTCCTCGGTAACTCGGTGCCGGTTTTCTGGCTGGGGCTGCTGATGCTGCTGCTGTTCTACGCCACGCTGCAATGGAGTCCCGGACCGGGACGGCTGGACGATATCTACCAGTATACTGTTGAGGCAAAAACCGGTTTTGTGCTGATCGATACCTGGTTATCCGATGACCCCGGCGCCTTTACCAACGCAGTGGCACACCTGATTTTGCCGGTGTCGCTGCTGGCCTATTTTTGCCTGGCAGGGATCACCCGCCTGACCCGCGCGGCCTGCCTGAGTGAAATGAATAAAGAATATGTCACACTGGCACGAGCCAAAGGCAATACCGAAATGCAGGTGTTGTTCCGCCATGTGCTGCCGAATATCCAGGGAACACTGATCACCTTGATTGCCCTGGCCTACACAGGGATGCTGGAAGGCGCCGTACTGACAGAAACGGTCTTTTCCTGGCCCGGCATCGGACGATACCTGACCGCCGCTCTGTTTGCCGGTGACACCACTGCCGTGATGGGCGGGACTCTGGTAATAGGCATCTGTTTTATCTTTATCAATAACGTGACGGATATGATTGTGCGTTTAACCGATCCGCGGGTGAAATCATGACATTACTGCCGAAAATCCGCCGATCCCCGTCCGCGCTGACAGGTACCCTGATTATTTTGTTTCTGCTGCTGACAGCGCTGTTTGCACCTTGGCTGGCACCGTATGACCCGGTACTGCAAAATCCGGCACAGCGCCTGATGGCACCGGATGCACAGCACTGGCTCGGAACTGACAGCTATGGCCGTGATGTGCTCTCCCGCCTGATCTACGGCACACGCCCGATGTTTGGTCTGGTCGGGCTGGTAGCAGCAATCACCCTGCCCGCCGGGTTACTGATCGGCATTCTGGCCGGTTTTTACGGCCGCTGGACGGAAACGATTCTGATGCGGTTTACTGATATTGTCATGTCGATGCCGCGTCTGATTCTCGCCTTTGCCTTTGTTGCCATTCTCGGCCCGGGGCTGATTAACGGTGCTCTGGCACTTGCTCTGACCTCCTGGCCCGCTTATGCCCGTCAGGCGCGCAGTGAAATCCGCCATCTGCGCAACAGTGATTATCTGGCCAGTGCGGAAATGCTGGGAATACGCGGTCTGCGCCTGTTATGGGGACATATTTTACCGCTCTGTCTGCCGTCAGCCATCGTCCGGCTGGCGCTGGACCTCGCCACCATTATTCTGGCTGTCGCCGGTCTGGGTTTCCTCGGGCTGGGCGCACAGCCGCCGATGGCGGAATGGGGAGCGATGATTGCCGACGGTATGCAGGTTATTTTTGACCAGTGGTGGATAGCTGCCGTACCCGGTGCAGCCATTCTGATTGCCGGTATGGCATTCAATCTTCTGGGTGATGGTTTACGGGATATTATGGAGTCGCAGCATGACTGAGCCGCTTATTTGTGTCAGCAACCTGTGTGTGGATTACCCCCGCGCACAGGTGGTAAAAAATATCTCATTTACCCTGGGACAGGAGCGGCTGGCGCTGGTCGGGGAGTCCGGTTCCGGCAAGTCCATGACCGCCAGAGCACTGATGGGGCTGGTGCGCAAACCGGGGATTGTCAGTGCGGAGACGCTGACATTCGGTCAGACCTCCCTGCTGTCCCTGCGGGAAAAACAGTGGGCGGCACTGCGCGGCAATGATATTGCCATGATCATGCAGGACCCGCGCTATGCCCTGAATCCGGTCAGAAATCTGTATCAGCAGATTGAGGAATCTCTGCTGCGCCATCAGACACTGAACAAATCTGACCGCCGCGACCGTGTCTTTGAGATGGCCCGTGCCGCCGGATTATCTGAGCAGGCACTATCCCGCTATCCGGGACAGCTTTCCGGCGGGATGGGACAGCTGCCATGATTGCGATTGCCCTGATCAACAACCCATCGGTCTTAATTGCCGATGAACCGACCTCCGCCCTCGATGCCCGGCTGCGGCACCAGATCCTTGAACTGATTGTCAGCCAGTGTGAGGAACGCCGGATGGGACTGCTGCTGATAAGTCATGATTTACCGCTGGTGGCTGCGCATTGCCAGCGTGTCATGGTGATGTATCAGGGTCAGCAGGTCGATGAACTGCCCGCCGCACAACTGCCGCAGGCAACACATCCTTATACCCGCACATTATGGACCTGCCGTCCGGATGCACAGACTTACGGCACCGATCTGCCGGTATTGGATCGCGCTGCTTTACAGGCGTTACTGACTCAGGAGACACATCATGCCGGAAAATAATTCAGCGCAGGTTATTGAGGTTAATAATCTTTCTGTCAGTTTCGGGCAGCGGCAGGTGGTCTGCAAAGCCGGTTTTTATCTCCGCGCCGGAGAGACATTCAGTCTTATCGGCGAGTCCGGCTGCGGAAAATCCACCATTTTGCGGGTGATTGCCGGGTTACAGCGTGAATGGCAGGGCGGCGTACAGCTGCTGTCACAGCATATCCACCCCGGCCGGCGTTATCAGGGGGCACTGCGCCGTAATGTGCAGATGGTATTCCAGGACCCTTATGCTTCCCTGCATCCGTTCCATACCATTCACAAAGCACTTTCGGAACCATTACATATTCACCGGGAAAATAATATAGAGAGCCGTGTGACTGAGGCGATAACGTCTGTCGGACTGCCGCCGGATGTCGCACAGCGTTATCCGCATCAGCTCTCCGGTGGCCAGCGCCAGCGCATCGCCATCGCCCGTGCACTGATGCTGCGTCCGCAGATCCTGTTACTCGATGAGCCGACCTCCGCACTCGATATGTCCGTACAGGCGGAAATTCTCAATCTGCTGAATCACCTGAAAACCGCGCACGGCATGACCTATCTGCTGGTCAGCCATGATGCGGATGTGGTGGCACATATGTCGGATCGCGCGGCCTTTATGGCAAACGGCAACATTGAACGGGAATTTGATCGCACCGCCCTGCTGCGCGGCGAACACCGGATGGAGAATGCACAGATGTAAAAACGGGGCCGATGGCCCCGTTCTGATAATAATTTACCGTGTGATTATGACAGTAATCCCGGAAAACTCATTTTCATGCCGGTAATAATCAGCTCAATACCTAATGACATCAGCATCAGACCCATAATACGGGTCACGACGTTAATACCGGTTTGTCCGAGGTATTTCACCCACAGTCCCGCCGAGCGGAACAACAGCCAGCAGCAGAAAGCGAACACAATACTGGTCAGCGCCAGCCCGAGAAAGTTCTGCCAGCCCTGCCAGCGGGCGCTCCAGACCACACAGGAACTGATGGCACCCGGTCCCGCCATCAGCGGCAGCGCCAGCGGTACCACGCCGATATTGTCGCGGATAGCCGTTTCCGACTGCTCCTGCTTGTTCTGCTTATCTTCCCCCAGCTTACCGCTGATCATGGACATCGCAATAAGGACAATCAGTGTCCCCCCTGCTATCCGGAAAGATTCGATGGAAATACCGAACATAATGAGGATCTTATCGCCGACCAGAAGTGATGTGCACAAAATTACGGCCACCGAAAAGTTCGCAATCATATTGGTTTCATTGCGCACTGCGGCGGTCTGATAATTTGTCATGCTCATAAAGACCGGCAAAATACCGACCGGGTTGACTAAGGCAAATAAGCCGACAAAAAATTTTAAATAACCGGAAAAATCCAGCAAAGTATTGCCCACAAAGGTTCCTCAACCTGATGATAATACAGTGATACTCTGCTGATAATAACAGCAGGCTATCGCCAGAGGGTTGTAATAATTATAAATGTGATTATTAACACAGACATCATACCGTTGAATGTGCAGGAAAAGAAATTGCTTTGCGCAGAATATTTTCCGCCTCCCGCTGATACGATACAGTTATATCGCCTCATTTCTGTCTGAATTTCAGACAATCATCAGTTCTTCTGTGAAATTGAAGCCAGATATCATTCCTGAGACTACGTGTTGTTTCTGTTTTGACCCAAGCTGAATGGTGTCAGCTTGATGTATTTGTGATTTGGATCACTTTAATATTCCCCCTGAATGTTAAGCTGCTTTCATTATAGATGAATCGATTCATCTATAATGCGGACAGAAAGGCCTGACGGGCTTTTTAAGCAAATCAGCGAGCATATCTGCATTATGTTACCGGCAAAATCGATTTCGTTACCGGAAGATATCACCGCTATAATCAAATTGTATCAATTCGCTGATTTGCTTAAAAAGTTTAACAATTTATCAGGAGTGATCTGTATGGCCGTAACGAACGTTACCGAACTCAATGAATTAGTTGCCCGCGTGAAGCAAGCTCAGCGCGAGTTTGCCGGTTTCTCCCAGGAACAGGTGGACACCATCTTCCGGGCAGCGGCACTCGCCGCAGCAGATGCCCGTATTCCGCTGGCAAAACTGGCGGTTGAAGAGTCCGGCATGGGTATTATTGAAGATAAAGTGATTAAAAACCATTTTGCTTCTGAATATATCTATAACGCCTACCGCGATGAAAAAACCTGCGGCATCTTATCCGAAGACCCGACTTTCGGCACTATCACTATCGCAGAGCCTATCGGTATTATCTGCGGTATCGTCCCGACCACCAACCCGACCTCCACTGCTATCTTTAAAGCACTGATCAGCCTGAAAACCCGAAACGGGATTATTTTCTCCCCGCATCCGCGTGCCAAAAAAGCCACTAACAGAGCCGCAGAAATTGTTCTCAGAGCTGCTGTTGCCGCCGGTGCCCCGAAAGATATTATCGGCTGGATCGACGAACCGTCTGTTGAATTATCCAATGCCTTAATGCACCACCCGGATACTAACCTGATCCTCGCCACCGGCGGGCCGGGCATGGTGAAAGCCGCCTACAGTTCCGGTAAACCGGCCATCGGTGTGGGCGCGGGTAATACGCCTGTTGTGATTGATGAAACCGCCGATATCAAACGCGCGGTGGCCTCTATTCTGATGTCCAAAACCTTCGATAACGGCGTAATTTGTGCATCTGAGCAATCCGTTATTGTTGTCGATGATGTCTATGAGCAGGTCAAAGAACGTTTTGAAACCCACGGCGGTTATATTCTGAAGGGCAAAGAACTGAAAGCCGTTCAGGACATCATCCTGCTCAACGGCGGGCTGAATGCGAAAATTGTCGGTCAGTCTGCGGTGAAAATTGCTGAAATGGCCGGTATCGAAGTACCGGCCTGGACAAAAATTCTTATCGGTGCGGTCTCCGTGGTGGATGAATCCGAGCCGTTTGCACACGAAAAACTCTCTCCGCTGTTAGCCATGTATCGCGGCAAAGATTTTGAAGATGCTGTGGTCAAGGCGGAAAAACTGGTGGAAATGGGCGGGATCGGCCACACCTCCTGCTTATATACGGATCAGGACAACCAACCGGAACGCGTTAAGTTCTTCGGTGAGAAGATGAAAACCGCACGTATTCTGATTAACACCCCGGCGTCACAGGGCGGGATCGGCGACCTGTATAACTTCAAACTGTCTCCGTCACTGACACTGGGTTGCGGCTCCTGGGGTGGTAACTCCATTTCCGAAAACGTCGGGCCGAAACACCTGATCAACACCAAAACCGTGGCAAAACGAGCTGAAAATATGTTGTGGCATAAACTTCCGAAATCTATCTATTTCCGCCGCGGTTCTCTGCCGGTTGCTCTGGAAGAGATCGCCGGTGACGGTGCGAAACGCGCCTTTATCGTGACTGACGGCTATCTGTTCAATAACGGTTATGTGGATGAAGTGACCCGTGTGCTGAAATCCTACGGCATGGAAGTGGAAATTTTCTTTGAAGTGGAAGCTGACCCGACTCTCTCAGTGGTCCGTAAAGGTGCGGAGCAGATGAACAGCTTCAAACCGGACGTGATTATTGCCCTCGGCGGCGGTTCCCCGATGGATGCAGCCAAGATCATGTGGGTGATGTATGAGCATCCGGAAACTCACTTTGAGGAACTGGCGCTGCGCTTTATGGATATCCGTAAACGTATCTATAAATTCCCGAAAATGGGTGTGAAAGCAAAAATGGTTGCTATTACCACCACATCCGGTACCGGCTCCGAAGTAACACCATTTGCCGTCGTGACAGACGATGCCACCGGTCAGAAATACCCGCTGGCAGACTATGCCCTGACCCCGGATATGGCCATTGTTGATGCCAACCTGGTGATGAATATGCCGAAATCCCTTACCGCGTTCGGCGGGCTGGATGCGGTCACTCATGCGCTGGAAGCCTATGTGTCTGTGCTGGCAAACGAATTCTCTGACGGCCAGGCATTACAGGCTCTTAAACTGCTGAAAGAGTTCTTACCGGCCAGCTATCACGAAGGTGCGAAGAACCCGGTTGCCCGTGAGCGGGTGCATAATGCCGCGACTATTGCCGGTATCGCATTTGCCAACGCCTTCCTTGGTGTATGTCACTCCATGGCACACAAACTGGGCTCTGAGTTCCATATCCCGCATGGTCTGGCTAACGCCCTGCTTATCTGTAACGTCATTCGTTATAACGCCACAGATAACCCGACCAAACAGACAGCATTCAGCCAGTATGACCGTCCGCAGGCGCGTCGCCGTTATGCGGAGATTGCTGACCATCTGCAACTGAGTGCCGCCGGTGACCGTACCGCGCAAAAGATCGAAAAACTGCTGATCTGGCTGGACGAAATTAAAGCCTCTCTGGGTATCCCGAAATCCATCCGTGAAGCCGGGGTGCCGGAAGCCGAGTTCCTGGCGAAACTGGATAAACTGTCAGAAGATGCCTTTGATGACCAGTGTACCGGCGCAAACCCGCGTTATCCTCTGATTGCTGAATTAAAACAAATTATGCTGGATACGTATTACGGCCGCACTTATGACGAATCCGTTCCGGTCGCGGCACCTAAACCGGTTGCCAAACGGAATGCTAAGAAATAATCATCAATCCGGTAACTAATAACCGCAAAGCCCTCTCCGGAGGGCTTTTTTATATTTATCCCATAATAATAATTAAATAATTGTCTTTATATTAACAGCTGTTCACTTTTGATCATGTTTTCCGGTACACCGGTTTTTAATATTTCACTTAATACCTGTCACAAAACTGTTGCAACCAGCGGGGGTATTTACCGGTATTTTATCTCTGCTGACTCAAATATCGCCTCATCACTTTCACGGCAGAAACTGTTCCCGGAGTTTTTGATATCCCCGGTCATCCGCTGCGGATATAAAAAAGCCGGACAATGACGTCCGGCACTTTTTGTATAACAGAGAGACTTCCCTGACTTATGACCGATATTCTGCTGCTTTTACTTCGCGTATCGCTTCATTGTAATGTTTGCGGCAGACAGATACATATTTTTCATTACCGCCGATATCAATTTGCGCCCCGTCGGACATCACTCTGCCCTGACCGTCATAACGTAAAACACGGCTGGCTTTCCGCCCGCAATAGCAAATTGTTTTTAATTCAACTAATTTGTCCGCCCACGCCAATAAATAATGACTCCCGCTGAATAATTCACCTTTAAAGTCTGTGCGCAACCCGTAACACAGAACCGGGATATCAATGTCATCGACGATATAACACAACTGCTCCACCTGCGCTTTGGTCAGAAACTGGCATTCATCAATTAATACGCAGTGTACGGGCGCCTGCTGATGCTCACGGATAATAACCGTGCTGATATCGGTCTCAGCCGCGCATCCGCGCTCAGGCCGATACGTGAGGTGACCCTGCTCTGTTCATAGCGGTCATCTATCTCTGCCGTAAATATCAGTGTGCGCATACCGCGTTCGTTGTAGTTATAGGACGACTGTAGTAATGCTGTCGATTTTCCCGCATTCATTGCGGAGTAATAAAAATAAAGCTGAGCCACCGGCTCTCTCCCCTTACACATTCAAGATCCGCGACAATACTAACACATTAGTGTTAAAAACAGCGCAATCTGTATTTAACACATGCCGTGAGCGCATGCTCAATATCCTGAGTTCATCGCAACCGTAAATTCATACAAGGCATGGTTACATGATGGATATTCACTGTTGTTATCAGCTATTCTTCGCTTTATCCTGTTTTTCATTATACCCGTCCCGAAGAATAACGTTTCTTTACATAAGATAAGGTTAAATATAATTTGTATTCCCTGCCTCATTTATGAAGAATTTTTATGAAGATGCTGAACATCAACGCATTTTCACCCCGTCCCCTTATCAAATTTAAACGAAAAACCCAAAAGACCCTTATTATTCCTCAGAAATAATTGCTTTTAAAAAAATGTGTTTTAACCTTAGCCTGAAATTTGCTATTGCGGATTTTTAAATAGCAATCTATTATTAACTATACATCAGCCAACATTTAATTTGAGACTAGGATTATGAGTGAATCTTTGAAGCCATTTAATAATATCCGTACTCTTCGCGCTCAGGCGAGAGAATCCAGCTTAGAAGTTTTAGAAGAAATTCTGGAAAAGCTGACTTCTGTTGTTGAAGAACGTCGTCTGGAAGAATCTCAGGCTCAGGCTAAAGAGGAAGAGCGCACCCGTAAATTAGAAGAATTCCGTCAGCTGCTTGAAAAGCAGAATATCAATCCGGAAGAATTAATTCAGTCTATGGGTACAGGCAAAACAACCCGCAAATCCAAGCGTGCCCAACGTCCGGCCAAATATGAATATATCGATGAAAACGGTGAAAAGAAAACCTGGACCGGCCAGGGTCGTACACCGGCTGTAATCAAACAGGCTATCGACAGCGAAGATAAATCACTGGATCATTTCCTGATCAAATAAGTGATAACATCTGACGAAAAAGCCCTTCTCTGAAGGGCTTTTTTATATCTTGCTGTCCGCGGACAGAGAAAAGGAGGCTTTCGCCTCCTTTTTTATACTTATAATCGTTACTGTTATTTATTTTTACCGTGATAAAACGACATATACCAGTCAACAAACTGCTGTACGCCGTAAATAACCGGTGTATCCGGTGAGAAACCAATCGTTTTATACAGCTCGCCGGAATCCGCGCAGGTGGATAACACATCACCATCCTGCATATCCATATAATGTTTGTTGGCTTTAATATCCAGTGCCGTTTCAATTGCCTGAATAAAATCACCCAGTCTGGTTGGCTGCCCGTTACCGACATTATAGATCTTGTACGGCGCAGAACTGGCTGATTTCAGCCCTTCTTCCACCGTCCAGTCGCTGTCTGCTGCCGGAATCACATTCACCAGGCGAACCACTGCTTCTGCAATATCACCAACATAAGTGAAATCGCGCACCATATTACCGTGGTTGTAAACATCGATAGGTTTACCGTCCAGCATGGCTTTAACAAACTTAAATAATGCCATATCCGGACGTCCCCACGGGCCGTAGACGGTAAAGAAGCGCAGACCGGTCGTCGGTAACTGATAGAGATGCGAATAACTGTGGGACATTAATTCATTGGCTTTTTTCGTTGCCGCATATAACGAAACCGGATGATCCACATCATCCTCGGCAGAGAACGGCTGTTTGCGGTTCAGACCATACACCGAACTTGAGGAGGAATAAATCAGATGCCCCACGTTATTATGACGGCACCCTTCCAGAATATTCATATGCCCCAGAATATTCGCGTCAATATACGCCATCGGGTTCTGAATCGAGTAACGCACACCCGGCTGTGCCGCAAGGTGGATTACCCGTTCAAATTGCCGGGCGGCAAACAATTCACTGACTGCCGCTTTTTCCGACAAATCCATTTTAAAAAACTGAAATTGCGGATGCGGTAATAACAGGTCAAGACGGGCCTGCTTGAGATTAACATCATAATAGTCATTCAGGTTGTCGGCACCGACAACCTCGTGCCCCTGCTCAAGCAGGCGCTGCGAGACATGATAGCCAATAAAACCGGCCGCGCCGGTTACAAGTATTTTCATATTCAGATTACCGGATTAATGGAAGCACCACGGCCTATACCATAATAGATAAAGCCGCGATTTTCTAAGCGTTCCGGGTCATAAAGGTTACGTCCGTCAAAAATAACCGGGGTTTTCAGGCCTGCTTTGATGACATCGAAGTCCGGCGCACGGAAACTCTGCCATTCCGTACAGATAACCAGTGCATCCGCATTGTGCAGTGCCGCTTCTTTGGTGCCCATCAGCGCCAGATCATCACGCTG
This sequence comes from Morganella morganii, assembly GCF_003996855.1. Lineage (GTDB taxonomy): Bacteria > Pseudomonadota > Gammaproteobacteria > Enterobacterales > Enterobacteriaceae > Morganella > Morganella morganii_C. The sequence continues at coordinate 852,376 of NZ_NRQY01000001.1, read as the reverse complement.
CCCGAAAATACGCTGTGCTTCCTGCATGGCTTCCGGGTCATACGCCTGAATGTTGGCACCCGCGACCCATAATTCCTGTAACAGGATACGGCTGGAGGCTTCGCGCATATCATCCGTATTCGGTTTAAAGGAAAGACCCCATACCGCGAAGGTTTTACCCTTAAGGTTTTCACCGAAATGACGTTTGATAAAGGACGGCAGTTTATATTTCTGCTGTTCGTTCACTTCTTCGACCGCACGTAAAATGCGCGGGGTGAAGCCGATATGCTCTGCGGTGCGGATCAGTGCCTGCACATCTTTCGGGAAGCAGGAACCGCCGTAGCCGCAGCCCGGATAAATAAAGTGATAACCGATGCGGGAGTCAGAACCGATCCCCTGACGCACATTTTCAATGTCCGCACCCAGCATTTCCGCCAGATTGGAGATTTCGTTCATAAAGCTGATTTTCGTCGCCAGCATGCAGTTTGCCGCGTATTTTGTCAGCTCTGCACTACGGATATCCATCACAATCATCCGGTCGTGATTGCGGTTAAACGGCTCATACAGTTCACGGATAATATCGATAACACGATCATTATCACAACCGATAACAATACGCTCAGGACGCATACAGTCAGCGACTGCCGCCCCTTCCTTCAGAAATTCCGGATTGGACACCACATCATAGGCAATATCCGCACCGCGTTCAGCCAGTGCAGCTTTAATGGTGGAATTCACTTTATCCGCAGTACCGACCGGTACAGTAGATTTGTCAATAACCACTTTGTAGTCCTGCATGTACTTCGCAATGGTACGGGCAACCGCTGTCACATATTGCAGATCCGCAGAACCGTCTTCATCCGGTGGTGTACCGACCGCGATGAATTGCAGTGTACCGTGTGCCACACCCAGTGCCGCATCCGTGGTGAAGCTTAAACGGCCTTCTTCATAGTTTTTCTTTACCAGCGGTGCCAGACCCGGTTCAAAAATCGGGATAACACCGTTTTTCAGGTTTTCCACTTTTTTTGCATCAACATCGACACACATCACATCATGACCGACTTCCGCCAGTACTGTCGCCTGCACCAGACCGACATATCCGATTCCAAATACGGTTACTTTCATAGTTCACCTATTGCAACAATTATTAATTCTGTAATGTTTTCAGCCAGTCTGAGAATTCACGGCCCAGGTGCTTATGACGCATGCTGTATTCGACAAAGGCCTTCATATAGCCCATTTTGTCACCACAGTCATGACTGCGGCCTACCAGACGGTACGCCTCCACCGGATTTTTTTCAATCAGCATGGCAATCGCATCGGTCAGCTGGATCTCATCACCGGCACCCGGCGCGGTTTTCCCCAGCAGCGGCCAGATATCCTGAGACAACACATAGCGGCCGACGATAGACATGTTTGACGGTGCTTTGGCCGGTTCCGGTTTTTCCACCACCGCAAACATCGGTTTGCTTTCACCTGCTGCAAGGCTTTCACCGTGGCAATCCACCACCCCGTAATTTGCCACCATTTCCTGCGGAACAGGATCGACCATCACCTGGCTTGCACCGTGCTCTTCATAACGTGCAATCATTTCTCTGAGGTTAAACTTTGTCAGGTCAGTGCTGTATTCATCAATGATGACATCCGGTAATACCACCGCAAACGGTTCATCACCAATCATCGGTTTCGCACATAATACAGCGTGGCCGAGCCCTTTGGCGATACCCTGCCGTGTCTGCATAATAGTAACGTGACGCGGGCAGATTGACTGAACTTCTTCCAGCAACTGGCGTTTAACGCGTTTTTCCAGGATGGCTTTCAGTTCAAAACTGGTATCGAAATGGTTTTCAATGGAGTTCTTTGATGAGTGGGTCACTAAAATAATTTCGGTGATCCCCGCTGCGATACATTCATTAACCACATACTGAATAAGCGGTTTATCCACCAGCGGCAGCATTTCTTTCGGAATCGCTTTTGTGGCCGGAAGCATACGTGTTCCTAATCCTGCAACCGGGATCACAGCCTTGTGTACTTTATTTTTCTGCACTGACATACATCATCCTCAATGCGCATAAACAGAATAAATACGCGATTTATAAAAAATAATGAGTCTGAGTATACCAGCTAATTTTCCGGGATAAATACTCTGAGCCGCGTAAATGCGGTTTAGTGTTAAGAGATGTTTAATATCTGAACGGGTTGGTAAAGCCGGGCAATTATCCCCAGTGCGGCCCGGGGGTCAGGCTTAATTTAATCTGGCTGCTGCTGTTCCAGATCCGGCATTGCAGATGGCGGCTGAATTCACTTATCTGACTGGAATAAACGGAAGAGAGTGTACCCAGCGGAATCCCCCGGTTAATACGGATAACATGATTGTCAGAGCGTAATTCCGCACTGATACCGGCGCTGGATAATAACACCGACTTACGCCGTGTGTGGTAATACCCCAGCAGCAGCGGCAGCTGTCCCGGAATACCCGCCTCCTGCAATAACCGGTTCAGCTTATTTAAGATGGCGGTCATACTCGGTAATTTCCGGTGGTGATTATGAATATAACGTTTAAGCAAATCATTAAAGATCACGCGGATTAACATCGCCATCAGCGGACCGTTGCCGGTATTCCGGCTGATATCAAGGCAATAAAACGCCACTTCATTGTCAGAAAATTCAGCCACGTCAAATACCAGCCCGGCCCGGCAGGTATCGGATAATTGCGCATAACGAATCTGATAATTTGCCAGCACCTGGCTCGGCGGCGGATTCAGTTGTTTTAATAAACGTAAAACATCATCCGCATTATGCTGTAATTGCGCCCAAATCCCGGACAAATCGTTATTTTCCAGCACCCCCGGCGAGAAAAATGACGGGTACAAATGTGACAGACACAATTTTTTTACTTCTTCCAGTCTGCTCAGCGGCTTTAACAGAACATCTTTTGCCCCCAGACGCAGCACTTCGTCGATATCGGACATTTTTTGTGTCGCGGAAATAACGATTACCGGAATCGCCGGTAAATCCGACTGTAGCCGGGCGATAAATTCCGCACCGGTCATCACCGGCATATTCAGGTCGCAGAAAATCAGTTCCGGCTGAAAGCCCCCTTCTATACATTCCCATGCACGGGCTCCGTCACCGGCAGACAGCACTGTCGCGCCGAGAAGACGCAAATACGATGACAGCGTCATATTGAATACCGGGTCGTCATCGATGACTAACAGTCGTTTTCCGTCCAGTGCTTGTTTCATCGCATCCCCTTTCTGCCCGGTCTCACAACACAGCATGCCCGGACACCGGTGATAACGCTGCTCCGCACTGCTGCTGTGATTAAGGATAGCGTGTGATCTGTATTTCCGGTAGCATCTGAGCCCTGTTCCTTACGATTATTTACCCTGAACACATTATTTGATAATTATGTCTCATTTTACAGATACCGCCCCCTGTCCGTGCGGCAGCGGAGATACATTCGCACAGTGTTGTCAGCCTTATCTTTCCGGCGCACAAACCGCACCGGATGCGCGCGCACTGATGCGTTCACGTTACAGTGCGTTTGTCACACATAATGCCGATCACCTGATCCGGACATGGTATCCGCCGGAACGTGCGGAAGCACTGCGGGCAGAGCTGATCGCCGGGTTCGGTGAAACGGAATGGCTGGGGCTGAATGTCATTGATTTTCAGCCGGGCACCGCACCGGACGAGGCTTTCGTTGAATTTTGTGCTTGCTTTATTGATAAAAAGTCCGAAGATAAACAATTCATTCACGAACGTTCCCGTTTTCGCCTGACTGACGGCACCTGGATGTATCTCGACGGCGTTAAACCTCAGACCGGCCGTAATGATCCCTGCCCCTGCGGCTCCGGAAAAAAATATAAAAAATGCTGTGCCTGACACCGGACAGGCACCTCCTGTAAACAAACATCACCGACATCAGTTATTAAGGATCCACACCTTCCATGCAACACCAGACGAGTCAGAAAAAAATTCTGCGAACCATTTGCCCTGACGCAAAAGGCCTTATCGCCAAGATCACCAATATTTGTTACAAGCATCAGCTGAATATTATCCAGAATAATGAATTCGTTGATCACCGCACCGGGCGCTTTTTTATGCGCACTGAGCTGGAAGGGATTTTTAACGATGAAACCCTGCTGGCCGACCTGGATGATGCCCTGCCGAAAGGCTCTACCCGCGAATTGACCACTGCCGGACGCCGCCGTATTGTTATTATGGTGACCAAAGAAGCACACTGTCTGGGTGATATCCTGATGAAAAGTGCCTACGGCGGTCTGGATGTCGACATTGCGGCTGTTATCGGCAATCACGACGTGTTATCTCACCTGGTTACTCAATTTGGTATTCCGTTCCACCATATCAGCCACGACGGGTTAACCCGTGAGCAGCATGATATGCAGATCATTCAGCAGATTGATCAGTATCAGCCGGATTACGTGGTGCTCGCAAAATACATGCGCGTGCTGACCCCGGCGTTTGTGCAGCACTACCCGAACCAGATTATCAACATCCATCACTCCTTCCTGCCGGCCTTTATCGGCGCGCGGCCTTATCATCAGGCTTATGAGCGCGGCGTGAAGATTATCGGTGCCACTGCACACTATGTGAATGATAACCTCGACGAAGGCCCGATCATTCATCAGAGCGTGATTAACGTCGACCACACCTACAGCGCCGATGACATGGTCATGGCAGGCCGTGATGTCGAAAAAAATGTACTCAGCCATGCCCTGGGCCGTGTACTGACACAGCGGGTCTTCGTTTACGGTAACCGTACTGTCATTTTATAACGGCTTAATTGCCTGAAGTTGCACGGATAACGTGCACTTCGGGCAAAAAAACAACGGCCACACATTTTTTCTCTTTTTTTACTTTACAGCGCCCGCATATTTGCTATTATGCAGCCCGTCCCAAGGCAACAGCTGAACGGACAGACAATTTGATTTTTGGTGGGATACCCAAGCGGCCAAAGGGAGCAGACTGTAAATCTGCCGTCACAGACTTCGAAGGTTCGAATCCTTCTCCCACCACCATCTCTCTTCTCTCCTGTTATTTCATATTCTCGATACAATCCATAACTTTATTCAGCACACTCGCATGTGACTTCGATTTATACAGATAACAATGGTTTTCTGCCTCACTCTGCGACAGTGGCAGGAAAATGAGCTCATCGCTGTTCGGTAGTGTTTTCGGCGGCTCATCTATAAAGCAGAGATAATCCCCGTCAATCAGCAAATGAAGATAACTGTTCAAATTATCAATGAGATGCACATGTTCGTGTTTACTCTGCTCATCATGCTGCTGCAATAATATTTTCAGCAGCGGGCTTTCATACAACAACGGTTCACATAACCAGACACAGCAGGATAATAATGTCTGCAAATTATTATCACAGGCCTGAAACAGTGAACGGCGGCAGCAAATTCCGATCTGCCCCTGTGGTAAATTGCGCAGCAGTGTAAAACGTTCACTGATCACCTGTTCTGAGGAAAGTATCAGCGTGTTTCCCTCAAAATCATTTATTTCATCAATACAATCATAATGGAAACGGAATATATTAATTTGTATACCGGCTTTGAATGCCGCCCGGTATAACGCACCGATATATTTACTTTTCCCCCAGTCATAAAATATATTCACCTTATTACATATCGTTCCGCTGATATGTTTTTTAGTAATCTCTTTTTCCTGCATATAGAGATCTTTAAGGTCATTGTACAGCTCCATACCTTCACGCGTCAGGCTCATACCGAATTTTTCACGTTTAAATAAACGCTTGCCCAGGGAAATCTCAAAATCCTTGATAGACTTAGCCACCGGTGGTGTTGTCCTGTTCATCACTTTTGCTGCCTTGCTGAGCGAGCCGTATTCAACAACAGCCATAAAGGCCTCTAACTTCCTTGAAAAAAACATAATGTCGATTTCTGTGCTGTAGTAAATAATCAGTTAAATAATTACTTATTGATATGTAACGACTTTATTTCTGGTGTTTTTTTCTTAAATCAATAGTTAAAATACGATTTTCGTTAAAACTCATACAACAACAATAATACAATGTTATATTTTCATTATTCTGTTTTATTAAATTTCATTTTAAATGATTAATACATAAATACAAAAACCTTTCTTTCGATTTTTATTATACCTATTTCATTTCACTTTACGGAAGGAAGAATAATCATTATTAATGCTGATTATTTTGTCAATTAAAATTAAGGTATATTAATCCTCTGCCGGCATACTGCTTTTTATTATTTTGCTGACAGGTTACTTTTTTTCTGCGATCTGTTACTCTTTTGTTGTTAACTCATCAACTGGTTGGAATTCTATGAAGTTTGTCTCTTTTAACATTAACGGGTTAAGAGCCCGACCTCACCAGCTGGAAGCGATTATCGCGCAGCATCAGCCTGATGTTATCGGCCTCCAGGAAACCAAAGTTCATGATGAGATGTTTCCGCTCGATGACCTGAAACACCTCGGCTACCACATTTTTTATCATGGTCAGAAATCCCATTACGGCGTCGCCCTGCTGACCAAAGCAGAACCTGTTGCCGTACGCAAAGGCTTCGCCGGGGATGATGAAGATACCCAGCGCCGTCTGATTATGGCGGATATCGATACCCCTGCCGGGGTACTGACAGTGATTAACGGCTATTTCCCCCAGGGGGAGAGCCGCGACCATCCGCTGAAATTCCCGGCGAAAACCAAATTCTATCAGGATTTGCAGGACTATCTGTCAGGGCGCTCAAACCAGGAGCCGATCGTTATTATGGGCGATATGAATATCAGCCCGCAGGATATTGATATCGGGATAGGTGATGCCAACCGCAAACGCTGGCTGAAGACCGGTAAATGCTCTTTCCTGCCGGAAGAGCGGGAGTGGATGGATCGCCTGCTCGGCTGGGGACTGACTGACACCTACCGCGCCATGTATCCGGATGCAGATGACCGTTTCTCGTGGTTTGATTACCGCTCCCGCGGCTTTGATGACAACCGGGGACTGCGGATTGACCTGATTCTGGCAAGCGCCGGGCTGGCACCGCACTTTACCGCTACCGGAATTGATTACGAAATCCGGGGCATGGAAAAACCGTCTGACCACGCACCAATCTGGGCTGAGTTTGATCTGACCCGCTGATACAAAACGTCCCGCAATGCGGGACGTTTTTTTATCCTTCTTCTTTCGGCGGGGCTTTTTTCCCGCCTGTTTTTCCTTTACTCTTCGCCGCGGTTTTTCCTTTCCCTTTCGTGCCGGCCTTTTTCGCCTGTGGCGGTGGCGGTAAATCGCGGAAAGCACGGACATTCCGGTTTTGCCTGGCCTGGTTTATCAGCCCGGTCAGCGTTTCGGATAACGGCACCATAAAATCCTGATAACGATACTGTTTTTCACTGATTTGTGTCAGTGTGGATTCCCAGTGCGCCGTCATATCCGGCAATGTAGCCATTTCAGGCAAAACATGAATCAGCGCCCGTCCCGCAGGGGATGAATGAATATTCCGCCCTTTTTTATACAGGAACTCACGCCGGAACAGCAGCTCGATAATCCCGGCGCGGGTCGCTTCTGTTCCCAGGCCATCCGTTTCACGCAGCACTTTTTTCAGGGATTTATCTTTCACGAACCGGGCAATCCCGGTCATGGCTGACAGCAGCGTGGCATCAGTAAACGGCCTCGGCGGCTGAGTCTGGCGTTCAACCACTTCACCGTGCTCACACAGGAGCTCGTCTCCTTTGGTCAGGATCGGCAGCGGTGTCCCTTCGTTTTCCTCATCGCGCTCTTTGGCGCCCAGCATGGTCCGCCAGCCCGCCTGAGACAGAAAACGCGCTTTTGCCACAAATTTGCCGTTAGCGATATCCAGCTCAATCACACATTTGCGGTATTGCGCGTCCGGCATAAACTGCATCAGATACTGACGCGCAATCAGTTCATAGATATTGGCTTCATTCTCATTCAGCGACACGGAGACCGATTTGGCGGTCGGAATGATGGCGTGGTGCGCATCCACCTTTTTGTCGTCCCAGCAGCGGTTACGCAGCGAATCATCAAGGTTATCCTGCGGCAGCAGATGCGGGGTATGTACAGAAATCGCGTTAAGCACACTGTGACGCCCGGCAAAATGCTCTTCCGGCAGATGACGGCTGTCCGAACGGGGATAAGTAATCAGTTTGTGGGTTTCATACAGACGCTGACAGATATCCAGCACCGCCTGGGCGCTCAGCCCGTAGCGTTTGGCAGCCTCAATCTGTAAGGCAGATAATGAAAACGGCAGCGGCGCGACCTCACTTTCGGTTTTATCCTGAAAATCCGTCACATACGCCGGTTTTCCGCTAATGCGGCTGACCACATGCTCCGCCAGCGGCCGGTGGGTCAGACGCCCTTCGTCATCCTGAAAATCCTGGCACGACTCACTCGGCACCCACATTGCCGTAAAACGTTCGTCTGCCGGGGTGATAATATGAGCCCGTACCTCAAAGAAATCACGCGGCACAAAGTTTTCTATTTCCTCGTCACGACGCACCACCAGCCCGAGCACCGGGGTCTGCACACGGCCGACAGAGAGCACGCCGTTATACCCGGCATTACGGCCGAGAATAGTGTAAGCACGCGTCATATTAATGCCGTAGAGCCAATCGGCCCGCGACCGCGCCAGTGCCGAAACACACAGCGGGATAAAATCACGGTTGGAGCGCATTTTATCCACCGCCCGTGTTACTGCCTGCGGATTAAGGTCATTGACCAGACAACGCTGCACCTGCTGACGCTTTTCCGGCGGCAGCTCCAGGAAATCCAGCACCTCATCCACCAGCAGCTGCCCTTCGCGATCGGGGTCTCCGGCGTGGATAACTTCAGTGGCGAAACTGAGCAGCGTACCGATAATGCGCAGCTGTTTCGCTACCGCATCGCGGGGTCTGAGTATCCATTTTTGCGGGATAATCGGCAGATCAGCCAGGTTCCAGCGGGCATAACGCGGATCATAAGCATCCGGCTCCGCCTGTTCCAGCAGGTGGCCGACACACCAGGTCACGCAGTCATTCTGACCGCAGCGGATAAAGCCATCCCCCCGCTGGTGCGGTTTGGGTAATACATCCGCGATCGCACGGGCGAGGCTGGGCTTTTCGGCAATAAACAAACGCATGTTTATGCGGTGACTTCAATCAGTGCACGGGACGGGTCCGGCTCAGTCAGCTCGCCGACCGGGCTTAATGTCAGGCCGTATTTGCGGACAACCGCCTTCACCTCCTCACGCGCCGCCGGATCAACCGCCAGCAGCAGGCCGCCGGATGTCTGCGGATCACACAGCAGTTTACGCTGCACATCCGTCATTTCGCCGATAAGATGACCGTAGCTGTCAAAGTTACGCTGTGTACCGCCCGGGCAGCAGCCCTGCGCGATATAGTCATAGACACCCGGCAGCACCGGAACAGAATCGGTGTGAATGATGGCCTGTAAACCGGAACCCTGACAAATTTCACTCAGGTGGCCGAGCAGACCGAAGCCGGTCACGTCTGTCATCGCTTTTACGCCGTCAATTTCAGAGAAATCCGCACCCGGTTTGTTAAGCTGACACATGGTGTCACGCGCCAGATTCTTATGTTCAGGCCGCAGTTTGCTCTGTTTTTCCGCCGTGGTCAGAATGCCGATACCGAGTGGTTTGGTCAGCAGCAGCTGACAACCGGCCTGCGCACGGTTATTTTGTTTGATTTTGTCTGTCGGTACGATACCGGTGACCGCCAGGCCGAAAATCGGCTCAGGGGCATCAATGGAGTGACCGCCTGCCAGTGAAATACCGGCGTCACGGCAGACCGCACGTCCGCCCTCAATCACCTGCTGTGCAATTTCCGGTGCCAGTTTGGCAATCGGCCAGCCGAGGATCGCAATCGCCATAATCGGTTTACCGCCCATGGCATAAATATCACTGATGGCGTTAGTGGCTGCGATACGGCCGAAATCATACGGGTCATCCACAATCGGCATAAAGAAATCGGTGGTGCTGATGATGCCGGTACCGTTGCCGATATCATACACCGCCGCATCATCACGGGATTCATTGCCGACCAGCAGATTCGGATCAATAAATTTTGCCTGCTCACTGTGCAGGATGGTGTCGAGTACTTTCGGGGAAATTTTACAGCCGCAACCCGCGCCGTGACTGTATTGCGTTAAACGCACCGCTTCTGACATGATAGTCTCCTTGTTAGCGTCAGTCCGCTCAGAAATACGTGACAAATGGTGTCAGATCCGGTGCTGCCACTTTGGCAGGCGCTTTCAGTGCCGGAGTGCCGAGATACAGAAAACCGACAATTTTATCGTGCTCCTCACATCCCAGGCCTTCCCGGACCACCGGATCTTTTGTCCACGCACCGGTACGCCAGATCCCGCCGAAGCCCTGAGCCACAGCAGCCATCTGCATTGCATGAACCGCACAGCCCGCAGCCACAACCTGCTCCCATTCAGGAACTTTGTGTTCCGGTTTCACTTTTGCGATAACCGTGATAATGAGTGGCGCACGTAATGGCGCATTGCGGGCTTTTTCTTCAACGTCCGGCCCGAGCCCGGCTGTTTTTGCCGCATTTTCAAGCAACTGACTGAATTTGGTGATGCCTTCGTCCTGCATCACGATAAAATGCCAGGGCTGTAGCGCGCCATGATCCGGCGCACACATCCCGGCATTGAGAATATTTTTTAATGCTTCGCCTTCAGGTGCAGGTGTGGTCAGACGAGAAGCAGAACGGCGGTTGAGTAATAATGTCAGTGCATCCATCGGTTTTCCCCTTTTTTAATCGCTAATAAGCTACCACTTTTTTCACTATTTTTAAGGATAGATTGCTTAACTGCTTATATTTTCGGCAATGTGTCGTTTTCAGGCTGACAAATCCGCACATCCTCTTTACGATAGCAGGACATCTTTGTCTTTGGAGCCGTCATGCATACTTTATGGACTATCATTGCCGGAATATTTAAATGGAGCTGGCGAATACTGAATTTTCTGCGTCAGCTTGCCGCTAATGTCCTTTTTATCATTATACTGCTGCTTGCCGCCGGGGCCTATGCACTGCTGAGTGAGCAGGATACGCAGATCAGCCGTGAACCCGGGCCATTATATGTAAATCTCTCCGGTGTTGTCGTCGATCAGCTGACCCGTAACAGTCCGCTGGAAAGTCTCTCACTACAGCTGCTCGGGGCGTCTTCCGGTCAGTTACAGGAAAACTCCCTGTTTGACGTGGTTGAAACTATCCGCACCGCCGCCACCGACCCGGACATCACCGGCATGATCCTGAAACTGGATGATTTTGTTGGTGCTGATCAGCCGTCACTTCAGTATATCGGCAAAGCCATTACTGAATTCCGCAAACAGGGTAAGCGGGTCTACGCCGTCAGCGGCAACTACAACCAGGCGCAATATTACCTGGCATCCTATGCAGACAAAGTATACATGCCGCCGCAGGGCAGCGTCGGTATCTACGGCTTTGCCACCAATACGCTGTATTATAACGAATTGCTGGAAATGCTGAAGGTCAAAACACATATCTTCCGTGTCGGCACCTATAAATCAGCCGTTGAGCCGATGATGCGTAACGATATGTCGCCGGAAGCCCGTGAATCCACACAGCGTTTTATCAGCGTGCTGTGGGATAATTATCTCACCACCCTCGCGGAAAACCGCAAAACCGCTAAGGATACGATTTTCCCGTGCGCACAGCAGATGCTGGCACTGATGAAAGCCGCGAAAGGTGATAATGCCGGTTATGCCGTCACACAAAAACTGGTCGATGAAATTATGCCGGCTAACGTGTTTGAGGCGGAAATGTCCAAAATATTCGGCTGGGATAAACAAAACAACACCATCAATGCCATTCCGTTTGCCGAATATGCCAAAAATATGAATATCGGCGTACCGCAGGGTAAAACCACCGGTAATATCGCAGTGGTCGTGGTTCAGGGTGCCATCGTTGACGGCCCGGATGCACCGGGAATGGCCGGTGGTGATACCATCGCCGCACAAATCCGCGAAGCCCGTCTGGACCCGGAAGTGAAAGCACTGGTTCTGCGGGTGAACAGCCCGGGCGGCAGTGTTACGGCATCGGATCAGATCCGTGCGGAAGTCGCGGCTCTGAAACAGAGCGGCAAATCCGTGGTGGTTTCCATGGGCGGGCTGGCGGCCTCCGGCGGTTACTGGATTTCCACACCGGCGAACTACATCATTGCCTCACCAAGTACCATTACCGGCTCCATCGGTATTTTCGGCGTGGTCACCACCTTTGAGGACACACTGGGTGAAATCGGTGTGCATACTGATGGTGTATCCACGTCGCCGCTGGCTGACGCCACAGTGACCAAGGCACTGACACCGGAATTCTCAGAACTGATGCAGCTTTATATCGAAAATGGATACAGTAATTTTATTAACCTCGTTGCCAAATCCCGCCACAAAACACCGGAAGAAGTGGATAAAATTGCCCAGGGCCGCGTCTGGGTCGGTATTGACGCCAAAGCTAATGGTCTGGTCGATAAACTCGGCGATTTTGATGATGCGGTTGCCAAAGCAGCAGAGCTGGCCTCTGTTGAACAGCCGGTTCTCAACTGGATGCAGCCGGAAATGTCGTTCATTGACAGACTGCTCGCGGAAACAGCCGGTAATGTGAAGGTGACACTGCCGTCATCCCTTCAGGGGCTGATCCCGGCACCGGTCGGCGCACAGCTGACACAGCAGGCATCCTTTATGAAAATGCTGACCGATCCGCAGTACCGTTATGCGTTTTGCTTAAATTGCACCAATATTCAATAAGTTTTATTCTTTACTCTGCAAAAGCCTGTTCGTGACGAACAGGCTTTTTTTTATTTCTGAAGCCCCTATAATTTCCTTCCCTGTACTCATTGTTAAGAGCAGTAACATGCAAAAGAAATCCATTTATGTGGTCTATACCGGCGGAACTATCGGTATGCAGCACTCGGCGCAGGGCTATATCCCTGTATCCGGCCACCTTCAGCGCCAGGTTGCCAAAATGCCGGAGTTCTTCCGTCCGGAGATGCCGGATTTCACCATCACCGAGCACCAGCCGCTGATTGACTCGTCCGATATGACGCCGGATGACTGGCAGTGTATCGCGGATGATATCAAAGCCCAGTATGACCACTATGATGGTTTCGTTATCCTCCACGGTACGGATACCATGGCCTTCACTGCCTCCGCGCTCTCATTTATGTTTGAGAATCTGACCAAGCTGGTAATTGTGACAGGGTCACAAATTCCGCTTGAAGCACTGCGCTCCGACGGTCAGATCAATCTGCTTAATGCCCTTTATCTGGCGGCCAATTATCCGGTCAATGAAGTGGGATTATTCTTTAATAACCGGTTATACCGGGGTAACCGCACCGTCAAAGCCCATGCTGACGGCTTTGCCGCCTTTACTTCCCCGAACTACCCGCCGCTGATGGAAGCCGGGATTAATATCCGTAATCTCAACACGCACCCGCTGCCGCAGAACACCGCGCCGTTCACGCTGCACAACATCACCCCGCAGCCAATCGGCGTGGTGACGGTATATCCGGGGCTGTCAGTCGATGTGGTCAATAACATTCTGCAACAGCCGGTCAAAGCACTGATTATCCGCTCTTACGGCGTCGGTAACGCGCCTCAGCAGCCGAAATTGCTCACTGCCCTGCGGGAGGCCACCGAACGCGGCATCATTGTGATCAACCTGACGCAGTGTATTTCCGGCCGTGTCAATATGGGCGGTTATGCCACCGGTCATGCCCTGGCGGAAGCCGGTGTGATCAGCGGTTTTGATATGACGTTCGAAGCGGCGCTGACCAAGCTGCATTATCTGCTCAGTCAGGATTACACCAGTGACGAGATCCGCATTCTGATGCAGCAGGATCTGCGCGGTGAGCTGAGCTATAACGACAATTGAGGAGTCTGCAATGAAACCGGCACTGCTTCTGGTGGATATCCAGAATGATTTTTGTCACGGCGGCAGACTGGCTGTCCGCGACAGTGATGCGGTGATCCGCACAGCAAACCGGATGATTGCCCGTTGTCAGCAACAGGACATTCCGGTGATCGCCAGTCAGGACTGGCACCCTGCAAACCATCTCAGCTTCGCGGTCAACTCCGGGACAGTAATTGGTGAATGCGGTGAACTAAACGGGCTGCCGCAGGTCTGGTGGCCGGTGCATTGTGTGCAGAACACACCGGGCGCGGATTTTCATCCTGACCTCAATAAACAGGCCATCACCTATATTATTTATAAGGGTAAAAACCCGGCGGTGGACAGCTACAGCGCGTTTTATGATAACGACCACCGGGAGCCGACCGCCCTGCTGCCGCTGCTGGCTGAACAGCGCATCACGCATCTTGCGGTACTGGGGATCGCCACCGATTACTGTGTGAAATTTACGGTGCTGGATGCACTGGCGGAAGGATTTGCCGTTACTGTCATCACAGACGGTTGCCGGGGGGTTAATTTACAGGCAGAGGACAGCCTTGCGGCACTTACAGAGATGGAAAATGCCGGGGCGGTTTTGCAGACCGCAGCTCAGTTCTGCGGTGAAGATAAGTCATAAAAATCATGACGGGACAGTTAATACTGTCCCGTTTTATCTTCAGTCCTGCGGCTTCAGTGTGGCGAGGTGCGTGTCGGTAAACAGGGCTTTCAGTTCCTGTTTGCTTTTCAGGCTGATCTCCCCGTCAGTACCGACCGTCATATGCGCCGGATCTGCGTTATGCCGGGACTGCCATAACATCACCAGTTGCAGACTGCTGTTTTTCTGGGATTCCGTCAGTGGTACACCATCCGCCCATTTGCCCAGCTCAACGGCTGTCACCAGGCGTCCGTACACTTCCGGCGTCATGGCAGACAATAAATTATCAATTTCCATACAGTTCCTTCCCCGAAAGCTTCTGATTTTACGTTTTTATCACATCAAAAGCTGAATCGTTTTTTCTATCGTTATGAAAATGTTAAATTTCAATATAATCAAACTAACCGTTTGTTATTGCTTTTGTTTTTTCATCTTCAAAACTCAGTGATGCTGAATTAATACAATAACGTTGCCCTGCCGGTGCAGGCCCGTCAGGAAAAACATGCCCCAGATGCGCATCACAATGACCGCAACGGGTCTCAATACGATGCATGCCATGAGAGTTATCGTCAATATACCGGACTGCGCTTTTGCTGACCGGCTCATAAAAACTCGGCCAGCCGCACCCGGCATCAAATTTGGCATCCGAATAAAACAATGGAGAACCACAACAAATACAACGATATAGCCCCTGATTCTCATTATAGAGCAGGCGGCCGGTAAACGGGTGCTCAGTTCCCGCTTCCTGTGTGACATAGCGCTGAATCTCTGTCAGCTCAGCGGGTGTATCCCGCTTTTTATCAGTCCCGGACATAGCTGAATCCTTATCATTATTGTGCAGGGTCAGTCAGAATACAGAATAACAAGAAATTAACATCAAATGACCGGATGTTATTCTAAACTTGTCATGTCAGCATTGACACCACTTATTTGTGACATTCTTCACATTTATGCCCCATACACGCTGTCTTTATTCCGGTAACTCCCGATAATAGCGGCGACAAATTTACTGAAAGTGGCGATTTGTTGAGCAGATCAAATGTTAAATGACATTAATTGACACGATTCCGCTTGACGGCTGGCAAGGTTTTGGTAACTTTAGTAGCAACTTTAATTCACTAACAAATAGCTGGTGGTAATACTATGACTATCAAAGTAGGTATTAATGGTTTTGGTCGTATCGGCCGTATCGTATTCCGTGCTGCACAAGAGCGTTCAGATATCGAAATCGTTGCAATCAACGACCTGCTCGATGCAGATTACATGGCATACATGCTGAAGTACGACTCAACTCACGGCCGTTTTAACGGAACCGTTGAAGTGAAAGATGGCCATCTGGTTGTTAATGGTAAAACTATCCGTGTTACCGCCGAGCGTGATCCTGCGAACCTGAAGTGGAACGAAGCCGGTGTTGATATTGTTGCTGAAGCAACCGGTCTGTTCCTGACTGACGAAACTGCACGTAAACACATCCAGGCAGGCGCGAAGAAAGTGGTTCTGACCGGTCCTTCCAAAGATGCCACCCCGATGTTTGTTATGGGTGTTAACCACAAAGATTACGCGGGCCAGGAAATCGTGTCTAACGCATCCTGTACCACTAACTGCCTGGCACCACTGGCAAAAGTCATCAACGACAAATTCGGTATCGTTGAAGGTCTGATGACCACTGTTCACGCCACCACAGCCACTCAGAAAACCGTTGACGGTCCTTCACACAAAGACTGGCGCGGCGGCCGCGGTGCATCCCAGAACATCATCCCGTCTTCTACCGGCGCAGCAAAAGCAGTGGGCAAAGTTATCCCTGCACTGAACGGTAAACTGACCGGCATGTCTTTCCGCGTTCCTACTCCTAACGTTTCTGTTGTTGACCTGACTGTCCGTCTGGAAAAATCAGCAAATTACGCTGAAATCTGCGAAGCTATCAAAGCAGCGGCAGCAGGCGAACTGAAAGGCGTGATGGGTTACACCGAAGATGACGTGGTGTCCACTGACTTCAACGGCGAAGTACTGACCTCTGTTTTCGATGCCAAAGCCGGTATCGCCCTGAACGACAACTTTGTGAAACTGGTTTCCTGGTATGACAACGAAACCGGTTATTCCCATAAAGTTCTGGATCTGATTGCACACATCTCCAAATAAGTCTGCACTCTGCTATTCTCACAAAGAGCCGCTTTTGCGGCTCTTTTGTTTTGTGGTAAACAGTCGTAAAGTACAGAGTAAATGTCCTGTTTTTATTACAAAAGGGTAAATTATGATTGAGCGCCTTCTTGCGTTACCGGTTACCAGTCCGATCACCCCTTCGCTGTCCCAGCGCCAGATGGAGGATCTGCCGGTTATTGTGATCGACCATCCGAAAGTCCGTGCTGCGGTCAGTTTTCAGGGAGCACAGGTGCTGGCGTGGCAGCCGGCCGGTTCAGAACAGCCCGGTTTATGGCTCAGTGAGAACAGTGCATTTACCCCGGGCGTGGCTGTCCGCGGCGGGATACCGATCTGCTGGCCGTGGTTCGGTCCGGTGCAGGCACCTTCTCACGGTTTTGCCCGCATTATGCAGTGGGAATTCACTGCCCATAATGAAAATGAAGAGGGTGTATTTCTGACCTTTACCCTGCGCGACAGTGCGGAAACCCGCAAATTATGGCCGCATGAATTCACGCTGATCGCCCGCATCCGCCTCGGGGAAACCTGTGAGGTTGAACTGGAAGCCTACGGGCAGTATCAGGCAACGGCTGCGCTGCATACCTATTTTACCGTCGGTGATATTGCACAGGTCAGTATCTGCGGGCTGGGTCAGCATCTGCTGGATAATCTGTCACAGCGCGAAGAGTATACGGAAGAGACAAAACTGGTGTTCAATGGCCGTACAGACCGCATCTATACCGAGCCGGAACAATCCACCTATATTCACGATAAAAAATTAAAACGTCATATTGAAGTGGTGCATTTCCATCACAGTGATGTGGTGTGCTGGAACCCGGGCGCGGCATTATCCGCCTCAATGACAGATATGCCCGATGACGGTTACGAAACCATGGTGTGCGCCGAAAGTGCGCGGATTAACCGCCCTATGGCACCGCAGGGCGACAAACCGTCTCATCTCTCTGTCCGTATCCGCCTGAACCCGAAAATCGGCTGACGGGCTGCTCAGGGACTAATAAAGCCGGTGAATGGTTACCGGCTTTCATACACTGTTGTCAGTTGCGGTGAATCAAACATTGCCACCGGTGAAATCACGGTTTCGTTCAGCGGAATATGCTTTCCGTATCGTTCTTTCATCTTTGCCTGTACTTCCGGTGAGGATAAATCAAACTCCCGCAGTGTCTGTAGCTGCCCGATCTCTTTGTGCAGAGCATGTTTATAGATTTTCCAGACCAGTTCAGAACAATAAATCCGCTCATCATCCCATGAAAAAGTCAGATCATAAGGCCGGGACTGATAACGAAGCGCCTGCCGGTATAACAGCTGCTGTTGTGATGTACTCAGCGACGTCTGTAAACGTTTCACCACATAGCGGCTGCCGGTGCCGCGTGCTATCCACTGTGTCAGCGGTGTAAAGCGGACAGTTTTTGCCGCCTCATACACATACGGTTTTCCGTCCCGCAGCAGAATAATCCCCATATGGCTGTATACCGACCCGGTCGCTTTTTGTATGGCAAGGCTCTGAGCGGAGCGCGAAGTATGGAAAATAATATCCCCCTGCTGCGGTTGCCACGCATACGCGGCGGGAACAAAGCAACAGAGCAATATCAGAAAATGACGTAATATACTGACCACAGACGGCCTCCGGCAGGGTTTCAGCCATAAAAAAACTGCACCGGACAAAAGTCAGGTGCAGTTCTGTTATACCACCGAATTATCAGAAAGTATAAGTCACGCCCGTCCACAGGATAGAGGTGTATTTTTTATCCACCATCGGGCTGTCTTTGGCTTCACTTGGTAACAGGTCGATACGGCCCATCGCGAAAGCAGACCAGTTCTCATCAAACTGATAATTACCGGTGACTTCAACATACGGAGTCCAGCTGCTGCCCGGACGATATTCATCCAGTCCGCTGCGGCGGGATTCTGAATCGGTGATCCCGTATTCATAACGATTCTGTTTTTCACTTGACCAGATTACACCGACACCCGGCTGAACAGACCATGAGTCACCTTTAAAGCCGTAGAGATACGCGGCATCAAAGCGCATTCCGTCACTTTTACCCAGAATATCCCCGGAGAAGTTGGTACGTAAAGTACCCCACTCTTCATGGTGGCGGTAGCTAAACCCTGCCATCGCAGTATCGCGGCGGTTATCCAGTTGGCGCATACGGGAATCTTTATTATCTTTGGCACGGTATGCCTGCGGATAGTAGAACAGGTCAACGGACAGCTGATCTTTTTTGTCGTTCCACAGATAATAACCGGTCGCTAATGTATGAAAATAAAAGTTCTTACCATCATAGTTAACCATCGGAACCGGCATAAATTTGTCAGAGGATTTTGTGCCGCGGTACGCCTGCTCCTGATACAGGACAGAAGCACCGACAGACCATTTTCCGTCGTCTGCAAAAGCAGAGGCTGACATAACCGTTAATATTCCGAGGCTGACCAGGCCGGTTAATTTCTTATGCATTATTATTTCCTGAGTTAAATTCATGTGCAAATCACCGCAACAAATGTTCGCGGAGCGAATATATTACGGTGAATGATAATTCAGCGATGACAAAAATTACAAATATTTACTGTGCCAAATTGTGCCGCCGGTTTCAGTGACGCAATGCTATTGCCGCGATCAGCGCCTGTCCGGCTGCGATCCCGCCGTCCCCGCACGGCAGTTGCCGGGGTTCAAGTACCCGTCGGTGACTTAATCTGCTCTTAATGAAACGACGCAGCAGGCGGTTATTAAATACACCGCCGGAGAGTATGATGGTATCTGTCTTCCGCCGGTCTGCCGTATCATCCGCCAGTCCCGCAAAGGTATTCGCCAGCAGCACATGAAAACGAAATGCGCTTTCCGGTATAGTCAGTGTCTCATCCCCCAGCATCTGCCACAGCGGACGTAAATCAATAATATTATCCGTGGTCAGCGGCAATGTATCACCTGTAATAAGCGCATCTTGATTGTGACACTGTAACGCACAGGCCTCCAGCGCACAGGCGGCTTCTCCTTCCCAGCTTATCTGATCAGCCGTCAGTCCGAGCGCACAAGCGGCGGCATCAAACAACCGGCCGCAAGAGGAAGCTTTCGGTGCGTTAAGATCCTGTTCAATAGCTTTGATTAGTAATGACGTATTTTTTCCGGCCAGCCGGGCGGCCAGTGGTGACGATGGCCACAGCCCGGCGTGATGCAGATGTGCCAGCAGATTACGCCACGGCTGCACTGCCGCCTTATCTCCCCCCGGCAGACTCACTGCCGGTAACCCGCCGGTGCGGATCATCTGCCGGTAATCGCCCGCCAGAATCTCGCCGCCCCATAATGTGTTGTCCGCACCGTACCCGAGGCCGTCGAGCGCAATCCCCGCCACTTCGCCATCTTCCGGACGCCAGCTGTGTTCTGCCAGGCATGCGGCAATATGAGCGTGATGATGGTAAACCGGAATAAACGGCACCCGGTGTGCCTGCGCCATGGCAATGCCCATCTGATGGCTGATATAACCCGGATGGGCATCCCCGGCGACAGCCTCCGGTTTCATCTGATAAATTTGCTCAAACAGTTTCAGGGATGCCTCAAGCTGCCCCTGCACAGAGAGATCCGACAGATCCCCGAGATGCGGCCCGGTAATCAGTTGCTGATGATGCAGCAGACAGAAGGTATTTTTCAGATCCCCCCCCATCGCCAGTACCGCAGGCGGATTATTACCTGTCACGGCACTGACGTCGATAGCATCCGGCACATAACCGCGTGCACGCCGTATTACCTGAATATCACCGGGCTGATAACGGACGAGAGAATCATCTGCCCGCTGAATGATTTCGCGATTATGCAGCAGAAAAGCATCCGCAATGGTACTGAGCTGCTCAAACGCAGCTGCGTGATCCAGTGCCGGAGTATGACCTGATGCATTACCGGACGTCATAATCAGCGGGCGCTGAATATCATGCAGCAGCAGGTGCTGTAACGGATTAGAGGGCAGCATAATCCCGATTTCACACAATCCCGGCGCGACCAGCGGTGATAATGCAGCGGACAGACCCGGTTCATCTGTCAGCACAATCGGTGCCGCCGGACTTTTCAGTAAGGTTATCAGGCCGGGAGCCGGCTGGTGTTCTGAACATTTCGCCAGCCAGTCAACAGACGGGATCATCACCGCAAACGGCTTGGCTGGCCGGTGTTTGCTGGCTCTCAGTGCTGCCACCGCATCACTGTTTTGTGCATCCGCCACCAGATGGAAGCCGCCCAGCCCCTGCATGGCCAGAATTTTTCTGTCTTTCAGTAAGCGGACAGCGGCTGATAATGCATCATCAAAACGGGCAGTAATCTGCTGCTGCGGATCGGTAAGCCAGATATGCGGGCCGCAATCCGGACAGGCATTGGGTTGCGCGTGGAACCGGCGATCTGCCGGGTCACGGTACTCGTGCTGACACACCGGACAAAACGGAAAAACCGACATTGCCGTGTTCGGGCGATCATACGGCATCCCGCGGATAATAGTGAAACGGGGCCCGCAATGTGTACAGTTAATAAAGGGATAGCGGTAACGGCGGTTGTCCGGATCAAACAATTCACGGAGGCAGGCATCACAGGTGGCCGCATCCGGAATAATCTCCGTATCCATTTCACCCTGTCCGCTGGCGGTGATGGTAAAGGCCACCGGACACTGTTCAAAGGTATAATGCTGCTGCCCGATATGGTCGATTCTTGCCAGCGGCGGACATTGCGCCTGTAACTGATTGATAAAACTGGTGATATCCGCATCTGCCGGAAGGTGGATAAGTACCCCTTCGCTGTCATTGCAGACATCCCCGCACAACCCCATCTGATGTGCTATCTGCCAGACCGCCGGACGAAACCCGACCCCCTGAACTTTTCCTTTCACCCGGATTTCCACACCCGCCTGCATAACGCACTCCTGCCTGATTTCAACCGCCTCAGTTTACTGCGTGCCGGGCGGGCAGGTATTTATCAGGATCATAAAAACAGCCGGAATGGCACATAATTACCCGGCGGTGACCACCGGTACCCGCCGTGCCAGCGCCGTCAGCAGTTCATAGCCGATAGTCCCGGCATATTGCGCGATATCATCCACCGGAAGATTCTCTCCCCACAATTCAACCGGCGTACCGATATCTGCTTCCGGGCAATGTGTGATATCCGCAGTCAGCATATCCATTGAGATCCGACCAGCCAGCGGACAGCGCCGCCCGGCAATCCAGACCGGCGTGCCGTCCGGCGCATGACGCGGATAACCATCCGCATAACCACAGGCAATAGTGGCAATACGCATCGGTTCCGGTGCGGTAAAACGGCTTCCGTAACCGACGGTTTCACCGGCATCAATATCATGAACGGCAATAATTTCACTGCGAAGCGTCATCGCTGGTTTCAGATCCAGCTCTGCAATATCCGCAGTGTTACCACTGGGTGATACACCATAAAGAATGATGCCGCAGCGTACTTCATCCGCACGGGCCTCCGGCTCCCATATGGCAGCCGCAGAGTTTGCCAGGCATTGCGGTAAGTTCAGAGAGCTGAACAGGGCAATGCGGGACATCTGTTTATGAATACCGGCGGTTAAATCCGCATCCGCAAAATGGCTCATCAGCGTGATACTGCCGACCTGCGGTAATGCTTTCAAACGCTGGAGCGCATTCAGATAGGCCGCTGGTGAAAAGCCCAGCCGGTTCATACCGCTGTTCAGCTTCAGATACACATTCAGCGGATGAATAAACGATGCTTCTTCTATCGCTTTAATCTGCCACTCGCTGTGCACAGATGTTGACAGCTGATAACGGTCAATCAGTGACAGATCCTGTGGCTGAAAAAATCCCTCCAGCAGCAGAACCGGCTTTTGCCAGCCCAGTTCGCGGACCTGCACCGCCTCACTGAAATCCAGCAGTGCAATGCCCTCCGCCTGCGCCAGTGCCGGAAAAATCCGCTCAATACCATGTCCGTATGCATCCGCTTTTACCACCGCCCACATACGGGACGGGCTGACCCGTTCTTTTATCCGGGCCAGATTATAACGGATCGCTTCACTGTCAATCACTGCCTGTATCGGACGAGGCATAACATCACCATTCCTTATTATTTTATTCAGGCAGTATGTAACTGCTGCGGGATCACCAACCGGGTTTTAAACCCGTTCAGATAACGGGAAACCGCGAGGTCATCCGCGCGGATAGCGGGTTTGTCACCGGTCATAATATCGGCGAGCAACTGCCCGCTCCCGCAGGCCATTGTCCAGCCGAGCGTACCATGTCCGGTATTGAGGAACAGATTGCTGTACGCGGTCGGGCCGACAACCGGCGTACCGTCCGGCGTCATCGGGCGCAGGCCGGTCCAGAAGGTTGCTTTGCCGATATCCCCGCCGCCGCCGTAAAGATCCTGCACCACCATTTTCAGTGTTTCACAGCGCCGTCTGACAATATCCAGATTAAAACCGACCACTTCCGCCATGCCGCCGACCCGAATACGCTGATCAAAGCGGGTCACCGCGATTTTATAGGTTTCATCCAGCACCGTGGATACCGGGGAGCGGCTTTCGTCAATAATCGGCATGGTCAGAGAATAGCCTTTCAGCGGATACACCGGGATGGCGATATGACCGTGCAGTAATTTCGCGGAGTATGAACCCAGCGCCACCACATACTGATCACCGGTGATCACTTCTTCATCACAAATTACTCCGCTGACGCGATCACCGCTGAATTGCAGACGGTGAATATTCACACCGAAACGGAATTTCACCCCCGCCTGCTGCGCCATATCTGCCAGACGTTTGGTGAACAGATTGCAATCCCCGGTTTCATCATTCGGCAGTTGCAGGCCACCCGCCAGCTTATGTTCCGCATGGGCCAGCGCCGGTTCAGCCTCGTGCAGTTCACGGGCACTCAGCAGGCGGTACGGTACCCCTTCCTGTTTCAGAACGGCAATATCATTGGCGGCGTTATCCAGCTGTTTTTGTGTTCGGAACAGTTGCAGCGTACCACCCTGACGCCCCTCATACTGTATTCCGGTTTCTGCGCGTAATGCTTTCATACAGTCACGGCTGTATTCTGCAATACGTACCATGCGACTTTTATTCATGACGTAATAATCAGCACCACAATTGCGCAGCATCTGCCACATCCAGCGTAACTGGAACAGTGAACCGTCCGGCCTGATGGCCAGCGGAGCATGTTTTTCAAACATCCATTTCACTGCTTTCAGCGGAATACCCGGTGCGCCCCACGGTGTGGCATAACCGGGGGAGATTTGCCCGGCATTGCCGAAGCTGGTTTCTTCCGCCGCCGCCGGTTGCCTGTCGATAACAGTCACATTGTGCCCTTTTTGCGCGAGATACCAGGCTGTTGTGACACCGATAACACCACTTCCCAGGATGACAATGTTCATGTTGCCGCCTTATTATTTATTTCACATTAGCATCAGCATAATATTTTGGAAACATTTTGCCAACATAGCGGAAACCCCTCACGTCATATTAAGTCTGTTTCTTTGCAGCCGGTCACAAAACAGTATTTTTTTAATCACTGATATAATTAATTAAATAATCCTTTTATCTGAAAATGATTTTATTATCTTGTAATATAAGCATTTATTAAATAGTATGCAGGCTATCTGTCGCAGGCACCGCTGTGAACTCATCGTAAAACGCAACCGGACTCCCGTCTCTGTTGCCGATGACACCAGACTGAATAAATAATCCGCACATTTATGTTATGTCGGTTATTTGTAAGAAAATACCTCTTCTTTTTTATACCTTCCGGCATATATTCCGGTAATAACGATGAATATTAAAAACCAACACAAAAACATCACTACCTTACCCGGCGGCGGCCGTTTCATTGCAGGCATTGACCCGCTGAGTAACAGGCAATAAAAAACCGGCACAGTGCCGGTTTTTTATTGTATTCAGAATGTGTTACTGCGGATTCAGATCCTGTGCAATGCTGTTTTGCATGGTCTGCCAGATAGTTCCGCTCTCTTTGCCGTAGCTGCGGACACAGTCCAGCACTTTATCATAGGCTTTTTCACGGCACAGACCGGTCAGCTGCTGATAAAAATTACGAGCCAGTTTACGCGCTTCCGGGCTTGCAAAATAGAAACGGCCGACACGGGTGTATAACCCTTTCAGTCCATTAAGGATCAGGCCGTAAATCGGGTTACCGGAAGCAAAAGCCAGACCGCGGAACACATCATAATCATACTGGCTGAATGCGTCGGAATTATCATCCGGTTCATTTTCCTGACTGAGGATTTCCAGTGATTTTTCCGGATTATTGCGAAATGCAGTACGGATAAAAATAGACGCAATATTGGTCCGGGCTGCCAGCAGGTTCTCAATCAGTTTCGGTGCGCTTTCGTGATCGAGACGGGCAATGGTTTCCAGGATATTCAGCCCGGAGGTTTCCCAGAAATTATTAATTTTTGTCGGTTTACCGTGCTGAATTGTCAGCCAGCCATCTCTGGCAAGGCGCTGTAACACTTCACGCAGCGTTGTCCGGGTCACACCAATCAGTTCAGATAACTCACGCTCTGCGGGTAAAATGGAGCACGGCGGAAAACGATTATTCCAGATACTTTCAATAATATACTCTTCTGCAAACCCCGCAGGGCTCTGCGCCTTGATTACCATAGGTGACTTCGTCCAAAGCAATTAATTAACCTTTCAATTATCCGGATGATAACAGAATGTGACGCCACGATATAGCAATCAGCTTGCGAAAGAGTGAATCCGGTCATAAATCACAGTGGTACAGCCGGTAACCATCAGTTGATTTAAATTCTTAATAAATTCAGAATACCGGCGTAGTATAAAGCACTGTAGTTATGCGCGGATCATCTTTTCACCCCCTGCGGAGGACACACAGCAATAATGGAAATATCAATGCGGCAGGCCTTCCTGAAGAACTTCATGGGTCACTCCCCTGACTGGTATAAGCTTGCTATTATTCTTTTTTTAATTATAAATCCGGTTGTTTACTTCTTTATTGACCCTTTTACAGCCGGCTGGCTGCTGGTCATTGAATTTATTTTTACCCTTGCGATGGCACTGAAGTGCTACCCGCTGCAACCCGGCGGTCTGCTGGCGATTGAGGCGGTACTGATCGGGATGACATCACCGGCGCAAATCAGCCATGAGATTATGAATAACCTTGAGGTTATCCTGCTGCTAATCTTTATGGTTGCAGGTATTTACTTCATGAAGCAGTTACTGCTGTTTCTGTTTACCAAATTGCTCCTTTCTATTCGTTCCAAACGCGCGCTTTCGCTTGCGTTCTGTCTGGCCAGCGCATTTTTATCCGCGTTTCTGGATGCACTGACGGTTATTGCCGTCGTAATCAGTGTGTCTGTCGGGTTTTACGCGATTTATCATCAGTATGCCTCCTCGGGAAAAGAAACGGTGACGCTCAGCGATGATGAATTTATCGACAGCACCGAAATGCGCCAGACGCTGGATCAGTTCCGTGCCTTTCTGCGCAGCCTGATGATGCATGCCGGTATCGGTACTGCTCTGGGTGGTGTGATGACCATGGTGGGTGAGCCGCAGAACCTGATTATTGCCAAACATGCCGGATGGGATTTCGTGAATTTCTTCCTGCGTATGGCGCCGGTGACCATTCCGGTGTTTTTCTGCGGTCTGCTGGTCTGTTACCTGGTCGAACGGTTTAAACTGTTCGGCTACGGTGCGGAGCTGCCGGAGCGGGTTCGGGCAGTACTTGAGGATAATGCACAAAAATCCTCAGCGCGCCGGACCAAACAGGAAAAAATGCAGCTGATTGTTCAGGGCATTATCGGTATCTGGCTGATCGCCGCACTGGCCTTCCATCTGGCCGAGGTCGGGCTGATTGGTTTGTCTGTCATCATTCTGGCGACCGCATTTTGCGGGATTACTGAAGAGCATGCCCTGGGTGAGGCCTTTGAGGAAGCACTGCCGTTTACCGCCCTGCTGACCGTGTTCTTCTCTGTTGTCGCCGTGATTGTTGATCAGAAATTATTCACACCGTTTATCCAGTTTGTTCTCAGTTCAGACCCGTCCTCCCAACTGTCGCTGTTCTATCTGTTCAACGGCCTGCTCTCGGCGGTATCTGATAACGTCTTTGTCGGCACGGTGTATATAAATGAGGCGATGACGGCGATGAAAGCCGGGCTGGTATCCTATACACAGTATGAATACCTGGCCGTTGCTATCAACACAGGGACAAACCTGCCGTCAGTGGCAACGCCAAACGGTCAGGCCGCATTCCTGTTCCTGCTGACCTCCGCTCTGGCTCCGCTGATCCGGCTTTCCTACGGAAAAATGGTGGTCATGGCCCTGCCTTACACTATTGTGATGACGCTGGTCGGTTTCTTCGGCGTTGAATTATGGCTGGTTCCTGTTTCAGAATGGATGGCTGCGAATGGTGTGATCACACTACCGTAACCTCCTCCTTACACTGCTCTAACCGGAATAACCGTGTTATTCCGGTTTTTTTGTTTCTGTCAGTCGCAAATGCGGAAAAGGGATGCACCGCTGTAATTTTTATCGTACAGTCGCTGCGTTAGTTAATCTGTTTCTTATTAATCGGATAACCCGGATACAATTATGCTGACTTACCTTTATGAGTGTTCGCGGGGCCGCAGTGCCTGGTTTTTACTGATGATTTCCGCACTGGCGCTCGACGGTATCGCCCTGTTCTTTCAGCACGGAATGGGATTACAGCCGTGTGTGATGTGTATTTATGAACGTATCGCTGTTCTGGGTATTGCGTTTGCCGGATTCCTCGGCTGGATAGCGCCGCGCAGCGCCATTATCCGCTGGCTGGCCATTGCCCTGTGGATTTACAGCGGCATTGCCGGATTACAGCTGTCATGGGAACACACCATGATCCAGCTCTACCCGTCCCCGTTCAATACCTGCGATTTCTTTGTGAATTTCCCTGAATGGCTGCCGCTCAATACCTGGCTGCCGTCAGTGTTTGAAGCATCCGGTGATTGCTCAGTTCAGCAGTGGGTGTTCCTGAAACTGGATATGCCGCAGTGGCTTATCGGTATTTTTGCTGTGTATCAGCTTATCAGTGCTCTGGTACTGTTATCCCAGTTTATTCACCGCAAACAGCCGCGCCGTCTGTTCTGATCACTGACTCCGTCAATAACAGCCGCATCACCGTGATGCGGCTGTTCAGAATTACTTACAATACCGCCCCGCAACTCCCGGAAAGCAGCGACTGCTGGCTGCAACGCTTGCCGTCGGCGAACTGACACCCCGGCGTCTGTGCACCGTTCAGCTCGCGGATAAGTGACGGTGTGCCGCCCGCATAGCTGCAACTGGCGCGGGCATCTTCGGTTAAATCAATTAACGGCTGCTGATAACGCGGAATTTGTTTCTGCTGCACCGTCTCCGGTGAACTGCTGCAACCGGCCGCAAAAGCCGCAGCCGCAACAATAACACTGCACAATACCCGCCCCGGCCGGCGGAAAAATGGAACTGATATCATGATTATGACCCCATGGCTGCTGGTGCAGCTCAGTGAACACTGCTTTTCGAGAATAAATTTATCACCAACACACCCGCAATAATGAGAGCCATCCCGATAACTGCGGGTAAATCCAGTTTCTGATGATAAATAAAATAGGCGGCCGCAGAGACTAACACAATCCCCATGCCGGACCAGATAGCATAAGCGATTCCCAGCGGCATCATCCGCACCACCTGCGACAGCGCCCAGAACGACACACAATAGCCGATCACCACCACGACCGACGGTATCAGCCGGGTAAAACCGTCCGCCGCCCGCAGCATTGAAGTAGCAATCACTTCCGACCCCACGGCCAGCGTCAGCCATAATAACCCATTCATAAATCACCCGTTAATGTCTTTATCATTCAGTAAGCCGGATAGTATAAAGAAATCAGAAAAAAAATCCCGCAGCGACCGGTGCGGGATTGTATTAATTTATGACGGATTATGAGAAGTAATGCGGCTCTCCGCCTTCGGCCTTTGCATAAACAGCGCCCGGTAACGGCTGAATACGAAGAGTGATATAAGCACGCCCGCCACTGCAAATACTGCGCCGGCATACCCTATCTGCTCCATTCCCATATGCATAATGACCTGATTACCGAGCAGCGCTCCGCCGCCGATACCGATATTAAAAATGCCCGAATAGACAGACATCGCCAGGTCAGTTGCATCCGGTGACAAATCAATGACTTTAACCTGTAACCCCAGCGCGGTACACATCATGCCGATCCCCCAGACAATCCCGAGGATAATCAGCCCGGCATCAGTCATGCTGCCGGTCATCAGCAGCATCAGACACACCGTCAGTAATGTTATCGCCGCAGGCAGAAACACCAGCGGCAGCCGGGTGTTGTACCGGCTGAAAATCACACTGCCGATAATCCCTGCCGCGCCGAAAATCAGCAGAAACAGGGTGGCAAAATCCTGTGATTTCCCGGCAACGGTCTGTACAAACGGCTCAATATAGTTATACGCCGTAAAATGCCCCGTCACCACAATCGCTGTCAGCACAAAAATGCCCACTAAGGCAGGCCGTCTGAACAATACCGGAATACTTTTCAGTGAGCCGGAATGTTCGCTCGGTAACAGCGGAAGAAAACGCGCCATCGCCGCCATGGTAATCAGTGCCAGACCCCCGATACAAAAGAACGTCATCCGCCAGCCGACCCACTGCCCGATAACACGGCCGATTGGCAGCCCCAGCACGGTTGCCAGTGCCGTACCAGTCGCCAGTAACCCCAGTGCCTGTGATTTTTTTCCCGGTGGTGCGACCCTGACCGCCAGAGAAGCCGTGATAGACCAGAACACCGCGTGAGCCAGCGCCACACCTATCCGGCTGATCACCAGCACATCAAAACGCTGTGCCAGTCCTGATACAATGTGGCTTATCACAAACACCGTAAACAGCCAGAGCAGCAACTTCCGCCGTTCGATACGCGCCGTCAGCAGCATCAGCGGCAGCGACGTCAGCGCCACCACCCAAGCATAAATAGTGATTATCAGTCCGGTCTGCGCGGGTTGCATCGCAAAACCCGCCGAAATATCACTCAGCAGAGCAACCGGAATAAATTCAGTGGTGTTAAACACAAATGCCGCCACTGCAAGCACAATGACCCGCAGCCAGGCCTGATTCCGGGACAGGGTTTCAGTCATGATGATCCCCGCAAATGATCGCTGTATCGATACAGCTTTTGGCGTAAAAGTGTGACCATGGTAACACATATGATTTTTACGGGAAATGCGGGAGCGGAAGGAAGTGCCCGGCGCCATAGCCGGGCAACCGCATTATAACGCGCGTTTTGACGTCGCCGGAATGGCATCAAAAATGGCCATCAGCTGCTCTTTTTTCAGTGTCGGCCCGACAATCCGGACACGGCGGCTGTTTGCCGGATGATAGCTAAGAATACAGGAGTCCGCGGAAAAAGAGACCATTAACGCTTTCAGCCCTTTCACTTCCTGTAAGGAAAAATGTCCGCCGTCAAACGGCATAGATACCACTTTACCGACAGCAATTTTAGATGTCAGTTTATCGCCGTACACCTTGATCACCGGGAATTGTGCAATATAGACATACACTGTCAGACCCAGCGCGGCAGCCACACCCGGCATCCGGGTCTGAAATAAATACGCCAGTGCGATATAAAGAATAATAACCACGAAGAATGTAATAGCGCAGGTGATAATTCTGCGTTTCTGATCAACCTGATATACTGTTTCTGCTGAACTCATAACCCATCCTGTTATTGAATATCCGCTGCCGGAAAAATAAAAAGAAATTAAGGCCGGACAGAATAGCGAAAATACCGCCGGTTGACAGTAAGATTCCGAGAAAAATGATCGGGGTTTACAATCCGGTATTAATTTGTCACCATGACCGCAGTTCATTTCCCTGAGGATGTCTGCCGACATGATTTAATTGCCTGAATCCCATTGCTGTATCATCCGCATTCCTGTTAATGCGCTGTTTTGATATCGGGCAGGCAGCTATCCTCGTCACAGTTTTCTTTTTTATCCGGCATATCCGCCTGTCCCTGATTATTCAGGAGCTTTTTTATGCCTGTACAATGCTATTTCTCTCACTTATCAGTGACCTTTAACGACATTCCGCTGTTTGACAATATCAGCGGTACATTAACCCATCAGGTTCAGGGGCTGACCGGCCATAACGGGCGCGGTAAATCCGTGCTGATGTCGCAGCTTGCACAACAGCGGCAACCGGCTTCCGGCACTGTCAGCTGGCAGGTACCGTTTTACTATGTGCCGCAGCTGACCCGCCTTTCCGGCATCACACTGTCGGATGCACTCGGGATCACAGAGGTTCAGGTAGCACTGCGCCGTACTGAGGACGGCACGGCGACACCGGACGATTACGATTTTCTGGCCGATAAATGGGACATGCCGCGACAACAGCAATCCCTGCTGGAAAGTGCACACCTGGCACATCTCCCGGCAGAAACGCTCTGTACCAGCCTGAGCGGCGGTGAGCAGACCCGGCTGGCACTGTGCCGCGCTTTTTTACAACCCCGCGCCTTTCTGTTACTCGATGAGCCGGGAAACCACCTGGATGCAGGCGGACGCCGCTGGCTGAGTGAGCAACTGCTGAATCACCCCGCCGGTGCACTGGTCATCAGCCACGAACGCCGTTTACTCGATACCATGCAGCGGATTTTTGAACTCACCCCCTCTGTACTGGAAGAGTACGGGGGCGATTACACTCATTATGCAGAGCAGAAAGCCTTTCAGATCAGTGCGTTACAAAATGAAAAGAAGTAATTGCAGTCACAGCTGAACCGGGAAAAAGCAGCGCTACAGCGCGCACTGGAAAAGAAAGCACAGCGCCGCCGCCAGGGTGAAAAAGTACGTTCATCCGGCTCTTCCTCTGCCCTGCTGCTGGATATGAAAAAAAATAAGGCGGAGAAACAACAGTCAAAAATAACCGGCCGTCATGACCGGGTCATGAATCAGCTGGACAGTCAGCGCCGTGAAGTGAATGAAAAAATAGAGCATATCACCCCGCAAATGCTGGCGTTTAATTACACCGGAGAACAAAAACGGGTGCGGATAAATACCGCGGATCTGATTTTACCGTTCGGGACACAAGAGCCGTTGTCACTGACCATTTCCGGTGGTGAACACTGGCATATTGCCGGACGCAACGGCTGCGGGAAATCCACCTTACTGAAAGTGCTGGCCGGATTGCTGACCGCTAAATCCGGACATTACTCTCTGCACGGCCGCCTGCGTTATCTGGATCAGCATCTGGCGCTGCTGAATAAGTCACTGCCGGTCACAGAAGCACTGTGTGAATTTGATCCGGCGATTCCGGCACAAACCTGGCGGACACACCTTGGTGCATTGCGGATCAAGGGGGATAAGGGATTAATTCCGCTGTCACAATTAAGCGGCGGCGAACAACTGAAAGTAACTCTGCTGGCATTAACGTTATCCGAACCTCTGCCGGATATTTTGCTGCTGGATGAGCCGGATAATCATCTGGATCTCGATTCCCGGTTATTACTGGAAAATGTGCTGTGCAGCTATAAAGGCGCATTATTGCTGGTCAGCCATGATGAGGCATTTACTGAAAATTGTGCCATTACCCATACACTGTCATTATCCTGAAAAAAGAATACGGCGGAATGACCGCCGTATTTCGCGTTTACAGTTTGCAGATATTCACAATAACATAACGTGCCGCATTAATATTATGCTTTACCGCATCTGCGGCAGCTGCATTATTAAACAGCGCGATAAAACGTTCCGCTTCCGTTCTGCTGATATCGGTATTAATTGCCACCTGGCTGCGGAACAATACCGAGCCGGTTAACCCCAGACCTTCATAACACACAATATATTTATCCATATCCTTCTGAATTCCCTGCAATGAATACCGTATCTTATCATAGTGTGTATTACCGGCCGGGGTTATCAGTATTTCCTTAAACTGACCAAACCGGCTGTTATTTTAACGCCCGCCCCTCTTTTGCACCCAATGGTGTATGAAGTTGTGACGGTACAAATACGCCAGTGCTGTCATTACGCCCCTGCAATAATACTTTAGCGTCTTTCTGACCATGCTCTTTAACGGCCTGTTTTGATAACTGACCAATAATGGTATCCGGTGAACGCAGGCGGTTAATAATCAGTACCACCTCCGTATCCGGGAAATCGGACATCATATTCTGGTCGCCCTCACTGTCACCGGCGACTAATAACGGCCCTTTACCGGCATATTTATCCTGAATAAACTTACGGATAGTCTCTGTTTTCCCTTTACCCTGAGTCTGCGGGTAAGCCGGGTCCAGATCGGATGTCAGTTTATTATCACCGGTGCGCAGTAAATGCATGGCAAATACCTGAGATTCCGGTACAGAATACGGCGGTTGTGTGACGACCGATTTAATCACTTCAAGATTCGATGCGGAAATCACATACACATCAATACCGGACTTTTGCAGTAACTGATACAGGTCCTGCATTTCCGGCACCAGACGGAAACCATTATGCCAGTCGGTTTCAACAATACCTGCCTGCCCCGGTAATGATGCCGGACTTTCCCATACCACGCCTTCAACCGGCTCTGATTTCTGCCATTCAATGGTTTTGGCTGTTATATCCGCAACCTGCTCCGCTGTCATATTCATAAATAAATAGGTGACCCACGGATAGGAAACAGCATGATCAAATGTTCCGCCGATAGCCGCATATAAATAGCGCATCTTGGTGATGAAATTTTGATAATGCGGTGATTTTTTTATTTCAGACAGCGGCTTATCACCTTTCAGTCCATCATAATTATCATACAGCCACTGGTAGCTTTCCAGAATATCGGCACCAACCTTATCAATATTGACCGGCTTACCGTCTTTGTTGTTAAAGTCAGCAGAAAAATCCGACGCCGAGATATCTTTGAAAATAACGGACTTCAGTTCCTGCGGCGTCATGGCAAATAACAGGTGTTTAAGCTGATAAATCATCGCGGCTTCTTCAATATCCAGAAATGCCGTGGTGTTATCAAAGTCAAATACCGAATAATACGTATGTGCCGGTGACTGTTTTGCTTTTGCAATCATGGCATCCAGGCGCTGTTTATTAAAATTGTCCCATTGTCCCTGCTGTAAAACCTGTATTTCTGCCGCAGCCTGTGGTGCAACAACTGCATTCAGAGACACGGTTTCAGCTTGTGCAGTGATATTCAGCGTCAGCAGACCAACAGCCAGTGCAATAGCACTATAACGATTAATAAATTTCATTGATAATCCCCTTTGAAATAAAAAAACTGATAAAAGGGATACCACAAGCTATTTTTTTGCTGTATCAAAAATCAGCAACAGATGACATTAAGCGAAACGGATCACACTCTTTTACCGGGCCTGTTCCGCTGGTTACGTGTTATTATCAGGGCAGTCACAATTCGGTTATTTACAGCGGATAAATTCATGCGTAAACACTTTGATGGCAAATATGAGGCAGAAATAATATACCGCCCGGCTGATTATGCCGTTTTCCTGTCGCAATTAAGCACAATGAACGCAGAACCCTTCGTGATAAATAACAAGGCTGAATTAGCGGAATACAGAGAGCGTCTGCGGGAAAAAGCCGGAACGTCCGGACTGACGGATGATATGATTGAAAAACAAAACTATAAACGCCTGGTGAGTCGATGCAGAAAAATAACGGTGCCGAATCACGATCATAATATTCAGCACCGCTGATACCGGTTTACTTCAGTGTATACATGGTCAGTACAGTATAAGTGACATCTTTTTCATCATTTATCTGTACCAGGTTGGCATTGCTGACCACGCCCACCACAACTTCAGTATCTTCTGATTCATATTTACGCTTAAACTGCCCGATTTTTCCTTTGGCTACTTTTGCCAGGAACGGTGTTTTGCGATCATATTCTTCATTTACCCCGGCTGGTTTGCCGTAGGTTTTTTCCATTTCCGCATTAATTTTATCATATTCATTCAGTAATGCAGTCTGATCACGGTTCCAGACACCGAAGCGGGATATCGCATTCAGTTTCTGTCCTTCCGGTGAAAAAACCATCATAAAGAATTGTTTTTTAACATCCGGTGATGCCAGTGAACTGCATAATTGCCCGCCGTCGCGGGTTGTGGTGCAATCAAAGTCATCCAGATTCAGCGCTTTTAATTCCGCTGGCGTCTGCCCCCATGTAAAGCCCCAGGGTGCTTCCGGTGTTTTATTTCCTGTCCCTGCACAGCCGGATAATAATACGGCCATAATCCCTGATATGATAAATTTTCTCATTGTCCCGCCCATATACATTGAGTGATTTATTGCCGATCATACCAAAGACCGGCAAGAGACCAGAAGCCTTACTGTCGCGTTATTCATCAAAATCGGATTTGATGAAGATGTTACTGCGTAATTATACGCTTTATTCCGCCGATATCCGGCATATATATCCGGTTCCGCACGATTTAATCAGACAGACGGATATCAAGAACCCGCAGCAGATTCAGAGCTTCGTATGAGGAAAATGTGGCTTTGGCGGTTTTGTTTTCACGGATATCAATACAGAAAGAGTGAGAGCCGGTAAAATCCGCTTCTTCCAGACTGGTATGCATAAACAGAGTCTCAGTTAAATCGCAGTCCTGTATAACGGATTTATTCAGCTCCGCCTGTCTGAAATCTGCATTATGTATCCGGCAGGATTCAAAATGTGATTCATGTAAACTGAGGTCAAAAAAGTTATTACTGTCCAGAATGCACTCTTTAAACACGAGCTGAGAATAAAAATCAAATCTCGGCCAGTATGCTTTTGTCCAGTCAATACCGGTCATTTTTGTCCCGTTAAATTCCGTGCCGGAAAACCGGGTTTCCGGAACGGCCAGTAAACTCAGATTATACTGCATAAACATACAGTTAATAAAACGACACCGGGCCGCAACGCCCGAGCTGAAATCACAACGGATAAATGTACACTCCTCAAATACCACGTCGCGGATTGTCTGGTCACTTAAATCCGTATTTTCAAACCGGGTACCGGTATATTCCTGTTTATCTGCAATATCTGCCATGACTTATCTCCGCCAACATGCTGCTGTCTGTTTCATACATTAAGTAATGATTAAAATATAACGTATTGTGCCAATAGCATCCTGATATCACCACAGATACACAACAAAATGTGATTAATAAATACCTTTGGATCTCAGCTGTTCCCTGTAAATCTCCTGATTTTCCCGGATGGTATTTACAGTACTGTTTTTATACGGATCGTCTTTATTCTTTTCATGGGTAATCCCCCCATTTTTAACGGAGGTAATAAGTAGGATCAGGCCATGCGTTGTCTATGCTGCATCGGTGTGTAGCCATTCAACGCCATATTGGGCCGTTCGTGATT
>NZ_NRQY01000001.1:745005-815276 GCF_003996855.1 Morganella morganii | reverse complement strand
ATTACCGGATCTTCTTATAACGAAGATGATACCGAACGTGGATTTGTCTACGTTTCAAATGAAAAAAAGATGTATGAACTGAAACCAATACAGGGAAGCTTTGAAGGTGAATCCAGTGCGGAAGCCATTTCTGCGGATGGCAAAGTTGTCGCCGGTTATGTTCAGAATGACAATAATGAAACATCTGCTGTTTTATGGAAGCTGGACTATAAGCCACCAATGACGCCACTTGAGCCGTCAACGCCTGTCGACCCGGCTACGCCACTGACACCGCTTGAACCATCAAAACCTGTCGACCCGGCTACCCCGCTGACACCGCCTGAAACGTCAGGCCCCGGTGAAGTCATTATTTCCAATCCTGTTGATATCGTCAAAACCCGTAATACGTTGACGAAACTGGCGAACAGCAGCTATTAGGTTCTGGATTTATATCAGACCGCGCTGTATAACCTTGCGGAAAGCCGTTGTCAGATGGGCGACGACAATTACTGCACCGGCCTGTTTACCCAATACGATAATGTTCAACAGAACAACCGTGTCGCTACCGGCGTATTTGGTTCATTCCGTTTAC
This sequence comes from Morganella morganii, assembly GCF_003996855.1. Lineage (GTDB taxonomy): Bacteria > Pseudomonadota > Gammaproteobacteria > Enterobacterales > Enterobacteriaceae > Morganella > Morganella morganii_C. The sequence goes on along the minus strand of NZ_NRQY01000001.1, from coordinate 814,705 downwards.
CGGCAGAAAACTGGACGCTGGGCGCATCACTGAATTTTGCAGTAAATACCCATCTGGCCGATGGTTATGACACCCGCGGAAGTAATAATCCCGGCATCGGAGCATGGTTGCGTTATCAGGAAAACAGTGATAATTCCGGCTTTAACAGTGAGCTTTCCACTGCATTTTTACAGCAGGGCCTGGAAATTACCCGTCAGTCACAACAGGGGACGGAAACCGGAAAAGGTAATTCTGATATTAAGGGTTATTATGTGAAATTCACAACCGGTTACGGTATTACTGTCAGCGAAAATACCCTGGTTACACCACTGGCTGCCATTAAATATCATAATGTCACACGTGCCGGATATACCGAATCAAATGGTATCGATTTCCCTGCAACCTATGGCCGTACCGGAAATAAAAATCTTGATTTACAGCTCGGCGTGGATTTAAAGCACCAGCTGAATAAAAGTACAGAACTGGATGCAGGTATCGGTGCCGATATTAAGCTCAGCCATCAGCGTGATGCATTTACCGGCCTTATTCAGTATGTAAACGACGATGCTTATATTTATGATCGCGGAGACAGTCAGAGTGTGAAACCGTATGCCCGCGCCGGTGTAAATTACTTTATTAATGAGAATTCAACTCTGCGTGGTGATATCGGTTATCACACCACTGATTACCGTAATGATGGTTTACAGGTTGTCCTCAGTTATTCATACCATTGGTAAGCGTTTTTAAATTATCTGATATTATCCGGCAATACTTATTTATTGCCGGATTTTTTATTTTGATTCTCTGTTTTATTTCTGTTTTTTCGTTTCCCGGATATATGAAAGATAATGCACAACAGTCTTGCTTTGAATAATGGCATTTAACCGGCTGTCAATCTGACGGTCATCCACCGTTGCCCTTTTATGCTGACGGTGATGCTCCGCCGGAGATGACACCATAAATGTCTCCATAAATTCATCGCGTGTACCCGGCACTGAAAATAATCCTCTTGAATATCCTCCGTCACGGAGCCGGACCCGTTTTAATTGTTCCATCAGATCAAAAAATTGTGCCTGATGCTCTGCATTCACTTTGTACTGAATACACACCATCACCGGATTTTTATTGTCCTCCGGATAATACCGAAACTCCTCCGGCAGGATCAGATGCTCAGAAGGCGATAAATTAATATTGTCGTGGTCAATTTTCACTTTCAGCACACACAGCCAGACAACAACCGTACCGGCAGCCGCCGCAAGCAGCGCGGTCGTGACTGATGTGTGCAACGCAATCTGCCCCCAGATTAATGAACCGGATGCCATTGAGCCGGAAAATACCGTCAGATAAAGCGCCTGCCCTCTTGCTCTGACCCAGTCCGGCAGCGCTGTCTGCGCTGATACCATCAGGGTGGAAAGTGTGATCAGCCAGCTGAATCCGGCAATAATACTGCCTGCAACCGCCAGATATTCCGAGGTGGTCACCGCAAATATCACCAGCACAATCACAGTACCGGCAGTCCCGGATGTCACTAATATTCCGGTGCTGAACCGTGCACGCAACGCGGACAGACTGAATGCTCCGATGACAGCACCGATACCGATACTGGTGGTTAAGATCCCGTATAACGTTGCATCCCCCTGAAGCGACACCCTGGCAACCAGCGGCAGCATCGCCCAGTAGGCACTGGCAAATATAAAGAAAGCAGCGGCTCTGATAATGGTTTTTATTAATGCCGGACTGTAACGGACATAGCGCAGCCCGGAAATCATCGCAGCAACCACGGATTCTGCCGGTAAGGTATTTTCTTTGTGTGTCTCTCCTTTCCACCACCACACCGCCGCAATAATGGCAATAAAGCTGAACGCATTAAGTACAAACGGAAGATAAAGCCCTACCTGTGAGATCAGCACACCGGCAAGCGCCGGGCCGATGGCACGGCTGATATTAATCCCCATACTGTTCTGTTTAACGCGATCCCCGCTTTTAATTCATGAGGCGCAACAATACCCGGGACAATAGCCTGCCAGGCCGGGCCTGAAAAAGCAGCTCCGGCGCCGAGAATAAAAGTAATAAACAGCAGCCAGCCGATACTGACCACATCGGAATAAACCAGAACAGCCAGTAATGCGGCGGCAAAAAGCATCGTGATATTGACAGCAATAAGCAGCTTGCGCTTATCAAAAATATCAGCAACAGCGCCGGCCGGTAAGGCTAATAAAAAGACCGGCAATGTTGTCATGGCCTGAATAGTCGCGATCATGACAGGATCAGGGCTCAGATTTGTCATCAGCCATCCTGCACCGACATCATTCATCCATGTACCGATGTTAGAAAATAATGTCGCCACCCATAACACAAAGAAAACACGGTTACGCAGCGGTGACCAGGCGGATGATTGCGGATTAGTCATGTGAATATGATCTCCGGTTTAATGTGGCTGATGTTTTACCGCCAGCCACAGTATTAACAGACACAGTAATAATTAAAATGCGAAACAGGAACATCCCAGCGCGCCCCAGAAGGCATTATCATCCGCAACCGGCACAGAAGATTTACGGGCAATATCATGCTGATGGCCGTGAACGTGACACGAGCCGCAGCATTGATGTAACTGATTCAGAATCGCGGCTTTATTTTCCTGCTGTAAATAAGAATAATGCCCCGGTATTTTAATAACCGGTGACCAGTCAGGTAAAACCGGAATTGACGGCGGTGCCAGCGGCCCGAAAATACCGTTGCCGTAAACAACCTCACCATTTACTACCGTCAGCAGTGATTCGATAGCTTTAATTTCCGGTTCAGGAACACGGAAATAATCATCAGATAATGCAATAAAATCCGCAAACTGCCCTGATTTAATCTGCCCTTTTTTACCCTGCTCATCAGAAAACCAGGAGCTGCCGATAGTCCATAACTCTAACGCGGTATCTCTGTCTAACCGATTATTGTCATCGTACATTTTCATGCCGCCGACTGTCCGTCCCGATACCAGCCAGTAAAGCGCTGTCCACGGATTATAACTGGCCACCCGTGTTGCATCCGTTCCCAGACCGACAGGGACGTCTGCATTCAGCATTTTCGCCACCGGCGGCGTGTGTTTCACCGCTTCATGACCATATCTGTCCGCAAAGTATTCACCCTGGAATGCCATACGATGCTGAATAGCCAATCCGCCGCCCAGTGCTTTTACCCGTTCAATATTTTTTTCACTGATGGTTTCCGCATGATCGAAAAACCAGTGCAGGCCGTCAAACGGGATCTCTTTATTTACTTTTTCAAACACATCCAGCATACGGCTGATGGATTCATCATAGGTGGCATGCAGACGGAACGGCCAGCGGTGCTCAACGAGGTGGCGGATCACGGCTTCCAGTTCCGCATCCATATTGTCCGGCAGATCCGGTCTCGGTTGCAGGAAGTCCTCAAAATCAGCCGCAGAAAACACCAGCATTTCCCCCGCACCATTGTGACGGAAAAAATCGGTTCCCTCCCCCGGCGACACCATCGATGTCCACCCGCGGAAATCCTCCAGCTCCTGTTTCGGTCGCTGGGTAAACAAGTTATAGGCGATACGGATGGTCAGCTGATTTTGTTTTGCCAGCTCGGCAATCACCTCATAATCTTCCGGGTAGTTCTGAAAGCCGCCACCGGCATCAATCGCACTGGTTACCCCGAGACGGTTAAGCTCGCGCATAAACTGACGGGTTGAGTTAACCTGATAATCCAGCGGCAGTTTCGGGCCTTTCGCCAAAGCGGAATACAACAGCATGGCATTAGGTTTCGCAATCAGCATACCGGTCGGGTTACCGTGTTCATCCCGCTGAATTTCCCCGCCCGGCGGGTTGGGTGTTTCCCGTGTATAACCAATGACACGCAGTGCCGCTTTATTCAGCAGTGCACTGTCATAAAGATGCAGTATAAAAACCGGGGTATCCGGTGAAACCGCATTGATTTCATCTAATGTCGGCATCCGTCTTTCGGCAAACTGGAGCTCACTCCAGCCGCCCACAACCCGCACCCACTGCGGCGCCGGTGTCACATCGGCCTGTGCTTTTAGCATCGCCAGAGCATCAGATAATGACGGAACACCTTCCCAGCGTAATTCGAGGTTATAGTTCAGTCCGCCGCGAATAAGATGAAGATGGGAGTCATTCAGGCCGGGAATAATCACCTGACCTTTAAGATCAATAATCTCCGTTTCTTCATTCCGGAACTGCATGGCCTCATCGTTCGTTCCGACAGCAATAAATTTACCATTACGGACTGCAACGGCCTGAGCAACGGGATTTTCACGATCGAGTGTATGAATATCACCGTTGATAAATATTTTTGATGCGAAGATTTTATTCATGATGATGTGTTTCCTGTTTATGAGGAACTCACTGCTTATCAAATAGTGTTGTGGCAAACGGCATAAAAAAATAACCGGGGAGTCACCTCTCCGGTTATAACGCTGTTATTTGATAACGCGCTGAGGTGCTTTATGAACCATGGTATAGGCATAATCAACACCCATGCCGTAAGCACCGCTGTGCTCCTGAACCAGCCCCATCACCGCGTCATAGGTTTCTTTGCGGGCCCAGTCACGCTGGTACTCCAGTAATACCTGCTGCCAGGTCACAGGAATAGCGCCTGCCTGAACCATACGGTCAATTGAGCGTTCATGTGCATCAACAGATATACCGCCTGATGCATCGGTGACAATATAAACTTCATAACCGGCTTCAATCGCCATTAAGGTCGGGAAATTTAAACAAACTTCAGTCCATAATGCCGCCATGACTAATTTTCTGCGGCCGGTTGCTTTAACGGCTTCGACAAATTTCCGGTCTTCCCAGGAATTCATGGAGGTACGTTCGATAGGTTTTGATTCAGGATGGACGGCGAGTAATTCAGGCCAGATATATCCGCTGAAGCTTTCTGTTTCAACGGAGGTATAAATTGTCGGCACATTGAAAATTTTTGCTGCTTTTGCCAGACCAACGGTATTATTTTTCAGTTGCTGGCGGTCAATATTAGCCACACCAAAGGCCATTTGCGGCTGATGATCAATAAAAATAACAGCAGAGTTTTGCGGACTTAACAGCTCTAATTTAGACATAATATATTCCTGTTCAATTAGTTAAGTTGATAACGCCTGAGTATTAAACTCACTTACTGACAGAAAATATAATAGGTCAGCACCGAATAATGACCAGATGCCAAATTTGACTTTAGAAGTCAAAAAAAATGAACGACATTTGTTATCTCTTGATTACATTGTCTTTTATGTTGATATTTACAGAATAGATGGCAAAACATTCTTTAAACCGAAACAATATGTTCATATTGATTTAACCAAAAAACAGCAAACAATACCTATCCACCTTATTCCTTTGGTATTATTATTGTTTTCTTTTTATACTACTTACCGCTTCCGTTTTTCCATTGATGTTTTCGATTGAAAATGAAACATCAATAGCTCTTCGATCTGGCTTAACACCTCTTTTTTGTTTTTCTTTTAAAACGGTAATAGCCGTATAACTGTATCTGTTTCCCGTCTGGTACTGAAAATCAGGGATCGGCAGACATTTACATATTTAAAGCATCAATAGCCTGTTTATCACCGTCGACATCTTTAATGAAAAATGTAACTCCAATCGATCGCCTGTGAGGATTGATTTTTTTTGCCTGCTTTTTTTGTAAAATGGTTGAGGCCGTATACGCATATTTTCCATTATCCTGATACTGAATATCAGGTGCAGGCAGGCACTTGTTTTCATTTAATTTAACCGGATTGGCACTATAATCTATATCCGCGATAGTTTTTTGTTCTTTAAAATCAAATACATTAATATATGTAATGTATTCATCATCAGACGCATTTGGGGTTTTAACACATAACTTACCCGCACTCATACTGATATCACCGTTGACTATTAATGGCCTTGGGTAATTCGCATGCCAGCACCCGCTCAACAGAAATACCAAAGGAATAATTATAAATTTGTGCATATTAATCCTGCGAAATAGTTTTCGGAAGAGTTGAACGATATAAATCCATGATGGTATCCGGATTTACTTTCCCGTTAAATCCAATATAGTTTTCCTGAATGCCATTGATAAACTCTCTGACTCCAAATGTTTTTAAGACAAAATAGTCAGCAACCACATTAGCTTGTGCTTCCATGCCGAAATCACTTAATTTGCTATTGGTATTAAGTGAATAATTATAATTGGCAAAGTTACTAAATAGCCCTCTTGTTCTGACCCACATCCCGTTCTGATGCTGCCTGACATGAGTAAGCTCATACATAAAAAGGTGTTTTAATTGAACTCGTTATTCTGAAAAATCATGCCTATAGAGAAATTCTCTAAAATAAATATCCCCATTAGGTGCCATTGCTACATTATCTGACTGCATGCCGAACGGCAGATAACTGTCGCAATGAACCCAAACATTATATGACATTGAATTTCCGAATATGGTTTTAGCCATTGCCATTTCACCTGGCGTTATTTGCCTCAGCATCGGTTCTTTTATTTCTTCTTATTTTCCTGCGTAATACTACCCATACAAACTCCTTTTATATGTCATTACTAATATCATCTTTATTTATAGTCTTTCTAATTTGTTACTTCCAGCGTTTATTTCTCGACCATCATTCATCCGGATAACAAAAAAGCCACCAGTAACTCACTGATGGCTTTCGGTTTTCTGATAATTACCGGTAGTTAAAAACTATAGGTATATCATTCCCACTCAATCGTCGCCGGTGGCTTGCCGCTGACGTCATAAACGACGCGGGAAATACCGTCGACTTCATTGATGATGCGGTTGGAGACACGGCCTAACAGATCGTATGGCAGATGTGCCCAGTGTGCGGTCATAAAGTCGATGGTTTCGACTGCGCGCAGTGAGACAACCCAGTCGTACTTACGGCCGTCACCCATCACGCCGACAGAGCGTACCGGCAGGAAGACAGTGAATGCCTGGCTGACTTTGTGGTACAGATCCGCTTTGTGCAGTTCTTCGATAAAGATAGCATCGGCACGGCGCAGGATGTCGCAGTACTCTTTTTTCACTTCACCCAGTACGCGGACACCCAGACCCGGGCCCGGGAACGGATGGCGGTACAGCATATCGTACGGTAAACCCAGTTGCAGACCGATGCGGCGGACTTCATCTTTGAACAGTTCACGCAGCGGTTCAACCAGACCCAGCTCCATATCTTCCGGTAGGCCGCCGACGTTATGGTGGGATTTGATCACATGCGCTTTGCCGGTTTCAGAGGCGGCAGATTCAATCACATCCGGATAGATAGTACCCTGCGCCAGCCATTTGACCTGCTTCTGTTTTGATGCTTCTTCATCAAAAATTTCAATGAATGTATGGCCGATGGCTTTACGTTTGGCTTCCGGATCAGCAATGCCTTTCAGGGCATTCAGGAAACGATCTTCCGCTTTGGCGTGGATGATATTGAGGTCAAATTTACCTTCGAACATCGCCATAACCTGCTCTGCTTCGTTCAGGCGCAGTAAGCCGTTATCCACGAATACACAAGTCAGACGTTTGCCGATAGCACGGTTTAACAGCATGGCGGTAACAGATGAATCCACCCCGCCGGAGAGTGCCAGGATGACATGGTCGTCACCAATCTGCTCGCGCAGACGGATAACGGTGTCCTCAATAATGGCTTCCGGTGTCCACAGCGCTTCACACTGACAGATATCCAGCACGAAACGTTTGAGGATTTCCAGCCCCTGGTGAGTATGAGTCACTTCCGGATGGAACTGCACGCCGTAGAAACGTTTTTCGTCGTTTGCCATGATCGCAAACGGGCAGGTTTCAGTGCTGGCAACGGTGACGAAATCGGACGGGATAGCGGTGACTTTGTCGCCGTGGCTCATCCAGACATCCAGCAGCGGTTTGCCGTTTTCATCCAGCATATCGTGGATGCCACGGAACAGTTCGCAGGTTTCGCGGATTTCGACCTGTGCATAACCAAACTCGCGCTCGTCAGAAGTTTCCACTGCCCCGCCGAGTTGCATAGACATGGTCTGCATGCCGTAGCAGATGCCGAGAACCGGCACACCGGCGCTGAAAACATATTCAGGTGCGCGCGGGCTGTTGTGTTCAGTGGTGCTTTCCGGGCCGCCGGAGAGAATAATACCGTTCGGATTGAAATTACGGATCTGTTCTTCAGTAACATCCCATGCCCACAGTTCACAATAAACGCCGATTTCACGGATACGGCGCGCGATCAGCTGAGTGTACTGCGATCCAAAGTCGAGGATAAGAATGCGGTGCTGATGAATATTCGTTGTCATTAATGTATGTTCCAAAAGCAAACAATTATAGGCTGGCGGTCCGCAGACCGCCGCATGAATCAGAGACCTGAACGGTAGTTTGGTGCTTCTTTGGTGATAGTCACGTCATGAACGTGGCTTTCCTGAATCCCGGCACCACTGATACGGACAAACTCTGCTTTAGTATTCAGTTCGTGAATAGTTGCACAACCGGTCAGTCCCATGCAAGAGCGCAGGCCGCCCATTTGCTGGTGAACGATGGTTTTCAGCACACCTTTGTAAGCCACACGGCCTTCGATACCTTCCGGCACCAGTTTGTCCGCCGCGTTATCGGTCTGGAAGTAGCGGTCTGAAGAGCCTTTGGACATTGCACCGAGTGAGCCCATACCACGGTAAGATTTATAAGCGCGACCCTGGTAGAGTTCCACTTCGCCCGGAGATTCCTCTGTACCGGCGAACATCGAACCGACCATCACACACGCCGCACCGGCAGCCAGCGCTTTCGCGATATCACCGGAGAAACGGATACCGCCGTCAGCGATAACCGGGATACCGGTACCTTCCAGCGCTTCAACAGCATCAGAAATCGCGGTTAACTGCGGTACGCCCACACCGGTTACGATACGGGTGGTACAAATTGACCCCGGGCCGATACCGACTTTCACCGCGCTGACACCCGCAGCTGCCAGGGCTTTCGCACCTTCGGCTGTGGCGACGTTACCGCCGATGATTTCAAGATCAGGGTATTTTTCACGGGTTTCACGGATACGCTGTAACACACCTTCTGAATGACCGTGAGAGGAGTCGATTAACAGAACGTCCACACCGGCGGCCACCAGCGCATCAACACGCTCTTCGTTACCCGCCCCTGCACCGACAGCCGCACCGACACGCAGACGTCCGTGCTCATCTTTACAGGCGTTTGGTTTGCGCTCTGCTTTCTGGAAATCTTTTACGGTGATCATACCGAGCAGATGGAATGCATCATCCACCACCAGCGCTTTTTCCACGCGGCGTTCATGCATTTTCTTCAGAACCACTTCACGGGCTTCGCCTTCGCGGACAGTCACCAGACGCTCTTTCGGGGTCATCACGGCAGTCACCGGCTGATCCAGATCAGTCACGAAACGCACATCACGGCCGGTGATGATACCGACTAATTCATTATCGGTAGTGACCACCGGATAACCGGCAAAGCCGTTCTGTTCAGTCAGAACCTGAACTTCACGCAGTGTGGTGCACGGGGTAACAGTCTGCGGATCAGAAACCACGCCGCTTTCGTGTTTTTTCACACGGCGGACTTCATCGGCCTGACGCTCAATGGACATATTTTTGTGGATAAAGCCGATACCGCCTTCCTGGGCAAGGGCAATCGCCAGACGGGCTTCCGTTACCGTATCCATCGCCGCCGAGATCATCGGGACGTTCAGACGGATCTTCGCGGTGAGTTGTGTCGATAAATCGGCAGTGTTAGGCAGAACTGTGGAATGTGCAGGAACTAAGAGGACATCATCAAAGGTTAAAGCTTCTTTTTTAATACGTAACATGTGCAATATCTCACCAGGCAGCAGGATTGAAAGAAGATAAAATATTGCCGCGGCATTATACAGGTGGTAATCGGTTGCGCCTAGCCTTTTTTTTAAAAATTCGTTGATAATCTGTCAGAAGGCGGTAGTATCGGACAATTAAGTCCTTGTTTTATTATTTGATCTGGCTCACATGTTGCTACCTGAAAATACCGCAATTTTTACTGTTACCCGGTTAAATACGACAGTCCGGCAGTTACTCGAGCTGGAAATGGGCCGGATTTGGATCAGCGCGGAGATCTCCAACTTCTCGCGTCCGTCTTCCGGTCACTGGTATTTTACCCTGAAAGATGAAAAATCCCAGGTGCGGGCAGCCATGTTCCGCGGCAACAACAGCCGTGTGACATTTGCGCCGCAGAACGGGCAACAGGTGCTGGTGCGCGCGGCGATCACGCTGTATGAGCCGCGCGGGGATTATCAGCTGATTATTGAATCGATGCAACCCGCCGGTGAAGGCCTGCTTCAGCAGCAGTTTGAACTGCTGAAAGAAAAGCTGAAAGCGGAAGGCTTATTTGATACCCGTCTGAAAAAACCATTGCCGCTGCCCGCCACCTGCGTGGGGGTGGTGACATCCGCCACCGGTGCCGCCCTTCACGATATTCTGAATATTCTGCGCCGACGTGACCCGTCGCTGCCGGTGGTTATTTATCCCGCTCAGGTTCAGGGTGCCGATGCACCGGCGCAGATTGTCCGCGCTATCGAAACCGCCAACCGCCGTAATGAATGTGACGTGCTGATTGTCGGGCGCGGCGGCGGCTCACTGGAAGATTTGTGGAGTTTCAACGACGAGCGGGTGGCGCGGGCGATTTTTGCCAGCCGCCTGCCGGTGATCAGTGCTGTCGGCCATGAAACTGATATCACTATTGCTGATTTTGTGGCGGATTTACGTGCACCGACACCATCAGCCGCCGCCGAGCTGGTCAGTCGTGATTTGACTGAACGCCTGCGGCAGATCCAGTCTGTTCAGCAGCGGCTGGAAATGGCGATGGACTATTTTATCGCTAAAAAACAGCGGCTATTCAGTCAGTTACATCACCGGTTACAGCAACAGCATCCGCAATTACGTCTTGCACGGCAGCAACAGCTGATTCAGCGGCTTGAACAACGGCTGGTTCAGGCCGGGCAGCATATGCTGACACAAAAATCCCGTCAGCTCACACAGGCTGAACAGCGCCTGATGCGCCGTGATCCACGTCCTCAGTTACAGCAGCGGCAGCGGTTGGTTCAGCAGTTACAGTTCCGTCTCTCTTCCGCTATGCGGGAACAACTCAGTCAGCAGCGCGAGCGTTTCGGGCGTCTCTGTTCAACCCTCGAGGGTGTCAGCCCGCTGGCAACGCTCAGCCGGGGATTCAGTATCAGCCAGACGGACAGCGGCGACGTACTGAATAAAACCCGCCAGGTGAAAGTCGGGCAGAAAATCACCACGCTGTTGCAGGACGGCAGTGTGGAAAGTGAAATTACCGCTGTGCACAAAAAAGCGGCTGCCCGTAAACGGAAAACCGCTGAGTAATATACGGTTTTACCGGTGACATTGTCACACATTAAGTGACAGTGTCACGGCGCCTGCTGTTCATCCACCATCAGCAGGAACACATAACTGAGTGCCACATCCCACAAATAGTTGAATCGTCCTGACTTACCGCCGTGCCCCGCTTCCATATCGGTATAGAGCAGCAGCAGATTGTCATCTGTTTTCATCTCCCGCAGTTTTGCCACCCATTTTGCCGGTTCCCAGTACTGAACCTGAGAATCATGCAGGCCGCTGGTCACCAGCATATCGGGATACGCTTTCGCCTCAATGTTGTCATACGGGCTGTATGCCCGGATGTCGCGGTAAGCTGATTCATTTTCCGGATTGCCCCACTCCTCATACTCACCGGTGGTCAGCGGGATGGACGGATCAGACATGGTGGTCAGTGCATCCACAAACGGTACCTGTGTCACGATACCGCGATACAGCTCCGGCGCCTGATTAATCACCGCCCCCATCAGCAACCCGCCTGCGCTGCCGCCGGTGGCGTAGATCCGGTTTTCCGCACCATAACGCCGGGCAATCAGTTCACGTGTCACATCAACAAAATCATTAAAACTGTTGATTTTATGCTGCATCTTGCCGGCATTGTACCAGCGTTTACCCAGCTCACCGCCGCCGCGGATATGCGCCTGAGCATACACAAAACCGCGATCAAGCAGGCTCAGGCGGTTAGCGTCAAAATCCGGGTCCATACTGGCACCGTACGCACCATAGCCTTCAATCAGCAACGGGTTGTGTCCTTGTGAATCGTGTCCGCGCTGATAATAATCTTTATGCCAGACCAGCGAAACCGGCACCTGTACGCCATCACGGGCGGTGATCCAGATCCGTTCACTGTGATAATTATCACGCTGAAAACCGTTGACCTGCGCCTGTTTCAGCAGTGTCCGTTCCCCGCTGACCATATCCAGCTCATACACTGATGCCGGGGTGGTCATCGAGGTATAGCCGTAGCGCAGCAGCTGACTGTCCGGCTCCGGATTCAGCCCGAGCCACGCACAGTATGCACCGTCATCAAACGCGACCTGTGTTTCTTTCCCGCTCTGCCGGTGAATAATGCGGATCTGCGGCAGCGCGGCGTGCCGTTCCTGCAATACCAGCCAGTCACGGAACAGCGTGAAATCTTCCAGATCCGTATCCGGCTGTGGCGCAATCAGGGTTTGCCACTGATTTTCCGGTGCATTCGTCTGATAGAGGCCAAACAGTTCATTTTCATGATCAGAGCGGATATAAAACTGACCATCCAGATGATCAATATGGTACTCACGCCCGTCCTGACGCGGCGAGAAACAGACCGGCGGCAGTAACGGCTCATTGGCATTGATCAGATGAACTTCAGAGGTGACCGGGCTGTGGCAGCCGATAAAAATCCACTCACGGGAGGATGACAGGGATAAACCGGTATAAAAACGATCATCGTCCTCGCGGTATACCAGCTCATCCTGTGCGGTATCTGTGCCGAAACGATGACGGTAAACCTCGAACGGCAGTAATGTCTGCGGGTCCTGACGGACATAAAACAGCACTGAACCGTCCGCTGACCAGACTAAATCATCCGCGACGTCTGTCAGCACGGATTCCTGCCAGTGATTATCGGTCAGATCACGGTAAGCCACCTGATATTCACGGCGGCCGACTTTATCCTCCGCAATTGCAATACGGCGGTTATCCGCACTGACAGCCAGAGAGACCAGTTCATAATACGCCAGTCCTTCCGCCCGTGCATTGCCGTCCGCCAGCAGTTCCCACTGATCAGCAGTGATTTTACGCCGCTCATACAGCGGGTACTCTTTGCCCGCCTCAAACCGGGTACGGTAAACATAGCCGTTATAGCTGTACGGCGCAGATTCATCGGCCTGCGGCATGCGGGCAACCATCTCTTCATACAACGCTTCGCGCAGCGGCTCAGCGGCCTGTAATTTCTGTTGTGTATACTGGTTTTCATCCGTCAGATACTGAATAACCTGCGGATCACTGCGGGTATCATCCCGCAGCCAGTAGTAATTATCCGTCCGGGTTTCACCATGTGCAGTGAACTGCACAGGACGTTTAAGGGCTTGCGGGATAGTCATGACTGCTCCTGATAAGATCTTTTTTTGTTGTGATGTCATAAAAATTTACTAAATTCTGCTCTCTGTTCTGCGATTCCGCACTATGATAATAACGTTTTCATTTGTTTTAATTCTTTATTCACCACCGGGTTTTCACCGGTTCAGGAGGTTACAATGAAACAATACCGCGTTGCTGTTGTTGTCGGTTCGCTGCGTGAGCAGAGTTACAATCGTCAGCTGGCGCATGCTCTGGTCTCTCTTTTTCCTGCACACATTCAGTGTGAATTTGTCAGCATTGGTTCACTGCCACTCTATAATCAGGACTGTGATGCGCAGTCGCCTGCTGAGGTGCTGGCATTCAAACAGCAGATTTCACAGGCTGACGGTGTGATTTTTGTCACGCCGGAGTATAACCGTTCTATCCCGGGTGTGCTGAAAAACGCTCTGGATCAAGGCTCGCGTCCGTGGGGACAGAACAGCTGGGACAGCAAACCGGCAGCGGTGATCGGCACCTCCGCCGGAGCAATGGGTACGGCGATGGCACAGCAGCATCTGCGCAATGTGCTGGCATTCCTGAATATGCCGACACTTAATCAGCCGGAAATGTACCTGCAATGGTATGACGGCATGATCAGCGAAAACGGTACATTCAGCGAAAAAACAGGGGCTTTTGTGCAGAAATGGGCCGATGCCTATGTCCGTTTCCTGGAAGCACACAGCTGATAGTCCGGCCGGGCAGATTCAGCGGAATGTCAGCTGCTGCCCGGTATTAAAATCGTCCGCATTCAGGGCATGACGCCCTCTGGCACCGGTACAATGGCAGCCGTACACACGGGTTTGCGGATCGACCGCCTCCTGTGCGCGGCGCAGTGCCGCCGGTGTTGCCCGGCGCAGATGCAGCCCGCCGACCACCGCCTGTACCGGTGCATTATCTGTCAGAGCCCGCGCATGCTGTATCACCGACTCAATTCCTGAATGACTGCATCCGGTGATAATCACAATCCCGGCCCCCCCGCGCCAGATCAGAAAACTGTCATCGCGGACATAATCCGCCTCCCTGTTTCTGAGCAATATCCCGTAACGGCGCACCACTGCCCGCCGGGTGATTTCACCGGCAAACAAAAAGCGGGATGAAATAATGTACGGTTTTTCCTTCAGCAGAAACTGATAGTCACGGCGCAATGTTTCTTCACAGAACTGAGGTGATAATCGTTTGAATTTCAGTGGATAACTGCCAAGCCATAGTGCAGCACGACGCGGCTCGAAAATATGCGGATGCGCAATCACCGTCAGCGGAAACGGTAAATTATGCCGTTTAGTCCGGGTTAATCCGCCGAAATGGTCATAATGACCATGCGACAGCACCACCGCATCAATCTCCGCCAGTGAAATTCCCAGCGCCTGTGCATTACGGATATAGGTGTCATCCGCGCCGGTATCAAACAACAGCGAGGTTTCCCCGTCCTCCAGCAGCAGGCTGAGACCGGCGTGAGACGCCAGTTTCGGGTCAGAACATCTGTTTTCCAGCAGTGCAGTGATACGTAACATGGATGATAATCCCTGAAAGATAAATGTATTCTGCCGTTATATATAACATAGTATTTTCCGCTATAACGTATCTGTATTGTACTGCAGAGCGCAGATTATGGTTTAATTCAGGTAATGTTAATAAATCAGCATGACCCGGCTGTAAAATTGTTAAATAATAGCCGGCCGACACAGACTTTCAGGAGTTCCGCATGGGAATTATTACCGCTTTTGCAAAAAGCACCGATAACAGTCAGCTTTTACGCCTTTTGCATCAGCAAATAGAAAAACAGGATGTACCGGTAGCCTGCCGTGATTATCTGGATGATCAGCTCACTGATATCGCCGCCTATATGCACGATGAACATTATCCCGCCCTGATGGCACGCCGGAAAAAGGTTAATATACTGACCGGATTACTCGCCCTGCCGGTATTACTTTTCTCCCTGCTGCTGTTCTCACAGAAGATTATTGATGCCCTGTCACTGAATATCGACATCAGCTATCTTTCACTGACCCTGCCGGACTATAGCCTGACATATATCTGGGCTGTATTTATTTATGCGGCGGTATTGTTCAGTACCATTTTTTATTTTTATTTCCTGCAAAAACAGGCAGAAAAATATGCCGGTCATCTGATTGATGACTTTATTAACCGGATATCACATTAACCCGGATGGATTAAGAGTACATTAAGCTCTGTTGCCACAATAATTTGCCTGCGTTGTCACAGTAATCGTCAATGCTATACTGCAATCCGCTTTTACAGAGAGAGAAAAAACGTGCAAATTCTATTAGTCGAAGACGATTTACAATTAGGCAAAGCACTGTGCCGGGGACTGGAACTGGCCGGTTTCCGGGTATGCTGGCTGCGTCTGCTGGCTGATGCCCGCAGACGGCTGACAGAACAGCATTTTGACCTGATGCTGCTGGATCTGGGGCTGCCGGACGGCGATGGCTTTGACTCTCTGGTTGAATGGCGTAACAGCGGGGAACAAATCCCGATTATTATTATGACTGCCCGCAATCAGCGTGATCATCTGGTAAATTCCCTTGATTCGGGAGCAGATGATTTTATTTCCAAACCCGTTGAACTGCCCGAATTAATTTCCCGTGTTAAAGCGGTTTCCCGCCGTATTGCCGGTTTTTCCTCGCAGTTATGGAAAGTGGATAATATTACTCTTAACCCGATGAATCATCAGGTAACACTGAATGATGAGTTATTATTACTCTCCGGCAAAGAATATCAGTTGCTGTACGAATTAATGCGTAATACCGGCAATGTGGTACGCAAACCGGAGCTGGAACAGCGTTTATTCGGGCTGGATGATAAAATCGAAAGTAATTCCCTGGAAGTCCATATTCACAATCTGCGCCGTAAAATCGGTAAAGAAAAAGTGATTACTGTCCGTGGAATTGGCTATCTGCTGAAGAAGGACAGCGAATAAGTGAGAATCCGCTCATTCTTTGTTTATACCGTTCTCCTTCAGACGTTCTCAATGCTCCTGCTGTGGGGTGTCTGGATTGCCTGGCTGAAATACGCTTACCTTCCTGGTTTAAGTGAAGATTTTAATGCCCAGCAAATGGTTATTGCCCGGGGGATGTCTGACACGCTGCGGGAAACACCCACTGATTCCGCCACTTTCCCGCAAATTGCCCGCGCACTGGAAAGTATGTATGCCAATGCGATGAAAAGCGGGCTGGAAGAGGAAAATTATGATCCGCTGGTCGCCATTCTGCACAGCACAACGGGTGAAGTCCTGTACAGTAATAAGCCTGACGTCCATATTCCGCTGAAACCGGACGGAATAGAGCGTTTCACCGAGGACGGCGAAACCTGGTATCTCGCTTATAATACCGACCCGGATATGCAGCGCACTGCTGTGATCGGCGAATCCGGCACCGACCGCCATATGCTGATCGGCGACCCGGCAACCGGTACCGCTGTCCCGCTGCTGTTTATTCTCGGCACTATGCTTTCGTCCACCATTATCACCACTTATCTCAGCTTGCGCCCGCTGCGTGAAACCACCCGCAGTATCGCCACCCGCACCCCCGGCAACCTGACACCTATCAGTATGAAGTATCAGTACAATGAAATGCGGCCGGTGCTGAATGCTATCAACCAGCTGATGCAGCGGGTGGACGCCGCTAATCTGCGGGAAAAACAGTTTATGGCAGATGCCGCTCATGAACTGCGCACCCCGATTGCGGCCGTACTGGCACAAATTCATCTGCTCAAACAGATTGATGATCCTGCGGAGCGTAACGAGATTACTGCCGATATGGAAATCAGCCTTGACCGCGCAGTATCGCTGTCACGACAGCTGATTGATCTGGCGCGGCTGGAAACGGAAGATTATCCGCTTAAGATGGAAGAGATCGACCTGACTCAGGCACTGAGCCACACCATTGCCATGCTGGTGCCCTACGCCCTGCGCAAAAATATTGAATTTTCCTTCGACGGCCCGGAAAGCTGCATCATTGTCAGTGATAAACAGGCGCTGTTCTCCATTATCAACAATATATTAAATAACGCGGTAAAATACTGCCCGCCGGGCAGCCAGGCAGAGGTTTCACTGGACACCGGAAACCCGGATGAAGTGCAGATTATCATCCGTGATAACGGCAACGGAATCAGTGAACTGTACCGCCACCGCCTGTTCTCGCGCTTTTTCCGCGTACCCGGCAGCAGTGAAAACGGCAGTGGCCTCGGCCTTGCCATCGCCTGGAATCTGGCGGAAAAAATCGGCGGTTATCTTTCAGTCACTGACGGATTACAGCAGCGCGGTATCGGGTTTGTGATCCACATTCCGGCCAAAAACCATGGAATTCCCCCGGCTTTCCATGACAGTTCTGATACATAAGGCTATGCTGAAAACAGTCAGAACAGGAGGGACAGATGAAACAGGCACTGATTATTATCGACCTTATTAATGACATTACCGGCAAACACGGGCTTTCCAACGCCTGCCATGAGCAGACCACCGCCCGTAACCTGATTACGGCCACACGGGAAACCGCCCGTCAGGCACGGCAGCGGGAGATCCCCGTGGTATGGGTCCGGGTCGGGTTTGCGGATGACTGGCATGACATCCCTGCCGGTTCACCGATGTTTCAGCGGGCAAAAGAAACCGGCGCTCTGAAACTGAGCGGCGCCGGTTGTGACTGGGCGGACGGTACTGATGTGCAGAAAGAGGATGTCTGTTTTGTGAAAAAAGGCGTCAGTGCCTTTGCGGGAAATGATTTACTGATCTGGCTGCGCAAAGCGGGAATTGAGCATCTGGTTCTGGCCGGCGTCAGTACTGTGATGGCGATTCAGAGCACGGCGCGTTATGCCCACGACAGCGGGTTCTATGTCTCTGTGGCGGAGGATTTGTGTGCCGCACCGACAGCAGAGCTGCATCAGATAAGCCTGGAGATGCTCCGGCCGATGGCCACTATCACCACTTCAGCCACCTGGCTGGCACAATAACTTTTCATTATCCGCGCAGTCTCTCTGCGCGGATCTCTCTGTTTACCACAGCGACAGCAGATAACGCAGCAGCGCGATCACAATCGCAGCAGCCAGCACAATCACCAGAAATGGCTTTTTATACCATGTCAGTAACCCGGCAACCGCCACCCCGGCCATTTTCGGCCAATCGGATAATTCCTGCCCGCTGAAGATAGTCATGGTCACTGCCACGGCAAACAGGATGACAATCGCGCCCGCTGAGAGCAGATTTTTGACATGTGATGAAACCGAGAAACGCCCGCTGAGCAGTGATCCGGAAGCCCGCATGGCATAAGTCCCGACCGCCAGCAGCGCGATCCCCGTCAGAATCGATAATGTATCCGGCATTATGCTCTCCTCAAGCTGACAACCAGCCCCAGCAGTGATAACAGCACCGGGATACCCAGCGGTAAAAACGGTGTGGCGGCCAGTGCAATTACAGCACCCAGCAACGCAGCGCGGCGACTATATTTCCTATCCCGGTGATGTCCCGCATATCTTCAAAGCACTGGAGCCAGATACCAGCGCAGTAATGATTATTGAGCACTGATTTTCACATCTGGTATTCACAAACACTAACTTATCGCAAATAATGTAAAGTGAAGTTTATCATTTCGGGTATATTCCGCTTCCGGTATCAGGTTGTTATCTCATGCACTGATGCCGGTATAACGAGCTTACTAAGGAAAAACCATGCTTGATTTTAACCGTCAGAATTTAACTCATATGACAGCCGATGCCCTGAAAAAACAACGGGGCTACTTGTGGATCATCGCCATTCTCCTGCTGGCCGGTGGTGTGGCCTGTCTGATGAACCCGCTGATTTCCGGTGTCACCCTCAGCTATGTTATCGGGGGGCTGCTCCTGATAAACGGGATCTCCATGTTGTTTGTGACACTCAGCAGCCGGCTCTACAGCGGCGGCAGTAAGCTGTTTTCCGTTCTGGTTGCGGTTGCCTATCTCCTTCTGGGTTATGTCTTCCTGACCGAACCGCTCACCGGGATGCTCAGCCTGGCGATCCTGCTCGCCATTCTGTTTATCGCAGGCGGGATACTGCGCCTGGGCTCAGGTCTGCGTCAGATATCTCAGGCACGCGGATGGCTGAATATTATTATCGGACTGCTGGATCTGTTTATCGCTTACCTGCTGGTCGGTAACGGCCCGATTGTGTCTGTCACGCTGATTGCAACTCTGGTCGGTATTGAATTGCTGTTCAGCTCTTTCGGGCTGATCGCCGCCGCTTCTGTCCTGAAAAAAAATAATTAACCGCTTCCGGTGGCGCGGGCAAATAATTTTCCGCGCCATTTCCCCCTTTTTTTCAGTTTTTCCGCTTTTATCGCAACTTTACATTCCCTTTCAGTATCCGCACCTGAAAAATGGTAAAGTATTCAATATGATCCTATTTTTAACATTTTGCTGCTCATTGAGGAGTCTGTAAAAACCACGTCACAGGAGATATTTTTTATGGAGCAACAACTGCGACTATGGCTGCAACAACGATTTGAACTCAGTAATGATTACGCCTCATGGACGGCCATTACCGGCGTTATTGTTCTTATTCTGGCTATCGCTGTTATTTTGCATCTTGCCCTGCACAAAGGCCTGCTGCCATATATCGAACGCCGCACCGGTGGCTCTCAGCGTCCGTGGGGGGCGCTTATCACCCGAACCAAATTGTTTAACCGGTTTGCTTTCCTGATTCAGGGTATCGTCTTTAATATCCAGGCACTGGTCTGGCTGAGACGCGGTTCTGCCGCACAGGAGATCCTCACGACCGGTGCACAGGCGTGGTGCCTGTTGTTCGGTATGCTGCTGCTGTTTTCAGTCATGGATATTCTTCTGAACCTCTCCCGCCATACTCCGTCTCTGAGCCGTCTTCCGCTGCGCGGCGTGATGCAGAGCCTGAAACTGATTATCGCAGTGCTTTTCAGTATCCTGATTATTTCGCTGCTGATTGGTAAATCGCCGCTGATTCTGCTGAGCGGACTTGGTGCCATGACCGCCGTCCTGATGCTGGTCTTTAAAGATCCGATTATGGGGCTGGTGGCCGGAATTCAGTTATCAGTCAATGATATGCTTAATGTCGGGGACTGGCTGGAAATGCCGAAATACGGCGCGGACGGTGCAGTGACAGATATCGGACTGACTACGGTAAAAGTGCAGAACTGGGATAACACGATCACCACAATCCCGACTTACGCCCTGATCTCCGATTCCTTTAAAAACTGGCAGGGAATGACAGCATCCGGCGGCCGGCGTATTAAACGCAGTATGAATCTGGATACCACCAGCATCCGCTTTCTGACCGATGAGGAAATCAGTCAGCTGCGGCAATCACACCTGATCGCCGGTTACATTGATGCCAAATTGCAGGAAATTTCGGAATACAATGCGCAGGAGCCGGAGAACACCCCGCTTAATCAGCGGCGGCTGACTAATCTCGGGACATTCCGTGCATATGCGGAGGCATATATCAAAGCCAATCCGCATATTCACAAAAAAATGACCACAATGGTACGCCAGCTGGCACCGACACCAGACGGGCTGCCGGTGGAAATCTACGCTTTCACCAATGTGACGGCATGGATAAGCTATGAGCAGATTCAGTCCGACATTTTTGATCACCTGTTCGCAATACTCCCGCAGTTCCGGCTGCGGGTGCATCAGACACCGACGGGCTTTGATATGCGCGGTATTACCGCACATTTCGGCCGGGAGTGTGAATCAGAACGCCGAACCGGGCTGTAACAGAAACTCTGCCTCTTCCGGGGTGGAGTGCCGTCCCAAAATCTCATTGCGGTGCGGGTAACGGCCGAAGCGGTCGATGATCGCTTTGTGCCGCCGCTCGTAATCTTCCGTGCCCTCATCCAGCCCTTTAAACAGCTGTTCTGCCTGCTGATGGATTAGTGCGGATTCGGAATGCATATACGGCATCAGCACAAATTTACGCTGCACCGGAGGCAGTTGCAGGTAATCCGGCGTTTTTACCGCTTCCTGTGCCAGTACCAGTGCCATCGGGTCCTGTGCGAACGATCGCGCATCCCCGCGCCAGAGATTGCGGGAGAACTGTTCAAGTACGAGAATTTCTGCCAGGCGTCCGCCGATATGCACCCGCCAGCTGAAGCATTCCCCGGCTGCCGCCTGCTCCCATACCTTAAGAAAGCGGCTTCGGATCAGGTCATCGAACTGAGTATCTTTCTTAAACCACTGCTCCGGTGTTGCTTCATTAAACCAGAAATTCAGAATCTGTTGTGTTTCCATTGTCAGGCTCCTTATCAGTCCGGACATGAGGATCTCTCCCTTTGCCCGGCGGTCATATCACGGTATGCTGGGCGATCATTATTAGTTTAACGCATATATTGTCAATTATTTATCACAGGCCGATATTCATGGGAAAACTGTCCGCACATACTGCCACCGTTTACGGCATCCTGGCTATTCTGTTCTGGAGCACCATTGTCGGGTTAATCAAACGGGTCAGTGAGGATTTCGGGCCTGCTTTCGGTGCGGCACTGATATACACCCTCGGGTCAGTGATGTTACTGATGGTGACCGGATTCCCTGCCATCCGCCGCTGGCAGCGCCGCTATCTTATCTGGGGAACAGTGCTTTTCGTCAGTTATGAGATCTGTTTTATTCTGGCACTCGGTTTTTCGCAGAACCGCCAGCAGGCGATTGAGCTGGGTATGGTGAACTATCTCTGGCCATCCCTGACGGTCGGACTGGCCGTGGTCATGGGCGGACAGCGTCTTCACCTGCCGCTGATTGCCGGTCTGATGCTGGCCGTTCTCGGTATCAGCCGGGTGATCGGCGGGGAAAACGGATTATCATTCTCCTCCATTGCCGCCAATATCGCTCTTAACCCGCTGAGTTACAGCCTTGCATTTGCCGGAGCAGTAATTTGGGCATTCTACAGTAACCTGTCGCGCAGACTGGCTGACGGCAACAACGGAATTACGCTGTTTTTTATCATCACCGCTCTGATGCTTTGGGTCGTTACCGCCTTTGACGGCACCACTCTGCCCGCTGAATTTTCTGTTTCAACGGTCGGTTTTCTGATTGCCGCTGCCGCACTTTCCTGTGCCGCGAATGCACTCTGGACCATCGCGGTACTGCGCGGTAATGTTGCCCTGATAGGTACACTGTCTTATTTTACGCCGGTGCTCTCCACGGCCTTTTCATCACTATTACTCAGCACCACTCTTTCCTTTTCATTCTGGCAGGGAGTACTGATGGTCACCGGCGGTTCATTATTATGCTGGCTCGCCACCCGCCGGAAATAACCCGAAAATGGATCAGCGGATTTCCGGCGAAATATGCTAAATTAGCGCCATGTTATTGTTTGTTCCCTGTCAGGAAATACGATGTCCAAAAAACTTAAACATAAACTGGTTAATTTATTCTTACAGCTTTATACGCGCCGCCGTGATTTTTCACACTCAATCACGGCCTTTAAACAGCTTGAGACAATCGACTTCCGTAATATTGTCATTTATTCGACAACGGCGCTCGGGGATTTTCTGATGAATACCCCGACGATTCGCGAAGTCAGAAAACGTTTTCCTGATGCCCGGATTACCATCGTTTCCGGCAATAAAATGGCACCTTATATCCGCACCGGTATCGGTAAAGACTGGAACGATGTGGTGTGCTGGAACAGTAAAGTCAATACCGTTACGAAACTGGTCAGAGATTTAAAAACTCACGGAACGCCGGATCTGATCCTGATAATGCACTCACATAACCCGTATGATTACCTGAGTGCAGTCATGACCGGCGCACCATTTGTTTTCCGCTGTAATCATCCTGACAGTCTGCGTTCTCTTATGGAGCCATGGCTGACTAACTATAACGGCAACAGCAGTTGTCATACCATCCAATCCCGCCTGAATCTGATAGCACCGCTGCAATGTCAGTTTACCGGCAGCAGCATAGAGATGCATGTCCCCTGTGATGTCACCCGGGAACAGTCCCCATGGCATAATGTCGGTTTTCAGATGGGGGCATCCAGTGAAGAGCGGCGCTGGCCGGTATCTTACTTTGCTCAGCTGGCCACCGCTCTGATGTCAGCAGATGACAAAATCCGGATAGTTCTGTTCGGTTCTCCCGGGGAGATCCATCTTTCAGAACAGTTTATTGCATTACTGCCTGCGGAATTTCATCACCGTACTGAATCCCTGACCGGTAAAACGTCCATGGCAGAGCTGACTCAGGCAGTAAATAATATTGATGTTCTGGTCACCGGAGATACCGGGACCATGCACATTGCTATTGCCCTGAAAATCAGAACTGTCAGCTTGTTTGTCAGTGCGGCAGCTCATGCCACCGGGCCTTATCAGGACCCGCATCTTCACCGTGTGATCACCGGCTTTACCAGCCCGCTGTCAATCCCGCCCGGCAGTCATGAAATGACAGCGATAAGCCCTGACCGGGTAATCACTGCTGTACAGGATGCACTGGCTGATGTTTATCCGGACACATACGGACGTTGATTACTTACGTAAAAGCACGTTCTCACATCCGGCTGAAAAATACAGTAGACTGGCAGAAAAAGGAGGATCTATGTCAGAGAGTATGAAAAAACCGCGAATGACACAGGAAGAAGAGGATGAAATAGAATCCCTGACAAAAAGCCTTGTCATGCGGGATAAGATGAAACTGCCGAAGATTGACAAAGAAGTCGAGCAGGAGCGTCCTGAGCGTTTGCGCCCGTGGTTCCGGGAACGGCTTAAATTCCACCGCAATACAGTCAGAAACAGTTAATCGTAAAACAGTACCTGCCGGTGATGTATAAACCGGCAGGCTGATAATTCTTATTTTGCCATCTCAATAATTTCTTTTGCTGTTTTGCCCTGAAGTTTCTCTTTCATCGCTGCCATCATTTTTTCTTCATCACCACCGCTGGCAAATGCTACCTGGAAACTGATTTTAGTAATCGCGCCTTTCAGCTCGCGGGATTGCTCCGGGCTCAGATCTTTTTCCATTTTAGCAATGGATTCCTGTGCTGTTTGCTGAGAAGACATATCCAGTGTTGCATCACCGCAAGCGGTAAGAGCAAAAGAGAGCGCGAGAACTGCCAGTAATTTTTTCATTATTCCACCTTGTTAATGATATCCGCGGTATTTTACATTGCCGGACAGATAAAATCATATTTATTACAGTCAAAATTAATCGTTTATTTATACTGTTATAACCACGCCGGACCCGCCGCAAAAAACGAGGAATTTATTTGTTATTGTAAATCCGCTGTTTTTCAGTACCTGTACCGATATAATACCTCCGTCTGAGAAATACACGGAAAAGCTATGTTTAACGAATGTGTTGTTGATGAAATTTTAAACTGGATAGAGAACAATCTGGAGTCTGATCTTTCATTAGAGGCCGTTGCAGGGAAAGCCGGGTATTCCAAATGGCATTTTCAGCGTATTTTCAAACAGCAGACCGGTTATACCCTGGCAAATTATGTCCGTGCCCGGCGTTTATCCTGTGCGGCCATCGCTTTGCGCCTGTTGCCGCTCAACCTGATGCATTTATCCACGAAATACCGTTTTAACTCGCAACAGACATTTTGCTGGGCCTTCAAACAACATTTTGGTATCACTCCCTCAGGTTACCGTAAAAAAAACGGCTGGCAGCCGGGGGGATTTGTTCTGCCGAAACGCTATGCCGGAAAACTGCACTCATCGGTTGAAATGACAACACTGCCGGAAAAAGTGCTGACCGGAACAACACATATTTACCAGGCGGCATCCGATACCTGGAATATGCGTCTGCCACAGTTACGCAAATATTACTGGCAGCCTTTTTTACGGCGGCTCACAGCATTACCGGATTCGCTTTATGCTATACATGGTGTCAGTAAATCTGCCGGTGATACCTTCTCAATGTATTACGCCACTCTGGCCGAAGCGCATTGCCTTCAGAATACCACACCACAGGATATTGTTTACACCCCCGGCCATGCTCATTATTTAAAGATTATTTTTACCGGTGATTTTTCAGATATTGATTTTCAGGATATAACCTACGATATCTATAATAATGTTCTGCCGGAACTGAATATTATCCGCCATCCGGATCATCCGGACACGGAAGAATACGTATTGCATGATAACATCACTGAATTAAACACTGAAAACCCGAAACTGGCTGTCCGAGTGATTAATTATTACATCCCGGTTCTGACGGATACCTCAGGTTTGTGATTATTATCCGCCCGGACATGCTATGGCGGTCATTTTGTTTTGTTACCTGCTATGTGATAACAGCCAGTGTATTATTCTGTCCCTCCTTAAATAGTAAAATCAGGAATTAACTGTTGTCTATTTCCTGTTTTTTACACATGAACCGGCTATTATGAATAAGATATCTTCTGATTACCGGAGGTAACCTATGTCATCGTATGCAGAACGTATCACCACAGCACACATTCAGTGCGATGCGGAAGAAGAACTGCTGCCGCTGTTAAAAGAACTGACTGATAAGCAGATGCTGGGCGGCTGGCGGTTACGTAAACATGAAACAACACCTGATGGCACACCTTCTCCCTGGTATCTGCTGAAAGATAATTCACAGATTGCCCTGCTGCCGACGCATCCTTACGCCGCTGTTTCCGTTGCGGATGCCGGTATCGCGGAGGCGGAGGAAATCACGGAACATAACGGCCGGATTGAACACCTCAGTAATGCCATAAATTCCACTTACGGTATTTTATATTGTCATCTGTCATTTAAAACGCTGACGGTGTAAGACATGTCAGATAATGTACTGGGAACGTTACGTATTTCCCGATTATTCTGATACAGGCGATTCCCGAACAGGTCTATGTTGTAGCACGCCAATTGTTCAGGAGTTTATAAGATGAAAATGAATATGAAGAGAGTAAGCACAGTGACTTTATCTGCTGTCCTGCTGCTTGCTGTGGCCGGTTGCTCCAATATGTCAAAGCGTGACCGGAATACTGCTATCGGAGCCGGTGTCGGTGCTGTCGGTGGTGCTATCCTGACCGACGGCAGTGCACTGGGAACCGTCGGCGGTGCGGCAATCGGCGGCCTTATCGGACACCAGGTTAAAAAATAATTTCCGGAGCCGGCATTCCGCCGGCTCTTTTATGACTTCCCGACTTTATACCGGTAATGCCCGGTAATCTTCCAGCTGAACAGGACATCCTCACTGACCTGTCCGCCGCCGATATTATGCATTATTAGCGGGTTTCCGCTGCGCGGGGCAATATCATCTGTCACAATACCAATGTGCGGGCGGCCGTTATCCAGCTGCCAGGTCACAATATCACCAGCCACATAATCCGGCGCATTTTGAGTTACCGGTTTGGTTTCTCCTTTCCGGCTGAAAAAGACCATCAGATTGGGTACCCGGCGGTGATCAATATTGGTATCCGGTCGCGTTTGGCCCCACAATTTACGGCCGGGATAGCGGGAAAAAGCCGTTTTGATATCTTCATGGACTTCTTTTTGCAGATCGATCCCGATTTTCCGGTAACTGCGGATCACCACATTCGAACATACCCCTTTCAGGGGAGAAACATCCCCGCCGGGATAGGCGATTTTTTCATAGGACGGATCATACAGCACAAGGCGATCAAGCTGCTGAGCAGCCTGACTCAGTGAGTCCGCACTGTAACCGGCCGGTATTATCCCTGCAAACAGCAAAACAACACCCATTCCGGCAATATAGTGGCGCATTTTTCCTCCGCAGCAGCTCAGAATGTCCTGTCTTTACTCCGGATATACTATCCGTCCGCACCGGCACTGTCATATCAGCGGATTACCGGAATCATTCCAGTACCAGTTTATCCTGTCCGGCCCGTCCGACCCAGACATTATACTCTCTGACCAGCGCCATCACTTCATTATTGGAATCTTTCATTTCCCGCATATGCGCCTGGAGTCGCTTCAGATCACCCGGAAATTCCCGCTGAATTTCCTGTGTTTTTTTCCGTAAACGCTGCATTTCTTTATTTCGTCTTTCCAGCGCGGCCATCAGCATGTTCCTGATTTGATTACATTGCGCAATAGCTTCAGGATCGAATTCTGAATATTCCCGCATATCGTCGTTGTCAGTCATAAACGCATTACCTTTGTCTGCAATATACCGGACACCGATTATAACGTTTTACTACAGTGATTGTCCCCGCACCTTCCCGGCCGGTAAAAATATTACCGTCTGTTTATCAGGCATGATATTTTCACCGGCAGTAATATTCACTTATTATACATATGATAATGAAAAGGATTACGTACAAATATGTGTATATATGTATAGCCGTAATAACCCGGAATTTTGGATTGCCTGTACTGAAATCGTCAACTCAGGGCATAATCAACCGCGGCGAGCGCATGAATTTCTGTCGTATCAAATACCGGCACTGTGCAATCACTCTGGGAAATTAACAGCATGATTTCCGTGCAGCCAAGGATAATACCCTCAGCCCCTTCATTAACCATTTTCCGGATAATAGTTTTATAACGCTCACGGGATTCTTCATGAATAATACCGGAGACCAATTCCTGATAAATAATATCATGAACAATTTTTCTGTCCGCATCATCCGGAATAATAACATCCAGGTCAAACTGTTCTGTCAGTCTGCCTTTATAAAAATCCTGCTCCATAGTAAATACGGTTCCCATCAAACCAATTTTTTTAATTCCGGCCTGCTGAATTTTCATTGCGGTGGCATCCGCAATATGGAGCAGAGGAATTGATATTTTCTGTTCAATAAGCCCGGCCATGCGGTGCATGGTATTAGTGCAGATAACAATAAAATCCGCACCGGCCAGTTCCAGTTTCATTGCAGCATCCGTCATTTTTTCAGCCAGTTCGTCCCATTTCCCGGTATGCTGCAATGCTTCAATTTCACCAAAATCCATTGACCACATCAGACTTTTGGCTGAATGCGGCCGGCCGAGGCGTTCCATTGTCTGCTCATTAATAATCCGGTAATAATGCTGCGAACTTTCCCAGCTCATTCCGCCAATCAAACCGATCATTTTCATGTTGTGTGCTCTTTTTATTTAACAGATTGAATGTTGATATTTTTGTTATACGCCGGGAAATCGTACCGCAGGTATTTAATTTTTTCCTTATTTTTACTTTATTTTCTGTCAGAAATAACTACTCTTACCGCCACAGAGAACTGCCGTTTTCACGGCCTCGCCACACACGGGCGAGCTGGTTAATTCAGGCAGGAGTGCCGTTGTCTGTATTGCAGGAAATGGGCGGACGGGAATCGATAGAAATGGTACGCCGGTATGCTCACCTGGCACCGGGTCATCTGAGTCAGCACGCGCAGCAAATCGATGCTGTTTTTGGTGAGGATGTCCCAAATATGTCCCACCCGACCCTGAGCGTGGTTGGTGAGCACAAAAGAAAAACCCGCTAACTGGTTGAGAGTTAACGGGTCTTTATATGGTGCCGGCTACCGGAGTCGAACTGGTGACCTACTGATTACAAGTCAGTTGCTCTACCAACTGAGCTAAGCCGGCTAATTTGGCGGAAGGATAGAGATTCGAACTCTAGGACGGTCTCCCGTCGGCGGTTTTCAAGACCGCTGCCTTAAGCCACTCGGCCATCCTTCCATGGGGCGCGATTATGCTGAAAAATGAGGAACCTGTCTACCCCTGTAAGCAAAAAAAATCTATTTTTTTGCTTACCTGCTCAACATTCACGCACCGGGAAGGTCTGAGGGCTGAATACTGCTGTTATTGTGGCGGGAATTAGTATGATAGAATTAATTCCCGGTGAATTTACAGTCAAGTACTTACAATAAGGTCACAACGGAACATATGTACAGACAGTCACATTCCAAGCCTTATGCGATACCCGGCTTTTATGCATCATTTGTTTCGTTATTAGTCTTATCTCTCTTTTTATACGGATATAACTATTACGATGCCTGGCTGGGAAGCAAGAAAGGCGCACTATACAGTTTCAGCAGCCGGATAGAACATCAGGTTGAAACATACCGTTATCAGTCCGCTGAGCTGTTCAGGCTCGCCAATACCGCTGATACTGAAAAACGGCCGGAGCTCGTTCCCCCGCACAAGATCCTGAATGATATTTACTGGATCGACAGCCGTGTTCCGGTTGTGGATGCCATTCTGTTCGGCCAGACCAATGATGAGACATACGCTATCGCGCGGCGTTTTTCTGATTATCTGACGATTCTCTGGGGCAGCGAGAATCAGTTTAATTCCATGTATTACCTTAACGGTCTGGATAACAGTCTGCTGCTGGTCACATCACACTCAGCACTGCGTCCGGAACTGCGCTACCGTGAAAGCCCGCTGACACTGGGCGCCGATGAAAAGCGAGCCGAAATGCTGGCGGATTCCACCGCACTGGATGAACGGGAAACGCTCTCCTCCTTTACCAAGATGCCGTCGGAATCAACCTATTACTATACCTACCGCGCGATGTTTAATAACCCCGGTCAGCTGACCAGCGTGGTGGCGTTTGATTTGCCGGTGAATAACCTGGTGCCGGATAATCTGGATTTGTCCAATCTGTCTCTGATTCCTGCCGGGTCCCATAGCCTCAGTAACCGCCCGAATGCGGTACAAATCAGTATCAATGGTTTGTCACTGAAACTCAGTTACCGCCTGCGTGAAATGCCGTATCAGGTGGTTTACCAGCTCTCGCTGCTATCACTGGCTGAAGAGATGCTGACCGCCAATATCTGGCTGTTAATTTCTGTTTTCCTGTTCAGTACACTCTCGGTGGGTGGCCTTGTTTATATCCGCAAGCGATTCATTTCCCCGCTCAATGCATTAGTCCGCCAGGCCAGAAACAGCGAGGCGATAACCAATGAAATTGTGGCACAGGTACCTGTCGGGCTGGCGATTTATGATTTTTCCGCCAATAAACGGCTGGTCAGCAATACGATTGCCAGTCAGTTACTGACCCTCAGCGACCTGAATAAAACCCGCGATATGGCCCGGGAGCATCAGGGCCGGATTCAGACCACCATTGATAACGTGGTCTATGAAGTCAGTATGAATCCGGTCCGCAATATGAATGATACTTATCTGATCCTGTTCCGCGATGTGGATCAGGAAGCACTGACCGCCCGCCGCCTGCAATTGTCTGACCGCGAGTATAAGAAAAGTATCAAAGCCCGCCAGTCTGTGCTGTCGAATATCCGTTCGGAGCTGGTCGTGCCGGTCAAACAGCTCAGTAATGACCTGCATACGCTGGTTCCGTATGTCACTGATCCTGCCGGCCGCCGGCTGGCAGACAGAGTGGTGACGGAATCCGGTTACCTCTGTGAGTGGATAGAAAATATTATTTTGCTGGCTGATCTGGAAACAGATGACTGGAAACCGACCAATGATGAGTTCCTGTTGTCTCAGA
Organism: Morganella morganii; assembly: GCF_003996855.1. Classification (GTDB taxonomy): domain Bacteria; phylum Pseudomonadota; class Gammaproteobacteria; order Enterobacterales; family Enterobacteriaceae; genus Morganella; species Morganella morganii_C. The sequence continues at coordinate 783,871 of NZ_NRQY01000001.1, read as the reverse complement.
CGGTTGAGGATATTGTTAAGCAGTTTTCATATCAGATAAATGACAAAGGTATTCCGCTATATTTCCATAACGGAATTAACAAGCAGCTGAATTATATTGGTGACGGCCCTATTATCAGTAAGATTTTTTTATTACTGCTGAATTACGCGGTCAGTAATTTAAAATACGGAAAATTGGTTATTCGCCTTAAGAATATATTCAAAGATGAACATAATAATATCAAGTTAGAAATAATCGCCAGTGGTTCCGGCCTGCCGCAATCCGATCTCGTTAATCTGCACGACCCGTTTATGTTTCAGGTTGCGGATACCGGAAGTCGTCCGAATTCCGGTCTGGCATTCTTTTTGTGTGACTTATTATGTAAAAAGCTGAAAGGTGAACTGAGAATAGACAGCAAGCCGGATATCGGTACACACTATATTGTCGAGCTTCCGCTGCCTGCCACAGAGATGATCGGTGAGCCGTCAGAGGTGCTGGAAGATACGCTGTTTAAGATTAATATCATTAATCCGAGCATTCGGGAAATAATTAACACAATTATAATTGAAAATGGCGGAATTTTATTTGATAAAAATCGCGCATTATTGCAAGATGAATATGACATCCTGATAACGGACTTCGATAAGAAAGCGAGAAAGCCAATACTCTTTTTACGCAATGACATTATTGAACACAGAATGATTACACCCTCCCTGGTGGAGTGTAATTATAATTTCAATGATGAAATTCTGAATGCAATTACGCTGCTTATCGAACAAAGCTTAACTTCGGATGAGTTTGATGATAGATTCTTACTCGGGAATCCGGGCATTAATACAGCAGCGCTTTCCGTCAGGGAAGTTGTTGCATTATATAAAAATCAGCTGACACAAAGTACGTATAAAGATTTGTTTGCCACCACAGTACCTCCTGATATAAGTAAGATGTACACGGAAGCAGAATTAAGTGAATTGCAGCCACTGGCGCTGACAGTACATCGGGTCAAAGGGGTCTTTGCTGTGCTCGACTTTGATTATCTGAAATCACGCTGTGAAGATATAGAGCGCGATATCGCTGACAAAAACAAAACGAAGGTGGATGAAGGTATCCAGGAAATTGATGCCATTGTCACTGAATTGCTGCAGCAAGGTAACCAAGAGTATGAATAACCTGAATGTTATTATCGCCGATGATCATCCCATTGTTCTGTTCGGGATAAAGAAATCTCTGGAACAACTGGAAACGGTTAATGTTGTTGGTGAGTTTGAAGATTCTACTTCTCTTATCAATAACTTAGCACGTCTGGATGCGGATGTTTTGATCACTGACCTCTCCATGCCGGGAGATAAATACGGTGACGGCATTACACTGATAAAGTATATCAAGCGCCATTATCCTGACCTGGCGATTATTGTGCTGACAATGAACAATAATCCGGCGATCCTCAGCGCTGTACTGGAGCTCGATATCGAAGGGATCGTACTGAAGCAGGGTGCACCGACTGATTTGCCGAAAGCACTGGCTTCTTTACAGAAAGGAAAGAAATTTACCCCTGACAGTGTTTCCAAACTGCTGGAAAAAGTGAATGCCAACGGATACGGTGATAAACGCCTGTCTCCGAAAGAAAGTGAAGTTCTGCGCCTGTTTGCCGAAGGGCATCTGGTCACTGAGATTGCGCGTAAACTGAACCGCAGTATCAAAACCATCAGCAGCCAGAAAAAATCCGCCATGCTGAAACTGGGTGTGGATAACGATATCGCTCTGCTGAATTACCTTTCTTCTGTCACTATCGACAGTCACAGAGACGAGTAATCCGGAAACGTTTTACAGTACTGATACAAAAACGCCATTCATCTGAATGGCGTTTTTTTTATCCGGCTTCCCGTTATTCTGTCCCGGGCGGGGTGGACTGCGGGATGTAGTGCTGCATCATGGTTTTCAGCGCCTGCATCGATACCGGTTTGGAAAGACAATCATTCATACCGGAAGCCAGACAACGATCCCGCTCCTCCGCCATGGCGTTGGCGGTGATCCCGATAACCGGCAGTGTCATCCCCTTTTCTCTCAGTGTGCGTGTCAGATCATAGCCGTTCATATTCGGCATGTTGACGTCCGACAGAATAATATCCACCTCATGGGTTTCAAGGAAATTAAGCGCATCCAGCCCGTCATCCGCTGTTGCCGTGTGGAAGCCGAACAAATGCAGCTGATCAGACAACAGATGACGGTTAATCGGATGGTCATCCACAATCAGAATCCGGACATGCAGTGCCTGCTGACTGTCCGGTAGTGGTGGCGGCGGCAGATCTTCCGCTTCCTGACGACGGTTATTCAGGCGATCGGAGACAAAATCAGACAACCTGTCAAGCTGATGTGTATTATGCCGCCAGTGGTTGCCGCCCTGCGGCACCGGTTTGCCGGTATAACCGGCGTCCAGTTCAATCAGCAGCCGTGCCTGTTTCATTGCCGGGGTCACGGCGTCCGTTATCACCACCGCACCGGAAATATCACTGCATTCTGACAACGATACCGGCGCAGGCGCCACATTCTGCCAGTAACGCTGCATATAATCCGCCAGCACGCCGTTACGGAAATCAAACACCAAAGGTACGGTCAGCGGCACACTATCCGCCTGAGAGCCGGACGGATACGAGGTATAGCACGGGAAGCGGATTCCGAACAGGCTGCCGACCTCTTTCTGCGATTCCACCATCATATCGCCGTCCATCAGCGAGATCAGTTTTTCACAGATAGGCAGACCCAGCCCGGTGCCCTGCGACGGGCTGTCCGTGTTCGGGATAATCTGATAGAACGGATCGAATAACTGGCGCAGCTCATCCCCGCTGATACCGCCGCCGGTATCCTGAATATCCACATGCAGATATTCACCGCAGACATAGACATGAATGCACACCATCCCGACGTGAGTATATTTAATCGCATTATTAAACAGGTTGGCAATCACCTGCTGCATCCTCACCGGGTCATTACAGACCAGCTCCGGTACATCCTTTTCAATAAAGCAATACAGGGAAAGGTGTTTTTTCGCTACCAGCGGCAGGTAGTTTGCCACCACAAAATGAATATGTTCACGGAAGTTAAACTCTCTCGGCTCGATTTTCAGTTGCTTGGACTCAATTTTAGAGAAATCGAGAATATCACTGATAATCTTCAGTAATAATGAAGAAGAGTTATTCATGGTGCCGAGCAGACGCTGAGCATCCTGTGAATGCGCCATCGACTGTAACAGTTCCAGGTTGCCGATAATGCCGTACAGTGGCGTGCGCAGCTCATGGCTGACAGTGGCGAGGAACATGGATTTCGACTGGTTGGCCTGCTCTGCCGCCTGTGCGGCATCCTGTAACGAGCTTTCCAGTTGCACACGGGCACTGATATCCACCAGTACACAAATCGCCACTTCCTCGTTCTGATAGCGGGAGTGGACAAAGCTGACCTGAAGATGCCCGCCGTTACGGGTCACCATATCTTCCATCCCCTGCCGCTTGTCTTTTATCAGCAGACCGATGCGGTTGCGATCCTCAAATGAAAGCATACGCCAGTAATTATGAGCCAGCTCATTACTAAGTAGCGCTGTGCCGTCGAGCGTGCGCAAAATACAGATCCCGACCGGCGCGGAGGCCACAATTTTATGGTTGAACTGCTCGTGTTCTTCCAGGCGTATCGCGCTGTTCTCAGCAGGCATAAATATCCGCCGTTCCAGCAGCCAGGTAAACAGCCCGATAATAATGGCCGAGATCAGATTAAGAATCGCGCCGTAGAGGATCTGAAATTTCAGTTTCTCATAGATTGAGTTCAGCGGCGTGGTATACACCACACTCAGCATGGATGGTGCCAGCCTGCGTTTGAAAACCAGCTGAGTAAATCCGTCGTCATAGCCGAAAAAATTATCATCCACCAGATAACGGTCTTTATTTTTCTGGGTGTTAATTTCTTCCGGATAGGAGAGCACGACATCATCCTGCTCATTAATAATCACCATATTGGCCGGAAAATCGCGCAGGCGGTTAAAATTTTCCAGTTGCAGGTTACGCTCGATCCCCGTCAGCGCCAGAAAACGTCCGTCATAATAAAGCGGCATCATTACAAACAGACTGGCCATTCCCTGATTACCACCGGGCGCAGCCCAGTAAATCGTACGTTCTTTTCCCTGACTTTTCAGCCGGAAATAATTCTGAGAATAATCATTAACCATTCTGCGTAACGTTTCTCCGCTGGTGGAGAGGTTACGGACCGGAAATGAAACCATGCACAAACTTTTCGAACCGACCAGAAAGACCTGATTCAGCCCGGTCGGGGCGGCGATATTGTTCTGCCAGTACGTCAGGAGATCTTTAAACGCGATAATATAAGGGCCGCTGCCGGTGCGGAACGCAGCGCAGTCGCCCTTGGTATTCAGTGCCCGGTAATCAATAAAAAAACCGTCAGTGGTACGATCCGCAGGTTCCCCCGGCCGCACATCTTTATTTTCGACAAACCGTTCATTCATATAACGGATATCGCGGGTTATATCTGTGGATTGCCGGAAATAAGCTAATAAGGCGTCATAATCAGAATAATACTGCTGGCGGATATCATTGCGCATTCCGTTATAGATATTCAGTAAATAGAATACCGTCAGCAGCGCCCCCAGCCCCCATAACATCACACCGACGATCCGGAACAGGTAACGCGAAATTTTCAGTGATGTCTGGAAAGATGAAAAGTATCTCAAAGGGGCTCCGCCAATAATGAATCTGATATATTCATGAGGTTTCAGACTATTATGTCTAGGATATACCACTGTGTGATGTTTACAAAACCCCTGGGCTAAATAAAAAGCAGGAACAATATTATTGTTCCTGCTTTATCGGTTTTTCTGATTTTATATTACCGGAAACCGGGGATATTAATCGTTATTCTCTTCTGAATTATCATCAGATGCCGCATCCGTCTCTTCACCGTCGTCAGAAAAATCATTCTCATCTTCTTCCGGTTCCGCGACACGCTGCAAGCCAACCACTTTCTCTTCTTCTCCGGTACGGATCAGTGTCACACCCTGGGTATTACGACCCACAATGCTGACTTCAGAGACACGGGTACGAACCAGCGTTCCGGCATCGGTGATCATCATAATCTGATCATCCGCACCCACCTGGATAGCACCCACGACTTTCCCGTTACGTTCACTCACTTTAATGGAGATAACCCCCTGAGTGGCACGGGATTTGGTCGGATATTCCGCTTCCGCCGTCCGTTTGCCGTAGCCGTTTTCGGTGACAGTCAGGATTTCGCCTTCGCCGCGCGGAATAATCAGTGATACCACCGCATCATCGTCACCCAGACGGATACCGCGGACACCGGTAGCAGTACGCCCCATGGCACGGACAGCATCTTCCGCAAAGCGGACAACTTTACCGTCAGCAGAGAACAGCATCACTTCGTTGCTGCCGTCAGTCAGGTCAACACCAATCAGCTCATCACCCTCATTGAGGTTAACGGCGATAATACCGGCGTTACGCGGACGGCTGAAGTCCTGAAGGGAGGTTTTCTTCACGGTACCGCTGGCGGTCGCCATAAAGACAAACTTGCCTTCCTCATACTCGCGGACAGGCAGGATAGCAGTGATACGCTCGTTCTGTTCCTGATCCAGCGGCAGGATGTTGATAATCGGACGGCCGCGCGCACCACGGCTGGCTTCCGGTAACTGATACACTTTCAGCCAGTACAGCTTCCCTTTATTGGAGAAGCAGAGAATGGTGTCATGCGTGTTCGCCACCAGCAGACGTTCGATAAAGTCTTCTTCTTTGATACGGGCGGCAGATTTGCCTTTTCCGCCGCGGCGCTGGGCTTCATAATCAGTCAGCGGCTGGTACTTCACATAGCCCTGATGAGACAGTGTCACCACAACATCTTCCTGACTGATCAGGTCTTCAATGTTGATATCCGCGGTATTTTCCGTGATATCCGTGCGGCGCGCATCATTAAACTGCTCTTTTACTGCCACCAGCTCTTCACGGATAACTTCCATCAGACGCTCAGGATTTTGCAGAATATGCAGCAGACCGGCAATCAGTTCCAGTAATTCGCGGTACTCATCGAGCAGTTTTTCATGCTCCAGGCCGGTCAGTTTTTGCAGACGCAGATCCAGAATCGCCTGAGCCTGAACTTCAGTCAGATGATACAGGCCGTCGCGGATACCAAACTGCTCATCCAGACCTTCCGGACGTGCGGCATCATCACCTGCACCGGCCAGCATAGCAGCAACGGTACCCAGCTCCCATGCCTGTGCCAGTAAACCGGCTTTCGCTTCCGCAGGTGTCGGTGCACGGCGGATAAGCTCGATAATCGGGTCGATATTAGCCAGTGCAATCGCCAGACCTTCGAGGATATGGGCACGTTCACGGGCTTTGCGTAATTCATAGATTGTCCGGCGGGTCACCACTTCACGGCGGTGGCGCACAAATGCACTGATAATTTCTTTCAGATTGAGGATCTTCGGCTGTCCCTGATGCAGGGCAACCATATTGATACCAAACGTGGTCTGCATCTGCGTCAGCAGATAAAGGTTGTTCAGTACCACTTCACCTACCGCATCGCGTTTGACTTCAATCACAATGCGCATACCGTCTTTATCGGATTCATCGCGCAGTGCACTGATGCCTTCCAGACGTTTCTCTTTAACCAGCTCGGCGATTTTCTCAATCAGGCGGGCTTTGTTCACCTGATACGGAATTTCATTAACGATAATGGTTTCGCGGCCGGATTTTTCATCCGTTTCCACTTCAGCGCGGGCACGGATATGAATTTTGCCGCGTCCGGTACGGTAAGCATCAAGAATACCGCGGCGGCCGTTAATAATGGCAGCAGTCGGGAAATCAGGCCCCGGAATATGCTCCATCAGACCTTCGATGCTGATATCCTCATCATCAATATAGGCCAGGCAACCATCGATAACTTCCCCCAGGTTATGCGGCGGAATATTGGTTGCCATCCCGACGGCAATACCCGATGAACCGTTAACCAGCAGGTTCGGGATTCGGGTCGGCATCACATCCGGGATCATTTCGGTGCCGTCATAGTTCGGCACAAAATCCACGGTTTCTTTATCGATATCGGCTAACAGTTCATGGGCAATTTTCGCCATACGGACTTCCGTATAACGCATTGCGGCTGCGGAGTCACCGTCGATTGAACCAAAGTTACCCTGGCCATCCACCAGCATATAACGCATTGAGAACGGCTGAGCCAGGCGGACAATCGTTTCATACACAGCACTGTCACCATGAGGGTGATATTTACCGATCACGTCCCCGACCACACGGGCAGACTTTTTATAAGCTTTGTTCCAGTCATTACCCAGTTCTTTCATCGCGAATAATACGCGGCGGTGAACCGGTTTCAGACCATCCCTGACATCGGGGAGTGCGCGTCCGACAATAACGGACATGGCGTAATCCAGATACGAGCTTTTCAGCTCTTCTTCGATGTTAACGGGTAAGATTTCTTTGGCATTGTCGCTCATGGAGCCAGTATCCCTCATTCACTCTGGATTCAAGGTGCGGAACTATACCACAAATCGCCAATGTTTAAAAAAAGAGATAGAGAAATAGAGAGAGTATTTTATTTCTGACGCATCCGCGCCCGGCATTGTATACTGACGCCATCGCGTATTCCGGCAGGTTCTGCCGCAGCAAGAGAGAGAAAGAGACCATGAATGACACAGCTTCCCCGCTGACAGCCAACGTCGATCCTGCGGAAATTAAAAAGTTTGAGGATGTTGCCTCACGCTGGTGGGATCTTGAGGGTGAATTTAAACCGCTGCACCGGATCAATCCGCTGCGTCTGGCCTATATTCAGCAGCGGGTTAACGGTGTGTTCGGGAAGAAAGTGCTGGATGTCGGCTGTGGCGGCGGAATTCTGGCAGAAAGTATGGCGCGGGAAGGTGCGGACGTGACCGGGCTGGATATGGGTGCCGAGCCGCTTCAGGTTGCACGTCTGCATGCGCTGGAAAGCGGTACGGATATCACCTATGTGCAGGAAACCGTTGAACAGCACGCCGAAAAACATGCACAGCAGTATGATGTGGTGACCTGCATGGAGATGCTCGAGCACGTGCCGGACCCGGCCTCTGTGGTGCGTTCCTGTGCCCGTCTGGTCAAACCGGGGGGCGATGTGGTGTTTTCCACCATTAACCGCAACAAAAAAGCCTGGTTTATGGCAGTTATCGCAGCAGAATATATTCTGAAGATGGTACCGCCCGGCACACACGATGCGAAAAAATTTATCCGTCCGGCTGAACTGATTGACTGGCTGAATAATACCGGTCTGCGTGAGCAGCATATGATTGGTTTACATTACAATCCGTTAAGCGATAAATTCTGGCTGGCACCCAATGTTGATGTAAATTATATGTTGCATACGCGTTTTATTTTATAGTGTCAAGTTAATTACTCTGCCGATTAATAAAACGCCAAACAAATCGCATTTTTCTAAAATTATCGCTTCGCGTAATAAGGTAAGCACAGTTTCATTTTGTCAGTGATCTCAGTGCTTACCACTCTGTCGGCGGGTGACTATCCTCAAGTTATCCACAAAAGATCCTGATTTTATACACTTGATCCTGAGCGCATTTATCATTATCTTGTTACCCATCTTTTACAGACACACTACATCTTGTGTTTAAATCGCTCAGCACCCGCTATTGACTTTCCCGGAGTATTTGTTTCAGGGATCGTTTTTTATCGGGCAGATACACGTTATCAGCGCGTTACTCACAACAGGGTGTCATTTTCAAAACAGGGTATATCAACTGATGAACCAGAATCTGCTTGTTACCAAACGTGATGGTCACAAAGAACGTATCGATTTAGACAAAATCCACCGCGTCATTACCTGGGCGGCTGAAGGCCTGAATAATGTCTCTGTCTCTCAGGTCGAATTACGTTCCCAGATTCAGTTCTACGACGGGATCCGTACCGCGGATATTCATGAAACTATGATTAAGGCCGCCGCTGACCTGATCTCCGCTGAAACACCGGATTATCAGTACCTGTCCGCACGTCTGGCTATTTTTAACCTGCGTAAAAAAGCCTACGGTCAGTTTGAGCCGCCGGCTTTATATGCGCATGTGCAGAAAATGGTTGCTGCCGGTAAATATGATGAAAATCTGTTAACCGATTATACCGAAGCTGAATTTGACCAGATGAATGAGTTCATCGATCACTGGCGTGACATGAATTTCTCCTACGCCGCTGTCAAACAGCTGGAAGGGAAATATCTGGTTCAGAACCGTGTTACCGGTGAAGTGTATGAAAGTGCACAGTTCCTGTATATCCTGGTTGCAGCCTGCCTGTTCTCGCATTACCCGAAAGAGACCCGTCTGGACTATGTCCGCAGGTTCTATGACGCCACATCAACCTTTAAGATTTCTCTGCCGACGCCGATCATGGCCGGTGTCCGCACCCCGACCCGCCAGTTCAGCTCCTGTGTGCTGATCGAGTGCGGTGACAGCCTGGATTCCATCAATGCGACCTCAGGCGCGATTGTCAAATACGTGTCCCAGCGTGCCGGTATCGGTATCAACGCAGGCCGTATCCGTGCACTCGGCAGCCCGATCCGCGGCGGCGAGGCATTCCATACCGGCTGTATCCCGTTCTACAAGCATTTCCAGACCGCGGTGAAATCCTGCTCTCAGGGCGGTGTGCGCGGTGGTGCGGCAACGCTGTTCTACCCTATCTGGCATCTGGAAGTGGAAAGCCTGCTGGTGCTGAAAAACAACCGTGGTGTTGAGGGCAACCGTGTCCGCCACCTCGATTACGGCGTTCAGCTCAACAAACTGATGTATGAGCGCCTGATCAAAGGCCAAGATATCACCCTGTTCAGCCCGTCAGATGTGCCGGGGTTATATGACGCATTCTTCGCCGATCAGGATGCGTTCGAGCGCCTTTATGAACAGTATGAGAAAGATCCGTCTATCCGCAAACAGACTCTGAAAGCGGTGGAATTGTTCTCCCTGATGATGCAGGAACGTGCGTCTACCGGCCGTATCTATATTCAGAACGTGGATCACTGTAACACCCACAGCCCGTTTGATCCGTTTATCGCGCCGGTGCGCCAGTCCAACCTGTGTCTGGAAATCGCCCTGCCGACCAAACCGCTCAACGACATGAATGACCCGAACGGCGAAATCGCGCTGTGTACCCTGTCTGCATTCAACCTAGGTGCCATTGAGAATCTTGATGAACTGGAAGAGCTGGCAATCCTGGCGGTACGTGCCCTGGATGCCCTGCTCGATTACCAGGATTACCCGATTGAAGCAGCACGCAAAGGCTCAATGGGCCGCCGTACCCTGGGTATAGGCGTGATTAACTTCGCTTACTATCTGGCTAAGCACGGCGTGCGCTATTCCGACGGCAGTGCCAATAACCTGACTCACCGCACCTTTGAAGCTATTCAGTATTACCTGCTGAAAGCCTCCAATGAGCTGGCAAAAGAGTACGGTGCATGCCCGTGGTTTAACGAAACCACCTATTCACAGGGTATTCTGCCGATTGATACTTACAAGAAAACCCTGGATCAGCTGACGAACGAACCACTGCATTATGACTGGGAAGGCCTGCGCGAAGAGATCAAAACACACGGTCTGCGTAACTCCACTCTTTCTGCCCTGATGCCGTCAGAGACATCCTCACAGATCTCCAATGCCACCAACGGCATTGAGCCGCCGCGCGGCTATATCAGTGTGAAAGCCTCAAAAGACGGCATTCTGCGCCAGGTGGTGCCGGAGTATGAGCGCCTGAAATCCGCGTATGAACTGTTATGGCAGATGCCGGGTAACGAAGGTTATCTCCAGCTGGTGGGGATTATGCAGAAATTTGTCGACCAGGCAATTTCGTCCAACACTAACTATGACCCGACCCGGTTCCCGAGCGGCAAAGTGCCGATGAACCAGTTACTGAAAGATTTGCTGCTGGCTTATAAATACGGTGTGAAAACACTTTATTACCACAATACCCGCGATGGCGCGGAAGATACCCAGGAAGATCTCCCTGAGGAAGTGGTTATCGCCGACGATGATGATTGTGAAGGCGGCGCGTGTAAAATTTAAGGTAAATAAATAATGTCTTATACAACATTTTCGCAGGTACATAATGATCAGCTGAAAGAACCGATGTTCTTCGGGCAGCCGGTAAACGTCGCCCGTTATGATCAGCAAAAGTACCCGATTTTTGAATCACTGATTGAAAAACAGCTCTCCTTCTTCTGGCGTCCGGAAGAAGTGGATGTGTCCCGCGACCGTATTGACTACAATGCCCTGCCGGATCACGAAAAACATATTTTTATCAGTAACCTGAAATACCAGACCCTGCTGGATTCCATCCAGGGCCGCAGCCCGAACGTGGCGCTGCTGCCGCTGATCTCCATTCCGGAGCTGGAAACCTGGGTGGAAACCTGGTCTTTCTCGGAAACCATTCACTCCCGTTCTTACACGCATATTATCCGTAATATCGTGAATGACCCGGCAGTGGTGTTTGATGATATCGTGTCAAACGAAGAGATCATCAAACGCGCGGAAGATATTGCCGGTTATTATGATGACCTGATCCGCATGACCAGTGAATATCATATGTTCGGTGAAGGAACGCATACGGCGAACGGTAAAACCTTTACGGTTTCCCTGCGTGCCCTCAAACGTCAGCTTTACCTGTGCCTGATGAGTGTCAACGCACTGGAAGCGATTCGCTTTTATGTCAGTTTCGCCTGCTCTTTTGCCTTTGCCGAGCGCGAACTGATGGAAGGTAACGCAAAAATCATCAAACTGATCGCCCGTGATGAAGCACTGCACCTGACCGGTACCCAGCATATGCTCAACCTGCTGCGCAGCGGCCAGGATGACCCGGAAATGGCGGAAATCGCCAAAGAGTGCGAGCAGGATTGCTATGACCTGTTTGTCCGCGCGGCGGAGCAGGAAAAAGAGTGGGCAGATTACCTGTTCTGCAACGGCTCCATGATCGGCCTGAACAAAGATATCCTGTGTCAGTATGTGGAATACATCACCAATATCCGCATGCAGGCGGTGGGTCTGCCGCTGCCGTTCAAAGTCCGCTCGAACCCGATTCCGTGGATCAACGCGTGGCTGGTATCGGATAATGTTCAAGTGGCACCACAGGAAGTGGAAGTCAGCTCCTATCTGGTCGGTCAGATTGACTCCGAAGTCAATACTGACGAACTGAGTAACTTCGAGCTCTGATGCCCCGCTATAAAATCACCCTGCATGGCAGCATGCAGGGTATTCATCTGCACTATGTCAGTGAAGAACATAACAACCTGCTCAATACACTCGAACAATCCGTCCCGGTGGAATACCAGTGCCGCGAAGGCTATTGCGGTGCCTGCCGTGTCCGCCTGAAACGCGGAAAAGTCGGTTACCGGCAGCGGCCGGTTGCATTTATTAATGACGGTGAAATTCTGCCCTGTAGTTGTTACCCGCTGAGTGATATTGAAATCGAACTCTGAATGATAATGTGACCGGATCTGCAATCCGGTTTTTTTACGCCACCAATGTAACGATATCTTTACAATATACGTAATTTAAGTTTGACACCTTTCCTGTTTTTCATTACGCTTTGCTCACATATTATTGGTTGAAATATCATGAGGTTTTGGTGAAAAATCGTACACTCGGCAGTGTTCTGATTGTTGCGGGAACAACGATCGGTGCCGGTATGCTGGCAATGCCCCTGGCAGCAGCAGGGATCGGTTTTCCGGTCATTGCGGTTATTCTGATCGGCCTGTGGGCTATCATGAGTTATACCGCATTACTGATGGTTGAAGTTTATCAGTACAGTTCACCGGATACCGGCTTAGGCACTGTCGCCCGTCAATACCTCGGATTACCGGGTCAGCTCCTGACCGGTTTCAGCATGTTATTACTGATGTATGCGCTGACGACTGCGTACATCGGCGGCGCGGGGGAAATGATCTCCGCCAGCCTGCAAAACTGGTGGCAACTATCTGTTACACCCGGTGCCGCCACCATTATCTTTACGCTGGTCGGCGGCCTTGTGGTCTGTGTCGGGACTCACTCCGTTGATTTTATCAACCGCATCCTGTTTACCGGCAAAATTATCTTTCTGATCATCATGCTCGCCGTCATGATGCCGCATGTGAATATGACTAACCTTGTCAGCATGCCTATCCAGAACGGTCTGGTGCTTTCCGCTATCCCGCTGGTATTTACCTCTTTTGGTTTCCACGGCAGTGTACCGAGCCTGGTCAATTACATGAACGGCGACAGCAAAAAGCTGCGTTTTATTTTCCTGACCGGCAGTGCCATCCCGCTTGTGGCTTATCTGCTGTGGCAGGTTGCAACTCTCGGCGCAATCCCGTCTGATACCTTCTTCGGCATTCTGGCACAGAAATCCGGCCTTGACGGATTACTGACCGCACTCAGTGAAACCGTTGCCAATAAATACGTGGATATCGCAGTCAGCCTGTTTATGGATCTGGCACTGGCCACTTCGTTCCTGGGTGTGGCACTGGGGTTATTCGATTACCTGGCCGACCTGTTCAGACGCAAAAATTCCGCATTCGGCCGCACTCAGACCGGGATTCTGACGTTCGCCCTGCCGCTGGTCTGTGCCCTGTACTACAAGAGCTTTACCGGCGCACTGGCGTATGCCGCGATGGCGCTCTCCTTCCTGGCACTGATCCTGCCATCATTATTAGCGTGGAAAGTACGGCAGAACCCGAAAGCCGGTGCTTACCGTGTGACAGGCGGAAATGGCGTGCTGATCTTTATCTTCCTGTTCGGTCTGCTGGTGATCTCCATTGAGTTAATCAAAAGCGCCGGTTATCTGCCGAATATTTAATATCGCCTTTCTGAGAATAAGCCCGGTCATGCCGGGCTTATTTCTTTCTGCTTTATCTCAGTGCACAGCATTCAGCCGCTCAAATCCGGCGGTTAAATCCGCTATCAAATCATCTGTGTCTTCCAGGCCGATTTGCAGACGCAGTGTCAGCCCACCCGGCTGCCAGCTGGTGACTGTCCGGTAACGGCTGCAATCAAACGGTATAATCAGACTTTCGAACCCGCCCCAGGAATACCCCATCGCGAAAATATCCAGGCCGTCGAGCATCCTGGCAAGGTCACCGGGGGTATATTTTTTATCCAGCACCACAGAAAACAACCCGGAGGAACCGGTAAAATCCCGTTTCCAGATCTCATGCCCCGGACATGCCGGAAATGCCGGATGCAGCACGAGGCTGACTTCCGGACGTGACTGTAGCCACTCCGCAATTTTCAGTGCCCGGTTCTGCGCTTCTTTCAGCCTGATATGCAGCGTGCGCAGCCCGCGCAGAACTAGGAAACAATCTTCCGCACCCGGCAGCATCGCCATCTGGTCATAGGTTTTGCGCAGTTCCGGCCACCACTGTGCATTGGCGGAAATCAGCCCCATCAGCACATCGGAATGGCCGCTGGGATATTTGGTTCCGGCTTCAAGGGAGATATCACAGCCGTGCTCATGGGCGCGGAAAAAGAGCGGCGTCGCCCAGGTATTATCGATAATGGTCGCAATATGACGACGTTTGGCTACCGCAGTAATCGCCGGAACATCCTGTACCTCAAAGGTCTGGGAGCCGGGAGATTCAAGGAAAATGACCGCCGTTTCCGGGCGGATAAGGGATTCAATTTCCGCACCGATCAACGGATCATAATACGTGGTGGTGATCCCCATTTTCGCCAGCAGACCACAGCATAACTGCCGCGTCGGGTGATAGACAGAGTCGGTCATCAGCAGATGATCGCCGCTTTTCAGTGTGGTCAGCAGTGCCAGGGTCACTGCACCCAACCCTGACGGGGATAAAACCGTACCCGCCGCGCCGGTCAGCTCACTCCAGGCATTTTCCAGTGCCGCAATCGTCGGTGTGCCGTCAGTGCCGTAATGGAATTCCGCACGACGGTTGATCAGGGCATCATACGACGGAAACACAACCGTGGAGCCGCGGTATACCGGGGTATTCACAAATCCGTGCTGTGCTGCCGGGTTACGGCCGCTTTGCGTCAGCCTGGTTTCTCTGCGCAAAGAACGGCGGGCTTGTTCTGACATAATCACCTCAATAATAGTCTGCCTGGTTACACTGTTATCCTGCCATAAGGGCGGCGGCTTTCCTTAGTCACTTTTCAGCTAAGATATTCCGTTATCCGCACTGTCCGTACATTCGGCTGTATAAAAAAATATTTAACGATTTTGCCGTATCACTGTTATTAATAAGTCACGAAACCTTATATTATCAACAGATTAATTTTCACATGACGGAAAGGATATGGAATCAGAAATCAGGGACAGACGTCCGATAACAGCCCGGCAGACCCGCTGTGAGAACTCTGCCGCCTTGTGCAACGCACTTACCCGCATACTGATAGCTGGTTTACATAAGGATAATGAAGGATGACCCGTAAAACGTTCTCGCCGGATCAAAAAATTGTCTCGGCACTGCTGGTGTCGGTATGCCGGTTTCTGACCGGTATCCGCGCAAAGCAGAACGCCCCGCTGCCGGAAGGCAAACCCTGTATTTATTATGCCAACCACTCCAGCCATCTCGACGGGCTGGTGATCTGGTCCTGTCTGAGCAATGCGGCGCGCAAACATGTCCATCCGGTCGCGGCTCAGGATTACTGGGATAAAACCCGTTTCCGCCGTTATATTGCCAAACGTATATTCGGCGCGGTACTGATCGCCCGGGGTAAAAAAATCGAACCTGCCGCTGACAATGAGCAGCAGGATGCCACCCCGGCAGAAAACCCGCTGGACGTGATGCAAAATGTCCTCAATAGCGGGGACTCCCTGATTTTGTTCCCGGAAGGCACACGCGGCGACGGTGAAAAAATTCAGGATTTCAAAGCCGGACTCTGGCATTTATCACGCAACAATCCGGGTGCCGTGCTGGTGCCGGTGTATCTGGAAAATCTCAACCGTGTACTGCCGAAAGGCTCGCGGCTGGTTGTGCCGGTTATCTGCACTGCCACATTCGGTGCCCCGGCTGAACCGGCCGGGGAGGAAGAAAGCAAAGCAGACTTTTTAATACGGACGCGCCAGGCGTTAGAGGCAATACATCATGAAAGATAATGAATTATTCTGGATCTTCAGCGGACTGTTCGGGTTCCTGGCAGTGGCAACGGTTATCGGCCTGATTCTGAAACAGATTAAAGGAAATACCTCCGTTATCAGCAACCTCAATGCCCGCATACGGGCCTGGTGGCTGATGTGTATTATTGCCGCCGTCGCTATCAGTATCGGGCCAATCGGCTCGGTTGTGCTGTTTGCCTTTATGTCCCTGCTGGCACTGCGTGAGCTTATCACCCTGACGCCGACACACCGCGCCGACCACGGTGCCCTGTTCTGGTGCTTCTTTATCATTCTGCCGGTACAGTATGTGCTGGTCGGTATCCAGTGGTATAACCTGCTGTCGGTCTTTATCCCGGTATATGCCTTCCTGTTTATCCCGACCCGCATGGTGCTCTCCGGTGACACCCGCCACTTCCTGGAACGGATGGCAAAAATTCAGTGGAGTGTGATGATTGCGGTTTACTGCCTCAGTTATGCCCCTGCACTGCTGGTACTGCCGATTCCGGGTTTTACGGATAATATCAACCTGCTGCTGTTTCTGATGATCGTGGTTCAGATTTCCGATGTCCTGCAATACGTGTTCGGTAAACTGTTCGGCAAACACCCGATTGTGCCGAAACTGAGCCCGAATAAAACCGTTGAGGGCTTTATCGGCGGGATCGTCAGTGCCAGCCTGGTCGGGATGGCGCTGTGGTGGGCCACACCGTTCAGTCCGTGGGCCGCCTTCCTGCTCTCACTGATGATTTGCCTGGCCGGTTTTGCAGGCGGATTATGTATGTCCGCCATCAAGCGGGACAGCGGGATAAAAGATTTCGGTGCCATGATTGAGGGACACGGCGGCATGATGGACAGACTGGATTCTCTCTGTTTCGCGGCCCCGGTCTTCTTCCATGTGCTGAAATATTTTTATACCTGATGACTCAGGAAATTCTGCTGATCCGCCACGGCGAACCGGTGCCGGATAAAAAAACACCGCTGGCTCTGCGCGACCTTCGTGCCTGGCTGGCGGAATATGATGCCTGGGGTATTATTCTGCCATCCTCGCCCCCGTTATCCCTGTCCGCAGAGGAATTATCCCGTTATTTCCCGGTTGCCAGCCCGCTTTTCCGCACGTCCGCGTCACTCGCCGCGCTCGGGATCACACCGCGTGTCATTATTGATGAACTGCACGAAGCTGAACTCCCTCTGTTCTCCCCTGCACTGCTGATGCCGGTAAAACTGCCGCCAATGTGGTGGGTGACGGCATTCCGCCTGTTGTGGCTGGCGGGGGGCGGAAGATCCGTTCCCGCCGTGGCACAGGTGCGTGAACGGGCGCAATCTGCTGCGAAAATCCTCTCCGGTCATGCGCAGGAACACGGTGCGGTGCTGGTAATGGCACACCGGATTATCAATCACGCGCTGCGCCCCGCACTGGAACAGTCCGGCTGGCAACTGACAGAAAAAACACATAACAGTTACTGGGGAATGATGCGGTTCACCCGTACCGCATCGCACCGGTAATGTCAGCCGGTGTATTTTCTGAACCGCATTCCTCACCGCGTTCCGCCATATCCGCTCTGTTTTACTCCGTTTCCCGTATAAGACTCTGTCTGCTCAGTCCCGCAGGCTGATCATCTGCTGCTGCCATGCTTATTTTTAAATAGTTATTGCCATTAAATGAATATTTATCTATTTTTATTTAAAAATCACGCATAAAAATGAGGTTGGTATGTTTAAGAAATTAGTCTTTGCAGGCTGTTTATCATTATTAGCATTCACCGGGGTAAGCCAGGCCAAAGAAACCTATGTGGTTGGTGCCGGCGGCACGTATCGTCCGTTTGAATTTGAAAACAGTGAAAAACAACTCGAAGGATTTGATATTGATATTATTAAAGCGGTCGCTGCCGCCGAAGATTTTGATGTCAAATTAATCAACACGCCGTGGGAAGGTATTTTCGCCACGCTGTCCGCCGGAGATCGCGATATTTTAATTTCCGGTATTACCATCACAGATAAACGGAAACAAATGGTGGATTTTTCTGCTCCGTATTTTCCGGCAGAACAAGCCATTGTCGTGAATGAAAATTCACCGATAAATGCATTATCTGAACTGAGCAAATATAATGTCGGCGTGGTGAATTCCAGTACCGGGGATATTGTGGTTTCTGATGTGCTCGGTAAAAACAGTACCGCCATCAAGCGGTTTGATAACACCCCGCTGCTGTTACAGGAATTATATGAAGACGGTGTGGATGCGGCTGTCGGAGATGTCGGGGTGGTGAAATTCTATATTAAGACCCATCCGGATAAGAAATTTAAACTGATTTACGACAATCATTTTGAAAAACAGTATTTCGGCATTGCCGTCGCCAAAGGCAATACAGAATTACAGGAAAAAATTAACCGTGGTCTGGCAAAAATCATTGCTGACGGAACTTACGCCAAAATCTATCAGAAATGGTTCGATAACGACGTACCTTCCCTGCCCGCACAGTAATTCATTATTTATCTGATTAAAAACCCGCTCCTGCGGCGGGTTTGATCTGTTTTTTCAGGATGGATGTTATGTCAGCTTTCCGCTGGGAAATAATAGAAGAATACGCCCCGTTATTTATGGAAGGGGCACTGATGACGATAAAATGTACTATTATCTGCGTCATCTTAGGGACCCTCTGGGGACTGACACTCGGTCTCGGCCGGACAGCCCGCGCAGAGCGCGGTGCGGCGAAATGGCTGCTGTTGTTCTTTGTGCAGTATCCGGTGCGGTTTTATGTCAGTGCATTCCGCGGCACGCCGCTGTTTGTACAGATCATGGTGGTACACTTTGCACTCGTGCCGCTGTTTATTAATCCGCGTGACGGTCTGATGGTTACCAGCGGTATTATCTCCTCCGATACTGCCAAAATGCTGCGTTCAGACTATGGCGCATTTCTCTCCTGTATTGTTGCTATTACACTCAATGCCGGGGCGTATGTTTCCGAGATTTTCCGGGCCGGGATCCAGTCCGTCGATCGCGGACAGACAGAGGCTTCCCGCGCGCTGGGAATGAGCTGGGGGAAAACCATGCGCAAGGTGATCCTGCCGCAGGCTTTCCGCCGTATTCTGCCGCCGCTGGGTAACAATGCCATCGCCATTGTCAAAGATTCCTCCCTGGCCTCCGCTATCGGCCTTGCCGACCTTGCCTATGCAGCACGGACAGTATCCGGCGCGTATGCAACTTACTGGGAACCGTACCTGGTCATCTCCGTTATTTACTGGATGCTGACATTCCTGCTGGCGCAGCTGGTTCAATACACCGAAAGAAGGTTGAGCAGAAGTGATTCACGTTAAAAATTTACAGAAAAAATTCGGCAATACGCATGTGCTGCGCGGTATCAGCTGTGATATCCGCCCGCAGGAAGTTGTCTGTGTGATAGGGCCGTCCGGCTCCGGAAAGAGCACCTTTCTGCGCTGTCTGAATGCCCTCGAACGGCCGGATTCCGGTGAAATTATGGTTAACGGCACCGATGTGTGTGATCCGAAAACTGACCTGAACAAGATGCGCGAGCATGTCGGTATGGTATTCCAGCGCTTTAATCTGTTTCCGCACATGACCGTACTGGATAATATCACCATGGCGCCGCTGATGGTGTCCGGACTGAAAAAAACCGATGCCCTGCTCAAAGCAGAGCAGCTGCTGGAAAAAGTCGGACTGCCGGACAAAATTGATGCCTGGCCGGAGAGTTTATCCGGCGGACAGCAGCAACGCGTGGCTATTGCCCGTGCGCTGGCGATGGACCCGACCGTGCTGCTGTTTGATGAGCCGACTTCCGCGCTCGACCCGGAACTGGTCGGCGAAGTGCTGAATGTGATGAAAGCCCTGGCTCATGAGGGTATGACGATGGTGATTGTGACCCATGAGATGAATTTTGCCCGCGAAGTGGCAGACCGCGTCTTTTTTATCGACCAGGGGGTCATTCAGGAGTCCGGCACACCGGAGCAGATATTTAATCACCCTCAAAACCCGCGTACTGCCGCATTTCTCAGCCGTGTGCTGTAGTTCATAAGGACAGAGACTGATAGTCCCTGTCCTTTTCCCTTTATGCGGTTAACTCACTGTGTGTAAAGACAAATTTATTCACGTCATATAACCCGAGACTGGTGAGTTTCAGTGTCGGGATCACCGGCAGTGACAAGAATGCCATCTGAATAAACGGCTCATCCAGCATTACCCCGCAGTCGCGGCAGGCCACTTTCAGGGATTCAATTTCGGCAGCGATTTCATCCGCCGTTTTATCACTCATCAGCCCGGCTATCGGCAGTGTGGCATGGCTCAGCACCCGTCCGTCAGCCACCACACACATACCCCCACCGCCGGCAATCAGCTGATTCACCGCCAGCGCCATATCCATAGGATCAATACCGGCCACCACAATATTATGGCTGTCGTGGCTGACCGTTGATGCCAGTGCACCACGTGTCAGGCCGAAATTGTGCAGTAATGAGGTTGCCGGCGGTATCTGGCGGCCATAGCGTTCAATCACCGCGAGTGAGCAGATATTATCACGATCATAGCGGCGTCCGTCCCAGCTGACACGCTGCTCGCCCGTGATCAGCTCATTCGGAATCACACTGATGGCGCGATATTCACGCCCCGGTTCCGGTACAAAAGCCAGAGACTGCGCCGTGACTGCCTGACGGCGGACCGTATTCTGCATTGGCGGACGTGATGCTGCCTGTTTCCCCTCCCGCTCACGCAACAGCGCAGCCTTATCCACCCAGTGACCGCCGCACATAACCGATTGAATATCGACAGTCTTCTCATCCCTCAGCAGCACCAGATCCGCCTGTTTCCCCGGTGCCACCAGCCCCAGATTTTTCAGTCCGAAATGGCGTGCGGCAGACCAGCTGGCGACACGGTAAGCAATATGCACCGGAATATGATGCTGATTGATCAGACGATAGACCAGCGCATTCATATGCCCCTCGTGAATGATTTCCCACGGATTGCGGTCATCGGTGCATAACAGACACTGCGGGCTGCTCATAGCTGTGATAAGCGGTGCCAGCGCATCCAGATTCCGTGCCGCCGACCCTTCGCGGATCATCAGCGCCATTCCCAGCGCCAGTTTTTCCAGTCCTTCCTCATAGCGGTGCGATTCGTGACAGTTTTCTATCCCCCCGGCAATATAGCCGTTGAGATCTTTCCCGGTAACCACCGGACAGTGACCATCCAGCGTCATATCGCGGAATGCATCCAGTTTATCGAGCGTTTCCGCCTCACCGGCGATCACCGCTGGGAAATTCATCATCTCCGCCAGCCCCGTCACATGGGGATGACCTTTGTATTTCAGCATCTCCGTCAGGGGAAAATCCGCGCCGTTCACATCACTGCCCGGCAGTGCGGGCACACAAGAGCTTACCTGGACAAACTGGTTCTGCTGCGCCTGTTCCGCGCAGCGCAGAAACCACGCAATTCCTTCCTCCCCCATGACATTCACGATTTCATGCGGGTCACACACAATCGTCGTGACCCCCAGCGGCAGTGTCGCGCTTTCAAACGTGACCGGTGTCATCATGCTTGATTCAATGTGCAGGTGTGCATCAATAAACCCCGGGACGACCACCGCATTTTTGCCGTCGACCACATTATGTGCCGGGGCATCCTTATAAACAGAGCCGACACCGGCAATCGCACGCCCGCTTATCACAACCGGTCCCGGAAATTCCCCGCCGTTAATCAGATCCAGAATCCGGACATTATCAATACGATAATCCGCAGGTGCCTCACTGCGGGCCACGGCAAGGAGTGCTGTCATTTCTTCACGGCTGCGCGTGCAGGTGCGCTTATTTTTCTCACTGTTCATCACTGTCCCCTGTTTTTCTCTCACATTGATAATGTGAATTCGCGGTGTCCTCTCTGCCTTGTGAGGCGCACCGGAATAAAGGTGATCTCCGCTGCAATTGTTACAAATTATTGCGGCACAACCGGATGATTACGATTTCTCACGGAAAGTCATTACGATGCTGGCATTGATTATGCATTTATCAGACCAGTTATCTTTTCCCCGGGAGACAGGAGCATAAAATGGATAATCAAACACCGGAAAACATCCGGGAAACGGGTGTACTGGGACGCTTATTCCGTTTACAGGCACACGGTACCACAGCACGAACCGAAGTTATCGCCGGTATAACCACCTTTCTTACCATGGTGTATATCATTTTTGTTAACCCGCAAATCCTCGGCGCTGCCGGGATGGATACACAGGCTGTCTTCGTCACTACCTGTCTGATTGCCGCATTCGGCTGTATTCTGATGGGGTGTCTGGCGAATCTGCCGGTCGCACTGGCACCGGCAATGGGGCTGAACGCTTTTTTTGCTTTCGGCGTGGTTTCCTCCATGGGTTACTCCTGGCAGATCGGGATGGGGGCTATCTTCTGGGGCGCGCTCGGTATGCTGCTGCTGACTGTGTTCCGCATCCGTTACTGGATGATTGCCAATATTCCGCTTGGTCTGCGGGTCGGGATCACCAGTGGTATCGGGCTGTTTATCGCGATGATGGGGCTGAAGAATATCGGCCTGGTCGTTCCGAACCCGGACACACTGGTTTCCATGGGGGATCTGACCTCCCACTCCGTCTGGCTCGGTGCACTGGGCTTTTTTATTATCACGATTCTGGCATCACGCCGTATTCACGCCGCAGTACTGATTTCCATTGTGGTCACCACACTGATTGGCTGGCTGCTGGGGGATGTCACGTATAGCGGTATATTTTCCATGCCGCCGGATGTCACCAGTGTGCTGGGCAAGGTGGATGTGGCTGGTGCCTTTAATATCGGGCTGTCGGGTATTATCTTCTCGTTTATGCTGGTTAACCTGTTTGACTCATCCGGTACCCTTATCGGGGTAACCGATAAAGCCGGGCTGGCAGATAAAGACGGAAAATTCCCGAATATGCAGAAAGCCTTGTATGTCGACAGTGTCAGCTCTGTACTCGGTGGTTTTATCGGCACATCGTCTGTCACCGCGTATATTGAAAGTACCTCCGGGGTTTCTGTCGGCGGCCGGACGGGGCTGACAGCCGTGGTGGTCGGGCTGCTGTTCCTGCTGGTGATTTTCCTCTCACCGCTGGCGGGTATGGTGCCTGCCTATGCGGTCGCCGGTGCACTGATTTATGTCGGGGTATTAATGACATCCAGCCTGGCACGGGTAAACTGGGATGACCTGACTGATGCGGTTCCGGCCTTTATTACCGCGATTATGATGCCGTTCAGTTTCTCCATCACGGACGGTATTGCACTTGGTTTTATCTCTTACTCTGTGATGAAGCTGGGTACCGGGCGCTGGAAAGAGCTGAATCCGTGTGTGATTCTGGTCGCCCTGTTGTTTGTGCTGAAGTTTGTGTTTGTCGATCACTGATGTTTCAGCCGGATGGCGGGCACTCCCGTCATCCGGACGTTATTTTGTTTTCTCTTTCAGACGATGATGCAACGCCTTAAACGGAATAGCCAGTCCGAGCGTCAGGAAGATAAGGAATACAAACCCCATATTGACATAATCTTCTTTACTGTTTTCAAACACCGGTTCCGGGTCAGCCGCAGCCGGTTCCCCTTCCTCCTCAATCCCGAAATCCCCGTGATGATAGTCCGCCAGAATACCCTGTGCACGGGTTAACTCATCCTGATTAACCAGCAGTTTCACACCGCCGACAGCCTGCGCATACATCTGATTATTCCAGACAATATTTTCATCCAGCAGCATCACCTCTATCCCTTCAGATTGCAGTAATCCGGCCTCAATCCTGGCATCCAGCGGCGACAGATACTGAGCCAGTAATGCATAACGGCTGCGCGTCGGGTGTATATTCCACATAATTCCTCCTTCAGCTGGCTATTTTTATTTTTGCATTCCGGATAAAGTTGTGATTATGGCGCTCCGGATTAGTAATATATACTGTAATAAGTTGATTTAACAAAGATATCATTTATTCTGAACCTGATTATACAACAACGAAACTTGTGATAGAATAGATCAACATGCAATACCTTTACTATAAGATATTGATTTTAAATAAAACGGATATATTTCTGCCTATATGAAAATTTTACATTTGATTAACTTACAAGGATTTGGCGGCGCAGAACGTCTTTTTATTGAGTATTTAAAAAATAGCTCATTTACTAACGAAGTACTTTGTACCAGCAATCAGATCAATAATAATATTATTTCAGAATTAAAACCATATAAAATAATTTATGCAAACCGTATAGGCAATACATCCGTTAAATACCCTGCATTCTTGCGTAAATATATATTAAGTAAAAAAATAAACCAGCAACATTCAGATATAACGTTAGTCTGGGATTTTGTTCCTAAAATAGATAAAAAACCTGCAAATACAACTTTTCTGTA
This sequence comes from Morganella morganii, assembly GCF_003996855.1. Taxonomy (GTDB): domain Bacteria; phylum Pseudomonadota; class Gammaproteobacteria; order Enterobacterales; family Enterobacteriaceae; genus Morganella; species Morganella morganii_C. The sequence goes on along the minus strand of NZ_NRQY01000001.1, from coordinate 759,388 downwards.
TTATGATCACGGCTGTTCATGGCGTTATCCGGAAAATAAAAAAACACTTACCTTTTTAGGTATGCTGGATGGTGCAATTTCAGTTTCTGTGGCATCAAAACGGATTATGCAATTACGTTTTAATCCTGAATTTAAGATCAGCACTGTTATTAACCGGTTACCTATGAAAACTGCTTTCTGCTCTCATACTCCCCCGGAAAAAAAGATTATTTTGGGAACAGCTTCACGTCTTGTTGGCCTGAAAGGTATCGGAGTTTCTATTCTTTGTCTGAAAATGTTAATTGAATCAGGGAAAGATGCAGAACTAATTATAGCCGGTGACGGAGAGAAAAAAAATAAGCTAGAAGAATTAGCTGCTAAATTAAATATTGCTGATAAAGTCAGATTTACCGGTTATCAGCATAATATGGAAGACTTCTATAGCAGTATAGATATCTATCTGAGCACACCAGTGACAGAACCGTTCGGTCTGTCCTGTATTGAAGCTTTATCACAAGGTATACCTGTAATTTTTCCGATGATAGACGGACAACCTGAAGCTGTTAAAGATAAATATTGCGGTATCGGGATCAAACCATCATTATCTGCCGAAGAATACCGGGAGCTGACCGGTTTATCTGTTGATTTCCCCTACGATATTTATGACCCTGTAAATGATTGTCTGGCAGACATAAAATTAATTTCACCTTCAGATATTATTCCTGCAATTACAGAAATCATTTCTGATTACAACTCCTACAGTGAGAATGCAAAAAAATGGTCATTGAAGACTACGGATTATGATGCTTTCATCTGTGAATTTGAATCCATCTTAGAAGAAATGAAATATCGTTAATAAACAGTATTTTCTGCAAAAGAGTATGGAAATGTATAATGTGAATTTATTTTATAATAAGTCAAACCACATAAATCAATATATTTATGGATTTTTACTTCTCCAAAAACAAAAAATTATAAAAATAAATTTAATTAAAAATTCATGCCCTGACATTACAACTCAACATATTCTCAGAGCAGAAATAAATGGAAAGAAATTCATCTATGATGCCAATGATGGAGATCATATCGACAGAGGTTTTTTCTCAATATCAGACTATAACTGGTGTGACGTATACTATAAGCGGAGTTTTTCTCGTCAGTTATCTGAAAATTTCCCGAAATGTCAGCCTTTGGGCTTTAATTATGACATTAAGCCCGCATTCAATCGATGGGAAGAGATGTCAGTAACCTGCCGGCGAATATTAGGTAAAGATATCATTAAACACACTGATCTGGAAGTTGACCCAATCGTTACAGATAATCCTAAATTATTATTTTTAACCCGCTTGTGGGATCCTGATACAGTAAAAAAATACCATAACGGTGACGTTGGCATTACTGATGAATATAATAAATTGAATGACTTCCGTTTGATGGTTCTGGATACCATAAAAGAAAAATTCTCCTCTTCCGCAATGTTTGGCCTGAGCGATAATGAATATACCAGAAAGGTTGCTTCTGATTATATTTTACCATCCGAATTTACATCCCGGCGCAGCTTTATAAAATCCCTGAAAGAGTATGAAATTTGTATAACAACAGGTTTACACGATTCAACAGGCTGGCGCTTTGGTGAATATATTGCATCTTCCCGCGCAATTATTTCGGACCCTCTTAGATATATACCAACCGGGAATTATAACCATTACATTTCTTTTGAAAATAAAAATCAATTAATTCAATCAATAGAAAAATTAATGAGCAGCCGTTCGTTACGATTGAATTTAATGCTGAAAAATAAAAAATATTATTCGGAATTCCTTTCTCCTGACAAGCTCATATTAAATATGAGTTACTGATATCCGAACGCGCTAAATTTCAAATTTAGCGCATTTCTGCTATCTTTTATCTTTAGTAAACTACCCCCCTCTTTTTAAGAATATTCTCTATATCGGGATGTCAAAATCTGTCATTTTATTGAGCGATGGTTTGACCGCATTACACACCCCCTGTTTTTCGTAAACATCCTAAATTATCACTGTGATTCTTGTGTTACAGTCAGTACACGGTAAATACACAGGGAATCGTATTTCCATGAAGAATTGGATATTTTTAGTCTGGATGCTAAGTCTTCCGTTTACATCCTATGGTTATACCAATACAGAGCTTGCTCCGAAAGAGCAGGCTATGTCGTATATCATTAAATACTCAGGCAGTAAAACCCATGAAGGGAAGGAAAAAGCGCTGGATCAGTTTGATACGCTGATCCGTCAGTACCCTGATGATATTGCATTGCGCCAGCTCTACAGTGATTTGCTGATTGTGGATAACCGCTATGAAAAAGCAATCACACAGCTGAAGATTGTTTATCAGAATACCGGTGTTCCATCGCTGAAACTGATGGAATGCATGTTAACAGAGCGCATTAAATTGCCCCATAATATGTGTTACCGGGAAGTCATTTCTGTATTTGAACAGAGTGATATCCGGGATTTTGATTATCTTCTGGCGCTGTATCTGAGTGAATCTCCTGACTTTGAGAGACACAAAGCCCGCTGGCTGGAAACACATACATTATCAGAAGAACAGAAAAAAGTGATTGCATTACAGCCGCGTATGCTGGTCAATGCCTATTACCCTTAATATTGTCCCGTGCAGATTATATCGCGTAACAATACGCAATCAACGGTAATCGTTACTCTGCCGGGGAAATAAAAACAGGAGTGTTATCTTGCCGTTTTTACATAAAAGAATGCACCTGACAGCAGGTGATACTGTGGTGGTGGATTGCGGTCGTTCGTGCAATGTTTTAATAATGACCAAAATGAATTTTAATCAGTACAGGAAAGGAATGCCGTTCCGGACACATGGCGGCAGCGGCTTCTTTCATGAACTCCCTGCCAGAATGGTGGTGCCTTTTGATGCAGACTGGAATATCACGCTGGATATTGAAGACACTGCGCTGACCGTTGAACACTCAATTACCGTTGAGCCGCGCGCCGATAAAGCGATTGCCAGAAAATAACCGGGCGGCACGGCAGTATCCCCCGCAGATAATATGTGCTGCGGGTGGGTTTTATAATGCCAGTAATTTATCCAGCCCCGCTGTTTTCTCTGAACGATGAGAGATAAAACAGAGCTGATACCAAACAGAACCACTTTCTGACTGCAATTTTTCCGTGTAAAACGCATTGGCTGACAATACACGAATGAGCAACCCGGTCCGGTAAAGTGTGACTATCATGATAATCGCTGATAATACCGCGAAAAGCGTAGTCAGGCTGAATAAGTCCGCATCTGTCCGGATATACTGAACAAATAACAGCGCAATAAAACCAAGCTGAATAAAACTCTTCAGTATCAGTAACCGGAAGAAAAAATCTTTCATATTTTGTTCAAGCGCAAAACACGGATTTTTTAAAATCGCCCGTTCTTCTTTCACCGGTATACTGTAAACATACACTATCCAGTGGCTGATATTATGGCTGCGGGAAACCAGACCCTTCTCTTTTAACGCATGTAAACGGAGAGAAACCACCAGTTGCCAGACAATACCGTGAAATAACAAATAAAGCAGGAAAGCATTCATGCCGCAAAAGCCGGTAAGCACTGCGGGCAATATAAAGAATGCGACTCTTCCTGAATAGATCCAAAAAGGAACGATCTGGTAATTCATCGTCGTTCCCCGTGTTGTTTTATCCATAAATACGATTCTGCAATAAAAAAATCCCCCTGTGATATATCACCAGTATAACCGGAAAATCCCCAAAATATACTATTCTGACCCGCAACCGCTGATTCGCGTTTTCTTATTAATGTTACTGCAAAAAATACTGTTTTTTGCCGTCATATAAACTGACACAACATTATTTTCACCTACAAAAAAACTAATGCGAAATAATGACTGCCAGCCCATATTACCAATCAACCCCATGAATTTAACGGAAAATTTATCGTTACTCATTCTGAGAAATGTGTCACACTATTTGCTGATAACACCATTTTTGAATGAATAAAAATAATGGTTATTTTTTAGCTTAGCGGATTTGTTTATGGATGAAAAAACGCCTGCCACGCCGCCACGCGGCGAACTCAAACGCAGTTTAACCAACCGGCATATTCAGCTGATTTCAATCAGCGGGGCAATCGGCACCGGGTTATTTATGGGCTCCGGTAAAACTATTTCACTGGCAGGCCCTTCTGTATTATTTGTTTATATGATCATCGGGTTTGTGCTGTTCTTTGTTATGCGGGCAATGGGCGAGATCCTGCTGTCAAACCTGAATTATAAATCGTTCAGTGATTTTGCCGGTGATCTGATTGACCCGTGGGCCGGTTTTTTTGTCGGCTGGACTTACTGGTTCTGCTGGGTAATTACCGGGATTGCCGATGTGGTGGCCATTACCGGCTACATCATGCACTGGGCACCTGATTTTCCGCGCTGGGTCAGCTCACTGCTGTGCATTCTGCTGTTATTGTCCCTGAACCTGGCGACGGTTAAATTATTCGGCGAGATGGAGTTCTGGTTCTCCATGATAAAAATTGTCGCGATTGTGGCGCTGATTATTGTCGGCGGTATTTTGATCGGCACACATTTTGTCTCACCGGAAGGACATCAGGCGGCGTTATCCAATATCTGGTCTGACGGCGGTATGTTCCCGAAAGGGATAATCGGGTTCTTTGCCGGATTCCAGATAGCCATTTTTGCCTTTGTCGGTATCGAACTGGTGGGTACCGCAGCAGCGGAAACCCGCGACCCGGTTAAGTCACTGCCGCGTGCCATTAATGCTATTCCGTTCCGTATCATTGCATTCTATGTACTGGCGCTGATCGTTATTATGTCTGTTACGCCGTGGCGTTCAATCCCAGCAGATAAAAGCCCGTTTGTGGAGCTGTTTATTATGATCGGCGTTCCGGCAGCAGCAAGCCTGGTGAACTTTGTGGTGCTGACTGCGGCGGCATCTTCCGCAAACAGCGGCGTATTTTCCACCAGCCGGATGCTGTTCGGATTAGCCAAACAAGGCAGTGCACCAAAGCAGTTCTGTCGTCTGTCAAAGCAGGCCGTTCCGGCTGCCGGACTGATTTTTACCTGTATCTGTTTGTCTGTCGGGGTCATTCTGCTCTATTTTATCCCTGACGTGATGCATGTATTTACCCTGGTGACCACCGTATCCGCTATCCTGTTTATGTTTATCTGGAGCATGATCCTGTACAGCTACATCATGTTTCGCCGCCATCGTCCGGAGCTTCATGCAGCATCAATCTATAAAGTGCCGTTCGGCAGCTGGATCCCGTGGGTGTGTCTGGCCTTCTTTGTCTTTGTGATTGTTCTGCTGACGCTGGAGGCAGATACCCGCCAGGCTCTGATTGCCACGCCGTTATGGTTTATCCTGCTGGCATTCGGTTACCGGCGTGTCAAAAAATACCGCCTTGCGGAAGCACAAAAATAGCAGGCAAAAAAATCCCAGCAGCGCCGGGATTTTTGTTTTTGTATTGTATTATTCAGTCCGTCCGAGATAACGATCTTCCGCCTCAGCGAAACGTCCCTGAACCGATTTGTCCGGCTCACGACCTGCCAGACTGACCTCCACTATCGCAATACCCGCCAGAATAAAGCCCGGAATAATTTCATATAAATTAAACCACTTATATTCTATCCAGATAAGAACCGTCACCGCACCGGTGAACATCCCCGCCAGTGCGCCGTTGCGGGTCATCCGCTTCCAGATCACAGAGAACAGGATAACCGGACCGAATGCCGCACCGAACCCTGCCCATGCGTTACTGACCCGCCCCAGCACTTTGTTGTTTTTATCCATCGCGATGTAGATAGCAATCGCCGCAATCACCAGCACCATAATACGCCCGACCAGCACCATCTCTTTCTGTGAGGCATTTTTACGGAAAAACGGTTTGTAGATATCTTCCGTCAGGGCGCTGGCACTGACCAGCAGCTGGCAGCTCAGCGTACTCATGACCGCAACCAGGATGGCCGAGAGCAGAATACCGGCAATCCACGGATTAAATAAGATAGATGTCAGGCTCATGAAAATCCGCTCACGGTTTTCCGTAACCGACCCCGCCAGTTCCGGGTTCTGCTGAAAGAAGGCAATACCGAAGAAACCGACACAGATTGTCCCCGCGAGGCAGAGCACCATCCAGGTCATACTGATACGGCGTGCGCTGCGGATAGTGTGGTGAGAATCCGCCGCCATAAAGCGGGCCAGAATATGCGGCTGCCCGAAATAGCCCAGCCCCCAGCCCAGAAGGGAGATAATCGCAACAATATCCAGCCCGCGGAACATGTCCACATACGCCGGGCTTTTCGCCTCAATAATCGCCAGCGCGGTATCAAACCCGCCGACGGACGTAATCACCATTACAGGGGTCAGGATCAGGGCGAAAATCATCAGTGTCGCCTGCACGGTATCGGTCCAGCTTACCGCCAGGAATCCGCCGAGGAAGGTATAGGCAATGGTTGCGCCTGCCCCGAGCCACATGGCTTTTTCATAACTGATGCCAAAAGTGCTTTCAAACAGCAGACCACCGGCCACGATGCCGGACGCACAGTAAATGGTGAAGAAAATCAGGATCACAGCCGCAGAGACAATCCGCAGGATACGGCTTTTATCCTCAAAACGCTGCGTAAAGTAATCCGGCAGCGTCAGCGCATCATTGACTTCCGTCTGAAGACGCAAACGTCCGGCAACAATCCGCCAGTTAAGCCAGGCGCCGATACACAGGCCGATGGCAATCCAGGATTCAGAAATACCGGAGAAAAAAACCACCCCCGGTAATCCCATCAGCAGCCAGCCGCTCATGTCAGATGCACCGGCGGATAATGCCGTCACAAAACTGCCCATCCGGCGGCCGCCGAGAATATAGTCGTCAAAGTTATTGGTGGAGCGGTGTGGTCAGCGTCATTGTCATAGTTAAGTTCCTGTACTGAATTTATAGTCCGTCATGTATCAGCATTGCGTGTACCAATCTCTGTACAGGATGCGCGCCACACCAGTATCACTGTGTTGCACACCGCCTCAGCCATCCCTGGTCTGCACAGACAATGCCCCGTCAATTATCATTATTTGTTAAATTTGCGATGAGTTGTGTTCAGCCCGATAGTAACGACAACAACAATAAAACAACAATTAATTAACGATACTAAAGTGAATATTTGTGATTTTTATCACGGGATATATCACCAGAAAGTGATGCAGTTAATCATCTGATTTAATCATTATACGCCTTAAAATTGATAATATGCTATTGTTATATAATGATTTTATTTTATCCAATACGGTTTATTTCTTAATCGTTTTGTCCGATCAGTATAAAACAGCGACATTATTCACACTTTATACATCTCTTCATTTAACAATGTTGCACAAAGTTGCAACCTCGTAGATATTAATGTGCAACTCATGACCTGTTGCCGTTTATGAGGAGTGAATATGGTGAGTACCACAATGGGCGTCAGACTGGATGAGGAAACCCGTGAGCGGATCAAAGCCGCGGCGCAAAAAATCGATCGCACGCCACACTGGCTGATCAGACAGGCTATTTTTGATTATCTGGCTCAGCTCGATTCTCTGCCGGACGGAACACTGCCCGCTGCCGGTACCGCTTCCTCACAGGAAGATGAAACCGCGCCGGTTGAGACGCCGGTCAGCCGCCAGCCGTTTCTGGCATTCGCCGGCGATATTCTGCCGCAATCTGTTACCCGTGCGGCTATCACATCCGCCTACCGCATTCCGGAACCGGAAGCCGTGGCCATGCTGCTGCCGCAGGCACAACTCGCCCCGGATGCTGCACAGGCAACCCATAAACTGGCTTACGGGCTGGCAGAAAAACTGCGTAATCAGAAAAACAGCAGCGGACGTGCCGGGCTGGTGCAGGGATTGCTTCAGGAATTCTCCCTCTCCTCTCAGGAAGGGATCGCACTGATGTGTCTGGCCGAAGCGCTGCTGCGTATTCCGGATAAAGCCACCCGAGATGTGCTGATCCGCGATAAAATCAGCCACGGTGACTGGAATTCCCACCTCGGCCAGAGTAAATCCATGTTCGTCAATGCGGCCACATGGGGACTGTTGTTCACCGGTAAACTGGTTTCCACCCATAATGAAGCCGGGCTGAGCCGCTCACTGAACCGCATTCTGGGTAAAAGTGGTGAGCCGCTGGTGCGCAAAGGTGTGGATATGGCGATGCGCCTGATGGGTGAACAGTTTGTCACCGGTGAAACCATCGCCCGCGCACTGGCAAATGCCCGTAAAAATGAAGCCAAAGGCTTCCGTTATTCCTACGATATGCTGGGGGAAGCGGCGCTGACAGAGGCCGATGCTCAGGCCTATCTGGTTTCTTATCAGCAGGCGATTCACGCCATCGGCAAAGCCTCCGCCGGACGCGGTATTTATGAAGGGCCGGGGATTTCCATCAAATTGTCCGCCCTGCACCCGCGCTACAGCCGTGCACAGTATGACCGCGTGATGTCTGAACTTTATCCGACCCTGCGTGATCTGGTGGTGATGGCGCGTCAGTATGACATCGGTATCAATATTGATGCGGAAGAAGCTGACCGCCTGGAAATTTCCCTCGATTTACTGGAAAAACTCTGTTTTGACCCGCAACTGGCGGGCTGGAACGGCATCGGTTTTGTAATCCAGGCCTACCAGAAACGCTGCCCGGTGGTGGTGGATTATCTGATTGATCTGGCCTCCCGCAGCCAGCGCCGCCTGATGATCCGGCTGGTAAAAGGCGCTTACTGGGACAGCGAAGTCAAACGCGCCCAGGTGGACGGACTGGAAGGCTACCCGGTTTATACCCGCAAGGTTTATACGGATATCTCTTACCTCGCCTGTACCCGCAAGCTGCTGTCAGTACCGAATCTGATCTATCCGCAGTTCGCCACCCACAACGCCCACACGTTATCGGCTATTTATCAGCTGGCGGGTAATAACTATTATCCCGGCCAGTATGAATTCCAGTGTCTGCACGGGATGGGGGAACCGCTGTATGAGCAGGTGGTCGGTAAGGTGGCGGACGGCAAACTGAACCGGCCGTGCCGTGTGTATGCCCCTGTCGGCACGCATGAAACACTGCTGGCTTATCTGGTGCGCCGCCTGCTGGAAAATGGCGCAAATACCTCCTTTGTAAACCGGATCGCCGACGGTACTATTCCGCTGGAGATGCTGGTGGAAGACCCGGTTTCCGCCGTTCAGTCGATGGCGGCTAAAGAAGGCGCTGTCGGCCTGCCGCACCCGAAAATCCCGCTGCCGCGCAATCTGTACGGCACGACCAGGGTCAATGCCGCCGGTCTGGATCTGAGTAACGAGCACCGCCTGGCGTCACTGTCGAGCGCCCTGCTCAGCCACGCCGGTGATAATCTGCTTTGTGAACCGCTTACCGGCGGGACATTTACATCTGCCGCCCCCGAAGAAGCCCTGCCGGTCAGAAACCCGGCGGATCATCACGATATCGTCGGACATGTTCGTCCGGCTGCTGAAGATGAAGTGAATCATGCTCTTGCCACGGCATCTGATGCAGCGGAGATCTGGTTTGCCACCCCGCCGCAGGAGCGGGCGGACATTCTTATCCGTGCCGCACAACTGATGGAAGCGCAGTTACAGCCGTTGCTCGGGATACTGGTGCGAGAGGCCGGTAAAACATTTTCCAATGCGATAGCTGAGGTCCGCGAAGCGGTTGATTTTCTCAACTATTATGCCTCGCAGGTGAAAACCCATTTTGCCGGTGATACCCACCGTCCGCTGGGACCGGTGGTCTGTATCAGCCCGTGGAACTTCCCGCTGGCGATATTCACCGGCCAGGTTGCCGCCGCCCTCGCTGCCGGAAATCCGGTACTGGCGAAACCTGCGGAACAAACCCCGCTGGTGGCATCGGTTGCTGTTTCACTGCTGCATGATGCCGGTGTGCCGCGCGACGTGCTGCAACTGCTGCCGGGAGACGGTGAAACCACCGGTAACCAGCTGGTGTGTGATCCGCGTGTTCAGGGGGTGATGTTTACCGGCTCCACGGCGGTCGCCAAAATTTTACAGCGCAACCTGGCTGCCCGCCTGAGCAGCGAGGGCCGTGTTATTCCGCTGATCGCCGAAACCGGCGGGCTGAACGCGATGGTGGCGGACTCCTCCGCCCTGACAGAACAGGTGGTGACGGATGTGGTCAGTTCTGCCTTTGACAGTGCGGGACAACGCTGCTCGGCACTGCGTCTGCTCTGTATTCAGGAGGATGTGGCAGATCGCACCATTGAAATGCTGAAAGGCGCGATGGCAGAGTGCCGTCTGGGTAACCCGGATGTGCTGGCAACCGATATCGGCCCGGTGATAGATGAAGAGGCACACAACGGTATCCGCCAGCATATTCAGCAAATGCGCGGCAAAGGCAGACCGGTATATCAATCCGCTTTCGGAATGGATGCCGGTTCACCGGAACTCCTTAACGGTACCTTTATCCCGCCGACACTGATTGAGCTGGATGATGTCTCTGAACTGACACGGGAAATTTTCGGTCCGGTGCTGCATGTGGTTCGTTATCCGCGTGACGCTCTGCCGGAGCTGGCAGAAAAAATTAATGCTGCCGGTTACGGGCTGACATTCGGTATCCACACCCGTATCGATGAAACCATCGCACAGCTGACGCAACAGATTGAAGCCGGTAATATTTATGTCAACCGCAACATTGTCGGCGCAGTGGTCGGGGTTCAGCCATTCGGCGGCGAGGGGCTTTCCGGCACCGGTCCGAAAGCCGGTGGTCCGCTTTATCTCCACCGTCTGCTGGCGGAACAGCCCGATGATTCGGTAGTCACTCTTCTGGCTGAACAGGATGATCTCAATCCGCCGGATGTGACACTGCGGACACAATTGCTGGCACCGTTTGATACTTTCCTTACCTGGCTGGAGGCGCAGCGCCGTCACGATGTGCTGACAGCCGTTACCCGTTACGGTGAACTGTCACAAGCCGGAACCTGCCGTCTGCTGCCGGGACCGACCGGGGAGCGCAACAGTTATTATCTGCTGCCGCGCGGAACGATTCTCGGGCTGAATGATTCAGAACAGGATGCCCTGCTGCAACTGGGGGCAACCCTGGCATCGGGCTGTCGTCAGCTCTGGCCTGCGGCGGAACACACCCGTTCCCTGTATAACGCTCTGCCTGACTCTGTCCGTGCACAAATCACCCTGACGGAAGACTGGTCAGCGGACACCGTGGTATTTAACGGTGTGATTTTCCACGGTGACAGCGACCACTTACAGACACTAAACCGGGATGTTGCCGCGCGCGGCGGCGAAATTGTGCCGGTCGCGGGCCTCAGTCACGGTGACACGAACATTCCGCTGATGCTGTTACTGCATGAGCGTGCTGTCAGTGTGAATACGGCTGCTGCGGGCGGAAATGCCAGCCTGATGACAATCGGTTGATAATCAGCAGGTTATAAAACGGAAAAAGGGAACGAAAGTTCCCTTTGTTTTATCATTTACTGATAAAAAATAGTCTGGCAGACAAATCAGTGTTTGCCCTGCCAGTCCAGATACTGTTCGTACTTGCGCAGTGCAATGTTGTAGTTGCTCAGCGCCGAATCCGATAAATCTTCACTCAGTTGTGCCTGGATAATTTCAGCGGAGAATTCCGTGGTGGCCGGGAAGGCTTTGGAGGACAGCAGTTCATCGAGACGGCGCAGACGGACAACATATTCGCGCACGGTGCTGTGGCTCATTTCGGTTTCTTCAAACAGATACTGTTTGAATGCCATGATATCGAAATAATCCGTTGCACTGTTGCAGTAGATCTCGCTGCAAAAACGGCAGAGTGCCACAAATTTGTCCTGTAATCCCATCCAGGTGGTGTCATCAATCATATCTGTCATTTCAGAAATAGCTTCTTTATTGATCAGCTGACCGTTGAAAACCAGAGAGATACGATCGAGAGTTTTGTGACAATGACTGCAGTGAGTCTGACTGTGTTTGAAATCTTTAATGTAACGGCTTACGGGCCGTTTCTTTTGTTTTGAAACAGACATATTCTGGCGCCTTGTGTAGTCTAGTCTAATAAAAATAAATCAAAGATAAAGTCAAAGTTACTTCATGGATTTTAAGCGCGCCCGCAGCCTTTTGATTGCCTGGCTGTGTAACTGGCTGACGCGGGATTCCCCCACTTCCAGCACTGCGCCTATCTCCTTGAGGTTCAGCTCTTCCTGGTAGTAAAGAGTCAGAACCAGTTTTTCACGTTCAGGCAGTTGTTTTATTGCTTCAACCACCTGGTGACGTAAACTCTCGTCTACCAACAAACCGAGCGGGTTGCCCCCGTCATCATCATCACGGACGGGTTCGCAGCTCTCACCGTGGATTTCGTGCCACTCATCGTAAGAAAACAGCTGGCTGTTATTGGTATCGGTTAAGACCTGACGGTATTCCGCGATATCCATCTGCAACGCATCAGCAATTTCCTGCTCGGTAGCGGCACGCCCCAGAGATTGCTCGAGAGCGCGTACGGCTTTGGTTATTTCCCGCGCCTGACGGCGCACACTTCGGGGGGTCCAATCTCTTCCCCGCAATTCATCCAGCATTGCCCCGCGGACCCGTTGTACCGCATAGGTTGCAAAGGTAGCACCCTGCATGGTGTCAAAACGCTCAACGGCATGCAGCAGGCCGATACCCCCGGCCTGAATTAAGTCGTCAATATCAACGCTTGCCGGTAATCTCACCTGCAATTTCAGGGCTTCGTGCCGGATAAGGGGATAATAACGCTCCCACAGGCTATTTTTGTTGATAACACCTTCGGCGGTATACAAATCACTCACAACCTGAAACACCCTTCGAGATTCATGAAAGGCTTTTATTATCGTGCCCGAAAAAGAATTCAATCCGGTGAGTAGTGAGGTAAATCACGCCTTATTTGCCTTATCCTAAATCACCTCATTAACAAATAGCAATACTCTCTTTCATTTTTATCATATATTTTGCAAAATTACGGTTATTTTATATGATAAAAAGAAAAATAGGCGTTCATTAATAGAATAAAAAAACAAATAATTAGAATATTATTTGTTCTGTTATGGGTAACACCTATAAAAAAAGGTCAGAATATTCTGACCTTTTAAATACGTTAAAGCAACTACGTAAATTAACGTAACAGGCTCAGAACGCCCTGAGGAACCTGGTTTGCCTGTGCCAGCACAGCAGTACCTGCTTGTTGCAGGATCTGACCACGGCTCATGTTAGACACTTCTGTTGCGAAGTCTGCATCCTGAATACGGCTGCGTGCTGCGCTCAGGCTGTTAACAGAGTTGTTCAGGTTGTTGATGGTAGACTGCATGCGGTTCTGGAATGCACCCAGTTTTGAACGGTATGTATCAACTTTGGTTAATGCAGCATCCAGAGTTTTCAGTGATTCGTCTGCCGGAGCTTTCGCCAGGTTTGCTTTAGTATCAACACGTCCGCTGATTTCAGTATCAACATTTAATGTAATTGTTGCGCCTTTGGTAGGATCAGCCGCGTCTTTTAAGACAGAATCCTGTTTAACACTGTAGAATTTGCCGTCAGTATCTTTAGCAACTAATGAACCGCTTTCAGTTTCAAAAATTTCTAAATCTTTGGTGTTGTCTGCAACGCCTTTACCGATAACAATATCAGTTTTCGCATCAGTGATTTTTAATGCTGTTTTTGCTGTTGCAGTTGTCAGTTTAACGCCATCTTTCAGAACGGTATCTTTACCAGGAACTTTGAAGTTTTCAACACCCAGGGTTTTCTGGTTGATTTGATCCATTTTCAGATCAATCACTTCGCCGTCATTTGCGCCGACCTGGAAGCTCATTTCGTTGTCGCTTGCCAGCACTTTGATGCCGTTGAACTGAGTCTGGTCAGAGATACGCTGGATTTCAGCTAAACGGTCAGTTACTTCAGCCTGGATAGAGCTGGTGTCGCTTGCTGAGTTAGTGCTGTTTTTAGCCTGAACAGTCAGTTCACGGATACGCTGTAAGTTATCGTTGATTTCGTTAACAGCACCTTCAGCGGTCTGTGCGATAGAGATACCGTCGTTTGCGTTACGTGCAGCCTGAGTCAGACCTTTAACGTTAGCGGTGAAGCGGTTAGCGATTGCCTGGCCTGCTGCATCGTCTTTTGCGCTGTTGATACGTGAGCCTGAAGACAGACGCTCGATTGCAGAGCCCAGTACGCCCTGTGAACGGTTTAAGTTGTTCTGAGTAACCAGAGACAGAACGTTAGTATTGATAACCTGTGCCATGATATATGTCCTTGTTATTGATAATAATAAACAGCGCTTATCTTTTTGGCTTTCTTATTTTCGCCAGCAATAACACTATCGGCACCCTGAGAGACCACTTTAGGTTTTTTGGTAAATATTTTTAGAAAATCGTCGCGGAAATAATTATTACGGACAT
>NZ_NRQY01000001.1:738734-744561 GCF_003996855.1 Morganella morganii | reverse complement strand
AAAAAAGCCGGAACAGAGGTTCCGGCTAAGATATAAAACAGAGGAATTACTTGATTTATAAGGTTATATCATCAGCCACGCAGGAGGCTCATTACATTGTTCGGAATTCCGTTTGCCTGTGCCAGCACAGCGGTACCAGCCTGCTGCAAAATCTGACCGCGGCTCATATTAGATACTTCCGTCGCAAAATCTGCATCCTGAATACGGCTGCGTGCTGAACTCAGGTTGTTAACGGAGTTGTTCAGGTTATTGATAGTGGACTGCATACGGTTCTGGAATGCACCCAGCTGACTGCGCTGGCTGTCAATTTTTGACAGTGCTTTATCCAGTGTGCCCAGCGGACTTCTGGCATCAAGCGCTTTCTGGTCAGCCGCATCTAATTCAGCCACATTTTCAATTTTCAGTTCTGCGGCGGTTGCACCGGCCGCTGCCGTTGCAGTGACATCTGCTTTTAATGTGACATCTTTGCCGTCAACCTTACCCTGAATGTATACTTTGGTTTTATCTACTGAACCGTCAGCTGCTACCTGGTAAGATAATTTTGCACCTTCGATATCTTTACCACCAAACTGAATACCTTTCAGTGCGTCTTCTGCAACCTTTTGTGCATCCTCTTCTGTACCCTTAAGGTCTGCAACAAAGTCACCCGCTGACAGCGTTGCCCCGAATTTGGACGCTGCGATATCCAGTGTATCCAGACCCAGTGCTGCACGATCCACTTTCTTCAGGTCGATATCAATGGTTTCACCATCATTGGTGCCGACCTGGAAGGTCATTTTGTTATCACCGGACAGCACTTTAATGCCGTTAAACTGTGTTTGTTCGGAAATACGGTCAATCTCCTTCATGCGCTGATCAACCTCTTCTTTAATAGAGCTGATATCGCTTTCAGAGTTTGTGCCGTTTTGTGCCTGTACAGTCAGTTCACGAATACGCTGGATATTGTCATTAATCTCATTAACTGCGCCTTCAGTTACCTGCGCCAGAGAAATACCATCGCTGGCATTACGGGAAGCCTGAGTCAGATCTTTAACGTTAGCGGTAAAACGGTTGGCAATCGCCTGACCGGCAGCATCATCTTTCGCACTGTTAATACGGGAACCGGAAGAAAGACGTTCAATGGCTGTACCTAATGCACTCTGTGAACGGTTTAAATTATTCTGGGTAACCAGTGACAGAACATTGGTATTAATAACTTGTGCCATAATGATATTTCCTTTTTTTGTATGAAATAATGTGAATTATTTTCTGCCGCCGCAGCGGGGTAATACTGTTAACGGGCGATAATTCACTTTATTTACAGACAAAACGCCGCCATATTATCAATATAAGGCATATCTGTCCGGATAATGCTTTTTGTGTAGTTTGTAACCAAATTATTAACCCTGCGTCTCTTTTTTGTTTCCTTATCTTAATGGTGACAATAACCCCGCTTTCTCTGCGCAACTCCGCCCATCATTTTTTGTCGTTAACGCTAAAATTCTCCCGCTGCCAACCGATAACTATGTAAAACCAATTAAATTCAGGAGAAGTACATGGCAGGCATAGCATCGTTAGGCGTCGGCGCAAATATGGATCTTAATCAGCAAATGGACATGCTGGAAAAAGCAGAAATGCGCCGTCTGGAGCCGTTAACTGCCCAAAAAACAGCGTGTGAAGCACAAATTAGTGCTTTCGGAAAATTACAATCTTCGCTGGAAAAATTGAAAACCGCAGCAGAAGCGCTGAAAAAATTCGGTGATATCAGCACCACCAAAGTCAGTGAAGAAAATAAATACTTTGGCGTGTCTACGACTGGTAAAGCCAAACCGGGTCAGTATGATGTCGTTATTGAGCAGTTAGCCAAAAACCAGACGTTATCATCTGCCGGGTTTTCCGACGGTAAAACCGCGATGGGTGACAATAGTGATGAGCGTACTGTTTCTTTCAAAATCGGTGATGGCAGTGATCCGAAGAAGAATTTCGATATCAAGATCACAAAAGATCAGACATCACCCATTGAATTAGCAGATGCCATTAACAAAGCGGATAAAGATGTTACCGCCAGTGTTATCAAAGACAGAGAGGGTAAATCACATCTGGTCATCATGAGTAAAACTCAGGGAACGGATTCTGCTGTCAGTATTTCTGTGACCGGTGATGACACACTGAATAAAGCAATCGGCGGAGAATCGAAAAAAGACGCCTCCGGTGTTGTATCATTCACGCCGGCTTCCGGTGGCCAGATGAAACAGACTACCGCACCGATCAATGCGTTATTTAAAGTCAATGATATTGAAATGGAGTCACAGACCAACGAAGTCAAAGATGCCTTTTTTGGTCTGACGCTGACGCTGAAAAAAGTGTCAGAGAAAGACAGCAGCAATAACTTTATCTCTGAACCGCTGGTGGTTTCTTCTGATATTGAGCCGGCGAAAAAGAAAATCAAAGAGTGGGTGGATGCCTATAACGAGTATCAGAAACTCTGTAAAGATCTCACCAAATATACCCAGACTGAAAAAGGCCAGGCCGCTGATAAAAATAACGGTCCGCTGATTGGGGATTCCACTGTACGCGGTATTCAGAATACCATCCGGGCACAGATCAGAACACCGAATGGTAACGGCGACCCGAATACCATGAACAAAATGGGTATCAAACAGAAAACAGATGGTACCCTGGAAATTGATGACAAAGTTTTGGATAAAGCGCTGAAAGAGAATGCGTCCAGTGTGAAAGAGTTCTTTGCCGGTGACGGAAAAGAAACGGGTTTTGGCACTGAAAACTTTAATTATCTGAAAAAGACATTAGACAGCCGTGAAGGTACGATTCATAACGCGACCGACGGTCTGGAGAAAAAGAAAAAAGGTATCGATAAACGTATCGAGCAAACTAATAAACAGATCGAAAATACGATGGATCTGTATCGCCGCCAGTTCCAGAATCTGGATAAAATGATGAACTCCCTGAGTGGTACCACACAGGCACTCGGCAGAATGTTAGGTTAAAAATAATATGTATCAGCGCAAGGCAAATCAGGCTTATCAGCAAGTTAATCTTGAAAGTGAAATTACCAATGCCTCGCCTTATCAGTTGATCCGGATTTTGTTTAACGGGGCGCTCAGCGCCCTTCGCCGCAGCGAAATCTTCATGGAGCAAAATGATATTGCCGCCAAAGGTAATGAATTATCAAAGGCTATTAATATTATTGATAATGGTCTGAAACAGGCACTGGATTATGATGCCGGCGGTGAGCTGGCACATAATCTGGCCTCTCTGTATGACTATATGATTATGCGGTTACTCAACGCAAATATCGAAAATAACACGACCTACGTAAAAGAGGTCTATCAACTGCTCTCCGATCTCGCGGCAACATGGCAACAAATCGGGGCAAATGTGGATGAAAGATAATCAGGTGAGTATTCAAACAACCATCAATTTACACGATATATATCAACATGTACTGACACTGAGTGAAGAACTCGTTACCCTGGCTAAAAACAGTGAATGGGATGATTTGATTGCCCGTGAAACTGATTATGTTTGTGCGGTTGAACACCTGACACAGTTATCTCATGAACTGGAAAAAGAACAGCCGGTTACCGGCGAACTGGTGGAGGTTTTACAGGCTATCATTGAAAATGAACGGGTAACAAAAATCTATTTGCAGGATCACCTGAACTTTCTGAGTAAAGAAATAAAACAGCTTGACCAACAACGGGTGATTAATAAAAGTTACGGGCAATTCAGTGACCCGGATTATTCAATTAATGTTAAACCAGTAGAATAAATTTTTTTGATCAGCGCGGTGTCTTAAAATAATGAAAAAATGGCCTGATCTGTTCCGGCCGGACAGTCGTTCTCTGTCCGGCCGGAACTTTTTGTTATTCAGCGGTATTTTTTACACCGGGTTTCGCACAGTTCCCCAGAAACAACCCCGCCATTACCGCCGCAAATCCGCCTATCACACTGACCAGCAGATAGGTTATTCCGGTACCCAATAACGCCGGGGATGACATTATTTCAAATGTTCCGTATACAAAACTGCTGAAAGTGGATAATCCGCCCATAATACCGGTTGCCACCAGTGCATTTACATACTGATTAATCCGGTTGCGCTGTAATAATGCCGCCGTTATTCCCAGCAGGAATGACGCAATAATATTGGCGGCCAGAATATCAAGCGGAAATCCGTCATGCAGGGACGGCACACCGAGCATCAGTAATTCGCGGCAGATTGCACCGAACGCTCCGCCGGTAAAAATAAGAATCACCATATTCATATTATTATCCTCATGCCGCCAGCCAGACACCCAGTGCAGCGGCAGCCAGACCCGCCACAACAGAGATCAGCAAATACCCGAAAGCCAGCATCCGCTGCTTTGAATTCACCAGTTTTGCCGCATCCAGCTGCATACTGCTGAATGTGGTGTAACCACCGAGAATACCGGTCAGAATAGCCGCATGCAGGAATGAACCGAAGCGGTCATGCCAGTCAATCACGAATAGCGTGCTTAAAAAACCGATAATAAAGGCACCGGAGATATTAATAATAAAAGTACCCAGCGGAAAATGGCCGTGATAACGTTCACCGGTCAGTTTACCGACCCACCAGCGCAGTAATGATCCGCTGCCACCGCCGATACCGACCCAGAATATATCAATTGCTGTCATATAGCCTCACCTGTGGATATCTTTGTCAGGAGAAATACGTGCAGCGGATAGTGTAGATCCTCATCTCTTTACTTCTCAATTATCGGCGTGAAACCGGCTGAATTTGTACAAATATACCGGAACCGTAATCCGGTTACAGGTTATACCCTGTAATATCCTGCATTTATACCGTGAACGGATACCAATGGCTGACCAGCAGCAGAAAAATACCCCCTCCGCCCGCAAGTGCAGTTGCTGTCAGATAAAAACGATGCTGTGGTGAGGTTATTAACGGCTCCCGCCGGATATTGCGGTAAAAACGGATAAGATCCCCCAAAAATATCAACAGCAGAACAGCCAGCATGAATTTACCTGCCAGATATACCGTATCCCAATAATCAGCGGAAACAGGCGGTTCACGTTGATCATTATTTATCGATTTCGTCAGAATAATTCCGGTTACGGTATACAACGCCACTCTGAAATAAAAGCCGGCCAGCATTGTTATGCTTTTAATCAATGATTTATATCCTTTCATTCACGTCCTTTATGTGGATAAAAAAACCAACTATACGGAACTAATCCCATTTTTACACTGTCGAAAACAAAGTAAAAGTACACTACTCTAACACACATACTAAGGACAACTGATGAAATCAGCCTATATTATCGCCCCGCTTTTCTTATTAATGGCAGGATGCAGTCAGAATACACTGACAGACCCGGCAGCAGATAATAGCAAAACGCTCTATATTGACTCTGAACTGGCAGACTGTGTTGGTGTGGCACCGATGAAATGCATGAAAGTAAAAGAGTCCCCTGACGCAGACTGGGAATTCTTCTATCAGAACATTGACGGTTTTACTTATGAACCGGGATACCAGTACCGTGTATCCGTCAAAACAACCAATGTACCGAATCCGCCTGCCGATGCACCCAATATCCGTTATCAGTTAATCTCCGTACTGAATAAAGATCCTGTACCTGCGGAAAATAAAAAAATTGGTATGGCAAATCCGGCATCCGTTTATTGTGAACAATCCGGCGGAAAAACAGAAATCGTCAAAGCGGAATCAGGCTGGACCGGTTACTGTAATTTACCCGGCGGTGAGCGGGTTGAAGAATGGACTTATTATCGTAAAAATCACAAATAAGCAGAGCAAAAAGAGCGGGAACACCCGCTCTCTTTATT
>NZ_NRQY01000001.1:732765-737569 GCF_003996855.1 Morganella morganii | reverse complement strand
TATTCGCTATAACAAAAAACGCTCTTTGTTATTTCACTAATTTGCAGGTACGGCCTTTATCTTCGGTAACCTGTCCTTTCACTGCATCATCTTCAGAGATAGTGGCCAGGTTCAGTTCATTTTTTCCGTTTGACCAAAGCTGGAAATTCTCCCCGACATAGCGGGCACCACTGGCAGCAACAGCCTCTTTAAGAACAATAATTTCATCACTGTATACCATTACTGCCGTTTTGGTATCCGGGAAAGAAACTTTAATTTTTTGCCCTTCGCAATTATAGGTATCCGTTTTTGCAGCAAGCGCCGGACTTGCCAGTAATGCAGAAACTAACGCAACAGCAGACACAGACAGAACTTTACGCATCGAATGCTCCTGAAAACGAGTGATATATCCTTTAATACTCTTGCTTTCTGATTATGCACCCGGCATTAATAACCAATATAGGATATCTCTGTAATCCGGCAGAACTGTTTATTTTTTTGCTGATGCTGAAATGTAATATTTAAATCCCATTACACCGAATGGTGCTATTATTGGTGTAATTACGCAGGCATTATTTAACTTTTATCCCGCACGGAGTTTTACAAATGACAATATTCTCATCTCTCCGGCAGTTTATGCTTGTTTATCAGTCACCGGCGGTATTGATATTTCATTATCATTATCATTATCATTATCTCCGTTATCCTTCAGATAGTGATCAGTAACTGGATGTCTGTATCGGTCACCGGTGTTATTCCGCCGGATGGCTACCGCTTATTTTTCACATGGCTTCATATTATTACCGGACTTTCATTCTGGATTTCCGGCACCCTGCTTATTGTATTCTGTTTCCGTCAGCGGGGAATAAAACACTATTACCCGTGGGCTTTCGGCTATTTTTCTCAGATAACCACTGACTGTCGTGCTCTGTTGCGCGGAAAACTGCCGGAATCCTCCTCCGGCGGCCTGGCAACCACCGTTCAGGGACTGGGCCTCGGAGCACTGGCACTGGTGGTATTATCCGGTACAGCCTGGTTTATATTGTGGGCAGCGGGGTCAGTTTATGCCGGCGAAATACGCAATCTGCATAAAACCCTGACGGGACTGATTGAAACCTATATTATAGGTCACGGCGCAATGGGGCTATTACATTTTATACTCTGGTTGCGGGGAAAAAATACTTCAGGCAATAATCAGTCCGGCTGATTTTCTATTACAGGATATAATAATGAAAAAATTATTATCCGCTTCACTTATTTTATTTTCACTGAATTCTTATTCAAATGAGAATCAGGATATTGAAGGAATATGGGCGATGATTCCGCTTAAAAACAGGATCGCCAATGTCGTTCAGTATAATGCTGACGGAACGTCTTCTCTGTATTCATTTAATTGTGCAAAACCGGATAAGAAAGAACCGGTTGAAACATCCGCCTACTCCGTTGATAAAAAAAATAAGACTATCACGCTGACATCCGGCACTTATCACACCAGCCTGAAAATAATAAAAATCACAAAAAGAACAATGGCGCTGGAACAGAAAATTAATGACGATTTCAGTGTGTCATTACTGTATGCAAAAGTCTCTGACATCGCCCCGCTTTGTGGTCTTTATACCGGTGAGGTTAATCCTCCGCCAAAAACAGCCTATCAGCCTGCGGATTTTATTCCGTCACCGGTTATTCCGCCGCACCCGCAACTCAGTCGCTTTGAAGGAAAGTGGATGTACAATAATGTTGTTCAGATTGAAGTGGCAAAAGACAATACAGGCAATTATATTCTGAAACTTGACAGTAACCCGGACTGGAATCATCTGTATAATCAGGTGCACTGGGTTGGCGACGAACTGCATTTTAAATCATATGCTTATTCGGATAAAGAATCATTGTTCAGCCATCCGTACCATAAATCCCTGTCGGATACTATTCTCCGTCTGACATCTGGTACCACCATGACGCATTCACACATTACCGGTAAAGAACGCTACGATACCGAACTGATAAAACAATAAGCCCGCACCGGGCTTTTGCAATTTTTATTTGCATCACAAACCTCCGGTAAATACACAGCAGCCCGGCCCCGGTAACAGCAGCAGTTAATCTTTTTTCAGATTTCGGGATACGGAGCATGGATGAAGGAAAGCAATTTAATATTGAATATCAATATGTTAATACCATCACACCGGCATTGACATAATATGGGAGTGTGCATTACTGATAATTAACAAGTTCGTGTAACATCGAGTTCGACAGACAATTACCGCAAATCCTTTTCTCACTGGCTGGTTAGTTCAGGAAAGTTTGCGGTAATTTTTTGTCCCCTATGTGTCCCCATCACCCAAATCCCCCTGCTATACTCCCATCACCCCCCACCACTCCGAAACCAACATGCACAACATAGCCAACCTGTCCCAAGACGAAATGGAACATCCGATTGGCACCAAAATAATAAGTGGTTACTATATCTTCTAGTATAGGTTGAGTGATGCTGGCTTGGGTCAGCACATAATTTTAATTAAAACAAACGGTGAACCAATGAGCAAAGATGTGGCAATAAATGAATTTGATTTTAACGGCAACGCCGTCAGAACAATAACCGACGAAGACTCTGAAGTCTGGTTTGTTGCTAAGGATGTGGCTGACATTCTTGGATATGCAGAGACCAGTAACATGACAGAGAGGCTGGATGATGATGAGAAAAGAAAGCATACCCTGCAAAATGGGCGAAACTATACAAATCAAACACTTATTAATGAATCTGGATTGTATAATGCAGTAATGGACTCACAGAAAGCCGAGGCTAAATACTTCAAGAAGTGGGTTACATCTGAAGTACTTCCATCTATTCGCAAGACAGGCGGATATAACATGGTTCCGCAAACCTATGCCGCTGCACTTCGCCAACCAAGCGGAAGCTGCGGAACTAGCAAGGGCTATGCTGGAAAAGAAAGACGATCAGTTTAAATCCGTACGCGGTGCTTACGGCAATCACGTCATGCAGCATAACAAATACGTACATAGCAAAGGCGAAGGATTTAGGCATGCCACGATTGCACATGTCAAGAGCGTAATTCCCGGTAAGTATAGCTGGCAGATGCTGGCAAACTACTGTAGCTATCACAAGTTGCCAGTAGAGATTCTGACCCCACACTATCAATCAGTTCCTTTAAACTCATATCCAGCGGAGGCATGGATGGCAATCTACAATATCGACATTTCGGAATTTTAATCGGCAGGCAAAAAGCAGCGCAAGACAATCACACCAAACCATGCCCATTCGCCGTATAAATTAAAGAAAGACTCGGACTGCCGTATGATCTGTACGAAACAGAAAACCAGCAGCCCGAGCATTTACGCCCGTACTTCAGAGAGAGACTGGAGCACTACAGGGAGATCGGGAAAATGTTCCCGCGCGGGTTTGAGTATCAGAAGGAAGACTGAGGCTTAACCGGCCAGGTGATATCCGGCGCGGCGGATACGTCCACTGCCTCCAGTTCGTCCAGATAATCCAGCCAGGCGTTTAACAGGACTTCTTCGTCTGGCTTGATACGCCTGAGTGCCAGTTTCGTCCGGAGCATTTCTGTTTCGGTGTGGACTTCGGCAATCAGTGCCTGCTTTTGTGATTCAGCGATAGCAATATGCTGCTCACGCGTCAGAGGCGGAACATCAACCCACACAGGATTGCCTTTTTTATCCGAACCCAGCATTTTTCCTTCGGGCGGATTACGGAAAGAGGCAAAGATTTCCTCTGTAATTTCAACGCCGGACTCCGGCCACATGCCCGCATTTTCATATTCCCGCTTCATGGCTACGGGGTAAAACGCATTCGTTTTTTTATCAAAAATATATTTCATGTTTATCGTCCTATCGCTATCCAATTTGCCCCCGCACTTTCGCCACCTGATGTTCTCGAACTCATCAGGTAGAAGTGCGTAAGGCCATTCCATGCCGGTGATGTGGCAAATGAAGGGCAGTCGGTCGCTTTATTACTTGCCGAATCAAAACAGGCCATGACCTTGCAATGTGAAGTAAACGGGATATGAAATTGAACTGTTGTCGGGTAAGACAATTGTCCCGCTATATTTATTCCCTGTTGAATGATAGTTCCGTCCGGAAATTTAACCCAACCCGCACCACTGGTGAATGATGACAGTGGAGTCAGGAGATTAAGCGCGTCATGAAGAACAACAGTGCCATCTTCTCTTAATGCAAACATATATTTGCCGGACAGTTCCGAGATAGATGCACCATCACCGGTAAGCGCTCTGAATACCTTGCCGTCAGCATAAGCTCCTATCGGCTGAAACTTTTCCGGTAAACCAAGGTTTTTGATAAAGGTGTCTTTATTCGGGATATCTGCACCGTTCTGGTCTTTGGCGAGTTTGCTGTTGGCATCAGCAACACTGGCTTTTTTACCGAGTTCTGTGGTCAGAAGATTTTGTGACACCACTTTGCCGGTATCATTTCCCAGCTGCTGAGTGATATCTGCTTTATCAATTTTTTTAAGCAATTCCAGCTTTAAATACGGATTGGTGACGTAATCACCATTGCTGATGATCAGGTTAATTGCTGAAGCCAGTCTGCTTTTAATATCCGCAACATCACCGGTATCGAGCAGATCTTTCTGGTCGGTGTCCACAATAAACTGAGCGACTGCAGACGCGATTAATGATGCCTGCCGCCAGACTTTGTTCAGCTCTTTGGATTTGGCCACGCCGCTGTTAAACCCGTTATGCCGGGCTGCCAGAGCTTCATATTCCTGATTTGAAAGCACGTTGGCCCCTTCGGCTGTACCGAAAGGTAAAAATTCATTCTTAGCCATAAG
>NZ_NRQY01000001.1:729421-730899 GCF_003996855.1 Morganella morganii | reverse complement strand
TTTAACGAGACACTTCCGGCGTTATTTGTGGCGTTACGGAGAAGATGCTGTGGCATATGAACTCACTCGCTCTCGATGGCTGCACAATGCGATCACCAACACGGCGGCGGGCAGGCCCTGAGTTTTTGTTCTGGTAGTTGAGTTTCTGACTTGCAGTGATAAACCAGTTTTTGGGCTTTTCAGCTCTGAATTCGATATCCAGCCGTTTCAGCTCATGCACCAGGTCGATATTCGAATACAGGCTGCTCCATTCGGCGAAGTCTTTGTGGTTCAGGCGGATCACTTCTCCCTCGAATGCATACTTGCTCGACATCTGGTGAATGCTTGCCAGATTATTTTCCTGCTCGTCATGGCAAGCCGGTTTTTCGGCTTGGGTGTTATCTGGAATCAGGTTAAGGAAATCAGGAATCAGGTTAAGGGAATCAGTGGGACAAGAAGCGATTTCGTTGACTTGACCTTGATTCATGCTTGAGGCAAGTATGACCTTACCTTGTCTAATGCTTTCGCCTTGATTGATAATATGGTTAAATTTTAGTAAGTTACATCCTTTGCATAGCACCTGTAAATTTTCATCGTTGCTATTACCGCCTTTTGATACTGGCGTTATGTGGTCTATTTGCAGATCACTAGTACAGCCGCAATAATTACATTTTTTGCCATCCCTGTTTTTTATCCGTTCCCTGATGGTATTACTCAGTGGGACATAATCATCACAAACAGTGTCCTGATGTTCATCCGGTGCGGGTATCACAACGGATACACGGCGCAACGCATACTGATAAACATGGGGCTGGCCACGGAGAAATTACGGCTGACAAGGCGTGGACGTGAGTTCCTGTTCTGGCATTTTGACTATCATCCGGTCAATGGCCGGAATATTGATTAAGCAGATTCAGGGGTGAATATGATTGAGAAGCCAATTTATTACATGTCAGCAGAAAGGCCAACTGTTGAAGAAAATCACTTCTTACTTTACATCGTTTCCGTTACTGATGATGGCTCTGAGCTTTTAGCTTGGAAAAAGTTCACAGTAGAACCCACAAAGCGACAGGTGCGAAAATTGACTAAATTTGCGCTTAACCATATTAAGCAGATTCAGAAGGGGTGATGGATAACGAAATTTTAAATAAACTTCGAAAAATTAAGGAATCTTATTTAGAAGAAGACGGATTACGCTCTATTCTTCTGGAGGATATATCCTTTATTGATGAAGTAATTAACGAGCTCGGGCGGTTTTATAATGTGAAGCCAATCGGATATACAAATGAAGATGAATTAAATTACAGAGAAAAAGAAGAAGCAAACGGGTTATTTTTCTCTACTATTGATAATGAGTGCCGCCCTATCCCGCTCTATCGCTTAGATAAATAGCCATGCCAATCGGATTTGTATTACTACTGGTAATGCACGGCTCTGCTGTGCCTGTTACCGATGATATTTATACGATCGAAGAATGTGAGAGCCACGCAGTGCAGGCC
>NZ_NRQY01000001.1:725980-727238 GCF_003996855.1 Morganella morganii | reverse complement strand
GGATGCGGAGAATGAAAAATAGTCACCGCTGCGAAATATGCAATAAGCTGCTTAATGAAAATGAGCGGTTTTATTACGGCTACACCTGTGAAAAATGTGAGCGTCATTTCATTACTGAGCATGAAGGGAATAAATTAAAAACTGCCCTATCACTCATCAGGCTCTATTTCAGAAAGGTAATTTACTCAGCGTAGGTGACCAATGAAAAAGTATGACTTAATTCTCGCCGACCCACCTTGGTCATATAGCAACAAAGCATCCAACGGCGCAGCAGATAACCACTACAACACCACCGACTTTTATTCCCTCACCCGCTTACCCATTGAAAAAATAGCCTCTGACAACTCCGTACTCTGCATGTGGTACACGGGTAACTTTGTCCGTGAGGCTTATGAGCTGGCGGAGGCGTGGGGATTCAAAGTGCGTACCGGCTTCGGGTTTGTGTGGGTGAAATTGAACAAAAACGCTGGGGATCGGATAGACAAGCATCCGCCGGAAGATATGTTTGATTTCATGGGAACGCTGAACGCTGAGACGCGCATCAACGGCGGCAACTATACCCGCGCCAATGCAGAGGTATGCCTGATTGCTACCAGAGGCCGGGGACTGGAGCGCCGGTCGGCCAGCGTCCGGCAGATAGTGTATTCCTGTCTCGGTGAGCACAGCGAGAAACCGAAGGAAGTACATCACCGGCTGGAAGACTTATATGGCGATGTCCCGCGCATAGAACTGTTTGCCAGGGAGAAATACGGCGAATGGGATGTATACGGGGATCAGGTGTCGGGGAGCATCGAGTTATGACACACCTTGAATATGCGGGAATGATAGCGCTATGCATAGCGATGTATCTGGCTGACACAGGGCAGTTATAAATGACACCACAGGAAGCAGAGAACGGACGCAGACGAATAGCAAGGGATTGCCTGACGGAATTAATGCAGTACACATCAGACGAACAACACACCGCAATACTCGACAAATACACGCCGAAATTTAAACCACTTAATCACCTGCGCTTTCCGGCAAAGAGAGTGCTCGGGTATTACGTGCGTACGTTACAGAAGGAGATGAAGGATGGATAATTTACTGCACCTCACCCCAAGTAAGTGGGTGACAGAGCCTGTTCTTGTTGCCATCACCGGAATGAAACCTGGCACCATCAAAAGAGCGAGAGAAACATCATGGGCTGTAGGCCGCGAATATTTGCATGTTTCTCCTGAAGGTAAGCCAAAAAGCAACTCTGAATGCATGTACAATG
>NZ_NRQY01000001.1:647336-724896 GCF_003996855.1 Morganella morganii | reverse complement strand
ATTACCGTAAAGCCGTGCTTTTACGTTTTGTTACACTATCTGCCATCCGGAAACACTCTTTTGATGCATACTCTCTTTCCGCCTGTCTTTTACACCAGATAGATAATAAAGTGAGTAATTCATTATAAATATTGAACAAGTTTATATAATTCAGCTTGCCAATATATGCATACAAAAAACCGGTAAAAATGTCGTTTGCCAGAGGATCATACTTAATGGCATTATATCTCCCATAATATAACGTTTTCTCCGACCCGGGAGGGCTGTCACATGCTGGATATTATCCATTACCCGCTGTTTTTACTGTCCGTGTTTATCTTTGCAGTAACCCCGGGGCCGGATATTGCCTATGTACTGGGACAAAGTCTGGCCAACGGCCGAAAAGCCGGTATTTTGTCCGCACTCGGGGTGATGCTCGGCAGCAGTGTGCATGCCATTGCAGGGGCTGTCGGGCTGGGGGCCATTATTGCCGCCTCCCCGACACTGTTTACAGTGATTAAATATCTCGGCGCACTTTACCTGGCATTTCTCGGTGCCAAAATGATCCTCGGCACACTCAGAAAACGCGGACAGTCTGCGGATGGGGGTGAAGAGGCGGTGATTCAGAAGGCAGCAGCAAAATCGATCCTGATTCGCGGATTTATTACCACGCTGACTAATCCGAAAGTGCTGCTGTTTTTTATTGCCTTTTTCCCGCAGTTTATTGCGGCAGGCGGAAGTTATTATGCAGAGTCGTTTCTGCTGCTCGGGGCAACCTATGCCCTGCTCGGGTTCTGCACCGATACCATCCTGGCTCTGATTGCCGGAACCCTGGCCACGCGGATTTCCGGCAGCCAGAAGGCACATTACTGGATTGACCGTCTGGTCGGTACTACCTTTATTGCGCTCGGTCTGCGTCTGGCGTCAGTAGCCCGCTGAGGATTCAGTCCGCGATATTCGCATCCAGATGAGCGAGATAGCAGCGGATATCCTCATCAATATGCGGATTTTTAACCACATCGAAACAGGCAAATGTCGGCAGTGATGTCATCCCGGTAAACTGATTGGTTTTATGAAGCGGGAAATACACACTGTCGATACCCCGCCCCTCAAAGAATTGATTTTCATCCTCAAAGGCTTCATGCGGTGCATTCCAGGTCACGGATAACATATATTTTTTATCGGTCAGCACACCACCGGAGCCGTATTTTTTGCTGCTGTCACGTCGGCTGCGCCCGTCATTAATATGAAAACGGTCATCAGATTGTGTAAACACCTCATCGATGTATTTTTTCACAATCCACGGCCCTTCCATCCACCAGGCCGGCATCTGGTAAATAATCACATCTGCCCACAGGTAGTTCAGTACTTCCTGTTCCTCATCATAACCGTCATCAATACGGGTGACGCGGACATTCATGCCTTTTTCTGTCAGATGGCGGCGGGCAATATCTGCCATGTGGTCGTTCAGTTTACCGTCAGAACCACCGAACTCCTTTGAACCATTAATAATAAAGATATTTTTCATTGTATTACTCACTCAGGAATGATGTCGTTAATACTGTTATCCTAACCGGCTCACCCCATAAATACGTTAGCCTGTCCGCTCTGATATTTGCCTGATCCTGTCATTCTGTACAAAATTCACACGTCCGTCAGATCAAAACCCGCTTTTTATCCTGTCCCGGCGGCAGTCCGAATAAGCGCCGGTATTCACGGTTAAACTGTGAGGCGCTTTCATATCCGACGCGAAAAGCCGCTTCTGACGCATCAGCAGACTCCACCAGCAGCAGACGCCGTGCCTCATTGAGCCGCAGCCATTTCTGGTATTGCAGCGGGCTCATGCGGGTAACCCGGCGGAAATGGCGGTGAAAGGAGGATTCGCTCATCTGAGCATGGCGGCAGAGGGTCTCCACCGACACCGGCTGATCAAAATGTGCTTTCAGGTAGTTCAGTACGCCGCTTATCTGGCGGCACTGTTTATTATGCGCGGCCATCAGCTGAAGCCGGGCACCCTGGCCGCTTTTCAGCAGGTAATAGAGAATTTCTTTGCGGATAAGCGGCGCCATCACCGGAATATCATCCGGTTTTTCCAGCAGCGCCACCAGACGGCAGACAGCACTGAGCAGGTCTTCTGTAACCGGACAGACCGCCTGCGGCATGGCAGGTGCGGAGGAAAGCAGCCGAAAGCCGCTTTCCTGCAACAGCGCCGGAAGATCACTGAGATTGAGACTGACCAGCAGCGCCAGAAACGGCGCCTGTTCTGATGCCTCACAGACCTGTGCGATAGCCGGGATATCCACGGACGTCAGCAGCACGTCCCCGGCACGGTAACAGTATGTGTGATCCCCGAGCGTGATCCGTTTTGCCCCCTGAACCGCAAGCGCGATACCCGGTTCATAAGTCCAGGTTTGCGCTTCCGCCGGGGCGGTCCACCGGCACAGTGCCAGCCCCGGAACATCCGTATCCCACCCGCCGCTGCGTTCTGTGGTGTGAGTCTGTAACAGCTGTTTCAGGCAGTGCAGACGATCATCCGTTTCCATTATATTCTCAGCAACTGATTAACAGGCTACAGCATAACGGAAAAGACCGGCACAGTACTGTGTTTTACACGACGGTGCCGGTTATAAGATTCAGCGGAAGAAATTATCCCCCTGTGACATCAGGGTGGGTTCAGTCGCTTCCAGTAACTCCAGCATATTCGCCATATGTGCTTTAATTTCACAACTCGCCGCATCCAGCAGGGTGCACATATTGGTGACCTTTTCGACATAATGCAGACTTTCATGAAAACTCATCGCCAGGTCCGTCAGCTCTCCCCGGATCACGGATAAATCATGACTGCCGAGGTGGTTGTGGCTGTGCGCATTGAGCAGCCCGATCCGCTGCTGTGTGCTTTGTCCGCGGTTTTGCAGCACCACCACCGATTGTTTCAGTTTATACAGATTACGCTGTAAATCGCCGCCGAGGTTACTGAGTGTTTTGCAGCTCCATTTAGCGGATTTCCGCTGCGCTTCTGTTTCACCGATTTCCGCTGCAACGCCTTTCTTATCATGCAGATAATGCCTGATTTTGCGCGAACGGCGCACGGCTTTCCCCTGCGCCATCACCGTCAGTGCACAGGACGCCACCATTTTGCTGATCCCGCCGTCGGGAATAAAAGCCAGCGGCGCGGTCAGTCCGGAGGTCAGATTTCGTTTCAGTTTATCACGCCCCATATCCGCCATTTTACGCATAACGCGGTAAGTGCTCTGACTGCGGCCTTTTTCATAGTAATCCGCCGTTTCCTCCAGCAGACTTTTTCCGCCGGTAACCTCTCTGTCGAGGTGTGTACGCTGTGTGCTGTCCGCACTGACCATCACCGCGGTATGCGTTTTGATACTCAGTGCCTGAGAAATATAGGTCGCATACATTTTTCTGACGGATTCCGCAATTTTGGTACGCTCTGCGGCCATGATTTTTTCATCCAGCATACTGAGCGGAGTACTCAGTACGCCGGACATCATACCCAGCCCCGTATTGGTATACCCGAGACCCGTTTTGATATCTGCTGCTGATATTGCCATAAAATTCCCTTTTTATTGTTGGAGTCAGACTAGCCGCCGATCAGTACTGACGGCATTCCGGAGACAATGATGCCGCCGTGTGCCGTGCTGTCACCCAGACGGGCGGCCGGTTTATTGTTAATAAGAACAGTCATGCTGCCGGTGATGATACTGTCCGGAATACCGGTGCACAGACACATCTGTCCCAGCGTGGCGGCCGGTAATCCGCCGATCAGCACGGTCGCCGGAGCCGGCAGTACCGGCCCGCCGATATGCGGCACCGGCAAAGGCGGTGTTTGTGCCGGACACAAATGCATATCGCCGCTTCTGGCCGCCGGTTTCATTGTTTGTCTCCGCGGGCAATTGCCAGCCCGTGCGCCAGGAATGTCCGGTAACGTTCCGCAAGGTGCGCGCCATCCGGCATCACCGCCATCAGATTTACGGCGCCGCTCAGCGCCTGTGCATATAAAAACGGCGGTGCCGGTAGCGGAGGCTGATCTGCGTCCAGCATGCTGCCGGTACTCCAGAACACCGCCTGTGCCAGCCACCCGGCTGCGGAGGATAATCCCTGCTGCTTTGCCGCATCACCACAGGCACGGCGCTCAGATTCACCGGAGCGGGTGATCCACTCCCTGACACTTTCCAGCACACGCTGCTCCTGCTCACTCCATTCTGTCAGTTGCTGCGCACAGTGATATCCCCACCAGAGAGCCTCTTTCAGCGGCAGCCCGTGTGCCAGAAAAAGCACAGCATCGCCGTAATGTGCCTGCTGTTGTGCGGCGTTCAGAAAATCGGCCGGGGCAGGATATTGCGCTGCCAGCGCGGTTGCCTCCCCGGACGGTGTGTAGTTCTTCATCACCGGCATTACGCTGCTGTATGGCATTTTGTTCAGCATCGCCGCTCCTTAATTAATTTTTGTAAGCGCACCACTGATTTGCACCATCGCTCCGGCTTTGACTTCCGTCATCGCTGAGCCATTGATTTCCACCAGCGCGCCGCTCAGTTGTGCTTTTGCCTGTGCCGCCATGGTCAGCACCGCACTTTCGAGACCGATTTTGCCGTTTCCTTTCAGGGTTATCTGTGGTGCCTGCAAAGTAATGCCGGAGGCGGAAAGTTCGATTTTGCTGCCGCCTGCCGTCAGTGTCTGCGATGCGGACAAAGTGATCGTTTTTGCGTCCCCCGAAAGGGTGCTGTCCGCCTGTAATGTCAGGTTTTTTCCGCTGTTCTGGGTGATCCCTTCTACTGCTTTCAGCTGCCATTGTTTCTCACTCAGATGCTGCGAATTTTCTTTGCTGCTGATGGTCAGTTTTTTTTCTGTTTCACAGCGGATGTTGCCTTTAATCAGACTTATCCAGTCATTATTGGCTGTCAGCTGCAAATCCTTCTGTGCCGCCAGCGCCAGGCACTCCTCATCCCGTTTATCCTCAAAACGCAGCTGATTGCCGTCGCCCCCGGCACCCACCGGAGATGAGCGGCTGTATATGCCGCCGGTCAGCGGACCGGAAAAAGGACGGGCATGATTCTGATGCCAGAGTGCGCCTGTGACCACCGGCTTATCCGGATCGCCGTTGAGAAACTGCACCACCACCGCATCCCCGGCGCGCGGCAGAAACTGAATTCCCGCCCCGGAACCCGCACTGTGCGAAAGTACCGGCAGCCAGGCCTGAGATAACCCGCTGTCCTGATCGTTATTTTCCCAGTGAAAACGGACTTTGACCCGCCCCTGATCGTCATAACAGGTTTCGTCTCCCTCACGGGCAACGACGGTTGCCGCCTGAATTCCGTCATAGCGCGGTGCGGCAACCGGCGGCAGCCGGAACGGAGTGCGGACCGGATGACACCGGAATGTATTGCTGTAGACCGGGTTTCCGCTGCTTTCGCTGCAATCAAGCGTGTGCGTGATGTCGCTGACATAATATTCGCCGTTGTATTCCCCCGCCGGATGGTCACTTATCCGGAAGCGCATACCGGCGCACAATGTCATCACCGCTGACCCCGCCTCATAATAATGCGCGGCAGCCGCTGCGGCTTCGCAGGCAAACCGCGCCGCAGCAGGCTGTCCGTCATAATAGTGCATCTGTTGCATGGTACCGCTGCCGGCGAGTGTCTGCCGGTCAGTGCGGCTGTGATGCTGCTCCTGCGACCAGCTTTCTGCGGAGAATACCCCGCTGCTGACCCGGCGGCAGTCGCGGAACGGTGTGATAAGACGGGCAGAAATTTCCCCGGCTGACGGAACGTGCTGTAATCCGTCCGTGATTGTCCACTGCGTGATGTTGCCGGGATTGCGCAGACAGAACCAGCCTTGTCCCGCCATTATCCGGCGGATCATGGCGCTGTCGCTTTCATCCATCTGACGCACACAGGGACAGATTTCCCCCTCTCCGCTGAGGGAAAAACGGATAAACGCCGTCAGTTGGTGCAGATTAAGCAGTGTGCTGATCTGCCCTTTGCTGTTCTGATTCTGAAATAAGCGCCGCTGACGTCCGTGACTGAGGAAAGTCAGCGGATCAACCGCGATAATACGGTAAAAATAGAGCTGCTTATCCGGATGAAAGCCGTCACATTCAATCTGTTGTGCCAGCCCGGCAAAGGTCCGCTCATGGCAGGTAACCACCACCATTTTTCCCGGCAGCGCCTGAGCCGGCGGTGACGGACTGAGAAAGTGCACTTCCAGCCATGTGCCGTCTGATAACGACTCTTTTGCATGCAGGCGGGTTGCCACATACGGCTGACTGTTATCCAGCGTTACAGTCAGCGGGCGGGGCTGGTCAGCATAGTTTTCCATAACATAGTACTCATCATTCAGCCTGACAGAACACACAGTGTGCCACGGCGCGGCAGCCCGCTGCCTTCACCGGTCAGCGGGAT
This sequence comes from Morganella morganii, assembly GCF_003996855.1. Taxonomy (GTDB): domain Bacteria; phylum Pseudomonadota; class Gammaproteobacteria; order Enterobacterales; family Enterobacteriaceae; genus Morganella; species Morganella morganii_C. Next base: position 718,504 of record NZ_NRQY01000001.1, on the reverse strand, counting down.
TTTGTGGATTTTCAGCGCGATTTCCGTGGCTGAACAGTGACGGCGGCAGATGATAATCCGCAAACAGCGCCGCCGGGGACGGTACCGGTCTGCCGTTGATCCGGCTGCGGAAGCGGAATATATAACCATTCTCCGAGACCACACTCTCCGGCGCGGCGGCGCGCCCCTGAGACTGAGCCGTCAGCAGCCAGCGCAGCAATCCCCACTCCCCCGGGTAAGAGGCAGAGTAAACCGGTTTACCGTGACGGAAATAATCCGCTGTCAGCGGCTCTTCATCCGTGGCGGGCGGCCAGTAAAAGTCCTGCCAGACCGCCGGGCCGTGCTGATAAAGCAATGCATCATTGCCCTGTGCCAGCCGGAAGCCGGACAGTTGCGGTGTCAGTGCCACCGGACGCAGTGAAATCCGCATATTCAGTGTGGTGCGGCTATCCGCATAAAACAGCTGTCTCAGTTGTTCGGTTTGCATTTCCGGCTGACTCAGTGCTGCATACAGCGGGTTACTGTGGTGATCCGGCGGCAGAGATTGTATAAAGGTGTCCATCACACCGCCCGGGGTCAGAAAGGCATGCAGGTCATCCGGTTTCACGCCCTGCGCATTGTGGCTGAACGGGTAGTAAGGGGCGAGGCGATCACGCCAGAACGCATACACGGTCGTCTGCCATTGTCTGTCGAGATAGCGTGCTGCCAGCTCCGCCTGTAACTGCACTGAAACCTGCTGCCATTGCCGCAGCAGTGTATCCGGTACCGGCGGGATATTTCCCGGCCCGGTCTCCGGCTGCTCCGCGCCTTTCATTATTTGCTGATAACACCATGCCTGCGGATCATCCCCGGATATTCCCTGTTCCCAGTACTGCCGGAGTGACACCACAGACTGCTGCCGGGCAGCCAGCACCGGTGACGGCAGGCCCTCCGGCGTCAGCAGCACGTGCCACGCGGAAAAAGCACGGCTGATATTGATACCTGCCGGTTCATCCGCTTTTTTATACTGACTGACGGCGGATTGCAGCCGCCCCGCTTTTTTCAGTTTACTGCTGACTTTACTCAGCCCCAGCAGAGAGGCGGTCTGCTGGCCGGATTTCAGATCCGGCCCCGCATCTGATTTCACCGCCGCAAACGTGGTGTTCCTGTTGATCCCCTGCACCAGCGCCATCAGCGGATCACTGAACGGCTGCTCTGTCATTTTCAGTGCCGCAATCAGCGCTTCCGGTGACCCGCTGTGGCGCAGTGTCAGCGATGACAAAAACTGCTGCCAGTATCGGATGTATTCCTCATCATACTGCCGGCTGATTTGCGCGATGACATTCTCCGGTGCCGGTTGTGCATTGTCCGGCCAATGCTGCATGAGTACAGAAAACTGCGTCTGAAAATCCGTATCCTCCCATTGCGCCTGCCAGGCGGTATAGCCTGCTTTGGTCATGGTGTACGGAACCGATAAAAAGCGGTTGTCCGGCTGAAACAGCGGAGTGATATCCGCCGGAAACAGTGTGTTCAGCGGTACTGTGGCATGTTCCCGGAGAAACTGTTCCCGCAGCACCGGATAGATCCACTGCGCGGGATCAGACGCCGCTACTTTCTGCCGCGCCTGTGCTACCAGACCGGCATGGTATAAACGGCGCTCCTCCGCTGTCAGCGGCTGTACCGGGTAATCTGCCAGCAGGGAAAGCACATCATCAACGCTGTCAGTATCGCTGATCTCCGCCCCCCGGTGGTCATCGGTAAACAACTGCCGGTAATCGTCAATAGCCTGTAACAGCTGCGGGGATGATTCTGCCACCGCCCGTTGCAGACGCTGTTCCCGCTGTTTTGCCAGCAGCGGAAATAATGCGCTGCGGATCTGCTGCTGATAATCCCGGTACAGCGGCAGTAAAGAGGATGAGAACCAGCGGCTGTGATATTCACGGCAGATTTCCGCAATCACCGGCTGTAAGAGATGCAGGCGGTGAACCCGTTCCCCGGCAGGCGCTGCCGCAACACGCGACAGATAATCTATCTGCCCGTTCAGTGAATCTCTCTGCTCCTGAAAACTGTGCCACTGCATTACCCCCGCTGCTGCGGTGCCAGCCAGACACACACTGACCGCCAGACAATAACCTGTCAGCCTGCGCCGTTCGCGCCCCTGACAAATAACTTCATCACGGCCATGGATAACCCGCTCAAACAACGGCGTGGCGATATGCTGCTCACCGCATTCCGCCGCACACAACAGTGCCGACGACAACACCAGATGTGTGCCTGCCGTGTGCTGATGCTGTAAGGCCGACACATACTGTGTCTGTCTGTTAAGATGCGCCTCCAGTTGTGCCGGGAACGACAGCACGGCGGCATTATGCGCCGCCTGCTCTGCTGTCAGCGCGGTGAATTGCTCCCGCTGTAATGACAGCATTAAATCCGCCGTAAACTGTGCGAACGGGGCATCCGGCAGTGTCTTCCGCTCACGGCTGAAATCGGTGCTGTGACAAAACTGTGCCCGCTGAGGATCGGCAAATCCGCGCCGCAGTGCAGGCACACTGCCGAGCCCCGTGAACATCAGATGCAGCGGCGGGCGGCATCCGAGCAGAACCGAAAATGCGATACAGGCTTCATGATGCTGACGCCCGGACTGAATCACCTGTTCATCACTGAGTGCGGCAATCGCCGGAGCGGGAGACAATAAAATAAAACCATGCAGCGGCTGTGACGGATTCAGACGCACCAGGTGCCGGGCACTCTCCTGCTCGCCGTCACCGGTGAGCCATGCCGGTGTGCTGATGCGGACGACAGTGCTGCCCGCCTGATAACAGAACGGCTCCTGCGATACGGGGGTGAATCCGTGCTGACGCATACAGGACTGAGCCTGCGGCAGATCTTCACACAACAGCCAGTAAGTGCTGACCCGGCGCATGTCCCATCGCGGTGCCCCGCTGCTGCGGCGCAGACGGCGGCGTGTCTGATTGCAGGTATTGGCGCAGCTCACGGCGCTGCTGCTGCCGCTGTGACTGCTGCACATCCGGCTCTGCCCGCCATGCGGTTTTTATCAGTCCGTAAACCGCAAGACACAGGCTCAGCAGCGCATACATTATTGCGGTTCTGATTTTCATTACCAATCTCCGTTGTTCAGAACAAGGCTGTCAGCGCGTCAGTCAATTGCTGTAATAACTGCTGATAACTGAGATCCGCCGCCGCCCGGAATGACGCACACAGCAACAGTGAACCGGAAAAAATCAGCGGCAGCGGAATACGTTTCACGGGACGATTCCGGCCGGTACAACGTCCCGGCGGCGCAGACAGCACGTCCTGACGGCTGCTGATCAAAATATGACGCAGCCGGCTGTAACAGGCGGCCAGCGCCTCCGGCTGTGTGCGGTATTCCCCGCGGAACCCGAGTGATAACAGATAAAACTGTAATTCGAGAAAATCCCGCAGCGGAACGGAGTTATGCACAACAACCGTAACCAACGAACGTGTTACACGTTATAAATTTAAGAAATTACAGCAAATTAGCACATGTAACACTTTTTAAGTGTTACATAATAAAACTATGTTAAATCACCTTATATTTCAGGCAACCAAGTGTGGCTGCCTCCGTCGCCCTTAATAAGTTGCCTTTCGATTGGGTATGCGCCTTCACCTTGTTGACAACGCACCATCAGTATTAGAAACGGTATCCCAGGCTCACGTTAAAGCCGTTGGTTGAGACTTTACCTTCACCGTCATAATCATTGGCGTTGAACCGGCTGCCTTCATAGCCTACGGTAACGGCTACATTATCCACCGGGTTAACAATGAACCCTGCGCCCCAGCCCAGCGCTGTTTTGGATGCGCTGCTGTGCTCGCTGTAGCCATTATCGTAGTTGGCATCAAATTTCGCTTTGAAGTGGGCCAGGCCCAGTTGGCCGTACAGGCTGATATACTCATTAATCCGGTAAGTCGGCCCCGCCATGAGTGAATAATACTTAAAGTCGCCTTTAGCGTCATCGTCGGTTTCTTTACGGTCACCTTTGGCAAAGGTAAAATTGCCCAACAACCCCCAGTCATCATTAAATTCGTATCGATAGCCGAGTGTGGCACCGTTAAGGGCCTTTTCGTCCTGAGGTTTGATGTGCGCGTAACCCAGAGAAACCGTTTGCGTTTCCGCCTGCGCCAGTGTACTCACCATAAAACCGGCAGCGACCAGAGACATCACCCGTACTTTTTTCATCATCATCTCCTTGTTATTGATAATTATCCGCACAAATATTACTCATCCCGCCACATCCGCAACGTGGCTCGCTTTAACAACTGGTCAGGCCATTAATTGCACAGCCCCGTCGGGGCTTTTAACGGGCCACAATCGTCATAACCAAACAGAACGTAGCCTTTATTTTCCATGCAATTTTCTAGCTTATCCCTTTTTTCAGCGCTTTCTTTTAGAGAGAGGTTTGGGTATCCCTTCTCTGGCTGCCAGAGTTTATTGTTTAAATCTGCGTAAGGACCCACTCCGCAGGCATAAATATCCCTTTTACGTTGTGCCGGGTCAGTATGACCCACCGTGTCGGCTTTCTGGATCGTTTGAATATAAGGCACATATTCGTAATTGGTTGAATCCATGTTGCTGACGACAGAGAAAGTCCGACACCCTGCCAGCAGGCATACCGCTGCCAGTGGTAAAAAAAGTTTCATCTTATTTCCCCGCCGCAAAAATAAATTCCAGCAACTCCGGTGAGACGATTTCACTCACGGCAAAAGGCGCTGCCAGCGGAATGGCCGCACCCGCCCAGACGTCCGCGGCAACATCGGTCACTGGACCCCGCCCGCGAGAGGCATTTCCTTCTGAGTCATAAAAGCCGGGCAACTGACCGCCGATAAAATCGTGGGTGCCGGCAAAACCTTCAACCACGTTATCCCAGAAACCGCCCGGCTCATAAGGTCGTCCTGCCATGGTCCCTCCACGCCCCTGGTTACCCCCGGTAGCGCCGGATAACTGAGCGAACATGTCCTTATTGCCGAGTAATTCTTCCAGCGTCTTGAATTTTTTATCACCTGTAAATATCACCATACCCTGTGCATTATATTCCAGTTTTGCACGGCCACTGGCATCGAGAATATCGTTTCCCTGCGAGTCTATTTGCGTCTTACACCGTTCATTTGATTTACCACACACAACGTCCAGACCAAGTCGGGCCCCGCCTGCCTTAATACCATCATAACTGCCGTCGCTTTTTCCCGAAACATTGCTGAGGACGTCTTTAAACTCAGCGTCATTCTGATCGACAACCCCCGGGAATATAAACGAGTTCTTTATCGTTTCCTCCCGCATTTTAGTGGCGGCTATCGCCAGCGTTTGCTGGGTAATGGCCGTGTCGGGAGACCCTGCCACCACGCCAACCAGCACCTGTAAGAAGCGCCGCTGATACTGCAGTTTGTAGATGTCATCCAGGGCCTGTTGCTGCTTCACCGCATCTCCGGCATCCCTGGCCTCCTTTAACGCCTGACGGGCTGCGGCCTGTTTATCATCAACGTATTCACCTATCTGCCGGTTGGCATTGGCGCTAAAATCTTTGGTCACCGCAACCTGCAGGTTCAGCTCCTTAAACACCTGGTCTTTGTCGAAGTTGTTTTTCAGCCTGCCGGCGTTTTCTGCCGCGGTTTCGGTGGTGATGTCAGTTTTCACGCCTTCTACTGCCTGCTGCTGCGCGTCAGGGCGGGTGATAACGATATTTCCCGTATTAATTCCGCTGTGGGTGGTCGATTTGTCACTACCGCTGTCGTGACCGATGCCCGTTGACACCTCTTTTTGTAACGAGGCCATGCCGGTTGCCGGCGTGGCGTGTCCGTCTTTATCGAGGTTGACCTTATCGCTTTGCGCCGCGGCGTTTTTCCCCAGGCCCAAGTCGGCGTTCATGCTGGCTGAACCACTTATCCCCACGCTGTTTCCGCTGTAGTCGGCGTGGTTGCGGATATCTGTCCATGAGAGGGTGCCGGTACTGAATTGGTTGAGGCCCGCCATCTCGGCGCTGTCGCTTGACGTTATCAGCCCGCCGGTGAGGCCGGTATGGTCGCGTATATCAATCTGATAACCGTTTTTTCCTGCAAAAATACCCGACTGCTCCTGTACCGAGGCGTAGTCCGCGTTCACGTTTGACAGGCTGAAGCTGCCGGAGCCAGAGACCCCGTACCCGACGGTCACCTGTCCGCTCATGTCCCGTTGTTTACCCGCATACGTCATGGTGTCCTGCAGGCTTTCAATAGCCAGATTGTCTGCGCTGATACTGACGCCACTACCGGTCACCTGGGCGCCTTTCAGGGTAGCAGTTCCCCCGCTGGTTACCTGCGTCTGGCCGTTCATATCACCGATATGACTGTTGCGCCAGGTATGGTCGTCGCCATTGCCATGGCCTTTACCCAGGTTGGCGCCCGCGGTAATGCCAAACGCCGCGCCATTCTGGCCGTAGCTGGCGGCAATGCCGGCATTCCAGCCGCTGGAGCGGTTATCCGTCCGCTCATGCTGTTCCTGGCCGGCGGCCTGAAGGGTGATGTCATGGTCTGCCTGCAGCCGTGTGCCCTGTTTGCCGCCGATGTCTGAGCCGGTAACGGTGATGTCCGATTGTTCACCGCCTGTCGCTATCAGCACAGCGTGCTTGCCGGCATTGATTTTGCTTGCCTGAGCAGTCGTGCCGTTCGTGTTGCGGGTGTCTTCTTGCTTTTTCTCGCCATAGGTCAGCGAGACGCTGACGTTCTGGGCGACGCCCTGCGCCCCGTTATTCATCAGTCCCTGTGCGCTGTTCATTAGCGAGTTCGCTGCCCGGGCACTGTCCCACGCCGCGTTCGCAGCGGCCAGCATATTGACGCGGTCATCGTTGCTTTTCCCCACGCGCTGCACGGTCTGAGCCGCGCCCTGGACAGCCTGCACCACAGGTACGTTGACCGCCAGGGTAAAGCCTTTCTGCTCTAGGGCGTGTGCGTATTGTGATGCGTTGCTGTTTTTTCCCGCCTCAACGGCAACACTTTTGCCCCGAATGACCACGTTCCCCGCCGGCGAGGAGATGGTACTGCCGGTTTGCTGGTAATGCTGCCCTGCCAGCAGGACGGTGTCGCCTTTCAGGCTACCGACCAGGGAGGCCTTTCCGCTGCGCGCCTGGCTGGCGTCATCCCAGGACTCCTTTTTCGCGCCAACGGTAAAGCCCATACCGCCGGAGCTCAGCAGGCCCGTGTGCGTTTCTTTGCGCAGATGGGTTTCCTGGTGGGTTTCATCGGCGGTGGTCACCGTCAGATTATTTCCCGCAAGGACTCTGACATCCTGCGTGCCGACCACATTACCGGCTTCTATACGCACGTCATGCTTCGCCCGGATATCTACGCTGTCCCCACCCAGCGTGGTGCCCAGAGCCTGACGGTCATGGACTTCATCGTGGGTCTCAAGACTGCTCTTCGACAGCAGGCCACTACTGCTTTGTTTGCTGTGCTCCACTAGGTCCGTGGTGGCGTTGCCGGTGGTGAGCCGGATATCCCGTCCCGCCTGCGCCGTCAGCGCGCCCCCGGCGGTGACGTCAGCGGCTTGGGCAAGGATATCCCGGCCGGCACCGAGCGCAATCGCTCCCGGGGTAGTTATACGGGTACCGACGTCTGCCTGCTGAGTCAAGTCACGGGTGTTGCCACCGCCCCAGTCACCGTGCTCGCTGTGCCGGGTGGCTACCGACTCCAGACGCAGGTCGTTACCGGCCTGAACAGAGGTTGTGCCGTTTTCACCGGCGTTACTGAGTTCTGTCGCAGAGAGGGATATGTTGTTAAGGGCGCTGAGCGTCAGTGTGCCGTCCGGGGCCTGCACATACATCCCCGCCGGCCTGTCCAGCCAGCGGTCGGTGCCGTCTGTGCGGGTGGTGGACTGGCTGACGATGTCGCGGCCGGCCAGCAGGGACAGTGACGACTCACCATGCACCTGGCCACCGAGGTTATGGATATCCTGTCGGGCGGCCAGGTCAACCTTGTTCCCCTGAATATACCCGCTGTTGGTCAGGGTCTGCGCGGTCAGCTGCGTGACCTCGCGCCCGATAATCGACCCGCTGTTGGTGATATCCCCGCGAGTATTCAGTACGACGCGTTTTCCGCCCAGCAGGGCGCCGTCGCCGGTCAGATCACCAGCCTTCACTTTGGCGTAAACCTGCGGCACCTGCACCGTCTGCGTGCTGCCATCCGGCAAGGTAACCGTCTGATTGACCAGCCAGACCATATCCGTGGTCAGCAGCGCCATCTGTGCCGGCGTCAGCGCCACGCCCAGTTCAAGGCCATATTGTTTGCCAAACGCGATACCGCTGTTCATCAACCCCTTGTACTGTTCTTCATCACTGCCGTAGCCGGCCAGATAGCGGCTGCCGGTCAGTTGCGTGACCTGGTCACGTATCAGCCCCTGCTCATAGTATCCGTCGCCCAAGCGTTTATGCACCTGGCTGGGGTCACTGAGCAGGGCGGTTTGCATATAGTCGCTGCCCAGCCATTTTTTCTGGCTGGTGAACCGTGGGTCGGTTTCCACCAGGTAATGACTGTCGATGCTCTGGTGCAGGGTGAACAGGCTGTTATCCGGCAGGCGCGTGTTCGGTGCAACCACCCGGATGACCGGCGTCACAGGCTGCCCGTCGACGAGCGTGGATGGCAGCGTCAGCGCAAACTGCTGGCCGGCAGGCAGTTCCAGCGGACGGACCTTCATCTCTGCCATGCCCGTCAGGGTGACGGTACCACCCGGTAATGTCGTCAGGGTCATCGGTGTTCCCGGTTTGACGGTGTCTATGCTGCCCACGCTGGCCACCGCCGTATCGACCCGTGCCGTCTGACGCCCGTCCGCCTGGTAACCACTGCCGTCCGGCGCGGTATTCCCTTGCCACGTCAGCGTCTTCAGGTCGATGGTCTCGGTTACCGGGGATGGGCGGTAATCATTTGTGCTCCGGCCCTGTGAGGTTTTGGTGCCGCCAATTTTTTTCTTTTTCTTCTTTGCATACCAGCGTGTTTGCCAGCCCTCATCCGTGGTGACTCTGTCGCCTTTTGTTGCCTGATTATCCACCTCACCGACCGTGCTGCCCAGGGTGCCGCCGGCCACTATCTGGCTGTCGTGGTTGGCCACCCGGTCACCGTTCAGCGTCAGGTTGCCGCCGGAGAGAATTTTGCCCGGGTCGCTGTCCCTGATTTGGGTTTCCATGACGGTACGGGTGTACTGGTATTCGTAAAACTCGTCATTGCGGCTGCCGTCCGGCATCACGGCGGTGTGGACACCGTACTTGTTCTTTTTGCTGGTGTCGACCTTATCCCAGTCATAGCGGGTGGTCTGTCCTTTCAGCACCGCTTCGTGGTGCTGACTCTTTTCTGTCTGTACCACTTCGGTCACCAGGTGGCGGTTGGTGTTATTCACCTCCCGCATGCTGATACTGCCGTCACGGCCCGCTTCAATCGTAGCGCCGTGATTATTCAGCTGGGTGCCCTGACCCGTGGCCTGATACTGTCCATCCAGGTGCCCGCCGATGTACAGGTCACCCAGGCTGGTGATCAGCGCATGATCGCGGTTGTTGACCGTGCCGGCACCAATATCCAGACGTTCACGGGCGGCGATAACCGCCGCCTTGTCATCGCTGCTGAGGTTATTGAGTGTGCCGGCCTGGAGAGCTACATGGTCTCCGTAAATGCGTCCCGTGCCGATGTTGGTGAGCGTGCCGGCGGTCAGGTGGGTAAGACCGCCGTCGATCAGACCGGTATTGGTCAGCGTGTCCTGCGCATTAACATGGGTCTCCTGCGCGCTGATTTCAGCCTGCACGGTGTTGGTGACCTGCTGCCCCGTGACGGTGAGTGTATCGCCGGCAGTGATGCGCCCGTTGTTCACAATAGCCGCCGACGTCTCAAGCGTCAGGTTGCCATTGGCGCCCAGGGTCCGGGTGTTATGAAAATCACGCGTCAGATGAAGCCCCAAATTGCCCTGAGACAGCACCTGACCGTCGCCGCTCAGGGTTGCGGCGGTTATCTGGCCCTCACGCCCGGCAATCAGCGTACCTTCCCGGTTATTTATCGAAAGCTGCTGCCCCTGCGCGTCATCACGCACCGTCAGCACTCCACCTGACGAGACCAGTCCGGCCACATTCACCAGCGCCTGACGCACGGTGGCGGTCAGTTGAGTCGTCACCCGAAGCGCACCGCGGGAGTTGTCAAGCTGTTGTGCTGACAACGCGAGCGAATCAGCCTCAATCCCTTTACCCGGCGTGTTGGTGTCACGGTTAATCACCTGAGCCGCAGTGATAGTCAGAGAATGTCCGGCGCGCACCCGCCCTTGAGTGTTATCCAACTGCTGACCGAGCGTAAGCTGTCCGTCGCCCTGGCTGGTGAGTTCACCGGACTGATTGTTGAGTTGGTCGGCGTTCAGCGTCAGGGAGCCGGCAGAGAGCAAGGTGCCGTGCTGATTGTTCAGGGCATTCTGGTGGGTATTGACCGCCAGGTCAGTTCCGCCCTGAAGATGCCCGTACTGATTATCCAGTGCGCCACTGTTGATGCGTGTTTGCCCATCACCCGCAATGTGGCCGCGCTGATTGTCGAGGGTGTGTCCCGCCGTATCGATAAGCACGTTCGTCGCTGACTGCAGTTTACCGTCCGCGTTGTCAAGCGCTTGACTGTGTATCGATAACCCCCCGTTGCCGGCCACCTGCCCATGGCTGTTGTTCAACGTGGTGGTAGCGAGGTCAGCCTGAGCACCGGCGGCGATAAATCCCGACTGATTATTCAGGTGGCCACTGCTGAGATGGAGGTCTTTTAACGCCACCACGCCACCCCGATCACCGCTGTCAGCGTTGTCCAGCGCGTATCCCTGAGTATTAATCGTTAGGTCGGCGTCAGACTGCAGGCGGCCTGCGGTATTGGTCAGGGTGTGGGTGGCGAGGTTCAGCCCGCCATGACCGGTCAACTGGCCCTGCTGATTATTCAGATCAGTGGTGGTAAGCCGGGCCACGTCCGATGACACCACCACGCCCCGTTGGTTGTCGAGCGTGCCGCTCGTCAGAGTCAGTGTTCCCTGACTGCGAATGCCGCCAGCGTTCCCGCTGTCGGTATTAAACAATGACTGTCCTTGCGTATCCAGCGTCAGGGCGATCGCCGCCTGCAGCAGACCGCCCTGGTTGTGGGTTTCGCCCACAGTAAGACTGAGTTGCGCTGCGTCGCTGGCCAGGGTGCCTGCGCGGTTATCAAGTGTTCCGGCCGTCACGGTGGTATCGCCGTGGCCGATGAGCGTACCCCGTTGGTTGTCAACATCGCCCGTCCTGAGCGTCAGCGCACCACCGGTCAGTATGCCGCCGGTTTTGCTGTTTTCCCGGTTGGTCAACGTCTGCCCATACGTATCAAGTTGTCCGTCACCCCCTGACTGGATGAGCCCTGCGCTGTTATCCAGCCGGCCGGTATCAAGCCGCAACTCCTCGCGAGCCATCAACTGCCCACCCTGGTGACTGAACGTCTGCTGATGGGTATCGAGTCGCACGTTTTGCCCGAGTATCACGCCCTGGCGGCCATCGAGTTGTCCGGAGTTGATTTGCAGGTCGCCCCGAGCAACCAATCCCCCGGTTTCACCGCTGTCGGTGTTGGTCAGTTGTTCACCCTGCGTATCCAGAAACAGGCGGGCACCTGACTGCACCAGACCGCCCGCATTGTTGACGGCCTGAGTGACCAGGGTCAGCGCCTGGTCGGCGAGCAGTTTCCCCGCCGTATTAGTGAACTGCTGGCTGTTAACGCTGGCCTCACCAGCTGCGGCCATCACCCCCTGGGTATTGTCGATATCGCCGGTGGTCAGCGACAGCGTGCCCCCGCTAAGTATCCCCGCCGAGGTGGTACGGGTATTGGTCAGCATTTGCCCGTGGGTATTCAGATGCAGGTCACCCCCGGACTGCAGGCGGCCACCCGTGTTGTCGAGCACTCCGCTGGCCATCTGCAGAGGCCCCTCAGCCACGATGCGACCGTCGGTATTGGTCAGCGAACCTTGCCGGGTATCGACGGACACCCGCTGTCCCAGCACTGTGCCTGCAGTATTATTGAGCGACTGGCTACGGGTGTCCACCTCGTCTCTGGCCTCGATACGCCCGCGGGTGTTATTCAGGCTCTGGTTGAGGGAAAGCACGGCATCTCCGCCGGTGGCAGAAATCAACCCACCCTGGCTGTCCAACTGACGGGCCGTCAGGTGCACGGCACCGCCGGCCAGCAGATTGCCCTGAGTGTTAGTGATAGCGCCCGTCGTGTTCAGGTTCAGATTGCCCCTGTTTGCGGCCAGGAGGGTACCTTCGGTATTATCCAGACCCCTTGCGCTGAGCGTCAGATTGCCGCCGCTTTCTGCCCGTCCGCCATGGTTGTTCAGGCTATCCCGCAGCGTCAGCGTCATGTCGCCGTCACCGCGTTGCGACAGCAGGCCGTTCTGGTTATTTAGTGTATCAGCGGTGACAGCCAACGCCTGCGCCCGGGTTTCTCCGTCGGACAGGTCAAGGTCATGGCCGGTGAGATTCAGTTTTCCCGCCGACAGCAGGGTGCCCTGATGACCCATCAAGCGGTCGGTGTGCAATGACAGCGTACCGTCTCCGGTCAGCTGTACGGTACCCTGCTGATTATCAAGTATCGCGGTGGTGACACTGAGATCCGGGCCGTTGCCGGCTAACAGGCCGCCGCGGTTTTCCATCCGGGCGGCCCGGATAACGGTATTGCCCCCGTTGGTCAGCGTGCCCTGGTTGTTGCGTATTGCCCCGCTGTCGAGGGTCAGGTTTTGTGCGTTTTCCTGACGCAGCAGACCGCGGTTATTGTCGATACTTTGCGCCTGCAGCGACAGGGTGCCTGCAGACAACCGGCCGTCGTCGTTATTGAATCCGGTGGCAGCCTGAATGCGGGCACTCTCCGCCCTGATAGTCGCCCCCGCCGTACGAACCTCTCCCTCGGTGGCCGTCAACGTCATCATTTGGGCGGTGGTCTGACTGCCACCCATATCGATACGGCTGCCGCGGGCCTCCAGCGTGTTCTGTGCCAGATTCTGACCCCGGGCTTTTAACTCTCCCGAACTGGCCAGAACCAGGTTGCCCGGCTGGGTTATCCCGCCCTGTGCGTCCACTCCGGCGGCAAGATGACTGCCGGAGGTGCTCTCAATGCGGCCAGCGGTCAGGGTGGCATTGCCGCCCGCACGGATAAGTCCCTCATTACGTAACGTCCCGGTGGCAGACAGGCTGACCTCTTTCCCCGCGACCAGATTGCCCAGGTTATCCATATCGCCCTGACTGGCAATCTGGAGGTTACCCTGACTTTGCAGTTGACCGCTGTTGTCCAGCCTTCCGTCCACGCTGAGCGTAAGCTCACCCGCACCGGCCCCCAGTTCGCCGGCGTTACGCACCCCCAGTCCCTTTTCGGTGCCCACCAGGGTGATTTTATTGGCGTACATCCCGCCCAGCGCCGCCACATCGAGGGCAAACGCCGGTTTACCTTCGTCAGCAGCGGGTTTTATGCTGGTCACATGACCCTGGGCATCCGTCACGTTCTGGCCGGTGGTCACGGTGAGTTCGCGTGCATGGACTTTGCCGTTAACCACCACCGCGCGGGCAATCAGCGCCGTATAATCAGCATCACCGGCATTCAGCCCCTTACCCTCGATATTGATGCGCCCGCCGCCCACATCAAACCCCTTCAACTGACCGTTCTCCATCAGCACCTGACCGGCCGCCAGGGTGCTGCGGGACGCGTTGATAAAGCCGCAGCCTGCGCAGGTAATACCGGACGGGTTGGCAATGACCACCTCGGCCCGCCGGCCGGCCACTTCGATAAACCCGTTCAGCTGGCTGGGGTTACGGCTGTTGACCTCATTAAGGATGATTTTGGCTTCCTGTTTGGCCAGCCAAGGGTTACCCGTGACCATCCCCGCTTGCTGGGTGGCGGTATTTTTATGACTGTTGTTCAGTATGGCACCGCGGGTGTCCACGTCGAACTGGGTATATTGGTTGCGTGAAACCCCTTGTTCGTTAGGGGTCTGGATATTGACCTGTGGCAGCCCGTTGGCCGTGGACAGCACGGTGGGTTGCTGATTGCCGGGGGCATGGACATCCGCCACAATGTCGGCCTGCGCCGGCAGGCTGACGAGCCCTGCGGCCAGCCACAGCGCCAGCGATAACGGGGACAGTCGTACCTGAACCTCCGCACCGCCCGTCGGTGAACGTCGACGCGCCGTACGGAGCCAACCACTGCGGGTGATCTCGGCCACCACCATCAGCATGCCGCGGGCGGAGTTAAAAATAATGCGATAGAGGTGTTTGTTCATGGTCAGGCAGTTCCCGGCAGTGTATTACGCGCCAGACCAAAGCGGGCCGACGCTCGTTCTAAAGGGTTAATAGTTCCAGTTCAGGCTGAAGCCAAACGTCACCGGGTCGGTTTTGAACCCGGCCGGTTTAGACAGGGGGAGTCCGGCAAACAGGTCATAACTGACGCTGGCGGGGGTGATGGCACCGCGCAATCCCAGCACCGACCCCGCCAGATGGCGGCCCGTCAGGTTGCTCAATGTTGTGCTGTTGCCGCTCACTTCCCCGTAGTCCGCCCCCAGATACAGCTCCTGCGCGGGCACGGGCGTGCTCCAGGCCAGCGTATTCTGTACCGTCCAGCCATTGGTGGCGCTGAGCGTCCGTTCGCCATCGAACCCGCGCACCGTCCAGCGGTTACCGATAGAAAACTCATCCTGCGGCGTGAGCGGTGTATTGCTCATCTGTCGCCGCCAGGTGGTATTCCAGCTGAAATCCTGTCCGCCGAACGCAAAGGGCGCGGTGAGGGAGGCATTCCAGCTGAGGATTTTGGACAATGCGGTCACACCGCCATAGTCGTCCCAGTGTTCTTCCGGTGCCGGCAGGGCACCAAACCAGCGCGTACCGCGCTGATAGCTTACCCCCGCATCCAGCGTCGCTGGTCCCAGATAATGACGGTGGGTTAATCCCAGCCGCCAGGCGCTGGTACGCCGCTTCTGGTCACCGATTTCAACGTTGCTGATAAAATTGCGGGTTTCACGGGCCAGTACGTCATAGGTGGCGGTAGTTTTTGAGGTGGCGTTACGGTGCAGCACGCGGCTTAGCTGGACATCAAGCGTTCGGCTTTTACCCGCATACAGAATGTCGGCATTGCGCCCTGCGATGGTCTGATGATAGTCATAATCACTGGCGGTGATGCCCAGCAGCCAGTAGCCAAAGGGGACCGAATAGTGGCCGGACAGGTTTTTAGTGCTTTTCTTACCGGCAAACCCCAGATCTCGGCTGGCGGTGACGTAAAACAGGTCGGAAAGCGACGTCGGATTATCCAGCGCCAGCATCACACCGCCCTGATAGCGGCCGGTACTCTGCGTGCCCGTATCATCGACCCATGCGCCTACACGCCAAAATCGCGATTGGCTGCGTTCTATCACAATATCACTTTCCCCGGGGGCTTCTCCCGGATGCAGGGCCATCCGGGCGGTCACCGTCGGCAGCCGTTGCAAATTTTCCAATCCCTGCTCAATGTCCCGCACGTCCAGCAGGTTGCCACGATGGGCCGGCATGGCGGAATACAAACTGACCCGGGATGACGATGACGGTGTCAGCCGCACATCCCGCACGCTACCCGGCACAATGCGCAGTTGCAGCTCTCCACGGCTCAGGTCCTGTTGTGGAGCCAGCACCTGGGAGGTCACCCAGCCGTGGTTGATCAGCCGGTTCTGCAACGTACTCATCAACAGGTTGATGCCTTTTACCCCCACACAGTGCCCCACCGCTTGGTTTGCCAGACGGGTGAGTGGCACCCAGCGCGGCAGGGCTTCCTGCCCGGTCAGGGTGACGTGGTTAATTGCAAAACAGGGTTTTTCTTCGGGAAAAACCAGATGAGAAGGCGAAAAGGTGTCTTCAGAAAGGCGGATATCGGGCGCTTTCGGGGTCAGGGCATCGTCGCGGGATTTTTGCTGCTGTTCCTGCTGCTGAAACTGACGTGCCGCCTCCTGCTGCAGGCGGGCATCATCTGCCGGCGTCGCCAGAACGGTCGGTACCGTGATACACCCCAGGAGCCCCAGCCATAACGGCCGTACTGATAAACGCGGCTTTTGTTTTCCCTGCATGTGCGATCCCTAGCATGGTTATTGTAATCAAATGTAAATAAAGGTGTATTATCCACAGGGGTGGGTAAAAAGCAACGTCATGTTGGTTTTTTTGCAATGCCGGCGAGGCGCTGGTCGTCTGTTTCACAATTCCCCGGATATGCTCAGCAATATCCGGATAGCGGTTATGTATCGTGGCATGGCTGACCCCGGCCTCTCGGGCCACCGCTGCGATGCTTATTTTTCCACCTTTCGGCACGGTGAGGGGAACATCCGCCTGGAGCCGTTTCAGGGCAAGTTCCAGAGAGGCTCGCGTATCGGTGCGTTTTGTTTTCACAATGTTTTTCCAGAAAACGGTGCGTCAGAAATGTCATAAGGCTCTACGTTATCCCCTAATTCGCGTAAAATACGCTCGGCCTCGCGCAGATGATCGAGGCAACGCGCCTGGGAAGGGAGGCCCAGGTCAGGGCAGTGCAAAACGTCAATTTGCTGCTGGCGTATCTCCCGCCAGATGGGGCGCTGAGTACTGTCAATCACGCCGTTCTCGCAGGACAGGCAATGCAACGCATCATACAGGCCGAGGCCATTACACTCATTACCACTGGCCATGCACCAGGAATGCCCCGTGCCACGAATAAACACGTCGTCACCGAGTTGGCGACAGAAATCGCGTAGATCCTTCACCGTCTTGAGCTCCCCCCGCAGGCGTTGTGCGAGAAGACGCTTCCCACTTTTCCCTGCAAGAGGGATATCCGTGGCAAGCCACGTCTCTATCATGAGAGCTTGCAGTGTATCGCGCTCGGTGAGCACATCCGAGAATAGGGTGTGGTCGAGCCCCTCTTGTTTAGCGTAATACAGGGTCATATCCATCGACCAGTGCTTGAAGTGCTCGCTCAGGTAGCGTAAATCGCCCATCAGGTGGCGAGCCACATACACCGCGAAGGTTCGACGAAACTGGTGTGGGGCCAGCGGCCAGGGCTGCCCCACGGACACGGCTGAGTGATCGCTGATGCCGTCGGCATCGGGCGGCTCAACGATGACCCCCGCCAGGGACGCAAAGTCGCGCAGGCAACTGATCGCCACACAGCCGCTGAGGGCCAGAATACGCCCTTGCTCTTTTTCGGTCACCATCAACGCGTATTGGTGTTTACGGGTTTCGTCCAGTTCGAGCAGCAATGCGTTGCGAGCAGCGTCCGGCATCGCCCCTTCCGACAGCAGGGTCTCCAGTTTGATTCGTCGCGCCTGACAGCGGGCCCGCTGGGGTTCCCCCAGGCGGGTGGCGACCCTGACGGCGTTTCCGACGATATCAGGGACCATCCATTCGGCGGGCATGGGGTCGGCTTCCAGTTTATAGGTGAGTCCTTTCAGCCAACAAAACATCTCGCCCTCATTCCCTTCCCGCCGGGAAAAACACCCGACTTCCAGGGACGCCAGTTCGGCATCCCGCATGCCGGAAAAGACGGCGCAAATCAGATAACAGGCCGTTCTAAGATGGATGATATGCTTCTTGAATCCTGCATAGGATACAAGGCCCTGATCGGCACACAGGGCGTTGATATGCTGCGAGGCAAGGTGGGAAACCCGCACGCTCAGATAGATGTCCTCATCACGGTAGATGCTGGAAAACCCCTGCGGATATTTGACCCTGTGCGTAATACGCAGTGACACGCCGATATCACGCCGGTAACGCAGGATGCGATCGCGAATATCCAGTAAATGCTCTGCTCGGTTTTCAATGAGATCCAGTGCCTGCTGTACACGCTTCGCAGGGAAATGTGGGGCAATCACCTGATCTATCTCACGGATCACCCAGCCATAAGTCTGATGCCAACGACGGTGAGTCAGCTGACCACGCAGCTTAATCAGCAGCCAATAGAAGCTGAAGAGGCGATATAAATCGGTTTCCATCACCACCTGATTGGGGCAGCGGAAACAATGAAGGAAATCGGTGCAGACAGTTTCCCCCGTCTGCGGCGAAAATTTCCCGTAGTAGGGTGATGAGCACCGGCCGACGCCGGTATTGTGTTGACCACCCAGGCAGCGCATCACCTCTTCAGCCGATATTTGCATCTCTTGCGCCAGCTGGCTGACGGTGGCCGGATCATCCGCTTTTCCGCAAAGTTCGGCTTCAAGGCATTTGCCGACAAAACGATGACGTCGAACCATCTCTGGGTTACGGCCAGATAGTGGGCGTCGGTGACCTGCGGCTGATTGCCGAGTGCGTTGGCTGTTCTGACCACATCGCCGCCGGTTAAATGCCACAGCCGGGATGCGAAGGTTTTACGCAGGCGCATAAAAGTCAGCTGGAGCGGCTTCTCTTCGCCGCTGGCCGGATCAATATCATCCCCTCGCAGGTTGTGTTTTACCACAAACCGGCCGGTGACATAGTGGACATTACTGCAGTTCAGGCAGGTTATACCCCCGCCGTATTTCCCCCGCTTATCTCGCTCAAACAGCCAAAGACAGTCTTTCAGCTCCGCCGGAACCTGATTAACCAGAGGGGAGGTAAAGCGTAAAACTTCCTGAAACAGCGTAGCAATATCGGTACGGACAGACACCGCACTTTCGATTTCCCGCGTGCGTCGGAGCGACTGAACCGCGATATTGTTGCCTCTGCGCTTGTAGGTTATCAGCAGCGCATGCGTGTCCGGTTTCAGTGGATGAGGCTGCAGAGCATCACGGCGTAATTCAAAAAGTGGCGTCGGGTTACGCCCGGTTTTCGCGGCAATAAGCAAGATATACACTAACAGCCGCTCACTTTGGCTCCCCTGAAAGTCACCACGGCGGATAAGCGCTAAATCGGTGGACAGCGCGGACAACAGTAGTCGCATTTCATTCCTGGAGTAGGGACGGTGAGGCACCTGAGCCCGATTGCTGTTAGGGAACGGATTATCTGGTAGGCCATCGCGGCTAAACACTCCAAGATTAATACACTCCAACAAAACAGACTTGCACTGGCTGTAAAACGTTCTGGCACCTGAATAAGTGTGACGGCCTGACGCCGTTTTAGCGGGGCGGTGTAGTAACCAAACGGCATACGCCTCCAGCGTATCGCGATGAATATCGGCAAGACAACGCACGGCAGGTTGCCCGCTATCCGTCCTCGCGTCGAGGTAGTGGAACCAGAGGGGGAGTCCACCTCGACAGAGGGCGCGCATGCTGGCGGGAGAGAAAAAACGAGCCAGGCTTTCCAGCGCCGAACAAAAGGCCATCAGCAGAGCATCACGATGCGCAAAGTGGCCTGAGATCCCGTGATAGCGCCACTGGCTTACATCGTATATTGCGCTTCCCGCAATTACGCGCCAATGGGACGACGTCGGGAGCGTGACGATCTGAGCCCGCTTCGGTACCGCATCCAGAGAATAATTTTTACGCCGTACCATCACCGGCGCCCTCCCGGCAGTGCAGCCGGGCAACCGTCAGCCCGGTTTCATCCTCACGGCGCTGTGAGGCACATTTCAGTTGCAGATTCAGGTGTGCGGCGCTGATCATCACCGGCTCACGCGTCTGCGGCGCCCTGTTGTCACTCACACTGAGCGGTTTTGCGCTAAAACGATCCGGCGCACTGCTCAGCGGTAATGTCAGCAGAAAGGTCATATCCCCGGATAATCCGTCCAGACTGACCGTCAGCGGCGTGTCTGTAACAAACGGCGTGCCGTCCGGCATCACGCCGTGTGCCTGTAACAGGGTCAGTTTTCCCGCCCCCGTCAGAGACTCATCTGTCATCAGCCGGGAGAAACCGGCCAGACCGCCGCTCAGCTGCCGGGTCACATCCCGCAGACAATGGCTGTGCAGGCGGCTTTCCTGAATAAAATGTTCCGGCTGGAGAAACAATCCCTCCTGCCACCAGACACCGGCAGTTTCATTGATCATCATCGTCTCCCGCCGCGAGTGACAGTGTCTGTCCGTCCAGAAACAGCGACATCTGCATCACCGGAAGCGGGAGAACTGCAATCACCTGCTTATTTTTGGCCTGTGCTGCCGCAGAGAAACCGGCGAGCACACCGATATGTGTCGTGCCCGGCTGATTTCCGGCAGCAGCGATTGCAGCAATGCGAGTTTGTCACCGGTCAGTACCTGCGGCAGCGGGGTTTCCGGCGGTAAAACAACCGGCTGAGGTACGATATCCGGCTCGGGTTCAGGAACAGACTCAGGAACAGATGCCGGACTGCCGTACGGTCTGGCCACCGCCGAAAAACGGTAACGGATATCATGCGGTGCCGGCTTTTTCACCGGTACGGCACCGAGAAACGGATCATCATCAAAACAGGTGTTATCATCCGCCGGGGAGAACAGGCTGCGCAGGGCATTTTCCTCACCCTGTGTATTCAGAGGCTGCGGTGCACGGTTCAGCGGGGAAAAACAGGATACCAGCAGCCGGAAAGCACCGATCCCCAGCATGTCGCCATCCTGTAACAGATAGTCCGTGCCGTGCCCCAGGGCATCGTGCCGGTTGTTGACAAAAACTCCGTCACGGCTGGTATCAGTCAGGATATAACCGGCGGCGGTGCAGCGGAGTGTGGCGTGAATATCCTCAATACGGGAATGCGGGTCATCCAGCACAATATCGGCCTGTGCATCACGTCCGATAGTGCCGTCTCTGCCGTCAAAGCAGTATTGTGACAGATGGTTATTCTCCGGCGCGCTGACTATCCGAATCGTCAATGACATAGCGTGATCCTGATGTTAATCAATAGAAACAACAGGTTTATTATCAGTGACTGATAATGAAACCCGGGTGATGGCAGTCTGCTGCCTGCGTTTTTCAATACAGGCTTCGGCAATCTGCTGCAGAAGTTTACCCGTTATCCCCTGCTCAACCGCTCTTGCGCCGGTTTCTGCTGAATAAGGCAGTGACAACAGATAAGTGACTAATTCATCTGAATAATCAAACCCGCACTGATAGGTTTCCTGAATACGTTTCCCCACCCGTTCCAGTGACAGCCGGGCAATTGCTGCCATTTCCGTGTCACTGAGCGGGTAATACGGAATAATAGTGGTGCGGCCAAGAAACGACGGCCGGAAATGGCGCAGCAGCGCCGGAAAAATCAGCGGCACCAGTTCAGCGGTTTCCGGCCGTTCATCCCGGCAGTGCGCCACAATATCTTCCTCCGCCGCATTGCTGGTCATAATGATGATCGTGTGCCGAAAATCGATTTCCCGCCCTTCGCTGTCAGCAATGCGGCCTTTGTCGAAAATCTGGTAAAACACGTCATGAATGGCCGGATGGGCTTTTTCCATCTCATCAAGCAGCAGAATCGTATACGGGTTGCGGCGCACGGCTTCGGTCAGCACACCGCCTTTGCCGTAGCCGGTATAGCCTGCCGGGGCACCCAGCAGCATGGAGACTTTGTGCGGCTCTTTAAACTCCGTCATATTCAGTGTGACCATCCGCCGTTCGTCGCCGCAGATCGCTTCACAGAGTGCCAGTGCGGTTTCGGTTTTTCCGGTACCGCCCGGGCCGCACATCAGAAATACCCCCTGCGGCCGCAGCGGGTTATTCAGACCACTGCGGGCGATGCGGATAGCCTGTGCCACCGCCGCCACCGGTGCGGTCTGGCCGATCACCCGCTCCGCGACCTTCGCTTCCAGGCTGCTCAGCCGGGAAATGTCATCCGCGGCCAGATGCCCGGCCGGAATGCCGGTCCACAGCGCAATCACCTCCGCAATATGGTGGTCATTCACGGCATCTGCCGCGCTTTCCGGTGTGACTGAACGAGAAACCGATAACCCGGCACAGGCGGTATCCAGCAGACTGATAGCCTTATCGGGCAGTTGCCGTTCCGGCAGATAGCGGACAGAGAGCCGTACCGCCGCCTCACAGGCGGCTTCTGTCACCGGCAGGCCGTGATGCTGCTCCAGTACCGGTTTCAGGGTATTAAGGATGGTCAGCGTGGTTGCCTCATCCGGCGGGGCGATTTTTACCGGCTGGAAACGCCGGGTCAGTGCCGGGTCCGGCTCAATAAACTGTTTGTATTCGGACCAGGTGGTGGCGGCCAGGGCTCTGAATTCCCCGCGTGCCAGCGCCGGTTTGAGGATATTCGCTGCATCCCCCTGACCCGCCGTGCCGCCTGCACCGATCAGGGTATGGGCTTCATCGATAAAGATAATTTTTTCTGTGCTGCCGGTGCGGATCTCCGCCAGCAGGTTTTTCAGCCGCTGCTCAAATTCCCCTTTCATAGCGGCACCCGCCTGTAATGCCGTCAAATCCAACTCCCACACTTCGCAGCCGCGCAGACGCTCCGGCACATTGCCGTCACTGATCTGCTGCGCCAGCCCTTCCGCGATGGCGGTTTTCCCCACGCCTGCCTCACCGACCATAATCGGGCTGTTCTGACGGCGGCGGCAGAAAATATCCAGAATCTGGCGGATTTCACTGTCACGGCCAATCACCGGGTCCAGCTTTCCCGCCCGCGCCAGGGCGGTCAGGTCGCGGGCATACGTCTCCAGCAGCGTTGCGCAGTGGCTGCCCTGTACCACCGGAGCATCAGTCTGCGGTAAGGCCGTTATCTGCTGTGCCAGCCACTGAGCATCCACGGATTGTACCCATGCCGTTACCGCAGGCGGAATGCCGCTGCACGCCGTCTGGCGCAGCAGCTGTAAAATATGGATATCACTGATTTGCTGCCCGCCCTGATTCAGCGAAACATGCAGCCAGAGCTGTTTCAGCAGTTCTGTCAGTTCCGGCGCAAATACCGGGGAGGCATCCGCTGTCTGCGGCAGCAGTGCCAGCGCATCATTCAGACTGTATTGCAGAGCCGCGTTATCCGCCGGTGCCGCAGACCAGGTAAGTTCACGGCAGCCTGCGATCACCAGCAGCCAGTGCAGCGGTGTGACCGCGCGGTGATGACGGCGGACACACTCCTGCGCCGCATCCTCCAGTGCCGTCACCAGCGGCGGCGATAAGCGCCGGATAAGTTGATGTAAATCGATAGTCAGCATAGCGGTTCCTTGTCAGAGGCGGGTATTTCGTCCTAGCTGGGATGTGGCGGCAGCAAGTTGTGCAGGCATCATCTGTGTATTATCTGTCCGGAAAATAACGTCAAACGTCAGCGGACGGCGGAAAAACGTACGGATAAATAACCCGAGATAATGGTGATATTCTCCGCCGGTCTGCCAGCTGTCGCGGGGTTGCAGCGGATCAGTAAACACGTGCACACGCAGATGAACTGCCCGCAGATAACAGTGTGTGCCGATCATGGTACCGCCGCCGAGGCAGTTTCCGGTGCCGGCAGGCGGGTGATACGGCATACGGACAGGCGGCGCATACTGAAATTCCGTGCGGCAGGCAAAAAAGTCAGATGCTGTTCTGTTCAGTGCCCGCAGCCGGGTATTTCCGCTCCATACCTGCGCCGCCGCCGGATAACAGACCGCCGCGTCAGGCAACAGTGTCTGTATCAGCGTTGTCAGCGGTAATTCAGCAGCTGCGGATTGTCCGGCCTGCTGTTTGTCTGCCGCCTGCTGTAACCGGCGGCAGACCGCATCAAAAATCAGGAAAAAATCCTGCGGAGCGGTCTGCTGGTGAGCCTGTGCATACTCCGCCACCGGCCCGGTGATATAACGCGGCAGCACCCCGCCGGTGCCGAGCAGACCGGGTGTATCAGAACGGCTCATCAGTGATCCTCAGCGGCCCGTGATATGCCTCACGGCTGTCATTGCCGCGGCGCAGTGTAAGCTGAATAAATTCGTGATCATGACTCAGTGCGGTGAAGAGTGCTTCCAGCAGTGCGGCAAAGAAGGCCGTTCCTGCCGCAGGTGTGTTGTGTGCCAGTGTGACGGTAATATGCCGCCCCAGAATGGTCAGCGGGAGATGATGATAAAAACGGACGGTCACGCCGGGCGCGGATGTGACCTCTTCTATGGCGGCAATCAGCCCGGAAATCACCGGTGAACTCTGCCGGTCATACAGCGATAAAAGCGTTTTCAGCGCGTCCGGTGAATCAATAAGATCGGATAACCGGGTCTGCCGGAGCCGCAAAAAGAGTGCACACGGGTCCGGCTGCGGCGGCAGAGGACGCCGCATTGCCCGCTGAACGGCAACGGCATGATACGTCAGCGGATCAGCCTGCTGCGGTGTGACAGTCTCTCCGGCGGCGGCCTCTGCCAGAGCGCCCTGAGTCCCGCGGCCGCGCACGACCCAGAGCCGGGTGTGTCCCTCCCCGTCATCTTCATCCGATAACAGGCAGTTAAGATGCGTCACCTCTCCCGCAGCGCCGCACACCGGCTGCCAGCAGCAGACTGAGCGCTGTGTGACCGCCTGATGGTACAGTTGCGATACAGACCGGGCAGGCAGTGTCGTGATATCCGTCACTGCTTCCGCTGAATGCAGAAGCACCGCCGGCCCGGTATCCGCGCACAACGGGTGCGGATTTGTGTCCGGCGATACCCGCAGCGGCTCACTCTGATGTTCAAAGCAATTTGTCAGCACGGTACGGAACAGCACGATACTGTCATTGCGGGCGAAACGTGCCGGGTGCGGCAGCATATCGCGGAAGATAAAGGTCAGTGTGAAAGTCTGCCCGCTGCACTGCTGTAGTGATTCCGCCAGTGAGATCACCGTGCCTGCGGCCTGTTCCGGATATCACAGTGCATCATACAACAGCGCCTGAACATTCTCCGCCGCGCCGGTGCGATATGTCACCGGCAGCCGCTGACACACTTCCGGCGGCAGAAAGATCTCAGTTTCTCCTGTGTTCAGCCGGACAGCGGCACACTGCCGGTGGATCGCATCATCGATCAGCCAGGGAAAAGCCCCGTCACCGGTAAAATTCAGTGTCAGTGAGGCCTGATTCAGTTCTGATACAGAGATTCCCGGCGCGGTCACCGAAAATGTCAGTTGCAGGGAGCAGGCGGCGGTGCGGTTCTCCCCCTGCTCCGGATAGATCACCACCTGCGGGATAAACCGGTGCCCGGTTATCGCCAGCGGTATCAGCGTCAGCGGGTGCTGTGTCCGCCAGTGTATGATATCCCCGGCGGCGTTCAGGGTGGTGAATGGTGTATCCGCCGCCACCGTCTGCACCTGTGCCGCTGCCTGCGGTGTGAATACCACCGGCAGCAGTGCCGGCACCGGGCGCAGATAATCCGGAAATACCGTGCGGACAAGGGTTTCCGTCAGTTGCGGCGCGGTCAAATCCAGCTGCTGTGCAGTCAGCCCCGTCAGATACGCCACACCGTCGAGAAGCGCCCGCAGCTGCGGATCGGTAATCGTTTCTCTGCTGATCCCCAGCAACTGCGCCTGATGCGGATGCTGACGGCAGAAGGCATCCAGCCCGTCCAGCAGGTGCTGCCGCTGCTGTTCGAAGTAATGCAGTGTACTGTCACGCACCCGCGGCCTCCGGGTTTATCAGTTGTCCGGCATTAAAATCCAGGCAGACCGGCAGACACACTTCCCGGCCGCCGCACAGCGCGGTGATCTCAAAATGAATCTGATGCTGCCGGTATGAGTGCGGCACAATGGTGACACTCACCTGCTGTAAACGCGGCTCATAGCAGCGGATCAGGCTTTCAATTTCCTGTGCGATTGCCGTGAGATGGAATTTCCCCTGTGCCCGCAGCAGATGACTCTGACCAAACCCGGCAATACCACTGCTTTTCCTGCCGTCCTGCCAGACAGGTGCTCTGGCGTTGATAATCCTGTACAGATGAGCCGTGATCGCACGTTCCGTACAGGGCTGATACGGCGGCTCATCCGCCTCATGACACAGCCGCTCCAGCAGGCTCATGACAACACCTCTCCCTGCGGCCGCGAAAACCAGAGTGTGAGATCCACATTTGCCTCACTGATATCATACTGATACTGCGGTTGCAGGCAGATGCGGCACTGATAACGCGCCGGGTCCGCACTCATGACGACTGCCGCCCGGCGCAGCGGATAATCGGCCATAATGGCATCCTCGCCGTAATCAACATCGCTGACATAGCGTTTCAGCCACTTTTCTATGCTGCGCTGACAGGCGGATAACGAATCAAAATTGCCGATTTTGTCACGGATCTGCGTCCGGATAGCATGCGCAAACCGGCAGGCCATCAGATTCACCGGCAGTATAGTCAGTTGCCGCCAGCGGGGTTCAGGCGGCTGCCAGACACTGTAATAACTGAAAAAACCGTACTGTCCGCTGAGATACAGAGAGGTACAGGCCGTCAGCCCCTGCTCTGCCCAGAAATTATCCTGTTCGCAGGCCAGATCGGTTTCCGTGATTATCTCCGCCGGCGTAAGCGCATCCCCGCCCGTCAGCGGAGCCACTATCGCCCCCTGTGTGCCGCTGCCGTTATAACTGCGCAAAAAACCGAACCAGCTGATCCGCTCAAATTCACAGATAACATTCATCACCACCAGCCAGGCGGCATTACCCCATAACGCCCCGCCGGGATGGTTATCCGGCTGATAAACAAAGCCGCAGTGTGGTGTTTTATGCGGATAACGCAGCAGAAAACGCGGCAGCGCCAGATAAAGAAAGCGCGCCTGTTCGTGACAACGTAACTTTTGCCACAAGTAGTAATCCGGGCTGTTCAGAATGCGGGAAATTCTGTTGTGATCCGCCGAGAACCAGTGCAGGTCATCTCCGGTAAAATGCGGGTCAGTGCCGGTGATCACCGGACATAGTGACACCTCACCCAGCTCTGCCAGCCGGGTGGCGGTATAGAGTTCGTCATATTCACCGCTGCCGGTAAACACCATCTGGTGATGCAGCACCTGTTGCAACTGAGCGCTGCACAGCCGGTCGATGCCGTGAATACAGTGCTGTATCAGTGCCCGAAACTGACTGTGATCCTGCTGAGCTGCGGCCTGATGCAGTGCGGTCTGAAAATCCGTCATCCGTGACATCCTGTATTACCCGCCCGGAATATCCGCCACCATCCGCAGAGAAGCAGTGAGGGCTTCCATTTGTAACCACGGCCGGACCCACGCCACCGCCGCATACATGCCGGGACGGCCCGGTAAATCCGTTACAGTAACTTTGGCTTCCGCCAGCGGATGCGTGGCTTTGGCTTCATTGCCGATAGCATTGGGATTGACATACTGATGCAGCCAGCGGCCGAGGGATTTTTCCACATCCGCCGCCGAAAGATTTGATCCGACGCGGTCACGCCCTATAACCTTCAGATACTGCGCGATACGGCTGCTCGCCATCACATAAGGCAGTCTGGCGGAAATCGCCGCATTGGCCGTCGCCGCAGGGTCAGTATAGATTTTCGGTTTATGTACCGTCTGCGCGCCCATAAATACGCCGTGTGCGGCATTTTTGTAATGCACCAGCGGCAGAAAGCCGAGGTCACTGAGCTCCTTTTCCCGCTCATCGGTGAGATTCACCTGTGCCGGACAAAGCTGAACGGCATCACGGGCATCATTGCGGTAAATATAGTTCGGCAGATTATCCACTTTGCCGCCATTTTCCGCCCCGCGCACCGCCGTACACCAGCCGAAGCGGCGGTAAGCCTGTGTCAGCAGCAGCCCGTAAGCATAAGCGGCATTGCTCCAGACAAATTGATCCTGCGACGACACCTGCGCCGAGCCGTCCGCCCGCTGCGGCAGTTCCTCAAATTCAAACCCGCTGATACTTTTGCCGCCGGTGCCGTAAGGCTGGCGCGCCAGGGTTTTCGGCAGTGTCAGTGCCACATAGCGGGATTCATCGGCGGCGCGGAACGCATTCCAGGAAGCATACGCCGGAGCATCAAACCCGGCGGCCACCGGTTTGCCGTCCGCAAATTGGGTCATTGACTGAAAATCAAACATCGACTGCCCCGCTGCCGCCACAAACGGCGCATGGGAGGCACTGGCCACTTCGCCGATGTAACGCAGCAGTGCCACATCCTCATCACCGTAACCAAATTCAAAATCCCCGAGCAGCACCCCGTACGGCTGGCCGCCTGCGGTACCGAATTCAGCCTGATAAACACAGTTAAAAAACGGGCTTCGGTCAATCGCGGGGGCATTTTCAAACTGTTGCAGCAGCTCGGTTTTGGTGTAATCCGCCATACGGATTTTCAGATCTGCGCCCGGGTCACTCTCCCTGACCAGTTTATGCAGCCCCAGCCAGCTGCCTTCCAGCCGCCGGAAATCCGGTGCGGTCATCACTTCGGATAATTGTGCGGAAATCTGTTTATCAATCAGCGTAATAGCCTTACGCAAAGTGAGCGTCAGGTTTTTGTCCCAGCTCACGGTGCCCGCCATTGCCTGGCGGGTCAGTGCTGTCATCAGGTCACGGGTGGTGTCCGGCGGGGTCTGCACGGTGGCCTGCACCGCACGATCCAGAAAGCTGAGCTCTGCCATGCTCTGTGATGCAGCCATCTGTTGTTGCAGAGTGTCGCTCATCAGTCTTCCTCCTGCACAGCCAGTTCAGAGGAAAGCGCGCTGAGTGCGCCGGTGTTTTGCAGGATTTCTTTGAGCAGCTGCTCCAGATCACGGGAGCGATCTGCTTTGCTGAGCAGTGTTTTCAGCTGATTACGTGTTTCGACCAGCGATTTAAGCGGTGCTATCTGATTGACCAGATTTTCCGGATGGAAATCCGCCATTGAGGTAAAAGAGAGTTCCACCGGAAATTCACTGCCGTCATCACTGAGGGTATTTGTGACATTAAAGGTCAGTTCCGGGTTTATCTGCGCCATCACATCATTAAAGTTGTCGTTATCAATGCCGGTAAATTCACGGTCTTCCGGCGCACATTTTTTATCGTCCGGCTTATGACCGGAAAAGTCACCGACCACCCCGACGACAAACGGCAGTTCCCGGTTTTCTGATTCACCATTTACTTCAACATCATACGTAATACTGACGCGGTTTTTATTTACCCGCTTATGCTGTGCATTCATTGCCATAACAGTTTTCCTGCGGTTATCAAGAAAACAGGAAGCCCGCAGGCTTCCCGTTCAGTGTTATTTCGCGCCGGACAGCAGCTTGCCCTGCGGCAGGTTGTAAGTGACAATACCGCCCTCTTTCAGCTCACCACCTTCCAGTTCATAAGAATGTTTCTGGGAGATCTCCACATAGGAGAATGTGATCATTTCATGCGGCTGCGCACCGTCATAACCGCTGACGTTGTAGGCGGTCAGACGGGCATGAGAGAGTTTAATCTGGAAATACACCGATGCACCTGAGCCGTCTGCTTCCGGTTTGGTAAAGGCGATTTCCACGGTTTTGCCCTCTTTGCCCGGATTAAACAGGAAAGAGAGCAGATCTTCCGATGCGCCATCAATCTGTTTTGCCACACTGACCGGCTGAATCGCGACCATACCGGAATCGGCGTTATTGCCGTTACCGATATCCATCGCCACATTGCGGGAGCCGCCCCAGCTGTAAGAATCCACCGCAAACCAGTTCGCGCCGTCCAGACCGATAACTGTTGCGCCACCTTTAATATCAACGCCATCAATTCGCATATAAATACTTGCCATAACTATCCTTATTATGTGTGTGTAATGATTACCAGCGCAGTGCGGTATTGCCGCGCTCTGCCGGTAAGGTCGGGTTTTCATCTGCGGATGCCGTGCCGCTTTCCGGCTCCGGCAATTCCGTCATCTGCATATCATTCAGACCGGTCAGTGAAAAAATCCGGTCCAGCAGTGTGCTGTTGTCTTCCAGTAATATTTCCTGCCACAGCCCGGCCAGTGACATCTGTCCCCAGCGGATGGCTTTTTCCAGCAGGTAAGAGAGCGGACTGTGCGGCTCGCTGTCCCTGAAGTAGCGTGAGATTTCGCGCAATTGCCGCAAGGCGGTATCACGGTTGTGGTGATTGCGCTGGCTGAGTGCCGGAAAATCCGGGCGGGCGGCCTGTTCCGCAACCGGAGAAACCGTCTTTACCGGCGGATGTTCCCGCTGCACATCCGTCACCGGCGGCGCGGACAGCGGCAGACCGCTGACAGTCATCACCGCGCTGCGGTAACCGGTCAGTAATTCTGTAAAAAAGGCGGGATGTACCGTGCCGGCAGTGTTCCGCGGTGCTGACATTGCAGATAATGGTAATAGGGGATGTCATCCGTCACCGGCAGCAGCAATACCGCACTGTAAAACAAACAATTTTCGGTGGCGGTGCCCAGAATCAGACTCAGTTCCTGTAATTTTATCTGCTCCGCCTGCGGATCTTCCGTATGTTGCGGCGGCAGGTATTCCCAGTGTTCTGTCATTTGAACAGAGAACCAGGCAAGGGATTGTTCAAAAGCGCGGAGTGACGGGTCCTGCAAAATCTGACACCAGAGATACCAGCCGGAGAGGCTGATATCACGTGCAGTGTCTGTCAGAACCGGATGCAGCGCATCCGCCAGGGCGGTCTGATCGGCGAGCATCTGCTGCCGGTGCTGTGCCCTGTTTTCTTCATCCGTCTGCTGTAACAGGCGGCGCAGCGAGGACTGGGCAATGTTGAACAGATTACGCAGCGGCCGGTAGCGGGCACTGTCTGCTTTTAAATACTCCCCCTGCGGCTGTGTTTCACAGACGGGCAACCACAGTACTTTCTGCTCATCCTGAGACAATGGCATACCTTTCCCTTTACTTTCCGAGCCTGTTTTCCGATGCGGAAAGTAAACCATATTGAAAGTATTGCCACTGTCAGCAACCTCATTGATTTTTTTAGCTTTGCGCCAGACTGCGGCGGCAGATTGCGCAGGAGAGGACAGTCCACATTGAATTTACTTTATCTTTTAAAAACAGAAAATTAGCTGAAATATCAGACAATAATCCTGATCATCTTTAATTAGCAGACTTATTATTTTAGCTTACCCATTATTTTGTGATCTATTGCTGTTTATTTTTATTGAATTTCAGCGGTAAAATAAAAACAATAATCCACCCTGATGATTTATTCAGGACAAAACTCGGTCGGCGGTGAAATTATCACCGCGTTTGCATAATGTGGCTAACTATCATGAGCAATGTAATTGCGTTTACTGATGCGGACACCAATCCCTGTATGCAGTGCGGGGCATGCTGTGCCTATTTCCGGGTCTCGTTTTATCACGGGGAAACGGACAGCACGGGCGGTGTGGTGCCGGCAGAGATGACAGAAAAAGTGAATGATTTTATGGCCTGTATGAAAGGCACAGATCAGAAATCCCCGCGCTGTATCAATCTTCAGGGGGAAGTCGGTCAGTGCGTGGCATGCAGTATCTACGCACAGCGTCCGTCCCCCTGCCGTGAATTTGATCAGTCATGGGTCAGCGGTATGCACAACGCCGCCTGTGACCGGGCAAGAGCCGCACACGGCCTGCCGCCGCTGGAACCACCGTCCCGGCATAATGATCATGCCGCCTAACCACCGCTGTTTTGCACTAACGTTTTTACGGCTGTTCAGGTAGGATAACAACATTACTATCAGACTGAATAAGGACAGCCGTATGAGCGATTATGCACAGAGTGTTGCTGATGTGGAAAAAGCCATTGAGAGTAACAGTATCACTGAAATGAATGAACTAATGGTCAGCCTGGGTGACAGCAATCCGCTGCCGTATGAACAGCGTTATGAGTTACAGCAGCGCCTCCGTCAGGCGATAATGGATCACGGAAAAATACATCACTAGTTAGTTCTTATTCCGTACCGGCTTTTATTCAGCATAATATGCCGGTGCGGAGTGTCATGTTTATTCCGTTAATGTCAGCTTTTGCAAAAATCGCCGTCATTCCTGTACTAACGACCCTGTATTCCGCTATTCTTTCCCTGTCAGCTATCTCATTCATTCATCTGATTATTATTTATAACAAATCAATCTTATCTGCCCTTTAATTAAAAAATGAAAATAAAACACAGTATATTATTGTTTTATATGACCGTTTTATGAAATTTTTCATTTTATTCCCTGCTAAAAAATACCTTATTTATCTGTAGAGGAAAGGGAATAATCAGCATATGATATTGAATATATTTCACCGATGTGGCTATTTAAACGTGCGTTGTATGTTCTGTTTTACTGAACACCTGCCGGGTTTGTAAGGAATGCTTATTATGGAAGTATCAAATTATTCACCGTTACTGAGCTATTACGCTTACATCAAAAAGTTTATTGCGTCTCCGGCAACCATGGGAACCATTACCCCCTCATCACGCTGGCTGTGCCGTGCAATGGTTCGCCACGTCGACTGGAATGGTGTTCAGCAGTTTGCTGAACTGGGTGCCGGTACCGGGGTTATTACCCGTCAGATTCTGGATCAGATGAATCCGCAGGCCAAACTGGATGCCTATGAAATTGATCCGTATTTTGTCAGTCTGCTGAATAAATTTCAGGATAACCGCCTGGGGATTTTTTCGGACTCGGCAGAGAAACTGAACCGCCCGTATAATGTGATTTTTTCCGGTCTGCCGTTTCTGTCGATTGACCGCCGGGTCGGACTGCGTATTCTGAAAGCAGTACGCGACAATATTGAAGTCAGCGACGGGCAGTTTATTCTGTTCCAGTACACCACCAAGTTTGAGAAGTACCTGCACCGGTATTTCCATTTTCGTAAAGAACGTGTGCTGTTCAACGTTCCGCCGGCCTGGGTATATATCTGTACACCCAAAAAACGGTATACCAATAGCTGATCAGTCTCAGGGTGTCCCGGCATGCCGGGACACCGGCCATTCTTAATACCACTGATTTACGGATCTGCCATGTTAATTATCACCCCGGCCAAACCGGATCATTTCCCGCGCCTGGTTGCCATCTGGGAATCCTCCGTCCGCGCCACACACGATTTTTTATGTGAGGATGATATTGAAAAACTGCGTCCGCTGCTGCTCAATACCTATCTGCCGAACCTGAATGTAGTGGTGGCACAGGATGAAAACGGAGAGATCCTCGGCTTCCTCGGCACAGACGCTAACCGGATTGAGATGCTGTTTGTGGATGCGGAAATTCGCGGCAAAGGTACCGGTAAATTCCTGCTGAATTATGCGGTTGAGCAGTTACAGGCGGATGAGCTGGATGGTGAGGGAAACCCGTTCCCGCTGCTGCACATGAAATATACCGGTAAAACAGCGGGATAAAGACTCAGCCGAAGACGCCGGTAGAGAGGTAACGGTCGCCGCGATCACAAATCACCGCGACAATCACTGCCCCCGGTTTTTCTTTTGCGATTCTCAGTGCTCCGGCGACTGCCCCGCCGGAACTGACCCCGCAGAAAATCCCTTCCTGCTGCGCCAGCTGACGCATGGTGTCCTCCGCTTCCTGCTGCGTGATATCCAGAATATCATCCACCAGCTGCGGCTGAAAAATGCCGGGCAGATACCCCGGTGACCAGCGGCGGATACCCGGAATCTGACTGTTTTCCGCCGGTTGCAGGCCGGTAATATTCACCTGCGGCGCAATCTCTTTCAGATAACGCGCAACCCCGGTGATGGTGCCGGTGGTACCCATCGCGGACACAAAATGTGTGATTCGCCCGTCTGTCTGCTGCCAGATCTCCGGGCCGGTTGTCCGGTAATGGGCCAGCGGGTTATCGGCGTTATTAAACTGATCAAGCACATAACCTTCCCCGTCCGCTGCCATCTGTTGCGCCAGATCCCGTGCCCCTTCCATACCCTGCGCCCGGCTGACCAGCACCAGTTCCGCGCCGTAGGCCTTCATGGCAGCCTGACGTTCGGCACTCATATTTTCCGGCATCAGCAACTTTAATTTATATCCGCGTATGGCGGCGATCATAGCCAGCGCAATGCCGGTATTGCCGCTGGTGGCTTCAATCAGCGTGTCGCCGGGACGAATTTCCCCGCGCTGTTCGGCACCTTCAATCATACTTTTCGCCGCACGATCTTTTACCGAACCACCGGGGTTGCTCCCTTCCGGTTTGACCCAGATTTCCGCACCGTACTCCTCCCCCAGCCGGGCAAGCCGGAAAAGCGGGGTATTGCCGATCCCATTACTGATAGATGCCACGTTGTTCTGCCTCCTGAGCCGTAAACGGAAACCATACCGCCGCCGCAAGGCAGTATGCAACCGGAATTATTTTCATCTTTATGCACACTGCGCCTGCGGCAGCAGTGCCAGTTCGTCTTCACCGCGGAACAGCCGCAATTCCCTGATTGTCAGCCAGACAGAATCACCGGCTGCGGCGCGTGTATCCGGCGGTAATATCACCGTCACCTCATCCTCCGCGGCTTCCGCAGTCACCACCGCAGTACGGTAATGCCCGTGTGAACGGATGGTCACAACCCGTGCGGCAACCGCATCCGCAGAAAAGGTATTCTGCAATGTCAGCGACCATGGCCGCACAAATACGGCCACCGGCCCGGAACCGGCGGTCAGTGCGGCAACCGGCTGGCGCACACCGCCAATCCGCACCACACCGTCAGTACCGATATCACCGCGGAAAATATTTATCTGACCAAGAAATTCTGTCACAAAACGGTTGCTGTCATCATTACCGAGGCTTTCCGGTGCCGCAACCTGTTCAATATGCCCGCTGCGCATTACCACAATACGATCGGCCACTTCCAGTGCCTCTTCCTGATCGTGTGTCACAAACACGGCGGTGAATCCCAGAGTATGATGCAACTGACGCAGCCAGCGGCGCAGTTCGGTTCTCACCCCTGCATCCAGGGCACCGAACGGCTCATCCAGCAGCAGGATACGCGGCTCTGCCGCCAGCGCTCTTGCCAGCGCCACCCGCTGCTGCTGTCCGCCGGAAAGCTGCGCCGGATAGCGATCCGCCAGATGCGGCATCTGAATTTTATCCAGCAGCGACATCACTTTATCGCGGATCGCGGTTTTTGACGGCCGTATTTTACGCGGCAGTACGGTCAGCCCGAACGCGATGTTGTCAAACACCGTCATATGCCGGAACAGCGCATAGTGCTGGAAGACAAACCCGGCGCGGCGCTCCCCGGCGGCCAGCCCTGAGACTTCCTCACCGCTGATATACAGTTCACCGGCGGTATGAGGCGTCAGCCCGGCAATAATACGCAGCAGTGTGGTTTTTCCGGAGCCGGACGGCCCCAGCAGCGCCACCATTTCGCCGTCCGCCACCGACAGCGAAATGTCCTGCAATACCGGCTCCGCGCCGAAATGATGTGTCAGATGACGGATCTCAATGCTCATATTTCCTCCGGAATCCCTGATATGCCATCACCCCGTGACGGATGCATAAGGTCACAACAGCCATCAGTGCCAGCAGACCGGATGCGGTAAACGCCGCCACCGTCTGATAATCCTGATGCAATAATTCCACCTGCAACGGCAGAGTGAACGTTTCCCCGCGAATCGCCCCGGAGACCACAGAGACCGCACCAAACTCGCCGATAGCACGGGCATTAGTCAGAATCACGCCGTAAAACAACGGCCAGCGGATATTCGGCAGTGTCACCCGCCACCAGATCTTCCATGCACGGGCGCCCAGCAGCACAGCAGCTTCCTCTTCCTGCGCGCCCTGACTGAGCATCACCGGCACCAGCTCCCTGACCACATAGGGACAGGTCACAAAAATAGTCACCAGCACAATCCCCGGCAGCGCAAACATGATTTGGGTATCCAGCGAGCTTTCAAGAAAACCGCCAAGCCAGCTGTTGGAGCCGTACAGCAACAGATAAAGCAGACCGGCAATCACCGGCGATACCGCAAACGGCAGATCCGCCAGCGTCAGCAGCAACTGGCGGCCGGGAAAGTGAAACCGTGTCACCAGCCACGCCAGCAGTGTGCCGAAAATCAGATTCACCGGTACAGTAATCAGCGCCACAATCAGCGTCAGCCAGATAGCGTGCAGCATATCCGCATCCGCCAGTGCACGGATCACACCGCCGATGCCATCAGACAGCGCGGTGACAAAAATCCATACCAGCGGAATAATCAGGATCACAAGCGTCAGCAGCAGACCGGCTGAGATAAGAAGCCACTTCTGCCACGGAAAACGCCTGCGGCGCAGCGAATCAGCCATGTGACCTGCCTGTTCGCAACCCGGCGCGGCTCTGGATAATATTGACGGCCAGCAGCAGTACCAGTGATGTCATCAGTACCACCGAGGCAATGGCCGCTGCCGCCGGATATTCAAATTCCTGTAAACGGACAAAAATCAGGAATGACACCACTTCGGTCTGCCACGCCAGGTTACCGGCGATAAAAATCACCGCACCGAACTCGCCGAGGCTGCGGGTAAACGATAAAACGGTTCCCGCCAGCGCTGCCGGGGCTATCTCCGGCCAGATCACACGCCGGAATATCTGAAAGCGCGAGGCACCCAGCGTTTCTGCCGCTTCCTCATATTCCGGTTTCAGGGTTTCCAGTACCGGCTGTACTGTGCGGACCACAAACGGGATACTGGTAAACATCATAGCGACAGCTATACCAATCCAGGTATTCACCACGGTGATGTTAAACGAGTCAAAAAAACGGCCGTACCAGCCGTTCGGGGCAAAGAGCGTGGCGAGTGTCAGCCCCGCAACTGCGGTAGGCAGCGCAAAGGGCAGATCCATCAGGCCGTCGAGAATACGGTGGCCGGGAAAGCGGTAGCGGGTCAGTATCCAGGCCATCAGCACACCAAAAACGGCATTGAACAGACTGGCGGCCAGCGCGGCGAGCAGCGTGACTTTATAGGCGGCAACCACCTGCGGGCCGGTGATCACCTGCCAGTACTGCGCCCAGCTCATCTGCGCCAGCTGTAACACCAGCGCGGTGAGGGGCAGCAACAGAATCAGCCCGCTGTAGAGCAGCGTAAACCCGAGGGACAGGCCGAATCCCGGCAACACCCGCCTTGCCATATCAGCGTCCCTGAGCCATCAGGGTGTCAAATTCACCGCCTGAATTAAAACGGCTTGTCATCACTTCAGACCATGAACCAAACTGATCTTCCACTTTAAACAGAGTGACCGGCGGAAACTGTCCTTTGGCCGCAGCCATCACATCAGGGTCAGTAACACGGTAATTAAACTGTGTCATTTTTGCCTGCGCTGCCGGGCTGTACAGGAAGGTCAGATAGGCATCAGCAACGGCCTGTGTGCCATTCTTTTCTGTATTTTTATCCACCCGCGCCACCGGGAATTCCGCCAGGATATTGGACGCAGGGACGATAACATCATAATCATCCGCGCCATATTCATTGCGGATATTATTCACTTCTGATTCAAAACTAATCAGTACATCCCCCAGCCCGCGATCGATAAATGACGTGGTGGCTCCGCGGCCGCCGGTATCAAATACCGCAACATTGCTGAGGAATTTTTTCATCTGTTCCTGTGTTTTGGCACTATTTTTGCCATTTTTTTGCTGCCAGAAACCTTCCGCAGCCAGATAGGTGTAACGGCCGTTGCCTGAGGTTTTCGGGTTCGGGAAAACGATTTTCACATCATCACGCAGCAGAGAATCCCAGTCTTTTATCTGTTTCGGATTACCTTTGCGTACCAGAAAGGCCATGGTGGAATAATACGGAGAACTGTTATTCGGCAGACGCGCCTGCCAGTCAGCCGCCAGCAAATTGCCTTTATCATGCAAAACCTGCACATCTGTCACCTGGTTATAAGTGACCACATCAGCCCGCAGTCCCTGCAATATCGCCAGCGCCTGTTTTGAGGAACCGCCGTGCGACTGGCGGATGGTGAGCGGATCGTCCGGGTGTTCCGCATTCCACTGTTTTTCAAACAGCGGGTTGATTTCCGTGAATAATTCACGGGCAATATCATAGGAGCTGTTCAGCAGCTGAGCAGCACCGGCAGCGCCACTCCACACCGCAGAAAGCAGCAGCAGACCGGCAGGTAATACAGCGTTGGCAGATAATTTCACGGCGGAGAACCTCATTATGATGATGCGTTTCAGGTAACTCCGGTCAGTTTGCATATATCAGTAAAGTGATACAAGCCATTTACTTATATCATTATGGAATTATATATAGTAATTATTTCCTTCAGGATATTATGCATCGATATGTTTTTTTTCTTCCTGTGTCGTGTATACACGCAGGATAGAGGTTACCCTCAGGGGAAGGTACAGCGGAATAGTGTTATTTAACCTTTATTTTTGTAAGGATAAAAAACAGACACAAAAATGTGCAGCACTGCGGGGAAAATATGAAGGTGATAACGGGAAAAGGAAATGAAAAGCATGCGCGCCACGGATGGCGCGCCTGAGCTTACAGGGATGTATTCACAGCGACTTTTCGTTTTTGCCCGTTATCAGCCGGTGCCGGGCTTAAAGTGTCACCCTCTTACAGCGCGATCAGTTGTTCCAGCGACGGCGCATAATAGTAAGCCCCGGTTTTCGGTTTACTGAAACGCAGCAGATCATCAAATTTACCGTCTGTTTCACCGAACATACTTAGTAATTGCTGCTCAATATTGTGCAGACGACCGCAGTACGCAATAAAGAACAGGCCGTGCTCACCGCTGGCGGTGCCGTACGGCAGGCTCTGGCGCAGAATGGAAAGCTCTTCGCCCTCTTCCTCAATCACCACGCGGGAAACATGAGATGTCACATTGCGCACATTTTCATCCAGCTCAGTACTGTCTGCTTTGGTACGGCCAATCATTTTTTCCTGCTGCTCTTCGGAAAAACGTGTCCATTTATTCAGACTGTGCACCCAGCGCTGCGTGAGGATATAACTGCCACCCGCATCTTCCCCTTCCGGGATCAGAGCCACATCCGGACGCTCTTCCCCTTCCGGGTTTTCAGTACCGTCGATGAAGCCGCTCAGGTCACGCTCTTCTGTCCAGCGGAAACCATGTGTTTCGCCCTGAATTTCAACCGCATCCGCAAATGCCGCCACCACCGCCTGTGCCAGTGAGAAGTTGATATCATGACGCTGAGAATGAATGTGGATCAGTAAATCATACTGTGTGGCCGGTGCCAGGCCGCGCCCCAGTTCACGGAAGTTTTTCAGCTCCGGTGCACTGCTCTGACTACCCAGCTGACGCCACAGATCATGGCCGAACGCTACCGTTGCACTCAGCTGATCAGCCGCAAATTGTGCCTGCAATTTTTTCAGTGCTGCCAGGAAAACCTGACAACCGCGCCGGATTGACTGCAAATCGCCTTTGGTGTTTGCTTCAATAAAAATACCGAAACGGCAGTGTTCCGGCAGAATACCACTTTGTGCTTGTGACATGTTGCTCCCTTTGCATCGTCAGTCTGATCAGGAAATGGCCTTATCATAAATCACTGACACGGAATTACTTTGTTATTCCGCAAGTTCACTTATCATTCCGGATTATTTATTTGTCCAGACTATATAACTGACTGTCCAGTTCTTCAGAATGTCATCTGACGGCAACAGTGTTTCAGGGCCGGACCAGGCACCGCGGAAAACATAAGAAATGCGCGGAGTCTGCGGCGAACGGCAGAGAACCTGCGCACTGTTATCAAATTCCGTTGTCAGCGTACAGGCACCGGCAACGGCCTGCGGATAGATATCAGAAAACAGCGTTCCGGTTCCGGTGTCCCATTCGGTACGGATACCCGCATCATTAGCGACAATGCGCTGCACAGTACCGTTTTCCGGCCCGGACAGGCGGATAACGGTTTTATCATCCTTCCGGCCTTCAAGAATCTTAACGATCTCACCCTGCTCTGTCTGCATACCGCCGCGCAGTGTGTATTTATCATCCAGACCCTGACTGATTGCACTTTCAGTCATGGCCGTCTGATTATTCACACCACCAACACCCTGTGCTGTCACCGTCAGTGCACTGCCGCTGAACCAGCTTGCCGGCGATAATGATGACCACGAAAACGAACTGCACCCGTTCAGCATCAGTACGGTACCAGCCACAGCGGCCAGCTTCATTGCCTGATAACACTTCATTCATTGCTCCTTTGCATTCGGTTCAGATATCAGACTCCGGAATTGACAAAACATTCATTCTGAATTATTACATCAAATAACTTTAACGAAATAAGTATATTTACCAATTCAGTAAATTAACGTTTCCGATAAGATATGTCCTGGTATATCACCGACATTCTCATTTACCGGCGTCGTGAGCTATGGCTAAAATGACATTCATATCATCGTCTTTTTACCTGTTTTCAGCAGTTATTCTGACAGGTACATTCTGGTTTCAGCCTGCTGCTGCTTTGCCATCATTTTCTGCGTATGAGTATCATCAGAGCACAGTAAAATGTGAAACACCACAACGTTTCATCATCAAACAGCTGCCTTATTTGCAGGATAACAGCCGTGTGATTCTGGAAGGCAATATTCAGTCTCAGGTTTCAGCGGAACACTATCTTCTGGGAGATTACAGCGGTATTGTCGAAGTAAAAATCCCGGCCGATTTATGGGGGAAAAAGATTATCACCCCTAATGATACCATCCGCATTGAAGGCGGAATGGAAAAAGACCGCCATGAGATTGTGGTAACCGCCGATGCACTCAGTGTGGTGAATCCCGGCAGTTAATATTCCGGGTCGGTGAGCAGCCGTTTAGTGTATGTCAGGCTGTCCTGCTGACATTCGTCGTAGGCCAGTTTGTCAAACATACTCAGTGTGGCGGTATTGTCATCCGGAATCACCAGCAGTAGTTGCGGACACCCCCGCGCCAGCAGTTTTTTCTCCAGCCTCACCACCATCGCATTTGCAATTCCCCGCCCCTGAAACTCCGGATGCACTGCCAGATAATACGCATAGCCCCGGTACCCGTCATAACCGC
The DNA here is from genome assembly GCF_003996855.1 of Morganella morganii. GTDB lineage: Bacteria > Pseudomonadota > Gammaproteobacteria > Enterobacterales > Enterobacteriaceae > Morganella > Morganella morganii_C. The sequence continues at coordinate 677,936 of NZ_NRQY01000001.1, read as the reverse complement.
CCAGCAGTGTACCCACCACTTCGCCGTTGACCTCCGCCACCAGAAACAGTGCCGGGTCATGTGCCATTTTCCGCTCAATCACGGTTTCCGGGTCATCCGGAGGGGTGACCAGATCACAGCGCTCCCAGAGCGCAACAACCTCTTCAAAATCACCTTGCTGAAATGTGCGAATGTCCATACCGTTACCTGTCTGCCGGTTGTCTGCCCGTGTCCGTGACGGAACGGGTGTGATATCTTATAAAAACAAAATGATATACTAAAGTTTATCAGCAGCTCAATGGTCGTGATGTAATGAATATCCCTGATAGTGACAGTGTTAAAGATTTTTTTCTCAGATTACAGGATTCCCTCTGCGGACAACTCGCCGCCTGTGACGGCGGTGCTGAGTTTACCGAAGATAAATGGCAGCGGGAATCCGGCGGCGGCGGACGCAGCCGGGTGCTGAAATCCGGCGCACTGTTTGAACAGGCCGGTGTCAATTTTTCACATGTCAGCGGGGATAATCTGCCGCCATCCGCCACGGCACACCGGCCGGAACTGGCGGGGTGTCACTATCAGGCCATGGGTGTCTCCCTGGTACTTCATCCTCATAATCCGTATGTGCCAACAGCGCACGCCAATGTACGCTTTTTTATTGCCGAAAAAACAAGCTGTAACCCTGTCTGGTGGTTTGGCGGCGGTTTTGATCTGACACCTTTCTATCCGTTTGCCGAAGATGCCGTGTACTGGCACAGCGTTGCACGGGATATCTGCACGCCGCTGGGCGAAGATGCCTGGCCGCGTTACAAAAAATGGTGCGATGACTATTTTTATCTGAAACACTGTAACGAAGCGCGCGGCATCGGCGGTCTGTTCTTTGATGACCTGAATAAACCCGGCTTTGAGCCGTGCTTTGCTTTCACTCAGGCTGTCGGCAACGGCTTTACCCGGGCCTATCTGCCGATCGCGGAAAAACGCCGTTCCATCCCTTATGGTGAGCACGAGCGGCAATTTCAGCTCTACCGGCGCGGCCGCTACGTTGAATTTAATCTGGTGTGGGATCGCGGCACCCTGTTCGGCTTGCAAAGCGGCGGGCGGACAGAGTCTATCCTGATGTCAATGCCGCCGCTGGTGCGCTGGGAATATGATTACCAGCCGCAGGCCGGTTCTCCGGAAGCCGCGCTGAGCGATTTTCTTGTTCCGAGGGACTGGGTCTGACATCAGTTCACAGTGTGCTGACTGAAAAGCAGGCTGATAGTCTGCTGCGGTAAGTATTTTTCCCCGCAAAAATAGCGGCTCCAACCAGAGGAGAACCGCCTATGTCAGCACATACCCCGCGCTATTCGTTTTTACCGCCCTGGGTTCTGAAAAAACGCCTGCTTCATGAAGGGGATCACGAAGAAACACAGCTATGTTATCAGCATATACAACAGCTTCTGAGTTACAGTTACCTACCGGAAACTGATTCCGCGCCGCACGGTTATGCCTCTTTGCCGGAGGCCGGGTGCCACACGCCGGCACACCGCCGTGTTATGCATCTGAAAAATCTGACCATTGTCCCGGATCTGTATTACCGTGAAGACCGGAAGGCTGATAACCATCAGTTGCGTATGGCTGTCCGGCAGGATGCGGACACCGATAATATGTTTGAATATCTTGATATCATTTACAAATTTTTCGACGGTGTTTTTGATTACAAGTCCTTTAATAACAGCAACGCCACTATCTCAGCCATGACACATTACGGGCGCGGCTATTGCAATGCTTTCTGGAACGGAGCTCACCTGGTTTTTGGTGCCGGGGACACCGGGATGAGTGAATCCCCGCTGTTTCTGAGTTTTGCCCAGCTGGATATCGCCACGCATGAATTTTCCCATGCCGTGATTGATCATCTTTCCCCGCTGACCTACAGCAGTCAGTCCGGTGCCCTGAATGAATCCGTCTGTGATGTGTTTACCATCATGCTGGGCCATTACCGCAGCCGTCACGCCAGCCATCAGGGAGACTGGCACATCGGCAGAACGTTGTTTAGTGAACAAAGCGGAATCAAAGCATTACGTTCATTATCTTCACCGGGGAATGCCTATAACCATCCGGTGCTCGGAAAGGATAAACAGGTGGCACATATGCGTGATTATATTGAGCTGCCTGATAACCCGGAAAATGATAACGGCGGTGTGCACTGCTACTCCGGTATCCCGAATCATGCATTTTATCATTTCGCCTCCGCCCTCGGCGGGTACAGCTGGGAGGTGGCTGGCCAAATCTGGTTTGACACCCTGCGCAGAGGCAATCTGCCGCCGGAGTGTGATTTCCTGACCTTTGCCCGCGAAACGATGGCCGTTGCTGATGAGAATTATGATGAAGAAGTTACTGCTGTACTGATGAGTGCCTGGCACGCCGTCGGGCTGGAGCCATAAAAAACGCAGAAATAAAAAACCCGCATTAAAATGCGGGTTTTCTTGATTAACGGCCTTTCTTAATATGAGACATCAGGCGTTTACGTTTACGCAACTGAGTCGCTGTCAGGACGTTTTTCTTATCCGCAAACGGGTTTTCACCCTCTTTAAACTGGATGCGGATAGGGGTTCCCATCACCTTCAGTGACTGACGGAAATAGTTCATCAGGTAACGTTTATAGCCATCCGGTAAGTCCGACACCTGGTTACCGTGGATAACAATAATCGGCGGGTTATAGCCCCCTGCATGCGCATATTTCAGTTTGACACGGCGGCCGCGAACCAGTGGCGGCTGATGATCATCTGCTGCCATTTTCATAATGCGGGTAACCAGTGCAGTACTGACACGGCGGGTTGCACAGTCATACGCTTCCTGTACGGAATCAAACAGATTACCGACACCACTGCCGTGCAGCGCGGAGATAAAGTGGATACGGGCGAAATCGACAAAGCCGAAACGCAGTTCCAGCATATCTTTGACGTGATCGCGGTCGTCTGCGGTCATACCGTCCCATTTATTGATAGCGATAACCAGAGAACGACCGGCATTGAGAATAAAGCCCAGCAGTGACAGATCCTGGTCTGAAATCCCCTCACGGGCATCAATGACCAGCAGCACCACGTTAGCATCCTCAATGGCCTGCAATGTTTTGATAACGGAGAATTTTTCAACCGTTTCAGTAACTTTCCCGCGTTTACGTACACCGGCAGTATCGATGATGATATATTCGCGCCCGTCACGTTCCATCGGGATATAAATACTGTCGCGGGTGGTGCCCGGCATATCGTAAACCACCACACGCTCTTCGCCGAGGATACGGTTGGTCAGTGTGGATTTACCGACATTCGGACGTCCGACAATCGCCATTTTAATCGGCTGATCAATCGGGTTGAAATCGTCTTCCTCTTCACCGTCTTCCGTTTCTGCGGCCTGTGCCAGCGCTTCCTGTTCTGCCCAGTAAGCGGCGTTAGCCTCTTCTTCGGTTAACTCACGCTCATCATCCTCACTTTCCGGCTCACCGTAGAACGGCACCAGAGCGCGGGTGATCAACTGACTGACGCCGCGTCCGTGTGATGCGGCGATAGGCACAACTTCGCCCAGACCCAGACTGTAGAATTCGCCCAGCGCCAGATCCTGATCGATACCATCAATTTTGTTCGCCACCACAAAGGTGGTTTTGTTATCGCGGCTGCGCAGATGTTTGGCGATACCGCTGTCCGCCGGCATCAGACCGGAACGGGCATCCACCATAAACAGCACGATATCGGCTTCTTCAATCGCCAGCAGTGACTGTGCGGCCATGTGGGTTTCAACACCCTCTTCCGTACCGTCAATACCACCGGTATCGATAATAATAAATTCCTGTCCCTCAACCTCTGCACGACCGTACTTACGATCCCGCGTCAGGCCGGGGAAATCAGCAACCAACGCATCGCGCGTACGCGTTAAGCGGTTGAATAATGTGGACTTCCCGACATTGGGACGCCCGACCAGAGCAACGACAGGTATCATGCTTTTACTGCCTCATAACACTGAAAAAATCCCCTGCACCATACAGGAGATTAAAGACGAAACGGCCCCTGTCATTCAGGAGCCGTCAATGAAACCACTCCGCAGTCAGTTGCCCTGCCGGAGTGATGCCGGAAACAGCAGTTTACTGTCAGCGGCGGAGCAGGAACAGGCGTCCGTCACGGGCCTGTACCATCAGTTTATCACCGGCGATTGACGGACGGCTGAGAATACCTGAACTGCTCAGCTTATTCTGCGCCACGAACTGTCCGTTAGAGGTATCCAGCCAGTGGAGATAACCTTCACCGTCACCTACCACCAGATAGCCGTTAAAGAGTTCCGGTGCGGAGAGGTTACGGTGCAGCAGTTTATCCTGTGACCACATGGTGACGCCATCCGCAGCACGCAGGCCATAGACGTTATCATTTTGATCAACAACATAGAGGGATTCACCATCCAGCACCAGTTCGTTGACTGAGCCGAAATCGCGTTTCCACAGGATCTGCCCGCTGCGCATATCCATCGCCACCAGATTACCGTTATACGCGATAGCATAAACACGGCCGTCAGCAACGACCGGGGTCATATCCACGTCATTCAGACGGCTGATTTCGGTGGTACCGGTTGTCTGGGAAATACGCTGCTGCCAGATGAGCTGCCCCTGACCGAGCATAACCGCACTGACACGGCCGTTATCGCCGCCGACAAATGCCGCGCCCATTGCCACAGCCGGAGCAGATTCACCACGGACAGACAGGCTCGGAGTATCCAGGTTCAGGCTCCAGCGCTGTTCGCCGGATGCGGTATCAAATGCCTGTAACAGACCATTGCCGGTATGGACCAGCACCAGCCCGTCACTGACTTCCGGACGGGACAGCACTTCACCACCGGCATTTGCCGTCCATGCGATTTCGCCGTCATTTGCGTTCAGCGCGATCAGCGTACCGCGCTCAGTACCCGCGTAGACATGTTCACCGGAAACGGTCAGACCGCCGGATAACATTGCCGGGATATTCGCGGATAAGAAACCGGTTTTTTCTGCCAGATTCACTGACCAGATTTCAACACCGGAATCTGCATCCAGGGCTTTGACCAGGCCATTGCGATCTGCCGCATAGACACTGGACCCTTCCCATGCCGGAGAAAGATGAGAATAGTATTTACCGATACCGTCACCGACGGATTTATCCCACACGGTTTCCGGTGTGAACTGACTTGTCACTTCCGGCAGTGGTGACATCACGATGGTATCCTGTTCACTTGAACAGCCGGCCAGCAGCACAGAAGCGACTAATCCTACCAGCAGTGTTTTACGCAGTTGCATTATCGAGAGTCCCCTCACCCGGCTAAGTTATCGAGTTTGAATGTCATAACGGATTTGATAGTCCCGGCACCTTCACTCTGAATACCGGTGGTGTAGGCTTCCTGCGCGCCTTTCACATCCCCTTTCTGTAACAGGGCGTCACCGCGGATATCCTGTGCGTAAGCCGCCCAGCCTTTCCCTTTCACTGCCGCCACAGTTGCCAGCGCGGCATCCGGTTTTTTCTGTCCCAGCTGTACGCGGGCCAGACGAGCATTAATCAGGTCTTTCAAATCTTCATTTTCAGTTTTCGTCAGCGCCTGGCTCAGGGCATTTTCCGCCGCCGGGAGGTCGTTGCTGTCAACCGCTTTCATCGCCAGATCAAGACCGGCAATAGCACCATAGTTATTGTTGGCATCCTTCGCAAAAGCCTGCAAACGGGCTGTCTGCTCCTCCGGGGAACCTTTCGCCGCAATCGCCGTTTCATAGGCAACAGCCGCATCCTGTAATTTGCTGACCTGGTGAGACTGATAGTAGTTCCAGCCGGCAATACCGCCGATACCGATGATCAATCCTGCTGCAATTGCTTTGCCGTTTTCAACAAAGAAACTCTTCAGCGCTGATACCTGTTCATTTTCTGTGGTATAGACTTCCACACGTCTCTCCTTAACCTAAAAGTTCGCTCAGACGAGCGGAAAGCCCGCTCTGTGCCAGCGTCTGCTGCTCACCGGTGGCCAGTTCTTTGAGAGTGACTGTCCCGTTGGCAATTTCATCCTCACCTAAAATCAGGGCGATACGCGCACCGTTTTTATCCGCACGGCTCAGCTGTCTCTTAAAGTTGCCGCCGCCGTAGTTGGTCATGATACGCACATCCGGCAGGCTGTCGCGGATCTGCTCCGCCAGCATCATCGCCGCGACCTGGCTGCCTTCACCAAAAGACGCCAGATAAATATCGGTCACTGCTGTTTCGCTCACAAAGTCAGGATTCACAGCCTGCACCAGCAGTACCATGCGCTCCAGACCCATCGCAAAACCCACCGCCGGAGTATTATGACCGCCGAGCTGCTCAACCAGTCCGTCGTAACGCCCGCCTGCACAGACAGTCCCCTGCGAGCCCAGTGCGGTGGTTACCCACTCAAACACAGTGCGGTTGTAGTAATCCAGACCACGGACCAGGCGCTGATTAATGCGGTACTGAATACCGGCGGCATCCAGAATAGCGCACAGGCCGTCAAAGTGGACTTTTGATTCTTCATCAAGATAATCAAACAGTGCCGGTGCATCGTTCAGGAGTTCCTGAACAACCTTATCTTTGGAATCCAGCACACGCAGCGGGTTGGTGTACATCCGGCGTTTGCAGTCTTCATCCAGTTTATCTTTGTGCTGTTCCAGGAAAGCCACCAGCGCTTCGCGGTAATTTGCACGTGCCTGCAATGAACCGATTGAGTTCAGTTCCAGCGTGACATGCTCCGCAATGCCCAGCTCACGCCACCAGCGGGCGGTCATCATAATCAGCTCAGCATCAATATCCGGGCCGCTCAGACCAAAAATTTCCGCACCCAGCTGATGAAACTGACGATAACGGCCTTTCTGCGGACGCTCATGGCGGAACATCGGCCCGATATACCAGAGACGCTGTTCCTGATTATACAGCAGACCCTTTTCAATCCCGGCACGAACACAGCCCGCTGTTCCTTCCGGCCGCAGTGTTAAGCTCACATTTTCTTCGCGGTCCTGAAAAGAGTACATTTCCTTTTCAACAACATCAGTCACTTCACCGATGGCGCGCTGAAACAGGGGGGTATGCTCGACAATCGGCGTACGGATTTCACTGATCCCGTAGCTTGTCAGAATGCGTTTAAGCGTGTTTTCAATACGCTGCCATACAGCAGTATCAGCCGGCAGATAATCATTCATACCACGAACAGATTGGATTTTTGTCGCCACGTTAATTCTCTTAACTCAATGAAATATGTTTCCGATTATAAATGCGACCCTGTGCGGGCGCAATATCGGGAGGCGGATATATCGTCTTAAAACAGCATATCTGCCAAAACAGACAAAACCGGCTCATGGATAATGAGCCGGTCCGCGATTACTCTTTCTCAACCAGACTGATATCAATCCGGTTATTCTTATCCAGCATGGCCGCCTTGGCACGGATCTTCGCTTCCAGCTGATCAATCATATCCGTGTTATCCAGACGCTCTTTCTGACGGACTCCGTCTTCGTAGAATCCGCTGCGGGTTTTCGCGCCGGTCACGCCCAGCGTGGAAACTTCCGCCTCGCCCGGGCCGTTGACCACACAACCGATAATCGATACATCCATCGGTGTGATGATATCTTCCAGGCGCTGTTCCAGGGCATTCACCGTGCCAATCACGTCGAACTCCTGACGGGAGCAGGTCGGACAGGCAATAAAGTTAATGCCACGTGAACGGATACGCAGTGATTTCAGAATATCAAACCCGACTTTCACCTCTTCCGCTGGGTCGGCTGCCAGTGAGATACGCAGCGTATCACCGATGCCTTCCGACAACAGCATACCCAGCCCGATAGCCGATTTCACCGAACCGGCGCGTGCACCGCCCGCTTCGGTGATACCCAGGTGCAGCGGCTGGTCAATTTTCTGCGCCAGCAGACGGTATGCACCGACCGCCAGGAAAACATCAGACGCTTTTACACTGATTTTGAACTGGTCAAAATTCAGGCGGTCAAGAATATCCACATGCCGCATGGCTGATTCCACCAGCGCTTCCGGGGTCGGTTCGCCGTATTTTTCCTGGATATCTTTTTCCAGTGAGCCGCCGTTAACCCCGATACGGATGGGAATATTATAGTGACGGGCGCAATCCACCACCTGACGGATGCGATCCTCACTGCCGATATTCCCCGGGTTGATACGCAGACAATCCACGCCGTATTCCGCCACTTTCAGCGCGATGCGGTAGTCGAAGTGAATGTCCGCCACCAGCGGCACAGATACCTGCTGTTTTATCAGTTTAAAGGCTTCTGCCGCATCCATCGTCGGTACTGACACACGGACAATGTCCGCGCCGACACGCTCAAGGGATTTAATTTGTCTGACGGTGGCCTCAACATCCGTTGTCCGGGTGTTTGTCATTGATTGCACTGCGATTGGTGCACCATCACCGACCGGCACATTTCCCACATAAATTCGGGTGGATTTGCGTCTTTTTATCGGGGATTCATTATGCATATGTCTTTCTCCGGAACATCCTTGTGCCCTTAATCATTGCTGTGTTTATTATGTAGTAAAGATTTAATTTATAAATCAATTATTCACCGGCTTTCGGCACACTCAGTCTTGCCACTGTGTTTGCCCTGATGAAGCGGCTCAGATCCACATTCTGACCTTTAAACTGCACATCCACGGCAGCCGGTGCACCAATTTTCAGACGGTAAGGTTCTGCGCCCGCAAATTCCAGGGTATCCCCTTTCTGTTTTGTGCCGCTGAAAATTTTTGTTCCTTTATTATCAACCACTTCCAGCCAGCAGGTATTCTTGAATGCCAGCACCAGGCCATCCTGTGTCTGCGTGGTGGTCGGCAGAGTTCCGCCTTCGCTGTCCACGGCGCGGTTAACAACCGGCGGTACACGATCACTGCCCGGCAGCGGCACGATTTTGCTGCTGTCAATTTCCTGATCCTGCGGAGTGGCGGCTGATAATTCCTGAGCAGCGGTATTGGTATTGCCTGACGGCGCGGTATCAGCGGTATTCAGTGCCTGAGGCGCGGTGCTGTCTGCCGGATCTGTTCCCGGAACATCCGCCGGGGCATTTACCGTGACATCATTCTGCTGTGCCAGCGACGCGATATCGGCCTGCTGTGCCTGATACTGCTGCCACCACCATACCCCCACCAGAGCCAGTACCACTAACAGTACCAGCCAGGTAAATTTCATCAGCCAGCCTTCGCGTTTTTTACGCTGACGCCCCAGAGTCACACTTTTCATCGGCTGGACTTTGGTCATCTGTGCGGGAGCGATTTTATCAAGATAAGGCATGATCTCCGGTTCGGGGATCTGCAATAAACGGGCATAGGCGCGGATATAACCGCGGATAAAGGTCGGATTGGCTTCTTTCAGTGCATCTTCTTCGATTTCACGCACTGTTGTCAGTTTAAGACAAAGTCTGTCAGCGACTGTTTCCCGTGATAACTGAAGTTGTTCCCTACGTTGTGTTAAAAGCTGGCCAAGAGTGAGTTGGAAATTATCTTGAGATTGAGAGTTATTCATGAGTTTCAGGACACAAACAGTTCTGGTTACGAGAAAGCGCGGAGATCTGCCCTTCCGCGCACCGAAGTTCCGTATTCCGGCATACAGCATGCCACCCGTGATGATAAAAATAATCCTGAAAACAACATCACTTTTATATTGTTTTACAGACTGTTATCCGGCGGACACTCATAAGCCAAAATGTACTGTACCACACTATCACTGCCTGACGGGGAATTCACGGCTAAATTCAGGTATTTTTCCGCAATCGCAGGCTGCTGATTGCATTTTGCACTCAGCGCCGCGCCTGTCAGCGCACCGGTATGCTGCGGCTGTGCTTTCAGTACCCGGTCAAAATGATAGCGTGCTGCATCATACCGGCCGGCCTGAAGGTAAGCCTCACCCAGTGCAAGACGGGTACCGGTCGCAGCCGGTACTGTCTGTGTCACGGGTGCTGTCCGGCATCCTGCCAGCAGCATTACTGCAATTAATCCCAGGGAATACGTCCTTATCATACTGCCTCCTTGTCTGTAAGGCAGGTATATTAACGTAAAGTGTCACCCGGGAGTGTTACTTAATATTACTGTCAGACTATTTTGACAGAAATTGGTTCACCGGCCATGCGTTTTTTCAGTGTCCGCTTGGTCCGGTCGATGACATCACCGGCCAGCTGTCCGCAGGCGGCGTCAATATCATCACCGCGTGTCTTACGGACAATAGTGGTAAATCCGTAGTCCATCAGCACCTTGGCAAAGCGGTCAATCCGGCTGTTGGAGCTGCGCCCGTAAGGGGCGCCCGGGAACGGGTTCCACGGAATCAGGTTGATTTTACTTGGCGTGTCTTTCAGACAGGCCGCCAGCTGATGTGCCTGATCGGTACTGTCATTTATATGATCCAGCATAACGTATTCCACTGTGACACGTCCGCCGTTCGCATTGGATTTTCCGAGATAACGGCGCACAGACGCCAGGAATGTCTCAATGTTGTATTTTTTATTGATTGGTACGATTTCATCACGCACGTCATCCGTCGGCGCGTGCAGGGAAATCGCGAGCGCCACATCAATCATATCACCGAGTTTATCCAGCGCCGGTACCACACCGGAGGTCGAGATAGTCACACGGCGTTTGGAGAGCCCGAAACCGAAGTCATCCAGCATGATTTCCATCGCCGGGACAACATGGGTCAGGTTCAGCAGCGGTTCACCCATCCCCATCATCACCACGTTGGTAATCGGACGGCGGCCGCTGGATTTCAGCGAACCGATGATTTTCGCGGCACGCCAGACCTGGCCGATAATTTCCGAAACCCGCAGGTTGCGGTTAAAACCCTGCTGCGCGGTTGAGCAGAATTTACATTCCAGCGCACAGCCGACCTGGGAAGAAACACACAGTGTGGCGCGTTCCTCTTCCGGGATATACACGGTTTCGACTTCCTGATCGCCGACACGGATAGCCCACTTAATAGTGCCATCCGCAGAACGTTGTTCTTCCGACACTTCCGGCGCGCGGATTTCCGCCACCGCTTTCAGTTTGGTGCGCAGCACTTTATTGATATCGGTCATCAGATCGAAATCATCATAACAATAGTGGTAAATCCACTTCATCACCTGGTCAGCACGAAAAGGCTTCTCGCCCATGTCGGCGAAAAACTGGCGCATTTCTTTGCGGGTCAGGTCGAGTAAATTAATTTTTCCGTTGATTTTTTCAGGAGCAATCGGTGCGGAGCCTGTTACACAGGCGTCTTGTGTGGTCAGTTCTGACATTATTAACATTGCCTCGTTGTTACACTTTCGGCGGTGACACGCGGTGCGCATCACAGATACAGGAATAAGAATAGCCGCTGAAACGGACTGCGTCACGGATACGGCGGAAATATAAAAGCCCCATATTATAACGGGGCGCGGCATTGTACAAACATTAGCGGTGATATGGCAAATGAAAAAACCGGATACCGCATTTCAGTAATAAGATAATAAATTATCCCACTCTTTACTGATACGGGATCGGTTTGAATCCGTTATTTTTTCAAACAGCGGGTCACCGTAGCGGTAGCTTATTTTATAAAAATCACCGCCGATATGACAAACCACGATATTGTTCAGATAACATTGCTGATCTGCCGTTACCGGAATATCCGCATCGGTTGACACCGCAACATTATCATCAGAAAACAGATATAACGCTCCGGTCTTGCTGCCCTTTTTCAGGGTAAAACCGCTGTTATCGTTCACCGCCCGGTTTCCCCTTAATACGATCCTGCTCATCAGGGTATTCCAGTTCACTGACACCGGGATAATACGGATATCTGTCAGTGAATCCCATGACTCATCAGCTATTTTCCGGTAATCGAGATACAGATGCTGATTATCGGTATACAATTTTTCCGGCAATTTTTTATCCGGATTGTCCGTCACAACCCGGCGGAATGATGCGGGGTCAGCATCGTCTGAGCGATAAAAGCCATTGAAATAAACATGTTTTTTATCATACGCATAATAGTAATAGCGTGTATTTTCGGGGGACAGCCTGAAACTGTCTGCGTCCTCACTGACCAGATCCAGCCGGATATTATATTCACGGATATTATCGCCAAACCAGCAGCGCGGCGTAACCAGAGGTGTAATTGAAAAATCCCCGCTGCTGCCCTGACAATCCGAGTCACGCAATGTGTTCATCGTGACATAATAAACGTTACCGTTTTCTGCCAGAAAATGAACACGGGTATTTTCGCTGAAAAAGAAATCGTTTAAATCTGTCTTATCGTATTTCACTTTTCTGACAGCGTCATTATCCGCAGACTGCCCGAAATGTTGCTCCCATAAAATAACATTCTCTTTTGGTGCGCATATTTTTCTGACGTTATTGCCGTAATCTTCAATACAATCCGGCCCGCCGGTAACCTGTGCAATAAAAAAAATACTGACGAGCAGTATACACAATTTTTTTCATACAGGTTCCCTGACAACATTAAAATATCCACATTAATTTTAATGTTTATAACACAGACTCATCAGAGGAACAGCCGGAACCTGCGGGAGGCTCCGGCAGAAATGAATGATCAGCGCGGGCAGATTTCATCTTCAGTGAAAAAATACGCGATTTCACGGGCGGCGGACTCTTCCGCGTCAGAGCCGTGTACGGCGTTTTCAGTGAAGCTGTCCGCGTAATCAGCACGGAGTGTACCGGCCAGTGCGTTATCCGGATTGGTGGCGCCCATCAGGTCACGGTGACGCTGTACAGCATTTTCCCCTTCCAGCACCTGTACCATAATCGGACCGGAGGTCATAAATTCCACCAGGCCATCAAAGAACGGGCGGCCTTTGTGCTCAGCGTAGAATCCTTCCGCCTGTTCGCGGCTCAGGTGCAGCATTTTGGCAGCAACAATACGGAAACCGGCGCTTTCAAAACGATGATAAATAGCCCCGATAGCATTTTTTTTTACGGCATTTGGCTTAATGATAGAAAATGTGCGTTGTACAGACATTTAATTGACCTCATTGTGCGCATGTGCGCTGTTGTCATTGTTATTTGCGGCTGACGGCAGACCGGTCCACACCTTGTGGTAAGGTGATGATTATACGGGCTCACCGCTGTTTCGCCTACAGTTACGCAACATTTTTGCAAAGTATTCCTTATAACAGATCACAGATTTTCTGCCTGTATCACACTTTTTCCGCTGAACTTCCCGCCGTTTCTGCTACCTGAGTGTAAAACTGACTGAACTGACCTGTCCGCTGAGATCCAGTACCGTCAGCTGATAATGCCCCGGGGTATCCAGGGTCAGCAGAAGCGGGTCGCCGGATTCGGTACTGCCGGCCTGGTCGCCGTTAAGAAACCACCACTGTGTGCCTTCGCCGCCCTGAGTCACCACCCGCAGATCGAGTGTCTTCGCCAGCGGCAGACGGCGCAGCACATCTCCTTCGCGGATACCGGAAATCAGCAGCGGTGCGGCCTCCACCCGCAGCGGCGGACAAATTTTACTCACCGGCGGCAGACGATGACTGCGGCGCTCACCCGGCGGCAGCCAGCTCTCCAGCGCAATCGGCCACAGTGCCACGGTTTTCTCCTGTGCCCCCGGACAATCCGGTGATACCCGTTCCCCCTGCCCGTTCACCCAGATCACCGCATTGGTGCCGGACAGGCTTTCCTGCCCTGCTGACGGCAGTGTCGGCGGCACGGTATTATCCAGTACCAGCGCTATCCGCTGCTGACGGCAGTTCGGGTCCTGCTTGTCCGCCGCCAGTCCTGACGGCCAGCAAATCATTTTACTGCTGACGCTGACGGGTTTCGGGTCCGGTATTTTTTTGCCGCCGCGCGCGCGCAGATAGCTGTCAACCTGATACAGGATCGGGATCGCGGTCGCAAACCCGGCCTGTCCGGCCACCGGTGTGCCGTCCGGACGACCGACCCACACCCCGATGGTATAACGGTTATTCACCCCCAGCGCCCAGGCATCACGGTAGCCGTAACTGGTGCCGGTTTTCCACGCCAGCGGCACATCCTGCGCCAGCCGGTCATCCGCCAGTGGTCGTGTTTCCCCGGCCATCACCCGGCGAGTGATCCACGCCGCGCCTGGGGAGATCAGCTGCCGCTCGGCCAGCGGATCGTCCGGACGAAAACGCACCGGTGCCACTTTGCCCTGGCGGGCAAACGCGCTGTAGGCGGCGATCAGCTGATCCATCCGCGCCCCTGTCCCGCCCAGAATCAGCGACAGGTTCGGGTCACTGCCGAGCGGGAAACGCAGTTCCAGACCGACATTACGCAGTTTGGCACTGAAGCGCTTCGGGCCGTAAACATCCAGTAACTGAACCACCGGCAGATTCAGGGAGCGGCGCAGTGCCTCACTGACACTCACCGGCCCGCTGAATCCGGTATCAAAGTTACTCGGCCGGTAATCATTAAAACGGCGCGGTGCATCCTGCAACAAGGATTCACTGTGGATCAGCCCGTCATCCATTGCCAGGGCATATAAAAACGGTTTTAGTGTGGAACCGGGCGAACGCCAGGCACTGTTCACATCGACATGACCGAAACGGGTATCATCAGAGAAATCGATAGAGCCGACATAGCCTTTCACACTCATGTCGCGGTTATCCACTACCATAATACCGAGAGAGGTTTTTTCCGGCAGCTGATATTTGCGGTTGCGGGCCATCTCCTCCAGCTGACGCTGAATGGCGGGGTTAATGGTGGTGCGGATCACCGGATCTTTCACCCCCGTGGCCACACGCCGTGCCAGCAACGGTGCGGAATGTGGTACCTGGCGGGGTGCCAGCCAGATACTCTCCTGTTTTAAATCATTCACTTTTGCCTGCGGCCACACCTGAAACTCGGCCAGCCGGTCAAGCACCTTATTACGGGCCGCTTCCGCGCGCTGCGGATAGCGATCCGGCCGCAGACGGCTCGGAGCCTGCGGCAGAACCGCCAGCAGTGCCGCTTCCCCGGCAGTCAGTTCCGACGGTGGTTTGCCGAGATACATCCAGCTCGCCGCGCCAATGCCCTCTACCGTGCCGCCGTACGGTGCCCGGTTGAAATACATCTCCAGAATCTCATCTTTGGAATAGTGCCATTCCAGCTGAATAGTCCGGAAAACCTGCTTCAGTTTGCCGGTCAGGGTGCGGTCATGAGGGTCGATCAGGCGGGCGACCTGCATGGAGAGCGTGCTGCCGCCGGAGACAATGCGTCCGGAGGTCAGATCCTGCAACGCCGCGCGGCCGATAGCCACCGGGTTGATGCCCGAGTGCTGATAGAAATAGCGATCTTCGTATGTCAGAAGCGCTTCAATAAACTCCGGTGATACATCCTTCAGTGTGACCGGATAGCGCCACACGCCGTTGCTGTCGGCAAAACGCCACAGCGGTGATCCGTCTTCAGCCGTAACCGTACGCGCCATCACCACCTCATCCAGCGGCAGCGGCCAGATTTTATCGGCCAGCCAGAGCAGCGGTGGTGTCAGAACAATTGTTATCAGGCCGGTCAGCGCGAGACGTTTAAACCACACTTTCATGTATCAAACCGCATTATCAGAATTCTTAAGATAAAAATGCCCTTATAACAGACTATAAGGGCATAAAACATATTTTGCTGCGGCAGCCGGGCGGCTGCGGGCAACAAACCATGCTGTTAACGAACTACTTCCAGTGTCGCCGGGGTCACACCGGTAGCGCGCCAGGACGGAATATACATCGATTCCACCTGCGGAGCCGGAACACTGTATTTACCCGGAGTGACCGCGCGGGCCAGATAGACCAGCGTCACCGGACGGTACTCTTCCACCGCCACCTGGGAGACAAAGCGATCATCCCGGTACTCGGTGTGGCGGATATTGGCCTGTTGCATATCCTGAATAGCTTCGGCCAGGTTCGGCGCACTGTCAGCCAGACTTGCACTGGCTGCCGCCAGGTTCTGGTTTTCCAGCTCCAGACCGGCCGGTAACAGATCCACCACCAGCGCATCCGGCACATTGCGGTCGGCCTGAATATCCAGACGGACAGCCACGAGGTCGCCGCTGCTCAGACGGTCAATACTGATCGGATTACCGTTCAGATCCATATACGTCCGCTTGATCTTCAGCACTTCCGATGACGGAGCCGGCGCCTGTAACGGATAGCCGGTGATATTCACACGACCGAACAGTTCTGCATCCCCCCGGTTCGCCACACTGATACCGTTATTCAGCTGTGCCGCAGTGAAGGTTTCACGCAGCGCACTGTCACGGCTAATCGCCGGGGCTTGCCCGTTGATCAGGGCAGACCATGGTTTTTCGCTCTGATTAATGTACTGACGACCTGCCAGGTACAGCGCGTTGCTCTCCTGAGTGGAGAAGTAACGGTTATTCTGTATTTCCGCAGAAAGCGCCTGCAACTTGCCGTAACGCTGATCCGCATTGGAATCCGCCTCACTGAGCAGCGCAATAATCATCGCATCATCACGGATGGTACTGCCGTAATCGCCGGTATAGACACTGTCACGGTTCTTCATCACACCCAGACGGATGGCTTCATTACCGCGATCCGCATCACCCATTTTCTTCAGGGCGATACCGAGCTGTACCAGCGCCAGACCACTTGCCGCATCGTCACGGCGCTGATACACCTGACGCAGTGCCCCGAGCGGCGCTTTCTGCTGCTGTGCCAGCACATAACCGGCATAGGCCTGTACCGCAAAGCGCATCTGGTCGCTGTTACCGTAATAGTTGCTGCTGATCACCGAGCGATCCTGCAAATAACGCAGCAGGCGGTTATTGGCGTTACTCATGGCATCCGCAGGAACCTCGAAACCGCGCTGTTCGGCACGGAACAGGAAATCTGTCACGTAGGCGGTCAGCCACGGCTCTTCCGCACCGCTGTTGTCCCACAGGGAGAAACTGCCGTCGCTGCGCTGCATACCGAGCAGATGCGGAATACCCGTCATCACCGCCTGGCGGCGTCCGGCATCAGTCTGGGTTTTGATGCCCAGTTTTTTCAGCTCAGCCTCAGAGGAGTACAGGGACGGATACAGCCCGCTCACAGTCTGCTCCAGACAGCCGTACGGATAGGCATAGAGCTCGCGGATATAACGCGAGATATCCAGCGGCGGACGGCTGGTCAGCATCATTTCACCGGAAACGGTGTTTCCGTCCAGATAACCAGGCTGGTCAGCCGGTAATGCCCATTCCGCGTTATTGCCGAGCGACATCGAGTAAGAAACCGTTTCAGCCGGATACGCCGGACGGACACCGATTTTCCAGCTGTTTTTATAGGTGTTACTGCTTTCATCAGGCAGTTTCAGCCCTTTGACGGTCATAAACACCTCGCCCTGACCAAAGCCGTTCGCAGCTTCAACCGGGACATTCACGGACGTGCGCTGGCCTTTCGCCAAGGTGACTTCTTTCTCTGCCGCGCCTTTGAGATGCACCATGCCGTCCGCGCTGAAATTGACAGTCAGGTTCTGTGTTTCATCGGTCAGGTTGGTCAGATCGAGTGTCAGTTGCGAACGGTCACCGCCGGCCATAAAGCGCGGCAGCGCCATCTGGCTGATCACCGGCGCGGCAACAATCACTTTATTCTGCGTGTGGCCGAAATCCTCATCCGTCCAGGCCTGCGCCATCAGACGCAGTTCGCCGTTGAAATCCGGAATCGCCAGGGTAACGGTACCTTCGCCCTGCGCATTCAGTTCCACCGGCGCTGCCTGCTGCGCGATAATCTGCACGTCGGTCAGCGGTTTCAGGCCGCCGCGATCGAGGTCATCACCGCCGTCACCACCAAACCGCAGCGTACCGAGACGACCGCCGCCCTCAATCAGCTGACCATAGACATCATACTGATCAACACTGTAGCGTTTGCGGCCGAAGAAGGCATCGTACGGATCAGGCGTTTTATAGTCGGTAATATTGAGCATACCGGTGTCCACGGCGGAAATCAGCACATTGACTTTTTCCGGTGCCGGTTTGCCGTCCTGTGCTTTCGCTTTGATTTTAATGGTCAGATCCTGATTAGGACGGATACGGGCCGGGGTATCCAGCGCCACATCAATCTTACGGGCCGGATCGGCCATCGGAATATGCAGAATACCGACCGCGCGTTTGACGGTCGCCTGGCGGGAACTGTCCCCCGGACGGACAACCACGGCAGTCGCGTACAGGTCATGACGCGTCCACTCTTTGTTCAGCGGTACTTCCACATCGGTGCCGCCTTCCGGCACATCCACTTCCTGCCACCACAGCGGGCCGTCACTGGATTCCAGCAGCACATAGCCTTTACCGGCCTGTGGCGCGGTGACATTCAGTTTCACTTTATCACCGGCGTGATAATTTGGTTTATCCAGTTTCAGTTTTACCTGATCAGGGCGAACCGCGCCGGTACCGCCGGTGTTATCCTGCCAGGAATATCCCGCCCAGAAACGCACACTGCTGGTCAGCCCGGTAGACGGGTCCACTACTTCCAGGCGGTATGCCCCCCAGGAGACCGGAGCTGTCACTTTTGCCGTGCCATCTTTGGCGATACTGATTTTGTCATCGGACATCACCAGGTCTTTCTGATCATAACCGGATGACCAGCCTTCGGAATCAGACCAGCGCCAGTAATAATCGCGGCGCTCATAAATCAGACGCGCATTCAGATCATCAGCCTGTAATTTATTACCCTGACGGTCGGTATAGACAATTTCAAATTCAGCCAGTGAATCTTCATCCATACTGTACTGAGACACATATTTGTCAGTACGGTAGTCATACACCTCTTTTTTGGCGAAGATCGGGCGGATACCAGCCATTTTCGCAGCAGGCCATACCGCGACATCCGCACGGCGGGTCACCGGACGACCGCCGGTTTCCATCAGGCTTGCCTGGAGGATCAATTTAAACGGCGATTTCACCTCTTTCCAGTAATCATTACTGATAGTGAATGCCAGCTCGCCGCCGTCATTCATGGTTTCATCAAACTCGTCCAGCGTGCGGGTAAGGTTTTCTTCCTGAATGTTACCGAATTCAAAGCCCGGCAGTTTGGCGGACGCTTCGCGATCCGGACGCATAAACAGCTGCCCGGTCAGCTGGTTACCGGCTGCCGGTGCACCATAGAGATAATGGCCTTCAATCTCAAAATCGGCGGACTGCTGTGTGGTGATCGGCTGCTTATCGGTTTTGATTTCCATCGCCATACGTTCCGGCATGAAATCTTCCACATTGACGCTGTAGAAGCGCGGAGTGTTGTCCCCGAGGTCAAAACGCAGTGTCAGTTTGCCGGTTTCGATGTTTTCCGGAATGACGTACTGATACTGGTAAAGGCCGTTTTCCGGCTGCCAGACGAAAGTGGATGCCACCTGGCCGTCATTTTTCAGCACATCCGCTTTCACCGGCTGATCTTTAACCGGACGGCCATCACCGTCACGCAGCAGGCCGTTGATAACCAACGTTTCTCCCGGACGGTACAGATCACGCGGACCAAAGACAAAGAATTGTTTTGCGTAACCCTGCGGACCGGCGATATCAAATTCCGCCAGGTCAAGCGCCGGGTTTTTCAGGTCGATCATACTGGTCTGGCCGTTGTTAATCGCCAGTAACAGCGCGGCATCCGCCCCGCGATCCAGTTTTGCATGACCGCTGCTGTCAGTTTCGGCTTTGCTCAGAAG
The DNA here is from genome assembly GCF_003996855.1 of Morganella morganii. Classification (GTDB taxonomy): domain Bacteria; phylum Pseudomonadota; class Gammaproteobacteria; order Enterobacterales; family Enterobacteriaceae; genus Morganella; species Morganella morganii_C. Next base: position 658,344 of record NZ_NRQY01000001.1, on the reverse strand, counting down.
CTGACCTTTACTGTCGAGCAGACGGATTTCCACCCCTTTCAGGGCGCTGCCTTTGGCCAGCGACTGTGTGAAAACATCCAGTTCATTGAGGTAGCTGTGCATGGAAACGCCGATATCACTCAGGGTAAAGAGCGTTGCAGGCATGGTGTAGCTGTAGCGCCCGGCCTGCTGCATGACCGCCAGATAAACACCCTCTTCCTGTAACTGTTTGATATCCTTAAGCGGGATCTGCATATTTTCGCGGGTGTTTTTCTGAGGATTCAGATCAAAACGCCCGGTATAGACCAGATCGGTATTATTCAGCAGGTCATCAGAATTCCAGTACTGGAGATTGTTGCCGTACTGCCAGCTTGCGAGGAAAGACGCCAGAGAATCCGGCTTGATGCGGTAAAAGTTAACATCAATGCTGTCCACGTTCAGTGCAAATACCGGCAGACCCTGTAACACATCCGACGGGAACAGTGAACCGCGGCTGGCAAAGCCGACACTCGGTATCACATCGGCGGTGGTGAGTTTTAAATCATAACCGTTAACCAGTGTGCGTTCGTTAATGCCGCGCACGCCGCGATCGATACTCAGCTGTAATTCCCGTGACGGCGGCAGGTGACGCATACGCAGTTCCGTCAGGTTATCGGACAGCTCCCACGCCCCTTCCAGCTTGCCGTTTTTCACATCCACCAGACGGGCGAACTGACTGAAATCCTGGTTCGGGTCCAGCGGAACGGAGAATGTCACCACCATCGCATTTGCGCCATCGAGCTGAATCTCTGAGGCGTCGATGATCGTCACATCTTTCCCGGCATAACGTTTAGCCAGCTCAGCCAGTGATGCGGCATCATGTGCTTTTTTCGCAGACGGGGAGGAAACAGATGAGGAAGACGAGTTTTCTTTATTATTGGCCGGCGCGCTGTCATTACTGCCCGCCGCCGTGGTTTTACTGCCGGTGTCATCACAACCCGTGAGCGCCAGCGCTGAAGCGAGCAGCACTGCAATGCAGCGCTTTTTGCCGGGACCCTGTCCTGTAATCGGAGAACGCATAATCAATCCTTTCTGGTGAGCCCGGAAAACGGGCACTTGTTCGGTATTATTTCACGAAGTGTAAACAAAGCCTAAACAAGCGTATAGTGCATTATTCTGAATATATGCACTATTAATATTCACCATCCGGATAAATTATTGTTACGCTTCTGTTACCGGAATAGCATTACGCAGCCAGCCACCGAGACGGCGCTGATAGAATGCCTGAGTGTGTTGTGTCAGAAAGTGTGTCAGTCCGTCATTTTCATCCGGATTTAACAGACAAAAATCAATGTGTTCCCCGTCGGTAAGGTGCTCCATTGCAGCCTCTGCCGCCTGCCGGATCACGGTATCGGCCTCCTCCTCTTCACTGAGTTCCAGCACAATCAGTAAAGCCGGTTCATCCGGGATAGTTGTGTTTTTTTCGGCTGCCATCACCCAAAATGCACGGCGCACCGGTTTGTGCTGTTTAAACACGCCGGTCAGTGCGCCCAGCACCGCATCCGGTTTATTTTCCGGCACACTCAGCAGCAGAGCGGTGCCCGGTTCAATCATGACTTCCTGTTCAGGGAGTAAATCCGTCATCACAGAACTCCTTATTTCAGTGTCTGTTTTTTACTCGTCACAGAAAAACGGCCACACCTGTGTGTGACCGTTTTACAGCAAAATCAGCAGGGCAATGCCCGGTTACTGTCCGGCTTTTTTCAGCAGCAGTGCAGCCACGGTGCGCACACCATACCCGGTTGCTCCCGCAGACCATAAATCTGACGGCGCTTTGCGGTAAGTGGCTGAGCAGTCAATGTGCAGCCAGTTTTTGCGGTAATTCTCCACAAAGTGAGACAGGAATGCCGCAGCGGTACTTGCCCCGGCGGTATTCGGTGCACCGGTATTGCTCAGATCAGCAAAGGAGGACGGCATCTGGCGGCGGTGGAATTCCGCCAGCGGCAGGCGCCAGAACATCTCTTTTTCCTGATCAGCAACTGTCATCAGTTCATTGTACAGCGCATCGTCAAAGCTCATCACAGAGTGATAGTCGTTACCGACCGCCGTTTTCGCCGCACCGGTCAGGGTTGCTGCATCGATGATAAACCCGGCGTTATCTTTGTCCGCTTCAATCAGACCATCCGCCAGCACCAGACGCCCTTCCGCATCGGTGTTCATGATTTCAACAGATTTGCCGTTACTGTAACGGATGATATCACCCAGTTTGAAGGCATTGCCGCTTACCAGGTTATCCGCGATGCACAGATACAGTTTGACACGCTTTTGCAGACCACGGCAGATAGCCATCGCCAGGGCGCCGGTCAGCGTAGCCGCGCCGCCCATATCGGATTTCATGGAATCCATAGAGGAAGACGGTTTCAGGCTGTAACCACCGGAGTCAAAGGTGATCCCTTTACCGACCAGGCTGGCGAAGACAGGTGTATTTTCCTGTTTGCCCGGGTTGAAATCCAGCGCCAGCAGCACCGGCGGGCGTACAGAGCCGCGGCCGACAGTGTGGATACCCATGTAGCCCTGCTCACGCAGGTCATCACCTTTGATGATACGGTAGCCGACAGAATCACAGGAAACGCCGCACAGCAGATCAATCGCTCGCTGTGCCAGCTGTTCCGAGCTCTGCTCTTCCGCAGGGGTATTGATAACATCACGTACCCAGTCAATGATGCGGATACGGTGTTCAAGTTCGGTTTTATCCGCTTCCGGTAATTCCGGCCATTCAATAGAACGGGCGCCTTTCGGACCACGGAATCCCTGCCAGAATGCCCAGCTGGTTTCCAGATCCCAGTTACTGCCGCTCAGCACCACATTGCGGATACCCTGACCGTCAATTTTGCGGCCTGCGCTCTGTACGGCGCACAGCATTCCTTTACGGCTTAAATGAACAGTCATTCCTTTGTCAGTTGCGCTGACCAGGGCTTTCTCTCCCCACGCCGGAGAAGCAGGTTCATACGATAAGGTTACAGGCATGATGAGTTGCGTCATTTCGTTCTCTCTTTTGACTTTTAGACTGCCGTAACAGTCAGATTTTATTTGAGGAATGCACGGCGTGCCGGTCTGCACAGGAGGCGGTAACAGCATACGCGCATCAGAGAATGCACGCTAACACAATCGTGCGGCCTGATGCGCGTAACAAAAGACATCATTCAAATTCGTCGAGCCAGACTAACAAAATTGCTTCTAATACTTTTTCGTTAGATTTTTCCGGTGCATCGCCGAATTCATCCAGTTCGCAGATCCACTGGTGCATATCGGTGAAACGCACAGTTTTCGGGTCCGTATCCGGGTACAGATCATACAGTGCTTCGCCGATTTCACGGCTGTCCTGCCATTTCAGTCCCATTTCTGGCTCCTTTATCAGTGCTCACGCGCGTGGTTGATGGTGTATTTCGGAATTTCCACCACCAGATCTTCATCCGCAACTTTCGCCTGGCAGCTCAGACGGCTTTCCGGCTCCAGCCCCCAGGCTTTGTCCAGCATATCATCTTCCAGCTCGCTGCTCTCTTCGAGGGAGTCAAACCCTTCGCGGACGATACAGTGACAGGTGGTGCAGGCACATGATTTCTCACAGGCATGTTCAATTTCGATACCGTTACGCAGGGCAACATCCAGAATTGACTCACCTTCATTTGCGTCGTATACCGCACCTTCAGGGCATAATGACTCATGCGGTAAAAAAACAATCTTAGGCATAATCTTCCCGTTATATCTCATCCACAGAGTGGCCCGCGAGTGCCTTGCGGACAGAATTGTCCATCCGGCGCGCCGCGAATACCTGTGTTTGCTTGTCCAGTTGTTTAATTGCGTTTTCAATCGCGACAGGAGAGTCGCCTTCAACGCTCTCAATAAGCACACCGACTGCCGCATCAATAACGGCATTTTCGTCGTCGCTCAGTAAATTGCCATCCTCTGAAAGCGCCTGAGTCAAGCTCTCCAGCAGGCGGGCGGCTTCCACTTTTTGTTCCGCCAGACGGCGGGTGGATAAATCGTTTTCTGCGTTTTCGAGTGAATCTTTGATCATCCCAGCGATATCGGTATCGCTCAGGCCGTAAGACGGTTTGATCTGGACAGAGGCCTGCACACCGGTGGATTTTTCCAGTGCGCTGACACTCAGCAGTCCGTCCGCATCCACCTGGAAGGTGACACGGATATGGGCGTTACCGGCTGCCATCGGCGGAATGCCGCGCAGTGTGAAACGCGCCAGTGAACGGCAGTCGCTGACCATTTCCCGCTCGCCCTGTAACACATGAATGCTCATGGCGGTCTGACCATCTTTAAAGGTGGTGAATTCCTGGGCACGGGCCGCCGGAATAGTGGTGTTGCGCGGAATAACTTTTTCCACCAGCCCGCCCATGGTTTCCAGCCCCAGCGAGAGCGGGATAACATCCAGCAGCAGCATATCGCTGTCCGGTTTATTGCCGGCAAGAATATCGGCCTGAATGGCCGCGCCGATAGCAACCACTTTGTCCGGGTCAATCGATGTCAGCGGCTCTTTGCTGAAAAATTCACCGACCAGCTCACGCACCAGCGGCACGCGGGTTGATCCGCCGACCATCACCACTTCGCGGACTTCATCCTGATCCGTTCCGGCATCTTTCAGCGCACGGCGGCAGGTCATCAGGGTTTTTCTGACCAGCGGACGGATGAGCTCCTCAAAGGTTTCACGGGTCAGTTCGCCCTGCCAGCCATCCACGGAGATAGTGGTTTGTGCGGCATCGGACAGTGCAATTTTAGCTTCCGCCGCCGCGTTTAATACTTCGCGGTGCTGCGAATGCCCCTGTGACTGAATACCGCGCTGCGCATAAATCCAGTCAGCAATCAGGTTGTCGAAATCATCACCGCCGAGCGCGGTATCGCCGCCGGTGGCCAGCACTTCAAACACACCACGGCTCAGACGCAGCACAGAGATATCAAAGGTGCCGCCGCCGAGATCATAAACCGCAATCACCCCTTCCTGCCCGGAATCCAGCCCGTAGGCGATCGCCGCAGCGGTCGGTTCATTCAGAAGACGTAACACGTGTAATCCGGCAAGACGGGCGGCATCTTTGGTGCCCTGACGCTGGGCGTCATCGAAATACGCGGGAACGGTGATCACCACGCCATCCAGTTCACCGCCGAGGGTTTCCTGTGCGCGCTGTGCCAGCACTGATAAGATATCCGCCGAGACACGGACAGGATCTGTCAGCCCCGCCGCTGTACGGATAATCGGCAGGCCGTTTTCGCCCACCTGTAACTGATACGGCAGATCCGGGTAGCGCTGAGTGATATCGGTCAGTGAGCGCCCCATCATGCGTTTGACAGAGATAATGGTATTCTGAGGATCAGCCGCTGCGTTTGCACGGGCATCCCAGCCGACCAGGCGGTTATCCGCACAGTACTGCACTACAGACGGCAGTAAATCACGCCCTTCGTGATCGGGCAGCACATCTGTTTCACCACTGCGCACGGTGGCGACCAGTGAATGTGTGGTGCCTAAGTCGATTCCCGCGGCAAGGCGGCGCTGATGCGGTGCGGGTGCCTGTCCGGGCTCGCTGATTTGTAACAGTGCCATATTTTTCCCCTAGAAACTGTCGAGCAAACGTTCTTCAATATTTTCAGTTTGTTGCGTCAGTTTACTCAAAAATCGTAATTTACGCACGCTGTCCGCCGCCGCCGCCCACTCTTCGCCGTCAAGCTGACGAACCATCTCTGCCATCCGGATTTTTGTCATTTTAGTGATATTGGCAGCAAAACCGGCCAGTGCATCACTGTCCTGTTTCTGTTCGATGATATCGAGGGCTTCGCGCAGCTCCAGCTGCTCCATCAGAAAGGCGGTGTCATGCATCGTGTGCTGTTCATTATTGATATCAATATCATGTAACAGCAGCATATATTCCGCACGTTTCAGGGGATGTTTCAGGGACTGGTATGCATCATTGATGGTTGCGGCCATGGTCAGTGCCTGCGCCTGCTCTTTTGCATCACCGGCGGCAAATCTGTCCGGGTGATACCGGCGCTGCAAATCCTGATAACGACCGGCAAGTACCTGTGTGTCAAGCTCATAACGCACAGGCAGGCTGAACAGGGAAAAATAGTTCATAGTTTACTCTTCGCGGATAAAGGGATCAGTTAAACGTGGAAACTCTCGCCGCAGCCGCATTCGCTGCCGACGTTCGGGTTATTGAATTTAAACCCTTCGTTTAACCCTTCTTTCACGAAATCCACTTCAGTGCCGTCAAGATAAACAATACTTTTTCCGTCGATGATCACTTTTACGCCGTGATCTTCAAAGACGATATCATCATCATTAATGACATCGGCAAATTCAAGTACGTAAGCCATACCAGAGCAACCGGAGGTTCTCACGCCTAACCGCAGACCTACTCCTTTACCGCGGTTTGCCAGAAAACTGGTGACCCGGTTTGCCGCACTTTCTGTAAGAGAAACGGACATTACACACCTCGCTCTATAAACCAGTATGGCGGATGACCGATGAGATCAGTATCCGCCATTATTTTATTGTTTTACCTGCTGCACACCGGCAGCGGCGGGCTATTAGTTGCCCCGGCGTTTACTTTTGTAATCCGCAATTGCTGCTTTGATCGCATCTTCAGCCAGAATCGAGCAGTGAATTTTCACCGGCGGTAATTCCAGTTCTTCCGCAATCGCGGTATTTTTGATGGCTTCTGCTTCATCCAGGGTCTTCCCTTTCATCCACTCAGTCACCAGTGAACTTGACGCAATCGCCGAGCCGCAGCCGTAGGTTTTGAAACGCGCGTCTTCAATCACGCCGTTGTCATCAACTTTGATCTGTAACTTCATCACGTCACCACAGGCCGGTGCACCCACCATGCCGCTGCCGACAGTCGGGTCTTCATTATCGAATGAACCGACGTTGCGCGGGTTTTCGTAGTGATCGATTACTTTATCGCTATAAGCCATTGTTTATACTCCTGAAACCGTCTGGTTAGTGGTGTGACCATTCAATGCTGTTAATATCAACACCTTGCTTGTGCATATCCCACAGCGGGGAAAGATCACGCAGGCGGCCAATTGCGTTATGGATAAGTTTGATAGCATAGTCAATCTCTTCCTCAGTCGTGAAACGACCCAGAGAGAAGCGGATTGAGCTGTGTGCCAGTTCGTCGGTCATTCCCAGAGCGCGCAGAACATAAGACGGCTCCAGGCTGGCGGACGTACAGGCAGAACCGGATGATACCGCGAGATCTTTCAGCGCCATCATCAGGGATTCACCTTCAACATAGTTGAAGCTGACATTAAGAATGTTGGGTGCCGTGTGCTCCGAGCAACCATTCAGATAGGTTTCTTCGATATCTTTGATGCCGTTCCACAGACGCAGACGCAGTGCGGAAAGACGCTCAGATTCCGCAGCCATCTCTTCTTTGGCGATACGGTAAGCTTCACCCATACCGACAATCTGATGGACTGCCAGAGTACCGGAACGCATACCACGCTCGTGACCACCGCCGTGCATCTGCGCTTCAATGCGGAGACGCGGTTTGCGGCGGACATACAGTGCGCCGATACCCATCGGGCCGTAAATTTTATGGCCGGAGAAGGACATCAGATCCACTTTCAGTTTGCTTAAATCAACCGGGACTTTACCGACGCTCTGGGTTGCATCCACATGGAAAATAATCCCTTTGCTGCGGCACAGTTCACCAATTGCTTCTATATCCTGAATCACACCAATTTCATTATTGACGTGCATGATGGAAACTAAAATAGTGTCTTCACGCATTGCCGCTTCGAGTTCAGCCAGATCGATCAGACCATTACGCTGCGGCGCAAGATAGGTCACTTCAAACCCTTCGCGCTCTAACTGACGGCAGGTATCCAGCACCGCTTTATGTTCGGTTTTGCTGGTAATAATGTGTTTGCCTTTTTTACCGTAGAAATTGGCCGCACCTTTAATCGCCAGGTTGTCAGACTCGGTCGCACCGGAAGTGAACACGATTTCACGCGGGTCCGCACCGACCAGGTCTGCAATCTGGTTACGGGCAATATCGACGACCTCTTCGGCCTGCCAGCCAAAGCGGTGAGAACGTGACGCCGGGTTGCCGAAGACGCCGTCCATTGTGAGGCATTGCATCATTTTTTCAGCAACACGCGGGTCAACCGGGGTGGTTGCTGAGTAATCTAAATAAATCGGTAATTTCATCGCTCAATTGCTCCGTGAACTACGATTGCGTTGTTAACGCAGGTTTCTGCTTATGCTTGCAGATTGATAATCGTTTCGTTAATTGCCAGACTATGTGTACGACGTTTATCATCCTGGCGATCAGCAACATCAATCACTTCTTTATGATTTACTAACTCTTCCAGACTGATACTGCTTAAGAAATCAGTAATACGGTCACTCAGATCACGCCACAGCGTGTGTGTCAGACAGCGGTCGCCACCCTGACAGCCTTCCCGGGTTCCCTGACAGCGTGTCGCATCAACGGATTCATCGACGGCCGAGATGACCTGAGCAATAAAAATCTCACCGGCACCCCGTGCCAGCAGATAACCCCCGCCCGGCCCGCGGACACTGGAAACCAGCTCGTTTTTACGCAGACGGGAAAAGAGTTGCTCAAGATAAGAGAGGGAGATACCCTGACGTTCAGAAATGTCAGCCAGTGGTACGGGCCCCTCATGGGAGTGCAGCGCTACGTCGAGCATAGCGGTCACCGCATAGCGCCCTTTTGATGTCAGTCTCATAACCGGATCCCCGTGATAAATGGTGAAGAAATTGTGTCATTCTTGAGTAATTTAGTCAACTATTTAACCCAGTAATTTACTCAACTATTTTTTCGCCCATTTCTCAACAGAAGTCAGGATACCACGCAGGATATTCAGCTCCTGTGTTTCCGGATGCGCGCGGGTAAATAAGCGGCGCAGACGGTTCATAATCTGACCCGGATGTGCTTTGCGGATAAAACCGGATTCATTCAGAACCGATTCCAGATGCGCGTAAAACCGCTCCATATCATCCGCCGGCGGATAGTGTACCTCATCTGTGTCATCATTATTTGCCGGTTCGCTCTCATTCTGAGAGGCCAGAAATGCCATCCGGATCTCATAACTGACCAGTTGCACCGTCATCGCCAGATTCAGTGAACCGTATTCCGGGTTGGTCGGGATATACAGATGATAATTACATTTCTGCAATTCATCGTTGGTCAGCCCGACACGCTCACGGCCGAAAATAATGGCGACCGGCGCAGTCTGTGCGATTTTAACACTTTTTTCCCCGCATTCACGCGGTTCAACCATCGGCCACGGCAGCGTGCGCGAACGCGCACTGGTGCCGATCACCAGTTCACATCCGGCAATCGCCTCATCCAGAGTGCTGACAATCTTTGCATTGCCGATAACATCACTGGCACCGGCAGACAGCGCGATGGCGTGAGAGTCCGGTTGTACCTGAGGATTGACCAGATAAAGGTTGGATAACCCCATCGTTTTCATAGCCCGCGCTGCGGAGCCCATATTGCCTGTATGTGAGGTTTCCACCAGGACGATTCGGATATTTTCGGACATAACACACTTTATTTGAGAAATTATCGCAATATCTTAACACAAGAATAGTCAGATTGACGATCACCTGTTATACTCTGCCGCGATTATTTTCGTTCTTTAACATCCCGGTGGACAACCCCATGCATCCGATGCTTACCATCGCCATACGTGCTGCACGTAAGGCCGGCAACCTGATTGCCAAACACTATGAAATGCCTGACACTGTTGAGACAACTCAGAAAGGTGCCAATGACTTTGTGACCAACATAGATCGCGAAGCTGAGCAGATGATTATCGAAATCATCCGTAAGTCTTATCCGGCGCATACCATTATTTCTGAAGAGTGCGGCCTGTCAGCCGGCGAAGAAAGCGACATGGAATGGGTTATTGATCCCCTGGATGGCACCACCAACTTCGTTAAACGTCTCCCGCATTTCGCTGTTTCTATCGCATTTCGTATCAAAGGCCGCACTGAAGTGGCTGTTGTTTACGATCCGATGCGTAACGAATTATTCTCTGCGGTCCGTGGTCAGGGCGCACAGTTAAACGGTTACCGTCTGCGCGGTGCAACTGCCCGTGATCTCGACGGTGCAGTACTGGCAACCGGCTTCCCGTTCAAAGCAAAACAGCATTCTGATACTTATATCAAAATGCTCGGCAAACTGTTCACCCGTTGTGCAGACTTCCGCCGTACCGGCTCTGCCGCACTGGATCTGGCTTATCTCGCCGCCGGCCGTGTGGACGGTTTCTTTGAGATCGGCCTGAAACCATGGGATTTCCTGGGCGGTGAACTGCTGGTCCGTGAAGCAGGCGGTATCGTCACTGACTTCACCGGCGACCACCGTTATATCGACAGCGGCAATATCGTTGCAGGCAGCCCGCGTGTGGTACGTGCTCTGCTGGCAGAACTGCGTGATGAATTGACTGAATCACTGAAACGCTGATTCATCCTGTCATATAAAATGGCAGTGATTGCTGCCATTTTATATTTTTCGCGTCTTTTATATTTCATACCCACATTAATCTTCATACAATTACTATTTTATATCATTGATATCGCTATCCCATATGTCATTCTGTAAATTCGCATCATTCTTTTTAGAATGATAATTTCTGTACCCTGAATAATTCAAGATACCATTAATATCCACACATCCTGAATTATAATGAGTATATACATCCGAAATACAACAGAGAGATATATTATGGCTGACATTAAAGATGTAAAATTATCTGACCTTAACAACATGTATAAAACAATATCGTCATTAGATCAAAAGTATGTTCCGTATAATTTTAAAAAAGCTTATGAAGATAGATTATTATTTATAGAACGGATACAAAAAATCAATGATCGGGGCTATGTTTTCCACCTATCTCAGTTAAATAAAATTGACGATAACATTTTACACGATATCATATATCATAATAAATATGATGATGACACAACAAAAAAATACATAATTGCTATTCTGCAACAAAGTCAATG
>NZ_NRQY01000001.1:634050-646449 GCF_003996855.1 Morganella morganii | reverse complement strand
ATTACCAAGCCGGCAATATATCGATGCTGATGTTTGCATACAGAAATATATCAGGAGAAAACCAATACGTTATTACTATACCGTATGATTCAGGTGTGATAGCAACCCGGTCACATGTAAATACAGCACAGGGTTTGGTATCGGTTCTGAGGCGGGTGGTAAAGGAATTAAAGATTTTAATTGTTTCGTTACGCCAGCCGGTCAGTACTGGCCGGAAATAGAAAGAGAATATTTATACTTTTTTTCATTAAATCTGAGTGAGTTATGGAAATTATTTCCATCGAATGGATGGTAAATTATTTTGATAACAAACCGGAGGAACATATGAAAAAAACACTGTATCTTTTAAAAATGGGATTTTCTGACTTAAATTATCCCGGCAGTCTCTTTCTTTGCCCGGACTGCACTCTGTTAGAAGGCGTCCTTGCAACCAATCCTGAGCTGCGTGAATCAATAAATGTTGTTTATGTTGATTTTGAAAAACCAAGAAAGCCGCTTGTTGAGCTTATCGGGGAAGAAAATCAATCATTGCCGGTATTGGTTTTTGCTGACGGACAACAATTTATTAATGATGTTGATGGCATTCTGGCAGAATTTGCCATGACAAACGGTTGCCCTAAAAAACATCCGTAACAGTGGTCAATAAGCAGAAAGTGAGCCTCACTTTGGTGAGGCTTTTCATTCTGTGGTCAGTCAGTTGATAACCCAGTATTTTTTCGGGTTTTATATTAGTTGATTACTTTTATTCTCAAAGAATGAAATGTTCTGCAGCATCATCATCGGATAAAAATTATTGTTCCGAAAATAACAGTAAACACAGCAATAAAATCAGCCCGATAAGCAGAGAAGCCGGCAGAGCCGATATTCCTGTTTTAACCGTTACCTTAATCACTTTAATCATCAGACTTTCTTTACTGAATTGAGGCGGGATATTTTACCAGACAAATTACAGGGTTAATTTGTCTGGCAGGATGAAAATATGGTTACTGTCAGCACAGTAAAAGGGTGTTGTCTGATACCGTTGTAAAATAATACAGATTATTTTTATAAAATAATAAACTGTGTTTTTGGTGAAAATGCAGTTATTTATATAATTAATGCAAAAAATGACGGGGAAATTCATTTTATATTTCACTTAGTCTCAGGTGGTATTATCAGTTAATAACTATATGTTATTTTTGATTTGGTTTACATATAAAATAATCTTATGTAATAATGCCGGGGTCAATTATCAGGAATTAACCTTATGCATTATGTAGTTATATCCCATCTGTCATTATGTCTGCTTGTCGGATGTGCTGAGGCAGGAAGTAAAACTCACTCTGAACTAACAATAGCTACCAAAAAACCACACGATAATCTTATAATTAATACCACCGGGAAGCCGGTCTATATGCTTGCGGGTCGTTCGAAATTTGAACAGGACGCGGAAAAAAGCAAAAATAAACTTAATGAAATTTTTAAAGCCGGGCTGAAAGAAAGCAAAATGACCGGTATCGACAGTGATTTTTCTTATAAACCCAATGATTTTCCTTCCCATGAATATGGTCAGTATGCGTCGCCGGAGTTTGTCTGGAATAGTGAAAAGCAAATCTATGAAGTAAAACCGTCAGCACGTATGACCTTAACAATAACCCCATGATGTACAGGCGGGCAGGCGGAGCATAATTTCCGTGAAGACTGGCAGAGAAAAATGTTTGCGGAATTAAACAGCAAACCAATGTCAAATTTTCAGCGTCTGATCTTTGATTTACGGGCGGAAATCGCAGATGATGGTTATATAGTCACTGACAGGAGGTAAGTTGTTATGTTTCCGGAATACCGTGATTTAATTTCCCATCTTCGCCAGAATAATCATCAGTTTCGTACGCTGTTTGATAAACACAATCAACTCGATCATGAAATAGCCCGCCTGGAAAAATCCGACAGAAGTGGTTACAGTGAGGAAGTGGTGGAACTGAAAAAGCAAAAATTACGCCTTAAAGAAGAGATCCATCAGCTTCTGAAAGATCCGCCGGAAGATGACTGAATTTTCTTATATGCCATCGGTTAATCCGGTGGCTTTTTACTTTCCGGGGAATAAAAAAGAGAGGGGAGAAGATGATTTGTTACCGGCTGATGAAAAATGCGGACTGCGGACAGGTTACCGCATTATTACAGGAAAATGCACAGTCGCGGCAGGGGGGATTACTGGGAGAATATCCCCTGAAAAAAGTTGAAAATATGTTTGCGCATGCGCTGACGGTGATTATTGCTCATGATGATGATGTGATTGCCGGTGTTGTGTTCAGTTTCCCGGAGCAGTCAGCGCAAATATCCCCTGTGACTGCTCTGATTGCACAGTAATTCGGTGAACTGCTGGAAAATAACTGGTTTTATGGCCCGGTCTGTATCGCCGCAGATTATCGCGGACAGGGAATTTTGCCTGCATTGTATAAACAGTTGTGTGCGGAAAACAGCGGAAAGCCGGTCGCATTTATTAATCAGGATAATGAACGTTCAGTTCGTGCACATCTGAAATGCGGTATGAGTGAAGCCGGTCATTTTATCTGTGATGATACCCCGTATTTACTGATGATTGGTTACTGAATATCATCGGATATTATCTTTTCCGGTTTTTATTTCCTGTTTTTACGTATCAGTGACTATACTGAAATCGTCATTATGATTTGCCGTATTAACATGATTTTCAATCTGAGGAGCTTGTTATGGGGTATTACGAGTTAAAAAAATCGGCCAAGAAAGATGCATCACAGCCGTATTATTTTGTCCTGAAAGCCGGTAACCATGAAATTATCGCCACCAGCGAGATGTATGCATCAAAGCAGGGGGCGCTGAATGGTATTGCCTCCGTACAGAAAAATGGTCCTTCTGAAGAGATTAAAGACCTTACCGATAAATAAAATAAGCAGCAGAATTAATAAGGCTCCTGAACCCATCAGTGAGCCTTTTCTTTTTTCTGCGACGCAGAACTTATCCTGGCTGAAATACAATACCGGTTGTCCTGCATACAAAAGCGAACTCCCCGCGGGCTGTTTATAGTAGGGGTAACGATTATATTAAGCGGAGCTGGTTCTGTGTTTTTACTCTTATTTGTGTGTGGCTACCTTGTCGGATCGACAACGGTATTATTCGGTTTCGGTTTCGGTGGCGGTTTTTTTATTGTTCCGCTGCTTTATGCATTGTTAACGGCCACGGCGGACAGCCATACTGCGGCGTCTGCCATGCATATTGCGGTGGCGACATCCACCGGTGTGATGATATTCAGCTCATCAATGGCAACACTTCGCCAGCACCGCGCCGGAATGATTAACTGGTCACAGGTTCGCCCGCTGGCGGGATATATTGCCGCCGGTGCGGTGGCTGGTGCATTACTGGCGATTAGCGTTCAGGGTATATGGGTTAAGTGGCTTTTTATTTCTTACCTTGCCATCACTATTTCGGACAGTATTTTCCGCCCCGGATTTATGACACCGTCAGCTTCTCATTTGCGGGGGATGTCAGCGGGTACTACTGCGGCAGCCGGTACTGTGATTGGTGTGGTGGCTGCATTTCTGGGAGTGGGCGGCAGTGTGATGACGGTCCCTCTGATGCGCCGCCGAGGTGCGGAAATGGCACAGGCGGCAGCAATGGCAAACCCGTTATCTTTGCCGGTGGCGCTGACCGGCACGCTGACTTACATTCTGCTGGCCCGCCATGAAACGGCGGAATTCGGCAGTGGTTTTGCCGGTTATGTGGATATTCCGGCGTTTATTTTGCTGATTGCCGGTTCCTGGCTGGGGCAAAAACTCAGCGCTCCGCTGATTGGCCGGATACCGGATAAACTCTATGCAAAATCTTATCTGGTACTTCTGATATTTGTGCTGGTAGTTATGGTATTTGTGCAGTAAGCTTGATATTTCCGCCGAAAAATAACAATATGCACCGAAAACGTGTTTTATTGATTGCAGGCTGATTTTGTGATCTATCAGCTTTACTTATGTCTTCGGATGTCCTTAAATATCTGCGGGTTCTTTGTTTGTCAGATACTAAGTAAGGTTTACAGGAGATTCGATCATGTCACCAATGACGAAAAGTACGATGGTATACCCTATTGGTTTCTTCACCTGCATGGCGCTCATTATCTTTGTTATTGCGTTAGTGATGTGATGACGGGTAATTAAGAAGAGAGGAAAACCTCCCGTATGACGGGAGGTTTTTTTACGGCCCAGGTATGGTGCCGGTTTAATCTGCGGATAACACGATTTTAATGATCAGATTGCGCCCTGTTTTTCCTCTTTAATTTTTTTTGCCTTCTTTCCTTTTTCATTTTTTACTTTTGCTTCATGTTTTACGGATTTTACATGGCTGTCCGCTTTAGTAGCGGTAATACCTGAATGCGCTGCGGAAACTGCCGGAGCTGATGTCGATGCCATTGCACCGAAAGAGAATAAACCGGCCAGAGTTGCAACAATAAGGGCTGAATTTTTCATTATGATATCCTCAGGATTACGGGAGTATTTATACCTGCTCAGCGGGTATGGATGAAACATATTCCTGTTTTTTTCACCGCACAATTTCATCTTGACAGAAATAAAAAAAAGCCCGCAATCCGCGGGCATAATCACAACATTTCTTCAGGGTACTCTCTACTTGGATGAACTTACTATACCGGAGCGGATGTGTAGTAGTGTCCGGCTTTTTAAAGTCTGGTTAATGTATTATCGGGATTTGTCAGCAAATGATGACAAAATGTGACAAAAGGCACATTAATATCTGAAAGTTATTATGATGAGAAAAAAAGAATATAACGAACAGAAAAACGGCTGTTTTTTTGAAAAAACACGCAGTTACTGACCTGTCTTCGAAAATACACTCATTCCGGCAGAATTCTCAGTACAGGTATGGCGGGCTGAAAGGGCTTTTGTGACTCTGTTCATCGGCCGTCTGTTCAGAGCTAACACTGGTTCTTTTTCATCGCGTTCTCCGTTGATAGCCGCTTTCAACTCCGCATTAAGCCGGTACTCTGCCTGTAATTGTTGTCTGCGGGCAGACCGGCGGGCTCTGGCGCAATGATATCCGCGGCAACTCATTTGTGCCTCCTTTACTTTTCTGAGTATTCATAAAAATAAGGTTAGTATTATTTTGTTATGGTATTTCTGTAAGTAAAAATAAATACTCAAAGTATTTTTCAGAGATGCACACAGGCAGAAGGATGATTACAGTTTCATCATCATCTGAACAGCGACACCGATAATTTTGCAGTCACCGTTGACCTTCATCACCGGCCATGCCGGATTAAGTCCTTTCAGATACCAGTTGCCTCCGTCGATAACCAGTTTTTTGAATGTTGCTTCATTGGAATCCGTCAGTTTTGCGACGACCAGACTGCCGTTTCCGGAATCTTTGCCGGTATCGATAAGGATCAGCGAGCCGTCAGGTACACTTTTTCCGGTCGGAGCAGTCATGGAATCTCCTTCGACTCTCAGCCAGAATGCGGCACCCTGAACATGGATTTCCGATTCATACCACTCATCGATTTGATCTAACCCGTAAGCCTCATTTGCTTCATTCCAGGCACCTGCCTGTACCCAGTTTATCACAGGATATCGCGGGGAGGGTTTGTAAGGACGAAGACCGGAAATATTGCTGTCAATAGCGGCGCTCAGTGCCTGTGCCTCTGTGGCGAGAGACGGACTGAAATCAGAAATCGGGACATTAAGTTGCGCGGAAAATATACTGGCTGTCTGTAAATTTAATGCGTTACGGCCATTAAGATAGTGACCGACAGCGCCCTGACTAATATTCAGTATGTCAGCAATGCTCTGTTGGGTGATACCCAGCGCTTTTTTCTTTGACTCATACAAAGCTTTCAGTCTTCGGCAGTCTTCCAGCTGTTCTGTCGTCAGTTGTCGTTTTTCATTCATACTATAGTAATACCAAAATTCGGGCCTTTGTAAATACTAAAGATATTGACACATTTAATATTTATAGTATTATTAATTCATCAACAGATAATGTTGCACCGCTCTTTAACAGTCTGCGCTGAAAAATGCGCACGAACTCCCTGACTCACACCATTGTGTGTAACCGGCACCGGCATGCAAAAGCATCGCCATTAAAAAGTGTCCTGCAAGCGGGATTATGGCCGGTATTTTCCGGCAACATTTATACTCAATTAATTCATTTAAATTTACCTGTCTGTTATTTAATAACACAAATTGAAGCTGCTCTTTTTAATACGGTAAGCAGCCGATAATTCACAGAATAATTTTTCAGAGGATATAATTATGACTGAGGAAAAATTTAAACTATATGTCAATATTATCCGGTTATACCGGGACTATGATAGTTTTACCAACAGTGATGCTGCACAATATACCGGAACATCTGAAGTCTTTATCCGGACATATACCTCTGTTCTATATAAAATCGGCAGTCTGATAAAAATGGGAATGGTTAAACAGGGGCGGCATTATATTCCGCAGTATGAGGTAGCTCCGGATGCCATCACGCGTCTGTACCGCTATGTCCGTGATATCAGAGGTGAGCCTGAACCTCATCCGGTAATGAAATGCCCGTCAAAAGGAATGAAACGGATTAAATTCTGCGGGAGAGTTGTGAACAAGGCATATATATCACCAGGGTTCGGGCGTTCTGCAATTACGGATATTGATTCACGACTGAATGCCGTCAGAAATAAAGATACAGAAACAACTACGCATTAATTTCTATATTTTATCCATTGTCTGAATCTACCTTTCAATAATATTTACGGAACACACTGCAAGGGAGTGTATATGAGCATATCCGTCGCGGATAAGGCCGTCTCCAGCTCAAACTCTTGCCATTCTGCAGCCCGTAGTTCGATAGTACGTACGCTGCTCAGTAGCAACAGACTGGTAGCTATACGCGTAATACAACTGCCATGGCAATCAGCCAGACTTGAAAGGAATATGGGTAATTCCGATGCCTGAAGGTGAGAGAAGTGCCCCGTCTTTGGCGCAGTCAGAGTCCCCGCTAACCTTCGAAAAGTGGGTATCCTGTAATGGATACCCTTATTATCTCTGGAATGAATATGTGCCGGGAGGATGAACAACGGACTAGGAATGACTATGTCACTAGTTTTCTGTCAGGCAGAATATTGCCCGGGTTGAACCTCATTAAGATGTTTAACCCCAAGTACCTTCTTCAAGACGTCCAGATATTCACTTTTATTATCATATAGCCAGTGAATAATCTCATTCTTACTGAGAAGTTTTGCTATGTAAGATCTCGCTACCATCAGGTTGAGATTGTTTTCTGCAAATTCATTCTGGATATCTTGCGTTTCAACCTGAAGTGCGGCCATTTCTTTTTCAAGTCGCGCTAGCGTTTTGACCATATCTCTATCATCGGGTTCATTATCCGGCTTCCTGACCAAATGTTCTGGAGGTAAGGCATGTAACATAGACAGAGCGAATTTTTTAGTAACATTATTTAATGTTACCATTGTGGTCACAAAATCCATCTGTTTGTAGGGTTTTATCTTTCTGAGGACATCGAAGACATTCTGCGACACGTTTTTATCAGCCAGTAACGCGAGTGCTTCCTTTGAAATTCCTTCGGAAATACGGAGCCTGGTGTTGATAATCCCCTGGGATAATCCAAGAACGGCACACAATTTTTCGACTGATACACCAGATTCCACAGCTTTCTGGAGCATCCTTTGCTCTTGGAGTATGGTCAAGTGATTTACCCGTTTGTTATAAGAGTATGTGTCTTCAACCGATGATATGAGGCAATGGGCATGTGTGATTGCCAGGTCTTTTAAAGCTTCTATACGCAAATGCCCGTCGAGGATTTTATGTTCTCCGTTGTCCGTAATAAAAATCATAATGGGCTCAATTAAACCTATTTCAGCTATTGATGTCAGTATTTGTTTGTACTTATTGCTGGACCTGACATTAACCGGGATCGATCTCGATGGCGACAGGCTCCTGACAGAGTAAAGGTGAAAATGGTTGTTAAAGCATTGTTTAATCATATCCGCTCGCTCTATTTATCGTACAGGGGATAATATCTCAGGCATATCAGTACTGTTGTTGTTATTCAACAATTCGCAAAAATCATTATTCTGAGTGAGTTGTCTGAATATTTCTTTTACCAACATGAGTGTTTCTCTGGAATATCGCGCTTTTGCTTGAATTTCTTTATGTTCATCTGAGTTTTTTTGATACATTACAGCGAGCTCCTTTGGGGAATATTTCTTTTGAACCCGCTTGGTTGCGAATGCTTTATTCGTTGAACCTTTGTTTCCATTTTTTCGATTGTCAATAATTCGCTTGATGATGTTAATCTGTTTACCTTTGATAGTGCCGTTCAGCAATGCCTCTGTCAGGGAGTCCTGAATCGACTCATCTGTCGCCCGGGATATCTCTACTGCAAGGTATAAAGGAATATTACCGGCCTCAAAGGCCGCCAATAGTTTTTTCTCACCTTTCTCCAGCAGGCTACTTACGCCCTGCACCCAACTGATTACGTACCCCAGTCGCTCACCGATTTCCTTGTCAGTCAACCCCTGCTTCTTTAACTGCCTTACACTGTCCAGAAGTTCGGTTGCCCGGGGTTTCCTTCTGGCAATATTTTCAGTTAGGCTCATCAGGTGGCCTGTTTCTTCATTGACGTTTTTTACTATAGCCGGGATGTATGCTTCCTGATAATGAATGTAGGCTTCAAGTCTCCCCTGGCCACAGATTAAAGCAAATTCATATTCATCGTGAATGATTCTACGAACGGTGACAGGGCGCTTTAGACCAATTTGACGAATGTTCTCTTTAATTTCTTTATGAGTGAATTCATCCCGCTGACGAGGGTTAACGACCAGTATTTTGTTTGTTTTTATAAGTACAACTTTTTCATCAGACATGTTATGAGTCCTTTAATTTGATTCTTCTTATTAGCCGGTAGAAGGGGGTTAAGTTATCAAAGCGATACAGGTCAAGTTGATAAGGGTTGCTTTCCTCTAATGATATTTTCTCGGAGAGAATATCTATCGCAGGAAATATATAATAATCAACGGCAGACTGATTCGAACTGTCCATTCTCACAGCGATACTGATATCAGGAGAGAAAATTGTTCTGAATTTTATTTTCCACCGTAGTCTTTTGGGGTTGATGCGCTGACAGCGTGCAGACTGTATAGCAAGAGTAAATTCATCATTGATGTGAAGTATTCCCGGTGCTGGTGTATCGCTTATCCATCCCCCTTCATGACTGATGTTATCGATAATTGTTTGGGTTGACCGGTCGTTGAACTCGTTAACCAGTTGTTTGGTTTTTAACCATGTGTAATCAGTCTCTGGGGTGTAGCCGATTAATTGGTACACACGTAAGAGACTTCCAAAACGAGAGCGATAAATACTGCTGGATGGAAGAAGTTCTTCTTCATCAATGATAATTCCTGATAATCTTCCTTTTTTTCTCAACAGTACTCTTAATTTCTCGAGCAGTTCATCCTCTGATAGCCGTGCGGTACGTGCTCTGATAATTTCGTTTGCCCGGTTAAATTTTTCAACCGCAATAATGGGCGTGTAGGCTCCATCGTAACGTATCCAATCATCTTCTGGATTGACAACATACTGTTGTTTTAACTTGAAAGATGTTTTGTTATAAACGCTGTTCCCTATATATTTTTCACTGGTCAGGATCTGATGTACTTTTACTCTGCTCCAGCAACTTCCATTTTCAGCAAGGATCTGACAGCGATTCAATTCAGAGGCGATGACTAATTCTGGTTTACCTTCATCATTGAATATATCGAAGATGCGGTTAACGATGTTGATCTCTTCACTGGGGCCGGGTGTCAGAATAACCCGATCGGTCTGAATACTTTTGCGTTGCCCGTGTTCCAGCTCTCCCTTAGGGGTATGGTTTTCATCGATTAACAGGCGCCTGAGCCCATAACCCGCCAGCCCCCCCTGGTGGTAACCTTTTTTAATGAGGTTTACCTGGCCCAGGAAAACTTTCTCAGACTGGTTTCGACTGAAACTCGCTGCACCATGCCGTGATAATGCCAGGCCCAGAGTGAACATTTCAGGCTGAGCCTCAGAGAAATGCTCAGCACAATAAATGATTTTGACCCCGTTTAATTTAAGTAGATGGGAATAATGGCCTGCTTCGTCAGTATCCTGGAATCGCCCAAAGCGGCTGACATCGTAAACAAGAATTGATGATATAGCGATACGATGCTCTAAAACGTCATCAATCAATGCTTTTAGGCCTGGCCTGCCAGAAAGATTCAACCCGCTTTTACCAGCATCACTGTATGATCTGATTATCGTAATATTGTGTTTTTTTGCATACTCCCTTATATATCCAGTCTGATTATCTATTGAGTATTTTTGGTGGTCAGTTGACATTCGCATATATTCGGCTGCGTAGATGGTATTGTTTGTTTTTATCGACAAGTAATCGCTCCAAAAAAATAAAATATCCCAGTGATAATTGTTTTTGTTTTTACTAATTTCAATTTTTTTTTATAAAAACGGAGCGTTTGATGAGTTTTATCAATTGAAAATTTTATAGCTTTACTTGGTTTAAAACTGAATGTTGAAAATACTGTCTATATTACTGCTGTTTTCGCCATTTTTATTGTAAATATAAGGTGTCTTATGAATTGGATTGCTGTTTAATTATTGATTTTATAATTCAGGTAAAACTGAAAGTGTTGTAGAACTGAACTGTTACATTATTCTGCCAACTATGCGGTATTCGTTCATGGCCCAAAAGTTAAGCAGAAATTCCGGCGTGCGACTGCACGAAAGGAGTTCCTGAAACTTGGTTTTGAGGATTCGCGTGATGAGATTGAGGCAGCAATGTGGCAGGAGATGCACGTATGATCTACGGAGCATTTGAACGCGATCTTAACCGCGCTGGTTTGCTAGATAACTTCACGGTTCAGTATCTGATATGGAGTGAGGACCCGGATTTACGGACGCAGCAATATGCGGTTATCCGGTCTTGGTGTCCCCTGCAGGAATCGAACCTGCAATTAGCCCTTAGGAGGGGCTTGTTATATCCATTTAACTAAGAGGACTCTGTTTGCTGTTGTTTTGGTTTGTTCGTAACTGTTCTTATGTTACCGCCCAACCCTACTATCTATCAAGTTTTTATTCCCTCTTTGTTCTCTTCTGTTTGCCATTGTTTGAGATTGTTTCGCTTCGTTCACTTGTCATTGCGTACATATTGAGTACATAATCCGCTTTACCTATGTGTACATGAGATAAAGGCTATGGCGTTAAGCAACACTAAACTCAGAAGTATCCACAATAAGCCTTACGCCGGAAAGCCGGAGCTGACAGATGGTGACGGACTTAGCGCCCGCGTGTCATCAAACGGCACTATCGCATTTCAGTACCGGTACCGCTGGAACGGTAAGCCTGTCAGATTGACAATAGGACACTATCCAGCCTTATCCCTGAAGGACGCGAGAGTCACCATTGGCGACATGCGCGAATTGTACACGAAAGGTCTTGACCCAAAAATATATTTCTCGAAAGGAGAGACTGGCGCAACGTTAAAAGACTGCCTTGACTATTGGTGGGACAAATACGCGTCAAGCCTGAAACCGAATACGCAGACGCTTTATAAGTCTGTCGTGTACAACACGATGTACACACAGTTCGGGTCAACGCCCATAGCTGACGTGCCAGTGTCATCGTGGGTTAAGTTTTTCGATAAGCAAGAGAAGCTGAACCCGAAGAAAGCGAGAGTGCTGCTAATGCAACTCAGGTCTGTGATCACCTGGTGTATCAACCGTCAGTTTATTGCGTCCTGTGAAGTAATGAAATTAAGCCCAAAGACTATCGGCAAGCGACCGGATGTTGGGGATAGGGTGCTTACATACACTGAGCTGGCTAAAATATGGATCGCTCTGGAAAACAGCAAAATATTCACATCAAACAGGGTTCTTCATCAGCTACTGTTGCTGTGGGGTGCCCGGCTATCTGAAATGAGATTAGCTACGGCATCAGAATTTAACATGGAAGATAAGATTTGGACTACGCCAACGGCGCACTCGAAAATGGGTAACGTCATCAGGCGACCGATATTCAGTCATGTTGAGCCGTATATTGAAAAATTGCTGAATATGGGGAATGAGGTTTTATTTCCGGGGCAGGAGACGAACAAGGCGATCGACCTTTCGTCATCGAATATGTTTATGCGTAAACTACGGGGGAAAATAGACGTACCTGAGTGGCGTACGCATGACTTCAGGCGGTCTATTGTGACTAACTTGTCGAGCGAGGGGGTCATGCCCCATGTCACAGAGAAGATGCTGGGGCATGAATTGGGTGGGGTAATGGCGGTATATAATAAGCATGACTGGATGAAGGAACAGAAAGAAGCGTATGAGCTATATGCAGACAAGGTATTCTG
>NZ_NRQY01000001.1:609280-631425 GCF_003996855.1 Morganella morganii | reverse complement strand
CCCCATCACCTCACCAACCTGTCGCGCCATGCTAAGCAAAACACTCGCCGCCATTGGCCTGTCTTCTTTTACTGTAGCCGGAGGGAATACCTGTTTGAATTTAGGGTACAGGTCAAACGCCTGCGTGAGCAGAGAAATGGCCTCATCAGACAGACCCCGGCTAAATCCTTCCCTCGTCTTTGAGTTCTGATCCGGAACGACCCATATTTTATTTTCTAAATCAAACTCCGATTTCTTAGCCAGTCGTAGCTCAACACCACGGCATCCGGTAAGAAGAACCAGCTTTATAAAAAGCTTACTTTGAGTTGTCATATTTGAACTATCAACAGACGTCCAAAACAGGCCGATCTCCTTGTCGCTCAGATAACGCTTACCAGACTTCGCTTTTACACCGACATCATCTGCTCTCAGTTCGATCAGTGGGTTCGTCATCAACTTACCGGCACGGATGCAATAAGAGAATATCTGACGCATCTTAGACAGAACCTCAGTAGACATGGTTGCCGCATCATTATCCCGCATTCGTTTAAACACCGGATGCCAGTGCGAAACGGTCATATCCTCAACAACCATTTTTCCAACATGATCTGATACGTGACGCTGTAACGCACGCCGCCAGAAATCCAGCTTAACCAACTTTTGAGCCTGCGGACTGTTTAACCACTCACTAATACAGTCATTCACAGTCAGCTTTGTGTTGTAGTCACTGAGCGCCATCTCCTTTTCAATTATCGGATCTTTGCCGTCCAGCAGTAACCGCCTCGCATCCTGTGCCAGATTACGAGCGTCTTTCAGGGAAATGACTCCGTATTCTCCCAGCGTCATTCTCCGGGCTTTGCCGTTAAATCTGTAGCGGTACTGGAACACAATCATCCCTTTCGGGGTGATACGGACTGATAAGCCCTGAGCATCGGCTATCTCGGTAAGTTTTTCTCTTTCAACATTATGTAGCTTTCTGAGTTTCGCATCTGTCAGCATGTGTACATCCCTGAATTATGTACGCAGATATGTACACAATTTTAGTGGCACGAACTTGAACGGAATGAAACAGAGTGAAACACACGGAAGATGCAAACTCAATGTTTATCTGGTGCGGAGAGTGGAAAGTGAAACGGGTTGAAATAGATTGGGATGGGGAAGATGACCCATACGTAAGATCACATATAGAAATCTCATTTATTTGATTTTCAGTACGTTACCGGCAATTTCTTGCGTACATTACAAGCCGGGTCACACCTGCGGATAATAATCTGCCGGGCGCCCTTGCCGGAACTCGAAATCCATACTAGCACAGCAAATAAGGATTAATAGGTTTATGTGACCAGGTATCTGAAAAAGTGTGCGGTGTCACAAAGAATGCAGAAATTATGAACATTTCCTTTTTAAAACAGCATCTGAGGCAATTTTAATTATCAGTGTATATAGAGAAAGTCCGGCATTCATAGCGGGGCTTCCGCCCGGGTCAGCCACTTTCTGACAATCACGGAGTACAATTATTCACACCGAAGATCTGCCCAGGTAAAACATTGATACAATTTATCATTCTTAATTCACCAATTGTAAAATGTTGTTCGTTATACTCCGCCTGTAGTAGAGATAAGTGAACTTTTGGTATTTTTCATTGCCCTGATCCTGAATCAGGGTTTTTTTTTCATTTTTTCCGCACAACACGCAATTCCTCACACTCCCTCATTCTTTTCTTCATTATCAGTGGTGCAGATCGTATGCTTTTTATTCAGCAAAGGCTGGTGCGTGATACAAAAACAGCAGACAGGTTTTATTGCAGGAGAAATAGCGGGACGATTTCCGTTGCAGATTCACACTACGGCGCAGCATCTGCAACGGAGGAGGCATTTATAAAAGAAAAATCAGTCCGCCATCGCCAGTGCGCGGTATGCATTTTTCACTTTCCACAGGTAACGCGGAGCCTGTGATGCAGGGTGTTTGCTCTGCACATGTTCATAAAATTCATCAGCTGACAGCGCATTGATTTTTTCTATTGCCAGCGTGCGGTTGTTATCAAACGTGCGCAGCAAAGCGCCGGCACCGTTAACATAGGAGACAATCGTTGCGTAATTGAGGGTTTGCGGGGCGGTAATCCCGGCCAGATGCTGGTCACGGATAATCCGTATATAGGTTGTGCCGATATCAATGTTGGTCTGCGGATCCAGCAGCTCACGGGTACTCGGTTCACCGTTACGGCCTTTGACACGATAAGCATCGCGCCCGGCGGTTGATGCCTTAATCTGCATCAGGCCAACGGCGTTGGATTTACTGATAACCTCCGGCCGGTAAGAGGATTCAACCTCAATAATGGCACGGATCAGCGTTTCATCGACCTCATAACGGTTAGATGCCTGGCGGATAAACTGATCAAACGGCGTGGCAGGATATACGCCACTGCCCTTTACCGGATAGACAGAAGAACCGGTAATGCCGGAAGATGGCGGTGTTATCCAGCCGCCGGAGCCTGTACCGGATTGCTTGCTGCTCCCGGAACAGCCCGCCAACAATAATGCTAACGCAATCACACTAACGGTTTTTTTCACTCTGTTACCCTAATTATCCGGCATGCTGATAAGGCTAAGAATACTGAAAACACACATAAACCAAAAGGAGTTTACTTAACTTTTACATTTTATGTGATTCATAGCATAGTGTGAATCGATCGTACTGAATGTTATAAAGATATTACAGAAGTGCTTGACAACACTAAATAATATTGATAATCATTATCATTGAAGATATCCTTAGTGATTGTCACACTTTAACCAGGCAGGCTGATAAAATGAACAAAAAACAAAATACGTTTTCCCTTCCGTCTCTGACACAGATATTCCGTCATGCAGTGCTGCTGCTTGCACTGTGTGCAGTCAGCGGATATTCCGCCGCTGCGGAGAAAAAATTCAAGGTTGTTACTACTTTCACTATCATTCAGGATATGGCACAAAACGTGGCCGGTGATGCCGCAATTGTGGAATCCATCACCAAACCCGGTGCTGAAATCCATGATTATCAGCCGACTCCGAAAGACATTATGCGGGCGCAGGATGCGGATCTGATCCTGTGGAACGGCCTGAACCTGGAACGCTGGTTTGAGCGTTTCTTTGAAAATTTACAGGATGTCCCGGCTGTTGTCATTACCGAAGGGATAACCCCTAATTCCATTCGCGGCGGCGCGTATAACGGTAACCCGAATCCGCATGCCTGGATGTCCCCGACCAACGCGCTGATGTACATCGAAAATATCCGTGCCGCACTGGTGAAACATGACCCCGCTAATGCGGAGACCTACAATAAAAATGCAGCCGCGTATGCAGCGAAAATAAAAGCGCTTGATGCTCCGCTGCGTGACCGTCTGGCCAATATCCCTGAAAACCAGCGCTGGCTGGCAACCAGTGAGGGGGCATTCAGCTATCTCGCCAATGATTACGGTTTTCAGGAAGTTTACCTGTGGCCGATTAACGCAGAAGAGCAAGGCACACCACAGCAGGTACGATACATGATTGATACTGTGCGTAAATATAAAATTCCGGTTGTATTCAGCGAAAGTACGATTTCTGATAAGCCAGCTAAACAAGTTGCCAAAGAAACCGGTGCAGAATACGGCGGTGTACTGTATGTGGATTCCCTGTCCGCCGCTGACGGCCCGGTTCCGACCTATATTGACCTGCTCAATACCACTGTAGACACTATCGCCAAAGGATTTCATCAATGAGTGATCCGTTCAGCAAACCACAGCTGGTTGTCGATAACGCCACTGTCACCTATAACAATGGTCATACCGCAATTTTTGATGCGAGTTTCAGTATAGAGGGCGGCACTATCTGTGCTCTCGTAGGCATTAACGGCAGCGGTAAGTCCACCCTGTTCAAAACTATTATGGGACTGGTCACACCGACGCAGGGCCGGGTGACACTAAATGATGAACCTGTACGTGCCGCGCTGAAAAAAAATGTGATTGCCTATGTTCCGCAGACAGAAGAAGTGGACTGGAACTTTCCGGTGCTGGTCTCCGATGTGGTGATGATGGGCCGCTACGGTAAAATGGGTTTTTTGCGAATTCCCGGTAAAGCCGATAAAAAAGCCGTCGCTGATGCACTGGAACGCGTCGGTCTTACCGGACTGGGTCACCGCCAGATAGGCGAGCTCTCCGGCGGACAGAAAAAACGCGTGTTTCTGGCACGTGCTCTGGCACAAAACGGAAAAGTGCTGTTGCTGGATGAGCCGTTTACCGGCGTGGATGTCAAAACAGAGAATGCGATTATTGATTTACTGCGTTCACTGCGCGAGGAAGGGCATCTGGTGCTGGTATCCACCCACAACCTCGGCAGTGTCCCTGAGTTCTGTGACCATGTGATCCTGATAAACCGTACAGTACTCGACAGCGGCCCGACCGCCACCACCTTTACTCAGAAAAACCTGGAAAAAACATTCGGTGGCGTGCTGCGCCATATCAACCTGTCCGGTCCCGATCTGCATGACGACGATGACCCGCGTTCACTGACTGTTATTACTGATGACGAACGCGCCGCTGTCTTCTACGGCCATCAGGATAATCTGACGGTAAAAACCGGCAGTAAGGAAGAACAGCCATGACAGAGCTGTTACTCCAGCCGTTTGGATATAACTATATGGTGAAGGCCATCTGGGTCAGCGGTCTTGTGGGTGCCGTGTGTGCCTTTCTGTCCGCTTACCTGATGCTGAAAGGCTGGTCACTGATGGGGGACGCGCTCTCCCACTCTGTGGTTCCCGGCGTGGCTGGGGCTTACGCCCTCGGCTTTCCTTACTCTGTAGGGGCGTTCTTCACCGGTATGCTGGCCGCCCTTTCCATGACGTTTGTCCGCCATCTGACCCGGTTGCGGGAAGATGCGGTGATCGGGTTTATATTTTCCACGTTCTTTGCGGCTGGCCTGCTGATTGTTTCCCTGAACCCGACCGCTGTGAATGTACAGACCATCATTATGGGAAATATTCTCGGGATTGCTGATGAAGACATGTTGCAGGTGGAAATTATTATTGCTGTTTCTTTCCTCGTGCTGATGTTTATCTGGAAAGATCTGCTGGTGGTCTTTTTTGATGAAACCCATGCCCGTTCTATCGGTCTGAATCCGCTGGCACTGAAAATTATCTTCTTTACCCTGCTCAGCGCCTGTACTGTCGCGGCACTTCAGACTGTCGGGGCGATTCTGGTCATTGCGATGGTCATCACCCCCGGAGCCACCGCCTATCTGTTAGCGGATCAGTTTAAAAAATTGCTGGTTATCGCAGTCGTTTTAGGGGCCGTTACCAGTAGTGCCGGTGCCTATATCAGTTATTTCCTGAACGGAGCAACCGGCGGCGTGATTGTGACCTTACAGACCATTATTTTCCTGATTGCCTTCTTCTTTGCACCAAAGCACGGCATGCTGTCCACCCGCCGTCGTGCCCGCCGCGAATCGGCAAAACTGCGTCAGGAGGCAAACTCATGAGTGATTTTCTGACCTCACTGTTTATTGATCCGTTTGCCTTTCCGTTTATGCAGCGGGCCATGTTCGCTGCCATTCTGACCGGTGCGGTCTGTGCTGTCCTCTCATGCTTTCTGGTGCTCAAAGGCTGGTCACTGATGGGAGATGCCATTTCCCATGCCGTTCTGCCGGGTATTGTGATGGCATTCGTGACAGGCATTCCGCTGATTATCGGCGCATTTATTTCCGGGCTTTTCTGTGCCTTTGCCACCGGTTACCTCAAAGAACACAGCCGGATAAAAGAAGATACTGTTATGGGGATTGTTTTCTCCGGTATGTTTGCTCTCGGTCTGGTGTTGTTCACCCGCATTGATACCGAGCAGCACCTCACGCACATTCTGTTCGGTAACATCCTCGGGATCACACAGGCCGAGCTTCGCCAGACCCTGATTATCGCCGGGCTGACGATGGTTGTGCTGATGGTGAAATACAAGGATTTCATGCTGTACTGCTTTGATCCCAACCAGGCCCGGGTTATCGGGCTTCCGGTTCGTATTCTGCACTACGGGCTGCTGTCGCTGCTGGCGCTGACTATCGTCGCTTCCCTTCAGGCGGTCGGAATCATTCTGGTGATCGCCATGCTTATCTCGCCGGGTATCATCGCCTTCCTGCTGTGCCGCAGTTTCGGTAAAATGATTCTGGTGGCGATTCTGGTCTCTGTCAGCTCTAGCTATATCGGTACTGTCGTCAGCTTCCATATCGACGGTGCCACCGGCGCCTGTATTGTTTTGGTGCAGGCTCTCTATTTTGTGCTGGCACTGATTTATAACCAGCTGCGGTTATCGGCACTGAAACGCCGCAGACAAATCGCCTGACCCTCTGCACAACGGGGATATTCTGTCACCGGAATATCCCCCCGCATCCGGACTCTTCCGAAACAGCCATCTATTTTTTGTCCTTTTCTGTATTTCCCTGTGGTTACTGTGTAATTTGTGTGAGATGTACGCTTTTTTCTTTTATTTTCCGGCGGTAAGATAGAGCAACTGATAGACGGCTTAGTGAGGTGGCTCATGTGGCAGGCAGCAGGACGTATACTCAGTGAACATTTCGGCGAACACTCGTTCTCTGACAAAAAACAACTCAACAGCGGTGAAATCCACTGTTCATGGTGTGCCCGTTACAGCGATCATGCGGTTTTTATCAAATACAACCGGCGTGACATGTTACAGGTATTCAAAACTGAGGCGGAACAGCTTGATGCCCTAAGCCGCAGCCGTACACTGACAACACCCGTCGTTTATGGTGTCGGGTCGACAAAAGAATTCAGCTTTTTGATTATGGAATATCTGCCGCTGAAGCCTTTTGATTCCCATTCCGCCTATATGTTCGGACAGCAGCTGGCACGTCTGCACCAATGGCATGAGCAGCCCCGTTACGGTTTCGATGAAGATAATCTGCTGGGCACTAACCCGCAACCGAATGCCTGGGATAAAAAATGGGCCTCTTTCTTTGCTGAAAAGCGGATCGGCTGGCAATTACAACTGGCGAAAGAAAAAGGCATTATCTTCGGCGATATCGACAGCATCATTCAGCGTGTGCAGCAAAAACTCGCAAACCACCAGCCGCAGCCCTCTCTGCTCCACGGCGACCTGTGGCCGTCAAACTGTGCAGCTGTCGCTGACGGAAGAACCGTCGCGTTTGACCCTGCGTGTTACTGGGGTGATCGAGAGTGTGATCTGGCAATGCTCTCTTTCTTCCCTGAATTGCCGATGCAGATCCTTGACGGCTATCAGCAGGTCTGGCCACTGGAAAGTGGTTTCTTAGAGCGCCAGCCGCTGTATCAGCTCTATTACCAGCTTCACCGCAGCCATTTATTCGGTGACCGCTATTATCAGAGCGCTCAGGCGATTATTGATTCCCTTCTCACCGGATAATCCGCATTTTCCGGATAAAAAAATACCCCGTCAGGGACTCTGCGGGGTATTTTTATTCAGGCTGTTCTGCTTACCAGTTCAGGAATTTAATTAAGAACCACGCAATCGCGCCGATAAATACAGGCAGCACATACAGCACAAAAATTTGCCGGAAAATTGTGTGATTCGGAATGCGAATTTTGGCGATTAAATCCGCAGGCGTTTTTCCGCTCTCTCTGGCATTTTCAATAATGGCCTGATCTTCAATATTCTCACGAATAAATCTGACTTGTCTGGACATCCGGATACCAGAGGCGCTCAGCGCCAGCCCCACAAATATCAGGATATAAATCAGTAAAAAACTCAGATTATGCCCCTCAAAACCAAGTAATTTATCCGGCACGGGAGAGTTATTCCAGAATGTATTCAGGAAAGGTGTATTTACACGGATCATTTCCGTCACCACATTAATAAAATCCCCGATAACGGCATTAATTTTATCACTGCCGGTACTCTGCTGATGAGCCAGTTTCAGTAATGAAACGATGGTTGAGATCAGAGCCGGAATAAAAACGACCCAGCCTGCCACCCGTTTAAATACAGCAACCCAGCGGGCCTGTTGCAGCGTCATGCGCTTTCCTCATTTGATATTTTCTCCGTAATCATAGCGCAGAAGTCAGGAGAAAATCATTATCATTATTCCGGACTTTTTTACCCTGTAAATTATTAAGTCACCTGATGAACTCTCCGCCCCAGCTTGTTACAATCAAAGGGTGTTTTAATTCATTGCAGGATATCAGGAGCATACACTATGTCCCACACCTTACCGGTACAGGCCGCTATTTTTGATATGGATGGTTTACTGATTGATTCTGAGCCGTTCTGGCTTCAGAGTGAAAATCAGGTTTTCAGCAGCATCGGCCTGGATATGTCACTGCGGGACAAGCTGCCCGATATGCTTGGTTTGCGTATCGATCAGGTCGTGGAGTTGTGGTATCACGCCTCGCCGTGGCAAACACCGTCCAAACAGGATGTTATTCAGCGGATTATTGATTCCACCATCGCTATGGTGGAAAAAGAGCGCCCGCTTCTGCCCGGCGTGGAACATGCGCTCTCTCTCTGTCAGTCACAGGGACTGAAAATCGCCCTGGCGTCCGCATCACCGCTCTATATGCTGGAATCCGTGCTGGAAATGTTTAACATCCGCCATTATTTTGATGCTGTGGTTTCTGCCGGTGATCTCCCCTACAGCAAACCGCATCCGCAGGTTTACCTGAATGCCGCTGACGCGCTCGGTGTTCCGCCGGTGCAGTGTGTCGCGCTGGAAGATTCTGTTAACGGCATGATTGCCTGTAAAGCTGCCCGGATGCGCTCCGTTGTGGTGCCGGCCGCTGAAATGGCGGCTGATCCGCGCTGGTCCCTGGCTGATTACCGGTTGTCGTCACTCAATGAACTGACCGCTGCGATGGTTCGCTGAATATTTTGCGGCGGGAAATATCCCGCCCTGCTCTGTTAGTGAAATATTCCGGAGTTATTCATTAATAAATAAGCCTTTTTCTTTCTTACCCTCTGACCGGGCGTCATAAAAAACTTTATACTGTAACACTGTATAAATAAACACCTGAATATTTACCCGGTATCATGACGGCTGAGGGTCACCTGCTTTTCTCTGTCGCTTCTGTAGTGATGGTTCATCAGCTTCAGATTTCGCCTGATATCAGTCAGGGGGACTGGCTGCACCTGATCCCCGGCGCCCTCGCCGGTGCACTGCTGCCGGATATTGACCACCCGAAGTCCATGCTGGGCCAGTGGGTCCGTTTTATTTCTGTACCGGTTTCCCGCCTGTGCGGTCACCGGGGGTTCACCCACAGCCTGCTGGCTATTCTGACCGGTGTCATCTTATTCCGCACACAACTGCCGGTCAGCTGGTCTGTTCCGGCCGATTTTTACCAGGCAGTGATTATCGGATATCTGAGCCATCTGGCGGGCGATATGCTGACAACGGCCGGCATTCCGCTGTTATGGCCGGTACGCTGGCGCTTCTGTATTCCGTTGCTGGGCAGCAAAGCCAATAAACGGGCAGAACGCAGTGTGGCGCTGGTTGTTCTGCTGGCCTCGTTTTATCTGCCTGCACACTGGGAAATCTGGTGGGATCATCTGCGGGAACTGGTGCTGGCTCAGATAACAGCCAGACTATAAACAACACCTTTTATATAACTTTTGGTTATGGAAAATAGTCCGTTTATTGACTATTCAAGCTAAAGCAATCCCCATGATCTATAATATAGCTATAAATAATTCATATTCGTTATAAGTAATGCAGAAAACTCCTGTTAATCTATAACGAATCTTTTACAGTTCCGGCATTTACATAACTGTATGTGATTTAATCAACACACTATAACAACATACCAACAGGTATCGGAGACCGGGATGAACGTTCCATTAATCAGCAATCTTGCCATATTCGTTATTCTGCTGCTGGTGCTGATAAAGCTTTGCAGCAATAAGGACTGGAGTCTGTCCAAAAAGGTACTCACCGGTCTGGTGATCGGTGTTCTGTTCGGTCTGGGGCTGAATGCATTCTACGGTACGGAACATGATGCCGTAAAACAGGCGCTGCCATGGTTTGATATCGTCGGTAACGGTTATGTGAAACTGTTACAGATGGTGATTATGCCGCTGGTCTTCGCATCTATCCTCAGTGCGGTTGCCCGTCTGCATCAGGCATCATCGCTGGGTAAAATCAGCGTACTGACTATCGGCACTCTGCTGATCACCACTGCGATTGCCGCGTTAATCGGTATTCTGGTCACTCTCGCCTTCGGCCTGACCGCAGACGGCCTGATTCAGGGTGTGAAAGAAACCACGCGTCTGACTCAGCTGGAATCGCAGTATGCCGGCAAAGTGTCTGACCTGACTGTGCCGCAGCTTATCCTGTCCTTTATTCCTAAAAACCCGTTTGCTGATCTGACCGGTGCAAACCCGACTTCCATTATCAGCGTGGTGATTTTTGCCGCCTTTATGGGCGTTGCCGCACTTCAGCTGATCAAAGACAACGAAGAGCGCGGTGCCAAAGTGCTCGGGGCGATTGATATCCTTCAGGCATGGGTGATGAAACTGGTGCGTCTGGTAATGCGCTTTACTCCGTACGGCGTATTTGCATTGATGACCAAAGTCGTTGCCGGTTCAAATATTCAGGACATCATTAAATTAGGCACTTTTGTGCTTGCCTCTTATATCGCTATCCTGCTGATGTTTGTGATTCACGGCCTGATTGTCGGCGCTGCCGGTATCAACCCGCTGCGTTTCTTCCGTAAAATCGCACCGGTACTGACCTTCGCCTTTACCAGCCGTTCAAGCGCGGCCAGTATTCCGCTGAGTGTGGAAGCACAAACCCGCCGTATCGGTATTCCGGACTCCATCGCCGGGTTCGCGGCCTCCTTCGGTACCACCATCGGCCAGAACGGCTGTGCGGGGATTTACCCGGCCATGCTGGCCGTTATGGTTGCACCAATCGCCGGAATCAACCCGTTTGACCCGCTGTGGATTGCCACGCTGGTCGGTATTGTGACTGTCAGTTCCGCCGGTGTTGCCGGTGTCGGCGGCGGCGCAACCTTCGCGGCACTGATTGTACTGCCTGCAATGGGTCTGCCGGTTACGCTGGTCGCTCTGCTGATCTCTGTCGAGCCGCTGATTGATATGGGTCGTACTGCACTGAATGTCAGCGGATCCATAACCGCCGGGACAGTTACCAGCCAGATCCTTGGTCAGACAGACAAAACGCTGTTTGATAGTGATAACGACGAAGATTTACAGCAGGGATAATATCCCGCTGCTGACCATCGTCAGATAACAAAAAATCCCGTATTCAGCCAGTGAATGCGGGATTTTTTATGTGATATCACTGGTGTTACGCAGACAGTTATAAAAAAGGCTGCAACGCCCTGCGTTACAGCCTTTTTATCATAGTCATGGTAATTAATTCAGAAACTCACCGTTGCGCAGTGCTTCAATACGCTTATCCAATGGCGGGTGTGATAAAAACAGCTCACTGAATGATTTATTACGGCCATTGATGCAAAACGCCATCATACTGCCCTCTTCCTGTGGTTCGTAGCTGGTTTTCAGACGTTGCAGTGCAGCGATCATTTTCTCGCGGCCCACCAGTTTTGCCGAACCCGCATCAGCATAAAATTCACGGCGGCGTGAGAACCACATGGTAATGATGCTGGCCAGAATACCGAATACAATTTCCAGTACCATAGACACCGCGAAATAAATCATCGGGCTACCCTGGCTGCCGGAGTTTTCGTTATTGTTGTTAGACATAAAACCTGCCGCCAGTTGCGCCAGGATGCGGGAAATGAAGATAACAAAGGTATTTACCACACCCTGTAACAGCGTCATGGTTACCATGTCACCATTCGCGATATGGCTGATTTCATGGGCGATAACCGCCTCCGCCTCATCGCGGCTCATATTTTCCAGTAACCCGGAACTGACAGCCACCAGCGAAGCATCACGGCGGGCGCCGGTTGCAAAGGCATTAATGTCCGGCGCGTGGTAAATCGCCACTTCCGGCATGCCGATACCGGCCTGCTGTGCCTGACGGCGTACCGTTTCCACCAGCCAGCGCTCGGTTTGTGTGGACGGATTGGTGATCACCTGCCCGCCGACAGAACGCAGTGCCATCCATTTTGACATCAGCAGAGACACAAATGCACCACCGAAGCCAAATAACCCTGCCATAATCATCAGCCCGGTCACACTCCGGCTCTGAACGCCGGTCAGCGACAGAATAATACCGAAGACAACCATTACGGCCAGGTTTGTGAGTAAAAATAATGCAATTCGCATCATATTAGTATGATCCTTTAAAAAGTGTGCTCATCATATGCTTAAAAAATAGGGATATTTTGCCATATTTCAAGGCTTGTTAACGTAATAACTTTGATTATTAAACAACTTTACACTTAATTTTAATAAAGCGATTTTTTGCTGTTTTGTGCGATCCGGTTCGCTGTGCAGATAATCATCATATTTTATTAAAAAAACACTTTACTTTTTAAATGGGAAAAATTATCATTCTCGTTGTCGGTACCTGAGTAAATTACTAAGGTATTGGCAAACGACATTGCTCACATTGCTTCCAGTATTTCGAAGTTTCTCAGCCAGCCCTCGCGCTGGCTTTTTTTTTATCCGTCAGCAGGTATAAAATTCCACCGGCAGATTATCCGGATCAAAACAGAAGAAAAATGACTTGCCGGTAAATTCGTCAGTGCGGATGCTGTCGCAACGGACACCTGCCTTTTTCAGATGCGTTTCCCATGCCGCCGTATCGCGGACCGAAAATGCCAGATGGCGCAAACCACAGGCTTCCGGTTGTGTCACCCTCGCAGGGCTTGCCGGAAAAGTAAAAAGCTCCAGCAGATATTCACCGTTCAGTGCCAGATCCACCTTATGAGAATCCCGTTCCGCACGGTAGTGCTCACTGAGAACCGTAAAACCCAGCACATCACAATAAAACGCCAGGCTGGCGCTGAGGTCAGAGGCAATCACCGCGATATGATCCACTTTTTCAATCTTCAGCATATATTTCCTGTATAACGCCCCGTTTCCGGGGCGTCTGGTTTACTGCTTTGTTTTACAGTGGCTGAGTCTGTGCTTCCACTGCCGCCAGCGCCACCATATTCACGATACGCCGCACGGAGGAGATAGACGTCAGAATATGCACCGGCTTGTTAATCCCCATCAGCACCGGACCGACTGTCACACCCTCAGAGGTGGTCACGCGCAGCAGGTTATAACTGATACGGGCCGCTTCCCCGTTCGGCATGATCAGCAGATTTGCCGCACCTTTCAGCGGACTGTCCGGCATCAGATCACGGCGGATAGCTTCCACCAGTGCCGCGTCACCGTGCATTTCCCCGTCGATTTCCAGTGACGGTTCCCGTTCACGGATCAGTGCCAGGGTGTCGCGCATTTTTTCCGCGGACGGTGACGGACACGAACCGAAACTGGAGCGGGACAGCAGTGCCACTTTCGGCTCAATACCAAACCGGCGTACAGCAGCAGCGGCCATCAGCGTGATTTCAGCCAGTTGCTCTGCCGTCGGATCATCGTGCACATAAGTATCCGCAATAAAGGTGTTTCCCGTCGGCAGGCTGAGGGCATTCATTGCCCCGGCTGTATGCACGCCTTCATGAAAACCAAACACATTTTCCACAATCCGGTAATGCTCATGATAATCCCCGACCACCCCGCAGATCATGCCATCCGCCTCACCACGATGCACCATGATGGCACCGATGCTGGTCGGGTTAGTGATAATGGCACGGCGGGCCTGTTCCTGTGTCACACCCTTGCGCTTCATCAGCTGATAGTATTCCTGCCAGTATTCAGCAAAACGCGGATCACTTTCATTGTTAACGATTTCAAAATCCTGCCCCGGCACAATTTGCAGCCCCAGTTTTTTGATTCGCATTTCAATCACATCCGGACGGCCGATCAGGATCGGATAAGCGAGTCCCATGCTGATCAGCTCCTGCGTTGCATGCAGCATACGCGGCTCTTCCCCTTCGGCCAGCACGATGCGTTTGCGATCTTTGCGTGCCATGGAGAAAATCGGCTTCATAAACAGAGTGGTTTTGTAGACAAACTCATTGAGGTGTTCCAGATAGACGCTGAAATCCGCAATCGGGCGTGTCGCTACCCCCGTTTCCATTGCTGCTTTGGCTACCGCCGGGGCGATTTTCAGGATAAGCCGCGGGTCAAACGGTTTCGGGATAATATATTCGCGGCCGAATGATAACTCCTGGCCACCGTATGCGGAGGCCACCTGCTCGCTCTGCTCTGCCAGTGCCAGATCAGCAATCGCTTTCACACAAGCCAGTTTCATCTCTTCATTAATTGCCGTTGCACCGACATCCAGTGCGCCGCGGAAAATGAACGGGAAGCAGAGCACGTTATTGACCTGGTTCGGGTAATCAGAACGTCCGGTACAAATGATGGCATCCGGACGGACAGCCAGTGCCAGCGGCGGCAGGATTTCCGGTTCCGGGTTAGCCAGTGCCAGAATCAGCGGATCACGCGCCATACCTTTGACCATCTCCGGCGTCAGGACACCCGGACCGGAACAGCCGAGGAAAATATCCGCGCCCGGCATCGCATCCGCAAGTGTTCGCATGCCGTTGTCATCAATCGCGTAAGCCGCTTTGGTTTCCGCCATATTGGCTTCACGGCTTTTATAGATAACCCCTTTGGAATCACAGACAATAATATTGTCGCGTTTCAGTCCAAGCAGCACCATCAGATTCATACAGGCAACAGATGCAGCCCCCGCGCCGGACACCACCAGGCGGACATCACCAATCGCCTTATTGACGATACGCAGTCCGTTAAGCACCGCAGCGGTGCTGATAATCGCCGTGCCGTGCTGGTCATCATGGAAGACCGGGATTTTCATGCGTTCGCGCAGTTTTTTTTCAATATAGAAACATTCCGGTGCCTTGATATCTTCCAGGTTGATACCGCCGAATGTCGGCTCCAGGGAGGCGATGATATCCACCAGTTTGTCCGGATCGGTTTCATCGACTTCAATATCAAAGACATCCACGCCGGAGAATTTTTTAAATAAAACGCCTTTTCCTTCCATAACCGGTTTACCGGCCAGTGCTCCGATATTACCGAGGCCGAGCACCGCCGTGCCGTTGGAAATCACCGCGACCAGGTTACCTTTGGCGGTATATTTGTAAGCCGCCAGCGGATCACCGGCAATTTCAAGGCAGGGAGCCGCAACCCCCGGCGAATAAGCCAGCGCCAGATCACGCTGGGTGGTCAGCGGTTTGGTCGGGGTAACGGTAATTTTACCGGGAGACGGAAACTGATGAAACTCGAGAGCACTTTGTTTTAATTGTTCGTCCATTTCAGGATCCTTTACAGGGCATTAATAACAGGGTCAGGGCGGGTCAGCGGCATGAGATCGGCCGCCGGCCACATTATTCAGCGCTACATAAACAGTATACTGATAAATGACGGAATAGTGAAAAAAGTGTAATATTCATGTAGTTAATGTGCAGCACCTGTTGAAAAAAACAACATATCACTTATTGGTTAACTGATAATAGTGACCTTCTCCGGTTATACCGCCCATTATATCTTCCTGCCTTAAACAGAGAATCTCTTCCCTATAATATGCTTCATGTTGTTAGGGATATTATTATTTTTAAATACTTTGTTATTTGCACATATAACACTTTTGCGTAAAAATTAACTGCTTTGGCGATCAAGATATATTTTTTATTTTAATAATTAACATATCAATTAAATAGTTTTAATTAAAATTATCTCATACCTTACACCCGGCAAGGGAGAACTCTATGCCTCATCACACTATTATGGTTATTGATGACCACCCGTTGTTACGCTATGGTTTTAAAATGCTTTTACAGCCGGATTATACGTTAACTATTATGCCGGAATTCACGGACAACAATGGTTTGTTCAGTCATATCCATCAGCATACCCCCAGAATGATTATACTTGATATCAATATCCGTGCTTTTTCCGGTATTGATTTCATCAAAAAATTACGCCATAAGAAAATATCCAGCTATATTCTGGTCTTTTCACAATCACGGGAACGGAATGATATATACGCGGCTATTGATGCCGGAGCTGATGGTTATTTATTAAAGAATTGCGAAGTTGATTATTTATCAAATCAGATTAAAAATG
Organism: Morganella morganii; assembly: GCF_003996855.1. Classification (GTDB taxonomy): domain Bacteria; phylum Pseudomonadota; class Gammaproteobacteria; order Enterobacterales; family Enterobacteriaceae; genus Morganella; species Morganella morganii_C. The sequence continues at coordinate 615,326 of NZ_NRQY01000001.1, read as the reverse complement.
CATTTAAAGGGAAAAAGATTTTCAGTGAAGACATTTATAAAATTTTACAGGAACGTGAACACTATCACGATCCGGTCAGTTACCTGACACAACGGGAAGCCGATGTGCTCAAAGAACTGGCCTGCGGGATGAAAAATAAGGAAATTGCACGGGCGCTGTTTATTTCGGAAGAGACAGTAAAAGTTCACATCCGCAATATTCTGAAAAAGCTGAATGTGTCCACACGGCTCGCGGCCAGCCTGCTTTATCTGAAATACCGGCTGCCCCGCTGAGAGCGATCCCCGGGATGGTTGTCCGGGGGTTACTCGCTTTCTTCATCGATACTCGCCGGTGTCGGGTAATTGAGCAGTTCCAGTGTGCCGTCCGGGTTTTCGCGGACATCCACCTGGATCACTTCTTTATTCATACCCCGGAGGATGGTGTCCACCTCACTGTAGGCGTAACGGATATTTTTATCCCGCGCCCAGTCCGGCATACCGGTCACACCATAATAAAAGTACACGGTGCTGATCCCGTCGCTCTGCGGTTCAATCTCTTTGATTTTACTGATACGCAGTGCACCGTAACAAAAATCCTCATGCGGCAGCCAGGCTTCCCGCCCTTTTTCGGTCAGCTGGTATTCCACACCTGCCTGTTCAATGGTCGCACTTATAAAACCGACAGAAGCCAGTGCATTCAGCCGTGAAATCATCCATGGCTCTGACTGACTTGAGCTGAACTGCGGCCATTTGTGTTCATCCAGGCACAGTTCACTGTTTTCCGTAAATTTGAGCTGAAGTTCATTCAGATACACGTCCGTTTGTCCCGCGAGGGTAAAGCTGGCAAATAACAGCGTGCTTCCGGCTAAGTACTCTTTCATCGATCCTGTCTCAACATCTTCCGGATGTTTTTGTCATGGTTATGGCGTAATGCTACCCCACTTTTTTGCATTTATCGAATACTCTCTGCACGTAATATTCTGGATAACTACATCAAATTCCCGCATTATGCTATTTTTCGTGTTCACGACAAAGGATAAAAGATGAAAAATACAACCTCCGTCTGCCGGATTTTCGGGATCAAAAACTGCGACACGATGAAAAAAGCCCGTGCATGGCTGGATGCTCATCAGATAGCCTATGAGTTTCATGACTACCGGCAGGACGGGGCAGATACAGAACTGCTGAGTGAATTTTCCCGCCATATTGACTGGACACTGCTGCTCAACAAACGCGGCACCACCTGGCGACAGCTGGATAAAACAGAACAGGATGCGGTAACTGATGAGCAGTCCGCAGTCCGTCTGATGTCAGAAAAACCGGCGCTGATTAAACGCCCGGTACTCGTCTCTCCGGACGGCCGTTATCACCTTGGTTTTAAAGCTGATGATTATCAGCAATTCTTCAGCCTCCCTGCCTGATACAAAGGAAATACCATGCATTGTCCTGTAACAGAACTGGCAAAACAGCTTATCAGCCGGGAATCCGTCAGCCCGGACGATCACGGTTGTCAGGCGCTGATGACCGAACGTCTTATCGCCGCCGGCTTTACTGTCGAACCCATGCCTTTTGGCGACACACAGAATTTCTGGGCATACCGGGGCGGCAGCGGCACAACTCTGGCCTTCGCCGGTCACACCGATGTAGTGCCGCCGGGCGATCTCAGCCACTGGCGCACCCCGCCGTTTGAACCGGCGCTGATTGACGGCATGCTGTACGGGCGCGGCGCTGCCGATATGAAAGGTTCGCTGGCGGCCATGATTGTTGCGGCTGAACGCTTTACCGAACGTTATCCGGACTATCCCGGACGCCTTGCTTTTCTTATCACCTCCGATGAAGAAGCGTCAGCCGTTAACGGTACGGTGAAAGTGGTGGAAACACTGATGGCGCGTCATGAAAAGGTGGAATATTGCCTGGTCGGTGAGCCGTCAAGCCAGTCACAATTAGGGGATATGATTAAAAACGGCCGCCGGGGTTCCGTTACCGCAAACCTGACCATTCACGGCACCCAGGGCCACGTCGCCTATCCGCATCTGGCCGATAATCCGGTTCACCGCGCCGCACCGTTTATACAGGAGCTGGCAGCTGAGCACTGGGACAACGGTAATCAGTTCTTCCCGCCGACCAGTATGCAGATAGCCAATATCCATGCCGGTACCGGCAGTAATAACATCATTCCGGGTGATCTGTTTATTCAGTTTAATTTCCGTTTCAGTACCGAATCCACCGCAGAGTCACTGAAAACCCGTATTGCGGCACTGCTGGAGAAACATCAGCTTAAACATACGATTGATTGGTCATTATCAGGACACCCGTTCCTGACCCCGGAAAGCCCGCTGACAGAGGCGGTCTGCCGTGCCATCGGCCAGTACTGCAATCTGACGCCGGAACTTTCCACCGGCGGCGGTACCTCTGACGGGCGCTTTATTGCACGGATGGGTACACAGGTTGTAGAGCTGGGGCCAATCAATGCCACTATTCATAAAGTGAATGAATGCGTCAGTGCCGCTGATTTGCAGCAGCTCAGCCGTATCTATCAACGGATTATGGAGCAGATCCTGCTATGATGACGTTTGAAATTCTGACCGGGCAAACCCGTGATCATGTCATTAATTTTGCCGGTAATCATCATCTGCAATTTAATGCCACCAAAGCGTTCCTCGCTATGCAGAAAGCGGCTGCAACCGCCGGGTTTAAACTGATGCCCGCCAGTTCCTTCCGTGACTTTTCCCGTCAGCAAATTATCTGGAATGAAAAATTTGCGGGTATCCGCACTGTTAATGATGCTGAAAACCGCCCGCTGGATATTTCCGCATTGTCCGAAGCGGAACGCTGTCAGGCGATTTTACGCTGGTCTGCCATTCCGGGGGCCAGCCGTCACCACTGGGGAACAGAGGTCGATTATTACGATCCGTTCCGTCTGCCCGCTGATACTGCCCTTCAGCTCGAGCCCCGGGAATACGAGGAAAGCGGCTATTTTGCCCCTCTTTCCGCCTGGCTGGCGGACAATATGGCTCAGTTTGATTTTTATCTGTCGTTCACACAGCGCCAGACCGGCGGTGTGGCCTATGAACCGTGGCATATCAGCTACTGGCCGCTTTCTTATGAAGCAGAGCAGCTTTACACCCCGGAGACTCTGGCGCGGGTACTGGAGACACAGGATATTGCCGGGAAAACATGGTTACTGGCGAACCTTGATGCGGTTTATCAGCAGTATGTCAAATTACCGGAAAACGATTAATCCGGGGATTTATCCTCCGGCGTCATTTCCTCTGTTTCCGGCAGGCGCAGCATAAAAACCAGCAGCCAGACCAGAATACACAGCAGTAACAGGCGGATATAAATCAGTTTCACCAGCCAGAGTGATACCGCGAACGTCAGCAGAATGACAACCAACGCCCGCCGTTTTGCTTTACGCGGCAGGCCTTTATGTGTCTGCCAGTGGCGGATATACCCGCCGAACCAGGAACGGTACAGCAGCCAGTGATGGAACCGGGGAGATGAGCGGGAAAAGCACCATGCCGCCAGCAACAGAAACGGCGTTGTCGGCAACACCGGCAGCACAACGCCCAGGGTTGCCAGGATGACGGCAATCCAGCCTGATAACAGCAGCAGTATGCGGGTGAGCGGCTTCACGTCCTGAGCCTCCGGTAATGAGAATGCAACTCAATGTTATCGTTGTGTAACACCTTATTCAACCGGCTTGTGACCACAAATGATAATCCGGTAACAAAACGGCTCTCTGTTCCGCACAGAGAGCCGTTCAGACTGCCGTCAGTATAATTACCGGGAAAAAATCAAATGATTGATACTGATATCACATCAGCGGCGGCACCGCCGGCCGGATAGGTACAGCAAGCACCGTCGGCCCTTTGCGCAGCAGTGCCGCTTTGCAGGCCGCAATCACCTCATCTTCTGTTGTTGCTCTGACCGCCGTACAGCCGTAACCAGTGGCAAGTGCGGCAATATCCAGCCCCGGAATATCCAGTCCCGGCACCCCCGGCGTATCTTCCAGCACCGCAAAAGATTTCAGAATTCCGTACTGGCCGTTTTCCGGAATGACAAACAGGATCGGCAACTGATGCTGTGCAGCAGTCCATAAGCCCTGCACAGAATACTGCATAGAGCCGTCACCGATAATCGCCGCCACCGGCCGGTTACGCCCGCTGTCCCGTTCACCAAGCGCAATCCCCGCGCTGGCCGGTAATGTCCAGCCGAGTGAACCACTGGCAAAGGTATAAAATGAATCCGGTTTATCCACCGGCCAGGCGGCGTGAAGTTCTCCGAGGTTAGAAGGGGATTCCTCTGTCAGGATAGTATCTTCCGGCATCGCACTTCTGACTGCACGAAACAGCTGTGAGGCACTCAGCAGGCCGTCAGATGCCGGTTCCGGTGCGGCAGGATGCGGTGCCATTCCGTGCGGCTGTTTACTGACGGCCGCTGTCCGTGCCGGACGAGCTGTCACCAGCTCCGTTAACTGTTCAACCGCCAGAACCGCGTCACTCAGCAGACTATCCCCGACCGGTGCCCGGCCAGCTTCCTGCGGATCATCCGTGATATGCAACAATTGCAGCCCCGCCGGGATATAGTCACCGGCCATATACGGGTAATAGCGGAAAACCGGCGCCCCGATGATCAGCGCCACATCATAACCGGCAAGCTTATCCGAAAGCGGTTTCATGGCAAACGGTAGCCCCCCGGCATACAACGGGTGTGACTCCGGAAACGGCGGACGCTCAGAGGCCGGTGCCGAATACACCGGGATATTCAGTTTCTCCGCCAGCCGGACCCCGGCATCCCAGCCTTCTCCCCGCGCAAGGGATGAGCCGTAAATCAGTACCGGGTTTTTCGCCTCTGACACGCGCTGTGCGAATTCCCGCATCCGCACCGGATCGGCACTGATACGGTGAGATACTGTGCGCACAACCGCACTATCCGGGCCTGCCGGCGGTTGCAGCGCCATGGCATACGCCCGCATAAAGGCTGCCGGAACATCTTCCGCCCTCACCGGCTGGTAACTCCATTTCACCCACGGCTCCGGCAGGGTTTCCGGTTTAATATTGGTCAGCCACGGCTCCATCAGCAGCATGTCACGGGTCTGGTTACCGGCAGTGATAATCAGCGGCGTGCGATTCATATACGCGGTGAGGATATTACTCATCGCGTTACTCAGCCCGGCTGACGTGTGTACATTCACCAGCGCAACATTGCGGGTGGATTGCGCATAACCATCAGCGGCAGCAACCGCAGAGGATTCATGCAGCGTCTGGATATAACGGAAATCCGCCGGAAAGTTTTTCAGGAAAGTTTCTTCTGTCGAGCCGGGATTGCCAAAAACAGTGGTGATATTCAGTTGCCGGAGTAATTCAAATGTCACCTGACGAATTGTTTTTTCCATTGTAATGCTCCCGTGAAATCATTATTCCGCTGATATTAAGCATACCGGCGAATGAAAAAAGGCATGCAGATTACTTTATCTGCCTGAGGACAGTTTTTACTTAAATAACAATAACAAATAAAGAAAAAATAAATTATCAGAAAACGGAAAACGCAGATATCCCAGACTCTATTACAGCGAAAAATAAAGATCAAACAGCGACCAAATGCCACTGTTCCGGATTATCAAACCGGCAGAATTTTTATTTCTGATATAAAGCAGAAAGATAGAGGTAAGACCAGATAACAGCCTCATAAAAGATCAGTGTAATACACCTGCGGGGCCAATTGAGAGTGAACAAAGCGATAACATGCTGCCTGTTTGCAGATACGTTACAGTATCGTTTAACTCTGAGCTGTTATTGTCTGCCGCGTGGTACCAATTGGTTATTTTGGTTTTTTCAGCTCTCCGCGGATGCAGGGAGCTTTTTTTTATTTTCGGTATACTATATCCTGACTATTCAGACTGTTTATATTATACACGGAGGTTATATGCTGAAAATATTCTGCCTTGTTGCCGTTATTCTGGTGTCAGGCTGTGCGGGGGTTGGTATCGGTGCATCCGGAGGCTCAGAAGGGGCTTCAGTGGGAATAGGAATAGGTACGGGCATCGGCTTTTAATTCCGGCCCCT
>NZ_NRQY01000001.1:519673-607221 GCF_003996855.1 Morganella morganii | reverse complement strand
ATTACCGTTCTATTCTTATAGTTAATTATATTTTTATTAATATCAGTAATGAGAAAACACGCCTCTCCATTACCTTTTATTTGTTTATTTATATAAAATAATAATATATATCATCGTAATTTCGCCTAATCATAATTTGAATACACTTATTACCGATTAAAAAAACACGTTATTCTGAACAGAGTCTTCCCCCTGTTCCTGACCATAATTTTAAACAAATCTGTCGTAAACAAGACATCTTGTTTTACAAAATATTAATATTTAACATTTACCCTGTAAAAATCAGTTTTTTATAGTTGTATTTCTGTACGTTTCCCATTATCATCCGCGCCTTTGAATAGCGTGTGTCTCCTTTATTTATCTGATTGAGGTTCTATGAGCTCTGACCGTATTGCGAATCCAGGCCCGCTGGGCTTACTGGGATTTGGTATGACGACTATCCTGCTGAATGTCCACAACGCCGGATTCTTCCCGATGGCTTCTGTTATTCTGAGCATGGGAATTTTCTACGGTGGTATTGCGCAGGTCATCGCAGGTATTTTTGAATATAAGAAAGGAAATACTTTTGGTGCGACTGCCTTTACTTCGTATGGCTTTTTCTGGATAAGTCTGGTCGGCATACTGGTAATGCCATCAATGGGATTCGGCGAGGCAACCAGCCATGAATTCCTGGCTGTTTATCTGGCACTGTGGGGTATTTTCTCGTTCTTTATGTTTATTGCCACTCTGAAAGCAAACCTGGCGCTGCGCGCGGTTTTCTTCCTGCTGGTGATTTTATTTGCCCTGCTCGTTATCGGTAATGCTACCGGTAATGCCGCATTACTGAAAATTGCCGGTTATGAAGGTATTTTATGTGGTGCAACCGCATTTTATCTGGCAATGGCTGAAGTGCTGAATGAGCAGTACGGCCGGACTATTTTACCCATCGGTGAGCGTCACGCCTGATAATAGTTCCTCATATAAAAAACCCGTTCAGTGAACGGGTTTTTTTGTCTGTAAAACGGGGATCAGAAGCTCAGACCCGCGCCCAGATAAGCGCCATCCGCAATGCGGTTTTCATGGCCGCTGTTAGATTCAACTTCAATCTTACGATAGCCCGCTTTGACATTCAGCGGTGCAAATACAGTCCAGTTTGCGCCCACATCGGCTTCTTTATAGGAGTCATTACCGGATGTCAGACCTGACGGTGCGCCGTAAAATTCACCGTAAACGCGGACTGACGGCAGAATACTCCATGCCACACCAACACCCGGTGCGACAGCCATTCCTTTTTTACCCACTTCCGGGTCGAGATAAATCGCTTTACCGCCGACACTTGCGGAAACCGGCCCCAGCGGGAACGCAAATTTAGCACGGGCGCCGCCTAATTGCCCCTGGTGATCACTGCGTGCCCAGTTACCGTCAAATGACAGTCCGGAGTACGGGTCACCAACACCGATATTAACATCAGTATATTTCTTACCGGCCTGGACATCCATCGAGATTGCATTTGCAGCGCCCGCCGCGAGCATCAGTGTTGCAGCCACAGCTGCTTTATATTTTTTCATTTTTTGCCACCACTTAAAATAAGACAGGGTTTTCGGCATTTTCCCCGAAACTGTCACCATTTGAAAGTTAATATTCTGATTTTTATGTAAAGTTATCTATATACCTCATCAATAGGTCACACCAATCCATCAAATCGACACATTCTTTTTATGACAGTGCTATATTTTATACCAAGTCATAGATACAGATAAAAATAACAACGCTTAGTACAATTTATGATTTGCCATGCTGATTTTGCACATCGCGCCAAATTCTGCATATCAGTTTTTTTCCTTTACCGACTGGAGATATGTGATGAAAAAGAAAGGATTAACAACGGCCGCGGGCGCACCCGTCGTTGATAATAACAATGTCATAACTGCCGGAAAACGCGGTCCGATGCTGTTACAGGATGTGTGGTTTCTGGAAAAACTGGCGCATTTTGACCGGGAAGTGATCCCCGAGCGCCGTATGCACGCCAAAGGCTCCGGTGCATTCGGTACATTTACCGTCACCCATGATATTACCCGTTATACCCGTGCAAAAAATTTCTCTCAGGTCGGCAAAAAAACCGATATGTTCGCCCGTTTCTCCACCGTTGCCGGTGAGCGCGGAGCGGCAGATGCGGAGCGGGATATCCGCGGCTTTGCCCTGAAATTTTATACTGAGGAAGGTAACTGGGATATGGTCGGTAACAACACTCCGGTGTTCTACCTGCGCGACCCGCTGAAATTCCCGGATCTGAACCACGTTGTGAAACGCGACCCGCGCACCAACCTGCGTAATATGGCCTATAAATGGGACTTTTTCTCTCATCTGCCTGAATCCCTCCACCAGCTGACCATTGATGTCAGTGACCGTGGTCTTCCGCAGAGCTACCGCAATATGCACGGCTTCGGCAGTCATACTTACAGCTTTATCAACGGCAACAATGAGCGTTTCTGGGTAAAATTCCATTTCCGCTGCCAGCAGGGTATTGCCAACCTGATGGATGATGAGGCAGAGCAGTTAATCGGGAAAGATCGTGAAAGCTCACAGCGTGATCTGTTCAATGCGATTGAAAAAGGCGATTATCCGCGCTGGAACCTGCAAATTCAGATAATGCCGGAAACCGACGCGGCAAAAGTGCCGTACAACCCGTTTGATCTGACCAAAGTATGGCCGCATGCGGATTATCCGCTGATGGATGTTGGTTATTTCGAGCTGAACCGTAACCCTGAAAACTATTTCTCCGATGTGGAACAAGCCGCATTCAGCCCGGCCAACGTGGTTCCCGGCATTGGATTCTCTCCGGATAAAATGTTGCAGGGGCGTCTGTTCTCCTACGGCGATGCTCACCGCTACCGTTTAGGGGTCAACCACCATCAGATCCCGGTAAATAAACCGCGCTGCCCGTTCCACAACTATCATCGTGACGGCGCAATGCGTATCGACGGTAACAGCGGTAATGCGGAAACGTATGAGCCGAACAGTGCCGGTCTTTTTCAGGAACAGCCTGATTTCAGCGAGCCGCCGCTGTCTGTTGACGGTGCTGCCGATCACTGGAACCACCGCGAAGATACCGATTACTTCAGCCAGCCGCGCGCGCTGTATGAATTACTCAGTGATGCCGAGCATCAGCGTATGTTTGCCCGTATCGCCGGAGAACTGGTACAGGCCGCCGAAGCAACGCAGGCACGCCAGATAGCGCTGTTTAAACAGGTGCATCCGGAATACGGTACCGGTGTGGAAGCCGCCATCGCGAAACTGAAAAAATAATCGTGTGATAAAATGACAAAACCGCTGCTGTCCGTGACCGCAGCGGTTTTTTTATATCAGCTCAGTTGGTATGAAAACGATCCTCCGCCATCTGAATCAGCGGTGCACGGGTGCGTTTGATGCCGTTGTCCGCTTCAGCCTCCGGTAATGCATAGCAGGCCGCCGGCCGCATAAATGCAGGCAGTTCCGCAAGACACCAATCACTGAAATGCAGGCGCTGTTCGTCTGTCCAGTCATCATAATCACGGATCAGATACACCGGGACGGCACCGAACTCGTCACTGCTGACGGGCACCACCAGGCATTCCGTGATCAGCGGATAGTGCATCAGTTGCTTTTCCGTCACTTCCGGCTGCACATTCTCACCGCCGCAGCAGAAAAGATTATCCAGCCGCCCGTCAATCACCAGTTCCCCGTCCTGCATATGGCCTTTGTCGCGGGTCGGATACCAGCCGTCGTGAGAAGGCAGTGTATGCAGCGCACCGTTCAGCCAGATACCGGCGGCAAAACTGTCACCTTTGATCAGGATCTGCTGCTGTTCATCCGGACGGATGTTTTTGCCGGACAGCGGATTTCCCACACCCGGTTTGCCGTCCGCCCGTTTGGCACAAACGGTTGACGCAAATTCTGTCATACCGTAACCGCACCAGCAGCGGATCCCGCGGGCTTCCGCCGCTTCCGTCAGCGCAACAGGGATAGCCGCACCACCGAGCAGAACATCCCGCAGCGGCGGTAAAGTGTCCGGTGATTGCAGCAGACGCCAGAGCTGTGTCGGCACCAGGGAAGCGTGCGTACATCCGCGCAGCGATTCTGCCAGCGTTTCCCCTTCAGCCCGCACCACCATTTCCCCGCCCTGCAACAGCCAGCGCCAGAGAATGCCCTGTCCGGAAACATGGCACAGCGGCAGTGATAACAGCCAGCTGTCACCCGCCTGATAATTCAGCAGCGACACCACGCCCTGAGCCGCCGTGAAATGCGCCACCGGACGATGGGCGATCGCTTTCGGCAATCCGGTAGAGCCGGATGTCAGGATCAGTGTTGCCAACCGTTTCGGGTGCGGGATCACGTCCGGTGCCTGCGTACCGTTCACGGACGGATCAAGGGGTTTCAGCAGCAATACCACTGCGCCATCACTCCGGTCACACAAGAAATCTGCATCCAGTGACGCGATCAGTTCTGTTTGTAACAAACGCGGCAGTGCAGGATTAAGTATCAGAATAACCGCCCCGCAGCGCAGCAGCGCGAGAAAGTCGATGACCAGTTCTGTGCTGTTTTTGCCGCGCAGCACCACGCAGTTACTTTCCCGCAATCCCTGCTGATAAAAACCGGCGGCGCGCGCATCGATCCGGTTCGTCAGTTCTGTCCATGTCAGCGATGAGTCCGCACAGCGCAGCGCCGTTTTATCCGGCGTCTGCTGCGCATGAGCAACCCACGGCCATTGTGCAGCCGTCATTACCATTGTCCTGTCTGAGTTAATTGATCTGCGGTTATCAGTGCCAATGTGCTGCCCGGCCACGGCCGGACCAGTTGTGATTGCATCAGGGAGAGCGTGTCCAGCCCAGGCAGGGTATCCGGGGTCAGGTGCCCCGCAAGACGGGCCAGTTGTGTCAGGCCAAAGCTGCTCTCCAGCGAAGAGCTGATCACTGCCTGCAACCCTTCACGGTGTGCCGCCGTAATCAGTTCACGACAGCGGGCGATGCTGCCTGTCAGCGTGGGTTTAATCACAATTGCTGCCACACCGGGTTGTGCTTTTACCGTAAATCCCGGCTCACGGACGGACTCATCCCAGGCGACAGCAATTCCGATGTCCTGCGCATAACGCAGTGATTCTTCCGGCGTTTTGCACGGTTCTTCCAGGAAATCGATCCGGGCACGGTGTTCCGGTGCCACATATTTTGCGAAACCGTCCGCTTTGGCGCGGGTCCAGCTGCGGTTTGCATCCAGACGCAGACGCAGATCCGGCACCGCCTCCAGCAGCAGATTCACCACCATCCCGTCCCGGACCGCCTCATACAGCCCGACTTTCACTTTGGCGATTTTCTTACCGTCCATGGCATCGAGTGCAAGAATCAAATCATCCGGGTCACCGGTACAGAGCGGCGCTTTGCGGGTGCTGAGGATCTGCGGCAGGGTGCCGTCCAGCTCGGCGAGTGCACAGCTCAGGCCGAACGCAACTGACGGCAGCGGGCTTTCCGCCGGTATGCCGCCCTGGCACCAGGCCGCAATCCACTGCTCTGCCGCCTGCTGTGCTTCAGCAAGCGTTTCATGGCTGAATTCCGGCAGCGGGGAGATTTCCCCCCACCCTTCACGGCCATCTTCCCGCAGACAGACCAGCAGTCCGTCACGGGTTTTCAGGCGCTGATTCCGCAGAATAACGCCTGCCTCCATCGGCAGGCTGAAGCTGTACAGTGTGGCGTGGCGCATTACGGGTTACGTTTGAATTTAGAGAAATCCGGTGAGCGTTTTTCGTTGAATGCGTTACGCCCTTCCTGACCTTCTTCGGTCATGTAGAACAGCATGGTGGCATTACCCGCCAGCTCCTGTAAACCGGACTGTCCGTCACAATCCGCATTGAGTGCCGCTTTCAGACAGCGCAGCGCCATCGGGCTGTTTTCCAGCATCTCACGGCACCAGCGCACGGTTTCTTTTTCCAGATCCGCATAAGGCACGACGGTATTGACCAGTCCCATATCCAGCGCTTCCTGCGCATTGTACTGACGGCACAGGAACCAGATTTCACGGGCTTTTTTCTGGCCGACAATCCGCGCCATATAAGAGGCACCCCAGCCGCCGTCAAACGAACCGACTTTCGGTCCGGTCTGACCGAACACCGCATTATCTGCCGCAATGGTCAGGTCACAGATCATGTGCAGTACATGACCACCACCGATAGTGTAACCGGCAACCATTGCCACAACCGGCTTCGGACAGGTGCGGATATCACGTTGTAAATCCAGCACATTCAGATGATGTGTGCCGCTGTCATCACGGTAGCCGCCGTAGTCACCGCGGATTTTCTGGTCACCGCCGGCACAGAACGCTTTTTCGCCCTGTCCGGTAAAGATAATCGTACCGATGCCGTCATCATAACGGGCATTCGCCAGCGCACTGATCATCTCTTTTACTGTTAACGGACGGAACGCATTGCGCACCTGCGGACGGTTAATGGTAATTTTGGCGATACCGTCTTTTGATTTATGAAACAGAATATCCTGATAATCGCCGGTGCAGTCGACCCATTCAACCGGGGCAGAGAGCTTTTCTTCGCTCGGATACATCATAGCGGTGAGTTCCTTTAAACAGAATGTAATGATAAAAATGTCCGGACTGCCTCCGCAAACGCGGCGGGATTTGCCTGATGGGTGTTATGCCCGGCATATCGGATAGTCCGTAACGGAAAATGGTGTGCCTCTGCAATGGCGCGGAATTTGCTGTCACGCTCACCGCAGAGATAGAGCAGCGGCAGATTCAGGGCATGCAGTTTCTCCGCCAGCTGCGGCTGATGCCCGAGCGAGGTGTCCGAGAGCATATCCGCAACCGCAAAGGCATTATGATGCAGATGCTGTTCCACCCGCTGCTGCCGCTGAACCTCATTGAGGTCAGCAAAAACGCCCTGACGATACCAGTCATATAATACAGACGCCAGCGGGCGTTCACGTAACTGTTGTGCCTGGCGGTTATCGTGCAGCAGCCGGGCATTGCGCTCGTCCAGTGTGGCAAGTCCGGGATTCCCGGCCTCAATAATCAGCCCGCGCAATCCTTCAGGATCGCCGTATGCGGCGTGATACATTGCCAGCCGACCGCCGAGGGAGTAGCCAATCAGCCAGTAATCCTGAATCTGATGTTCAGCAAGGGTAGCGGTGATCAGCTGAGTGACATGCGGAAAGGTTTTTGCACGGATGGATTGCGAGCCGCCGTGACCCGGCAAATCAATCAGTAATGAGGGATAATTTCCGGCCGCCTGTGCCGCCGGCAGCCACTCTTCTTTATTCCCCCACAGACCGTGCAGCCAGACCAGCCACGGCCCGGGCCGGTCAGCGTTACAGCGCTGTGCCGCCAAAACCGTCATTGCGCGGCCTCACGTACCAGTTGCTGAAGGTATTTTGCTCCCTCATCGCCGTTTGTCACCACTTCAATAACAGTGGCAGAGTGCTGTGACCAAGCTTTGCTGACCGCCGCTTTCAGTGACGGCCAGTCCTGCGGGGCGCTGTAGCTGAGGCCGAACATCTGCGCGGCACCGGCAAAGCTGACCGACTGCGGCATGCAGTAGAAGCGCTGACGCTCCTGTTCCGGTGTCGGCAGCATGGAGAAAATTTGCCCGCCGTTATTATTGACGATCAGCAGTACAAACGGCCCGGAGGTATAACGCAGCAGCGCCAGACTGTTGAGATCATACAGTGCGGAAATATCTCCGACGACAGCAAGTGCCGGTTTGGCACTGCCGCGCTGAACACCGGCCGCCGTGGAAATCAGGCCGTCGATACCACTCGCGCCCCGGTTACTGTATACCGGATAGCCGCAAGGTAGTTGTGCAAAGGCATCAATCAGGCGGACAATCAGGCTGTTACCTGCAAATAATACCCCCTGCGGCGGCAGCAGTTCCGGCAGGCGGCAGGCAATCTGCGCCTCACCCCAGCCGTCACCCAGGGTTTCTGTCACCTGTGTGTTCAGTGTCCGCGTCCATTCCGCCAGTTGTGGTGCCCACGGCGTGCGGTTTTGTGCCGGATGGTCATCCAGCCATTCGCTGACACTGCATTCAAATTTACGGCCCCGGTGATTTGCCGGGTCCAGCCGTCCGGGAATGGTATCCACAATCCAGTATTCCGGCGGGGTGCAGGCGGCCTGCCACTGTAAAAGCCGTTTGCCGGTCAGGCTTGACCCGAACTGGATCACCACATCCGCCTGCGCCAGAACCTCACGGTAACGCGGGGATGCCAGCCAGAGATCGGCATGCGGCAGCAGTTGCCCGGTCTGGGAAAGCACGTCGCTTATCAGCGGCCAGCCGAGACACTCAGCCCACTGGCGCAGTTGCCTGCCTCCAGCGGCCTGCATACGTCCGGCGATAATCACACCTTTTTTCTGCCGCCAGAAGAACCAGTCATCCACACTGATCACAGAGGTGCAATGTGTCTGCTGCAACCAGGGTTTATCACTTTGCCACCAGTTACCGAGCTGTGCCTGCCATTCTTTACCGGTTTGTCCGTCATCGTCATACAGCGGCTCAGCAAACGGGCAGTTGATATGGGCCGCGCCGTGTTGCAGGCGGTTCATGATGTCATCAAGGGAAGAAACCAGCCAGGATGCCGGAATATCAAATACCGGACGCGGCAGTGCCAGCGAGGCAAACGGATGGGACGAAAAAATACCGGTCTGGCGGATAGCCTGATTAGCACCGCAGTCAATCAGTTCCGGCGGGCGATCTGCTGTCAGAAAAACAAGGCGTTCACCGGTCAGTCCGGCTTCAATCAGCGCCGGATACAAGTTTGCCACTGCCGTACCGGAGGTGACAATCACCGCCACCGGCAGCCGGGTGCTTTTGGCCAGTCCCAGCGCCAGATGCGCAAGTCCGCGCTCATCAAAATGGGTGTGACAGACAAATTTGTCATTGGCTGCGGCGGCCAGTGTCAATGGTGTTGACCGGGAACCCGGCGCGATACAGATATGACGCAGCCCGTGACGGCTGAGCGCCTCCAAAATCACCTCCGCCCAGCGGCGGTTCAATGCACTGTTTGACATAGCTCACCTTTCCTGACCTGTAGTTCTCCGTAGTCTACGGATTGACTCAGGAAATACCTTAATGTAGTTCAATAAACCGGTGGATTATTTCACGATTTCTGCCCCGGCAAGCAGAAAATTGCACAATCAGTGTGCTTCGTTCTCCAGCAGCGTTCTCAGACCCGCTGCTTTATTTTCAATTTCACTCCATTCCGCCTGCGGATCAGAACCGGCAACAATGCCTGCCCCGGCATACAAATCGACCCGGCTGCCGCTGATTTTCGCACAGCGCAGCGACACCGCAAATTCACTGCACGACGGGCTGCAATAGCCGCCGCTGCCCGCATACCAATCCCGGTCAAAGGGTTCGTTATCACGCAAAAATGCCAGAGCAGCGCTGCGCGGCAGACCGGCAACGGCGGCAGTCGGCTGAAGACGCTGTAAACAATCGCTGTCACGGGGGGCATATAATGTGGCAGAAATAACGCGGTAAAGATGCTGAACTTTGCGAAGACGGATAACCGCCGCCGCACTCACATCCAGTGTGCTGACCGCGCTTTTCAGACGCTGACAAATATCATCAATCACCACACTGTTTTCATGCACATTCTTTTTATCAGAAAGAAGCCACTGCGCTGCTTCCGCGGCGCGGTCATCTTCCGGGTAGTTTGCCACTGTTCCCGCCAGCGCTTCGGTATATAACTGCGCACCCGCCCTGAAATAGAGCCGTTCCGGCGGTGAGGCCACAAAGGCGCTGTCCGGGCCGGTAACCAGCATATAGTGATAACAGTGGTGATTACAGTCACAACTGGCCTGCATAAAAACTGCCGGAGAAACCGGAGACGACAGTACCAGTGCTGTTTTGCGGGCCGTTACCACTTTTTCCATCTGTCCGCCGCTGATGGCGGTCACCGCATCCGTCACCAGTTGCATCCACCCTGCCTCATCCGGATAGTGCCGGGCGCTGATAACGGTACTGTCCAGAACCGGAGGATTTGTCTGCCAGACCAGTGAGCGCAAAAATGTCAGTGTCTCTTCCTGCGGGCGGCTGCCGTCAATATTTACCAGAAATTGTGTCTCGTTTCCGGTTATCCGCAACTCTGCACGGGGAACAAACAAATAACTGCCGCCGGTTCCCTGTGCCGGAGAGGGGGTATCAAACTGCCAGCTGTTCAGTCCCCAGATCCGGATTTGGCTTTCTGCCGGTAAGGTATCCAGCAGCGCCTGAGCTTCGCTGATATGCGTGAAATGGCACACTTCCCCGCATACCGCCGCTGTTTCAGTACCATCGCGGTGCTGCCAGTAAAACTGCGGCCGGCAGGTCTGAGCATTCAGCCAGCCGGTCAGGGCTGACGGCGGCAGCGCATCAGCCAGTGACGGCGGTAATGTCACCGCATACTGATAAATACTATCGGGCTTATTTTTGTTATGCGTTATTTCAGTACAGACCTGAGAAATAAAATCAGAAAAAAGAGTCACTGCTTACTCCGGATATGCAAAATGCGCGGGTCGCTCTGATTATACGGTGAGACAAAAATTATTAAAACCATCCTTCTTTTTTATCCTTGTCACTGCTGTGCATTTTAAGCAATTAATGCTGAAACCGATGCTGTTTCGGCCCATTCACCACCGAGTTATGTATCTCATGACAAGGAGATATTTATGCATACACATACCATGCCGGTTGACCGGCTTATTACGGCTGATGAAATAGGTCCCGCCACATTAAAGTTAATTCTGAATGAAGAGGATGATACTTTCCGTCCTGCGGGAATCTTTACACATAATGATCTGGTTTATATCAAACGTTATATCAATTACGGAATGACACTCCCCAAAGAAACGGAAGATGTTATTGCATTTATCGGATATCGCGACACTGAACTGCCGGGATTTGAGCCGCATAATATTCAGCGCTTATTTTCTCATATTCATCAGCACGCACTGAGCTGGGAGCATGTCGAATCCATGACCAAGCAACAGGCAATTGATCTTGAAATTTTCGGTGCTGCGGTCACGACAACCGGTAATTATATTCTGAATACAATAAATGAAATGCCGATTATTAATCAGGCAAAAATAATAATGCGGGATACACCACCGGAAAATCTGAAAAATATTGTTTATAAAAGGCAGGATCAGATTATTTCCGGTGAACTGGCCAAAATATTAACTGTCATGCGTGATGACATTGCTGAAGAAAGGAAAAAAACACAGCGGGTAAAAAATAGTATTGCACGATTCCGGCTGGAGCTGATAGGTGGTCTGGATGACTCCGGTAATGAGATTTCGTCACTGATTTATGAGGTAAAACGTAAACAGAAAGTATTGTTAAAAAATAAGACTAACGATTCCACCTCAGATTTGCAGTCAGATATCCGGGTCAGAAAAGATGAAATTGAGATCCTGAAACGGGAATACAACCAATTTGTGAAGCTCTCCTTCTCCGGTCTTGTCGGCGGGATTATCGGGCTTATCATCACCGGCGGTATTTTCGGCTACCGGGCTAAACAGGTAAGACGGCGTAAAAATAAACTGATTGAAGAGGTTGCCGGACTGGAAGAACAAATTATCACTCAGCAAAACGTACAGAAACTGATTATTAAACTGGATAAAGAACTCAATACACTGGACGGTTATTTTACTGATGCTCATATTGCTATCGACCATCTGGATTTTATGTGGCAGGTCATGCTGACTGAAATTAATGAATCACTGAATACTTTTATGCAGATAAACGATGCATACAGCCTCTTACAGTTTTCATTACAACTGAAAAAAATCACTCTTCCCTGGCAGCGAGTCCGAGGTTATGCAAAAGAACTCGTTGCTATTTTTGATACTGCTAACCTAGCTGCATGATAAGGAAATTTAACATGACACATTCTGATATTAATCCTGAACATATTACGCTGGCGCATCTGAGAGCCAAAAATCATGATATCACCAGTGATGCTGAAATATTATCACTGCCCACAACAGATCTGCACTTCCAGATCCGTGATATAAAAAAATGGCAAAACAAAATACTGAATATGATTTCAGCTGAGTCAGCTATTATCTATTCTCAGCTTCATAATTTTGATCTCGAAAACTTATTCGGCACACTGTCTCCTGCCACAGGAGCCAATATGCAGACTCTTCCTCATGAGAAACAAATTTATGAATTTTTAACCACTCAGATGAATATGATTTATCATTCGGTGAACAATATTAATACCCTGTTTAACACTGAATTTGATTCAGGCGCTATTCCTCTGTTGCAGGGAGGATTATTGCACCATCAGTCATATCTGGACAAAGCTATCAGTAATGCGCTGCCGGATATTGATAAATTCAGCAGCGATAAACTCTATTGGGAAGATAAGCTGGCGGTCATTATTCAGTCAGAGGAGATTATTCATCAGCACGGACTGCAATCTATTTTCGGCACGACCACTCTGCCGACTGCCGACCAGCTGAAAAATGTTGAATTGTCTTCATCAGAGCGGTTTATTATGGATGAACTGCACCGTGTTGTTTCCGCCGTCATCAATACATTAACCGAAGGGCTGAGTTATGTTCAGCTGGTGGAAACCCGGACAACACTCAGTCAGCGGATATATGATCTCAGCAAACTTATCCGTAATCTGAAGCAGGATCTGAAACAATTACAGGATCATATGCAGGAAACCGGCAGTGCGCTGACATTACTGCCCAAACTGCGGGATTTTAACAACCGGATCAGCACGGTACTGCTATTCTGGCTGCAAAGCGTCAGGCAATATAAGCCTTATTTCAGTCAGAATACCCCCCGGCCCGGCCTAGATACGATTATCCTGGCACACCGCCGCTACTTTTCGGCATTTATTGGTATGGCATAAAAAAACCGGGCTGACTGCGGCCCGGTTTTTTCTGTCAGAACAACTGCCGGAACAGCTGTCAGTAACTCAGTGCCGCGTATCCGGTCAGTGTGATAAACGGCTGCGGCCAGATACCGAGCACGACCACAATAATCGCGGAGAGCAGTACCACAATACCGCCGGCACTCATCGCCCAGTTGGACGGCGCCATACGCGCCGGTGATTCCGAACCGCGGATATAGAGGCTGATCATCATACGCAGATAGTAGTACAGACCTATCGCACTGCCGAGCACGACTGCCGCTGTCAGCCACCACAGTTCTGCATTCACAGCGGTCGCCACCACAAAGAACTTACCGATAAAGCCAAACGTCATCGGTATCCCGGCCAGTGACAGCATCATCACGGTCATGACCGCAGCCAGAACCGGCTTACGCCAGAACAGACCACGATAAGCATGCAGAGAATCCGCATCCGGCCCGGTGTACGGACTGGACATCAGGCTGACCACACCGAACGCGCCGAGGCTGGCAAACAGATAACCGGCCAGATAAATCCCGGCTGTCTCTTCCGCCAGTTTCGGGTCATTCACCGCGATAAAGGCCACCAGCAGATAACCGAGGTGTGCAATAGAAGAATACCCCAGCATACGCTTGATACTGTTCTGGGTGATCGCCATCAGGTTACCGAACAGAATAGAGGCAATCGCAATCACCGTCAGGACAGTCTGCAATGTCCCGGAATCCGCCATCGGTGCCAGTACCAGCAGACGCAGCACCGCCGCGAAAATCCCGATCTTGCTGGCCGTTGCCAGGAAGGTGGAAACCGGTGCCGGAGCGCCCTGATACACATCCGGTGTCCATAACTGGAACGGGAACAGTGACAGCTTAAAGCCGATACCGACAATCATCATCCCCAGCCCGGTCAGAACCAGCGGCTGGTGAATCTGGCTGTCCGCCAGGCTGCGGCCTAAACCGGCAAAGGATAAATCACCGGATTCCGCGTACAGCAGCGCCATCCCGAACAGCAGGAAAGACGAAGCCGCCGCGGACATCAGCATATATTTGATGGACGCTTCCAGTGAGCGCTTCTGACGGAAGGCATAGCCAATCAGCCCGAACAGCGGCAGTGTCAGCAGTTCAATCCCGATAAAGAAGGATGCCAGGTGATCCGCCCCCGACAGCAGAATGCCGCCGAGTGTGGCAATCAGTACCAGCAGATAGAACTCTTCTTTGTTATCCGGATAGGTCTCCAGCCACGAATACGCAAAGGTCGTGGTGGCCAGTGACGAAATCAGGATAAGCCCGGTATAAAACATGCTGTAGCCGTCGATATGCACCAGCGGTGTCACATCCATCACCGGCTGCTGCCCGACAAAGTACAGGGACAGCAGCGCGAGGTTCAGACCAACGACGGTCAGTGTGGCATTAATAAAGTGATCGCGTCGCCACGCAATGGACAGCATCACAACCACCACTGTCAACCCGACAATCAGCAGTGGTGAGAGTGCGATCAGTTGTTGAGGAGTTATTGTCATGGCGCGTTACAACCCTGTATTTGAAATTGAAGCAGTGTACCACTGCTGAATATTTGCCATCGCCACGGATGAGGTATCCAGCACCGGCTGCGGGTAAACACCCAGAATCACCAGTAAGACCACCAGCAGCATCACGATGGAAATTTCACGCAGGTTCATACCGGCGATAGGTTTATCCGATTTCGGTGCACCGTAATACACCTGCTGCATCATCCACAGTGCGTAAACGGAGGCAAACACCAGACCTGCCGAGGAAATCACAGTGATCAGGGTGTAGCTGCCGAAGCTGCCGAACAGGATCATGAATTCACCGACGAAGTTACCGGTGCCCGGCATCCCGAGCGTCGCCACCGCAAAGAACAGTGACAGAGCAGGCAGGAATTTAATCCGCTTCCACAGGCCGCCCATCTGACGCATATCACGGGTGCCGAGGCGCTCATAGAGCTGACCGCACAGAATAAACAGCCCCGCCGCAGACAGACCGTGTGCAATCATCTGCACCACCGCGCCCTGATACGCCAGCATACTCGCCGAGTAAATCGCAATCAGCACAAAGCCCATATGCGACACACTGGTGTAGGCGATAAGGCGCTTGATATCCGTCTGTTTAAACGCCATCCACGCGCCGTAGAAGATACCAATCACACCAAGCCACATGGCGATTGGTGTGAAGTCCGCAGAGGCTTCCGGGAACAGCGGCAGACTGAAACGCAGCAGACCATAGGCCGCCGTTTTAAGCAGAATACCCGCCAGGTCGACAGAACCGGCTGTCGGCGCCTGACTATGCGCATCCGGCAGCCAGCCGTGCAGCGGCACCACCGGCATCTTGACCGCGAATGCGATAAAGAAGCCCAGCATCAGCATATACTGCACACCATAGCTCATCGGCGTATTCAGCAGATCTTCATACCCGAAGCTCCACTGGCCGGTGGCGTTCTGATGCACAATCGCCAGTGCCATAATGGCAATCAGCATCACCAGACCACTCGCCTGGGTGTAGATAAAGAACTTGGTCGCCGCCCCGATACGGGTTTTGCCGTCTGAACCGCTGTGTCCCCAGAGTGCGATCAGGAAATACATCGGCACCAGCATCATTTCCCAGAAGAAGAAGAACAGGAAAAGATCCATCGCCAGGAACACACCCATCACACCGCCGAGTATCCACAGCAGGTTAAGATGGAAGAAGCCCTGATACGGCTGGTTTTCACCCCAGGAACAGAGGATAGCCAGCAGACCGAGCAGCGCGGTCAGCACCACCATCAGCAGAGACAGACCATCCAGAGCCAGATAAATATTGATGCCGAAGCGCGGTATCCACTCCAGGAAATACTGCTCCTGCCAGTCCGGAAAACCTTTCGGGTTAACTAAGCTGTAATTCCCCTGCATCCACAGATACAGAGAAAGGAATAACGTAATCCCCATCGCCAGCAGCGCGATCCAACGCGGCAGCTTTGTGCCGAAGCGCTCAGCCTGCCAGCACAGCAGGCCGCCGATGAAGGGAAGTAAAATCAGCCAGGGTAATAGCATGGCGCAATGTGTCCCTTATTTAAACCAAAAACAGCAGAGCGAGAACCAGCACTGCACCCAGCCCCATAGAGGCGATATACCAGCGGACCTGTCCGTTTTCACTCAGGCTCAGTCCTTTGTTACTCCAGCGGGCAAACAGCGCAGGCAGATTCATCAGGCTGTTCAGCGGGTCACTTTGCAGTAACCAGCCCACCGCTTTAAACGGCTTAACAAAAATCGCATCATACAGGTCATCAAAGCCCCATGCGCGGAACCACCAGGCCGAGAAGAAGCGTCCCGGCGCAGAGTTTGCAATCGCTGTCACCAGCGTACGCCGTCCCAGCCAGAGCATTGCAGCCAGCGCAATCCCCGCCACAGCAACCACACCGGAGATAATTTCGGTGGTCAGTTTGCCGTCAGCAGAACCGGTAAGGGTTTCCGCCGGGAACACGCCGTGCAGCGGCTGCGGGATAAGTGCACCTGCTGCGGTGGAAAGCACCATCAGCACCAGTAACGGGAAAGTATGCGTAAAGCCTTTCACCGCATGCGCCTGTGTATGCTCTTTGCCGCAGAACACGATGAAAATCATCCGGAAGGTATAGAGGGATGTCATAAAGGCACCGACCAGACCGGCGATAAACAGCGGATTCTGCCCCTGAACCACCGCACCCCACAGGATTTCATCTTTACTGTAGAAACCGGCGGTAATAAGCGGCAGCGCGGCCAGTGCGGCACCACCGACCAGGAAGCAGAGATAGACAAACGGAATTTTTTTCCGCAGTCCGCCCATCTTAAAGATGTTCTGCTCGTGGTGGCAGGCCAGGATCACAGAGCCGGAGGCCAGAAATAACAGGGCTTTGAAGAAGGCATGGGTCATCAGGTGGAAAATCGCCGCATCCCACGCCTGCACACCGAGCGCCAGGAACATATAACCAATCTGGCTCATGGTGGAGTAGGCAAGAACACGTTTGATATCCGTCTGCACCAGCGCGGCAAAACCGGCCATCACCAGGGTGACAGCACCGACCACGCCGACTAAATGCAGCACTTCCGGTGATAACAGGAACAGCTCATGGGTACGGGCAATCAGATACACGCCCGCCGTGACCATGGTCGCGGCGTGGATCAGTGCCGAGACCGGTGTCGGACCAGCCATGGCATCCGCAAGCCAGGTCTGAAGTGGTAACTGCGCGGATTTACCGACCGCACCGCCGAGGATCATCAGGGTCGCCCAGAAAATCAGGTCAGAGCCAGCTGCGATATGCTGCGGTGCCAGAACCGCCAGTTCACGGAAGCTCAGGGTGCCCAGTTTATCCCACAGGATAAACATGCCGATCGCCAGGAACACATCACCGATACGGGTAACGATAAAGGCTTTCATTGCCGCCGCGCCGTTGGCCGGATTGGTGTAATAGAAGCCGATCAGCAGATAACTGCACAGCCCCACCCCTTCCCAGCCGAGGTACATCAGCAGCATGTTATCCGCCAGTACCAGAATCACCATACTGGCGATAAACAGGTTGGTGTAGGCGAAGAAGCGGGAGTAGCCCTCTTCACCGCGCATATACCAGGAGGCATACATGTGGATCAGGAAACCAACCCCGGTGACCACACCCAGCATGGTCAGCGACAGACCGTCCAGTACCAGGGTGACAGGAATGACAAAATCACCCGTGCTCATCCACGTCCACAGTGTTTGTTCATACACCCCGCCGCCATTGGCGAAGAAATCCATCCCCGCCCACAGCGCCGTCAGTGCCGCCAGTCCCACCGACCCGGTGCCGATGGTGGCTGACACATTTTCTGACCAGCGGCCGCGTGAGAAGGCTAATAACAGAAAGCCAATCAGCGGCAGCAAAATGGTTAAAAAGAGTAAGTTCATCCGCGCATCTCACTGACTTTATCAATATCCAGATCCTGACGCTGACGATGCAATTGCAGCAACAGTGCCAGCCCGATACTCGCTTCAGCCGCCGCCAGACTGATGGCCAGGATATACATCACCTGTCCGTCCGGCTGGTTCCAGTAGCTGCCGCCGACGACAAACGCCAGAGCTGCCGCATTAATCATCACTTCCAGACCAATCAGCATAAACAGCAGATTGCGGCGGATCACCAGACAGGTGAAGCCGAGGATGAAGAGCACAGCCGCGAGAATTAATCCGTGGTGCAGAGGGATCATGCTTTTTCCTCCGTATTGCGCTGACTGACAAGATCGCCGCCCGCTTTTTCGTCACGCCCGATGTGGTACGCCACCACCAGACCCGCCAGCAGCAGGAAAGAGGCCAGTTCAACCACCAGAACATACGGGCCGAACAAACTGATACCCACCTGTTTCGCGGTGACCACGTCTCCGGTGATGCTGTTATCTTTCAGAGCACTGATACCGTAAATCATCACGCCGAGCAGAACCGCCGAGAGCAGACCCGGTCCCATCCAGACAGACGGGGACAGCCATTTACGCTCCTGGTCGGCAACCGCCCGCCCGAGGTTGAGCATCATCACCACAAACACAAACAGCACCATAATGGCACCCGCGTAGACGATAATTTCCAGCGCACCGGCAAAATACGCGCCGAGTGCAAAGAAGACCGCAGAGAGTGCCAGCAACGACGTGATCAGATACAGCAGCGCATGCACCGGGTTGGTCTGTGTTATCACACACAATGTGGCCAGAATGGCGATCAGTCCGGCGACATAAAAGGTAATTTCCATGTATTTTCTCCCCTTATGGCAGCAGACTTTTCACATCAATCGGCCCGGCTTCGTTGTCGGCTTCGCCTTTGGCTTTGCCCGCAACCGCCATCCCGGTTTTGTGATAGAAGTTATAGTCAGGATATTTACCCGGACCGGAGATTAATAAATCTTCTTTTTCATACACCAGATCCTGGCGCTTAAACTCACCCAGTTCGAAATCCGGCGTCAGCTGAATTGCGGTGGTCGGGCAGGCTTCTTCGCATAATCCGCAGAAAATGCAGCGTGAGAAGTTGATGCGGAAAAATTCCGGATACCAGCGGCCGTCCTCATGTTCTGCTTTTTGCAGAGAGATACAGCCGACCGGACAGACCGCGGCGCACAGATTACAGGCGACACAGCGCTCCTCACCGTCCGGGTCGCGCGTCAGCACAATCCGGCCGCGGTAGCGCGGCGGCAGGTAAACCGGCTCTTCCGGGTACATCTGGGTTTCGCGTTTATGGAAGGCATGAAGCCCTATCATCCAAATACTGCGTACCTGGGTGGCGAAACCAACCACTAACTCTTTCAATGTCATGGTTCAATCACCCCTTATTGAGCTATCAGGATCACGGCTGCTGTTACCAGCAGGTTTATCAGTGTCAGCGGCAGACACACTTTCCAGCCGAATGACATCACCTGGTCATAACGCGGACGCGGCAGCGACGCACGGATCAGGATAAACATCATCATAAAGAAAGCGGTTTTTAACGCGAACCAGACAAACGGCGGCAGGAAAGGTCCGTGCCAGCCCCCGAAGAACAGCGTCACAATCAGGGCGGAAACTGTCACGATACCGATATATTCCCCGACGAAGAACAGACCGAACTTCATCCCCGAATATTCAATGTGATAACCATCCGCCAGTTCCTGCTCGGCTTCCGGCTGGTCAAACGGATGACGGTGACACACGGCCACGCCCGCAATCGCAAAAGTGATAAAGCCTAAAATCTGCGGAATGACGTTCCAGACCGTGCTCTGGGAGTTGACGATATCCAGCAGGTTAAACGACCCCGCCTGCGCCACCACACCGAGAACCGACAGACCAAGGAACACTTCATAACTGACTGTCTGCGCCGAGGCACGCATTGCTCCGAGCAGTGAGTATTTGTTGTTACTCGACCAGCCCGCGAACAGCACCGCATACACCGCCAGACCTGCCAGCATCAGGAAGAACAGAATCCCGATATTGAGATCCGCCACCACCCAGTCAGGGCTGACCGGCACAATCGCAAAGGCCAGCAGCAGCGAGGTGAATGCCACCATCGGCGCCAGGGTGAAGATAAAGCGGTCAGCGAATTTCGGTGTCCAGTCCTCTTTAAAGAACATTTTGATCATGTCCGCGACCAGCTGGAGCGACCCGCCCCAGCCCACACGGTTCGGCCCGTAGCGGTTCTGGAACAGCCCCAGCAGACGGCGTTCACCGAAGCTCATAAAAGCACCGCAGGTCACAACCACCAGCAGGATCACAATGGCTTTGAGAACATTAATCAGGACGTCGATTAATTCAGGTGTAAACCAGCTGCTCATTGTGCCACCTCCCGCAGATTAACCGCCGCACCCGCCAGTACCGGTGAAATACCCGGCATACCCAGCGGCAGACCGATTTGCCCGGCCGCGAGTTGTGTGCTGATGCGCACCGGCAGTGTCAGTGCGCTGTCGGCCAGT
Organism: Morganella morganii; assembly: GCF_003996855.1. GTDB lineage: Bacteria > Pseudomonadota > Gammaproteobacteria > Enterobacterales > Enterobacteriaceae > Morganella > Morganella morganii_C. Next base: position 586,936 of record NZ_NRQY01000001.1, on the reverse strand, counting down.
TGTACCGACAGTACCTGACCTTCCGCCACATTCAGCTGCTGAGCATCCTGTGCATTTAACATCACATAGCTGTCCGTCATACGTTCCTGAATCACCGGCGCCCGCTGTGATAACTCCTCACTGCCGAACAGGTGATAATACGGCGCAACTGTCCAGACATTTTGCTGCGGCGTAAATGCCGTCGGGATGGTGCTGAAGTAATCCATACCGCCGTCTTTTTCGCTGAACAGACGCACACCCGGATCACCGAAACGCAGATGACCACCCACTTTCGCCTGGAATTTGTTCCATGCCTGCGGTGAGTTCCAGCCCGGCGCCCAGGCAAACGGAATTTGCTGACGCGGTGCTGCCGGACTGTTGTTCCCTTCCATTGAGAAGGCAAATGCGGTGTCTTTATCCTGCGGCTGACGCTGCTCATGAACACTGACATGCGCCAGCATCGCGGTACGCCCGCTGTAGCGGTGCGGCTCACGGGCCAGTTTCTGCCCGCGGATACGGAATGAGGCATCCGGTGCGGCATCTTTGATACCGGCCAGGTGCGGCATCTGTTCAATGCAGGCATCAATCACATGATCCAGCTGTGACCAGTCACGGGTGTTTTCATTCAGGTCATTGTACAGCGCTGTCAGCCAGCGCCAGCTTTCATGCATAATGATAGTTTTGTCATAGAAGGATGGCTCATAGACCTGGAAGAAGCGCTGTGCGCGGCCTTCGTGGTTGATGAGTGTGCCGTCACTTTCCGCAAAACTGCTGGCGGAGAGGATCAGCGAGGCTTTATCCATGATGTCAGTGCGCTGGTGATCCAGCACAATCACATTCGCTGCGGTATCGAGCGCAAGGTCAACGGCGGCTTTATCCGCATGGCGGTAAAGGTCATTTTCCATCACCACCACGGTATCCGCGCTGCCGTCTGCCAGCAGAGCCAGTGCTTTATCCAGCGGCTGTGCTTCCGTCATGGCAACACCAAAGCTGTTGGCTTCCGCGCCGACAAAGGTCAGCCCGGCATCAATACCTTTATCTTTCAGTGCCCAGGCCACGTTTGCCGCTGCCTGAATCAGTGCATCACTGCCCGGATTGCTGCCGCTGATAATCAGCGGCTTTTTCGCACCGCTCAGCGCCTGTGCAATCATTTCCGCCTGTGCTTTCACATCCGCCGGTAAATCCGTCACTGCCGGTGCCGTGTTATCAATGATATTGGCGACGGCAAAGCCCAGACGCGCCTGATCATCCACCGGGGCGTTATAGTGCAGCGCTGCCACATCTGCCAGACGGGTGGTGTCCACCGCCGTGACAAACAGCGGGTATTTCGCACGCTGGCCGATATTCTGGATAGCGGCAATCTGCCAGTCCGCCACTTTCTGTGCGGCGGCCATCTCACGGGCTTTGCCCTTCACAGCCTGACGGACAGACAGTGCCACACGGGCAGCGGTTTGGGTCAGATCTTCGCCCAGCACCAGCACGGCGTCATAGTTTTCCATCTCACGCAGTGACGGAGTATAGACCCCCCCCTGCTGTAAGATTTCCAGCATCATTTCCAGGCGGTGCTGTTCACCGGCTGACAGGCCGCTGAAGAAGTTTTCCGCCCCGACCAGTTCACGCAGTGCAAAGTTGCTTTCCACACTGGCACGCGGCGAACCGATACCGATGGTACGTTTCGCGTGATACAGCATATCTGCCGCGGCACGTTCCGCCTGCTCCGCATTGATGGTGAGCCAGTCATCACCACGACGCTGCTGCGGCTGACGCGGACGGTCGTCACGGTTGACATAACCGTAACCGAAGCGGCCTTTGTCGCAGAGGAAGTAATGGTTGATGGTGCCGTTATAACGGTTTTCGATACGGCGCAGTTCGCCGTAACGTTCACCCGGACTGGTGTTACAACCGACACTGCACTGCTGGCAGATGCCCGGTGCAAACTGCATATCCCATTTGCGGTTATAACGTTCAGAGTGGGTTTTGTCGGTAAACACCCCGGTCGGACAGATTTCCACCAGGTTACCGGAGAATTCACTTTCCAGCGTGCCGCTTTCCGGGCGCCCGAAGTACACGTTGTCGTGTGCGCCGTAAACCCCGAAATCCGTACCGTCCGCATAATCTTTGTAGTAACGGACACAACGGTAACAGGCGATACAGCGGTTCATTTCATGTGCAACAAACGGCCCCAGCTCCTGATTCTGATGAGTACGTTTTGTGAAGCGGTATTTGCGCACTGAATGCCCGGTCATGACGGTCATATCCTGAAGATGGCAGTTACCGCCCTCTTCACAGACAGGACAATCGTGCGGATGGTTGATCATCAGCCACTCCACCACACTTTCCCGGAACTGTTTGGCTTCTTCATCATCAATCGAGATAAAGGTGCCGTCCTGTGCCGGTGTCATACATGACATTACCAGACGACCACGGGTGTCATCGGCATTCTGATATTGCTTTACCGCGCACTGGCGGCAAGCGCCGACGCTTCCCAGCGCCGGATGCCAGCAAAAATACGGAATATCAAGTCCGAGCGAAAGACAGGCATGCAGCAGGTTATCCGCACCGTCGACTTCATATTCTTTGCCGTCTACATGTATTGTAGCCATAGTCAGCATGCTTCCAAAAGGCCTGCTATGCAGGCGTTAAACGAAAAATCCGTAAGGGATCACCAGCGCTGCTTCAGCAGGTTCGGCTGTATCCCGGCAATGGTCTGCACGTTGCCGTAAACCGGCTGTACGATCCCCGCTTCAAATTCATCACGGAAATATTTGATCGCACTCTGTAACGGCTCTACCGCGCCCGGCGCGTGTGCGCAGAAGGTTTTACCCGGCCCCAGGAAACGACATAATTGCTCTAATGTCTCAATGTCTCCCGGCTGGCCTTCCCCTTTTTCTATTGCGCTCAGAATTTTCACGCTCCACGGCAGTCCGTCACGGCACGGTGTACACCAGCCGCAGGATTCACGGGCGAAAAACTCTTCGAGGTTACGGGTCAGTGACACCATGTTGATTTCATTATCCACCGCCATCGCCAGCGCCGTTCCCAGACGGCTGCCTGCTTTGCCGATATGCTCGAAATCCATCGGTAAATCAAGGTGATCCTGTGTCAGGAAATCAGTTCCCGCACCGCCCGGCTGCCAGGCTTTTAAGGTCAGTCCGTCGCGCATGCCCCCGGCGTAATCTTCCAGGATCTCGCGGGCGGTGGTGCCGAACGGCAGTTCCCAGACACCCGGATTTTTCACCCGGCCGGAAAAGCCCATCAGCTTGGTACCCGCATCGGTGCTTTTGCCTTCACTCAGGCCGATGTACCATTCTTTGCCGTGCGCCAGAATCGCCGGTACGTTGCACAGGGTTTCGACGTTGTTGACACAGGTCGGTTTTCCCCATACCCCGGAACTGGCCGGGAACGGCGGTTTGGAGCGCGGATTGGCGCGGCGGCCTTCCAGGGAGTTAATCAGCGCGGTTTCTTCCCCGCAGATATAACGCCCGGCACCGGTGTGCACAAACAGTTCGAAATCAAACCCGCTGCCGAGGATATTTTTCCCCAGCAGACCGGCTGCTTTCGCTTCTTCAATGGCATGACGCAGGTGTTTCGCTGCCTCAATGTATTCGCCGCGCAGGAAGATATAGCCCCGGTATGCTTTCAGGGCAAAGGCGCTGATCAGCATCCCTTCCACCAGCAGATGCGGCAGTACTTCCATCAGGAGCCGGTCTTTGTAAGTACCCGGCTCCATTTCGTCGGCGTTACACAGCAGGTAACGGATATTCATGCTTTCGTCTTTCGGCATCAGGCTCCACTTCAGACCCGTGGAGAACCCCGCACCGCCGCGGCCCTTCAGACCCGCGTCTTTGACAAGACTGGTGATCTCATCCGGTGCCATGCCTTTCAGGGCGCGCTCTGCCCCCGCATAACCGTTTTTGCTGCGGTATTCATCCAGCCACACCGGCTGATGGTCGTCGCGCAACCGCCAGGTGAGAGGATGGGTTTCCGCAGTACGGCAAACCGTTTTCACTGTCATGGATACTGCTCCAGTAACGTTTCAATGGCTTCAGGCGTCACGTGACTGTGGGTATCTTCATCAACCATCATGGTCGGCCCTTTGTCACAGTTCCCGAGGCAGCAGGTCGGCAGCAGCGTAAAGCGGCCGTCGGCGGTTGTCTGTCCCGGCTGAATATTCAGTTTGCGCTCAAGTGCGGCCTTAATCCCCTGATAACCGGTGATGTGGCACACCACGCTGTCACAGTAACGGATCACATGACGGCCGACAGGCTGACGGTAGATCTGGCTGTAGAATGTCGCCACGCCTTCCACGTCACTCGCCGGGATGCCCAGCACATCGCTGATGGCGTAAATCGCGCCGTCTTCCACCCAGCCGCGGTGTTTCTGCACGATTTTCAGGGCTTCGATAGAGGCGGCACGCGGATCTTCGTAATGGTGTTTTTCCGCTTCGATTTCGGCGCGCTCTTCGTCACTCAGCACAAAATCAGGTTGTTTTCCGGCTGGTTGCGCCGCATTCACTGCGCCTTGCAGTGCTTTTTTTGCTTCAGGGTTCAGTTCTTGCATAATCAGCGATCCACATCCGACATAACGAAATCGATACTTCCGAGGTACACAATCAGGTCAGACACCAGACTGCCGCTGATCACCGACGGGATCTGCTGCAAATGGGCATAACTTGGTGTACGGATTCGGGTACGGTAACTCATAGTGCTGCCGTCACTGGTCAGGTAATAGCTGTTAATCCCTTTCGTGGCCTCAATCATCTGGAAGGATTCCTGAGCCGGCATCACCGGACCCCATGACACCTGGAGAAAGTGGTTAATCATGGTTTCAATGTGCTGTAGCGTGCGCTCTTTCGGCGGCGGCGTGGTCAGCGGGTGATCCGCTTTGAACGGCCCTTCCGGCATGTTTTTATAACATTGTTCCAGAATGCGCAGGCTCTGACGGACTTCTTCCACTTTCAGCATCACGCGGTCATAACAGTCACCGTTTGCGGCGACGGGCACTTCAAAATCGAAATTCTCATAACCGGAATACGGACGCCATTTACGCACATCGAAATCAATCCCGGTGGCACGCAGACCGGCTCCGGTCACGCCCCAGTCGAGGGCTTCTTTCGCGCTGTAAGCGGCCACACCGACAGAACGGCCTTTGAGGATAGAGTTTTTCAGTGCGGCAGTGACATAGGATTCCAGGCGTTTCGGCATCCAGTCAAGGAAATCGCGCAGCAGGCGATCCCAGCCTTTCGGCAGATCGTGTGCCACGCCGCCGATACGGAACCAGGCCGGATGCATACGGAAACCGGTAATGGCTTCCACCACATCATAAATTTTCTGGCGATCGGTAAAGGCAAAGAAGACCGGCGTCATCGCCCCGGTATCCTGAATGAACGTACTGATATACAGCAGGTGACTGTTAATGCGGAACAGCTCTGACAGCATCACGCGGATCACATCCACACGCGCCGGAACCTCAATACCCGCCAGTTTTTCCACCGCCAGCACATAAGGCATCTCGTTAACACAGCCGCCGAGGTATTCAATACGGTCGGTATACGGAATGTAGCTGTGCCAGGACTGGCGTTCGCCCATTTTTTCCGCACCGCGGTGGTGGTAACCGATATCCGGCACGCAGTCGACAATCTCTTCACCGTCGAGCTGCAAGATGATACGGAAAGCACCGTGGGAAGACGGGTGGTTCGGGCCGAGGTTCAGGAACATAAAGTCCTCATTCTCGTTGCCGCGCTTCATGCCCCACTCTTCCGGTTTGAAGGTCAGCGCCTCCATTTCCAGATCTTCTTTCTGCTTGGTCAGGACAAACGGATCAAATTCCGTTGCCCGCGCCGGGTAGTCTTTACGCAGCGGGTGCCCTTCCCAGGTCGGCGGCATCATAATGCGGCGCAGATTCGGGTGTCCGTCGATAATAATACCGAACATTTCCCAGGTTTCACGCTCATACCAGTTTGCGTTAGGGAATGCTGAAATCACCGTCGGCACATGCAGGTCGTTTTCACTCAGCGCCACTTTGAGCATGATATCGCGGTTACGCTCAATGGAAATCAGGTGATAAAACACGGAATAGTCCGCCGCAGGCAAGCCTTCGCGATGGGTGCGCTGGCGCTCATCCGTCCCGTGCAGATCAAACAGCATCACATACGGTTTCGGCAGCGATTTAAGATAAAACAGGACTTCCGGAAGCTGCTCACGCTTCACCCAGACGACCGGCATCCCGGTACGTGTCGGCTGAACCGTAAATGCGTCAGGACCGAACTTGCGGCGCAGTTCCTCAATAACCGGATCATCCAGGTAATCATGAGTCTGCCACGCGGGACGCTGTGCGGTCTGCGTATTACTTTCTGTCATCATTCTTCACCACAACAGTTGTTCAGGGTTCAATGGACGCAACACATTGCAAATATTGCGCCCGGTGGCCCGAAAGCCTTAAATTTCGTCCGGGGAGCGCAGGTTTGTCACTGCAATCCGTTCACCGCGTTTTCGTTCTTTTTCTGACTGCATATTGGCGCGGTAAACACCCTGATCACCCACCACCCACGACAGCGGGCGGCGCTCTTTTCCGATAGATTCCTGTAACAGCATCAGCGCCTGCATATAGGCTTCAGGACGCGGCGGGCAGCCCGGGATATACACATCCACAGGAATGAATTTATCGACACCCTGTACTACGGAGTAAATGTCGTACATACCGCCGGAGTTGGCACAGGCGCCCATGGAGATAACCCATTTCGGTTCCAGCATCTGGTCATACAGACGCTGAATAACCGGAGCCATTTTGGTAAAGCAGGTTCCGGCCACAACCATAAAGTCCGCCTGACGCGGCGAGGCACGCAGTACTTCCGCACCAAAACGGGCGACGTCATGTACTGCCGTGAAGGAGGTCACCATCTCTACGTAACAGCAGGAAAGACCGAAGTTAAACGGCCACAGGGAGTTTTTACGGCCCCAGTTAACCATATCGTGTAATGCATGTTCGAGTTTCCCCATATACACGCTGCGGTGAACGTGCTGCTCAAGCGGGTCACTGATAACCTCTTGTTTTTGCAGGGGATAACGGTCATTCTCACCGTTTGGATCGATGCGGGTGAGCGTATAATCCATCTTGTGCCTCACTATTGACTACGGTTGATTGTTATTGATTTTGTTCACAACGCTCGGGTGTTTTACCTCGCGGCGTGAACGTACAGGTGTCCAGTCCAGCGCGCCGATACGTGCCAGATAGAAAAGCCCTGCCAATAACACCAGAATAAAGATTGCGGCTTCGGTGAACCCTATCCAGCCTGTTTCTCTGACCGAAACAGACCAGGCAAACAGGTATAAGGCTTCAACATCGAAAATCACGAAAAACATGGCAACCAAGTAGAACTTCGCGGACATCCGCAGACGTGCGCTGCCGACCGAGTCAATACCTGATTCGTAAGGGAGATGTTTGGCGCGTGCTTTTGCACGGCCCCCGAGATAACGGGCGCCCAGCAACATAAATGCACATAACCCGAGAGCACCTAAAAGATAGATGGCAAATGCCCAGTTATGGGCCAGAACTTCAGTGGCTGTTGACATACTCATTGCTTACTCATTAAAGGTGGTGTTGCCTGCCGTACCTGCATACAGCACCACAGCGACACACGAGAGGAACAACTTAATGGCGGATACAACACTTATCGTGATGAGAAAGCCGGTCACCCGGATTGTTCCCCGCTCTTCCAGATTTTGTTACAAGCTATCAACTTAAGATTAACCCGTCGTGCGACTTTATCGCTAAAACGAGTCAGTAAGTAACCAAATTGAAAATTAACTTTATTATATTAACTGATACATCGCTTTTACTAACCCATTATCTCAGGAAAAACCTGTCTTTCCATCGGTAAACAGGGTCAATATTTATGATCTCAATCACAGTTTGGCTGAAAAATATTTAACAAATGATTAATTCATAACCATTTATAAAAACCTGAGAAATACAGTCAGGTTTTTAACAAAGTTTTATTGCAATGTAATGAGCACTGTTAATTTTGGCAATCACAGAACATGCGTTTTGTTAACATTGTAACAAACAAGTAAACAAAACTGCGATACGGCACTTAAAACGACCTCAAAAATCTGAGTACAGCGTGATGCTGTTAACATTTATATGATATTTCCGCACAGGGAAGAGAATACAAAAAAGCCGGGGGAAATTATCCCCCGGCCGTGTGTCTGACTGTCACAAATTATGTCTGTTCAGCGTCAGATTATGACAGCATCACTCTGCGGCTTTATCATCGTCCGCCGGTGTGACGGTATACGGTGTCTTTTTGTTTTCAATGGCCTGGTACACCGTCAGCACTGACTCGCTCTGCTCGTCACTGTTACGGTATAACCAGTACTGAATTTCCGGCAGGCGCGGCAGCCCTTCACTGACACTCAGAATGCGCAGGTCAGCATTCTGCATTTCCAGCGGACGGGCGGTGATCCCGACCTCGGCATTCACGGCCGCGCGGACAGCAGAGAGTGATGCGGCCTCATAAGCAACCCGCCACGGCACCCCTGCTTCATCCAGGGTTTCCGCTGCCAGATGACGGAACGGGTTAGTTTCATCCATCACCACCAGCGGAATCGGCTCGTTCGGCTGCAACTGAAAGTCCGGTGCACAGTGCCACAGCACCGGCGCTGTACGCAGGGCAGTACGCGGGTGATGAGCAATCCGCGCAGTGGTCAGCGCCAGATCAATTTCATGGTTATCCAGCATACCTTCAATGTACTGGCTGCGTTTGATGCGGACATCAACGGCCATACGCGGGTATACGGATGCAATACGGTTGAGTAAAAAAGGCAGCAGTGAGTCAACGGAATCATCGGACGCGCCGATGCGTAACTCCCCTTCTGCATCATTGTATGCCAGTGATGCGGTGGCATCATCATTTGCACGCAGGATCTGACGGGCGTAACCTAATAGCTGTAACCCATGGTCGGTCAATAACTTGTTACGACCATGACGCGCAAACAGTTCACGCCCGACAAGCTGCTCGAGACGCTGCATTTGCTGACTGACGGCAGACTGGGTACGGCATACTGCCGCAGCGGCTGCCGCGAAGGTGTTCAGATCAGCGACTGCCACAAACGTCCGCAGCAGGTCGAGATCCAGATTTAACACTGGACGGTTTGAATTTATCATTGTTTTTTCTTCACTAATTTTGATTTTTAATAACTACCTAGTGTTTATTGGCATGAAAAATAGCTTAGCCAACTAAGACATTACCCTATATATAAGGGTAGAGTAAAACATAACTAACACTAACAAAAATACGTAACTATGAGTAACTCCATTATGTAATGCTGCATAGCAAAACAGCAGGTCTGCTACACAAACACACAAATTTTTCGTATCTTACAACATTGTTTTCCGGATATTGCGAAATAAACAATTTGTAACTGACAAAAATGCATGCTGCGAATACACCCTGCGGCAAGATAAACCTGATTATTCTGTAACTTTAAGGTCAAATACTCTGAAAACCATATTATGCCGTAAAATTCTATTAGTTATACTACTAATAATTACCAGCATCAGGGTTTAATATATAAGAAAAGATTATACAATTTCAACAACTGCTGACTATTTAGTAAAAACACTGTATTACTTTACTAATTATGATCTTCCGATAGATAACTTTACAAAACTTAACATCTGCCTTTGCACCAGTCATAATCTCCGCATTAATCGCAAAAACAAGAATAATACTCCGATGTATCAATGATTCACCGGCACTCCAGATCCTTTCCAAAACAAATCCTGTTGTTTTTAACCAAAAGACGTTTACTGTCTTCAAAACCCCGGACGGTAAGAGTACAGTGGGTTATAACGGGTTTTACCTGATTAAATCCAAGATTAACGCGCTAAGGTCCTGAACAGATGAATATAATAAAGAAATCCGACAAACTCGATAATGTCTGTTACGACATTCGCGGGCCGGTGCTCAAAGAGGCTAAACGCCTCGAAGAGGAAGGCCAGAAAGTTCTCAAACTGAATATCGGTAACCCGGCGCCGTTTGGTTTTGATGCCCCGGACGAAATTCTGGTTGATGTTATCCGTAATTTACCAAGCTCCCAGGGTTACAGCGATTCAAAAGGCCTCTACTCCGCCCGTAAAGCCATTGTCCAGTTTTACCAGGAACGTGACATGCGCGATATGACAGTGGAAGATGTCTATATCGGTAATGGCGTCTCTGAACTGATTGTGCAGTCCATGCAGGCACTGCTGAACAATGGCGACGAAATGCTGGTGCCGGCACCGGATTACCCGTTATGGACAGGTGCGGTCTCCCTCTCCGGCGGTACTGCCGTTCACTATATGTGTGACGAAGAACAGGGCTGGATGCCGGATATCGACGACATCAAAAAGAAAATTACCCCCCGCACCCGCGGTATTGTGGTGATTAACCCGAATAACCCGACCGGTGCTGTTTACAGTAAAGACCTGTTACAGGAGATTGTCGAAATCGCCCGTCAGAATGACCTGATCATTTTTGCTGACGAGATCTATGACAAAATTCTGTACGACGATGCCGTCCACCACTCTATTGCGGCAATGGCACCGGACCTGCTGACAGTGACCTTCAACGGTCTGTCAAAAACCTACCGTATCGCCGGTTTCCGCCAGGGCTGGATGGTACTGAACGGGCCGAAGAAACACGCCAAAGGGTATATCGAAGGGCTGGAAATGCTCGCTTCAATGCGTCTGTGCGCCAACGTGCCGATGCAGCATGCGATCCAGACCGCGATCGGCGGTTACCAGAGCATCAACGAGTTTATTCATCCCGGCGGCCGCCTGTATGAACAGCGCAACAAAGCCTGGGAACTGATTAACCAGATACCGGGCTGCTCGTGTGTCAAACCGATGGGCGCACTCTATATGTTCCCGAAATTTGATGCCAAACGCTTTAATATTCACGATGACCAGAAAATGATCCTCGACCTGCTGTTACAGGAAAAAGTGCTGCTGGTACAGGGTACTGCCTTTAACTGGCCGGAACCGGACCATTTCCGTATCGTGACACTGCCGCGTGAGGATGACCTGGAGATAGCGATTAACCGCTTCGGCCGCTTCCTCTCCCATTACCGTCAGTAATAGCTTATACTGTCAGCGGCTTCCCCCGGGAAGCCGTTTTTATTTACATCCCGCCCGGAACACCGCAGAATATCCGCTCTTGTTACCAACAGATTGCTGTCAGGAATGTTGTCTATGAGTTACTTTTTTGCCCACCTTTCCCGTCTGAAACTGATCACCCGCTGGCCGCTGATGCGCAATGTGATTCAGGAGAACGTATCTGAACACAGCCTTCAGGTGGCATTTGTGGCGCACGCGCTGGCTGTGATTAAAAACCGCAAATTCGGTGGCACACTCAATCCGGAAAAAATCGCCCTGCTGGCGATGTACCATGATGCCAGTGAAGTGATCACCGGCGACCTGCCGACGCCTATCAAGTATTACAACCCGCAGATTGCGCATGAGTACAAAAAAATCGAGCGGATGGCACAAAAGAAACTGATTGCCATGATCCCCGAAGAGTTACAGGCGGATTTTGCACCGCTGATTGATGAGGATGCCCATTCACCGGAAGATGCGGCGATTGTCAAACAGGCGGATGCCCTGTGTGCCTATCTCAAATGTCTGGAAGAAATCGGAGCGGGCAATACCGAGTTTCATCTGGCGAAAGCCCGGCTGGAAAAAACCCTTGAAGAACGCCGCAGCCCGGAAATGGATTATTTCCGCGACGTGTTTATTCCGGGATTCAGTCTGTCACTGGATGAAATCAGTCAGTAACCGGGCAGCGGCGTTTTCATCAGGGCACGCCGTCAGAACGGGAAGAGTAACGGGATCACCGCGATACTGATTGCCATCACCACCAGCGTAAACGGCACGCCGATTTTCACGAAGTCCCCGAAGGTGTAATTTCCGGGGCCGAGTACCAGGGTGTTTACCGGTGATGAAACCGGTGTCATAAAGGCCGCCGACGCCGCCACGCCCACCACCATAGCAAACGGCAGCGGCGAGACCTGCATTTCATATGCCGCCTGGATAGCAATCGGTGCCATCAGCACCGCTGTCGCGGTATTCGAAATAAACAAGCCAATGGTGGCGCACAACACAAACAGCGCTGTCAGCATCACATGCGGCCCCAGATCACCGGCCACATCCATCAGTCCGCTGACAATCAGCGTGATCCCCCCGGTTTTCTGTAACGCCAGCGCAAACGGCATCATCCCCACAATCAGAATGATGCTCGGCCAGTGGATCGAGCGGTACGCACTTTCCATATCGATGCAGCGGAATTTCCCCATCAGCAGACAGGCGATCAGTGCCGCAATAAAATTCGGAATTTCATTGGTGACCATCATCGCCACCATCAGCGCCAGACAAAACAGGGCATGCGGTGCCTGAGATGCCGCCGGAACCACGGCTTCCGCTTCCGCCGCCAGATTCAGCACAATAAAGTGACGCCGTTTGGTCGCCAGCACACGGATTATTTTCCAGTCCCCGACCACCAGCAGGATATCCCCGAGTTGCAGCGGCTCATCCACAATAGTGCCGTCAAGGGCAGAACCGCCCCGGCGCAGACCCAGCACATTCAGACCGTAACGGGTACGGAAACCGATATCCCGCAGGCTTTTACCGATAAGTTCACTTTCCGGATTCAGGGACACTTCCGCCATCCCCACGTTGCGGGAATGTTCGGAAAAATATTCACCGCGCAGGATCATCGGCTCCAGCATCTGCTCGGCACAAAATTCGCGCAGATCCATATCACTGGCCGACATATCAATCAGCAGCACATCACGATCACGCAATTCCATACCGCCGGTCGCGCCGACCATCACCCGCCGGAAACGCCGCCAGCGCTCAATCCCCACCACGTTGGCGCCGTAACGGGTACGCAGATGCAGTTCGTCGAGCGTTTTGCCGATCAGCGGCGAGCCGTTACGGACAGCAAGACGCCGCGCACGGCCGCTCAGTTTGTAGTCGCGGATCAGGTCACGAAAGGTACGCTGTACATTATCCCCTGCTTTCTCCGGCTGTTTGCTGCCCAGCCAGTGACGGGCAATCAGCATATAACCGACACCGGCCAGCAGGATCAGTAATCCGATAGGAGTTATCGAGAAGAAATGAAAGCCTTTGATACCTTCCATTTCCAGAACGCTGTTCACCACCATGTTCGGCGGCGTTGCCACCAGCGTCATCATGCCGCTGATAAGCCCGGCAAAACCAAGCGGCATCATCAGCCGTGAAGGGGAGATTTTCATACGTGCGGAGACACTGAGCACGACTGGGATAAAAATAGCCACCACGCCGGTCGAACTCATAAATGCGCCGAGACCGGCAACACTGACCATCAGGAACACCAGCAGACGGGTTTCGCCGGAGCCGGCCACCCGTACCAGCCAGTCCCCCATCTGATAAGCCACGCCGGTACGTACCAGCCCTTCCCCGATCACAAACAGGGCGGCGATAAGCAGAATATTGGGATCACTGAAACCGGCAACGGCTTCATTAACGGTAAGTGTGCCGCTCAGTACGAAGGCGGTGATCACCAGCAATGCCACAACATCCATCCGGACCTTGTTGGTGGTAAATAAAACAATGGCGATAAACAGCAGGGTCAGCACCCACACGAGTTCCGTATTCATCAACGTCCTCTTTCGTCAATGCCCGGACAGTGAACATCCTGTCTCATCGTTTTCTGTTAATGCACAGCCCCGGTTTCCCTCATCATCCGGCCGGATACTGTACCGCGTGGTTACCGGCTGTCAGCCGGAACAGCGGGTCAGTGTTACTGTACCGTCCGCTGCTTTCTCAACCTCAATTTCTGTCAGTGAATCCACCCGCATCGCCAGTTCATCCGTCCGCGGTGTTCCGGCCGGGACATGCACAGCGATGACCTGACAACCGGCGTCAAACCCGGAGAGCAGACCGGCGGTGGCATCCTCAAACACAAAACAGTCACGGGGTGCCAGCCCGAGCTTTTCCGCACCCAGCAGGTAGGGTTGCGGGTCCGGTTTACCACGGGTGATATTATCTGCCGTCACCCAGGCATCCGGCTCCGCCAGGTTTGCCGCACTGTGACGCGGACGGGCAATCGCCACTGAGCCGGAGGTAACAATCGCCCACGGAATTTCAAGGGAAACCAGACGCGCCAGCAGTGCCTGTGCACCGGGCAAATCAGTGACCTGGTCACTCTCCCTGATCTCCTGCTCCGTCACCCATGCCAGTTGCGCGGCAATTTCACCCTCATCTGCATCCGGCAGAAAATGGCGGATAGATTCAACCGCCGGTTTGCCGTGAATAAAGTGCTTAACTTCATCCTCATCCGCACCGATACGACGGGCAAATGCCAGCCAGGCACGCTCCACCACATGCAGCGAATCGGCCAGTGTGCCGTCCAGATCAAACAAAAAGCCTCTTGCAGTCAGTGCCATGCGTGCCTCTCAGTTGCGGATGCCGGAATATTATGCGTTAAGGATCTGATTAATTTCCACTTCGCTCAGGTGATACTGGCGCGGGCAGTTGTGCCATGCACCGAGCATACGGACATATTTATCCCACATTGGTGTCTGGGAGTTAAAGCCGTGGCTGCCGCTGTCAAAGTGGGTATAACGCCCTTCCGTATTTACCAGAAAACGCACATAACTTAAATAACGTGCTTCTGTCGCGGCATCAAAACCTAAGAAGTGGATACGGCGCTGGTCGATATCTTTTGCTTCTTTCAGGTTATCAAAGGAGATACGCAGTGCGTGGTACATTTCCATCATATCAATCACACGACGGCAGATTTCTTCCGGCAGTTCGCCGAAATCGCGATCCAGCTCACGCATCTGCAATCCGAAGCCGCGCTCAATAATGGTCTGCTGGCGGCGATAGCGCTCGGCATTATCCGGGTCCAGCATAGACATCATTTTATACTGGTTAGAAAGGATAAGGCGTTGTGCGTTGGTCATTTCCATGGTGTATCTCCTGAAAAAGTAATCCGGGGTATGGTCAGAATCATCGCATTACTCAAATCTATAAGATAGTGAAATACACACCTTTTTTGATCTCAGCGGGGGATTTCGCCCGGGTAATTTTACGGAGAGTAAAAACAGAGGGTTACAAAAGCCGAATCGATTAATAAAGGGAGCGATTATACCGCCCGCAGAAACGGGCGGAAATCAACAGCACTTACAGGTCGTCTAAAAAAGAGTTATCCAGCTGTTTAAAGGCACGTTTCAGTAACTCTGCCAGTGCCATATAATCCGGCGTGCCTTCAGCCGGTGCAATTGCAATACCGGCTTCGGCAAACTTTGCGCGGATTTCATAAAACCAGCTGAGCAGCCCGGCCGGTAATGGTGTGGCGGCACGGCGGCCCAGCCACCACAATCCCTGCAACGGCAGTGAACAGGCAAACAGTGCGGTGGCAACGGCAAGCCCTAACGCCCCGCCGAGCGCTATCTGCCATGTCAGGGTAAACACCGACAACGGCGGCATAAAACGGATACCGAACTGCGTGGATTTTATGACACGATTCTCCGGGAAAGCCGGGGCGAGCTGCTTCACGGCCGGCCAGGTGGCGGCGTAACGTTTGCCGAGACGCAGTGCGCGGAACAGACCCAGTTTTGCCGGTGTGTTATCAGGCATTATGACCTCAATCAATAAAAAACATAATAATTAAAATATGGCTACATTCAGTCAAAATATTTTTGTAGGATTAAGTATATTTTGAAATTGCTGTCATCTGCGGGTATGCTACGCCCGTTTAATCACGGTGAAATAATCCTGAGTTAATTATTTTGTCTGATGCCACCTTTTTCAAGGGCAAAATGTGTGTTTTTACACCATCACGCCTCAGACAACAGATTGCAGCGATGATTTATCGTTCAATATAAAAATTGCATGATGTTAATCATGAACGGCGCTGAAATATTGCGCTACGCTTAGTTAGATTACGTTTTAACCACTGTCTTAATACACATAAGACTTATCCACAACAAGATTATAGGTAATTCCATGTCAAGTAAGCTGGTACTGGTACTTAACTGCGGTAGTTCTTCACTGAAATTTGCGATCATTGACCCTACAACTGGTGATGAATATCTGACGGGTCTGGCAGAATGCTTCAACCTGCCGGAAGCACGTATCAAGTGGAAAATGGATGGTGCTAAACACGAAGCACAATTAGGCGCGGGCGCTGCTCACAGCGAAGCACTGCGTTTCATCGTGAAAGATATCATGGGTGCGAAACCTGAACTGTCAGCACAGATCGGCTGCATCGGCCACCGTCTGGTTCACGGCGGTGAGAAATTCGCTCACTCTGTTATCGTCACTGACGAAGTTATCAAAGCAATGGAAGAATGCTCAGCATTCGCTCCGCTGCATAACCCGGCTAACCTGTTAGGCGTGGAAGAAGCACTGAAAGCCTTCCCTCACCTGGCTGATAAAAACGTCGGTGTTTTCGATACCGCTTTCCATCAGACCATGCCTGAAGAAGCTTACCTGTATGCCCTGCCGTACAGCCTGTACAAAGACCACGGCATCCGCCGCTATGGTTTCCACGGTACAAGCCATTACTTCGTCAGCCGTGAAGCAGCAAAAATGCTGAACAAACCGGTTGAAGAACTGAACGTGATCACCTGCCACTTAGGTAACGGTGGTTCTGTTGCAGCTATCGTTAACGGCGAGTGCGTGGACACCTCTATGGGTCTGACTCCGCTGGAAGGTCTGGTCATGGGTACCCGTTCCGGTGATATCGACCCGGCTATCATTTTCCACCTGCATGATTCAATGGGCATGAGCGTTGAAGAAATCAACAAAATGCTGACCAAAGAATCCGGCCTTCAGGGTCTGACCGAAGTCACCAGCGACTGCCGTTATGTTGAAGAAAACTACGGTAAACAAGCTGATGCAACCCGTGCTATGAATGTATTCTGCCATCGTCTGGCGAAATACGTCGGTGGTTATGCAACGCTGATGGAAGGTCGTCTGGACGCTATCATCTTCACCGGCGGTATCGGTGAGAACGCAGCGATGGTTCGTGAACACACTCTGGAGAAACTGGCTCTGCTGGGCTTCAAACTGGATCACGAACGTAACCTGGCAGCCCGTTTCGGTAACGCAGGCAAAATCACCACTGATGACAGCAGCATTGCCCTGGTGATCCCGACTAACGAAGAATTAGTCATCGCACAGGATGCAGCCCGTCTGACTGCATAATCTTTGCTCTCCGCCGGCCACCGCCGGCGGATTTATTTTGAACACCGAATTGTGAAAAAATAAGAGGTTCATGTGTCCCGTACTATTATCCTCATTCCTACCGGCACCAGTGTCGGCTTAAGCAGCGTCAGCCTCGGGGTTGTCCGCTCAATGGAACAAAAAGGCGTCAGCCTGAGTTTCTTCAAACCGGTTGCACAGCCGCGCCGTACAGGTATTGAAGATCAGACCACCCAGATCTTACGTGCTCACTCTTCCCTGAAGATGGCAGAGCCGCTGGATATGGATTATGTCGAAACCATGCTGACCACCAATCAGAAAGATATTCTGATGGAAGAAATCGTTGCCCGTTACCACGAGCATACTCAGGGTGCGGAAGTGATCCTGATTGAAGGTCTGGTACCGACCCGCAACTACCCGCATGCTCAGTCCCTGAACTACGATATCGCCCAGACTCTGGGTGCGGAAATCGTATTCGTGACAGCACCGGGCAATGACACCGCAGCGGAAATCAAAGAGCGTCTGGAACTGATCCGCAACGAATTCGGTGGTCACAAGAACACCAACATCGCCGGCGTTATCGTGAACAAAGTTAACGCACCGGTTGATGAGCAGGGCCGTACCCGTCCTGACCTGTCTGAAATCTTTGATGATTCATCCAAAGCCACTATCGCTCAGCTGAGCGCGGATGACCTGAAATCCCTGCCTCTGCCGGTTGTCGGCAGTGTACCGTGGAACTTCGAACTGATTGCCACCCGTGCAGTCGATATGGCGAACCACCTGGGCGCAAAAATCATCAACGAAGGCGACATCAAAACCCGCCGCATCAAATCCGTGACATTCTGTGCACGCAGCATTCCTAACATGCTGGAGCACTTCCGTCCGGGTTCTCTGCTGGTGACTTCCGCTGATCGTCCTGACGTGCTGGTTTCTGCCTGCCTGGCAGCGATGAACGGCGTGGAAATTGGTGCTATCCTGCTGACCGGCGGTTATGAAATCGACGACAGCATCGCTAAGCTGTGCGAACGTGCTTTCGAAACCGGCCTGCCAATCTTCACTGTGAACACCAATACCTGGCAGACCTCGCTGAACCTGCAAAGCTTCAGCCTGGAAGTCCCTGCGGATGACCGTGAGCGCATCGAACTGGTTCAGAACTATGTGGCAAGCCACATCGATACCAAATGGATCGATTCCCTGGTTGCAGATTCTGAGCGTCCTAACCGTCTGTCACCTCCGGCATTCCGTTACCTGTTAACCGAACTGGCACGTAAAGCGAAAAAACGCGTTGTTCTGCCTGAAGGTGATGAGCCGCGTACTATCAAAGCCGCTGCTATCTGTGCTGAACGTGGTCTGGCGACCTGCGTACTGTTAGGCGATCCGGAAGAAATCCGCCGCGTTGCAGATGCACAGGGCGTGACTCTGGGTACCGGTATCGAACTGGTTAACCCGGCTGATATCCGCGAACTGTATGTTCCGCGTCTGGTTGAACTGCGTAAAAGCAAAGGCATGACCGAAGTCGTTGCCCGCGAGCAGTTACAGGACAACGTTGTACTGGGTACAATGATGCTGGAGCAGGATAAAGTTGACGGTCTGGTTTCCGGTGCGGTTCACACCACAGCGAACACCATTCGTCCGCCGTTACAGTTAATCAAAACTGCACCGGGCAGCTCACTGGTATCTTCCGTGTTCTTCATGTTGATGCCGGAAGAAGTGCTGGTCTACGGTGACTGTGCAATCAATCCGGACCCGAACCCTGAACAGCTGGCAGAAATTGCAATCCAGTCTGCTGACTCTGTGAAAGCGTTTGGTATCGATCCGCGCGTTGCGATGATCTCTTACTCTACCGGGACTTCCGGCCAGGGTGACGATGTTGAGAAAGTCCGCGAAGCGACCCGCATTGCCAAGGAAAAACGTCCTGACCTGTGCATCGACGGTCCGTTACAGTACGACGCCGCCGTGATGGCTGACGTTGCGAAAACCAAAGCACCGGACTCTCCGGTTGCAGGTAAAGCAAACGTCTTCATCTTCCCTGACCTGAACACCGGTAACACCACTTACAAAGCGGTTCAGCGTTCAGCAGATCTGGTCTCTATCGGACCAATGCTCCAGGGTATGCGCAAGCCGGTTAACGACCTGTCCCGTGGTGCGTTAGTTGACGATATCGCGTACACCATCGCACTGACTGCTATCCAGGCAGCTCAGGATGAAGCGAAGAAAAAATAAGTTCTGCTGACTGAAAAGCCACAGACAATAATCCCGGCCGGGTTTCCCCGCCGGGATTTTTTTATCCTTCCTGTTTATCACTCTGCCGGTATCCTGCCGCCACCCGCGCCAGGGCAACTGACTGCACCCGGTTAAGCCGCGGATCACAAAGGAATTTATAGCACTGCCCGATGTCCTTATCGGTCAGTGCCTGCGGCCCGCCGGTACATTCCGTCACCGCCTGCCCTGTCATTTCCAGATGCAGACCACCGGGATGCAGACCTGCTTCTCTGAGAAGCTGTACAAATACCCTGATCTCTTCGCAAATCACAGGGAAATCACGGGTTTTCAGGCCCTCAGCGGTACTGCGGGTATTACCGTGCATCGGGTCTGTCAGCCAGACAACCGGGCTTTGCCGCACGGAAACTTCGCGGATAAGCGGCGGCAGCTTCTCCGCTATCTGATCGGCACCCATCCGGATAATCAGCATAATTTTTCCCGGCTGATTGCCCGGATTCAGCAATTCCAGCAACTTCGCCAGTTTTTCGCCGGTCATTGATGGCCCGCATTTGATACCGACCGGGTTTTCAATACCGCGCAGATACTGCACATGCGCCTGAGACGGTTCACTGGTGCGATCCCCCAGCCAGACAGTATGTGCCGCACAGTTGTACCACAGATTATCCGCCGGGCTGAGACGGGTCAGCGCGCTGTCATAATGCAGCAGCAACGCTTCATGACTGACATAAAAAGGCGCAAACAGCGGATCTGAACCGGCTTTCCGCTCACTGCCGTGCAGGGCATTCAGTGTTACCGCCGACCGATAATAGGCATCCAGCATCCGTTCCGGTGCGGGGATACGTGCCGCAGCAGTAAATCCGTCACCATTGATAATATCCCCGCGATAACTCTGTAGTGTCACACCGTTGCGGGTTTCTTCCGGACTGCTGCGCGGCTTGGCATACTGCCCGGCGATCCGTCCGATTTTCAGTACCGGCAGAGAAAATCCGTCACTGATAATATCGGACATTGTACTTACTGTATCAGCCCAGTCAGTGAGCACATCCTCCCTGCAACAGGCAAACGATTCAGCACAGTCACCACATTGCAGTACGAGCCCCTGTCCCGCACTGACCTGTGCCAGCGCCCGTCTCAGAGAGATAATTTCAGTGGTGGTAACCAGCGGCGGTACTGTCTGCAACTGCCGGACGATATAGCCGACGGCCTGCGGTTCCGGGTACTCCGGCAGTTGCAGAGCCGGAAAATGCGTCCATAAGGAAGGCGACCACAACGGGTACCCGTCCTGTTGTCTTTTCACACTCTGCTCCCTGTATCTCTGTTATTTTCGTTCCTGCGAAGTGGCGAGATAGGTTTCGAACCGCCCTTCCTGACGTGCGACATAATCCTCCCGCACCGGGGTATACACATCAATCACTTCGGATTCTTCGAGCACTTCCGCATCATGAATCGCCCAGGATGGTACCAGTCCGGAATCTCTGGCTCTCAGGATCATGGTTTCTCCGTCCACTGTCAGGCGCAGAGAGCCGGACAATACGGTTGTCAGGGTTTCGTGTTCATGCTGATGCTGCGGGATCACCGCACCCGGTTTAAATGACCAGAATGTCATGGTAAAAGCGGTGCCGTGAATAAATTTAGCCTGTGCCTTACTCTCTTCCCCTTCATTGCGGGTTAAATCCATATAATAAGAAAGCAGTTCATTTCCCGGGATTAAACTCATAATACACTCCTGTGTTAACAAATTATTTAGGGGCATGAATGGAAAAGCCCATCGGTACCGGGCCAAAATCATGCAGAATATGCAGAATATGCAGATGATATTTTTGTGCCGTGCTGAGTGTGGTAATGCAGCCATCCACCGCGCCGTGCGCACACTGCACGCCGGATTCACTATTAGAGGTAAATAAGGTTTTCCGCACCTCTTTATTCAGCAACGGCAGTTCATCAAACAAGTGCTGTGGTGCCGGATGTGATCCCACATGGCGGATATCGTTATAATCCGTATGGCGCGAGGCAAATAACATGTTGTGTGTGTCCAGAACAAAACAGGCCTTTAATTCCAGCTAGGTTAAATTCTGAAAAACAATATTGTGTAGATCTGGATATACAATACAGCCGAGCAAAATACCGTCATTATCTTGCCTCACATTATCAGTGGCTGATTCTAATGTCGGGTATAATTTTACATTGCCTTTAATATTATTTTCACTCAGCCAGTGATATGCAGCCTTTTCACAATTCGTTCCGCCCGGCCCGAGTGTATGAATAGTTAACAATTTTTATTTCCTTATTAGTTCAGATTCTTCCTGTGGCAGTAATCAAATCAGGAAGCCGTTCACCCTGCCGTATTTTTTCCAGCATATTATTTTCAATTTCTGTTATTTCAATCGCTTTACTGATGACAGCCTCAATATCGCAGTAAGGGATCACCACCACACCATTAATGTCCGCAATAATCAGATCGCCGGTATGAATAATGGTCTGTTCTATCTGACAACTGCCGCCGGTTTCAGATACATAATACGCGCCCTGAGTATCTGTCGGCGTTAAATTCGTGGCAATAACCGGTATGGACAATGCATTAAGATCCTGTCCGTCCCTGACTGCACCGCCGGTTATCACACCGGAAAAACCGAGCTTTTCGAAATAAGTGCAGCTCATCCCGCCGGCTAATGCCGCGTCACAAATGCACTCTCCGCTGCCGGCAACATACACCAGGTTTTCTGCCGTATGTAATTCAGGAACCAGGAAATCCCGCACCTGTTCCCAGGTTGACGGAAACGGTTCAAGAATATTGTGACTCTTGCGGACAATTTTCCACTGCACGGTATAAGCCTGTCCGGTAAGATAATAATTCGTCAGATTCTGTGATTGTAACTTATGACTTAATACACTGCCGGTTTTAAGCCCGTCCATAACATCAACAAATGTTGATGTGCTTATTTTCAATGATTTCAGCTTATCTGATAGTACTGTATTTATCTTATTCATTCCGTCCCTCCGGAATACACAATAAGAAAAACAGCATCATTTGTAATTTCTATTAATTATTAAGCTGTATTTAAAATATAATTAGTCAGAATATAAATTTAAAAAAACCTCCTTGCGGAGGTTTTATCTGGTACGGTATCCGGTTATGACTGCCCTAATTCATGTTTTACGTGTGCCTTCTGCAACTGACTGTGTACCAGATCTGATAATTCCTGCAAAGACAATGATTTTCCCTGCCAGATACGGACACCGGCCATCATGATCATCAGCTTCTGTTTTTTAACATCATATTTAAAGAAACGATTTTTTGCAGACATGACCGGTGCCGGTGCACCATCAGCCACATACAGTGTGAGTGTCGCCGCTCCGTAGGTTTCCGCAATGTCATAATCAACAATGTAGTGCAGCGGGTACGCCTGTGCCAGCTTATCACTGACCATCTGCCCGTGACAGAAAGCAAACAGCGGCGCTTTTCCTCTGTCGCGGTGCATAAAAGCCGCCCCCCAGAACAGCAGCAACAGCCAGAAGCCGTGAACCGCACCGGAGCTGACCAGGTTTTCCGCACCGAGTTTCACGGTGGCGATCCCCATCCCGGCCGCGACCACCAGGCCAAAGATAAACATCAACCGGAATGTTTTCCGCCGCTCACTGATAATTACCTCATCAGCCGCATCAGATTCATGCAGCAGGGTTTCCAGTGCTTCTGTCCGCTGTGTGGTGTACTCCGCGACCATGCCGGAGAGTGATGCCGTCAGCATCATGGAGATAGCTTTGGCATCCGTGAACAGATCCGCAATATTGGCGTAATCATCTGACTGCACTTCCCGGGCCGCAGCAGCCAGCAGCTCATCACTGATATCCTGTGACAGCGCTTCAATACGGGTGCGGGTCTGCGGATGCGTGTCACTCGGATGGCTGGTTGCCTCATTCAGGAACTGCGCGGCTTCCGGCACACCACGCTCACGCAGGCGCGCCATCACCACCGGCAGCAGGTCATCGGTTTTCAGAGTGCCTTCATACAGCTCACCCAGAGTTTCAGAAACCACCTCACTGACCGCAGAAATACGCAGCAGTGATGAAGAGACTGCCGCCGGTGAACTGACCGATGCCCCGGCTTTATCCGCTTCCAGTTCACGGATACGGCTCCAGTGACTGACGGCGAAATCAAACTGCTCCAGGAAGAAGATCCCGAGATACACTGACGGACTCATAATCACTTTACTGTAGTAATCCTGAACCTCATTAGCCACCAGCGAAATACTGTGGCTCATACCGGCATAGATCGGCGCAAAATTCAGACTGTAAGTGGTATCTTCACCGGTAAAATGCCCCAGTTCGTGCCCGATAACGGCACTGGCTTCCTCACGGTTGAGCAGTGCGGAATAGAGCAGCGGGAAGTACAGGGTTTTCCCTTCAATCAGCTGATTTTCATTCAGATTAATGCTGTGGGATGTCACATAGAAGCATTCCGTCATACCGGCAATAATATGATCCGGCGGCGTCGTGCCGACTTTTGCGGCAATCTCATCCACCCACTGCCACAACCCCGGCGCTTCCTCACGGCTGACGGCATGCCCGGTCACATCAGACGGATCGCTGCGGAACATGGCAAAACTCTTGCGCAACTTAAACAGACCTTTGATGATATACCAGATGATCAGCACAATACTGATCAGAATAAAGATCATGATTTTCGCACCGCCGCCGCTCAACACGAAGCTACCGGCGAACCACAGGGCTTCATAGGCCATCACACAAATAATACTCAGGCCGATCAGCGTCATCTGCCCGGTCAGAATAAACGGCAGCAATTTGCGGCAGCGGGCAAAGACTTTCAGCAGGTCATCGCGGGAGTTACGGGCAGTCCGGCCGCTGCTGATACAAAGATAAATCGCCCCGGCACCAAACAGCAGAGATAAAATCCCGGTGGCAATAGTCCCTTTACTGACGCCCGCCCGGACCAGAATCACAGTAATCTCATCGCTGTATTTATTCAGCTCGCGGTTAATCATTCCCAGTTGCTGACCGGCGGAACCGGTTTCCCCGTCATCGTAGGTGATTTGTGTATTCGGATCGTCAGCAATCAGACGCTGAAGTTCCGCTTTATCCGCCATGATATATTGGTAAGCCTGATATCCCTCACTGATCCGCCAATACTGAAATGCCCCCCACGCGGTGAGAAGAAGCGGTAATAACAACAGCCATCCTGCTAATTTGTTTCTCATCATTATTCTCGTTTAGTTTGTATTTTTCTTTTTTCGCTTACTTTCGGACAATTCCTATTATCGGTCGTTATTATTTATATTTTCGTTAACAATCCACCAACGCAAATATATAAAATACATTATTTTTCAAAATATTAAATTATTCTGATTAGCCATGTGTAAATACGCATATTTCGGGGTAGCATCAGAAATAATGGCTGATAAACATTGCGGGATTATTGTTTATATTCACAATGACATTCTACAGGAAAATGATGAAATTCAGAAACCGGAATAACACAAATTATACTGAGCAGTGTCTGGTGATATTCTTTTTTATCGATATATTTATTGCCCGTGTTTTATTTCACGGTATTTTAAATACAAAAAAGCCTGCATATTGCAGGCTTATCCGGTTTTTATTCTTTTTTATTCGCTGTCACTGCTCATTTCAGTTTCAGGTATTACAACCGCCTTTTGCGGCTCCGCCGAGGTATAATTCTGATTATTCCGCGTCAGCCAGAGTGAAAGAGCCTTCAGTGAGTCTGCTGTAAATTCGTCACAGCGGGCAGTGATTTCTGCCGGGGTCAGCCAGGTTACTTCCGATACTTCACTTTCCTGGAGCGCAAACGGGCCGTGTATCACACAGCTGAATAACCCGCCCCAGACACGGCAGATTGGCTCTTCATAATAAAACAAACCGTGCTCGGCAAACGGCACACCGGCAATTCCGAGCTCTTCCTCTGCTTCGCGCCGGGCAGAATCAAGCATCAGTTCACCCTGCTGCACCACGCCGCCTGCTGTGGCATCCAGCAGGCCCGGACAGAAGTCTTTCTGCTCAGTCCGGCGCTGAACAAGAATTTTTCCCATACCGTCATGCACAACAATGTAGGTTGCCCGGTGACGCAGGTTTTCCGCCCGCATCTGCTCGCGGGTCGCCTGACCGATGACATCATTATTCTCATCGACAACGTCCACCCACTCGATAGCGCTCTCTTGTTCCATCCTCTAACCTTTTCTTTTTTATCAGCATTACGGATGCTGCTTCTGTTTTTTCAGTGACACACGCCGGCAATCCGCGGGCCCTGCTTTATACCGCTTTTATATACCAAACTAATAATGATAGTGTGTCATTATGGTCATTCAGGCAGTATATCAAGAATTGATAGCGGTTCTATGATTGTTTTTCTTTCTTGCCGATCACATCCCTCTGCGGCAAAAACTGCTATCGTCAGAGAAACCTACCAGCAGAAGGAGCAGCTATGCGTATTCTGGTCACAGGCGGTACCGGGCTTATCGGCACCCCGCTCGTGCAGGCACTGATTGCCCGGAAATATCAGGTGGTGGTTCTGAGCCGCTCACCGCAGAAAGTCTATTCCCGTTTTTGCTCGGCAGCAGAAAACCTTAGTTCACTCAATGATATAACGAATCTTAATGATATTGATGCGGTAATTAATCTTGCCGGTGAGCCTATCGCAGATAAACGCTGGAGTGAAGAGCAGAAAAAGCGGTTATGTGAGAGCCGCTGGCAGATAACTGAACGGCTCAGTGAACTTATCAATGCCAGTGAGACACCGCCTGCGGTGTTTCTCTCCGGCTCTGCCGTGGGCTGGTATGGTGATCAGGGGCAGACTGTGGTGACGGAGGACGACGAACCGAACCCGGAATTCACTCATACCTTGTGCGATCGCTGGGAATCCCTGGCCATGAAAGCACAGAGTGAGAAAACACGGGTCTGTCTGCTGCGTACCGGGATTGTACTGTCTCCGGAAGGCGGGGCGCTGGCGAAACTGCTGCCGGTGTACCGTGCCGGTCTCGGCGGCCCCATTGGTAACGGCCGTCAGTATATGCCGTGGGTCCACATCAATGATATGGTCAGTGCTATTCTGTTTCTGCTTGATGATCCCGCGCAGAACGGCCCGTTTAATATGACTGCGCCCTATCCGTCCCATAATGAACAGTTTGCGGCCGTACTGGCGCAGATCCTGCACCGCCCGCATCTGCTGCGTGTTCCGTCATTTGTGGTTAAGGCGCTGATGGGAGAAGCTGCGGTGCTGGTACTGGGCGGTCAGAATGCCCTGCCGAAACGGCTGGAGGAAGCCGGGTTCGGCTGTCAGTTTATTAATCTGGAAGAGGCTCTGCGGGATTTACTGGACAGCCCGGCGGACTATTAATACAGAACCCGGCCGCGGAGACAGACGGCCGGGTGATTCTGAGTTACGGCTGTGCAGAACGGGGATTTTTCGACCCGCTCCAGCGGGTAAACAAATCTTCCGGTAATGCAATATCAAACTGATCAAGCACACGGTTGACCGTCTGGTCGACAATATCCTGCACGGTTTCCGGCTGATGATAAAACGCGGGCATCGGCGGCATAATCACCGCACCGATTTCCGCCGCCTGTGTCATCAGCCGCAGATGTCCGAGATGCAGCGGCGTTTCACGCACCCCCAGCACCAGCTTACGCCCTTCCTTTAGCACCACATCCGCCGCACGGGTCACCAGAGTGTCCGTGTAACTGTGAACAATCCCCGACAGGGTTTTCACCGAACACGGCAGAATAATCATCCCCAGTGTTCTGACAGAGCCGGAAGAGATGCAGGCCGCGATATCGCGCTCATCATGCACCACATCCGCCAGTGCCTGCACATCACGCAGGCTGTACGCCGTCTCCAGCGCCAGTGTCTGCCGTGCCGCCTGACTGACAATCAGGTGGGTTTCCACCTCCGGCACCGTTTGCAGGACCTCCAGCAGACGCACACCATAAACTGCACCACTTGCGCCGGTCAGCCCCACAATCAGTTTTTTCATAACATCACCCGACAAAAAAGAGATTAACCCTCATTATATATCTCAAGGTTCTCAATTTCGTTATGATCCCGCAACTTTAATTCATCATCCCTGCGCAGGTTTTCCACATAATCGAGATAATCCTGGTCAATATCTTTGGTGACATAGATACCATCAAACACCGATGCCTCAAGACCCCGGATATCCGGGTTTTCTTCACGCACGGCATCGATAAGGTCGCTCAGATCCTGGAAAATCAGTGCATCCGCACCGATCAGACGGCAGATTTCATCGGCTTCACGGCCGTGCGCGATTAACTCGTTGGCATTCGGCATATCGATACCGTAGACATTCGGGAAACGCACTTCCGGTGCCGCAGAGGCAAAATAGACTTTCTTCGCCCCGGCTTCCCGCGCCAGTTCCACAATCTGTTCTGAGGTGGTGCCGCGCACAATGGAATCATCCACCAGCAGCACGTTTTTCCCTTTGAATTCGGTACGGTTGGCATTGAGTTTGCGGCGGACAGATTTTTTCCGCTCCTGCTGACCCGGCATGATAAAGGTGCGCCCCACATAGCGGTTTTTCACAAACCCCTGGCGGTACGGCTTATTCAGCATATGGGCGATTTCCAGCGCGCTGTCCGTTGAGGTTTCCGGAATGGGGATTACCACATCGATATCCAGATCTTCCCACTCGCGGGCAATTTTTGCCCCCAGTTTCTGCCCCATACGCAGACGGGCGTTGTAGACAGAGACTTTATCGATAACGGAATCCGGACGGGCGAAATAGACAAACTCGAACAGGCACGGTGTCAGCGACGGATTTGCCGCACACTGACGGGTATAAAGCTGCCCGGTTTCAGTGATGTAAACCGCTTCGCCCGGCGCCACATCGCGCAGATATTCAAAACCGAGAGTATCCAGTGCAACACTTTCAGAGGCCACCATGTACTCTTCACGGCCGTCATTCAGGGCACGCTTACCAAGCACCAGCGGACGGATGCCGTTCGGGTCACGGAACGCCAGCAGGCCGTGGCCGATAATCAGAGCCACACAGGCATACGCACCGCGGATTTTGGTGTGCATCGCGCTGACTGCGGCAAAAATGTTATCCGGCTCCAGCGGGTGAACATCAAAACGATCCAGCTCATACGCCAGCACGTTGAGCAGGATTTCAGAATCTGATGTGGTATTAACATGACGGCGGGCCGTTTCAAACAGCTGATGTTTCAGCGTGTGCGCATTGGTCAGATTGCCGTTATGCGCCAGGGTGATACCGAAAGGTGAATTGACATAAAAAGGCTGTGCTTCCGATGCACTGGAACTGCCTGCTGTCGGGTAACGGACATGGCCAATCCCGAGAGTGCCCTGCAAACGCAGCATATGACGGGTTTCAAAAACATCTTTCACCAGTCCGTTGGCTTTACGGAGCCGGAAACCATTGTCACCGTCAATGGTTGCGATACCGGCTGCATCCTGGCCCCGGTGCTGTAACACCGTGAGCGCGTCATAAATTGATTGATTGACTTGCGTAAAACCAACGATACCAACAATACCACACATGTAGTTTTTTCCTCATCAGCCGGGCGGAGAAGGAAAATTCTCCGGCAGGAAACTTGACGCATTCTGGAGGTAGTCAAAGAACCACCTGATAACATGACTGAATTGGGGAATGAGTTGTGACTGCTGCCAGTCGCTGCTCTGACTCATCTGCGTGAAGCTGTCGAGGAAGAATAAAATTGCCGCCACGATCAACACCCCGCGCAGAGCACCAAAACAAACCCCGAGAACACGATCTGTGCCTGATAAGCCTGTCCGCTGAACCAGTGAACCGATAACATGGTTAATCACTGAGCCGACAATCAGTGTCGCAACAAACAGAATCGCGATTGCGATCCCGTTGCGGACCAGCGGGTCATCGAAGCGCGTAAAATAATCCGCCAGCAGCGGGAAAAACTCACTGGCCACATAAAACGCACAGACCCAGGTCACTAACGATAAGGCTTCGCGAACGAAACCACGAACCAGGCTGACTAATGCCGAGAAAGCAATAATTGCAATAATTGCGTAATCAATCCAAACCATATCACTATCCAAATTGATGCCCCGGCATCAGTGACGGGCGCATTCTAACAGAAAACGAAAACGTTTGCGTAACGGATTTTTGCTCTATCCGAAAATAAATTGCGGCGAAATAAAAAATTATAATCGCCGCAAAGAGTTAACTGATTTTATTACCGGATATTGCTAATTCCTTAAATTCGCTACGGTTTATAAGACTGCACCCTGCCATCCAGCCCGGTAAGCTGTCTCAGTTCCCCCAGCGAGGACTTCAGCTCAGCCTGCGAGGCAGACGGCCCGACCATAATCAGCGTCAGTTTGCCGCGCGGCACGGTATACACCTGATAACCGGATAACCGCAGCGTGGCCACAATCTCCTCAACCTTGCGGGCATTGGATAATGCCCCCAGCTGTACAACATAAGCCTGTCCCTGAGGTGCTTTTTCCGGTTTTGGCTCTGGTTTAGGTTCCGGTTTAGGCTCTGGTTTTGGTTCAGGTTTCGGCGGCGGTTGTTTATCCGGTATCACGACCGGCGGCAGCGGATCTGCCCCCGGCGGCACATTGGAGGTTGTACTGCCGCCCGCAGACTCTTCTGCCGGGACTTGCGTCCCGGTTTGTGCCGCTTCGGTAATCATTGCACTGGATGCCCCTTCTGAGGGCATCGTCGGCATGGTCTGATTGATCGGATTTACCGCCTCAATCTCATCCTGCTCTCCCTCCTTCGGGATAAGCGGGATGGCTGCGAACTGGTCTTCGTTATATTTCTTATCGCCGTCCAGCAGCACCGGCAGGACAATCACACCCACCGCCACCAGGATAATGGTTCCGACTAAGCGATTCTGAAATTTACTGGCCACCCGCACCTTCCTTCGCTAAAACGTCCATGACATGGGCCACCGTATGGAATGACCCGCATACCACCACAATATCTTCCGGTGAAGCATCACGGCGCGCCTGTTCCCATGCGCCTTCCACATCCGCAAACTGCTGCGGGGCGATCAGGTGCTCCGCCAGCTGTTCCGCCGGGGCACCGCGCAGTTCTGTCAGCGGTGCGACATACCAGTCAGTCACCTGCTCACCCAGCACCGCCAGGGTGCCTTTGATATCTTTGTCGCCCAGCATACCAATCACCGCACGGACACGGCTCTGTTCAGTCCGCGGCAGCTGTGCCAGTTTTGAAACCAGATAACCGGCGGCATGCGGGTTATGTGCCACATCCAGCACTGTCAACGGTTTTTGTGAGACAATCTGGAAACGGCCCGGCAGTTGTGCCTGACGCAGTCCGGTATCAATCGCCTCACGGGTGATGGCGCGGCCGGTTTTATCTTTCACCTGACGCAGATTGTGGATCACCGCAAGCGCGGTCGCGGCATTGGCCAGCGGCACATTCGGCAGCGGCAGATTTTCGAGAGTTTCATCCTCACACTGCCACGTCCAGTGATCGCCCTGCTCTGTATAAGACCAGTCATCGGCACGGCAGAACAGTGATGTTTCCAGCTTATTCGCCACATCCGCGATGGTATAAGGCGCGTCCGGCTCACCGATCACCGCCACACAGTGCGGGCGGAAGATCCCGGCTTTCTCGCGGGCAATGTGCTCACGATCAGCACCGAGCCAGTCGGTGTGATCCAGTGCAATACTGGTGATAGCCGTAATATGAGAATCGACAATATTGGTGGCATCCAGACGCCCGCCGAGGCCGACTTCCAGAATCACCACATCAAGATTGGCTTCGCGGAACAGCAGCAGTGCCGCCAGTGTGCCCGCTTCAAAATAGGTCAGCGTGATATCGCCGCGCTGCGCGTCAATATCCGCAAAGACACGGCAAAAATCGGCTTCCGGCGGGTTTTGTCCCTGAATCCGCACCCGTTCGGTGTAATTCACCAGATGCGGGGAACTGTACACCCCGACCCGTAACCCTGCGGCCAGCAGGATGGATTCGAGTGTGTGGCAGGTGGTGCCTTTGCCGTTGGTTCCGGAAACCGTAATGACTTTCGGGGCGGGATAGCGCAGATTCATGATATCTGCCACCGCACCGACACGTTCCAGTCCCATATCAATAACCTGCGTATGCAGATCACCCAGATAAGAAAGCCACGTCATCAGTGATGACGCGGCTGCCGGTCTTTCTCGCTTATCAGACATCGTGTTTTTTGACATCAGTCTCTGTTTCGGAAGATAAGTCGGTATCAGGTTCATCCGCAGTCAGGATTTCAATAATTTCATCTTCCTGCGGGAACTGATAGTTAGTCAGTTTTGACAGAATTTCCGCGACGGTATCACGCATTTCCGGACGGCGGACAATCATATCGATCGCCCCTTTTTCAATCAGGAACTCACTGCGCTGGAATCCCGGCGGTAATTTCTCACGGACAGTCTGTTCGATAACACGCGGACCGGCAAAGCCGATCAGGGCTTTCGGTTCAGCGATATTGATATCACCCAGCATTGCCAGGCTCGCAGAGACGCCGCCCATGGTCGGGTCAGTCAGCACAGAGATATACGGCAGACCGCGCTCCTGCATTTTGGCCAGTGCCGCACTGGTTTTGGCCATTTGCATCAGCGACATCAGGGCTTCCTGCATACGTGCACCGCCGCTTGCGGAGAAACAAATCAGCGGACAATTATCTTCCAGCGCCTGTTCCACCGCACGGACAAACCGGGCGCCGACCACAGAGGACATTGAACCGCCGATAAAGGCAAATTCAAACGCCACCGCGACAACCGGCATGGTTTTCAGTGTGCCTTTCATCGCAATCAGGGCTTCTTTTTCCCCGGTTGTTTTCTGGGCGGAGACCAGACGGTCTTTGTATTTCTTGGAATCACGGAATTTCAGGACGTCTTTCGGTTCCAGATCAGTTCCCAGTTCCGTGGTGCTGCCTTCATCCAGAAACGTCAGCAGGCGCGAACGTGCAGGTATCCTCATGTGATGATCACATTTCGGACACACCTCAAGATTACGCTCCACCTCCTGGCGGTACAGTACCTGACCACAACTGTCGCACTTCGTCCAGACACCTTCAGGAATGCTCGCCTTGCGTGTCTGGTTCATTGGGGTCTTATTCAGAATTTTTTCAATCCAGCTCATTAATGACCTTTCCGTCTGAAATCTGGCTCAGCCAGTGTAATTATTATCTGCCATTAAACCACATTGCACATGCACTGTGGATAAAAAACTGCTCAAACCACTCAGGCGTCATCACGTTTCTGAGCTTTTTTTGCCGCACGGCGGTGACGCCATATCTCGATAATACCGGGCAATATGGAGATGAAAATAATCGCCACGATAAGTAATTTCAAGTTCTTCTGTACAATCTCGGTTTCCCCGAAGATATACCCTGCATAGGCAAATAATACCACCCATACAATCGCGCCGATGACGTTAAACATCGCAAAGTGACGGTAAGACATTTTACTCATACCGGCAACAAACGGGGCGAATGTCCGCACGATCGGGACAAATCGCGCCAGAATAATCGCTTTTCCGCCATGAGTTTCAAAGAACGCATGGGTCTTGCGCAGATAGCTCTGACGGAAAATTTTCGAGGCCGGATTGCGGAAAAGCCGCTCCCCGAAAAAGTGCCCTATGGTATAGTTAACCGCATCACCGATAATCGCCGCTGTAATCATCAGCAGCACCATCACATGAATATTCAGATCATTGGTCGGCAGTGCCGCCAGTGTCCCCGCCACAAACAGCAGCGAGTCTCCCGGCAGGAACGGCGTGACCACAAGCCCGGTTTCACAGAACAGGATCAGGAATAAAATCGCATAAACCCAGATTCCGTACTGCGCCACTATTTCCTGCATATGCAAATCAATGTGCAGAATAAAATCGATCAGAAATTTAATGTATTCCATATTTCACCCCGCCGGATGCAGCCTTTTGCTTATCCGGCTAATAAATTAATCTGCCAGGAAAAGCGGCCCCATCGCCGGTGACGGCAGGGCAAATTCTTCCGGGTAATCCACTGAAACCAGGTATAACCCTTCCGCAGGTGCCGTTGCCGGTGCCTGTGTCCGGTCTTTCAGTGCCAGCAGTTCCGCCATCCGGCTGACCGGCAGATTACCGCAGCCGATCTCCAGCAGAGCACCGGTAATGTTGCGCACCATATGATGCACAAAGGCATTGGCTTTGATATCCACAATCACATACTGCCCCCGGCGGGCGACATTCACGTGCATCATATTACGCCACGGGCTTTTGGACTGACACTGCGCCGCGCGGAAAGAGGAAAAATCATTCTCCCCCAGCAGGCTCTGTGCCGCTTCATGCATCCGCTTTTCATCCAGCGGATAATGAAAGTGGGTTACCCCTTTACTTAAAATAGCCGGACGAAAGCGATGGTTAAAAATCACATACCGGTAACGCCGCGCCGTGGCACTGAACCGGGCATGAAAATTTTCCGGCACAGTTTTAACCCAGCGTACCGCGATATCAGACGGCAGATGGGTGTTCACGCCCATCGTCCAGGCTGCATCTTTACGGACTGCCGCCGTGTGAAAATGCACCACCTGGCCGGTGGCGTGCACCCCGGCATCTGTCCGCCCCGCGCAGAAAACCGAAACCGGCTCTGCGGCCACTTTTGACAGGGCTTTTTCCAGACAGCCCTGTACACTCGCAACTTCTGACTGACGCTGCCAGCCGTAATAACGGCTGCCGTCATATTCAATACCCAGCGCGATCGTGGTTTTACCCTCTTCCGCCGGTAAAATCACCTCTGACATCAGTAAAACTGCTCCTGCGTCAGACGCTCGGCAATTTCGACCGCCATCAGTGCGCCGCCGAACTGCACGTTATCCGCCACCGACCAGAAATGCAGGATTTCCGGGATGCCGTAATCATTACGCAGACAACCAATATTCAGCAGATGATTACCGGACGCATCCGTGACCTGAGTCGGGAACTCCTGCTCTTCAGAGAGCTGAATATCCTCTGCACGCTCCAGTTCATCACGTGCTTCCTCACTGCAGAGCGGACGCAGCGTTTCCAGCTGCACAATCTGCGCATTACCGTAGAACACCGGTGACTGCACGCAGCTCACACTGATCGGCAGACCGGCATCCTGTAAAACTTTACGGGTCTCTTCCGCGATACGGCGCTCTTCTGACACACTGCCCTGCTCATCAGCCAGTAGCGGCAGCAGGTTAAATGCCAGTTGTTTGCTGAAACGACCGGCTTCCGGCGGAATACCGTTGAGGAGTTTGGCACACTCACCGGCCAGCTCTTCCACCGCGCTTTTCCCGAAACGGGATACGGAAAACAGATTGGTCAGATTAATACGCGATAACCCGGCGCTTTCAACCAGCGGGCGGATAGCAGTCAGCAACTGGCTGACCGTGCTGTCCGCCAGCGCAATCAGGTTACGGTTGCGGTATTCGCTCAGTGCCTGCGGGTTCACCGACGGCACCACCAGCGGCACATCCGGTTCCAGCGCAAACAGGCCGCTGCTGTCAATCACAATACAACCGCTGTCCGTGGCGGCTTCATAATAAGCTTCCGTGGCTTCCGCTCCGGCCATGAAAAAGGCCAGCTGAACCTGCGACCAGTCAAAATCACGGGCGTCAGTGACCAGATAGCTTTTGCCGTTCATGCGCACCGATTCTCCCGCGCTGCGCTCTCCGGCCAGTAAATATAACTCTCCCACCGGAAATTCACGCTCTTCCAGTAATGACACCACCGCGCGGCCGACAGCACCGGTCGCACCCAATACGGCAATATTCCAGCCTTCTGACATAGTTATCTCCGGAACAAAGACTGCACCGCGTCAGCGCGGCACAGTCGGAAAAAATGATGAAAAAATAATTTTATGCGCGGTATTCTGCTGTGAACCCCAGCTCAGACAACAGCGCCGCACTCTGCGCATCATCACAAATAACCGTCAGTGATGACCACTCGCGGCGATCAGGATAAAATTTACGGAGTTTATCAAACTCACCCGCCACCCCGGCAACCGCACGCAATGCCGCATCATCACGACGGACATCATAAACCAGATGCATTAAACGTTTGAGAATACTTTGCGTTACTTTACCTGACAGCGTAATACAGCCGAATTCCGGTGCCGGTAACAGTTCCGCCAGCGCAACCTGCTGCGGCTGCCCGGTGAAATCCGCAAACGCCTCAAACACCTGCGTGGTGCCGCGCGCCTTGCCTTCAAGGGTATAACCGGCAATATGCGGCGTGCCGATATCCGCCAGCGAGAGCAGTTCCTGTGACAGATCCGGCTCCGGCTCCCACACATCCAGCACCACACTCAGCGGCTTGCCACCTGCCAGGACCGACAACAGCGCCCGGTTATCCACCACCGCACCACGGCTGGCGTTAATCAGAATACCATTGTCTTTCATTGTATTGAGGCGGGTTTCATCCATCAGATGCAGTGTGGTGTACGGCCCGGATTTATTCAGCGGGGTATGGAATGTCAGAATATCGGCCTGCGCCACAAGGGTATCGATATCATAAAATGCCACGGCATCACCATTATCCGCACGCGGCGGGTCACAGATAAGAATATTAACACCCAGTGCTTCCAGACGTTTTGCCAGACGGCCGCCGACATTCCCGGCACCGATAATCCCGACAGTTTTATCCGTCAGCTGAAAGCTGTCACGCTCCGCCAGCAGCATCAGGGCGGAAAACACATATTCCACCACCGCAATTGCGTTACATCCCGGCGCAGAAGAAAAACCGATCCCCTGCTCTGCCAGCCACGCTTTATCCACATGGTCAAAACCGGCCGTTGCCGTACCGGTGAATTTCACCGGGGTATTTTCCAGCAGTTGTGCATTCACTTTCGTGACAGAACGCACCATCAGCGCGTCAGCATCATCCAGCACCCCGTCCGGTAACGGACGTCCCGGCACCGCCACCACATCCCCGAGACGGGAAAACAGGATTTCGGCGTAAGGCATATTCTCATCTACAACGATTTTCACGGGCTTTACCTTCATATCTGCCGGCGGCCGGCGGAGACCTGTCGGTACGGCGGCACAACCGGAATTGAAACGGATGGCCGCTATTTTGCCACTTCTGCGGGATAAAACCTACGCCCGGAACACCGATTGTTGCTAAAGAAAGCAATTAAGGCTGATGGCGGAAACGTTCCGGCGTCACACCCGCCAGCTGAGAGAACATCGCAATAAAGGCCGAGGATGAGCTGTAACCCACATCCAGCGCGACATTCTGCACACTGCGGCCCTCCTGCAATAACGCCACCGCCCGCAGAAAACGCAGGCGCTGACGCCATTCACTGAAGGACATCCCCAGTTTCTGCTGACAACGCCGGGATAATGTCCGCTCCGAGGTAAAACGCCGCACAGCCCACTCCGCCAGCGATGTATTATCAGACGGATCGTTCTCGAGCGCGCTGAGTACCGGCGCCAGCAGTTTATCATCCGTGACCGGCAGATAGGTCGGCTGACAGCGCGACAACAGCAGCTGGTCAGTCAGCACCAATGCCAGGCGGTTATCCGCCTCTGTTTCCGGTTCACAGACTTTACGGCCGAATAAATCCTGCATCACCGCGCTGAAAACCGGAGTCAGTTCTATCACACACGCCATCTGCGGTAACTGCGGTGCCCACTGCGGCGAAATATCAATAATTTTGAAAGATGCGCAGGCTTTGTTATAACTGGCATGTTCCGTTCCCGGCGGTATCCAGATACAAAACCCGGCCGGGGCCAGATAGCGCTGTCCCTCAACGGTCATTTCCATCACACCGCTGGCGACATACAGCAGCTGACCGAAGGGATGATGATGAAGGGCAAACTCCGTTTCCGAATAAAATTGTTCATGACGGCAGATTAATGTCACCGGATCTTTCACGCCCAGTGACGCAATATCTGACTTACGGGTCATCTTGTCAGATCCTCTCTATAAATTGGCGGGATATCGTTATATAGAATAATTAAGACAGATTACACTACACCACCTGCCTGATAATGAAAATGAGTTTAAGAATGAAAAACCTGCTTTTACCCCTCGGGGCTGTTTTGATCTGGTCTGTGAATGCCGTGGTGAATAAACTGGCCGCCGGTGCCATCGCCCCCGGTGCGATTTCCTTTTACCGCTGGGCACTGGCGCTCGCCTTGATGACGCCGTTCCTGATTATCCC
Organism: Morganella morganii; assembly: GCF_003996855.1. Lineage (GTDB taxonomy): Bacteria > Pseudomonadota > Gammaproteobacteria > Enterobacterales > Enterobacteriaceae > Morganella > Morganella morganii_C. Next base: position 549,346 of record NZ_NRQY01000001.1, on the reverse strand, counting down.
GGTCTGGCAGCAGCGCGCGGTGATCAAACAGCACGCATGGAAACTGTTTGTCCTCGGTTTTCTCGGCATGGGACTGTATCAGAGCCTGGCGTATTACGCGGCGTATACCGTCAGCGCTACCTTTATGGGAATTATTACCTCGCTGATCCCGCTGCTGACCGTGGTGTTAAGTATTCCGGTACTGCGTATCGCGCCGACCATCGGTATTGTGCTGGGGACAATTCTCTCCCTGAGCGGCCTGACCTGGCTTATCAGTAAGGGACATCCGGCAGATTTACTGCATCAGGGGCTGGGACAGGGTGAAATGCTGATGTTTATCGCCGGTCTCGCTTATGCTTTCTACGGTGTACTGACCAAGCGCTGGGCAATCCCGCTGTCGAGCATTCACTCCCTGTATATGCAGATTGTCTTTGGCGTGCTGCTGCTGATTCCGGTTTTCCTCAGCGCGGGTGATGTGGCACTGAACAGCGATAATATCGGGCTGGTGCTGTATGCGGGCATTTCGGCTTCTATCTTTGCACCGCTGTTATGGATACTGGGCGTGACCCGTCTGGGTGCAAACGCCGCGTCTATCTTTATGAACCTGGCGCCGGTACTGACCGCCATTATCGCCGCGGTCTTCCTGAAAGAAGAACTGCACAGCTATCATATTATCGGCGGCGGCGTGGTACTGATCGGGGTAATTATGGCGCAGCGTCTGCGTACACCGCTGACACAGATTATCCGCCGCAAAAGCAAGAAACCGCAGCCGCAGCGGTGTGAGGCGGGAGAATAGATAAAAACAAAATCAGGGCCCTGTATTCAGGGATAACTAACAAAAATGAAAAGCATCAATTCATTGATGAGTCATATAATTTTTTTTGTTATTATCCCTGTTTTAATAACTTTATCAATGCTTTATCTGTATTTTGCTATTTTTTGGTATCTTTGTAATTTTTCATCTCCGTCACAAAGTGACAAAACAGTATCAGTATTGATTCTTATTATCATATATGACTATGTTAAAATCCTGCCAATGGCACACCAAACTACGGGATACCATATCGTAATAAAAACGGAAGTAAGTTCTCAGAAAGGCTCAGCGCAATCCACGCGTATGGGTTTTCGCTGACCAGCTGTACGTTTCTGTTCCGCTGCCGGGTTTGATTTTATCCTTTTTTTTCTGCGCTCTGACTTTAGCGGCAGCGGCATCAACTTCTTTGGAAATCTCAGTGATAATCTGATCTTTGACTTTATTCTGCTCCGCATTGGTCAGCGGACGCCCCAGTTTCTTTTGTTCCTGCGCCAGCCGGGTACGGACACGGATTTTTTGCGGCTCGGTCATCTCTGCGATAGTCAGCTTTTTCATTCATCACCCCTGTGGCAGTAAAAGGATAAACAGTACCGTTATACCCTGACAGACTTTGCCGCAAAAGAAAATGCCCCGGTGATTAAACCGGGGCATTTATCTGCTAATCAGGCAAAAATCAGTTCTGATATTTGCGCATTACCAGTGTGGCGTTAGTGCCGCCGAAACCGAAGCTGTTGGACATCACAGTGGTCAGTTCGCGCTCCGTCGGTTTGGTGATAACATCCATCCCGTGCGCTTTTTCATCAAGATTTTCCACATTGATACTTGGTGCGACAAAGCCGTTTTCCAGCATCAGCAGGCTGTAGATTGCCTCATGAACACCTGCCGCACCCAGTGAGTGACCGGTCATCGCTTTAGTCGATGACAGCGCCGGGGTGTGATCGCCAAAGACTTCGCGGATAGCTTCCAGCTCTTTGGTATCACCGACCGGTGTGGATGTACCGTGGGTGTTGATGTAATCAACCGGCGTATCCAGACCGTGCATCGCCATCTGCATGCAGCGGACCGCACCTTCACCTGACGGGGCAACCATATCCGCGCCGTCAGACGTCGCGCCGTAGCCGACCACTTCTGCGTAGATATGTGCGCCGCGCGCCAGCGCGTGCTCCAGCTCTTCCACCACGACCATACCGCCGCCGCCTGCAATTACGAAGCCGTCACGGCCCTGATCATAAGTACGGGAGGCTTTGTCCGGTGTTTCGTTGTATTTGGTGGACAGTGCGCCCATTGCGTCAAATTCGCAGCTCATTTCCCAGCACAGTTCTTCACCGCCGCCGGCAAATACCACATCCTGTTTACCCAGCTGGATCAGTTCCACCGCGTGACCGATACAGTGTGCGGACGTAGAGCAGGCAGAACTGATTGAATAGTTCACACCTTTGATTTTAAACGGTGTCGCTAAGTTTGCGGACACCCCGGATGCCATTGCACGCGGCACCAGGTAAGGACCGACACCACGCAGACCTTTGGCACGCATGCCGTCAGCCGCGACAGCCTGAGTGCGCGGGGAACCGCCGCCGGAACCGGCAACCACACCGGTACGGTAGTGAGACACCTGCTCTTCAGTCAGACCGGAGTCTGCAATGGCCTGTTCCATGGAAAGATACGCATAGATAGATGCATCACTCATGAAACGGACAGTTTTACGATCAATAAGACCGGCAGTATCCAGTTTGACATTACCCCAAACCTGGCTGCGCATGCCGATCTCTTTAAATTCTTCAGAAAATGTGATCCCGGAACGACCTTCTTTCAATGAAGCCAGCACTTCTTCCCGGTTATTACCGATACTTGAGATAATCCCCAGACCAGTGATTACTGCACGTTTCATTCAATACCTCTGTCATTTTAAGTAGTACGGGATTTAGCGCTACTTTAGCTTACACATGTAAGCTGAACAAGTCCGATCAGACGTTTTTTCGCATCTTTACATACCGATATTGTCCTGTGTCACAACCGGCATGGCAGTACAGCGCAAAGCGGAGTAAAATCAGGGAAAACAGAACAGAATTCTCAGGCCGTAACGTGAAAAAAACCGCAATTGAAACTGCACATTTAACCTGGAATGAACAGGGTACACCTGTTTCGCAACATTTTGATGACGTCTATTTTTCGAACGACGACGGACTGGCGGAAACCCGCTATGTGTTTCTTAACGGAAACGGTTTTCCGGACAGGTTTTCACAGATAACCACTCCGGTCTGTACTGTGGCCGAAACGGGGTTTGGTACGGGACTGAATTTTCTCACCCTGTGGCAGAACTTCCGGGCGTTTCGTGCTGCCAATCCGGCACATCCGCTGAAGCGCCTGCACTTTATCAGCTTTGAAAAATTCCCGCTGACCGTAGCTGATTTACAGGCTGCCCACCGCCACTGGCCGGAGTTCACGGATTTATCCTTACAGCTGTGCGCTCAGTGGCCGCAGCCGTTACCCGGTTGTCACCGTATTCAGCTGTCCGGTGGTGAAATCACCCTCGATTTATGGCTGGGAGATGTTAATGAATTACTCCCTTCCCTCACTCACGCGCTGGACAACAACATCGACGCCTGGTTTCTTGACGGTTTTGCGCCATCCAAAAATCCGGATATGTGGCAGCAGTCTCTGTTTGATCTGATGATACGTTTTTCAAAACCGGGCGGCACCTTTGCCACTTTTACAGCTGCCGGTTTCGTCCGCCGTGGCTTGCAGCAGGCCGGGTTTACCGTTGAGCGCCGCAAGGGTTTTGCTCATAAACGGGAATGTCTTGCCGGCGTGAATCCCTGTGAAGCAGTACCGTCCGTAACACCGTGGTTTGATCGCCATCCTGCCTCCGCGCCGCAGAAAATAGCGATCATTGGCGGCGGTATCGCCGGAGTGCTATCTGCTCTCGCCCTTCTGCGGCGCGGAGCGGATGTTTCCTTATATTGTGCGGATGAGGCTCTGGCGCTTAATGCCTCCGGTAACCGCCAGGGCGCGCTTTATCCGCTGCTGACCGGACGGGATGATCCGCCGGAACGCTTTTTTACCTCCGCATTCCCGTTTGCCCGCCGCACATACGATGCCTTGTCAGCTCTGGGCGTGAAATACGACCATGACTGGTGTGGTGTGATCCAGCTGATGTATCACGAAAAAAGCAGCAAAAAAATCAATAACATTTCATCTGTCACATGGCCGGATGAGATGGTACAGCGCCTGTCGCGGGAGCAGCTTTCTGCCCTGGCCGGAACGGATGTGAATTTTGACGGCCTGCATTATCCGCAGGGCGGCTGGCTCTGCCCGCAGGAACTGGTACGCAATACCGCAAAACTCGCACAAAAAGAAGGGCTTCAGCTGCATTTCAGCTGTGAAGTAAAAGAATTAATCCCCGCAGAACAGGGATGGACGCTACGTTTTGCAGATAACAGCACGGCAGAAGCTGATGTGGTGGTGCTGGCAAACGGTCATTGTATCAGTCAGTTCCCGCAAACCGCTCCGCTTCCGGTCACGCCGGTGCGCGGCCAGGTCAGCCATGTCCCGTCTGTTCCCGCCATTGCCGGACTGAAAAAAGTGTTGTGCTATGAGGGTTATCTGACCCCGGTGAATCCGGCTGACGGCCTGCACTGCATCGGTGCCAGCCACCAGCGCAATGATACCGGAACGGAATACCGCGAAGAGGAACAAACGGCCAATAAACAGCGGCTGCTCACGTCACTGCCGGATGTCAGCTGGCCGGAGATGGTGGATATCAGCGCCGGAGAGTCCCGTCAGGGAGTCCGCTGCACATTACGCGACCACCTGCCGCTGGCCGGAAATGTTCCTTATTTTTCAATATTAACAGACTGTTACGCACATCTTGATGAGCAAAAAACTGCGCCGGAAACCGTATGCAGTGTTCCGTATCTGCCTGACTTGTTTCTGCTGGCTGCACTCGGCTCCCGGGGGTTATGCACCGCCCCGCTGGCCGCTGAGGTGCTCGCGGCACAGATTTTCGGTGAAGCCCTGCCGCTGGATGATGAAACGCTGGCAGCCATTCATCCCGCCCGTTTCCATGTCCGTAAATTGCTGAAAGGCCGTCCGTTGCCGCAAAAATCCTGACCGGCCACAGAGTCGGTCTTCGTCACATTATTGATATTTTTTCCGGCGATGAAGCAGAATCTCATCACCGGACTTTATTGATCACGACCACAAACCCGGGTCAGTTTGTGTGCTTTCTCACGAAAAACGGCTCAGTTCGCCTGTCAGCGGCAATTTCTCTTGCCCAATGATCAATTTACAGAAAAGTCAGTGCGCCTATACGCTTCATCCGGAAATAATAACCGGAGAAGATTATGAAGAATAAAATAGTTATCGCCTTAACCTTTTCGCTGTTTTGTTTTACCTCTGCCTACGCAAAGAATAATAATATTCCCGATAAGACTATTCATTACGATACGATCGCTGAGCAGGCGTATCAGAAATTCAAAAGCGAAAAAGCCGGTGATGTGGCGGATTACATTCCGGCACTCGCCAAATACAGCCCCGACAATTACGCCGTTGTTATTGCCACAGTGGATGGCAAAATCTACAGCGCCGGAGATAAAGATAAGCTGTTCCCGCTGGAATCTCTGTCAAAAGTCTTTACCCTCGCGCTGGTGATGGATCAGCAGGGTTCAGAGGTGGTTCTGGAGAAACTGGGCGCCAATGCCACCGGGTTGCCGTTTAATTCCGGACTGGCGATTGAACTGCGACCTGATCGCCCGCAGAACCCGCTGGTCAATGCCGGCGCTATCAGTGCCGTCAGCCTGATAAAAGCCAAAAACCCGGACGATCGCTGGCAGCAGATTATGGAAAACATGGAAGCTTACGCCGACACCAAACTGACGGTGAATGACGAAGTATACCGCTCCGAATCCGAAACCAATCAGCACAACCAGGCACTGGCGCGGCTGATGCAGTCTTACGGCATGTTATACGGCAATCCGGATGAAGCGGTTGATCTCTATACCCGCCAATGTTCTGTCGATGCCACAACGGTTGATCTGGCGAAAATGGGGGCAGTGCTGGCTAATCACGGCAAATCACCGTACAACGGTAAACAGCTGCTGAGTGCGGAAAACACCGGCAAAGTGCTGGCAGAGATGGCTATTGCTGGGCTGTATGACGGCTCCGGTACCTGGTTATATCAGGTTGGTATTCCGGCGAAAAGTGGTGTCGGCGGCGGTATTCTGGCTGTCGTTCCGGGTAAATACGCCGTTGCGGTTTATTCCCCGCCGCTGGATAAAGCAGGTAACAGTGTCAGAGCACAGGCAGCTATCGGCTATATTGCTCAGGAGACCGGCGCTGATTTGTACAAATAATTTTTGCATAAAAAAGGATCATCAGCATGATTGCTGATGATCCGTGATCGTATCTTCTTTATATTTATCAGTTCGCGTGATGCGACCCTGTTTCTGTCAGGCGTTCAGGCCAACTACGCTTTTCGCGTATTTATCCTCTGAACGGTACAGTGAATCTAATTCCCGTCTGGCATTAAAAATTATTAATCCGGTAAATAAAATCATACCGATGGAAGGAACTGCTCTTTCAATGACGCTCAGGCCGTCAAGTTTAAACCAGAAAGAAAATAACAGTGCCAGCAATACCACCGCAGCAACCGCTATCCTGGTGTAAATAGTCACAGCCTGTTGTGCTGTGTTTTTCGGTTGTAATTCAAACATAATCAATACCTGTGTTTTATGGGGACAGACACATTCTGACACAATAAATGTTAATAGCAAGTTAATAGTTAATGCTATTTAGTCAACATTTACGCGTAGTTGTTGACTTTTATGCAACAAAATAAACAATTATTCCGGAAAAAATCCCCTGTCACATATTGAATACATTGTTAGAAATCATTCTGTTAAACAGAAAAATCTATATGCAGATGATTAAATCCATACCGGAGATATAAAAAAACGACACTATTTTCGCCGTTACTATAACAATCACAAGATATTTTATTATTATCTGTTAATAGATTAATGGTCAGCTTCTTAACCCATAATAAATGAAAAAGGCCGCATATCAGAGCGGCCTTTTTATATTATTTACAACATTTAACTTTTTCAGAAAAACCGGTAAATCATGGCACAGCGATCACAGAATTGCAGTCCGTATTCTGCCTCTTTCAGCATAATCGCTTCCAGAGCCGGTGCGCGGGAAACATCACACACCTCAAAACCAAGATGCTCATAATAAGGACGGTTCCAGTCCACATCCCGGAATGTGGTCAGCGTAACTGCCGCGCAGCCGCGCGCCATCGCCACATTCTGCACCCGCTCAATCAGCTGACGCCCCAGCCCCTGACGCTGATGCGCCGCAGAAACAGAAAGCTCATCAATATGCAACCCGGTTCCGAGGTTAGAAACAAGCACAAACCCGGCCGGGTGATCCTGACTGTCCGCCACCACCCACGCATTACCATTGGCGATATAATTGCGGAATGCGGTTCCGGAATGACCTTCACTGCGGGCTATCCATTCATAGCCCGGCACCGTCGCAAATAACGCACCGGCAGAAGACTCAACGGCTGGTAACAATGCGGCGTCTGCCGGTCGGGCCTGGCGGATACGGTATTGCGGTTTATCTGTCATTCCTGCTCCTGCGCGCTTTTCAGCAGGCGTTTCCAGGTTTCCAGCACCAGCACCTGATCCGGTGGTGTCAGCTCCCCGGCGCTGATTGCCTGACGGATACTATCCTCCACCCGGTTGTGAAGTGCCTCAACAGAATGATCACCGGCCGGCTCCAGTTCGGCCACCGCGAGAGTCAGATGCCCTTGCAGATAGCCGCCCGCAAACAGTTCATCATCTGTGGCATGTTCGACCATGTCATCAATCTGGGCGAGGATACGCGTTTCATAATCCGCAAGCATGTTTGTTCCTTAAAGTTCAGTCACCGGTATCGTTTGTCAGGCAAACGGATCTTCCGGCCATGGAAATTGGTCCGCAGTCAGCGGCGGCGTATTGTAAAACGATTGCAGGGCATTAATAAACCTTGCTGCACGCGGGGGTACTGAGTTCTGCGCCAGATACTCCATCACCTGCCCGTGGACAATACGCCGGAATTTGACGCGATCAGGCTCGAAATCGCCGTCAAGATTATCACAACTGACGTTAAACGGATAACCGGCGGCCTGACAAAACAACCAGTCCAGCGCCTGCGGTTTTATTTCCGCGACCTCAAATTCTGACTGCGTCTGTGCATCCCGGCCATCCGGACAGTACCAGTAACCAAAATCCACCTGCTTTCTGCGCTCTTTCCCGGCAATGCACCAGTGCGATATTTCATGGATCGCGCTGGCATAAAAACCGTGAGCAAACACGATGCGGTTATAAGGAGCGTCATCATCTGCGGGCAGATAAACCGGCTCATCGTCGCCTTTGATCAGGCGGGTGTTGAAATCAGCAAAAAATTCGTTATCAAAAATCTCAATTAACTGCTGATATTGATGTGTACTCATTGATTATATGAACCACTAATAAAAATTAAGAAAGCTGAGACAGCCATGTACTGATAGTATCACCGTGATTGTCATAAAGCAGTTTGATACTCATCAGGAAAGAGACAGTTACCAGCATCGGACGGATCAGTTTTTGTCCGCGGCTCAGCACCATGCGGGCACCGAGGCGGGCGCCGATAAGTTGTCCGCCCAGCATGGCAAAACCCATCATCCAGATAACATGCCCGCTGAAAATAAAAAATGAGAGTGAACCGACGTTGGAGGCAAAATTCAGGACTTTGGCATGTGCTGTCGCTTTTGCGAGGTTAAAACCGGCCAGCGTCACATACGCCAGCGCGTAGAAAGAGCCCGCGCCCGGCCCGAACACACCATCATAAAAACCGATCCCGATACCGGCAGTACAGCCGAATGCGAACGGCATCAGGCGCTGTTTCTGATCGGCGGCACCAATGGACGGCGTCAGCAGGAAATAGAGGCCGATGGCAATGACCAGCAGCGGCAGCAACTGGCGGAGGTATTCCGGATTCACAAACTGTACCAGTCCGGAACCGATAACAGCGCCAATCAGCGTCATCACTATCGGAACCCGCTGCCCGGCAAGATCCACCGCTTTGCGCCGGACAAAATAGAAACTGGCAGAGAAAGAACCGCCGACAGCCTGCAATTTGTTGGTCGCCAGTGCCTGCACCGGCGGTACGCCGACGGCCAGCAATGCCGGGATCGTCAGTAATCCGCCGCCACCGGCGATTGCATCAATAAATCCGGCAATCAGAGCAACAAAGAACAGCAATACATAGATTTCAACACCGAACTGAAACCATTCCATTTTTTACCTGCCAATAAAATCCCGGGCGCAATACCCGGGACGTCAGTTTAAATCATGACCAGGCCGGTAACGGCGGCGTGACATCCGCACATTGTCCGCGGTGACGCAGAAGGTGATCGAGCAGCACAATCGCTGTCATTGCTTCGGCAATCGGCACAGCACGTATCCCGACACAGGGGTCATGACGCCCTTTGGTGATCATAGCCACCTCTTCGCCCTGCCGGTTCAGCGTATTACCGGGAACGGTAATCGATGATGTCGGCTTAAGGGCAATATGTGCGATGATTGGCTGGCCGCTGCTGATGCCGCCGAGTATGCCGCCTGCGTGATTGCTGGTAAAACCGGTCTGATAAATTTCATCCCGGTTTTCACTGCCTTTGAGGTTCACCACGCCGAAGCCGTCCCCGATTTCGACGCCTTTTACCGCATTGATACTCATCAGCGCATGCGCCAGATCTGCATCAAGGCGGTCAAAGACCGGTTCACCGAGACCCGCCGGCACATTTTCCGCCACAACAGTGACTTTCGCGCCGATGGAATCCCCCTCTTTTTTCAGGCCGCGCAGTAATTCATCCAGCGCATCCAGCTGACGTTCATCAGGACAGAAAAACGGATTTTGTTCTGCCAGAGCCCAGTCGCGGATATCACATTTAATATCCCCCATCTGAGTCAGGCAGGCCCGGACTGTCACACCAAATTTCTCATGCAGATACTTTTTGGCGATAGCCCCGGCCGCCACGCGCATCGCCGTTTCACGGGCTGATGAGCGGCCGCCGCCGCGGTAATCACGAAAGCCGTACTTCTGCTCATAAGTGTAATCCGCGTGCCCCGGCCGGAAGAGATCTTTGATGGCACCGTAGTCCTGCGAACGCTGATCGGTATTTTCGATCAGCAGCCCGATACTGGTTCCGGTGGTTTTCCCTTCAAATACCCCTGACAGAATTCTCACCTGATCCGGCTCACGACGCTGCGTGGTATAGCGTGATGTGCCCGGACGGCGGCGATCGAGATCAATCTGCATATCAGCTTCTGTCAGCGCCAGTCCCGGCGGTACGCCGTCAACAATACAACCCAGCGCCGGGCCGTGTGATTCACCAAAGGTGGTTACGCGAAAAAGTTCGCCGATACTGTTTCCGGCCATCGTGTTTTCCTGTCTCTGATTGTGTGCAAGTGAATGGTTTTAACCTGTTTTTATGCTTCTATTCCTACATGAGGAACGGTTATTTGAAAAGTTTAAAAGCGTCATGATGTTCTGCTAATTGATCACGAGTTAACATAAAGACACCGTCTCCCCCGTTTTCAAACGCCAGCCAGATAAACGGCACATCCGGGAATTCCGCCATCAGATGCACCTGGCTGTTACCCACTTCACAAATCAGCACCGCATCTTCTGACATATAATCCGGGGCATTCGCGAGGATGCGGCGTACCAGTTTCAGACCATCACTGCCCGCAGCCAGCGCCAGTTCCGGCTCGGTGCGGAATTCATCCGGTAAATCCCCCATGTCTTCCGCATCGACATACGGCGGATTGGTAACAATCAGGTCATATTTCACTGCCGGCAGATCATTAAACAGATCTGAACGCATCGGAACGACCCGGTGAGATAACCCGTGATTTTCAATGTTCATTTCTGTGACTTCCAGCACATCGGCGGAAATATCTGCCGCATCGACTTCTGCGTCCGGGAACTCATAAGCGCAGGCAATCGCGATACAGCCGCTGCCGGTACAGAGATCCAGAATCGCTTCCGGTTCGGAATCCAGTAAACCGGCAAAGTGATTATTAATCAGCTCACCAATCGGCGAACGCGGGATCAGCACGCGCTCATCAACATAAAATTCATGACCGCAGAACCAGGACCGGTTAGTCAGGTACGGCACCGGCACACGCTCGGTGATCCGGCGCAGTACACGTTCCACAATACGGTGGCGCTCTGAGGATGTCAGACGTGACTGATACAGCTCAGCAGGTAAATCCAGAGGCAGGAACAGTGTCGGCAGCACCAGCTGGAGGGCTTCATCCCAGGCATTATCTGTGCCGTGGCCATAATAGATGTTCGCGGCATTAAAACGGCTCATTGCCCAGCGCAGTATATCCTGCAGCGTGTGAAGCTCACTGACGGCCTCATCAACGTAAATTTTATCCAAAGTGCCTCCGGCGGGGTAAAACAAAAGAAAATATCTGATAGCGTAGTTTGCCATGAAGTCGCTGCTAAATCAGCATATCTTGTGAAATGCACGGCAATTTTCCGGACTGCGCCTGTCAGTTGTTACCGGCAGTATAGCGTCAACATCCTTAAAAAAATCAGTTACACTATGGAAAATAATAAGTGATGAGATGTTATGAAAAAGAAGACACCCCTGACTGATGATGACCTGAACCTGTTTAAAGAGGCCATCAGCGGGACGCGTAAAATCAGACAGGATATTGTGGTGCACCCGAAATCACGGGCCGGCGTGACAAAAATTGCGCCTGAACGCCTGTTGCAGGATCAGGTTGATGCCAGCTTCTATTTTTCTGATGAATACCGTCCGAATCTGGACATGGACGGCCCGGCGCGTTATCTGCGGGAAAATGCCAGCCCGTATGAGCTGAAAAAACTGCGGCGCGGGGACTATGTACCGGAGCTGTTTTTAGACCTGCACGGGCTGACTCAACTTCAGGCCAAACAGGAAATTGGCGCACTGATAGCCGCAGCCCGCCGCGAAAACACCTATTGTGTCTGTATTATGCACGGACACGGCAAGCATGTACTGAAACAACAGACGCCGTTATGGCTGGCACAGCACCCGGATGTGATCGCTTTTCATCAGGCGCCCAAGGAATGGGGCGGCACAGCGGCATTACTGCTGCTGATTGAAATTGCTGAAACCGCCCGGCGAGAATAATCAGTCAATCTGTCCGGGACTGCGGTGCCAGAGCAGTGTGCCGCGTCCGTCATTATCCAGTTCGATACAGGCAACAGAGGATGTTGCAAACATCGGCGCGGTCTCCTGCGGACATAATGCCGCCACCAGATAACCAACCAGCGGCAGATGTGATACCACCAAAACACCTTTGTGCCCTTCTTCTGCCAGATAGCGGATATAATCCGCCACGCTCTCCGCATTTCCTGAAGGTGTCAGTCCCGGCATCACCTCTTCCTGAGCCGGTAGATTCAGCTCATCACGAATTTCGGTCAGTGTCTGCTCTGCCCGCAGATACGGACTTACCAGGACGGTATCTGTCTGAATATGCTGTGCTGCAAGCCACTTTGCCATACAGCGGGAATCTATTACCCCTTTTCCGGTAAGGGGCCGGGCTGAATCACTGGCGGCCTGCAAAGCAGCATCGCCATGTCGCATAATAAAAACTTGCATATGTCACCGTCTGAACAGGACGGATACGGTCATCTCTGAATCCCCGGACCGTATCACATCAAAAAATGATCTGTTTAAAATTATCGTTATTTCTGCGTCCCCGTCAGGGGAGATGAAAGGCATTCTGCCTCAAATTAATCATAATTAAAATGATTCAGCACAGAGATAAACCTGAATTTTGTTCAGAACCTGTTCAGAAAAATAAAACAATCCCCCGACACCTCACCGCAATTATCAGTAAAACCGTCGCTTATCCGCAGCACGTTGCTGTAACGCCTCACACGGTATGAAACGGTCACCACAGCGGGCAGACAGTGTCGTCATTTTTTCTGTTACAACGGCGGCGGACAGACTATCCATATAGTAAAACGGACCGCCAAGGAACGGCGGAAAACCAATACCGAAGACCGCGCCGATATCCCCGTCTGCCGGCGAACGGATGACTTGTTCATCCAGCGCTCTCACGGCTTCGTTGAGCATCATCATCAGGCAGCGCTCTGTGATCTCCTGTGATGTCAGACGCTCCTGTACTGTTATGCCCAACAGCGGGTAAATCTGTTTATCGGCTTTACGCGGTATTTTGCGGCCGCAACGCTTCCACCAGGGGTGCGGTGTGTAATCATAAAAACCGCGTTTGTTTTTCTTTCCCAGCCGGTTATCGCGGAAAAGCACATCCAGCTGCGGCGGTAGTGCGAACCGTTCACCAAATGCAGCCTCCAGTACCGGCATAATTTTGGTGCCGACATCAATCCCCACTTCATCCAGCAGTGCAATCGGCCCTAACGGAAAGCCGAAATCTGTCAGTGCCTTGTCAATTTTTTCTGCCGGTTCACCTTCAACCAAACAACGCAGCGCTTCCGTAATATACGGTGCCAGGATGCGGTTGACATAAAACCCCGCTTTATCACCGACCACAATCGCTGTTTTTCCCTGCCTGCGTGCCAGTTGCAGCGTGGTTGCCAATGTCACCGCATCGGTGCCCTCATGGGGGATAATTTCCGCCAGCGGCATTTTTTCTGCCGGGCTGAAATAATGCAAACCAATCACTTTTTCAGGCCTTGATGCCTTCGCGGCAATATCACGGATAGGCAGTGACGAGGTATTCGAGGCAAAAATAGTATCTGGTGACGTCACTGTTTCGATCTCAGCAATCATCTGCTGTTTGAGTGCCAGAGATTCAAAAACCGCTTCTGCTACAAAATCAATGCGATGGAATCCCCGGTAATCTGTAGTGCCACTCATTCCGCTCATCAGTTGTGTCCGCTCACGCGGTGAGAGCCGCCTGCGTTTCATTTGTTTACTCAGATGCTGCCAGAAAAAGGCCAGTGCTTTACTGACCCCCTCAGGTGAAACATCTTTAATTCTGACCGGTAACCCCGCGCGCTGACGGGTAATAGTGGCAATTCCCGCCCCCATCAGCCCGCCCCCCAATACTGCCACATGATGCAGCTCTGCGGGTTTCACGCCATCCGGTGCGTCTTTTTTCAGTGCGGTTGAGGCAAAAAAGAGATGGCGGAGTGCACCGGATACCGGCGTAACCGCGAGTTGACCGAATGCAGCGGATTCTGCTTTAAACCCGGCCTCCCGGCCTTTTTCAAGACCACACTGCACCACATCAATAATCTGTTCGGCAGCCGGATAGTGTCCGCCACTGCGGCGGCGAACCTGTTTACGGGTCATACGGAAGATGATATCCCGCAGCCCCTTCATTTTTTCCAGCTTCTGCCGGAAAGGTACCGGAGCCCGCTGTGCCGGATTTACCGATAATGCACGGGCCACCGCTGTTTCCAGTAAAATGTCGGGCGGAACAATGTCATCGGCCAGCCGCATTTTAACCGCCTGTTTTGCCCGCAACTGCCGCCCGGTCAGCATCATATCCAGTGCAGCCACCAGACCGGTCAGGGCAGGAAGACGCTGTGTGCCACCGGAGCCGGGTAACAGCCCCAGTTGGACTTCCGGCAGCCCGAGTCGGGTTTTATCGCTGTCTGTGACAACACGACTGTGGCAGGCCATCGCCAGCTCCAGTCCGCCGCCGAGGCAACTGCCGTGAATCGCCGCCACAACCGGCAGAGGATAATTTTCAATCAGATTAAACAACCGCTGCCCTGATTCCGAGAGTGCCTGCGCCTGTGCGGCATCAGTACATCCGGCAATCATATGAATATCCGCACCGGCAATAAACGTATCCGGCTTACCGGAGATAATCACCATAGCCCGTAATCCCGAGATTTGCCTGGCGTCCCGCAACACCGCCTCAAACTGTTCAGCGAATTCAGCCTTCAGGGTATTCACTTTCTCACCGGGTGCATCAATGGTGATAACGCCGGTGCGATCCGGACGCACTGTCAGGCGGAAAACAGAAGGTGTTTCATCATGCTGTGTCATCATCAGTCTCCCGTCTTATTCCGTTTCCCAGATCATCGCCACGCCGAGGCCACCCGCTGCACAGGCGGTGGTCATTGCAAACCCGCCGCCCCGCCGCCGCAACTCCCGCAATGTCTGTGTCACCATCCGGGCACCCGTGGCCGCAAACGGATGCCCGTAGGCAATTGACCCGCCAAGAACATTAAACCGCGCCGGGTCCACGTCACCAACCGCAGCTGTCCGGTTGAGTTTTTTACGGGCAAAGCTGTCACTGCCAAAACATTGCAGATTGGTCAGTACCTGGGCGGCAAAGGCTTCATGCATATCAATCAGCGTCAGGTCAGATAATGTCAGCCCGGCCCGGTCAAGCGCCAACGGAGCGGCATAAGACGGCCCCAGCAGCATATCTTCCTGCACCGTGTTGCCCGTGAATGCATAACTGCGCAGAAAACCCAGCGGGGTCAGCCCGAGTTCCCGCGCACGCGTTTCGGTCATCATCAGTACAGCTGCCGCCCCATCTGTCAGCGGAGTGCTGTTTGCGGCTGTCACTGTACCGTGGTGTTTATCAAATGCCGGTTTCAGTTGTGCATAACTGCCGGCCAGCGAGTTTTTCCGTAATGTATTGTCTTCTTCACAGACCTGACTGAACGGCGGAAAACGGGTGGTCATCACTTCATCGCGCAGCACACCGGATGTCCACGCCTGTGTGGCAGCCTGATGTGACTGATTCGCAAACGCATCCTGTGCCTCACGGCTGATATGGTAACGCTTCGCCATCTGTTCGGCAGTATCGCCCATACGGAGACCGGTGGAATATTCAGCCACCGCCGGTGCAACAGGCAGGAGGTCACGCAGCCGCAAATCAGCCAGCAGCCGGAATCTTTGCGATAATTTTCGTGCTTTGCTGAGATCCAGCAATACCCCGGCCAGTTTACGTGACACACCAATCGGGAGCACCGATGCGGAATCTGCTCCGCCCGCCACCGCTATCTGACTCTGCCCGCATTGTATTGCCTGTGACGCATTGGCAATCGCCTGAAAACTGGTGGCACAGGCACGGGTCACAGAATATGCATCCGTTGTTACCGGCAACCCGGAGCTGAGGACAATTTCACGGGCGATATTGGGTGCGGCAGGCATTTGTATGACCTGGCCGAAAACAACAAGGTCAACCAGTTCTGACGGAAATGGCTGACGAAAAAGGAGTTCCTGCACCACTGCCCGGCCCAGCTCAACCGCAGGAATATCACGGTATACCGTGGACTGCCGGGCAAACGGTGTCCGTAATCCGTCAACAATTGCAATGCGTTCTGCCTGTGCCTGCTTCATTCGTTCATCCTTACATGATGAGAGGTTATCACGAACTGCCGGTGGTCTGACCTGCTGATATTGTTAACATCGTGTTGCATTCATGCAATGTGAATAACTGAAAAGTGCGAGGTGGCTCAGGGAAATGAACTTTTTTATAACAGAAAGGCGATAAAAAAGGCCCCCGTATTCACCGGAGGCCTGAATTCAGTTTGTGTATAATTCTGATGAATTAACGCAGACCCAGTTCAAAGATCAATGTTTCAGCCTGGCAGCTGAAAGTGAAATCCGCTTTCAGCTCAACGCCGTCAGCAGTTTCTTTATATTCACTGTGGATTTTGCATGGTTCAGATGCTGCTGCATTTGCTTTGGCAGTCAGTGTCGCCATCATCTGCTCAGCCTCTGCTTTAGAAGCAAATACACGCCCGAAAGAAGAGGTGCAGCTTTCGTTATCAATAATAGTGCCTACATCCACACAGCAGCATGCTGAGGTTTCTTCTGCGCTGCACAGTTTTTTTTCGTCAGCCATTTCAGTCTCCCGTTAGTTAAAAATAGCCTGCAGTCTTAGTACTGAATCATACCATTTATCAAAGTAAACCATAAAAATTCAATCTATTGTTTGATCTACTCGTGCTAAAGCCACTTTTCGCCCTGAAAAAAAACGTTAATGTTAAAATTTTGTAATGTAAATCGCATTTTTGCATCTCAATTCGCTTATTTAAGTACAAAAAAATAACATTTAAGTATGCTGATTCTATACTCTCTCAACTGGTCTGATTTGTCATATCCACAAGCAAACATACAATCCAGCGCTACTTCTGACTACCAAAGTAGTACATAAACAAAATAAACAAGAGGGTTTTGGTCATGAACCAGAAAAACCTGTTCACTCGTTCAGCACTGGCAGTGGCAGTTTCATTAACAGCAACTCAGGCTTTTGCGGCGGGTTTTCAATTAAATGAGTATTCCACGTCTGCACTCGGACGTGCGTTTTCAGGGGAAGGTGCCGTGGCAGATGATGCCAGCGTCGGCAGCCGCAACCCGGCAGCAATGACATTATTTGATCGCCCGTCCATGTCCGCCGGTGCAATCATGATCAATCCGTCAGTGGATATCAAAGGGAAATCCCCGCTGACAGGCAACAGTACGGATGCTAATGATATCGCACCAAGCGCTGTCGTACCGAACCTGCATTTTATTACACCAATTAATGAAAAATGGTTTTTGGGCGCATCTGCTACCTCAAACTTTGGTCTGGCGACAGAATTCAAAGATGATTATGCGGCAGGCCTGATTGGCGGAAAAACAGATCTGAAGACCGTTAACTTTAATATGGCAGGTGCTTATCGTCTGAATGACAATTTCAGTTTCGGTCTGGGCCTGAATGCTGTTTATGCTGACGCCGAAATCTCCCGCCATATCGGTGAACTTGGCCCGATGGCTCCGCTTCTTAATCCGAATTTTCCTGCTCTTCCGGCAAATACGAATGCATCAACGCTGAAAGGTGATGGCTGGGGTTACGGCTGGAATGCCGGCATGCTCTATGAGCTGGATAAAGATAATCGTCTCAGTCTGACTTATCGTTCAAAAGTAAAAGTAAAATTTAAAGATGGCGATTATACCAATGATCTGCCGGTAATTGGCTCGAGCGGGAAAGGGAAACTGGATCTTAACCTCCCTGATATGTGGGAATTTTCTGCTTATCACCGTGTTGCACCAAAATGGGCTGTACACTATACCTTGGCCTATACCGGCTGGAGTGAATTTAAAGAGTTAAGAGCAGTACCTAAAGATAACCCGGGCGGAAAAGCATTATTTACAAAACATGAAGGTTTCAGTAATGCTTACCGTGTGGCACTGGGAACCACCTACTATCATGACGATAACTGGACTTTCCGTGGTGGTATTGCCTTTGATGACAGCCCAGTTCCGGCGAACAACCGTTCTATCTCCATTCCGGATCAGGATCGTATCTGGTTCAGCCTGGGTTCAACTTACGCCTTCAACAAAGATGCCTCTGTTGATGTCGGCGTTGCCTATATGCACGGACGCAAAGTGAATATTTCCGAATCTCTGCTCAATGACGAACAGAAGAAAGAATTAGGTCCGGTCGCGGCTAATTTACCAAATTACGAGTTCAGCTCCTCAGGTAAAGCCTGGTTATACGGTATCAACTTTAACTACAGCTTCTGATTTTCCCGGCTGAGTGCATAAAAAAAGTTCTGGTCAGTGACCAGAACTTTTTTCTTTATCTTTTTCTTTATTTGTACCGGCACATTATTCGCTGTCGATAGAATCCAAATCATCCGCAATCGCTGCCGCGTTCGGGTTTTCCTGCACCTTCAGTTCTCCGCCTGATGCCAGGAAATCGTTACGCTGGAAATAGGCTTCGCGCATCATCAGATAAGGATCGCTGGAGTTATGCAGCACGCCTTCCGCATCCAGTGCCTGCGCACGGTTATCGATACCTTCGATAGCCCATTTACCGACACCCATCCAGATTGTCAGATAACTCAGCATCGGATACGTGGTATCCAGCCAGTCGCCGCCATCCACCCGAGGTGTCCAGCCGCCATAGCCCGGAATAACCACATAAGGCCCGTACCCGACACCATAGTTTCCTAAGGTATTACCAAAACGGGCCGGTTCTGTTTTTGCCAGTTGCGGGTTCGCCATAGACGCAACATCAATCAGGCCGCCCAGCCCGAAGACTGTATTCAGGAAAAAGCGGTTAAAATGCTTAAATCCCTGATAAAAATCGCCGCGCAGAAAGTTATTGACCATACTGGCCGGCTCTTCGAGGTTACTTAGAAAGTTGATAGTACCGTTTCGTGCCGGTGCCGGCACATAATCACGCCAGGCAACCGCAACCGGTCTGAGCACATAGGGGTCCAGCACGTTATAGTTAAAATCGAACATTGTGCGGTTAAACCCTTCAAGCGGATCACTGCGCGTTCCCGGTGTCTGATCCGAACTTGCGCACCCGCCAATGAGCAGCACCGCAGCAAGTGTCAGGCCACTAACCTGATACTTCATATGAATCTCCATGCCAAAACGTGAGCAAATTTTACACTTTCACGTATCTATAATAGGTCAATATTACCCGGATTTTGTATATTTGTGTATGTAAATCATGCCTAAATTACCGGGTTACCCCGGCGGCTCAGAGTGGTATCCTGCTCTTCCGGTCAGTTTTCAGCGGCAACACAGGAGCTATCATGAATAAAAAAATCGGATTTATTGGTTGCGGAAATATGGGGAAAGCCATCCTTAATGGTCTGATTTCAGGGAAAATTATCAGTCCTGAGACTATTTTTGTACATAACCACAGCCCTGCCAGTACTGACCTGATGGCTCAGGAATTTGGTGTTCACGGAGAAGCCTGCGCTCAGCAGGTGGCGGAACAATCCGATATTATTTTTATAGGTGTAAAACCTTATGCCGTTCCGGGGGTATTACGTGATATTTCCCCTTGTCTCAAACCGGATACCCTTATTGTTTCGATGGCCGCCGGTGTCACGCTGGAAGCTATGGAAGCCGCTCTGCCGTCACCGGCCAAAGTGATCCGTCTGATGCCGAACACCCCTGCACTGGTTAATGCAGGTATGACATCAGTCACCGTCAATTCTTTTCTGTCTGATGAGGAAACTGAGCTGGTCATGTCGCTGTGCCGCAGTTTCGGCCGCGCCGAATTGATTCCGGAATCACTGATTGATGCCGTGATCGGCGTCAGCGGCTCCGCGCCCGCTTATGTTTTTATGTTTATCGAAGCAATGACAGATGCAGCAGTAGCTGGTGGTATGCCACGTAAACAGGCCTATGAGTTTGCGGCACAAACCGTGATGGGTGCAGCCAAAATGGTGCTCGAAACCGGTAAACATCCGGGTGAACTAAAAGATATGGTCTGCTCTCCGGGTGGTACTACGATTGAAGCAGTGATAAAACTGGAGGAAACCGGTCTGCGTCAGTCCGTTATCGCCGGAGTCCGCAGCGCGATCGAAAAATCACAGAAAATGAGCCGGAAATAATCACCGGATACCGGAACCGGCATTTATCGCGCCGGATCCGGTCTGTTCAGACTATCACCACGCTATCAGTTGCTTTTGGCCTGAGATAAATATTTCTCCATTTCGTTCTCAGGAACCATTCCGCCGCCGGTTGCCCAGACCAGATGCGTGGCATTTGCCATCACTTCCGGTGTCAGCGCGTTAGCCTGTAAATACGCTTTATTCCGGGTCACATGCACACAGCCCGGCATGCCCGCTAAAGCAGAAGGCTCCAGCCTGATAGCTTCGGTTTGATCAAGTAACCCTAACAGGTTATACATTTCTGCATCATCAATGGTGTAATAACCGTCGATCAGCCGTTCCATTGCCCGGCCGACAAATCCGGATGCCCGTCCGACCGCGAGACCATCAGCGGCAGTAATATTGTCGATACCGATTTCCTGAACCGAGACAGCATCATGCAGCCCGGTATGTACCCCGAGCAACATACAAGGCGAATGCGTCGGTTCCGCAAAGAAACAATGCACCGCGTCACCAAATGCCAGTTTTAATCCGAACGCAACACCGCCTGGGCCCCCGCCGACGCCGCAGGGTAAATACACAAACAGAGGATGCTGCTCATCGACTGTCATTCCCTTTTCGGCAAATTGTTTTTTCAGCCGCAGACCCGTAACCGCGTAACCCAAAAAGAGCGTGACGGAGTTCTCATCATCGATAAAGAAACAGGAAGGATCTTTTTCTGCCTCTTTGCGCCCCTGCTCCACCGCGATACTGTAATCCTGTTCATATTCAACAACATTCACACCATGAGAACGCAATTTGTCTTTTTTCCATTGTCTGGCATCCGCAGACATATGCACACTGACACTGAAGCCAAGTTTTGCACTCATAATACCGATGGACATCCCTAAGTTGCCCGTTGACCCGACGGCAATACGATATTGACTGAAAAACTGCCTGAACTCATCAGAAAACAGCACCGCATAATCATCACCGGTTGACAGTAATCCTGCCTCCAGCGCTAATTTTTCCGCATGAGTCAGCACTTCATAGATCCCGCCGCGCGCTTTTATCGAACCGGAGATCGGCAGATGGCTGTCTTTCTTGAGATACATTTTCCCTGACAGCGGCGTCTGATAACGCGCCGCAAGAACGGCCTGCATATTCGGAATCGCAACTGTGTCAGACTCAATTATTCCCTGCATGGCCTGCGTTTCAGGAAATGCTTTCATCAGATACGGAGCAAAGCGGTTTAAGCGGGCTTGCGCATCCTTCACATCGTCAATCGTCAATCCCACATACGGTAAACCGGCTTCTGTGGTGGTTACGCCGGGGTTAAACCATGCAACCTGTTTTAAATCAATCAGTTCCTGAACCAAAGGGTAATCAGCAATTAACTTTTCAATATTAATCTGAGTCATCATTAGTCTCTTTTAAATCACAAATGAAAGTGCAAAGGTGCCTGCCAGCGCAACAACAGACGCAATCAGCGTGGCGACACTGTAATAACGGAATGTTTCCGCCAGCGTGGCATTACAATATTGTTTAACCAGCCAGAATAAGGAATCTGTCACAATGGTGCAGCCGATTGCCCCGGAGCCGATAGCAAGCGTCATAATTTCAGGGCTGATGTGCGGGTACAGCGGCATCAGCGGAGCTACGATCGCGGTCGCGCCCATCATGGCGACAGTTGCTGATCCGACTGCGGCATGAAGAATAATCGCCACCAGCCAGGCAAGTAAAATCGGGTGTATATCGATACCGGACAGCACCAGCGCCAGAGAATCACTCAGCCCGCTCCCTTTCAGGATGCCGTTAAATGCACCGCCGGCCCCGATAATCAATAAGATATTCGCAATCGAACTAAAGCCCTCTTCCGTTTTGCTGAGCAGGACACTCATTCCCATATTGCGGCGGATACCCAGCATGTAATAAGCGGCAAACGCAGCGATAAACATGGCGGTTATCGGATTACCGATAAACTGCAAAAAGGTGAGTAACGGATTTTCTTTGCTCATATTTAAATCCGCGGTTGTTTTAACCAGCATGAGCACAATCGGCAGCAGAACCGTAAATAACGCCGCGCCTAATGAGGGTAAATCTTTCTCTTCACGTACTTTCAGGTCAGCAAAAGCAGCCGGTACGACCTTGAACGGTAAACGATCGCCAAGAAATTTCAGAAACAATGGTCCGCCAATCAGCGATGCAACCAGCCCCACGGCTAATCCGGCCACAATAACCGTCCCGATATTACAGATGCTATCTCTTTATGGTGCGGGTTTTGATGTTTAGCCCAGTTGACGATTTGAAGATACGCCTGACCATCTGCCTGATATCTGCGAATAAACCCCTTCTGGTTTAAGATGTCCAACATGCTATCAACGTCCACGTTGTCAAAAGGTAGCGTGAGGACTTTTATTTTCTTCGGGCGGTCTTCGCAGCGCCCTTCTCGGTCGGCAATAGTCCACAGACCGATAAATAAAAGACGTGCAAACGGATCACATTCCGCTAATTCGTCATTACTAAAAAATCCCGGTTTTATGTTTCGTGCTCTAGCCATCAGATGATTCCTCCGGTAATTTCATGTATAATTACTCCGTCGTTATCTGTATCAAAAAAGGGGAAACCGTATATTCCCCTTTCCTAAATCACTGGTTATTGATACAGTGTGATTGTTAAGTTAAATCGCTAAGTCGATTTGATCCTGAGCCTCGGTTACCGCCGGGGCTTTTCTTTTTGGTGTTCTGATATGTCCGAGCATCTGAATCAGTGCCCTTGCCTCATCGCCCTGCAACACAACCATGTCTTCCCCACCCTCATACTCAATTGCCGCCAGTAAACGAGCACAGCGCTGTATGAAACTGAGATTTTCTTTATGTTGCGGTGACTGCCACCGGGAGATTTGAGATTCGTGTATGCCCGTTCTGTGCGCAATTTCACGTGCGCCGGTTGAATGAATCCCTTTGAGAATTTTTGTCTCGATTTCACGAAACTTGCGTTCGTTTGATAATTCCATAATTCATAATGTCCTTATTGAGATACAGTTATTCGCTCACGGCCTTGTGAGGTGCTGTGTTGAAAAATGTTCCAGCACATATCCGGAACGGGCTAAATTTTAAAAGAGCGGTGGCGTCAGTTGTTTTTCCAGATGGGAAGGTTTTAACTTCTTCGGCTTCAACCGTTCCATCGTGATTTTTGATCACATAAATATTTCGTTTTTTTAAAATCGCCTTACTGATCGCGCTTTGACGCACACCGAGCATTTCTGCTGCCTTGTGCTGCCCGATCTCAGTGGCGAACGTTGTAAGCGGGATTCTTTCCATGCTTCCTCCTTTTTATTTATTATCACCGCCAGTGATAAATTAGTCAACACCTGCGGTGGTTGGTGAATATTCCATTTGGTAATAAAATCAGCACATGAAAAAAAAACCTCTCACAGATGAACAAAAAGCTGACTCAATCCGGCTAAAGGCTATCTTTGATGCCAAAAAGAAAGAGCTTGGCTTATCCCAAGAGTCTCTCGGGGACGCTATTGGCATGGGGCAAAGTGCCATTGCTCAGTTGCTGAATGGTGTTAATGCGATTAATGCCGAAAACGCCGCCAAGCTTGCAGTTGCGTTGGATGTGTCTGTGGATGACTTCAGCCCATCACTATCAAAAGAAATCCGGGCTATGTTCAACGCGGTTGCTTCACAAAAATTATTAAAAAATAGCAATCGATATGAGTACCCTCTTTTTACAAAAATACAGGCAGGATGCTTTACAGAGAATGGTAATTCATACACTGAACGTGATGCTTTAGAGTGGATATCAACAGCAAAAAGAGCCAGTGATAGTGCTTTCTGGCTGGAGGTTGAGGGTCACTCAATGACTGCGCCGCAAGGTGGTCGCCCTAGCTTTCCTGAGGGGATACTGATACTGATCGACCCTGAGCAGACTGTAGAGTTCGGTGATTTTTGTGTCGCCCGTCTGCTTAATGATGAGTTCACGTTTAAGCGCTTGATTAGAGATGGTGGGGTTGAATACCTTGAGCCTCTTAACCCACGATATGACCTGATCCCGATTAATGGCAACTGCCAGATAGTGGGTAAAGTGGTTAAATCACAGTGGCCTGACGACACGTTCTGAGGATGAGAGATGGCATTCAGCAATACAGAGATTACTCAGATTGAACAATGTATGGATTTTTTCATGAAGAAACGCCGCCCCGCGCCATTCATTCGTGATGAAGTCGATTTACAATATCGAATCGATGACCAAAGCGTGATTATTTGTGAAGTGCGTAATGTTATGGAGCGGATCATTGAGTCGCCTGTAGTAAAAATAACGCTAAATCGAACCCGAAGAGGCTGGAAAGTGTTTGGAATGAGTCAGTCGCATGAATGGGTGGCTGTGTTTGATAAGCCCTTACAGACCTTCTCAGACGCAATCAGGATGGTTGAAGATGATGAGTGCGGGTGCTTCTTTGGCTGACGACACGTTTTAGGGTGTGGTTATTAACATAATACTCGAGATACTTGATTAACATGGTTAAAAACTGCCAACTGGAAGTTATTGAAGCAATCAGAATAATGGAAGCTGGATCAACAGAGCCAGTACTGTGCAAATGTGACGATGGCCATCTTTATGTCGTAAAGACAACGGCATCAGTACCAAGAAAACAACTAATCCATGAGTTGCTTGCATCTGGGTTAGATAAGTCTATTGGGTTGCCAACACCTGATTTTTTCGTTGTATACATTCCAGATGACCTAGTTTCCTATTTACCTCCAAACCTGAGAGGAAAGCTGAGCCTTGGCTATGCATTTGCATCATTGTTTATACCAGACGCCGCATGCATATCATTTAAGGGTGCCCATGAGGTAATCGACTTAAAAAAGCAAAAAGAAATATATCTATTTGATAGAATCATAAATAATTCAGACAGAAATCTCTCTGAGATCGGTGGGAATGTAAATATAATTTATAACATCAAAAAACAAAGCTACTATCTTATAGACCACAACCTAGCATTTGATGCATCATGCACCCTACCTCAGTTTGAATGCCACGTATTCTCTCCAAGTCATAGGGCGTGGACATATGATATGGTTGATTCTATTTTGGTTGAGGATATCATTGAGCACCTCAATGAAAAATGCTCTGAATTGCTATTAACCATACCTAGTGGTGGATAGATGATTTGCCAGATAAAGATGAAGTAATTCAGGATATTATAGATATATTAGCCAGAGGGAAAAACGCAATATTTAGGAGTTCAATAACATGAATACACCACTACTTTACAGCATAATAAGATATACGCCATACGCAGAAACAGAAGAGTTCGCGAATGTCGGTGTGGTTATTTGTTCGCCTAAAACAGGGGAGTTTGCTTTTGACCTAGCAAAAACCAATGACGCCCGTATACAGCATTTTTTTAAAGATGATTCTATCTTTAATGTTGTTAAGCCAATAATCGAATGTGAGCTCATAACAGCATCAAAAATAACAAAAAACTTAAATTCTCCTGAGAAGATTCGTGATTTCTTTTTTAACATTACAGAACCAAAAGAATCTGTTTTTCGCTACAGCACTGCTCGTGTGCTAATGGCAAAAAATATAAACGCTGAGCTAGAAAGGCTTTTTTATCAATTTGTTAGACAAATTGGATGCACAAAAGAAAGGCGTGAAGAGGTTTTAGCTGGCGAACTTAAGCGCAGGTTGCAACAACACGATGAGCTAAAAAATGCATTTAAACGGCTGGAGCTTGGTGGTGACCTTACGAAATTTAACATGCCGCTAGTTGCCTCTGTCGAGGATGAGGTTTTGTGTGCGATCAAACCGTTAGTTTTTGCTCAGAGCGACCCCAGCAAAATGCTGGAGCATTGCGATAAATGGGTGGCAAGGATTAAGCGGGCGGTCAGTGAGAATGTTTTGAAGTTCAGTAACGTACTGATGACTATTGATCATAATCACAAATTAAAGCCGCATGAAATTAAAGCTATAGATGAAATAAAGCTTACTTTCGACCGCAATAAAATAACACACATAGATTTTAACAAAAATGATTTAATCATTGATTTTGCAAAATCAAAGTTAGCGTAACCCCCTCACTCAGCCCTCTCCGGAGGGCTTTTTTGTGTCAGCAATTCCCCTAAATCATGCGATCCGCATCGAATATTGACGACATTCTAAAAATAAATCCCTTTCAAAATCATACTAATATCACCGCCAGTAATTTTATTATCGCCTGCGGTGTTGACATTAATATCACCGCTGGTTATATTTAATCCCATCAACGGCACGGAGCCAAAGATAAACGGACTTAGCTCTTTTACAATCGGGAACCTGATCTGAATAAGTGTCAGATCACCACTGAGTGGTTTTTGGGGTGATTTGTGCCATAAGGCAAACCTAGAAGCGGCAGGATCAATTTTCGCTGAGGCCTGCGGGGTGCGAAACACATCACCACCAAAAATTACTCAGGAGGCAATATGGCAACAATTACTGTTATTCCAAAGAAAGACAACGCGAAGAACCACCGGTTAGCAAAGCAAATGGCGTTCTGGGACAGAAAGCGTGCGGAGTATGCAGCGAAGCCTAAAAGCCGCTCAGTGGAAGAATATTCGACTCAGTGTTCCCACCAGTTAAAGCAGAACTGCCGGCACTGACTCTGAAACCAACAGAATATTACCCGTCCGGTGATAACTGCTGCTTACCTAAAGTGGCAATTTTCAGCGGAGTGAAGACTAAGCAGCCGAAAGATGAGTTCGGGATTACGGTGCGGGCATAGCCTGTGTAGCGACGGGTCAAGGTTCTTATATCAAAAATAGCTCTGGTAAAGCAGCGGGAACGCCAACCCCGCACCAGTCATTAGCTGCCGATTGGCATGCAACCTCAAAGGCATGAGCGAGGCCACTGCGAGAGTGTGGCAATTGGGGGATTAATTATGGGAACAGCAACGCTGATTATCGGAGAGTCCGGCACAGGGAAAAGCGCCAGCATGCGCAACCTGAATCCGGCTGACACGCTACTTATTCAGATGGTTGGTAAGCCTCTGCCATTCCGTTCCGCTGCATGGAAGCAGTGGGATCATCGCGAACCGAAAACCTCCGTTTTTGTTTGCGATAAATGGCAGATGATTATCAATGCCATCAACAAGGCATCCACCTACGGGAAGAAAATTATTGTTATCGACGATTTTCAGTACCTGATGGCAAATGAATTTATGCGCCGCTCAGAGGAAAAATCGTTCGATAAATTCACTGAAATCGGCGCTCACACATGGAATGTGATTAACGCCGCAATCAGCAGCGCTCCCGGCGATGTCAGGGTTTATTTTCTCGCTCACACGGAAGAGACGCAGCTCGGGAAAGTGAAAATGAAAACCATCGGCAGGATGCTGGATGAAAAAATAACCGTAGAAGGAATGTTCACTATTGTACTGCGGACGCTGGTTAAGGATGGCCGGTATTTATTTTCAACGCAGAACAGCGGTTATGACACGGTTAAGTCCCCGATGGGGATGTTTGAGACGGCAGAGATTGATAACGACATGGATATGGTCGATTCAGCAATCTGTGAATACTACGGAATTGAAAAAACCAATACAGCGGAGCAAACAACATGAATGATAACGTAATTTTTACCTACAATCAGGATGATGCAGTAGCTGCAGGACAAAGCGGATTTATCTCTGAGTCCGGCGCTTACATCCTCACCATCACCGAAGCAAAGCTCATGCACAATGAAAAAGGTGCTCAGTATATTGAGTTTTCAGGCGAGGCTGACGATGGACGCAAAATTAATTACCTGAGCGTGTACAGCATCAAGAATGACGGCAATGTGAATAAGTTCGGTCACAATATGATTAACGCCATGATGGGATGTTGCGGTATTCAGCGCCTGACATCAAAGATGATAACGGTCAGTCACCATATCGCCCCTGAATTCACCGGGAAACGAATCGGCCTTGTGTTACAGAAAGTCCTGCGCACAAAGCAGAACGGCGATGACAGTTATGGCTTTGAAATTCGTATTCCGTTTATTGCTGATACCCGTCAGACAATCTCAGAAAAGGTCAGCGGCGCACAGCCGGAAACAGTAGAGAAAATTCTCTCAACCCTGAAAGATCGCGACGAGCGCAAACCGAAAGGCAACCAACATAGCCAGTCGCAATACGATGAGCAGTACGGCGATAATTCCGCACCATTCTGATAACCCTACCGTTTCAGGATGAAGCGTAATGCAGGGATGCTGAGGCTTGACGGCTATGATTGGTTGCGGTAGATTGCGAGTAGGTGCTCAAAACACCCAACCAATACAATAGCGGCGGCTAATAACCGCATAGATAAGCAGATAAAAATGCATCATGCGGATTTTTTATGCCTGTAGTCATATGAATTTCTCTATGACCGGGAGTGCGACGGATAAAATACCCGCAAGGGAAAGAAGTCCGCCCGCTGCATTGCTGACCGCTTGCGTGTTGGTGGGTTTTGAGCTCCTGGTCGCCCTCTCAAAAGGGGCTTGCAAAATAGCGGAGAAATGAAATGACTAACAAATCGCCTGTTAAAAAGCCTGTAGTTTTAATCCACGAAGGTAAGGCTGTAACCACTTCAAAATCTGTAGCCGATTTTTTTACAAAACGTCACGACAACGTAGTTCAAAAGCTTAAAACCCTTGATTGCTCAGAAAAATTTAACGCCCTTAATTTTAAGGTGGTTGAGTACACTGATTCCAAAGGCGAAAAGCGTCCCATGTACGAAATGACCAAAGATGGCTTTGTCTTTCTGGTTATGGGATTCACTGGCAAAAAGGCGGCTCAATTTAAGGAAGCCTACATTGCCGAATTTAACCGCATGGAAGCCGAACTGCTCAGTGCGAAAAAATCCACCGTTGACCAGCGCACTCCGTTACGTGATGCCGTTAATCTTCTGGTCAGCAAAAAAGGGTTGATGTACCCCGAGGCATACTCAATCGTTCATCAGCGTTTCAGTGTGGAAAGTATCGACGAATTGCAGTCAGAGCAATTACCGGCAGCAATTGAATACGTTCACCGCCTCGCACTTGAGGGTGAATACATCCCGAAAGAAGCCCCGCGCGAAATTACCCATCGTCGAGTGAATAAGGATATAGACGTCCACAATGTAAATGCGCTGGCGAAACATTATGAAGCCATTTACACCGCGTGGAAAGTTGAATTATATCCGGCACTGCGGAACGTTAACTCGCCGATTGCCGGTCGCTTGTATGACCGATTCAAAGACGGCTATGCGTTTCTGCGTTATTTGCAGGAAAGCCTTAGCGGTAAACACCCTGCATTAATCAATTAATTCTATATAAGCCCTGCAATCGTGGGGCTTTCAGTTGGAATATATAGTGACCATAATCGGATTTGTATTACTACTGGTAATGCACGGCTCTGCTGTGTCTGTTACCGATGATATTTATACGCTCGAAGAATGTGAGAATAGAGCCCGGCAATTAATGACAGTCAGGGATGTTGAATTAGTGTGTGTGGAGGTGGTTCGGGTAAT
>NZ_NRQY01000001.1:454322-518116 GCF_003996855.1 Morganella morganii | reverse complement strand
CCCTCTGCCCATCCCCGGAGACGGGGAGCGGCAATTGCATCATATCTTTTTGTACAGAGAATTCTCTCCCGGAGGTCTGGTCTTAAACCTTCTGTGTGCCCACAAGTATTGATCCGGAGCACGCATGATTTCTGTCTCTATAATTTGATTCAGCCTCCCGGCATCAATCAGGTCATCGCCACACGAAAACTCATCAATTCCTTTACCAATTATTAATTCGTAAGGTTTCTTACCTTTCGCGTTATTTCTTATCATTGTTGCCGTCAATATTGGTGACTGTGATAATTTGGCAATTGTTGAAACACCTTTTGAAGTCGAAGCCTTAGCAACCGCGAAAAAAGGAGCAAAAACAGTCCCTTTAGTGCCAAAATCCTGATCAGGAGCAAACCAGATTGCCTGGCCGCGCTTTAATTCGGATACCATAAACTTCAAATTTTTCCGGTCGATCATCCCGCTTCCGGAACGGCTGCGGCACCTTGTCTGTATATACTCCATTGCTTTATTGTTGTGCGGGCGATACATCGCATTTACAGGAAAACACAACCCCATGACTCTTCCCCCGAGTTCCAGCGACATGGAATGGATACCAATAATTAAAACACCCTTATTTCTGCCATACACATCATTAAAATTATCACTGCCTGTTACTTCAAATACTGCCCTGATTCTTTTATCACTCCAGAACCAGGCAATACCTGTTTCAAATAATGCAATTCCTAAAGATGATAGATTACGTGTGACCATACTCTCTATCTGACTTTTATCTTTATCAGGAAAGCACAATTCTAAATTTTGTTTAATTATGGATACCCGCCTTTTCAGGAATAAGCCAGAAAAACGGCCTAACTTGTCACCTAAAAGTACAAGCCACGGATAAGGCATTTGTACCAAACAAAAGAGTAACAGGATACCAAACCAGGTTAAGACGTACCTTGGGTGAAGAAGCCTGAGAGAAAAATCATTCAGAGAATACATTTTTTCCTGATAAGTAATAATTACTACATAATAAAAAGGCCTGATAATATTATCAGGCCTTTTTATTATTTTCTATTGCTTAGTCAACAACATTACCGTTTTACAAAAAATACATTTTGCGCCATGCGGATTTGATGCAGAAACATCAAAGTGCGACGTCCGGTATTGTGTTCCGCTGCAACAGGGACACCGGAGAAACAGTGTCATCATTACCGGTGCGCCTTAGAGCCCCACCACATTTGTTGCTGACGGACCTTTTGCACCGTCTTCAATGTTGAAGGTAACATTCTGACCTTCATATAACGTTTTGAAACTATCATCACTCCGGATCGCAGAGAAGTGAACAAACACATCTTTACTGCCATCTGCCGGAGCGATGAAGCCAAAACCTTTGGATTCGTTAAACCATTTTACTGAACCAGTCATTGTATCAGACATAGAATTTCCTTTAATTTATTTAATTGCCACAGGCATGTGAGGTTTGTTTTTTATTTTTATTTTTACTTATGGGAATTAATTAGAAGGAATTCGCAATGAAGTGGTATCAGGGATAACGCTAAATGGTGAAAAACTTTAAACTGACTAACATAAATAGGCCTGTACTTCCAAACCAGTGCTGTTATTAAGCCACAAATGCTCACGCAAAGCAAGTTTTATTATCCCCGCCCTGTCCCGGCGCGTTACCGGAAGATGTGATTAAGAAATGTTATTCCGCGTATGGCGAATGTGATAATCTTATAGTCTCATCTTTCATGAAAGAGATAGCGGCCACAACTGTTTCCGGTGAGTTCACCCGGCGCCTGCTGAGTCATAAATCTGCCATGATGACGGCTAAATACCGGGACAATCGCGGCAGTGAATGGGTTAAAGTGCTGTGATGGTTTTGAATGATAGTGACTTACCGATTCTGATTAATTGATAAATACAGACAAAAAAGGTAACAACAATGCATTGGTTAGCAGACTACTGGTGGGTCATCCTGGTGTTGTTCGTCGGCGTGATCCTGAATGCCATTAAAGATCTCAAACGGGTAGATCATACAAAATATCTGCAAAACCGCCGGGAACTGCCACCTCACCGTGACAATAATG
Organism: Morganella morganii; assembly: GCF_003996855.1. Lineage (GTDB taxonomy): Bacteria > Pseudomonadota > Gammaproteobacteria > Enterobacterales > Enterobacteriaceae > Morganella > Morganella morganii_C. The sequence continues at coordinate 516,050 of NZ_NRQY01000001.1, read as the reverse complement.
CGCAGTGGGATGATGAGGACGACTGGCCGGATAACAAACCTAAAAAGCCCTGATTTCCGCTGCGGTCTGCTGCGCCCATTGCGGGCGCAGTGTCTGTAATATCCCGGCTGTTTCCTGACGCAGCACATCAAGTAACGCCTTTTTCCCGCTGATATGCCGCGCTTTCAGTACTTCCAGATTTCCGGATAATAACTGTGACAATTCCGTTGTCTGCACCGGATATTCCTTTTGCAGCAGGATCAGTGCCGGTTCCGCCACCGCACGGGGTTTTGCGGCATACGCAAACCCGGCCAGCATCCGCCACTCCCGTTCATTGAGTGATTCCGCCAGCTCCGGCGGCACCGGCGAAAATCCCCATACCGGAGAATAAACGGCGCAGTCGCGGGCAAACTGATGTTCTGCGGCATCCGCCAGTGCCTGTCCGGCCGGGGTCAGCGGCAGTAACAGCATGGCAGTGTAACATCCGCTGACCGCTTCCGGATGTGTACCGGTACGTGCAAAACGAAAGCCGCAGGATGTCCAGAATGCAGCCAGTTCGGGGGTATATCCGAAACTGACGGAAAGATAATCAATTCCGCTGTTCTTTGCCGCGTCTGCCGTCCGCAGCAGTAATTCACGTCCCAGCACCCGCCGCCGGTAGAGCGTATGCACCGCGATCCGGCTGATACGCCGTGAACGCAGTTGTGCCGCCTGCGGAAAGTAACTGTGTGCCGCCAGTGATTGTGCCAGCAGATTCCCGCGCGGCCGGCGGGTACCCGCCCAGACGGATTGCGTCAGTGCCTCAGATAACCCGCCCTCGTCTGTCAGCCAGAGCGCCGCCGTCACCTGCTGCCGGTTGCGGAACAGCGCGAAATGCTGTCCCGGCGCATCCGCCAGCCGCCGCAGATCCAGCGGGGATGTCCGGTAATGCGCCGCCGTCAGCAGGCCGTAGAATCCGGCAAGTAAATCCGGGTCATCACATAACGCCCGCTGTGTCAGCGCCTGATATTCACACTCTCCCGCCGGTGTGATTTTTTCCGCCGGTTCAGTCAGTAACAGCACCTCATCCAGCCAGGCTTCCGCCGGATCATGCTCCGCCCAGCGTACCGGCTGCGTCAGCGTCAGTGCAGTAAACTGCGGCAGTGAGTGACAAAATTTCAGCAGAAATCCGCGCCCGGTGCCTTCATAGCCCTGAACGGTGGTCAGCAGCAGTATGCGGGGAAATACAGCCGCAAAACGGGTAAGCAGCGGCAGAGGGATCATCGCGGCTTCATCGATCACCAGCCAGCCGTAAGCGCTGATATCCGCCGTTTCCGACAAAGTCAGTAAATTATCCGGGGCGATAAATTCTGTTTGTTGTGAATGATGAAGATAACGCTGTATCACCGTGACAGAAACTTTCGCCGGGGCACACAATAAATGACGGCCCGGTGTTTCTGCCAGAAACAGACCGGCTACGGCGGATTTTCCCCGCCCTCTGGCGGCGGTCAGACAGAAAATACCGCTTTCCGCACAGCGGAGCTGCTCAAGTGTCTGCTGTTGTGCAGGTGTCGGGGTGCCGTCCGGCGGCTGCCGGGCGTCTTGGGGCGGCAACAGAGTCATATCAAATGGCCGGTTTTCATACCGGCAAAGATGAGCGGGATGGATAAGTGTGCGGGCAAAGTGGCGCATAAAGTGCGGTGCGGGGATCATCTGTCCGCCGTCATTCCAGCGCAGGCTGTCTTCATCCGGCCGGGTCTGCCACTGCGATTCCGGCGGCAGCAGCAGAATCAGCCAGCTGCCGGCCTGTAATGTACCTGTCAGCATGGCAAGTGCTTCACTGTGAAGCCCGCGCCGGGCATCAAACACGCCGTGGCGGAACTCCTGTCCCAGCAGCAGACGGGCTTTTTCCGCCGGAGTGCTGCCCGGCAGTTCACCGGAAATCACCGGCCAGTCACCGGGGGCTGCCTCTCTGATCTCCCGCAGGCAGGATTCACACCAGCCGTCACTGCCGCTCAGTACCCACAAACGGCGGATACCCTGTGTGCAAAGCTGTTCTGTACAGGCATAAAACAATGCGGGCAGCATAGAAAACCGCTACATCTTACCGACAAGCAGTGACAGTATCCCCGCTGCAATCAGCGGCCCGACCGGAACCCCTCTGAACAGCGCGACACCGATAATAGTCCCTACCAGCAATCCGGCGACTGTGGACGGCTGATTACTCATCAGGGTTACCCCGCGGCTGCCGAGCCAGGACACCAGAATACCTATCACTATCGCCAGCAGGGATTTCCAGTTCAGAAAGGAGCTTAAAACGTCATTGGCACTGATTTTACCACTGGCAATCGGTGCCATAACACCGACCGTCAGAATGAGTATCCCCAGCTTCAGGCCGTATTTTTCCACAAACGGAAAATAGCCGTTAAGCGGCGTGATACGCACCGCGAGCAGAAAGAGAAGAGCCAGGGTTACAGTCATGTTATTACTGATAAGCCCGAGCCCGGCTAAGACCAGGAGGATAATCAGGGTCGGGTCAATATTACTCATATCAGATCCTGCATGTCGGGGGATGAAAGGCGCCAATAGTATGCCGTTACACAATGATAATCAAACTCTGCCGGTTTTGCAGGGAAAACCGGCAGAAAGGCTTATTTCAGTGCGGAAAATGTGTCACATTGCGCGATATCACCACTATCAAAACCGCGTTTGAACCACTCATAACGCTGTGCGGATGTTCCGTGCGTAAAGCTGTCCGGAATAACCCGTCCCTGACTCTGTTTTTGCAGGCGGTCATCACCGATAGCCTGTGCCGCATTCAGGGCATTTTCCAGATCACCGTTTTCGAGTATCCCGGCTTTTTCCACCTCATGGCCCCAGATCCCGGCAAAACAGTCAGCCTGCAATTCCATTTTCACGGACAGGCGGTTTGCCTCTTTCTGACTGCTGCGCTGCTGGCGCTCACGTACCTGACGATCGATACCGAGCAGATGCTGAACATGGTGTCCTACTTCATGCGCCACCACATAACCCTGCGCGAAATCCCCGCCCGCCCCTAATTTGGTACGCATATCATCGTAGAAAGAGAGATCGATATACACCTTCTGATCAGCCGGACAATAAAACGGCCCCATCACGGCCTGCCCCGCACCACAGCCTGTCGGCGTTGCGCCGCGGTACAGCACCAGTTTCGGTTCGCGGTACTGCCGGTTCATTTGTGTGAACTTTTGTCCCCAGACCGCTTCGGTTTCTGCCAGCATCACGCCGGTAAATTCCGCCTGTTTCTGCTCCTGAGCACTGTTCTGTGCCGGACGCTGCTGTGAGGTGGTCTGCCCGGTATTGACCGGGTCGCCTGTAACAAGGCCTGTCAGGTCAATACCGTAAAAACCGGCCACCACCACGATGACGACCACAACCAGCCCTGCTTTGCCGCGCGGCAGCGGAATACGCGGCCCGCCGGCAGATCCGCCCGGAACTCTGCCTCCCGCACTGCGGCGGTCTTCAATATTGTCGCTCTGGCGACGCCCTTGCCAACGCATGATGATTCTCTGCTTATCAGATAATAGTCGGATAACTACATAGTACAGAGAAAATGAAGTGAGGAAAAATGCTTCTTTCTTTCAGGGGAGTGATAAACCGGCTTAATGCCGGTAATAAACGGGTTCTGTTATCACCGGCAATGTATTCAGGAAATCAATGATTAATCCAGTTCCACACCCAGACGGCGTGCCACTTCCTCATAGGCTTCAATCAGGCCGCCCAGGCTCTGACGAAAACGGTCTTTATCCATTTTATCCAGGGTTTCTTTATCCCACAGACGGCTGCCGTCCGGTGAGAATTCATCGCCGAGCACGACCTGACCTTTATACAAGCCGAATTCCAGCTTGAAATCCACCAGGATAAGCCCTGCTTCATCAAACAGGCGGGATAACACGTCATTAGCGATGTAGCTCAGGCGTTTCATTTCCGCGAGGTTCTTCTGACTGACCCAACCGAAGGTTTCACAATAGGATTCATTGATCATCGGGTCATGTTTGGCGTCATTTTTCAGGAATAAATCGAAGATTGGCGGATTCAGCACTATACCCTCTTCCACCCCGAGGCGTTTCACCAGCGAACCAGCGGCGCGGTTGCGGATCACACACTCCACCGGCACCATGTCCAGTTTTTTCACCAGAATTTCGGTATCCGATAACAGGCGTTCCATCTGAGTCGGAATACCTGCGGCTTCCAGTTTACCCATGATAAAGTGGTTGAACTTATTATTGACCATGCCCTTGCGATCAAACTGCTCGATGCGCTCACCATCCAGTGCTGATGTATCATTACGAAATTCCAGAATCAGCAGATCGGGATTATCCGTGGTGTAGACCGTTTTGGCTTTCCCACGATACAGTTCAGCATGTTTTTGCATCTTGCACTCTCCAGACAGGATTAATAATAGGCGTATCGCCTGACACAGATTATTCTCCCTCAGAATGACGCAATAAGCAATCGTTTGCGTAAGAAAAGATACAGACTCTGTATCCCGGTGACAGATAACGCGGGGGAATCCGCCACGGGATAATTCACATTATTATTATTGAGCGCATTTACACCATAACGAGGGATAAACCTCGTGTTATCAGCAGGTCACGGGCAGATTGCGGAACGTCCCCGGTGAGTACCACATGATCCAGTTCTTCACACGCCGCCACCCGGTAAGGGGCAATACGGCCAAGTTTATCACCGGTCAGACCGGCCACGACCCGGCTGCTCTGCTTTATCAGCGCCCGTTTGAAGGCCGCTTCCTCAAACCCGGTAACCGTCAGGCCGCTGTCGGCATCCAGTGCGCATCCGCCGGGAAAGCAGAGATCAATATTCAGGTAAGACAATTGCTCCAGTGCCTGTGCCCCGATGCAGGTTCCGGATGCGCGGTGCAGTTTTCCGCCCAGCATAATCAGTTCAAAATGCGGATAGTCACTCAATGCGGCAGCAATAAGCGGACTGTGTGTTATCACGGTCAGGGAAAAATCTTTCGACATGTGCTGCGCCAGCAGCAGGTTCTGACTGCCGCCATCCAGAAAAACCGTGCTGTGATTGCGGATCAATCCCGCACAACCGAGCGAGATTTTTTCTTTCTCTGCGCTGTTCTGCCCGATCCTCTGCTGAAAATCTGCCACATCCCCCAGCACACTGACCGCGCCGCCGTAAACCCGTTTGCAGAGCCCTTCATCTGCCAGAACCTGCAAGTCACGCCGGATGGTGTGTTCTGATACCCCGAGCTGTTCAACCAGTGTACTGCACTGCACCCGGCCTTCACTCTGTAATAACTGCCGGATCAGGGCTTGCCGTTGCTCCGGGAAAGCTGCATAATCGAGCATATAAATCTCCTTTAGGTTGCAAGAAACATCATAAACGCGCACTCAAACGAGGTCAATTAAAACTCATCACTGCTGAGGTCATTCTGTGAACACACATCATCCGGATATCGCATTTTTCCATCAGTTAGCCAACCGTGCGGCACAAGAGACTTTACCGCGCTTTTTACCCGGTCACACATTATCTGTCGATACCAAAATCAAAGAAGGTGTCAGTTTTGATCCGGTGACTGATGCGGACAGGCAGGCCGAAATCGCGCTGCGCGGGATGATAACCGCTGCATATCCGCAGCACAGTATTCTGGGTGAGGAGTTTGGTCTGACCGGCGAAGGAGATTATCAGTGGGTTCTCGACCCGGTGGACGGCACCCGCCCGTTTATGCTGGGTTTACCGGTCTGGGGGACATTGATCGGATTAACCTGTCGTGGTAACCCTGTTATGGGGATGATGAGCCAGCCCTATACCGGCGAGCGTTTCTGGGCAGACAGTGAACGCAGCTGGCACAGCAGTCCGCACGGGACATTTGTGATGAAAACCCGCCAAAATATCACCCTGGCCAATGCCATTCTGCATACCAATTCACCGGAGCCGATGTCCCGCTTCCCGGAAATCCGGCTGGCGGATCTGATGGAAAAAGTCTTAATGACCCGCTTCGGCGGTGAATGTTATGCCATGGCGATGGTGGCGGCCGGTAAAATTAACCTTTGTTTTGATTATGCACTGCAACCTTATGACATTGCTGCATTTATCCCGATCATTGAGCAGGCCGGCGGTTGTGTGACAACCCTTGACGGTGGACCAGCCATACAGGGCGGTGCCGTTCTCGCCAGTGGTTGTCCGAATCTTCATCAGCAGGCTCTGACTATTCTGAACAAAAATAATTAATCATCATATAATGATTCGGATTATAAATGTGTATTACAAAGGTTGTTGTTAATGAGTGATGTAATTACTGTAACGTCGCCCGCCGTACCGGCCAGGCGGGAACAGATAGCCACCAGGGTCCTCTTTTTTGTCGCCGGTTTTGCTTCGGCGGCCTGGGCGGCTCTGGTGCCGTTTGCCAAGCTGAACACCGGCGTAAATGACGACGTTCTCGGGTTGCTACTGCTCTGTCTCGGTGGTGGTGCACTGGTGGCCATGCCGCTGACCGGTGTGCTGACCACCCGTTTCGGTTGCCGCCGGGTGATGACAGTTTCAGTTGTGCTGCTCAGTGTTACCCTGCCGCTGCTGGCGATGATTAACCATACCGGGTTACTTGCTCTGGCACTGATCATTTTCGGCATGGGGATCGGGATCACCGACTGTGCCATGAATATTCAGGCAATTATTGTTGAAAAAGCCGCACCAAAACCGATGATGTCAGGCTTTCACGGGTTTTACAGTATCGGCGGAATTGCCGGTGCGGGCGCAATGAGTGGTTTTATGCTGACCGGGATGGGGAATTACAGGCAGCCGCTGCCGTGATGGTGATTTGCCTTCTGCTTCTGGCTTTCGGTTATAAAGGCATGCTGGATTATGCGTGGCCGTCAGAAGGCCCGGCATTTGCGGTTCCGCGCGGCGCGGTATTACTGATAGGGATTATCTGCTTCGCCACTTTTCTGGCCGAAGGCAGTGTGCTGGACTGGAGTGCGGTTTTCCTGACAGAGTACCGTAATGTGCCGGAAAGTATGGGCGGGCTGGGCTTTGCCTGCTTTGCCGTACTGATGTCCCTCGGGCGGCTGACCGGCGATAAAATTGTGGCGGTACTCGGACGACCGCAGGTGGTACTGTGGGGTGCATTGCTGGCCGCCGGTGGTCTGCTGCTGAGCGTGCTGAGTGATAACTGGCTTATGGCACTCACCGGTTACGGGCTGATCGGGCTGGGATGTGCCAACGTGGTGCCGGTGATGTTTTCCGCTATCGGCCGCCAGACCAGTATGCCGCAGGCTGTTGCGGTACCGGCGGTAACCACTCTGGGTTATCTCGGTATTCTGGCCGGACCGGCGTCTGTCGGACTTATTGCTTACCGCTTTACCCTGCCCTCCGCACTGCTGGCCATGGTTGTGCTGTTATTACTGGTCGCATTACTGTCGAGAAAAGTCAGGATGTAACCACTGTAAAAACACCGGTCATCAGACCGGTGTTGCTGTATTTTCAGCTGATTCTTTCAGAACCGCTTTCAGGCGCAGGTAACGGCGCGCAAGCCGCCAGCGTAGGCGCAAATCTTTGGCATTATCCCAAATAAGTGACCAAATCCCGCGATCAAACAGTTCACGTACAATGTCCTGTTTCACATCCGGCGATTCTATCTCACTGACAGTATGCAAAATTCCCAGGCCTTCTTTCGAAATCTGCCAGCAGCAGGCCGGAATCTGCTTTGCAACATCGGCATGACGCTGGTTGATGTCATTCAGCATTTCCAGTATTTTCATGTAATTATGAATTGTCCGCACCCGGATTTTGTCATCCGGCGGCGTATGAGACACCGATGCGGAATGGATCAGATAATCGTAATAACGCTCATCAATATATTCCACCCGCTCTGCGGTCATCAGCAGTTCGGTTGTCCAGGGAATGTCCTGATGATGCAGACCCGGCTCAAAGTAATAACCGTGCTCACGCAGAAAATCAGTGCGGTACAGGTTCAGCCAGGTCACATGCAGGAATTTGCGGGAATTAAGTGCACGTTTCAGCCAGTCCGGCCCGGAGATAACCCCGGTGGAACGCAGGCGGTCAGGCGGGAAAATCGGCCGGGGTTCGCGCCCGTCTTCATAAATATAGGTGCCGTTACAGGTTGCCACATCCAGTTTTCCGGTAAGGGAAATTTCCAGCAGTCGACCGTACATCTGCGGATGAATCACATCATCAATATCAGGAAAAGTAATGTATTTCCCTTTTGCCACAGCAAAACCGGTATTCCGTGCCACAGAGACGCCCTGATTTGCCTGCTCCAGAATAGTGACTGACGGAAATTTATCCTGCCATTCGCGCAGCACGGCATCCGTATTATCTTTTGAACCGTCATTGACGAGAATCAGCTCCCAGGCCGGGAGTGTTTGTTTAAGCAGGCAGCCAAAAAACTGAGGAAGAAACGTTTCCCCGTTATAGACCGCAACAACAATGCTCAGCAAAGGTCGTGAAGAGTCCGAAGATAAATCCATGTCAGCCCTGTCAATTCCGGATAATCTGATATTCAGCAAATAATACCGCTGAATATCAGAACAAAATAATTATAAGCTTTTTAATATAACCGGAGAGTCAGGTATAAACGTGGCTAATAATGCGGTAACGCAGACAGACGAATAAGGATTTACTTTAAAAATTATTAAGTTGTATATCAATTTATTACAAAATAATAACGGCATAAAAAAATACCGGTCATTAATAATGGCCGGTATTAGTAATTATATTTGCACGATTATATACCGTGTAACTATATTATTTTACAGATGGCTTGCTGAATGCCGCTTCCAGTGCTTTCACCATTTCATCATTTTCTTTCTGTGTCAGCGGTTTCCCTTTAGAACTGATAAACTGGAGGCTGCTGCGGTTATCCAGATCACCGACCTGTAAGGTATAGTCGCCTTCGGACACCGACGGATCGTCGATACCCAGGCTGCTCCATTCTGCTGAGCTCAGGCCCTTGTATGTCACTTCAATATTACCGGTTGAACGGGTGCGGTCGCCCACTTTCATTCCGACGCTTTCCAGTACAACCGGCAGACGGGACCAGACCACATCAAACGGTGCACGAACAATAATCTGCGGCAGACCGGTTTTATCGCTGCCGCTCTGAACATCCGGAGCAGCATACTGTGACGCGTTGGTGTCCTGACGCGCGGCATTACGCATACGGTCAAGGCCGTCAACCAGCTCGTTGAGTGTCAGGTTGTTATAACGGGTGATTTCAGTTTTATCTGTTACCGGGTTTTCACCCTGTTTCAGACCTTCACTGGTCACGACCACCGCCACCTGTGAACCGGCCGGTTCAATTTTAATGCGCTGGCGGGACTGTAACGGCAGATCTTCATCCGCACGCTGCCAGACAATCCAGTCAGTGACAATCACACCACCGGCTTCATCACGCTGGCTGACAGGCACTGAACGGTCGGCCAGAACACGGTTGATCTGTGCCCACAGTGTTCTGTTTTCCGCTGAATTCTCCAGCAGAAGACGGCTTGCGTCCCCCGCTGTTTCCGTACGGGAACCTGCTAACAGGCTGACAGCCTGTACCGGCGGACGGATGTCCAGCGCCAGACCGGTCGCACCATCCTGCTTAACCTGAGGAATATCATACTGACCGCTCTGTAACGGCAGGATCATCCCCTGAGGAACATTCAGCGCCTGTAACTGCGGCGCATCCAGGTACGAAGTATCGCCGCTGACCTGGCGCTTGTAGTGCTGATCGCCGGAGCAGGCTGCCAGTAATAAGACCACGGAAAGACCAGCGAGCTTCGTAACCTTTGATTTTTGCAGTAGTGTTGCCATTCAGATTCCCTAAAATATTATCGTATGCCCGCCGTCTTCATGGCACGGCCGACCGTATTCTGCCCCGCTTCCGTGAGCGGTAACAGCGGCAGACGCAGTGTCTGCTCCGCGATCAGACCCAGCTGATGACAGGCCCATTTTACCGGTGACGGGCTTGGCTCACAGAATAATGTGTGATGCAGGTCCATTAGTTGATTGTTAATCACACGCGCACGGTCAAAATCACCGCGCAGGGCAAGATCAAACATCTGTGCCATTTCTGCCGCAGCCACGTTGGCTGTCACAGAAATCACACCTTTACCGCCCAGGAGGGTGAAATCCAGTGCTGACGCGTCATCACCACTGAGCAGAATGAAGTTTTCATCATTTACCAGGGTTTTGATTTCATTCACACGACTTAAGTTCCCGGTCGCTTCTTTAATTGCAACAATATTGTCCAGTTTTGCCAGCCGGGCAACAATTGCAGGTAACATATCACAGCCGGTGCGCGTTGGCACATTATACAGAATTTGCGGTAATGCGGTATTCTCTGCAATCACTTTAAAGTGCTGATACAAACCTTCCTGTGACGGACGGTTGTAATACGGGGTGACTGTCAGGCATGCCGCCACACCGCTGTTCTCAAATTGTTCAGTAAACCAGACCGCTTCATTGGTCGCGTTAGCGCCGGTACCGGCAATAACCGGAATACGGCCTTCCGCGAACGCCAGTGTCGCCAGCACCACATCCACATGCTCCTGATGTGACAGTGTGGCGGATTCCCCGGTGGTTCCGACAGCCACAATGGCGGACGTACCTGCCGCAACATGGTAATCCACTAATTTCCGGAGCCCCGCCTTATCAACACGACCCTGTGTATCCAGTGGTGTAACCATCGCAACAATACTGCCTTTTAAAACATCATTTATGTGTGACATGTACGAAACCCTCATAATCGGATAAATATAGGACAACATTTTAATGGTACTTGTTCAGAGCGCAGAAAAAAACACCCTAACTGTACGTTTTTAATGAATTTTGTTAATACCCGGCGGCACACCTTAAAAAGAAGTAATAATGTACGCTTTTTTAGCCGGTTAAACGGCGGAACACATGATAACGTGTCTGTATCCGGCAGATTTGATATGCCGCAATCATTTGATTATTACCGCAGAGCACACAACAGGTTATTGCTATCGGCCTTATCTTTCTTTATGTTTAACACATTCACAGTGTCATAAAGAGGAATGAGGGTTTGCCGCAACGCGATCAGCAATATCTGGTTATCACTGCACTGGGACGGGATCGTGCAGGGATTGTGAATGCGATTACCCGTCATGCCGGAGAGTGTGACTGTAATATCGAAGACAGCCGTCTGGCGATTTTCGGTGAGGAGTTCACGTTTATTATGATGCTGTCAGGCAGCTGGAATGCCATCGCCATGCTGGAAGCCACGCTGCCGGTACTGGCGGCGGAGCTTGATCTGCTGACCGTCATGAAACGGACACAGCGCGGGCATCAGCCTGCGGCCACAACCGGCGTCAGTGCACAGGTCACCGTGCCCGATGCCGCAGGATTGGTGGAACGCTTTACCAATCTGTTTATGAGACTGGATTACACCCTGGCCGAACTGGTGTCGAAAACCCGGCCGGAGGAGGAGACAGCCGCAATACTGCTGGAAATTCAGATCACCGCGCATCACCCGACAGGGGAGAATAACGCGGTACTGCAACAGCAGTTTTACCGTCTTTGTGCTGAACTACAGGCCGAAGGCACTATTACCCTGATGAATCATTAATTTTTGTGTTTATTATTACGTTTACGGAGAGTGTGTAATGAGCCCATTGAACGCCGGAGATAAGGCGCCCCTGTTCAGCCTTCCCGACCAGGATGGTGAATCAATCAGCCTGGCCGATTATGCCGGTCAGCGTGTGCTGGTGTATTTTTATCCCAAGGCCATGACGCCGGGCTGTACTGTCCAGGCATGCGGTCTGCGCGACAATATGGACGAACTGAAACAGTTCAATGTTGAAGTGCTGGGGATCAGTACAGACAAACCCGAAAAACTGTCCCGTTTCGCGGAAAAAGAGTTACTCAATTTTACCCTGCTGTCAGATGAAGACCACGCGGTTGCGGAAGCATTTGGTGTCTGGGGTGAAAAACAGTTTATGGGAAAAACCTATGACGGTATTCACCGCATCAGCTTCTTAATCGGCACTGACGGTAAAGTCGAGCATGTTTTTGATAAATTCAAAACCAGCGACCACGACCAGGTCGTGCTTGAATACCTCAAAGCACACAGCTGATTCGTCAGTCTGCCTGATATAAACACCATCTTATCCATGGTGTTTTTTTATGGTTGTTATCTTAAATAAAAAACACCGGTATCATACCGGTGTCTTTTTTCATTCTGCCGGATTACGCCTGCCCTGATATTTTTTTATCCGGTATTTTGTCATCCGGTATTGTCTCCTCCGGCCAGGAGTGAATCACCGCTTTAATCAGGGTTGCCAGCGGGATTGCAAAAAAGACGCCCCAGAATCCCCACAATCCGCCGAAAATAATAATGGAAAGAATAATCACCAGCGGATGAAGATTAACGGCCTCTGAATAGAGGATAGGCACCAGAATGTTGCTGTCCAGCCCCTGCACCACCAGATAGGCGATAAACATGGTCCAGAAATCAGAATCCAGTCCCCACTGGAACAATCCGACCAGAATCACCGGCACCGTCACAATCACCGCACCCACATACGGGATGAGCACTGACAATCCTACCAGCACACCCAGCAGCAGTGCATAGTTCAGGCCGACCACCGCGAAGACAATATAAGTACAGACACCGACAATAATCATCTCCGTGACTTTGCCGCGGATATAGTTGGAAATCTGCTGATTCATTTCCACCCATACTTTCCCGGCGAGTGAGCGGTTACGCGGCAGAATACGCTGAAAACCGCGCAGCAGCTGTTCTTTATCTTTCAGTAAAAAGAACACCATCAGCGGCACCAGAATCAGATAAATCGTCAGCGTCAGTAATCCCACCAGCGACGCCAGTGACATTTTAACCACGGAGTCCCCGACAGAGAGCAGTTTACTGCGGGCATTATCGAGGATCATATCCATCAGCCCGACATCCATCAGCGCCGGGAAACGGTTTGGCAGTTCGCGGGCAAACTCATTGAAACGGCTGAACATAGTCGGCATGTCCAGCAGCAGATTGCGCCCCTGCCCCCACACCGTCGGCGCGAGAATAAAGATCACCAGTACACTGACCCCGATAAACAGCGTCAGAATCAGCATAATCGCCAGCTTACGCGAGCAACCACGCTTTTCCATCTGATGGATAGGCCACTCCAGCAGGTACGCCAGCACAATCGCCACCAGCAGCGGCGCTAAGATACCGCTGAAAAAATAAATAATTCCGAAACCCGCCAGTAAAATCACGGTCAAAGCAACTGCCTGCGGATCGGCAAAGCGCCGTCGGTACCACTGAATGATCAAATCTAACATGACTCTGCTCCCGGGATTAGCGGCGAAAATATGACAAATCCTGCCCACCGGGCAGACTGTGTGAGGATTTTACTTGAGTGTTTGCTATGATACACGAATTATTACCAGTGATAATCAACGGGGAAAGCGTCATCCTATGAATACGTTTCTGAAAAAACCGTTAGCCGTCTTACTGAGTCTTGCCCTGACCTTCCCGGTTCTGCCTGCCGCACAGGCAGCCGTTGAAGATGCCTTACCGGAAATCGGTACCACCGCCGGCGGCACACTCAGTATCGGGCAGGAAAATCTGATGGGGGATTTTTATCTGCGGATGATCCGCAGCAGCTCCCCGATGGTCTATGATCCTGTTTTACTGCAATATATCAATAAGCTCGGCCAGCGCCTGGTCTCAAACGCGGATTCGGTCAAAACCCCGTTTAACTTTTTCCTGATTGCCAACCCCAATATTAACGCCTTTGCCTTCTTCGGCGGGAATGTGGTTCTGCACACGTCACTGTTCCGCTACAGCCTGACAGAAAGTGAACTGGCCTCCGTGATGGCGCACGAAATTGCCCACGTCACCCAGCGTCATCTTGCAAGGATGATGGAAGATCAGCAGAACAAAGCACCGCTGGCCTGGGCGGCCACGCTGGGCTCAATCCTGCTGCTGATGACCGGCACACCGGTCGGTGCCGCCGCCATGACCTCCACCATGGCCGGGATTCAGCAAAATATGATCAGCTTTACACAATCCAACGAGCAGGAAGCGGACCGCATCGGCATGGGCACACTGAGCCGCGCCGGGTTTGACCCGCAGGGTATGCCGGACTTTATGACCATCATGGTGGATATGTCCCGCTACAGCTCCAAACCACCGGAAATGCTGCTGACTCACCCCCTGCCGGACAGCCGTCTGGCGGATGCGCGCAGCCGCGCCGGTCAGATGCCGCGTAAAAGCCCGCCGCAATCCCTTGATTTTCTGCTGGCCCGCGCCCGGGCGATGGCGATGTACGGCGGCCAGCCGCTGCGCAATGCCACTGATCAGATGATCGAAAACTACAGCAAAGGCAACAGTAAGGAACAGATGGCAGCTGACTATGCCCGCGCCATTCTGCTTTACCGTGACAACAAATATGAGCCTGCCTCACAAATTCTGATGAAATTACTGGCGGCAGACCCGGAGAATGTCTGGTTTATTGATGTGATGACGGACGTCGATATCGGTCTGAACAGAACATCGCAGGCAGTGACCCGGCTGGAAAATGCCCTGAAACGGGAACCGGGTAATTCGGTGTATCAGATAAACCTCGGCAATGCCTATATCCAAAATAAACAATATGATAAGGCGACTAAAATTCTGCGCAATTACACCTTTGATCATCCGACTGATCCGAGCGGCTGGGATCTGCTGGCCGAAGCGGGCGGAAAATCCAGCCGCAGAGCGGATGAACTGGCAGCCCGTGCGGAATATCAGAATTTAATGGGGAATTTTGACGGTGCTATCCGCAGCCTGACCGAAGCCGCCCGCCAGGTCAAACCAGGCAGTTATGATCAGGCCCGTTATGATGCGCGGATTGACCAGATCCGCCAGTTACAGCTGCAATTCAAACAATTTAAATAGTGAGGAATACCATGACTGAGACTGTCACCATCTGGCACAACCCGCGCTGTTCGAAGAGCCGTGAAACTCTGGCACTGCTGGAAGAAAATGGCGTGTCTCCGGCGGTTATGCTCTATCTGGATACCCCGCCGTCAGTGGCGGAAATCAAAACCGTGCTCCGTGAACTGAAATTTGACGATGCCCGCAAACTGATGCGTACCAAAGAAACACTTTACAGCGAGCTGGGGCTGCCCGCCGTGACCGATCAGGATGCACTCATTCAGGCCATGCATGATAACCCGAAACTGATTGAACGCCCTGTTGTGATTAAAGGGAAGCAGGCACGCCTGGGCCGTCCGCCGGAGCAGGTGCTGGAGATTCTCTGAGCATACACCTTCCGTCCCCGGTACCCGCCGGGGATATTTCTCCGCCCGTATATAAATCCGCCATGTTCTTTTTATGAAATCGTCATTTATTACGACTGTTACAATCCCGTTGGTTATCAACACGTAATATAATGATTAAAGGAATAAATCATGAAAAAAACATTCGCTGTCTTATCATTAATTTCAGCTTCATTGTTTTCCGCACAGTCCGTTGCCGGGCCGGGGAATACAGAATACACCTACCGGAATGGTGATAAAATCCGCGTAACCAGCCCGGAAGTTAAGACATCCGTGTTTGAGAACAGCCGTAAAAAACCGGTTCTGGTGATTAATTCCTCGGATAACCGCGGCATTTCTCACAATATTTTCACTGACTATAATGTCGGTAAAAAAGGCCTGATCATTCATAATAATGAAAATGCCAAAACGATTATTAATGAAGTGATCGGCAAAAATAAAACCCGCCTGCGCGGAAATACCTTTATTGCCGGCGGCAAGGCCAGCCTGCTGATTATCAACCCGAATGGTGTGGTATGTCAGGGTTGCAGCTCAACCAACACCTCACTCTATTCTCACCGTAAAACATTGCCGGTCATTATTAATACCGCACAAAATAACGATGTCATTTTTGATGCCCGCAAGCCACTTCCTGATTCAGAGCGTCTGACGGATATCCGTCAGAATATTACTCTGACAACATCACGCTGATCCCTGCTATACCGCCGTAAATACGGCGGTATTTTTTTATCTGAAACTTTCCCTGCCCCTGACTGTCATACTCTGTAACAGCACAGCTCTGTCATCTTGCTGCATTAACTTAAGAAAACTCTTATTGCGGCGATCACAGAATAACGTATTGATAATATGGATAACTGACTGTGTACCATCAGGGAAAAAAATGACCATTTATGATCTAAAACCAAAGTTTCAGAATTTACTGCGCCCCGTTGTTGTCCGCCTGTTTAATGCCGGGATCACGGCCAACCAGGTCACACTGGCGGCAATGTTCCTTTCCCTGCTTACCGGCCTCATCCTGATTCTGTTCCCCGACCCGCGCCTGTTTCTGCTGCTGCCGCCTGTTCTGTTTATCCGGATGGCGCTCAATGCCATTGACGGCATGCTGGCCCGTGAACATCACCAGAAAAGCCGTTTCGGCGCGATCCTCAATGAACTGGGTGATGTGGTATCCGATACAATTCTTTATTTCCCGTTTGTACTGCTGTTCCCGGGAGCTGCCATCTGGATACTGCTGATTCTGTTTCTCTCTGTACTGACTGAATTTATTGGTGTGCTGGCACAAACTATCGGGGCATCACGCCGCTATGACGGCCCTGCCGGAAAAAGTGACCGCGCCTTTTTGTTCGGTGCACTGGGGTTATGGGCAGCAATTTTCCCTGCATCCCTTGACTCAGTACTGTTTCCGGTACTGTTTGCCATCTTTGCAGCCCTGCTGTTTCTCACCTGTTATCACCGTATCCGGCGTGCATTGCAGGAATCTGCGCAACAAAACGCATCTCAAAAGGACTGATTATGAGTGTATCTTCTGATTATCCGACTCAGCGTGAATCCATTGAATCTCATTTCACCACCAGTGATCAGCAGCGGTTATTTTTCCGTTACTGGCCTTCTGCAACCGCGGAAAAGAAAGCCATCGTGCTGTTTCACCGGGGGCATGAGCATTCAGGACGTGTGGCGCATCTGGCGGACGAACTGGCATTACCTGACTTCGCCGTATTTGCCTGGGATGCCCGCGGTCATGGCCGTAATGACGGCCCGAGAAGCTACAGCCCGTCAATGGGTACATCCATCAGTGATATCAATGAATATATCAGCTTCATTTCATCCGAATATGAAATTCCGATCGAAAATATGGTTGTGATCGGACAAAGTGTCGGCGCAGTCACACTAACCGGCTGGGTGCATGATTTCGCACCCAAAATCCGGGGTCTGGTACTGGCTTCACCGGCCTTTAAAGTCAAACTTTATGTGCCGTTTGCCCGCAGCGGGCTGGCGCTGATGCAGAAAATACGCGGGCTGTTTTATGTGAACTCCTATGTAAAAGCCAAATTCCTGACTCACGACCCGGTGCGTATCGCTTCGTTTGAGCGGGACCCGCTGATCACCCGGCCGATTGCTGTCAATATCCTGCTGGAGCTTTACAAAACCGCGGACCGGCTGATGGCGGATGCCGCCGCAATCACCGTACCGACACAACTGTTTATCTCCGGCAGTGACCATGTGGTACACCGCAAACCGCAAAATCAGTTCTATGCGCGGCTCAACACCCCGTATAAAGAAAAACATATTCTGCCGGGGTTCTATCACGATACGCTGGGCGAAAAAGATCGTCATATCCCGCTGGCAGAAATCCGCCGCTTTGTTACTACCCTGTTTGAACAGCCGCACTATCAGCACGACTACCGTTTTGAGGATGTGTGCAGTGCCGGTGCCGATGCTTATCGTGAATTACAGGCGCCGCTGCCGGATTACTGCCCGAAAAATATCGGCTATAAACTGCTCAGCAAAGCGATGTCCACCCTCGGTAAAGCCTCGGAAGGGGTCAGTATCGGTTATGACAAAGGCTTTGATTCCGGCTCCACACTGGATTATGTCTACCGCAACCAGGCACAGGGTAAAGGAATTTTCGGCCGGATTATTGACCGTCAGTACCTTAACAGCATCGGCTGGCAGGGTATCCGCCAGCGCAAAGTGAATATTGAGAAAATCCTGCGCCGCACCATCCGGGCATTACAGGAAGCAAATCAGCCGGTGCGGATCATGGATATCGCCGCCGGTCAGGGGCGCTATCTCTTTGATGCAATTAATGATTACAGCCGGATAGAATCCGTTCTGATGCGTGATTACAGCACGGTCAATGTGGAACAGGGGCGTTTGCAGATCAAAGAGCGTTTCCTGGAAAGCAAAATCCGTTTTGAAGAGGGCAATGCCTTTGATACCGCAGATCTGGCGGCGGTCACCCCGAAACCGACTCTCGGCGTGGTGAGCGGGTTATATGAACTGTTCCCGGAAAACCATCTGCTGCGCGATTCCCTTGCAGGGCTGGCACAGGCCATTGAGAGCGGCGGCTACCTTGTCTACACCTGCCAGCCGTGGCACCCGCAGGTAGAAATGATAGCCCGCGCTCTGCCGAGCCACCAGGGCGGCAAAGCCTGGGTGATGCGCTGCCGCAGCCAGGGTGAAATGGATGCACTGGTCGATGAAGCCGGGTTTGAAAAACTCGATCAGCTGATTGATAACTGGGGTATTTTCAGTGTCTCGGTAGCCAGACGCCGCTGATTGCTGTCATACTGATGAAGATGCGCCCTGCCGCGCATCTTCTGTTTTACAGGAAATGAAAAACTATGGCTGATGCCGCGCTGCCGCTGTCTGTCCCCCGCCGTAAACGATGGGGATTTGCCCTGTTCTGGCTGCTGTTTCTGGCCCCCTTCTTTTTTCTGACTTACGGGCAGGTCAATACTTATACGGCCTCGCTGCCGTCAGTTCCCTCTTTTGCTTTCAGCTGGGAAACCCATATCCCGTTTCTGCCGTGGACTATTATTCCGTACTGGAGTATCGATCTCTTCTACGGATTATCCCTGTTTATCTGCACTTCTCTGCGCGAACAATGTATTCACGGGCTTCGGCTGGTGGCTGCATCACTGGTGGCCTGCGCAGGGTTTCTGCTCTTCCCGCTGAAGTTCAGTTTCCCCCGCCCGCAGACAGACGGTACCGCCGGCTGGATGTTTGATCAGCTGGAGATGTTTGATCTGCCGTTTAACCAGGCTCCCTCGCTGCATATTATTCTGCTGTGGTTACTGTGGCTGCGTTTCCGTGCTCACACACCGCAGAAATGGCACTGGTTTCTGCATCTGTGGTCAGTTCTGATCTTAATTTCTGTGCTGACAACCTGGCAGCACCATTTTATTGATGTGATCACCGGTGCCGCCGCCGGGGTGGTGATAAGCTATCTGCTGCCGATCCGCACACGCTGGCAGTGGACACCGCACCGTATCCGCCGGGGCTATCAGCTGGCCGGACGATACGCCATTATTTCGCTGGTGCTGATCATTGCAGCTGTCGTTATTAGTGGTCAGGGCTGGTGGTTGTTGTGGCCCGCACTGACATTTTTATGTATCACTGCGGGTTATCTCGGTGCCGGGGCATCTGTATTTCAGAAAGACAGTGCCGGGCGGATTTCACCTTCTGCTGCGCTCCTGCTGCTCCCTTACCGGCTTGCAGCGCAGATCAGTTACTACTGGTATGCAAAACAGTGCCGTCACACCAGCGTGGTGAATGAGCATATTGCGCTGGGGGGTTATCCGGCGGCACCGCTGACCGCAGCAGCCGTGCTGGATATGACCGGGGAATTCCCCCGCAGCCGTTATACCACCGGGCTGGCTTATCACTGTCAGCCGCAGCTGGATCTGTTTCCGCTGACAGAGAAACAAATCGAATCAGCAGTGAATAATCTCAGCCGCCTGGCACGCTCCGGGCAGGTTTATGTACACTGCAAACTGGGTTATACCCGCAGTACCACGATTGTGGTGGCGTGGCTGATACGTGCCGGACTGGCAGACAATACAGAGCAGGCGCTGGCCGCTGTCAGGCAGGCAAGACCGCAGATTGTCCTGCGGGAACAGACAATTGCCGCCCTGACCCGCTGGGCATCCCGTTACGGAAAAAATGATGAATAACAGACCTCATGATGAACAGATTATTGTAATTTTTACAGCAGGCTGGCGTTTTCTTGCCGTATTGTCGGTACTGGCTTTCCTGACGCAGTTTTTGCTCTATATTTCGGGATTTTCCGGTGAGTATCCGATGGCGGCGGGAATTCTGTTTTTGCTGTGTTCCGCGTATTTTATCTTCCGGCTGTGGCTGGATCATCATCTGTTCCGCCATCTTGCACAATCCGCCGATACGGATATTTTTGATGAATCGCTGACCACGCTGTTTCCCAGCAGAGCGCAGCATACTGACTACTCACAGCGCTGGCGCGGTACAAAGCGGCTGTTTCAGCAGGGGGCGCTCTGTATGGTGCTTCAGTGGGTGGTCACAATCATTGCGTTACTTAACTGACTATCACAACCGCAGGATATCTTTGACAAACGGAATCGTCAGTTTGCGCTGCGCGACAATCGACGCGTGATCAAGCCTGTCCAGCATATCGAACAGTGTGCGCATCTGGCGGTCGAGGCGTTTTAAGATAAAGCGCCCGACATCCTCCGGCAGTTCAAACCCGCGCAGTTTCGCCCGTAATTGCAGCGCCTGAATTTTTTCATCATCACTGAGCGGATGAAGTTTGTAAATCTGTCCCCAGTCCAGCCGGGAAGCCAGATCCGGCAGTTGCAGCGGGATCTGCCGCGGCGGCCGGTCACCAGTGATCAGCAGACAGGTTCTGCCGGTTTCAAGAATCCGGTTATAGAGATTAAACAGCGCCATTTCCCACTCGTCATCCCCCGCAATGCACTGCACATTATCAATGCAGACCAGCGACAGGTGCTCCATCCCTTCCAGCACATCCGGTACAAACCAGGCGCGTTTATCCAGCGGTACATAACCGACCGCCCGATCTTTGGAAGAGACTTCCGCACAGGCGGCATGTAACAGATGGCTTTTCCCCCCGCCGTCGCGGGACCAGAAATAAAGATAACTGCCGTGTGGCTGATTGATCGCCGTCTGAATGGCGGATAACAAAGATGCGTTTTCCCCCGCGTAGAAACTGTTAAAAGTCTCGTCATCAGGGAGAGAGAGCGGTAGTGACAGCTGAGATGGCGTGTTCAGAGTTACCTCGGCCAACGGATGAACAAACCCTGTTAGTTTACCATAAATTCACCGGCTAAATGAACCTGTTCCCGGTAAAACCTCACCGGATGCAGAAAATTGCAACAATTTCCCTTCGTTACGTTTCACAAACAATAATTCAAAATACAAATAATTGCATAAAACACCCCTGTCTGAATGACTCAAACGATTATTGATATTTTATTTAATCCTGCTCTGATAACGTAGCCTCTGCATGACGCAACAATAATTATATAAGGATATCTATAATGAAATTTACGTTATTATCAGCAGTTATTTTGACTGCACTTTCTGCTACATCATTCGCTGCAACTGAACAGACATTTTCCGACGGATTAAAAATAAAACTCAATGAAAAAAGCACCGGTTCTGATTTAAGAATCTATAAAGATAAGCCGGTTCTGGCGATTGCCAATCCTGATAAAAATAAAATTTCTCATAATTACTTTGATGAGTTCAATGTAGGGAAGGAAGGACTTTATATTGGTAATAATAAAAAAGCAGATACGATTGTTGCCGAAGTTGTCAGTAACTCACTCTCACAGTTAAAAGGCGGTATAGAAATACTGGGTAACCCGGGAAACTTAGTTATTGCGAATCCTAACGGCATTACCTGTTCCGGATGTAGTTTCAGTAATGCCCCGGAAGTCACATTTGCAAATGCTGGCATTGACGATGTATTCTCTTCCGGTAATATGGCTCTCTTGAAAAATAGTAAAGGCGGGATTAGTATCGCTGATACTAATATCGGCACTGACACTCAGAGAAATGACTTAAAAAAATTATCACTTATCTCTGATGATATTTCAATTTCACGCAGTAAAATACACGTGCCAGAAATTAATATTGAGCTGATGCGTAATGAAGGTGATAATGTTGGCTGGAGTTCCTTGTTGGGTTCTTTTTATAAAGATGATACCGGCCATACTAACGATACCAGAGAGACCAACAGAATAAAATCATCATTAGCAATTAACAAAAATACTATACTAAATGCAAAAAAAATAAATATTAACCTCAATGAGTCATTATTTACCAATAAAGGAACATTGGAGGGTGATCACCTGACTGTCACAAATACTGTCTGGAAAGATAATTTCCACAGTCAGTCTTTAATTACTCCTGAAATGACCATGATTAATAAGGGTGAAATAAAAAGCAAACTTTTTACTATAAAAACAACACCAAAAACTTCTTTTGCTGTAGATATAGATGCATACAAAAGCACTTTTATTAATAATGGTTTCATCGCCAGTCATGTGAATGCTGATCTGAATAACAGTATCTTTATTAATAATAATGTTATAACAAAAAACAATGACATTGGTGGCAGTATTAAACTGAATCTGAATAACGCTGAATTCATTAACAACCATTTTATCCGGACTTCAGGAATTACTATTGAGCATCGTGGCGATGCCAAATTTATTAATAATAATAGTATTTATCTTTCTAACCTGACTGATTATTCCGGCAAACACCCGGTTTCCGGCGAATTTGATAGTGAAAACTTCACACTTGCAAATAAAGGGAATATCTACAAATATAATAGTTATAAAAAAACATATAAAAAAGCAGAACTTAGTAATTAAAAACAGATTTACTCTCTCACCTGTACTGAATTAACGCATTTTTTATAATCCTTTCTTCACTTAACGATGAGAGTAATAATACCGGTGAAGCAGTAACTGCTTCACCGGTATCGTATTAACTGTCTTTCTTCACTTCATCCAGATTGACATCCACCACCCGCTCTTCCGGGCGGATGATATTCACCAGACGGAGCACCAGCGCCAGACCAATCCCGACAACCGTTGCCAGCGCCATACCTTTCAGTTCGGCGGCACCGATATGAATGGTCGCGCCGCTCACTCCGATAATCAGAATAACGGCGGTCAGGATCAGGTTCTGCGGCTTGTTGTAATCCACTTTAGAATCAATCAGCACACGAATACCGGATGCACCGATAACCCCGTACAGCAGCAGAGAAACCCCGCCCATCACCGGAACCGGCACAGCGGCAATCGCGGCGGCCAGTTTACCGACACAGGAGAGCAGAATCGCCAGTATTGCCGCCCCGCCGATAACCCAGGAGCTGTACACTTTGGTAATCGCCATAACCCCGATGTTTTCACCGTACGTGGTGTTAGGCGTGGAGCCGAAGAAGCCGGACAGCACAGTCGAGAAACCATTGGCAAACATGGAGCGGTGCAGACCGGGATCTTTCATCAGGTCACGTTTGACGATATTCGCCGTCACGACCAGATGACCGACGTGCTCGGCAATGACCACCAGCGCGGCCGGTAAGATAGTCAGAATGGCAAACCACTCAAAACGCGGTGTATAGAACGTCGGCAGTGCAAACCACGGCGCGTCACTCACCGGGGTTAAATCCACCGCGCCCATAAAGAAGGCCAGCACATAACCGGTCAGCACCCCGATAAGGATCGGGATAATCGCCAGAAAACCACGGAAAACCACTGAACCGAGAATCGTTACCCCGAGTGTGGTCAGGGAGATAATCAGCGTGGTACTGTCCGGCGATGCGCCATCCGCAATTTTCAGCCCGGCCATACCGGCAGCCGTTCCGGCCAGTTCAAGGCCGATAACCGCCACAATCGCACCCATTGCCGCAGGCGGGAACAGCACATTGATCCAGCCGCGTCCGGCGATTTTGATAATCCCCGCCACCAGCATAAATAACAGCCCGCAGATAATGAATCCGCCGAGTGCCAGTTCATAGCCCAGCGGCAGTAAAATCAGCACCGGTGAAATAAAAGCAAAGCTGGAGCCCAGATACGCCGGGATTTTTCCTTTACAGATAAACAGATACAGCAGCGTCCCGATACCGTTAAATAACAGGATCGTGGCCGGGTTTACCTGAAACAGGATCGGCACCAGAACAGTGGCACCGAACATCGCAAACAGGTGCTGTAAACTTAACGGAATGGTGACCAGCAATGGTGGGCGTTCATCGACTTCAATAACGCGGCGCGTCATCTTAAACCTCTTAATGATTACTCAGGAATATGCCAAAAAAAAGCCGACTATCAAGTCGGCTCATTAACTTATTTCGTACCAAATATCTTATCGCCTGCATCACCCAGGCCCGGCACAATGTAACCGTGTTCGTTGAGGTGATCGTCAACAGATGCGGTGTACAGCTCAACATCCGGATGGGCTTTTTCCAGTGCTTTCAGGCCTTCAGGCGCAGCAACCAGTACGAGGATTTTAATCGCGGTGCAGCCTGCTTTTTTCAGCAGATCTATTGTGGCGATCATCGAGCCGCCGGTTGCCAGCATCGGGTCAACCACCAGCGCCATGCGCTCTTCAATATTAGAAGCCAGTTTCTGGAAGTACGGTACCGGCTCCAGTGTTTCTTCATCACGGTAAACACCGACAACACTGATACGGGCACTCGGGATGCTTTCCAGCACACCGTTCATCATGCCGATACCCGCACGCAGGATTGGCACAACGGTAATCTTTTTACCCTTGATTTGTTCTATTTCGACCGGACCACACCAGCCGTCAATAGTCACTTTCTCAGTTTCTAAGTCTGAAGTTGCTTCATAGGTCAGCAGGCTACCGACTTCTGAGGCCAGTTCACGAAAGCGTTTTGTGCTTATATCATGATCTCGCATCAGGCCAAGTTTGTGTTTAACGAGCGGGTGTTTTACCTCGGTGACTTTCATGGGTTCTCCTACTGTGTAAGCCCTGGCGGACAAAAAAATCGCGAGATTATACCGCTTTTCTTCCGCAGCGCCACCCCTGATTTGTTGATTATAGTCAATTATCACGCGTTTCATGTTCGTTACATGAATAAGTGTGATCTGACGCATTTTGACAAAATCCGGCGTAAATCCTCTCGCAAACGTTTGCGTGGCCTGTTAGAATAACCGCGTTTTCGATACACCCACTTACTTGCAATCGCCGTTGGGGGCCGCAGTGACTGACAAAACTTCCCTGAGTTACAAAGATGCCGGTGTTGATATTGATGCCGGTAATGCCTTAGTTTCCCGTATTAAGCATGTTGTCAAAGAGACACGCCGTCCTGAAGTTATGGGCGGGCTGGGTGGTTTCGGTGCGCTGTGCGCGGTACCGCAAAAATATAAAGAGCCGGTGCTGGTTTCCGGTACTGACGGCGTCGGCACCAAGCTGCGCCTGGCGATGGATCTGGCACGCCATGACACCATCGGTATCGATCTTGTCGCCATGTGTGTGAACGACCTGGTGGTCGCCGGTGCTGAGCCCCTCTTCTTCCTCGACTATTACGCGACCGGCAAACTGGATGTCGATACTGCCGCCCGTGTGGTCACCGGTATTGCCGAAGGCTGTAAACAGGCAGGTTGTGCTCTGGTCGGCGGTGAAACGGCTGAAATGCCGGGCATGTATCACGGTAATGATTATGACGTGGCCGGGTTCTGTGTCGGCGTGGCGGAAAAATCAGAAATCATTGACGGCAGCAAAGTCCGTGCCGGTGATGTGCTGATAGCGCTGGCGTCCAGCGGCCCGCACTCCAACGGTTATTCACTGATCCGTAAAATTCTTGAGGTCAGCAATACAGATCCTGCCGCAACAGAGCTTGACGGCAGATCCCTGGCAGACCATCTTCTGGCACCGACAAAAATCTATGTTAAATCTGTGCTGAAACTGATTGAAAACACCGATGTTCACGCGATTGCACACCTGACCGGCGGCGGTTTCTGGGAAAATATTCCGCGTGTGTTACCAGACTGCACTCAGGCACGGATTGATGCCGCATCCTGGCAGTGGCCGTCCGTCTTTAACTGGCTGCAAAAGGCCGGAAATGTGGATGACTATGAAATGTACCGCACCTTTAACTGTGGTGTCGGTATGGTGATTGCCCTGCCGGCCGCCTCCGTGCCCGCCGCTCTCGCTCTTCTGACAGAAGCCGGTGAAAACGCGTGGCTGATCGGGGATATCGCTGTCTGCCGTGAAGATGAACCGCAGGTCATCATCCGCTGATGAAAAAACGCCTTGTTGTCCTGATTTCCGGCAGCGGCAGTAATTTGCAGGCGTTAACTGACGCCTGCAATTCACAAATCCTCAATGCGGAAGTTGTCGCGGTATTCAGTAATAAAGCAGATGCTTACGGGTTAGTCCGGGCTCAGAACGCCGGTATTCCCGCACAGGTGCTCAGCCCGGCTGAATTCCCTTCGCGGGATGCTTTTGATGCCGCACTACAGGCACAGATTGATGAATATCAGCCCGATGCCATTATTCTTGCCGGGTATATGCGGATTCTGACACCCGCGTTTGTCCGTCATTATCACGGGAAAATGCTGAATATCCACCCGTCCCTTCTGCCGAAATATCCGGGCCTGCACACTCACCGCAAAGCCCTGGAAAACGGAGATGCCGAACACGGCACTTCCGTGCATTTCGTCACAGAAGAACTGGACGGCGGCCCGGTTATTTTGCAGGCACGCATTGCCGTTCTGCCGGATGATACCGAAGATACCCTCACCGCACGGATACAACAGGAAGAACACCGCATTTATCCGCAGGTGGTTGACTGGTTTGTGCAGGGGCGTTTGGTATTGCAGGAAGACGGCGCGTATCTGGACGGGAAATTACTCTCTCACAATACTCTCTGATTCTCTCTGCTCTCTGATTCCCGCCGCCCGGTTATTTCCGGGCAATTACTACTGTATTACCGCAGTTTCGCCATCTCATTAAGATACGCTTTGCGCTGCCCGGTATAATTCCACCACGGCTGTGCCGGTTGTCCGGCAAGAAAATCAGTGACAGACCAGAATACATCAATGACACAAGGGTCCTGACGGACACCGGTTACCGCGCAAAGCATTTCATACATAATCACCGGGTCTGAACCGGTAATATCCTGCGGTGTCTCATACCCCAGCAGACGCAGATCTTCCGCCATCGCCTGACCGATATTCGGCAGGTCGGTAAGCGCATTAAGACGGGTGCGGCACACTTTTGTCGGGTTCATGGGAATATCCGGTATTTATTAGTAATCTGCGTATTATCACATACTTTATCACCTGTCGGCAGCGTCCGGTACTCAAGTAACAGGTCATTGTCATAATTTTACGCGCCTGCCCCTGCAATGATGCGGAAAAGCAGATCCCCGGATAATTCCGTTTCTGTTATGTGTTACACTGAGTGATAAAATACAATCAATACCGAGGTGATTTATGTCCGGTGGCACTGCTGTTCCGCCTGTAAAACTGCGTCCGCTTGAGCGTGAAGATTTAGCGTTTGTTCACCAGATGGATAATAACGCCAGCATTATGCGTTATTGGTTTGAGGAGCCGTATGAGGCTTTTATTGAATTAAGTGATTTATACGACAAACATATTCACGATCAATCAGAACGCCGTTTTATTGTCGAAAGCGACGGTACCAAAACCGGGCTGGTGGAACTGGTGGAAATCAACCATATACACCGCCGTGCTGAATTCCAGATAATTATCGCCCCTGCACATCAGGGGCACGGATTTGCATCCCGTGCTGCCCGCCTGGCAATGGATTACGCATTTTCTGTTCTCAACTTATATAAACTGTATCTGATTGTGGATGTGGAGAATGAAAAAGCGATTCATATTTATAAAAAGCTCGGTTTCCATACCGAAGGTCAGTTAATTGATGAGTTTTTCGTCAACGGGGAATATCGCACGGCCATCCGTATGTGTATTTTTCAGCCGGAATATCTGGTGATGAAAAATAAATCGGCGGATGCGGAAAGTTACGTTGAAAAAAATGCCCGCATAAAGCAGAACCTGTAATGATTTTTTAGTAAACTGTACGCTGTGTTTAACCCTGATTCAGAGTAACCCGTTCCGGAGTAATAATGTCCCAAGATAGACTCTATATGGAAAAAGAACTCAGTTGGCTGTCGTTCAACGAGCGGGTTCTTCAGGAGGCTGCCGACAAACGCAACCCGCTGATCGAGCGCATGCGTTTTCTGGGCATTTACTCAAATAATCTGGATGAGTTTTACAAAGTCCGCTACGCGGATGTCAAACGCCGCATCCTGATTAATGAGGAACAACGCGGGTCAGGTGCCAGCGGGCGCCATCTTCTGCGCAAAATTGAAAACAAAGTGGCAAAACAGGATCAGGCATTTGATACCCTGTATAACGACCTGCTGCTGGAAATGGCCCGTAATCAGATATTCCTGATCAACGAACGTCAGATTTCACCGACGCAGCAAATCTGGCTGCGTCAGTATTTCCGCCAGCATCTGCGCCAGCACATCACGCCGATTATGATCCAGACCAGTACTGATCTGGTCGAATTTCTCAAAGATGATTACACCTATCTGGTGGTGGAGATTGTCAAATCCGGCCGTGAAACCCGCTATGCACTGCTGGAAATTCCGTCCGATAAAGTGCCGCGCTTTGTCAATCTGCCGGCAGAAAACGGCCGCCGCCGCCAGTCGATGATCCTTATTGACAATATTCTGCGCTACTGTCTGGATGAAATCTTCAAGGGCTTTTTTGATTTCGACGCTCTCAATGCCTATTCCATGAAAATGACGCGCGATGCGGAATATGACCTCGCCACCGAGATGGAATCCGGGATGCTGGAGATGATGTCTTCCACGCTGAAACAGCGTCTGACCGCCGAGCCGGTACGCTTTGTTTATCAGCGCGATATGCCGGATGAAATGGTGACACTGCTGCGTGAAAAACTCGGCCTGACCAATGATGACTCCGTGATTGCCGGCGGGCGCTACCATAACTTTAAAGACTTCATCCGCTTCCCGAATGAAGGCAATAAGAATTTATTAAACAAACCGCTGCCGCGTCTGCGCCATGTCTGGTTTGATCATCACCGCAACGGCTTTGATGCTATCCGCGAGCGGGATGTGCTGCTCTATTATCCGTACCACACGTTTGAACATGTGCTGGAGTTGCTGCGTCAGGCCTCCTTTGACCCGAGCGTGATTTCCATCAAGATGAATATCTACCGTGTCGCCAAGGATTCCCGCATTATCGATTCCATGATCCACGCCGCGCACAACGGCAAAAAAGTCACAGTAGTGGTGGAATTACAGGCACGTTTTGATGAAGAAGCTAATATTCACTGGGCGAGACACCTGACGGCTGCCGGTGTGCATGTTATTTTTTCCGCGCCGGGGCTGAAAATCCACGCCAAACTGTTTATTATCTCGCGGCTGGAAGACGGGGATGTGATCCGCCGTTATGCCCATATCGGTACCGGTAACTTCAACGAAAAAACCGCGCGCATCTACACGGATTACTCGCTGCTGACCGCCAACGAAGAGATCACCAATGAAGTCCGGCGCGTGTTCAACTTTATTGAGAACCCGTACCGGCCGGTCAGCTTTGATAACCTGATGGTTTCCCCGCAGAATTCACGGGCGATGCTGAATCAGCTGATTGATGATGAAATTGCCAATGCGCTGGCCGGTTATGACGCCGGAATTACGCTGAAAATTAACAACCTGGTGGATAAACAGCTGAGTGAGCGTCTGTATGATGCCTCAGAAGCCGGGGTGAAAATCCGTCTGCTGGTACGCGGCATGTGTGCACTGGTGCCGTACAGTGAGAATATCCAGGTGACCAGTATCGTTGACCGTTTCCTGGAGCATGACCGGGTGTATGTGTTCACCAATAAAGGGGATGAAAAAGTCTATCTCTCCTCTGCTGACTGGATGACCCGCAATATCGATTACCGGATTGAAGTGGCTGTGCGCCTGCTCGATCCGGTGCTGCGCCGCAGGGTGCTCGATATTCTGGATATTCAGTTCAGTGATAATGAGAAGGCGCGTTATCTCGACAAAGAGATGTCCAACTATTATGTACCGCGCGGTAACAAGCGGAAAGTCCGCTCGCAGATGGCGGTTTATGACTATATTCGTTCCCTGGAACAACCGGATAACTAAAAGGCCCGTTCATGCCATTATCACTGATCACTGAAAAAGATCGTCCGCTGGAAATTGCAGCCATCGACCTCGGATCAAACAGCTTTCATATGGTAATTGCCCGTATTGTCAACGGTGCACTCCAGGTTCTCAGCCGCCTGAAACAACGGGTTTATCTGGCCGAAGGCTTAAATGATCAAAATGAACTGAGTGAAGATGCAATGGCACGCGGTCTCGCCTGTCTGGCGCTGTTTGCCGAACGTCTTCAGGGCTTTCCCGCTGCGCAGGTCACCATTGTCGGAACACACAGTCTGCGTGAGGCAGTCAACGCGCATGAGTTTGTCGAACGTGCCGCAGCCGTTATCCCCTACCCGATTGAAATTATCTCCGGTCACGAGGAAGCACGCCTGATTTTTATGGGCGTCGAACACACGCAACCGGAAAAAGGCCGTAAACTGGTGATTGATATCGGCGGCGGCTCAACAGAACTGGTGATCGGTGAACGTTTTGAGCCGATTTTAATTGAAAGCCGCCGTATGGGCTGTGTCAGCTTCAGCCGTCAGTTTTTTCCGGACGGTAAAATCACCAAAGCCAGTTTTAACCGCGCCCGGCTGATGGCCGTTTCCAAACTGGAAAACCTGGCGATTGCTTTCCGTGTGCAGGGCTGGGATGTGTGTCTCGGTGCCTCCGGTACTATAAAGGCGGCCTGTGAGATCCTCCGTGAACTGGGCGAGCGGGATGGCATAATCACCCCGGTTCATCTGGAAATGCTGGTCAAACAGGTACTGCGTTATAAGCGCTTTGATGCACTGAATTTACCGGGCCTGTCTGACGACCGCAAAAAAGTCTTTGTGCCGGGTCTGGCGATTCTGTGTGGTCTGTTTGACGCACTGAAAATCACGGAACTTCGCCTGTCTGCCGGCGCCCTGCGCGAAGGGGTTTTATATGAGATGGAAGGCCGTTTCCGTCATCAGGATATCCGCCAGCGTACCGCACAAAGTCTGGTGGAACATTACAATGTAGACAACGCCCAGGTACTGCGTGTCCTGACCACCATGAAAAATCTGTACCGGCAATGGGCGGAGCAAAATCCGTCCCTGGTTGATCCGCAGCAGGAAGCGATTCTGGTCTGGGCTGTCTGGCTGCATGAAGTCGGGCTGAGCATCAACCTGTCAGGCCTGCACCGCCATTCGGCCTATATTCTGCAAAACACAAATTTACCGGGATTCACTCAGGAGCAGCAACTGCTGCTCGCCACGCTGGTGCGTTACCACCGCAAGGCGGTAAAAAGTGACGACATCCCGAAATTCACACTGTTTAAACGCAAACAGGTCATCCCCCTGATACAGATCCTGCGTCTCGCGGTATTACTGAATAATCAGCGCCAGTCCACCACCAAACGCGCAACATTGCGTCTGGAGACCAATGAAGGACACTGGACACTGTTTTTTCCGCGCCACTATCTGACTATCAATACATTAATGCAGCTTGATCTGGAAAAAGAGCAGGCTTACTGGGATGATGTGCCCGGCTGGCACCTCGCGATAAAAGAAGAAGACGTCTAACAGGGAGAATCCCCGGCCAGTCTTATTTGTTTAAAGTTTTATGTGTAAAGGAAAATCATGTCTGAACACAGTTTCTCCATTGATAACTCATCGCCGGTCAATCCGCACTCCCAGCGGCTGGCACATATCCGTCAGCAGGTTTTGCCTCTGTTTCTCAACGACACAATGTTTGTGGAAACCATTCTGGGCACTGCCGATGAACATGCCAGGCTCAGTGATGATGAACTGCATTCAAAATCAAAATTAGTCAAAAATTTGCTGACTGACCTTCACGCCGCTGACCTTGCGGATATGCTGGAAGCCCTGCCCTATGATGAGCGTCTCGCGCTCTGGCACCTGATTGATAACCATCAGCGCGGGGAAGTGCTGGTGGAAGCCTCTGTTTCCGTGTGGGACAGTCTGATTAAAGATATGTCAGACAAAGAGCTGCTGCGCGCCGTCGCCACCCTGCATGTGGATGAGCAGGCCTATATCGCCGAGCATCTGCCGCGCGATACCATGCGCCGCCTGCTGACCTATCTGGAACCGAGCCTGCGTAACCGCATCCGCACCGTTCTCCAGTATCCGGCGGACAGCATCGGGCAGATGATGGACTTTGAGTTTGTCACTGTACGCGGCAATGTCCCGCTGAAAACGGTTCAGCGTTTTCTGCGCTACCGCAGCAATATTCCGGAAGCCACGGATAAAATCTTTGTTATCGACAGCAATAATATTTTACAGGGCGAGCTGCCGCTGACCACCATTCTGACCCAGTCACCGGACAAACTGGTTTCGGATGTGATGAAAACCGAGCCGGTTACCTTCCTGCCGGATGAAAAAGGCGAAGATGCCTCCGGTGCGTTCGAACGTTATGACTTAATTTCTGCCGCCGTCGTCGATAATAACGGACGGCTGCTCGGACGACTGACCGTTGAGGATATCGTTGATAACCTGAATGAAGAAAGTGAAGAAAACATCCGCCGTATGGGGGGCTTAAGCCCGGAAGAGGATGTATTTGCCCCGGTCGGCCAGGCAGTGAAAAACCGCTGGGCGTGGCTGGCGATAAACCTCTGTACCGCATTTGTTGCCTCCCGCGTGATTGGTGTGTTTGAGCATACCATTTCCCAGCTGGTTGCACTCGCCACCCTGATGCCCATTGTCGCCGGTATCGGCGGTAACACCGGTAACCAGACAATTACGATGATTGTCCGTGCACTGGCGCTTCACCAGATCCAGAAAGGCAGCTTCTCCTTCCTGCTGCTGCGCGAGCTGGGGGTCGCCTTTATCAACGGTGTAGTCTGGGGCGGTATTATGGGGGTTGTCACGTATCTGCTTTACGGCGATATCGCCATGGGCGCTGTGATGACACTCGCAATGGTGCTCAACCTGCTGATGGCCGCCATAATGGGTGTGCTGATTCCGCTGACAATGATGAAGCTCGGCCGTGACCCGGCACTCGGCGCCAGCGTGATGATCACCGCGATCACCGATACCGGCGGATTTTTCATCTTTTTAGGTCTTGCCACCCTGTTTTTGGTCTGATTTTTGCTCAAATAACCGGCTGCGGTCACGGAAAGAGAAGTTTTACTTCTGCTCTCCGTGGCCGTTTTCCTTTCTTCATCCGTTCTCATACGATGTTACCACAGCAGATTATGGTACCGGACAGACAATATCCGGTGAATATGATCACTTCCGTACTGTTGCTCTGAAATAATCATCATGCCGCTCACACTTATTTATATTTATTTACTGCTGCTTATTCGCAAGTATATTGATAAGCCATATTCATATAATGTCATTAATTGTATTTTATAAACCAGTATTCCGGGTAAATAATAATAAGAGCTGATACTTCAGATATTCCGGAAATTATCCGCTTTGGTTTTCATAATATGCTGTCATTCCGGATTCCTTAACGTTATCATCCGTGGCGCAAATCATATTTAGTTCAACATTTCAACTTAAAGCATACAAAAAGAATATATATCTTGTTTTTGCTGGTGCTGTTTACAATATACGGAATTTCTTGCTATAACAAAGCATACCCTCCGGTAACAGACAATTCCCGTTTTTTATTTCCGGCTATCCCTGTGATAACCGGGATAGTGTTGCCGTCACCTCTCTTTTGGGAAACACAAATGAGAAAAAAAATGACACGACCCCCGTCATTGAATAAATAAGTAAATAAAAGGACATAATTATGACAACCGATACATCGCCATTAAGTCAGCCTCAGGCAAGGCCATTAAATAAAAACGATTATAAAACACTGGGATTATCCTCCCTCGGCGGCACGCTTGAATTCTATGATTTTGTCATATTTGTGTTTTTTACCGGTACACTAACCCACCTCTTTTTCCCGGGGGATAATGAGTTTATCGCCCAGATGAAAACGCTGGGAATTTTTGCCGCCGGTTACCTGGCACGTCCGCTCGGCGGGATCATTATGGCGCATTTCGGCGATATTATCGGCCGCAAGCGCATGTTTACCCTGAGTATTTTCCTGATGGCAGTTCCGACGCTGGTCATCGGTATGTTGCCGACCTATGAAAGCATCGGCGTGGCAGCACCTGTCCTGTTACTGCTGATGCGGATTTTACAGGGCGCGGCTATCGGCGGTGAGATGCCCGGAGCCTGGGTGTTTATCGCGGAACACACACCGGAACAGCGCTACGGGCTGGGTGTCGGCACACTGACGTCAGGGATCACCGGCGGTATTCTGCTCGGCTCGCTGGTCGCTATCGCGGTTCAGGCCTCTTATACTGCGGCGGAAGTCACTGCATGGGCATGGCGTATTCCGTTTATCCTTGGTGGTGTGTTCGGCCTGATTTCTGTTTATCTGCGCCGCTTTTTGCAGGAAACGCCGATTTTTAAAGAAATGGCCGCCAAACGGACATTATCCGAAGAAATGCCGGTGAAAACGGTCCTGAAAAACCACAAAATGGCCTGTTTTGTTACCGCAGGGCTGACCTGGTCATTATCTACCGCTATCGTGGTAATCATCCTGATGACCCCGTCTGTTGTGGTGGAAAAAATGTACGGTATTGATCGCACACTGTCATTACAGGCAAACTGTGTGGCCACACTGACATTAACCCTCGGCTGTATTTTCTGGGGCTGGCTGGAAGATAAAATCGGCAGCCGGGTGACGCTGGCATTGTCCTGGGGCGGATTAGCAGTAACCGCGTTCCATTTTTACAGCGCACTGTCACCGGATATCGCCGCAGCATCGCTGGTGATCAACTATGCGGTGATGGGCTTTTTTGTCGGCGCGATTGCCACTACACCAATCATCAGTACGCGGGCATTTCCGCCGGCAATCCGTTTCTCCGGCTTATCCTTTGCCTATAACATGGCTTACGCGGTATTCGGCGGGTTAACGCCGATGCTGACCGGTGCATGGTTACAGAAAAGTGCAATGGCACCGGCGTATTATGTGGCAGGCGTGTCCGTGCTGGCGATTATCATCGGCTTTATGCCGCTGGCTCACAAAGGCTGGACGGCGCGTAAAACACAGAATATGAAAACTGTCACAGCACAGCCATCATAACGGAACAGTAAAAACAGCAAGGGCGGATAATTATCCGCCCTTGCTGTTTCTGTCTTCTGAATCAGCGCCAGTCCGGATTTTTCATCACGGAATATTTCCCCGGACCGATAAAGGCCAGTGCAATACCACTGATAAAGAAATACATCAGACTTTCAATCGCCCATGCCCCTGTCGGGTCGAGCACAAAGGTTTTGCTCACGCCGATCATCAGCCAGGCAACGACCATGGTAAAGGACACCAGCAGTGCCGACGGCCGGGTCAGAATGCCGAGAATAATAAAGACCGGTGCGACAATTTCCCCGAAATAAGTACCGTAAGCGATAAATTCCGGTAACCCGAACGAGGCCAGTAACCCTTTGATACCCGCCGCGCCGGTGAGTAATTTACCGATACCGTGAAACAACATTAATCCGCCGACCGCCAGCCGCAGCAATAATTTCCCGGCATCGTCGTGTGATAACAGCCTGTTGATTACACCTGTCATAATATACCCCTGTTGAATGAGAATCTTACTCATTGTGAGTATACGCAGTGATACGAAAAGCGGTAGCAGTAACATTCGTTTACGGTGAGAACCGGAAAATTTCATTCATTTCAATTGTTAATAATATGATGACAGAAACACCCCCTGCCACTTTATATTTTCCTATAATATCGGTGTGTTATCTTTTTTAGCCATGTCAGACTGGTCTTATTTATCAGTTCGTTAACAAAAACTACGCTATTTCCATCAAATTATCTGAAAATCATCATCAAAAATAATTACCTGTTTTCCGGCTGTTTCGTCACCCCTTTTAAAAAAAATTAACAGTAATCTGCTTTTTTTCATTCTGCCTGTCAGTAAGATTCCTGAGTAATACTGGTGTATCTGATAAGGAGATATTATGAAAAAAAATATTATTGCAGGTTGTCTGCTCTCACTGTATTCCCTTTCCGCACCAGCAGCGATCCCGCCGGGAGATGATGCCACCACCAAGCCTGATTTATATTATCTGAAAAATGAACAGGTTGCTGACAGCCTGAAACTGTTGCCGCCACCACCGGAAATCGGCAGCATTCTGTTCTTAAATGATCAGGCAGTGTATGAAAAAGGCCGGATACTACGTAATACGGAACGCGGGAAACAGGCTCATACTGATGCCGATCTGGCTGAAGGCGGTGTGGCGACAGCATTTTCAGGCGTATTCGGGTATCCGATAACGAAAAAAGACTTACCGGAACTGTATAATCTGCTGACTAATATGATGGGAGATACAGGAGACCTGGCCACCCGCCACGCCAAAGAGTATTACATGCGTATCCGGCCGTTTGTGTTTTACGGCACAGAAACCTGTAATACCAAAGATCAGAAAATAATATCAACGAATGGATCTTATCCGTCCGGACATACGTCTATCGGCTGGGCAACGGCACTGGTGCTGGCGGAAGTGAACCCGGCAAATCAGGATGCGATTCTGGAACGGGGTTATCAGTTCGGACAAAGCCGTGTCATCTGCGGCTATCACTGGCAGAGTGATGTGGATGCCGGGCGGATTGTCGGTTCAGCTGCTGTTGCGACATTACATTCCGACCCGGCATTTCAGGCGCAGTTAGCGAAAGCCAAACAGGAATTTGCACAAAAATCACAGAAATAAGCTGTGATTATTCATCAGGGCAGTGCAATATCTGCCCTGAAATCCCCGGTTATTCCCACATCCAGCGGTCTTCCCGATCCCAGCCTTTTATTTTCATACAGTTGTAAAAATAACGGTTTCGGGTGCTTTCATTCACATCCATCACGTAACTTTCTGTCACCGGTGTCTGCTCTTTGTAGGTTTTGCTGTTGCCGCAGTCATCATCCTTTTTGCAGCGTTTTTCAACATCCTGCATCACACTGCGCTGGGCAATTTCATTTTTAACCGGATAAAGTTTGTGTGATTCCGGTTCACAGAAGGCATTCGCTTCTGCCCGTGTGTAATCGGAGCCGCCCGGAACTTCCACCCAGACAGAAGAACAACCGGAAAGCAGCAGTGCAGAGACAAGAATAAGTCTGTTTTTCATCATGATAGTGCGTATTATCAGCTTGTTAATAATAAGCAATGTTACTTCACATCATAAATTGAGTAAACCGCACCGGTAATGTTTCCTTAAGGGATGATAAAACGCCTGACATAAATGCAGGCTCTGCTGAAACCACATATATTTACCTGTATCAACGTTATTTTCACAATTCTTCCATTTTTACGATCAGATTTACCGGTACACTATCCCCATCATAATTCAGGCTGTTTTGTGCCCTTACGCGTACCCCGGCAGTACCGGGTAAAAAGGAATGATGAGTAATCCCATAATGAATAATGTACAAAAGAGAAAGAAACGCACAGGCATTGTGATTGCCGTTCTCCTTCTGGGCGCAGCCGGTTACGGCACATATCATTACTTTCACGCTGCGGCACCGGCCACTCCGCCTGCTGCCGGTAAACCGGGCGCATCCGCAGGTAAAAACAGTAACCGTCCGGGCCGCCCGCCGCTGGCACCGGTACAGGTGGCGAAAGCTGTTTCTGAGACTATTCCGCGGACATTATCAGCACTCGGCACCGTTCAGGCAGCAAATTCCGTGACGGTAACCAGCCGCGTGGAAGGCCAGCTGATGCAAATCCATTTTGAGGAAGGGCAAAAAGTAAATGCCGGTGATTTGCTGTTAACCATCGATCCGCGTCCGTTTGAAATTCAGCTGGCGCAGGCACAGGGACAGTTAGCCAAAGATCAGGCCACACTCACCAATGCCCGCCGCGACCTGAGCCGCTATCAGAAACTCGCCGCCACCAATGTCATTTCACAACAGGAACTCGATACCCAGCAGGCGCTGGTTAAATCGGCAGAAGCCGGTATTAAGGTGGATCAGGCCGCTATCGACAGCGCGAAACTGCAACTGACCTACAGCCGTATCACCGCACCTATCAGCGGAAAAATGGGGCTGCGTCAGGTGGATACCGGCAACTTTATTACTGCCGGGACCGCTATGCCGCTGGTGGTGATCAACCAGACCGCTCCGGCCGATGTGCTGTTTACCGTCCCCGAAAATGATATCCCGCTGATTCGTATGGCGCAGCGTACCCTGCCGGATCTTGCTGTCACCGCACTGAGCAAAGATAACAGCATCCGGCTGGCACAGGGCAAACTGCTGACACTGGATAACCAGATCGATACCGCCACCGGTACGGTGAAAGCCAAAGCCCGGTTTACCAATGACGACGACCTGCTGTTCCCGAATCAGTTTGTCAATGTGCTGTTGCAGGTCGGGCAGCTGGAGAATGCCGTAGTGATCCCGAATGCCGCATTGCAGATGGGAACAGAAGGCAATTATGTCTGGCTTCTGGAGGCAGACAATAAAGTCCGCAAGCAGATTGTGGATGTGGAATTACAGACCCCGGAACGCGTGGTGATCAAAAGCGGCGTCAGCGCCGGTGATACCCTGGTGACCGACGGGATCGACCGCCTGACCGACGGCGCACAGGTGGAAGTCGTGTCCGGTCAGAAAAAAACCGCCGCCGGAGATAAGGCCTGATGTCCGGAAACAGCCCTGAAACCCGTGCAGGCGGCCCGTCCCGCCTGTTTATTCTGCGTCCGGTTGCCACCAGCCTGTTTATGCTGGCGATTCTGCTGGCGGGGATTGTCGGCTACCGCATGTTGCCTGTCTCTTCGCTGCCGGAAGTGGATTACCCGACCATCCGCGTGGTGACACTCTACCCCGGCGCCAGTCCGGATGTGATGACTTCCGCAGTGACTGCGCCGCTGGAGCGCCAGTTCGGGCAGATGTCCGGCCTGAAGCAGATGTCATCGCAAAGCTCGGGCGGAGCCTCTGTCATTACCCTGATGTTCCAGCTCTCCCTGCCGCTCGATGTGGCAGTGCAGGAAGTGCAGGCGTCCATCAACGCGGCAACCAATCTGCTGCCGAATGATCTGCCTTATCCGCCGATTTACAGCAAAGTGAACCCGGCCGATCCGCCGGTACTGACCCTTGCCGTCACCTCTGACGCCATGCCGATGACGCGGTTACAGGACATGGTGGAGAACCGCATCGCCCAGAAAATCTCCCAGGTGGAAGGGGTCGGGCTGGTGACACTCGCGGGCGGGCAGCGCCCTGCCGTACGGGTGCAGCTAAATGCCAATGCGGTTGCCGCTTACGGGCTGGACAGCGAAACTATCCGCTCCGCGATTAACAACGCCAACGTCAACTCCGCCAAAGGGAGTCTCGACGGCCCGGCGCGCTCCGTAACACTATCCGCCAACGACCAGATGAAATCGGCGGAAGATTATCAGAACCTGATTGTCAGCTACAAAAACAATGCCCCGATCCGCCTGCGGGATGTGGCAACGGTGCAGGAAGGACCGGAAAATACCCAACTGGGTGCCTGGGTCAATGACAAACAGGCCATCGTGATTAATGTGCAGCGCCAGCCGGGCGCGAACGTGATTGCCACCACCGATACCATTCGTGCCCTGATCCCGGAGCTGGTGGAAACCCTGCCGGAATCCGTGACGGTGACGGTTCTGACTGACCGGACAGATGCTATCCGCGCCTCGGTCAAAGATGTGCAGTTTGAACTGTTCCTGGCAATTGCGCTGGTGATCATGGTGATGTACCTGTTCCTGCGCAATATGGCTGCGACCCTGATCCCCGGAGTGGCCGTGCCGCTCTCGCTGGTCGGTACTTTCGCGGTGATGTATTTCTGCGGTTTTTCCGTCAATAACCTGACACTGATGGCACTGACTATCGCCACCGGCTTTGTGGTGGATGATGCGATTGTGGTGGTGGAAAATATCGCCCGCTATCTGGAAAAAGGTGACAAACCGCTGACCGCTGCCCTGAAAGGCGCCGGTGAGATTGGTTTTACCATTATCTCGCTGACCTTCTCGCTGATCGCCGTGTTAATTCCCCTGTTATTTATGGGGGATATTGTCGGCCGCCTGTTCCGCGAATTTGCCATCACCCTCGCCGTGGCGATCCTGATTTCCGGTGTGGTATCACTGACGCTGACACCGATGATGTGTGCCCGGTTCCTGAAACCGGAATCCGCACACCGTCATAACCGTTTTAACCGCGCCACCGAACGCTTTTTTGAGCGGGTGATTGCCGGTTACGGCCGCTGGCTGACGTGGGTATTACGCCATCAGTGGCTGACACTCGGTGTTGCGTTCAGTACCATGGCGATCACTGTCATTCTCTATCTGTTTATTCCGAAAGGTTTTTTCCCGGTTCAGGACAACGGACTGATTCAGGGCACCCTGGAAGCGCCGCAGTCCGTGTCGTTTCAGGCCATGAGTGAGAAACAACAGGCGGTAAGCCGTCTGCTGGCGGATGACCCGGCGGTGGCGAATATCGCGGCATTTGCCGGTATCGACGGCAGCAACGCCACACTGAATACCGGACGTCTGCAAATCACCCTGAAACCACTGTCTGAGCGGGCTGACCGCGCGGAAGCCATCATCACCCGGTTGCAGGAAAAAGCGGATACTCTGCCCGGCGTGAAGCTGTATCTCCAGCCGTCTCAGGATCTGACGATTGATACCCAGACTTCCCGTACTCAGTATCAGTTCACCTTACAGGCGAACTCCCTGGAGGAGCTGGATCTGTGGGTGCCGCGCCTGATGACTGAATTAGAGAGCAGTGATGCCCTGACCGATACCGGCAATGACTGGCAGAACAAGGGACTGGTGGCCTATATCGATATTGACCGCGACACCGCGTCACGGCTGGGGCTGACCATGACCAACATTGATAACGCGCTGTACAATGCGTTTGGTCAGCGCCTGATCTCCACGATTTATACCCAGGCCAGCCAGTACCGGGTGGTGCTGGAAAATAATACCGCGCTGACACCGGGCGCGGATGCCCTCAACAGCATCCGTCTGACCAACAAAGACGGCAATTCTGTGCCGTTGTCAGCGTTTGCCACTGTTTCGCAGCGCTTCGGCCCGCTGGCCATTAACCATCTGGCTCAGTTCCCGTCCGCCACTTTTTCCTTTAATATCCCGGCGGGCGGTTCACTGGAAGCAGCTGTGAACGCGGTGAAATCAGCAGAGCAGCGTATCAGCCTGCCGAAAGATATCACCACACAATTCCAGGGGGCGACCCTCGCCTTTGAAAATGCCCTGTCCGGTACATTGTGGCTGATCCTCGCCGCTGTAGTAGCGATGTATATTGTGCTCGGTATTCTGTATGAGAGTTTTATTCACCCGATTACCATCCTCTCCACCCTGCCCACTGCCGGGGTCGGTGCGCTGCTGGCGCTGAACATGGCGGGCAATGAGCTGGATGTCATCGCGATTATCGGTATTATTCTGCTGATCGGGATTGTGAAGAAAAACGCCATTATGATGATTGACTTCGCCCTCGCCGCTGAGCGCGAACAGGGGCTGTCACCGTATGATGCGATTTATCAGGCCTGTCTCCTGCGTTTCCGCCCGATCCTGATGACCACCATGGCCGCGCTGTTCGGCGCGGTGCCGCTGATGCTCAGTACCGGGGTCGGTGCCGAACTGCGCCAGCCGCTCGGGGTCTGTATGGTCGGCGGGCTGATTATGAGCCAGATCCTGACACTCTTTACCACCCCGGTGATTTACCTGCTGTTTGACCGCCTGTCACACTGGCGCGAACACGCCCGGTTTACCCCGGAAAATGACAACACGGGAGCCTCATCATGAGGCTGTTCGCCCTGTTTATCGCCCGTCCGGTGGCGACGACGCTGATAAGCCT
Source organism: Morganella morganii (assembly GCF_003996855.1). Classification (GTDB taxonomy): domain Bacteria; phylum Pseudomonadota; class Gammaproteobacteria; order Enterobacterales; family Enterobacteriaceae; genus Morganella; species Morganella morganii_C. Next base: position 474,288 of record NZ_NRQY01000001.1, on the reverse strand, counting down.
CGCCATCACCCTGTGCGGGGCGATCAGCTTCCTGTTCCTGCCGGTGGCACCGCTGCCGCAGGTGGATTATCCGGTGATCAATATCTCGGCGTCACTGCCGGGCGCATCACCGGAAACCATGGCATCGTCTGTCGCCACGCCGCTGGAGCGATCACTCGGGCAGATAGCCGGAGTGTCGGAAATGACATCATCCAGCTCGCTCGGCAGCACCAGTATCACCCTGGAATTTGAACTTAACCGCGATATCAACGGCGCCGCCCGCGATGTGCAGGCGGCACTGAATGCTGCGCAGAATCTGCTGCCGTCAGGGATGCCGTCGCGGCCACGTTACTATAAATCCAACCCGTCCGATGCGCCGATTATGATCCTGACGCTGACATCGGACACGCTCGATACCGGCAAACTCTATGATATCGCCTCCACCCGGCTGGCGCAGCGCCTGTCGCAGATTGAGGGCGTGAGTGAGGTTTCGGTCGGCGGCGGCTCACTGCCTGCTGTGCGCGTGGAACTGAATCCGTCACAACTGTTTAATCAGGGCGTTTCCCTCGACAGCGTCCGCAAAGCGATTGCTGATGCCAACGTGCTGCGCCCGCAGGGCTCTGTTTCTGACAATGACCGCCGCTGGCAGATTAGCAGTAACAGTGAACTGAAAACCGCGGATGATTATCGTCCGCTGATTGTGCATTACAATGACGGCGCGGCAGTACGCCTGGCGGATGTCGCCACCGTGAAAGACTCGGTGCAGAACGTCCGCGCAGCCGGGATGAGCAACGGTAAGCCCGCTATTCTGCTGGTGATCCGCCGTGAAGCCGGTGCCAATATTATCGCTACGGTGGCGCGTATCCGCGAACAGCTGCCGGTATTACAGGATGCCATTCCCGCCAGTGTGGATTTGCAGGTCGCGCAGGATCGCACACCGACCATCCGTGCCTCACTGACAGAAGTGGAGCGCGCACTGACCATTGCGGTGGGTCTGGTGATCCTGGTCGTCTTCCTGTTTCTGCGCTCCGGCCGCGCCACCATTATCCCTGCGCTGGCCGTGCCGGTTTCACTTATCGGTACTTTCAGCGCCATGTATCTGTGCGGGTTCAGCCTCAATAACCTGTCACTGATGGCACTGACCGTCGCCACCGGCTTTGTGGTGGATGATGCCATTGTGGTGCTGGAAAATATCGCCCGTCATATTGAAAACGGACTGAAACCCAAAGAAGCTGCGCTCAAAGGGGTCAGCGAAGTGGGTTTCACCGTGCTTTCGATGAGTATTTCCCTGGTGGCGGTGTTTATTCCGCTGCTGCTGATGGATGGCCTTGTCGGGCGGCTGTTCCGCGAGTTCGCCATCACCCTGACCACCGCCATTGCTATTTCACTGGTTATCTCCCTGACACTCACCCCGATGCTCTGCGCCTATCTGCTGAAAAACCGGGCGGCTCCGGCACGGGAGCGCAAGCGCGGCGCGGGCAGAATCCTGTTCCGTATTCAGCAATGGTACGGACGCAGTCTGACCGTGGTGCTGGCACACAGCCGCTGGGTGCTGCTGATTTTCACCGGCACCATTGCCCTGGCGGTCTGGCTCTATATCTCCGTACCAAAAACCTTTTTCCCGGATCAGGATACCGGCCGGCTGCTGGGCTTTGTCCGTGCTGACCAGAGCATTTCGTTCCAGTCGATGGAGCAGAAAATGCGAACCTTTATGCAGCGTATTCACAGTGATAAAGATGTCGCCAGTGTCACCGGCTTTACCGGCGGCGGTCGTGTGAACAGCGGGTTTATGTTTATCTCGCTCAATCCGCTGGATGAGCGGACAGACAGCGCCCAGGATGTGATCAACCGGCTGCGGGTTACCCTCGCCGATGAACCGGGCGCCAACCTGTTTCTGATCCCGGTACAGGATGTGCGGGCAGGCGGGCGTCAGTCCAACTCCAGTTATCAGTATTCCCTGCTGGCGGATGATTTATCCCTGCTGCGGGAATGGGAGCCGAAAATCCGCAAAGCACTCGGTGAACTGCCGCAGCTGACCGATGTAAACTCGGATAAAGAAGATAAAGGTGCGGAGATGGCACTGACCTATGACCGCGATGTGATGGCGCAACTCGGGATCAGTGTCAATGATGCCAATAATCTGCTCAATAACGCCTTCGGCCAGCGGCAGATCTCCACGATTTATGAGCCGCTGAACCAGTATAAAGTAGTGATGGAAGTCGCGCCGCAGTACACGCAGGATGTCAGCGCGCTGGATAAAATGTTTGTCATCAATAAAGAGGGACAACCTGTTCCGCTGGCGTATTTCGCACAGTGGCGTCCGGCAAATGCGCCGCTGAGTGTCAACCATCAGGGGCTGTCAGCGGCTTCAACAATCGGCTTTGACGTGGCGGAAGGGTATTCTCTGTCAGATGCCGTGACGGCTGTCGAACGTACCATGGTGGAACTGGGTGTGCCGTCCGGGTTGCGCGGTTCGTTTGCCGGAACAGCGCAGTTGTTTCAGGAAACATTACAGTCTCAGGTGCTGCTGATTATCGCCGCCATTGTCACCGTGTATCTGGTGCTCGGTATGCTGTACGAAAGCTTTATTCACCCGCTGACCATCTTATCCACCCTGCCCTCTGCGGGGGTCGGTGCACTGCTTGCACTGAAATTTTTTGATACACCGTTCAGCCTGATCGCCCTGATAGGCATTATGCTGCTGATCGGGATTGTGAAGAAAAACGCCATTATTATGGTGGACTTTGCCATTGCCGCCCAGCGCGGCGGGCAGAGTGCGCGGGATGCGATTTTTCAGGCGTGTCTGCTGCGCTTCCGCCCGATCCTGATGACCACGCTGGCTGCCCTTTTCGGTGCACTGCCGCTGGCATTCGGCAGCGGTGACGGTGCGGAACTGCGCCAGCCGCTCGGTATTACAGTGGTCGGCGGGTTGCTGGTCAGCCAGATCCTGACACTGTATACCACGCCGGTGATTTACCTGTTTTTTGACCGGCTGCGCCGTAAAAAAACCGGGGAACCTGCCGGACAGCCCGTTCTGAACACGGAGGGAAATACATGAAAACCGGTATTGGTCACAAACTGTTTCTCGCCATTTTTGCCACCTGTATGCTGGTGGTACTGACCATGCATCTGGCTATCCGCTTCAGTTTTGAGCAGGGCTTTCTCGGCTATCTCCAGCGCTCTGCTGAAGACCGGACGGAGATGATCGCCGATGTTGTCGCTGAAAAATATGCCGATTACGGCAGCTGGTATTTTCTGCGCAATAATCAGCGCGGATTTATGCAGGCACTGCGGGCTCTGGATACCGACCGCCATATGCAGCATATGGAACGCGGCTGGAAAATGCGTTTCTGGCTGCTGGATGACGATGATCGCCGGCTGTTCGGGCACGGCCCGGTGCCGCGTGGCGATCTGTACCGCAAGCCGGTGAGATATAACAACAAGGTGGTCGGCTGGGTGGTGATGCCGGCAGATGATAATATCAACCGTGCCGCCGATCAGAGCTTTTCACATCAGCAGGCACGCACAAGCTGGATAGTGTCGGCGCTGGTACTGCTGGTCACTCTGGTGGTGACCTGGCTGCTGACACGCGGTTTTCTGCGGCCCGTCAAACGGCTGGCGGAAGGCACACATCAGCTGGCTGCGGGCAATTTCAGCAGCCGTGTGCCGGTTCACGGTAAAGATGAAATTGCACAGCTGGCGAATGATTTTAATCAGCTCGCCTCCGCGCTGGAAAAAAATGAACTGATGCGCCGCGACTACATGGCGGACGTTTCACACGAACTGCGTACCCCGCTGGCAGTATTGCAGGGCGAGCTGGAAGCCCTTCAGGACGGGATACGCCAGCCGACACCGGAAACCCTCGCATCTCTGCTGGCGGAAGTTCAGACACTGACAAAACTGGTCAGTGATCTGCATCAGCTCTCATTATCCGACAGCGGGTCACTCTCCTACCGTAAAGAGTTATGTAACCTGAGTGATGTGATCAGCCGCTCCATCGGCGTATTCCGTCACCGGTTGCAGGAAAAAAATCTCACCGTGACAACTGAACTGCCGGACACGCTGATGATTTTCGGCGATGATGCACGGCTCGGCCAGCTGTTCCATAATCTGCTGGAAAACAGCCTGCGTTACACCGACAGCGGCGGGCAGATTGTGGTTCGCGGGGAACAGAATGAAACACAGATCCGGATCGACTGGTCAGACAGTGCGCCGGGGCTGACTGAAGAACAGTTTTCACAGATTTTTGAACGCTTCTACCGCAGTGAATCCTCCCGCAACCGTGCCAGCGGCGGCTCCGGACTCGGCCTTGCGATCTGTGATAAAATAGCGGAAGCGCATCACGGGCAGATCAGTGCATCCGCATCCCCGCTCGGCGGTGTGACGATTACGCTGATACTGCCACGCCCTGACTGACAGGAGTTTACCGCATGGAACAACATGCCGAACTGATTCTTATTGTGGAAGATGAGCCGAAACTGGCTCAGTTACTGACGGATTATCTGCACGCCGAGCATTACCGCACTCACTGGCTGGCACGCGGCGGCGAAGTAACAGATTGGGTCCGGGCAAATCATCCGGATCTGATTTTACTGGATCTGATGCTGCCGGAGAAAGACGGTCTGACACTCTGCCGTGAAATCCGTCAGTTCAGCGATGTACCCGTCATGATGGTGACGGCGAAAACGGAAGAGATTGACCGCCTGCTGGGACTGGAAATCGGTGCGGATGATTATGTCTGCAAGCCTTACAGCCCGCGTGAAGTCGTGGCGCGGATCAAAACCATTCTGCGCCGCTGTCAGCGCAGTAACGAAACGTCAGAGGATAAATCTGACACCCTGGTTATTGATGAAGTGAATTATCAGGTACGCTTCGGGACACAGAGCCTGGATCTCACTCAGGTTGAATTCCGTTTGCTGCGCACAATGGTGTCGCACCCCGGCACCGTGCTGTCCCGTAACCAGTTACTGGATAATCTGTACGATGATTACCGCGTGGTGACTGACCGCACTATCGACAGCCATATCAAAAACCTGCGCCGCAAGCTCGGACAGCTGGAAAGTGACCGCGATTTTATTCATTCGGTGTACGGATTAGGCTATCGCTGGGAAGGCGGCCCCGCGGAGATTATTGCCGCCACCATCATCTGAGATGGTTATCTGACTGTTTGTTATCTGACACATATAAAAACGGCGGGATATCCGCCGTTTTTATTTTTCTGATTACTGTATCACTGACGGACGCTTCAGCCGGGCCAGGATTTTATCAAGCGTATTTTGCTCATCCTGTAATAAATCAGCTTTTGCAATACGGAATACCCGATCCAGCTCAGCGGTTCTGATATGCAGTTTCAGTGCAGAACGGTTGTCTGTTATCACGGTGAAAGCACTCAGCGGCGCTTCATAGCAGACAGCATACTGCCCGGGGGTAAACAGCAGATTATCGCCGGCAATCGCCAGCATCGGATAATACTGGATACGCCGCGCATTAATCAGCAGCACAATACCCACCGCAACCATGATACCGCCGAAGTCCATACCGATGACCAGCAGTACCACACCGAGCACAGCATACATCGCGGCCATACTGACCTGACGCTGCTTATTAAACTTCAGCAGAACCTCAAACGGTAACTGCGCCAGTTTCGGGACACTTTTCAGTGAACTGTAGACCACGCGGTTATAGTCGTAGAGATAACCGACGATAAAGATAAAACCCAGCGGAACAAAAATAATACCGCCGATCATAGCGAAAATCAGGCCCAATTTCGGCTGGTTACGCGGAAATGTCAGACTGATAAGCTGTGCCGCAATTCCGCCGGTCATCAGAATTTTCACGTACGGTAAGACTTCGATCAGCTGTTGTGTCTGATAATCCAGCTGATCCCGGTACGGCTCAAGAGCCGACGGAATATAGGCGATAATTCCCAGGAAAATCAGGTTAAGAACCAGACCAATCCAGACTGCAATATGACGTTTTTCCATGTATCCACGCTGTAACAGACTATAGTAAATGATAACGAAGCGGGAATTCTCCGCCGCGTCACTGAATTTAACGAAACTATATCAAATCGTTATCCGATATTCATGCCATTTTCAGTAATTCATTTGATACCGGGCGGATGACGCGCTAGAATCCATCGCCTTGATTACGCCTCCCCCGCAGGGGAAGGTTCTGACTTGAACTCAGATCGGAATACATTATGTTTACACCCGAATTACTCTCTCCGGCGGGCTCGCTGAAGAATATGCGCTATGCGTTCGCCTATGGTGCGGATGCGGTTTATGCCGGACAACCACGTTACAGCCTGCGTGTCCGTAATAACGAATTTAACCACGAAAACCTCGCCAAAGGTATTCAGGAAGCCCACGAACTGGGTAAAAAATTCTATGTCGTGGTGAATATCGCCCCGCATAACGCCAAACTGAAAACCTTTATCCGTGACCTGGAGCCGGTGATTGCCATGGGTCCGGACGCCCTGATTATGTCCGACCCCGGTCTGATCATGATGGTACGCGAGCATTTCCCGCAGATGGACATTCATTTATCCGTTCAGGCCAACGCCGTGAACTGGGCAACCGTGAAATTCTGGAATCAGATGGGGCTGATCCGTGTGATCCTCTCCCGTGAACTGTCACTCGAAGAAATCGCCGATATCCGCAAAAATGTGCCGGATATGGAACTGGAAGTATTTGTCCACGGCGCACTGTGTATGGCTTACTCCGGCCGCTGCCTGCTTTCCGGTTACATTAACAAACGTGACCCTAACCAGGGCACCTGCACCAATGCCTGCCGCTGGGAATATAAAGTGGAAGAAGGCAAAGAAGATGTGGTCGGCAATATTGTTCACAAGCAGGAACCCATTCCGGTGAAGAATATTGAGCCGACTCTCGGGGTTGGCGCACCGACTGACAAAGTGTTCCTGATTGAGGAAGCACAGCGTCCGGGTGAATATATGACCGCGTTCGAAGATGAGTACGGCACCTATATTATGAACTCCAAAGATCTGCGGGCTATCGAGCATGTCGAAAAACTGACACAGATGGGCGTTCACTCCCTGAAAATCGAAGGCCGTACCAAATCCTTCTATTACTGCGCCCGGACCGCACAGGTTTACCGCCGTGCTATTGATGATGCCGTTGCCGGGAAACCGTTTGATGCATCTCTGCTGACCACACTGGAAGGCCTGGCACACCGCGGTTATACCGAAGGGTTCCTGCGCCGTCATACCCATGATTCTTATCAGACTTATGAATACGGTTATTCCGTTTCTGATTCCCAGCAGTTTGTCGGCGAGTTTACCGGCAACCGCGTGAACGGCCTGGCTGAAGTGGATGTCAAAAATAAATTCTCTGTCGGCGACAGCCTGGAACTGATGACCCCGAACGGTAATATCAGCTTTACCCTCGATGCCATGAATAACCGCAAAGGGGAAGCCACAGATGTCGCACCGGGTAATGGTCATATTGTCTATCTGCCGGTTTCTGATGATGTGAACCTGGAATTTGCATTGCTGATCCGTAACTTACAGGGTACCAGCACCCGTAATCCGCATATGCCGGAATTTACCGACGCTGCGGCCGTAAACGGGTAAAATTCTGAATTTTCGAATCCGATCACAACAATCACTTTGGTTATTTCGTAGTATCGGACAGGAAAATAAAGAACTAAAACGCAATATGTAATACCAGGAACCACCTCCTTGGTTGGCTCAATCTCCCTTGAGCCAACCTTTTCTTTTTGTGCCCTTCCCTTTTTCTCCGCTTTTTTTTCCCGGCAGAATCCGCCTGTATTTGTTATCTTTAAAAGACGCAATCTGAACACGGAGACTGATATGGCGGAAACGCATATAGTCGTTCTTAACGGCAAACGTGCCGGCGATGACGGTATTCGTCAGGCTGTCCGGTACTTACGGGAAAGTGGTGAGGATATTCAGGTGCGGGTGACGTGGGAGCCGGAAGATATTCCCCGCTTTGTCCGCGAAGCACATCACCTGAACGCGGCGACCATGATTGCCGCCGGAGGCGACGGCACAATTAATGCCGTATGCAGCGCACTGATGTCATATCCGGCTGAGGAACGCCCTGTTCTCGGCATTCTGCCGCTTGGCACCGCCAATGATTTTGCCACCGCAACCGGTATTCCGGCGGATAAAACCAAAGCCCTGCTTCTGGCCGCCAAAGGCAGCGCAACCGCTATTGATATTGGCTGCATCAATGAATCTCACTATTTCATCAATATGGCCACCGGCGGATTCGGCCCGAAAATCACCACCGATACCCCGGAAGCCCTGAAAAGCACCTTCGGCGGCGCCGCGTATTTTCTCCACGGGCTGACACGCAGCGATTTGCTGAAAGCCGATCACTGCACCATCAGCTGCGATGATTTTCACTGGCAGGATGACGCGCTGGTTATCGGCGTCGGTAACGGCTGTCAGGCGGGCGGCGGACACAAATTGTGCCCGGATGCACGGATCAACGACGGGCTGCTCAACCTGAGCATTCTGCCGGAACGCAACTGGCCGCGCTCACTCTGGAACAGCCTCTTTAATGACGGTGAAGCGGAAGGTGTCATTATGAAAAGCAGCACGCGGATCACCATCAGCGCGGCCCATGAAATGGTGTTTAACCTCGACGGCGAACCACTGACTGGTCAGCAATTCACCTTTTCCGTGCTGCCTGAAGCGATCCAGTGCCGGTTACCGCCACACTGCGGGTTGTTATCTTAAACACAATCCACGACAATCCGTGACAATTTTATAACACGCTACAGGAATCGGAGTTTACATACCATGACTGATATCGTTAAGTTGTTAGGCAATGATGCATCATCTCTTCTTGAACACACCTGCACCACCATTCCCAAAGACAATCTCTATCTGCCGGGCGATGACTTTGTCACCCGCGTGATGATTGACAATAACCGGCCAAATACCGTGCTGCGCTCTATGCAGTCTCTGTTTAATCACGGTCGTCTGGCGGGAACCGGTTATCTTTCCATTCTGCCGGTGGATCAGGGCGTTGAACACTCAGCAGCCGCCTCTTTTGCGGCCAACCCGCTCTATTTTGATCCGAAAAATATTGTCGAGCTGGCTATCGAAGCGGGCTGTAACTGTGTGGCATCCACTTACGGCGTACTGGCTTCTGTTGCCCGCCGCTATGCACACCGTATCCCGTTCCTCGTCAAAATCAACCACAATGAAACCCTCAGCCTGCCTGCGCAGTATGATCAGACACTGTACGCCAGTGTTGAGCAGGCGTTTGAAATGGGTGCGGTGGCAGTCGGGGCGACAATTTATTTCGGTTCACCGGAATCCCGCCGTCAGATTGAGGAAATATCTGCGGCCTTTGAACGTGCTCATGAGCTGGGAATGGTCACGGTACTGTGGGCGTATCTGCGCAACCCGGCCTTCAAAAAAGATGGCGTGGATTATCATGCCAGCGCGGATTTAACCGGTCAGGCAAACCACCTTGCGGCAACCATCGGCGCGGATATCGTCAAACAAAAAATGGCGGAAAACAACGGCGGCTTTAAAGCCATCGGCTTCAGCCATACTGACGAGCGGGTTTACAGCACACTGACCACCGATAATCCGATTGATCTGGTCCGTTATCAGCTGGCAAACTGCTATATGGGCCGTGCGGGGCTGATTAACTCCGGCGGTGCATCCGGTAATAATGACCTCGCAGATGCCGTCCGTACTGCGGTGATCAACAAACGTGCCGGCGGCATGGGGCTGATCCTCGGCCGTAAAGCCTTTAAGAAATCGATGAAAGACGGGGTGGCACTGATTAATGCAGTGCAGGATGTGTATCTCGATAAGAAAGTGACGATTGCCTGATAACAAACCCGCTCTGCGGATTCTGAGGGATTCGCGGTAACGGGCAGGCGGACGAAAAGCATGCGCGTCATGGATGACGCGCCTGAGCTTACAGGGATGTATTTACAGCGACTTTTCGTTTTGCCCGTTGTCCGCGGAGCCGGGCCCCGTCCTGTCAGCGTTTCTTCTTCTTCCGCCCGGCCTGGGCAAAGCGCTGGCGGTTACTATCGCTGCTGCTCTCTTTCTTCTTCTGCGGCTTATCTGATCCCGGATAAACCGGCGGAGCGACGTTGATTTTGTTATCACGCTTCTGCGGTTTTGCGGCTGGTTTTTTGACTTTTTTATCTTCCGATGACGATTTTTCAATCGCATCAAAGAGTTCAACCAGCTCATCATCCGTTAAATCACGCCATTCCCCCACCGGAATCCCAGCCAGGCTGATATTCATGATGCGGACGCGCTCAAGCTTCGTCACTTCATAGCCGAAATGCTCACACATGCGGCGGATCTGACGGTTCAGCCCCTGAACCAGCGTGATACGGAAAACAAACGGCGCTTCCTGCTTCACTTTACATTTTTTGGTTACCGTACCGAGGATCGGCACACCTGCCGCCATACCACGGATAAAATCATCCGTGACCGGTTTATTCACCGTTACCACATACTCTTTCTGGTGGTCATTTCCGGCACGCAGAATTTTATTCACCAGATCGCCGTGGTTAGTCAGGAAAATCAGCCCCTGAGAATCTTTGTCCAGGCGGCCGATAGGGAAGATACGGGTGCTGTGGTTGACGAAATTAACAATATTGTCTTTCTCGCCGTCATCAGTTGTGCTGACAATGCCCACCGGTTTGTTGAGAGCAATCAGCACCAGATCATCCTGCTCCCGCGCCTCAATCAGCTGACCATTGACTTTGACCACATCACCCGGCATAACCTGTGAGCCGATAGCCGCACGTTTGCCATTGATCAGAACCAATCCCTGCTCAATATAGCGGTCTGCATCCCGGCGGGAGCAGATGCCGCTTTCGCTGATGTATTTATTAAGACGCACAGATGAACCCGTTTCCATATCTTCCCCCCTGAAAAGCGCGCAATATACACCAATTATCGCGCGATATCACCACCACTGATAAAAATGGTGAACCGGGCCATGTCCGTGCCCCACTCCGAGGCTGTCAGCCGCGGCCAGCGCCCCGTGCAGATACTGTTTTGCCGCCTTAGTAGTTTCTGCCCAGTCCGCACACTGCGGCCGCAGTGCTGCCATCGCCGCAGATAATGTGCAGCCGGTACCGTGACTGTTTTTGGTCGGAATACGGACAGAGGTAAAGCGGTGACGACCTTCCGGCAGAAACAGCCAGTCCGGGCTTTCGGCGTTATCCAGATGCCCGCCTTTCAGAAGAACGGCGTTTGCCCCGGCGGTCATGAGCGCCTCGCCCTGCTGCTGCATCATCTTTTCATCTGTGGCAACAGCTGTTTTCAGCAACGCGGCAGCTTCAGGAAGATTGGGGGTGATGATTGAAACGTAAGGTAATAATTCAGAGGTCAGTAAATCAACCGCATCGGCTTTCAGCAGCGGATCGCCGCTTTTCGCCAGCATCACCGTGTCCAGTACCACATACGGTACTGTGTACTGCCGCAGTTTTTCTGCCACGGTGCGGGTCACGTTACCGTCCGACAACATGCCAATCTTGGCACTGTCAATTCTGACATCCGTAAGTACCGCATCCAGTTGTGCCGCGACAAATTCCGGCGGGACGGAATGAACCGAATTCACACCGCAGGTATTTTGTGCCACCAGCGCTGTCATCACCGTGGTGCCGTAAACGCCCAGTGCGGAAAAGGTTTTCAAATCCGCCTGAATACCCGCGCCGCCGCTCGGGTCCGTTCCTGCAATGGTTAATGCGTTGATTCTCACCCTGATATCTCCTGTTTTTACTGTCCCGCTCTGTATAGTGAATTATACGCATCCGGTGACAGGAAACCACCGCAGGACAGGCAATAAAAAACCCCATGCCCGCAAGGGCACAGGGTCTGAATTTGCGTCAGTGATATACACTCGTTGTTAAAACGGCTATCAGGCTGTCGCGTTGACCACGCTGGTAAAACCAACTATCAGGGGCAGTTATTACTGCCGGAGATAATTATGCTTTAGTGACGTTGGCAGCAGCAGGGCCTTTAGGACCATCCTGCACTTCAAATTCAACTTGTTGGCCTTCAGCAAGTGTTTTGAAACCATCGGTCATGATTGCAGAGAAGTGTACGAACACATCTTTGCTGCCATCAGCTGGAGTGATGAAACCAAAACCTTTTGATTCGTTAAACCACTTAACGGTGCCTTTAAGTTTAGCCATTGATAAAATTCCTATCCTACAAATTTGCCGGTTACCGGCGATATACAAACTAGTCGTTACTGCTTAAAAAACAGAAGCGTACCTCGTTTACCCATTTGAGTTATCACATAGGATAGGTCGGAAATCAAGCGATTTTTTCAGCGGGAAGATCTGGTGCACATATTTAGAAATATTAATAACATGTTCCGATAAGTTTATGTGCAAAATTGATAACCGCTTGTGTTTAAACATATAAAAAAATTACAACTTTGTTCCTTTCCTGCAAGAACGATAAGCTGTCTTACTTCATTATTTCCATACTAAGAATCTGCCTGATACCGGATACTGTTGATGTTTTGTTTAGATTTAAGCCGTATTGGCAGTATAAAAATAATATGAAATCTATGTTATTATAATTATTAGCTATTAATTATAGTTTTTGTTATCAGCAAAATGATCGTTTTAGGATAAATGATTATCGTCACACCAGGAGCCATTCATGAAGCTTACTTTAAGCACAGTCAGCGCCCTGACACTCACCTCTCTGCTGATGGTCGTACAGCCCGCAGCAGCACAGGAGCAGGGCATATCTAAAAGTGACGGCGTCACAAATGACACGGCAGCTTCAGAAGGACTGTGGGGAACATTTAAACGCAACGTCACCAATGTCTGGCAATCAGATCAGTATGATTTATATGTACCGTTCTGGACATGGCATAACCGCCTGACTTACGACAAAGAAAAAACTGACAGATACAATGAAAAACCGTGGGGTGCCGGATTCGGCAAATCCTACTATGACGAGGATAACGACTGGCACAGCCTGTACGCCATGGCATTTAAGGATTCACACAATAAATGGGAGCCTATCGTCGGTTACGGATTCCAGAAGATGTGGATGCCGCAGGGACAGGATGGCTTCAAAGCCGGTGTCGGCTTTACAGTTGCTGTGACGGCACGGGATGACTATAACTATATTCCGATTCCGGTACCATTGCCGCTGGCCTCGGTGGAATATAACCGTCTGGCGATTCAGGCGACCTATATTCCCGGTACCTACAATAACGGCAACGTCTTGTTTATGTGGGCACGCTGGCAGTTTTAAGCACGGCTCAGTAATAAAAAAACCGGGGATTCCCCGGTTTTTTTATTACCTGAAAGCGTGATTATGCTTTTGCTGCGCGGCGGCGTTCATAATAACGGTATGCCAGCCACAGGAAGCCAATCCAGAACGGCAGCAGGATCACAGAAATACGCAACCCGTCCATCAGTGCAATCAGCACCAGAATAAAGGCCAGGAATACCAGGCAGATATAGTTGCCCCACGGATACCACAGCGCCTTAAAGAACGGCTCCACGCCCTCTTTCATCTTCGCCTGACGGAATTTCAGGTTGGAGATACAAATCATGATCCAGTTAATCACCAGCGTGGTCACCACCAGAGACATCAGCAGGGAGAATGCCTCTTTCGGCAACAGGTAGTTGATCAGAATCCCCGCAGAGGTAACCAGACCGGACAGAATAATAGCGTTAACCGGCACGCCACCCGTGCTGATACGTTTCAGAAATGACGGCGCATTTCCCTGACGCGCCAGGCTGTAGAGCATCCGGCTGTTGCTGTATACACCGCTGTTGTAAACAGAGAGCGCGGCTGTCAGTACCACTACGTTCAGCACATGCGCAATCCACAGGTTGATATTCCCCTGCAACGAATCCGCCGCACCAAAAGCATGGCCGATTTCCCGGAAGATCAGCACAAACGGGCTGACATTCTCGACAATTTTTGTCCACGGATAGAGAGAAAGGATAACGGTAATAGAACCGATATAGAAAATCAGGATACGGTAAACCACCTGATTGATGGCTTTCGGGATACTGTAACGCGGATTTTCCGCTTCTGCCGCCGCCAGGCCGACCAGTTCAAGACCACCGAAGGAGAACATAATGATCGCCATCGCGAAGATCAGTCCGCCCCAGCCGTGCGGCATAAACCCGCCGAACTCCCAGAGGTTACTGACAGAGGCCTGCGGGCCGCCGTTACCGCTGATCAGCAGATAGGCACCGAAGGCAATCATGCCGAGAATGGCCACCACCTTGATCATGGCAAACCAGAATTCCGTTTCCCCGTAAACCTTGACGTTTACCAGGTTAACCAGGTTTATCAGCACAAAGAAGACTGCCGCAGAGATCCAGGTCGGAACATCCCACCAGAATTTAATATACTCACCGACCGCCGTCAGTTCTGCCATACCGACCAGAACAAACATCGCCCAGTAGTTCCAGCCGGATAAGAAACCGGCAAAACCGCACCAGTATTTATGCGCAAAGTGGCTGAACGACCCGGTAACCGGCTCTTCTGCCACCATTTCACCGAGCTGGCGCATGATCAGAAACGCGATAAACCCGGCAACTGCGTAACCGAGCAGGACAGAAGGCCCCGCCATCTGAATCGTTGTGGCTGTTCCCAGAAACAGCCCCGTCCCCACAGCGCCACCCAATGCGATAAGCTGTATGTGTCTGTTTTTTAAACCGCGCTTGAGCGTCTGCTCCTGCTGTACTTCTGACATTATATCCTCTGTAACGGCTATATTATTATTCTGCGTTGTGCATCACTGCATCCTGAAAAGTTTAAGGCCGTTATTAAAACATCATTTTGCTGCCTTGAATACCGTTAGCTACAAGATAATCAGAGGGAAAAGGCAAAACTCAGCCCTTATCTGACGGAATAAATTTCGTAATCTCACAGATTCCCAGCATAAAATCCTCGCGCTGGTCACAATACTTATCAAGCGCTGCGATATAAAAAAACACACCGGCGACAATCAGCAGCAGGATAATTATGATTTTTTTCATGTTTTTCCTATTTTCATCTGATTTATACCCGTTAAATAGATTTCGTTACATTCCGGCATCACCACATACTCTAACGGATTGAGTGTGCTGTTTCACAAAAAAATTCATTTCAGCAGAGGAAGCGCATAAACAGATAACACCCTGTTTTGTCATAATGAAATAAACTTGTATACTTGGAAAACCCTGAAACTGAGTCGAAATCGTCATGCCACAAGATAATCATGTCGCACTTGTGTGCGCTCTTAGTAAATGGATAGAAAACCACACAGGTCGTGTTATCCACCTAGAAGAACTGGCTGCCTATTCCGGGTACTCACTCTGGCATATGCAGAAGATCTTCAAAGAAGTTGCCGGTATCTCCCTCGGCAAGTATATCCGTCAGCGCCGTCTGGCCGGTGCGGTTAACGCCCTGCGCCGGAGTGAACAGACTATCTTTGATATCGCCCTTGATTTCGGTTTCGGGTCGCAATCTCATTTCACCTATATGTTCCGCAAAGAATATAACATCACCCCTTACGACTACCGCCAGAACCCTGATATCGTTCTGGATATCAAAGAGCCGTGGCATTTCAGTCACGACTGTAACTAAGGCAACTTAAACAATTAATAACAGAACTATATTTAGCCATATGATTTCAACTATCATATTCAGCATTCAGATCGGCAGGACAAATCCCTGCCACAGTATAATCAGTGGTGTATTCCGCTGTTTCAGGAGCCTGCATGTCCGTAAAACTTATCGCCATTGACCTCGATGGCACCCTGCTCAACGCCCATCATCAGATTTCCCCCGCTGTCAGTGCCGCCGCACCCGCGCAAAAGAGAAAGGTCTGCATATCATTCTGACGTCCGGCCGCCCGTTTAACGGCATTCTGCCCTATCTCAGGGAACTGGGGCTGGATAAGGTGAATCATTATTGCATCAGTAACAACGGTGCGGTTATCCATGACGCTGAAACCGGCGAACCGGTGATTGAAACCCTGATGGATTTTGAGGATTACCGCTATTTTGAGGCTCTTGCCCGCGATATCAATGTGCACTTCCATGTGCTGAGTAACGGTGAGATGTTTACCACAAACCGTGATATCAGCCACTACACGCTGATGGATGCTTACCTGACTCAGACACCGCTGCACTACTGCCCGCTGGCAGAAATGGACAGTGAAATGCAGTTCAGTAAGTTTATGATGATTGATAACCCGGTACGTCTGAATGAAGCCGCCGGGTATATCCCGCAGGTCTCGTTCGACAGCTACAATATTCTGCGGACAGCACCGCATTTTGTGGAGATTTCTGCAAAAAATGCCACCAAAGGACAGGCAGTTGCACTAATCACCGAAAAGCTGGGGCTGACACCGGACAAAGTCATGTGTATCGGCGATCAGAACAATGATATTTCCATGCTGGAGTATGCCGGTGTGGGTGTCGCCATGGGCAATGCGGCTGGCCACATTAAGCAGAAAGCCGGATTTGTGACAACCTCTAATGATGAGGATGGTGTGGCTGCTGCCATAGAAAAATTTGTGTGACCGGGATTATATTTTTTCAAATTCCCCTAATGAATAGATTTGTTCCGTTTACTCTTTTGAGTCTTTCAATCAACCTGCATTTTGTTACTATTTTAACGGTTTCATTTAAAAAATAACTAAATCACAGTATTTAATTTTAACATGTACAGGTTGTTTTATGTTTTCAACAAAAGACATGCTCGTTCTCGGGATGATGGTTTTTGCACTTTTCCTGGGTGCGGGCAACATAATTTTTCCGCCGATGGCGGGTTATCACTCAGGGACTGACTGGTTCAGTGCCTCCCTCGGGTTTATCGTCACCGGCGTGGTTCTGCCGTTTATCACCCTGATTACCGTTGCGGTCAACGGCCGCGGCGAGCGGCTGTCTGTCGATCTGCCGCGCTGGGTTTCGGTGACATTCTGGGTGGCACTCTATCTGATTCTCGGATCGACTTTCGCCATGCCGCGTGTGACCAACACCGCGTATGAGCTGGGTTTTCTGCCGCTCGGTCTGGTTGAGAAAAGCACGGCCAGCCACCTGATTTTTGCCTTTGTCTTTAACTTCGTTTCCATGTTCTTTATGCTCAAACAGGGAACGATGATCAGTGCTATCGGTAAATTCATGACCCCGGCCCTGCTGTTCCTGCTGGTTGCCGTGGGTATCGCTGTGGTGCGCACGCCGCTTTCGCCGATCAATGAACCGATCAATCAGTATGTGGATTTTGCATTCTTCTCCGGCATTGTTGATGGTTATCAGACCATGGATGTGCTGTCCGCAATGGCGTTCGGCGGCATTGTTGCCCGTGCACTGGCATCACGCGGGATCACCTCGCCGCAGGAGGTGGTGGTCATTACCACCAAAGCCGGGCTGATTGCAGTCGGCCTGCTGGCCGCGCTCTACATCTGCCTGTTCTATCTGGGCGCAACCAGTGACATGGTGTCACAGACAGCCACCAACGGCGGACAGATTTTCTCCCGCTATGTCGATGTTCTTTACGGCGCGCTCGGCACCTAGCTGATGTGCGGTATTGTGCTGCTCGCGAGTATGACCACCTTTGTCGGCGTGACCAGTGCCTGTGCGGATTTCTTCGCGACATTCAACCGCCGTCTCGATTACCGTTTCTGGGTGGTGGTGTCCACACTGCTGACCACCATCGTATCCACATTCGGCCTGGATACCCTGCTGCGCGTCACCATTCCGGTGCTGCTGCTGATCTATCCGACCACCGTTGCGCTGGTGTTCCTGCAATTTGCCCGCCGTAAAATGCGTAATCCGCGCTTTACCTACGGCTTTACTGTCGCGGTACTGGTGGTGGTGAGTGCTTTCGATACCCTGAATAATACCGGACTGCTCAGTGAGAATGTCCTGGCTTTGTTACACCGGATGCCGCTGTTTAAAGAAGGGATCGGCTGGTTACTGCCGGGCCTGATTGCCTTTATCATCTCATTCGTTGCCGGCAATATGAGACCGGCAAAACCGCAGCCGGATGCGGCTGCGTAAACACACAAAAGCTCGGTTATCTGACCGGGCTTTTTTTCCGTTATTCATTATGCTGCTGTTTAGTGTGCTCCCGCCCGTTCCAGAATAGCAGCCAGATTACGGTAGCCATGACGTTTTGCCAGAGTCAGTGGCGAATCACCGGAAGCATCCGGCAGATTGACATCCGCTCCGCCGTCAATCAGCAGAGTGACAATATCCGCATATTTCTGACTGCCGTCGCCGAGGATGATCGCTTCAATCAGCGCTGTCCAGCCAAGATTATTGACATGGTTAACATTCACCCCGGCATCAATCAGTGTCTGCACTGTTTTGACATGCCCGCGCTCTGACGCGGGGATCAGCGCAGTACCGCCATAACGGTTTGTGCTTTTCAGATCGGCCCCGTGACGGAGCGTCATTTCCAGAATATCCTGTAACCCGCGCGCCCCGGCATATAAATACGGCGTATCCATAATGGCATCTGCGGCATTCACATCGGCGCCCTGTTCAATCAGATAGCGTGCCACGTCTGTGCGGTTACCGTGTACTGCCGCCATCAGCGGTGTGCGCAGACGGTTATCACGCTGTTCAATATCCCCGCCCTCTCCGGTTAACTGCTGAACCGTAACGAGATCGCCCTTTTCTGCGGCAGTGACCAGCTCAGTTTTATGTGTTTCTGCCATACCTTTCGCCATTGTTATCAATGAGAGACAAATAATACCGGATACCCCAATCAGCCTGCCGGCACTCAGAATGCGTTTTTTCACTCTGCCACTCCTGTTGTGCTGTTCCTGTGATGCTCATACCATAACAAAACAGCATAATTTATCACCGGACGGATAACAGGGTTATTGTGCGCCGTATTTTTTCAGAAGCGCTTTCACCAGTGCCAGTGTTTCCGCATCCGCCTCGCCGTTTACTTTATGAGAACGAAAATGCATCTGGAATGCTTTGATAACATTACGGGTTTTTCCGTCCGCCTTGCCGGTTACCGTGATCTCATAACCATATTTTTTCAGTGTCTGCTGCAACTCACCGACATTGATTTTATCCGACGGGTGCCGGTTTCCGAGAAAACGTTTCACATCAGACGCATCCGGCCAGGCACCGACCCCGCGTTTCGCCAGATATTCCCACGGGAACATCGGTCCCGGGTCCAGTTTACGCTGCGGCGCAATATCACTGTGTCCCACCACATTTTGCGGTGCAATGTTATGCCGCGCGATCACATCCTGCGCCAGCTTCACAATCAGGTCTATCTGGGCGGTCTGATACGGCACCCAGCGCTGCCCGACAGGCATTTTCACCGTACCCAGATTGACAATCTCCACCCCGACTGAGCTTTTATTCAGACTGCTTTCGCCGCGCCAGTAACTTTTTCCGGCATGCCAGGCTTCACTGCCCTCCGGCACCAGCTGCAATACCACCGGTTTACCGTCACGTACCGCCGGTATTGTCGGTACCAGATACTGAACACTCACCCCGCCGGCAGTCAGTACGCGTAACGATGCCTCATCATTTAGTGCGGTATAATGAAAAACCAGATAATTATTCGGCTTGGATAACCACGGCTCTTTTATATTCCGCTGATCAACAATAAACTCTCCGCGATCAATATACTGGCTCTGATTACTGCATCCTGTCAGTATCAGCGCACACACCAGACACACACTACGCCACATCTTTCTTTATCCTGTACAATTTTATCCGGCACGGTGCCGGTACAACGTCTTTCCGGGAAGTATCACGACCGCATTATTCACAACGGACATAATATCACGGCTGTGTATTATGACGACTTCACTGCGGCAGTGCTATGCTCTTTAACACACCTGTCTGCGGCAGCAACCGGCTGCTGAAAAAATACCCGCCGCAGCGGGTATTAAATCATGTATTTACGGCTGAGTGCTGTTTTCTGCCCTGTCATACTGTTCTGATGCCGCTTTCAGCCCGGCCAGATCTGCGGAGCAAATCAGCGGTTTCAGAGGGTAAT
>NZ_NRQY01000001.1:429342-453171 GCF_003996855.1 Morganella morganii | reverse complement strand
CTTATCACAGCGGCGATGCAACTGGAAACCCCGGAACAGGGTGAATCTTTGCTGCGCTGGCTGGATAATAATCATCGTGACAGGATTCCGCTGACCCGTGATTTCTGGAAGATGTTAATGGATAATACAACCCCGGATTTACAGGCAAGGTGGTGTGAAGCACTGGCACAGCGAGTGCTGCTTATCCGCACACTGGCACTCACTGGTGCAGAGCTTCAGATACTGTCAAAAGGTGCTCCGGTCAGTACCGTAGCAGAACTACGTGAGATTGGTGAGTTCCACCGGATGGTAAACCGTTGTGGTGAGAAAGCGGGCGATGTACTGGAACAGCTTAACTCCGGATACTTAGAACAAGGCCTTCTGAGCAAGGCTTCCGGTATATCTTACATTATATTTATGAGCGTCCTGAAAATTGCCGCTAGCACACATATCACCTCCTGGCAGCAACTGGCAAAATTACCGGCCTATCTGGATATCGTTGATACTTTGCATATTCTGCCGGAAGAATTTACCAGTCTCCTCACCATCACCGAAAAAACGGCTCCAACCTACGAAGAACTCACCACCGTCGCCGGAAAATTACAGGCCGGTCTGAATGAACAACAAACTCAGCAGATGCAAAACCAGCTCGAGCCGCGCCGCAGTGAAGCGCTCAGCGGGGAATACCGTGCTCTGATTATGAAAAAACCGCTGGCAAGCCGTGATGATATCTGGCGTGAACTGCTGGTGGACGGCAAAGTCAGTGCTGACATCACCACCACACGGCTGGCGGATGCCATTGCCGGGATTCAGCTCTATATCAGCCGCACCATTGCCGGGGATGAGCCGGGTGCGGAGAGTGCCGTACTTGAGCGTCAGTTCTTTAAAGAGTGGGATATCTATAACAAACGCTACAGCACCTGGGCGGGCGTGTCACAATTGGTTTATTACCCGGAAAACACCATCGACCCGACTATCCGTATCGGCCAGACCGGGATGATGAACACCATGCTGGAGCAGCTTTCCCAGAGTGAGCTCAACAGTGATACCCTGGAAAATGGCTTCCGCCAGTATCTGACTACCTTTGAGCAGGTCGCTAACCTGAAAGTGGTCAGCGGGTATCATGATACGATAGATGTTAATGAGGGTAATACCTGGTTTATCGGCACCAGCCAGACCGAGCCGAAAAAATATTACTGGCGCAAAGCTGATCACAGCAAATGTCAGTACGGCCGTTTTGCTGCCAATGCCTGGAGTGACTGGAAAGAAATTACCTGTGCCATTAATCCGTATCAGGAGATGGTGCGCCCGGTCATTTTCCGTTCACTTCTGTATCTGTTATGGGTTGAAGAACAGATACGCAAGGATGAGGATGGCAAAAAAGATATTTCCGCCTTTAGTGTCAAACTGACCCATATTAAATATGATGGCAGTTGGGCATCGCCGTTCAGTTATGATGTTACCGATAAACTTAAATCAACATCACAAAACCCGGGCCTCTATTGCAGTGCAAACCTTGATGATAATACTCTGACGATTGCCTGCTATAAAAAAGGCAAAGATCAGGATACCACAACGCCTGCTCTTTATTTTGGTTTGTGCATTCAGCAGGATATGTCCGGTACTGATGCTCCCAAACTAACAGACACCTTAGCCATTGTAAAATCACAGTTGGATACCGTATCCGTCGTTAAAGTGAATACACTGATGAGCGGCAAATATCATACAGAATTTTCGCTGGTATCACAGGGTGGCAATCAATCACTTAACCTAAGCCTCTCTCCCGGTGGTTTTTCAATCGATAAGGACTATATACTGACGTTCAAACCGGAAGCCTATATCACCATAGATCCAAATAAATTATTCCACTATATTGGTGATGCTATACGGGATCGCTGTATTGAAGATTTTAATTACTTCAATGACGATTCTGACTTCAGTATATACTCGCCGGAAAACATAAAACTACAGCCGCTGAACAGTGATATTCCGGACGGCGATGCCACCTTAACTGTCCTGAAAAAAGAAACGTCTCAGGAAAATTTCCAGTACCTGACTATTACAGGAAAAACCAGTTGGAATATACCTGAGGGGTTTATTTGTAAGAATACAAAAAATGGCACAAGTTGCCTGTTGCAGATTGATAATAGCTGGGATACGCATGCAGGGTATTATCCTTATGACAACAGTTCTATACCTGAATTTTCTTCTGATGCGACAAAATATACACTTCATCCGGGATTTTCTGAGCCTGATGCTGAACTGAATACCGGTAAACTCATTAAACGGGCAGAACCCCTCCGTACAGATAATATTTGTCTTGATTTTATCGCCAGTAACGGTGGTGTATTTGAATTCATTAAAGGTAGTGATACCGGAATGTCAGCGCCGAAATATCCGGTGAGTTCAACAGAAACGCTGCCTTTTTCATTTGGCTCTCTGTCCCTGAAACTACCAAACCAGGATAATAAACAGACCATTACCATAAAAGTCAGTTATACAGGCATGGAGCCGCTGGTTGCCAGCACTCGTTATCAGTTAACGCTGGAAACACCGAAAATCAGTGAAAGCGTTATCTCCCTGCACACCACCGCAGATGGTGCTCAGTATATGGAATGGGATGCTTACCGTACCCGTCTTAATACCCTGTTTGCCCGCCAGTTAATTGAACGTGCCAATAACGGTATTGATGCGGTACTGTCACCGGAAACCCAGAACCTGCGTGAGCCGAAACCCGGAGTGGGCACCTATGTAACGCTGACGCTGAAACCGTATGACCAGGCTATTCACGGCAGTGACCGGAAGTTTACGATTCAGCGTGGTGATATCCTCGTTGACGGCGATATATATCCTGTTATTGACGCCGCTGTAAAGACAAAAACATCAACCACGGTTAATCTGTTTATCCCGCATCTGGGATATAACGATAAACAACTATTCCTTCGTGCACATTTTCAAAGCGGTGATAAAAACTGGATTAAGTTTATTCCTTACGGAAATGGCTGGAAATTAGACACCAGTTATAACAACGGCACCTTCCCCGGACTGGAATCCGTTTCCGGCCTGTCACAGCCCGATGAACCGATGGACTTCAGCGGCGCCAATGCCCTCTATTTCTGGGAGCTGTTCTATTACACCCCGATGATGGTGGCCATGCGTCTGTTACAGGAACAGGACTTTACCGGTGCCAACCTCTGGTTAAGCTATATCTGGCGCCCTGCCGCCAGTGGTGCCGGCGACTGGCGCGTGCGGCCGCTGAAAGAAGATACCTCCTAGAACGCCGATCCGCTGGATTCAGTTGACCCGGATGCCGTCGCCCAGAATGACCCGATGCACTATAAAGTCAGCACCCTGATGAAACTGATCGATCTGCTGATCGCCCGTGGTGACAGCGCTTACCGGATGCTGGAGCGCGATACCCTCAACGAAGCCAAAATGTGGTATATGCAGGCACTGGGGCTGCTCGGGAATAAACCACTGACCATTATCAGCAGCGACTGGAGCAACCCGTCACTGAATGATGCCGCTGACCAGACCAAAACCAAACAGGTGCAGGATGAAATCAGCCGTCTGCGCAGCGGCGGTCTGCTGCCGGAAGTCCGTACCGCCAATACACTGACCAGGCTGTTCCTGCCGCAGCAGAACGAAAAACTGCTCGGCTACTGGCAGACCCTGGAAATGCGTCTGTTTAATCTGCGCAGTAACCTCGCTATCGACGGCCAGCCGCTCTCCCTGCCAATCTTTGCCGCACCGGCCGACCCGGCGGCGCTGCTCAGTGCCGCGTCTGCCGCCTCCGGCGGAAGCAAAGCCTTACCGTCCGCTGACGGCATTCCGGCCATGCGCTTCTCGCAGGCGCTGGACAGTGCGCGTTCACTGACCGGGCAACTGATGCAGTTCGGCTCGACACTCCAGGGGCTGATTGAGCGCCAGGATGCGGAAGCCATGAGTGAACTGCTGCAAAACCAGGCCGGTGAGCTGATGCTCTCTTCCCTGCGCATGCAGGAACAGGCACTCGCCGAACTGGATGCCGAGAAGAAAACACTGGAACAGAGCCGTGCCGGGGCAAAATCCCGCTTTGAGAGCTACCGCACCCTGTATGATGAAAATATCAGTGCCGCTGAGAAGCAGACCATGGATATGTATCTCTCATCATCCGTGATGAGTACCACCAGTGATGCGCTGTATATGGCTGCCGCCGCCGATATGGCACCGAACGTCTTCGGTGTGGCCGTCGGGGGCAGCCGCTGGGGCGGTATCCCGAAAGCCATCGGTATCGGTATCGGCCTGGCCGCCTCCGCCATCAAAATTACCGCTGATAATATCAGCCAGTCTGAGGCATGGCGCCGCCGCCGTCAGGAATGGGAAATCCAGAAAAACAACGCGGATTCTGAAGTGAAACAGATTGATGCCCAGCTGGAAGCCCTGACTGTCCGCCGCACCGCCACAGAAATGCAGCGTGAGCACCTGGAACTCCAGCAGGCTCAGACGCAGGCACAACTGGAATTCCTGCAACGCAAATTCAGTAATAAAGCGCTCTACAGCTGGCTGCGCGGCCGTCTGGCAGCAATTTATTACCGCTTCTATGACCTGACCGCCGCCCGCTGCATGATGGCGGAAGCCGCGTATGCATGGCAGACTGGGGAAACCACCCGCTACATCAAACCGGGCGCATGGCAGAGCAGTAACGCCGGGCTGATGGCCGGAGAGTCCCTGCTGCTGAACCTGGCAGAGATGGAGCAGGCCTGGCTGAAATGGGATCACCGTGCACTGGAAGTTACCCGTACCGTTTCACTCGCAAAAGTGTATAAGGGGTATGACACACCGGTTAACCTGGCAGAGAAAATTGCTGACCTGCTGAAAGGCAGCGGCTCCGGTAATACACCGGCTGCAACCGGACTGTCCATGACCAAGGATGGACAATTGCATGCCGCGTTCAATCTGAGTGCATTGAATATCATGAATAACTATCCTTCCACACTGGGTAAAACACGCCGCATCAAACAGATCAGTGTGACCTTACCGGCGCTGGTGGGGCCGTATCAGGATGTACGTGCCGTACTCAGTTACGGCGGCAGCACGAAACTGCCTGACGGCTGCAAGGCCATTGCGGTCTCCCACGGGATGAATGACGACGGCCAGTTCCGCCTTGATTTCAATGACGGCCGCTGGCTGCCGTTTGAAGGCATTGCGGTGGATGATAATAACTGCCTGTTCCTGAGCTTCCCGGAGGCAACAGATGATGAGCAGAAAGCCCTGCTGCTCAGCCTGAGCGATATCATTATCCATATCCGTTACACCATCCGTTAATTTTTATTCTAATCCGGGCAGCCTGCGGGCTGCCCGTTCAGGAGTCTATAATGCAACAATCAGATAATATCAGTCCTCAGGCTCCGTCACTGCCGAAAGGCGGCGGTGCGCTGACAGGACTTTCCGGACAGGCGGGCGCTGCCGGTCCGGACGGCGCGGCATCGTTATCTCTGCCGCTGCCCATCAGTGCCGGACGCGGCTATGCCCCTTCTCTTTCACTCAGCTACAGCAGCCAGGCCGGTAACAGCGCCTTTGGGGCGGGTTGGGATTTAAATCTTCCGGCGATCAGCCGCCGTACCCGCAAAGGGGTTCCAGCTTATACGGCTGAAGATGAGTTTCTTGATCCCGCCGGTGAGGTGCTGGTGGCGATCCCCGGTGCCGGTAATAAACGTCAGACACTGTTTGGCATGAAGCTGGCCGTGTCGTATCAGATAACCCCTTTCCGTGCCCGGGTGGAGCGCGATTTCAGCCGTCTGGAATACTGGCAGCCGGAAGGCAGCACCACTGAGCCGGATTTCTGGCTCTGGTATGCCGCGGACGGTCAGGTGCATCTGCTCGTTATGAATCCGCCGCCCGTATCGGTGACAGCGGCCACACGGCCCGCTGGTTACTGAACGCCTCGATCTCCGCCACCGGTGAGCAGATTTATTACCGTTACCGTGCGAAAGATGACGTCAGTTGCAGCGACCAGGAAAAAACTGCCCATCCGGGCAGCCACAGCCAGCGCTATCTCAGCGAAGTCCATTACGGCAATATTACCGCCGGACGCACATTCCCTTGTCTTAACGGTAACGATGCCGTAAAAGCAGGCTGGCTGTTTGTGCTGGTGTTTGACTATGGCGAACGAACCCTTAAACCGGAAGAAAAACCACTGTTTAAAGCCGGTTCCGGCTGGTTGTGCCGTCAGGACCCGCTCTCCGGTTATGCTTACGGGTTTGATCTTCGTACCCGCCGCTTATGCCGCCAGGTACTGATGTTCCACCGCCTGGAGACACTTGCTGAAAAAGCAGAAGGAGAGGATGTACCGGCACTGGTCTCCCGCCTGCTGTTTGAGTATCAGGAAACCCCGTTTATCACCACACTGACCGCTGCCCGGCAGATGGCCTTTGAAGATAACGGCAAAGTGCAATCACTGCCGCCGCTGACGTTTGGCTGGCAGACCTTTGCTGTTCCGGCCTCTCCGCAATGGTCTCAGCCGGAGATGAGTAAGCTGAATCCGCAGCAGCCGTGGCAGTATCTGGATCTGCACGGCGAAGGCATTTCGGGGATTCTGTATCAGGACAGCGGCGCCTGGTATTACCGGGCGCCGGTCCGTGATGCCCAAAGCGATGATGTCAACGCGGTGATATGGGATAAACCACAGCGGCTTGATACTATTCCCGCCCTGAAAAACGGCGCAATGCTCACCGATCTTGACGGCGATGGCCGTATGCAGTGGGTTGTCACTCAGCCCGGCGTACAGGGGCAATACCGTCAGCAGACAGATAACCCGGCGCAGTGGCTGCATTTCACCCCGCTGAATGCCCTGCCGCTGGAGTACAGCCACCCCGCCGCACAAATGACGGATATCGACGGTATCGGTGCCACTGATCTGGTGTTAATCGGCCCGCGCAGTGTGCGTATCTGGCCGGGCAGCAAAGATGGCTGGTTATCCGCCAAAAATATTCCGCAGGCAGAAAAAATTGTTCTGCCGTCACCGGACGGCGATGCAGCCACACTGGTTGCTTTCAGTGATGTGCTCGGCTCCGGACAGCAACATCTGGTGCAGATCAGCGCAGACGGTGTGCTTTGCTGGCCGAATCTGGGCCACGGCCGTTTTGGTCAGCCGCTGGCACTTGACGGCTTCAGTAAAAAACAGACGGAATTCAA
Source organism: Morganella morganii (assembly GCF_003996855.1). Taxonomy (GTDB): domain Bacteria; phylum Pseudomonadota; class Gammaproteobacteria; order Enterobacterales; family Enterobacteriaceae; genus Morganella; species Morganella morganii_C. Next base: position 446,016 of record NZ_NRQY01000001.1, on the reverse strand, counting down.
TGCGGCTTATGTCTCTCTGGCCGATATTGACGGCAGCGGTACTGCCGATATTCTGTACGCCCGCAGTGATTATATTGAAATTTACCGTAACCGCAGCGGTAACGGTTTTGATAAACCGGTTACCGTTAAACTGCCTGCCGGTGTCCGTTATGACAACACCTGCCGTTTACAGGCGGCGGATGTGCAGGGATTAGGCGTCGCCAGTCTGCTGCTGACGGTTCCTCATACTGTACCGCGTCACTATCTGCTGCATCTGACCACCGAAAAACCGTGGCTGCTGAATCAGATCAATAATCAGACGGGGATGTCACAGCATCTGCATTACCGCAGTTCCGCACAGTTCCGCCTGGATGATAAAACACGCGAACCGGTTTCATATCTGCCTTTCCCGCTGCACACATTATGGAAAACAGAAACCACCGATGAAATTACCGGCAATAAACTGGTGAGTGAAGCCCGTTATCACCACGGTGTATGGGATGCCCGTGAACGGGAATTCCGCGGCTTCGGCTGTGTGGAAGTCCTCGATACCGATACCGCCGCCGCCCGTGACACCAGCGGGGTAGTGACGATGCCGGTACTGACCCGTAACTGGTATGCCACCGGTTATACGCCGGTTGATACACAACTGAAAAATGAGTACTGGCAGGGCGATAAAAGTGCCTTTACCGGTTTTGTTACCCGGCTGACAACCGGCAGCGGTGATAAAGAATCCGTCTGCTCTGATGCCGTGGTGCAAAAACAGGCATTCTGGCTCAGCCGTGCGCAAAAAGGGATGCAGTTGCGCAGTGAGGTATACGGTAAAGACGGCAGTCAGCAACAGGACTTACCGTACAGTGTCAGTGAACAGCGTCTGACCGTCCGCCTGATCACGCCGGATGCGGACACGCCGGTGCTCCGGCCGTCCGTATCGGAAAACCGAGAGTATCATTATGAACGTATGGCCGCCGATCCGCGGTGTTCACAATCCGTTGTGCTCAGTGCAGATGAGTACGGTTATCCGTTGCGTGAAGCGACCGTTCATTATCCGCGCCGTCCGAAACCGGCGAAAAACCCGCTGCCGGATACGCTGCCCGCGTCACTGTTTGATTCCGGCTATGATGATCAGCAATTGCAACTGGTGATTGCTCTGGTACGAACCGCGCAGGCGCATATCGGGGAACCCGCCCGGGAGTTCTGGCAAACCGGTCTGCCGCTTCGCGTGCGTAATGATATTTACACCGGCGGAAACACGCCTGCTCAGGGATTCACCGCTGAAACGCTGCAAACGCTGATTAACGCGGGTTCCGGTCTGTCCCGCTGTTTTGCCGGTCAGCAGCAAATCTGGTGGCATGATGATACGGGAATGCAGCCGACAAATACCACGCCGTTCTGGCCGCCGCGTCAGTATTTCACGGATACCGCAGAGTTCGATGATGCGATCATTGCCTCACTGGGATCTGCTGAGGATATTGCCGGTCATCTGGAAAAAGGCGCTTATCTTCAGTCTGATTACCTGTTTGCTGACAGCACAGAAACCGGTAAAAAACTCTGGATCACCCGTTCCGGCGGCGTCACGTTCGGTGAACCGGAACAGTTCTGGCTTCCGGTTGCCGTCCGCGATAACCCGCTGGTCGGGGAACGTCACCTGACCCGCGATAAACATCACTGTGTTATCACGAAACACCGCGATGCTGACGGGTTGGTGACAACCGCAAAATATGACTGGCGTTTCCTGTCTGTCTGCGAAATCACCGATACCAGTGACAATATCAGTCAGGTACAGACTGATGCGCTGGGCCGGGTGATCAGCAGCCGTTTTTACGGCACAGAGAATGGTCAGAAAACCGGGTACAGTCAGAAGCCGCTGACGCTGCCGGCGTCTGTACAGGACGTGGTGGATATGCAAAAACAACTGCCTGTTGCACAATGTTTTGTTTATGCAGCAGATAGCTGGATGCACAGCGGTACAGATAAACTGCCGCCGCATGTGCTGACACTGACAACCGATCGCTATGATGATCAACCGGCGGATAAAAGTACGCAGCAAATTCGTCAGCAGGTCACCTTCAGTGACGGTTTTGGCCGGATAGTGCAGCAATCTGTCCGTTTTGAGGACGGTGATGCATTTCACCGTAATAAAAACGGCTCACTGGCAACCGGTAGCCGGAAAAGTGAGAAAGCAGCGACCCGCTGGGCGGTATCTGGCCGTACAGAATATGATAACAAAGGGCATGCTGTGCGGACCTATCAGCCTTACTTTGTCAATGTATGTCAGTGATGACAGTGCGCGGCGGGAGCTGTACGCCGACACGCACTATTATGACCCGCTCGGCCGTGAGCATCGGGTGATCACCGCTAAAAATTACCAGCGGCGTACACTGTACACGCCGTGGTTTGTGGTCAGTGAGGATGAAAACGACACAGCGGAGTAAGCTGTATCGCTAAGAGATAAATAACAGCCTGTTATACGGGCTGTTATTTTTTTACTCATACTGCAAACGGGTGATTTTTCCCGGCGTGCAGTCAACATTGACCGCACGGGCGATAGCCCGGCCCTGTTCCTGAGAAAACGCGGGATTCGTTACCGGGCTGGACATATCGGCATAATCCAGGCTGGATTTGCCGTAAACAAACCCGCCAATCAGCGGATTATTCACTGAATACATTTGCGGCAGCATCGCCATCATAGACGATACCGGCACACCGATAAGGTGTTTTTCCAGATCGCCTTCCTGCATTGTGTCCTGCGGGTAAAACCATAACGGCGTACTGATAAAAAAGCGGGCATTGTCATTCATATTCGCCAGAATATATCTGACCAGCTCAATTGCGGTGTCCCTGTCCAGATGTTCGATCACATCCAGCAGACAAATTACATCATATTTGGCAAATAATTCCTGCGGGATATCCTGTGCCAGTCCGTGCCAGATATTCCGGTAAATATCATCGTCAAATAATGTCTGGTTATAACAGTTCGGTTCAAATCCATCCACACCATCCACAGACCAGTAAAATGTATCCGGATTTGCTTTGATCATACGACCTAACGTTCCGACACCAAAACCGATATCCAGGACATTAACGGAAAGCTGCATCATCAGGTCATTCAACTCGAAGATTAATTCACGAGGGGATGCGGAATAACCGGCACTGCCCCCCTGAAACGCTTTTTTCATGCCGGTAAAACGATAATCCTTTACTGTCTGTAATAGCATTGTTTCCCTCACTGGTCAGCATACTGAATTTTCTTATGCTACCTGAGCTGTATCAGAAGAATATAAGAATCATTGACATTCTCATGGTAAAAAAAATGCCGGTCAAATCATGACCGGCATTTTTACGGATACGAAATCTGAATGAATCAGGATTCACACATATCAATACTGAGCTCTGACGGAGGAAGGCCGATTTGCAGAATAACCGGCTCATAATCAGCCGTGCCGCTCCAGTGGCGGGCAATTTTGCGTGCCAGTAAAAAACCGGCTGCGCCGCCGAGAATTCCCCCGGCGAGAACCGCAGACTGGCTTTCCGCCAGTGCCTGTACCAGACCCGCACCGGCAAATAAACCCAGCAGCGGCGTGAGATAAACCAGCATCGCAGAACGCAGCAGACTGCCTTCCGGAATCCCGACTTCCACCTTCTGGTCGGTTACCAGCGGTTCGCTTACCGGAATTTCAAGCTGATGCCCAGCTTCCGGCCCCAGTTTATTCAGCAGATAAGAGCCGCATGCCGCCCGGGCTTTGCAACTGCCGCATCCGGCAGATGACCCGTAACGCAGCACCGCGCGCCCGTTCTGCCAGCGCACCACGGTTGCCCACTCTTTAACCATACTAACCTCCGCTGAATGTCACACCATCTGCTATCTGCCGGGCGGTTGCCGGCGGCAGTTCGCCGAAGACGGTGATCTCATTATCACCTTTACGTATGGTGTACAGCGTACGCGAACCCTGACGCATTGTCTGTTGATTTTCTGGTGTCTTCACCGCTTTGGCGACATTCACGGAAAAGGAGAACAGACCGTCACTGAACATCACGGTTTCAACCCATTCCTGTTCGCCCACCTGACGGCGGTTGCGGGTCATTTCTTTAAATCCGTTAGGCAGACGCATCACATCCCAGTCAAATTTGACCTTTTCCGGCTGCGGAATAGCCAGTACCGGCGGCATGGTGACAGACTGCACCGCTTTCAGTGTTTCTGTCACATTGCTGTTATTCACGGAAGCGGAAACCACGCGGAACTGCTCAAGTGAGACATTATTCTGATCCAGCAGATCCACCTGTAACGGCAGGCCGGTTTCTTCATCTTCGACCACAATATAATTGTAACGTGAATTATCTTTCGAGGTGATCCGCACCACCCGGCCCGGATGATCACCGATATGAATCCGTCCGACATCAATAAAATTGTAATAAGCTTTCAGCGCATTGAAGTCAGCGAAAATAATCGATGGCAGATAATCAACAATGTGATTACCGCTCAGGCTGAACGAATCAAGCCCCGGCTCATAGTAGCTGATTTCCTGCCCGCGCTGGACAATTTCCCGCCGGGAGCTGTCCATCTGCATAATCTGGGCGACAGGCTGACCATCCATAACCGCATAGCGGTAACGGACAGGTGTGATACCTTTCGGGGAAATGGTAATAAAAGAGAGTTCATAACTGAGAGTGCGGGAAGCGTTACCCATATTCTGCAACAGCGCCTCAGCACTTTGTGATTGTGCTGAGGTCGGTGCTGCGAGTAACAGGCTGCCCGTCAGAAAAGCAACGGATAACCAGATTCGTTTCATTACTACTGCTGTGGTTGTGAAGACATACGACCCTGTTCCGGGGTGGCTGTCGGTTTAACTTCAGGCTGACCATCCGTGTGTACACGGCGATCCAGTTCATACTGCTGGAAAATCGCATTCAGTCGCGCACCGCGCTCCTGATCAAACCGTGTCTGCGGGGCAAGACCGGCGCCGTTTTTCAGATCAAGGCTGACAGGAGATGCACTGCCCATGAACGGCACGGTATTAAATGCGGAAGCATCACCGTTCACCACGCTCTCTGTGCCGTCCGTATTATAGTGCTGAACACCAATAATAACGGCCAGTGACACACAGGCTGCCATACCGACCTGCGTCAGCTGACTGGCCCACGGGCGCAGTTTTGCCACAAATCCGTAATCACGCCATGTTTTCGGTTCAGGCTGGGACTCTGGGATCGCCTGAGGTGCGATATAAACCGGCTCCTGCGCCAGTGCTTCAGCTACCCGTGACGCAATATCAAAATGCATAACATCCGGCAGATCGCCGCGCATCGTATCACGGATAAGATGATAACCGGCCCACTCCGCCTGCAGATTTGCATCCTGTGTCAGTGCGGTAACCAGTTCACTGTCAAGAGTTTCTCCGTCCATCAGTGCGGAAAGTGTCTCTTTTTGCATGCCTACGTTCCCTTCAGTGTGATTTAAGTGCTCACTGATTTTGTATCAGTGGCTGAACTTTATTATCGATGGCTTCACGTGCGCGGAAGATACGGGAACGAACCGTACCGACCGGGCAGTCCATAATCTCAGCTATTTCTTCATAGCTCAGACCATCGAGCTCACGCAATGTAATCGCCGTTTTCAAATCCTCGGGTAAGGAATCGATCGTGCGGAAAACCACCGCTCTTAATTCTTCAGACAACATTAAGTTCTCAGGGTTCGAAATTTCTTTTAACGCCCCTGAGGATTCAAAATTCTCAGCATCCCCGGCATCCACATCACTGGACGGCGGACGGCGCCCCTGAGCAACCAGGTAATTCTTTGCTGTATTGACCGCAATGCGGTACAGCCAGGTATAAAATGCGCTGTCACCGCGAAACGACCCGACTGCACGGTAGGCCTTAATAAAGGATTCCTGCGCCACATCCGGAACATCACTCTGCGGAACATAACGGGATACCAGACTCGCTACTTTATGCTGATAGCGTATCACCAGCATATTAAAGGCTTTCTGATCCCCTTTTTGTACCCGATCAACCAGCATTTGATCCGTTAACTGCTCGCTCATTCGCAGTGTTATCTCCCGAAGCTCAGCTTCACCATTCTCTTTCCTGTTTCGCTTCACTTCATCATGAGCAAGCGATACTTTGAGTCAGCTAAAATAGCGAAGTTCATTTTTCTTTTAAAAAAATTACAAAATAGGATCCTTTTTGTGATCCTTATTACATATTTCACGGATAAGTCCTGCGTAATTATCTGCAGCCCATCTTTCCGGCGATTAACGTTACAGATTACCACGTTTTTGCCGGTAATCCCTCTGATAATCACGGAAAATTGCCCCGGGACAGTGTAAATATCCTGTAAAATCTGCTTTTGACTGAAAAAAACACCTTCATTGAGGTAATCATCATTCTGTTTAGTATTTCAGATAAAAGCCGGTAATAAATGATTTAAAATCAGAACTGTAACTCCCTTCTTCTGTTTTAATACTCATTGTTCTGTGCCGCGCACAGCCCGGACGGCGGGATAACGCGATTAATACCCGGTGAAAAGGGGTATCCGGTTTATCTGATACAGCGATCTGTGTGTGCAGAAACCAGTTCTGCTCACCGGCGGCGGCGATAAAATCCTGTCCGGTGGTGTACGGCAGCACCACACAAAGCAAACCATCCGGCGTGATGAGCTGAGCCGCATACCGCAGCAGCTGCGGGTGCTCCAGAGACGTGGTGTAACGGGCGGTTTCCCGGGCACTGTCACGGCAGGCAACCGCCGGCGCGAAATACGGCGGATTACTGACGATAAGGTCATAACGCGCTTCCGGATCGGTACGGATAAACTCACCAATATCCAGATGAAACACGCGCATCCGCTCTCCCCATGGTGATGCAAGGAAATTTCCGGCAGCCTGAGCCGCTGCGTCAGCATCGATATCCACCGCATCAATCAGCGTATCCGGCGGTGAACGCTGCGCCAGCATCAGAGCCACCAGCCCGCTGCCGGTACCGATATCCAGAATATGGCGGGCACTTTCGCACGGCGCCCAGCCGCCGAGCAGCACTCCGTCGGTTCCGACTTTCATGGCGCAGCGATCATGAGCCACAAAGAATTGTTTACATGCAAAACCACGGCGTCGCGGCAGCTGTTTTTCGTCTGTTATCATCACTGAACTGTTTGTCTGTTAAAATAAATAAAACCCGGCGACAGGATACGGACTTCTGCCCGCAGAAGAAAGTCCCGCACACTGACAACTATTTTTGATGAAGATCCTGTCCAAGCCGTTTATAATCAGCGGTCCAAACAGAGGTATATAATGACTGCAACTACTTTTTCTGAACTCGAACTGAACGATGAACTGATCCGTGCACTGGATGCCAAGGGCTATGAGCGTCCGACCGCCATCCAGGAAGCCACTATTCCGGCCGCGCTGGATAATCGTGATATTCTGGGTTCAGCCCCGACCGGCACCGGCAAAACCGCCGCGTATCTGCTGCCGGCCATTCAGCACCTGTCTGACTTCCCGCGTAAAAAATCCGGGCCGCCGCGCGTGCTGATTCTGACCCCGACCCGCGAACTGGCCATGCAGGTGGCTGATCAGGCCAGAGAATTCTGTCAGTTCACCCATCACGATGTTGCCACTATCACCGGTGGTGTGGCCTATATGAACCACGCCGAAGTGTTCAGTGAGAACCAGGACATCGTTGTCGCGACTACCGGCCGTCTGCTGCAATATATAAAAGAAGAAAACTTTGACTGCCGCGCGGTTGAGATCCTGATCCTTGACGAAGCTGACCGCATGCTGGACATGGGCTTTGCCAACGACATCGAAACTATCGCCGGTGAAACCCGCTGGCGCACACAAACCATGCTGTTCTCGGCCACACTCGAAGGCCAGGCTATCCGCGATTTCGCCAAACGTATCCTGAACGAACCGGTTGAAATCGAAGCTGACCCTTCACGCCGTGAGCGGAAAAAAATCCAGCAGTTCTATCTGCGGGCCGATGACCTGGATCACAAGAAAGCCCTGCTCGCGCACCTGCTGAAACAGCCGGATGTCACCAAAACCGTGGTGTTTGTCCGCAAACGTGAGCGCGTGCGTGAACTGTCTGACTGGCTGCGCACACAGGACATCGTTTCCTGCTATCTCGAAGGTGAGATGGTTCAGGCGAAACGCAACGAAGCCATCAGCCGCATGACCGACGGCCGTGCCACTGTGCTTATCGCAACCGATGTGGCCTCCCGCGGGATCGATATCGAGGATATCAGCCACGTATTTAACTTTGACCTGCCGCGCACGGCGGATGTCTACCTGCACCGTATCGGGCGCACCGCCCGCGCCGGACGCAAAGGAGTGGCCATTTCACTGGTCGAATCCCATGACCAGCCGCTGCTCGGTAAAATCATCCGGTATATCGAAGAACCGGTCAAAATGCGGGTAATCGATGAGCTACGGCCGAAAACCCGTGCGCCATCGGAGAAAGCGACGCACAAGCCATCGAAAAAAGTGCTCGCCAAGCGCAAAGAGCAAAAAGCCGCTGAAACTGAGAAGAATAAAAAAACCAAAATCCGTCACCGCGTCAGTAAAAATATCGGAAAACGACGCAAGCCAGGCGCAGAACACGCGGGACAAACTCCTGCGGCCGGAGAACCACAGGAATAAGCGGAATTCCGTCTCCCGGATAAAAGAAAACGGACTGTCACAGTCCGTTTTCTTATGCTTATTCCCGGATTTCATCCATCTGTTCCATCGCGGTAACCACCTGCGACAGGGTATGCGCCTTCACACCGAGAACCAGCTTTTGTAAGGGGGAATGCGCATGCTGCCGCGGATAATAATCCAGTGCTATACGCTGTCAGAGTGGTTTCGGGAGATCCAGCCCGTCCTGAATATGGGTAAGCCAGTCATGCTCCAGTACATAATGGCGGATAAGTTCTGCCCCCCGCTCCGCGCGGTCACCAGAGAAACCCCTTCTTCCGCCAGTGTATTTTCCGCCAGACCCGCCGCATTAAAAATCACCGCCGGCTGCTGAAGCACCACAGCACAAAACGAGGCCAGCCCGCCGCCGAGAGAGTGCCCGACAAATAACCACGGACAAACAGATTGCGACAGCAGATGTGCTGCCAGCGACACCGCTTCCTGATACTGCCTTGCCGGTAATCCGCGGCCCTGGCGGATATTGGTCATCATATCTGACATATCATTGCTGCCCGCAAACGCCAGAATCCCGGTATCCCGGTAATGATAAATCATACTTTGCAGACCGGACGGGCTGCTTAACTGATCTTCCGTCAGCGAGAGAGAAGCCAGTGTCTGTGTATCGGAACGGCAGACTTCGCCGATATCGCGGCGGCCGGGGCGGTAACTGTCAGAGCACAGCCGGGCCAGTGTAATATCATCGGGAAAACCATCCTGCCGGTGTCCGGCGGGAACCGGCAGCAATAAATCCGCTGCGGTGACATGCTGCCGCTGCAAAAGTGCCTGACAATGCGGCGTGGATGAGAAAGCCAGTAACTGCGAGAAATAGTGTTCGATCAACATAAATACGCCTCCGTGGACACTGAAGGCTTCACTTAACGCTATTCTCTGAACTGTAACAATATCATTTTTTATCAGTAAGTTACTGACTTTTTTATCCGTCAGACATAAAAAAACCACGCCGGAGCGTGGTTTTCGGAACAAGGACTGTTGCCGGAACGATTACAGGCTGGCTGTGAAAGTACGGGCAATAACGTCGCGCTGCTGTTCAGGTGTCAGTGAGTTGAAACGCACTGCATAACCGGAAACACGGATAGTTAACTGCGGGTATTTTTCCGGATGGTTAACAGCATCTTCCAGAGTTTCACGACGCAGAACGTTCACGTTCAGGTGCTGACCACCTTCAACACGGACAGTAGGCTGAACCTGTAAATTCACTTCGCGGTACTCGAAAGGACCTAATGCGGAACGGGCAACAACATCACCGTCTGCATATTGTTCTTTTGCACAGATGCAGCGTACTTCGTCTTTGCTGTCATCCAGCAGCCAGAAAGAGTTAACCAGTGCAGCATTTTCGGATTTAGTAATTTGAATACCAGTAACCATGATGACCTCCGGGTGATTCGATATCAATTTAATGATTGTCATTTAACTTGGAATATTGGTCTAACCAATGTCTCTGCATCTTATATACCAAGAATACAGGACTGATTCTTTGATATATATCAATAAAAATCATATCAATTTTTAACCATCCTGATAAAAGACTGTTTTAAATCAAAATTTCATTTTTGCTGCTTTCAGGTTTTTTTGTAAAAAATCAGCTATTTTCTTCCTGTCGCCATGGTTATCAGAACCCGGTCCGCAAAATAATTCCTTCTTATTTCCTAACAACGGATAAGTCAGGTAAGCTGACGGCAACTCTTGTAATAAATGAAGGATAACGACACGATGTCTGCATCTCTGACCTGGCATGATGTCATCGGCCATGAAAAAACCCAGCCCTATTTCATTGAAACTCTTCGTGCTGTTGCCCATGAGCGAGAAATTGGTAAGACCATTTACCCACCACAGAAAGATGTCTTCAATGCATTCCGTTATACTGAGCTGTCTGATGTGCGGGTGGTGATTCTGGGACAGGACCCGTACCACGGGCCAAATCAGGCTCACGGCCTCTCTTTTTCTGTTCTGCCGGGTATTCAGCCGCCGCCGTCGCTCGTCAATATGTATAAGGAACTGGAAGCTGATATTCCCGGGTTTACACGGCCGGATCACGGCTGCCTCGTCAGCTGGGCACAACAGGGCGTGTTACTGCTGAATACCGTGCTGACCGTTGAGCGCGGCCAGGCGCATTCTCACGCCAGACTTGGCTGGGAAACCTTTACCAATAATGTGATTGCGGCCGTGAATACACATTGCGAAGGTGTTATTTTCCTGCTCTGGGGCGCGCATGCCCAGCGGAAAGGCCAGTACATTGATCAGCAAAAGCATGTGATACTGAAAGCACCGCACCCGTCCCCGCTGTCTGCTCACCGGGGCTTCCTGGGCTGCCGTCATTTTTCAAAAACCAATGCAATACTGGCAGAGCGCGGTCAGACGCAGATCGACTGGCAGCCGGTGATCCCGGCGGAGCTTCGGCCCGGCGCATAATACAGATACAAAAATGCCGCCCTTGCGGCGGCATGAGATTACAGATAAGAAATCCTTATTTGGAGACCATCACCATCGCCGGACGCAACAGACGACCATTCAGGGTGTAGCCCTTCTGCATCACGGTCACCACATGGTTGGACTCATGATCGGCCGCATCCACCATACTGATGGCCTGGTGCACATCTGGGTTGAACGGCACTTTTGTCTCTTCAACCACGTCAATACCAAATTTTTTCACCGCATCCAGGAAGGATTTCAGTGTCAGTTCCAGCCCTTCCAGCATATTTTTCTGTGTTTCATCTTCCGGATTAACCGCACTCAGCGCGCGTTCCAGGTTATCAATCACAGGTAATAATTCATTAGAAAAACGTTCTAACGCAAACTTATGGGCTTTTTCAACATCCTGTTCCATACGGCGGCGGTTGTTTTCAATCTCCGCTTTGGCACGCAGCATGGCTTCACGTTCCGTTTTACGGGATTCTTCCAGTTCATGCTCCAGCTCCGCGATACGGGTTTGTGCCGCTGCGGCGGCATCCGCCTGCTCAGTTTCCGGCTGTTCCGCCGCTGTATTCAGGGTCTCCGCTGCGTCTGCAACAGGCTCTTCGTGCGTTTTTTGTTCGTGACTACTCATAAAATCTCCGCGTATTTCGCAATAATCCTGATTCTTGTTTATTATGGGGATCAAACTCAGAGATTCAAGGGAATGGCGATTAAGTGAGGCTAAAACGCACATGCTGACGGACAATACCGCAAAAAACAAATCGTTCCGCTGTATCGGAATTGTCGGCCACCCGCGCCATCCTGAAGCGCTGGCAACACACGAACAACTTTATCACTGGCTGCTGAAGAAAGGTCTGCGTGTCATTGTGGAAAGTGACGTTGCCGCTGAAATGAGGCTGACCGATGCGGTCACCGGCACGCTGCCGGATATCGGGCAGCAGGCCGACCTGGTCATTGTGATCGGCGGGGACGGCAACATGCTCGGTGCCGCCCGTGTGCTCTCCCGCTATGGCGCGGATGTGATCGGCGTGAACCGGGGAAACCTCGGTTTTCTGACCGACCTCGCGCCGGACAATGCACTTCAGCAGCTCGATCGCGTGCTGACCGGGGAATATCACGTCGAAAAACGGTTTTTGCTGGATGCCGGGGTGCTCAGCCCCAACGGAAAACTGCGCCGCAGCACCGCACTTAATGAAGTAGTACTGCACCCGGGTAAAGTCGCACATATGATTGATTTTGAAGTCTATATTGATGAACGATTTGCTTTTTCCCAGCGTTCTGACGGACTGATCATCACCACGCCGACCGGCTCCACTGCCTATTCACTTTCAGCGGGCGGGCCGATTCTGACGCCGAATCTGGATGCTATCGCCCTGGTGCCGATGTTCCCGCACACCCTTTCCTCACGGCCGCTGGTTATCAGCAGCCACAGTACCATTACCCTGAAATTCCCGCAGACCAATATTGATTATGAGGTCAGCTGCGACAGCCAGATAGCCTTGCCTATACAGGAAGGGGATGTGGTCAGGATCAAACGCAGCAGCAAAACGCTCGATCTCATACATCCGATTGACTATAACTATTTCAATACGTTAAGTACAAAACTCGGCTGGTCTAAAAAAATGTTCTGATTTTTTTCATTCCGCCTCTTTACCGGATAAAAATCCTGATTATACTGTATGTAAAAACAGGCATGTGTATATCCACAGGAGAGGCGGCATGTTAACCCAGCTCACCATCAGTCAGTTTGCCATTGTCCGCGAATTAGAAATAGACTTCCGCGCCGGGATGTCTGCTATTACCGGCGAAACCGGTGCCGGTAAATCCATTGCGATTGATGCACTGGGGTTATGCCTCGGTAACCGTGCGGATGCCAATATGGTGCGTCCGGGCGCCGGGCGTGCTGATATCTGCGCCCGCTTTTCCCTGAAAGATACCCCTGCTGCCCGCCTCTGGCTTGAAGAACATCAGCTGGACGATAACCAGGAATGCCTGTTACGCCGCACCATCAACAGTGACGGCCGCTCCCGTGGTTTTATCAACGGTACAGCCGTACCGCTGTCACAACTGCGTGAACTCGGTACATTATTGATCCAAATTCACGGACAGCATGCCCATCAGCATCTGCTCGAAAGCAGCCACCAGAAAACTCTGCTGGATACTTATGCCAATCAGGGCTTGCTGCTTAGTGAAATGAAAAAAGCCTGGCAGCAGTGGCACAATGCCTGCCAGGCACTGGCACTCTATCAACAGCAGACACTGGAGCGGGAAGCGCGTCAGCAGCTTGTTGATTATCATCTGAAAGAACTCGGTGAATTTGAACCCCGCGAAGGGGAATTTCCGGACATTGATGCCGAATATAAGCGTCTTTCAAACTCAGGTCAGTTTCTGAGCCTGAGTCAGGACACATTAAACATTCTCAGCGAAAATGACAAAAACAACATTATCAGCATGCTCAATCATGCCCGCCATGAACTCGGCGAACTGATCTCCCTGGATGAAAGCCTTTCTCCGTTACTGACCATGCTGGAAGAAGCCGCCATTCAGGTGGATGAAGTCAGTAATGAACTGCGTCACTACAGCCACCGCGTGGATTTGGACCCAAACCGGCTGTACGAACTGGAGCAGCGCATCTCCCGTTATATCAGTCTGAGCCGTAAACACCACACCACACCGGAAGAGTTATATGTCCTGTATGCCCGGCTACAGGAAGAGCAGCAGATGCAGCAGGAAAGTGAACAGCACAGCGAAGAACTGAGCCGGGAAGCCGAACAGTATTATCAGCAGGCGCTGACGATTGCACAGCAGTTACACATGGTCAGAGAGCACTACGCCGCTGAGCTGGGTGAGCTTATCACACAGAGCATGCACCATTTATCCATGCCGCATGGCCGCTTTACCGCAGATGTGATTTTTACTCCGGAACAACTGAGTATGGACGGCGCGAGCAGAGTTGAATTTAATGTTACCACCAACCCGGGGCAACCGCATCAGGCACTGGCAAAAGTGGCTTCCGGCGGGGAGTTATCCCGTATTGCCCTGGCAATTCAGGTGATCACCGCGAAAAAAATGGACACCTCGGCACTGATTTTCGATGAAGTGGATGTGGGGATTAGCGGCCCGACTGCCGCCATCGTAGGAAAACTGCTGCGTGAACTGGGCGAATCCACTCAGGTCATGTGTGTGACTCATTTACCTCAGGTTGCGGGTTGCGGGCATCAGCACTATTTTGTCAGTAAACACACTAACGGCACTGAAACCGAAACTGCCATGCAACTGCTGGATAAAAAAGCGCGGGTACAGGAACTGGCCCGGTTACTTGCCGGTGCCGAGGTCACTAAAAATACCCTCGCCAGCGCAAAAGAATTGCTGGCAGCATAACAAACAAGCTGATTTCATCTAACTTTTATGCGATCCTGCGGTCATAGAAAAATGTAAAGGTTTTCAATTTGATTATTGTCGATTATCATCGTCACAAAGAATCCTAAAGGAATGAAATCACCATGCGTTGTAAATTGCTGATTGCCGCAACGACATCTTTGTTGCTGTTAACTGCCGGTTGTTCCACTCTGGAGCGTGTTGTTTACCGCCCGGATATCAACCAGGGTAACTACCTGACACCGGCAGACGTGGCGAAGATCCAGAAAGGAATGACCCAACAGCAAGTCGCCTACACACTCGGCACCCCGATGTTACGTGACCCGTTCGGAACACAGACCTGGTACTACGTCTTCCGCCGTGAACCGGGCCATGAGCCGGTTAAACAGGAAACACTTACATTGGTCTTTGACTCAGCCGGTACACTGAGCCAGATCACCAATACAAATTACAAGCCGGATGGCGGTGACGAAACAGCAAGTGAAATCGCCAGTGAGACCGTCACTGACTGATTTTCAGCAGTCACGCTAAAACAACGTGTGATAAATAACAAAAAACCCGCCGGTGCACATCGTGGATCTGCGGGTTTTGTTTATTTGTCTGTTCCGGTTTATTGTCACCGGTTGATTGTTGTATCCTGCCTTGCGGTGCACAATCCATTCATTATATTTATAACGAATAATTATTCATTACCATGATTTATCACTCTCCGTAATTTTCTGCATCCTGTCCCGATAATAATAATGATATTCAAGCATTACTTTGCTTATATTTCCGTAAATTAGCGGCAAATATATTATAGCCAAAGGTAACCACATTAAAAAAATGGATATAAATCATTAGCATAATTAACTTTTCAGAAATATCTCACTGACCGATAGTATCGTGCTAGTATTCACGATTATTTCATTTTCACGCATGTTTAATAAGTAAGGTTAATGGCATGTCTAATCGCTTAAAGCTACAGGACGGAAAAACGCTGACTCTTGCGTCTTTGGGTGGTGCGCTGGAATTTTACGACTTTATCGTATTTCTCACCTTTGCACCCTTTTTGCAGACACTCTTCTTCCCGAGTGACTCACCGCTGCTTTCGAGCATCATGACCTATCTGACCTACGCGGTCGCTTATTTTGTCCGCCCGCTCAGCGGTGTGGTAATGGCTCACTTCGGCGACCTGATTGGCCGCAAAAAAATGTTTATGCTTTCTTTGTTCCTGATGGCTATCCCGACCCTGCTGATCGGCCTGCTGCCGACCTATGAGCAGATTGGCTATGCCGCCCCCGTGCTGCTGCTGATTATGCGTCTGTTGCAGGGAATCGCATTAGGCGGGGAAGTGCCGAGTGCTCACGTTTTCGTTACCGAGCATGTTCCGCAGAATCGTATCGGCCTGGCAAACAGCATGATTGCCAGTGGCCTGACATTTGGTGTGGTTATCGGCCACTTCGCGGCCTACCTCATTTACACCAATTTCAGCAATGACCAGATCTTAAGTTTCGCATGGCGCTATCCGTTTATCTGCGGCGGTGTTTTAGGTCTGATTGCCGTGTATTTACGCCGTTACCTGCGCGAAACACCGGTATTCCTGGAAATGAAAAAGCGTAAGGAACTGATTGATATGCCAATCAAAGCGGTTTTGAAAAACTACAAACCGGCGACAATGCTCTCTATTCTTGCCACCTGGCTGCTGACCACCGGTGTGGTTCTGGTCGTTCTGGCACCAAACCTGATGAAATCCGATATCTTTAAAATCGACCCGGAATTTGTCAGTAAAATCGCGATCCTTGCCACTATAATGAATATGGCCGGCAGTATTATAGCGGGGATTGTGTCCGATAAACTCGGAATCCGTAAAACGGTTGTGATATACAGCATCCTGCTTGCCGCCACCAGCTATGCCTTCTTTAATTCCCTGAGCAGCGGCGACCATACCACTATCGGTTTCTTATATTCCCTGGCTGCCCTGTTCTTAGGCCTGGTTGCCTGCGTGCCGATTATTATTATCAAACTGTTCCCGGCCAATATCCGCTTAAGCGGCATCGGATTCTCGTATAACATCGGTAACGCCCTGTTCGCCGGGCTGACCACCTTCACCGTACCGGTCATCGCCGAACACGTTAACCCTATGTTTATCGCTTACTATATTCTGTTCCTCTGCGCTCTCGGCCTGTTTATCAGCTTCTGCCTCGGCAGAAAATCCATGAAGTTTTATGTCTGAGGTAAT
>NZ_NRQY01000001.1:342273-428251 GCF_003996855.1 Morganella morganii | reverse complement strand
CACCACGGGTAATCCTCCGGCGATAATACGAAGTGTTCCTCCGGTGTGGACGCAATATTGCGGCAGAGAAAGTATTTCACCACGCGGGACTTTTGCGCGATCACCCCGCAGCACTCACGGGGATATTCACGTTCCGCATGTGCAAAAATGATTGCCTGAATGTTTTTACGCATCATTATTTCCTCAGTAGCGAGGTTCCCGGCATACCGCCGAACGGATCGGATTATTTTTACCGAAGCGGATTAAGCAGCCGGTTTTCAGCATGCCGCTGCACTGATCCTGTGCAGGGTCATCCACACGGTTGCCGTGTTTGTCGAAATACCCGTTCTGTCCGGCATAATCACAGCCGTCACCGGATTTGTATTTGCCGCGTATACACCAGGTACACATTGAATGCAGTTGCCGCGTCGGGATCAGTACCCCCTGTAAATCCATCGGGCTGGCTAATTCAAACTCGATAACTTCGTTGGTTTCCGATGATTTGCTGTCGATATAAAAGACCGAGACTTTTTCCTGGGTCGGATCTGCCGCCGGGTTACCGTCCGGAAAGTTTGCCGCATCCAGATAGTGTGCCAGGGTGTCGTGTATCGTGACTTTCGCCTTCAGCATGTCATCGTATGCCAGGCACAACGCAGTGATCGAGCCGTCCAGGTTGGCTACCGATAACTTCGGCTGTGCGCCGGATCCGGTTGTGGATGCCTCCAGCCCCTCGATCTGTACCGGCCATGCACGGTATTCTTCCTCCTGCCACCAGATGGATTTCGCTGGCAGCTTTTCCGGATCACCACCGGCGGCGGAAATCTCCGCTTCCGTGTGAGGAATATTGTATGCATGGAACCGCAAAACATCCGGTGCACCGAATGCGGTACCGTCAACCTCAAAAAGCCGGACGACATTACCCGGCTCCAGCTTCTGGTAATCGTTTGTAATCATGGTTTAAATGCCTGGGTAAAAGTGAGAGATAGTGAATAGTTGTCACCGCCGAGCAGGGTGAGTTTCGGATCATCACAGCGATACAATCCGGTATTCTCCAGCGGTGGCGTCCACTGAAAAGCACTGATACCGCCGTGCCGGTCAATAAAATCACGGATTGGCAGGATGTAACTTTCCGTCCCGGTGAAATTCAGTGACCATTTCGTACCCTTGCTGGCGTGGTAGTCGCTGAACTTCTGAAACTCGTCCTGAACATCTAGTCCGGATGCCTCAGCTTTTGCAGTATGCTCACTACCCGGTTCAAAGCTTTCCGGCATTGCGGTTTTGACGTTAGTTTTTTCATCGCGGGAGATAATATTTTTATTATCTGGATCTATGACTGGATCATTACTGATTCTGGGTGCAGCTCCTGCACCACTATCGGAACCAGTTGCACCACCTGGTGAATTTGCTGCACCACTCCCGGAACCATTTGCACCACTCACCCCCGCAGGATTTGCACCATATGGTGCAGGAGATTCACCAGTCACAACGGCAACATTCAGACGCAGGTGATAGATATTTGACTGGTTCAGACCGTTGGCCGATTTCCGGAATTCGATACGAACCAGCCCCATTTCCACCAGGGCATTAATGTGGTTCTGCACTGATCGCTCTGACATTTCGCACTGCTCAGCAATGTACGGCACAGACGGCCACGACTCACCCTGGTCGTTGGCGTTATCCGCCAGTTTTACCAGAACCAGTTTGCGCAGCGCGTTGCCGGTTTTTATCTGCAAAGCCCGCGCGGTTAAAATCATACTCATGGTTTCACCTCATCCACGCGTGTATACCGCTCCTGAAAGGTTTTCAGAGGTTCAAAACACGGATGCTCATAGCCGTCACGCATGAAAATTACCCGGCTGTTCTGCCGGTCAAACCGGACAACGTGAACTTTCCGCCCCCGGCTGTCGGTGTAATACCGATCCAGATTGTCAGCTGTCTCTTTAAGCATTCTGACCTCCGCTGCGGTAGTAGTATTTTGACCAGTATTCTTTCAGCTCAGCCCGCTCTACCATTTCCGCTGCTTCACGGTAGTTGTCCGCTATGCCACCGGCAGGTATGCTTTCAACATAACGAAACGGTTCATTACCAATAACGAGGCATTTAAATTGCTTTTCTGGTTCTGAATGAGTTAATCTGCTCATGCGTTTATCTCTTCACACAAATTGATATGGCGCGACCGAGGCCGAGAGCCGTATAATCTCGGCTTCACCCTTTCTGGTTACCTGAATCATTTCCCACCCCGTAAACCACATTCAGTGACGCAATAAACCCCCGTGCGTATGCGAACACTTTGTTCATCTTTTTGTAGATGGCCGTCATTTCTTCTTCCGTCAGAACATCATCTTCCAGGCTCTTTTTGATTAACTCGGAAAGCTGCCCCTGATGTGCGCTGAGGTTTGTCTGTATCTTGAATAATTCCACTTCGTCGATATTTTCAGGTTCGATCGTTTCCATCGGCGTAATGTCATGCCGGTCCATGTGGTATTCGACCAGGTGGCGGATTTTCGTCAGGTCTTCCATTGCTTCCAGTTCGTCATTGTCGAAAAACCGGCAACCGTTCTTTTCGTACAGGTTGTTGTTAAACGTCGTCAGTGACATCCCCAGCGCCCCGGCCAGAGCTTCCCGCCCTCCAGGCATGGCGCAACACATCTTTTTTACGACTTCTTTCAGTGATTCATTCTTCATTGCCTACTCGCTTTCAGATTGGGTTGTAGTTAGCCGGATGTTTATGCACGACAAGCAAGATCCGCGTGTGTTGTTCAGTGATATCAGAAATGAAGAACACACCCTGTGTGATGGCCGTCTGCTGGAAATTACACCGGATATCATTGCTGACTTTAAAAACCTGCCGTTCCCGGATGAAACATTTTACCAGGTGCTGTTTGATCCACCCCACCTCGTTCGGGTCGGAAAAAATAGCTGGATGTTTAAAAAATACGGCTCACTGAATAAACACTCCTGGCGTTCTGACCTGGCTGCTGGTTTCAGAGAAGCATTCAGGGTGTTGCGGCCACACGACAGTTTAATTTTTAAGTGGAATGAAACGCAGATCTGGGCAAGTAAGATTCTTGAGCTGACCGAATATAAACCTACCATTGTGCAGCGTGTCGGGAAGAACGATAAAACACACTGGATGGTATTCTACAAAGGTACAAACAATGACAGTAATTAACCCGATAGGCTATATAAAACCAGAACGTGATCCTAGCGGTTACTGGGTTCACCCAGATGTTCCTTGTTTGGAATCGAATCAGGAAATAGAGCAGTGGTGCGATGAAAATAACCTTGAATGTCAGGCGGTGTATTGCCAGAGCGACATTGATAACTTCCACCCGCTGTGGTTCAGTTACTTTGAAGAAGGTGATACCAATATTTCAGCGTGGGAACCAACAAAACCCGATGGTGATGGCTGGTTTATCGCCTGGATAGCAGACAATGAAGACGGCCCGATCTGTATGTGGGTCAGACCTAAAAACCTCTAATCGTATACGGCGATGTGTGGAGAGAAGATATGTCAAGAATGGTTGATCTTGAAGTGTGGGCAAAACATGAGTTTGGTGATGAGGCCCCTTGCAAACGAACATTACATAAATACGCAAAATCTCACATGATGGTGCCACCTGCACTGAAAGTCGGTAAAAAATGGATGGTAGACCGTGATGCGCGTTATGTCGGCATTGTTTCAAAACCTCAATTACCGGGCAATTCTAATGATATGTTAAGAAGGATTTTGTCTGATGGCTGCGAGACCACGCGCTCATAACATTACTGTCCCGAATTTATACTGCAAGCTTGATAAGCGGAACGATAAAGTATACTGGCAGTATAAACACCCGCTGACAGGAAAATTTCATAGCCTTGGTACTGATGAGAAAGAAGCAAAAGAAGTCGCTATCCAGGCAAATATGATAATTGCCGAACAGCAAACAAAACAAATACTGAGTATTAATGACCGTCTGTCCGGAATTAAAAATGCCAGGCACGGGATCAGTGTCAGTGTATGGCTTGATAAATACCTTGAGATTCAGAATGAACGAGTGCGTGAGGGTGAATTAAAGCTAAACTCACTGAAACAGAAAAATAAGCCGGTAAATTTATTCAGGCAATACTGCGGCATGCTGAAACTCAAAGACATAACCGCATTGGAAATAGCAGAAATAACAGACTAGGTTAAAGCGGCCGGACATACCAGAATGGCACAGGTAGTCAGAATGGTTCTGATCGATATTTTTAAAGAGGCCCAACATGCAGGACATGTTCCTCCCGGATATAACCCCGCACAGGCAACAAAACAGCCGCGAAACAGAATAAAACGCGAACGCATTTCACTGGAGGAATGGCAGGCAATATTCACCCGGGCGGAACACCACCCGCATTACCTGAAATGCGGAATGCTGTTGGCTGTCGTCACAGGGCAACGTCTTGGTGATATCTCTGATATGAAATTCTCAGATATATGGGATGACATGCTCCATATAGAGCAGGAAAAGACAGGTGCGAAATTGGCGATCCCTCTCTCTATGAGATGTCAGGCTATAGGCATGTCATTGAGAGAGGTCATTACTTTTTGCCGAGATCGTGTTGTCAGTAAATACCTGGTTCATTATCAACACACCACTTCGCAGGCACAGAAGGGGGGAAAAGTAACAGCAAATACGCTTACTACGACTTTTCGTAAAGCGAGAGAAAAATGCGGGATTGATTGGGAAGATGGAACCGCTCCGACATTCCATGAACAGAGATCATTATCCGAACGATTGTACAGAGATCAGGGCATAGATACTCAAAAATTACTTGGACATAAATCTAGAAAAATGACTGATAAGTACAATGATGATCGCGGTAAAGAATGGCAAGTTATCGCAGTTTAACCGAGCAAAAATCATCCGATTTTGGGGAAGAGTTTTGGGGATGTTTTGGGGAAGATTTTCAGAGGTCAAAAAAAGAACGGGAACCAATCAGTTCCCGTTAACTATTTCGCTGCAAACTTAATTACATGTGTTTGATAATTGCGTCACCAAACTCTGAGCATTTCAGGAGTTTAGCGCCGTCCATCAGACGTTCGAAATCGTAGGTGACAGTCTTGGCAGCGATTGCCCCTTCCATTCCTTTAACGATTAAGTCAGCGGCCTCAAACCAGCCCATGTGGCGCAGCATCATCTCGGCAGAGAGAATTTCTGAGCCCGGGTTGACTTTGTCCTGACCGGCGTATTTTGGTGCGGTGCCGTGCGTGGCTTCAAACAGTGCGCATTCATCACCGATGTTAGCACCCGGTGCAATACCGATACCGCCAACCTGTGCCGCCAGAGCGTCAGAAATATAGTCACCGTTGAGGTTCATACAGGCGATAACATCATATTCTGCCGGACGCAGCAGGATTTGTTGCAGGAACGCATCCGCAATCACGTCTTTGATAATAATCTGTTTGCCGGTTTTCGGATTTTTCAGGCTCAGCCACGGGCCGCCGTCGAGTAATTCGCCGCCGAACTCTTCACGTGCCAGTTCATATCCCCAGTCTTTGAAGGCACCTTCGGTGAACTTCATAATGTTGCCTTTATGAACCAGGGTGACAGAATCACGGTCGTTATCAATGGCGTAGTTAATCGCTGCGCGGACCAGACGTTTTGTTCCTTCTTCGGAACACGGCTTGATACCGATGCCACAATCCTGCGGGAAGCGGATTTTGGTCACGCCCATTTCGTCCTGAAGGAATTTAATCACTTTGTCTGCTTCCGCAGAGCCGGCTTTCCATTCGATACCGGCATAGATATCTTCCGCATTTTCACGGAAAATCACCATATCGGTCAGTTCAGGCTGTTTTACCGGGCTTGGCGTACCGGCGTAGTAACGCACCGGGCGCAGGCAGACATACAGGTCGAGGATCTGGCGCAGTGCCACGTTCAGGGAGCGGATACCGCCGCCGACCGGAGTGGTCAGAGGGCCTTTGATAGCCACACGGTAGTCACGGATAAAATCGAGGGTTTCATCCGGCAGCCAGACATCGCTGCCATACAGTTTTGTGGATTTCTCACCGGTGTAGATTTCCATCCAGGAGATTTCACGCTTACCGCCGTAGGCTTTTTTTACAGCAGCATCAACAACTTTAATCATTACAGGCGTTACATCAGCCCCGATCCCGTCCCCTTCAATAAACGGGATTACCGGATTATCCGGAACGATTAATGTGCCTTTTGCGTCAATGGTAATTTTAGCGCCTTTCGCCGGAACAACTACTTTGCTTTCCATCAACCTCTCCTTAATGTTATGTAAGCGCAATGCTTTGTTAATTTTTTGTAATGACCCTGTCAATACTACTTGAATAATCGCATCACGCAAATCCTAACTGTTTTAAGCTATAATGTAAGTCTCATTTTTTATAAAAAAGATATCATGGCTGTCAAAACTCCCAAAATCCGTCCGACCGAAAAAAAACATTCACACCCGGCGGCACAACGCCATCTGAATAAGCCTGTCCGCAAACGCGGTCCGCGCAAAATGGTTTTGTTTAACAAGCCGTTTGACGTACTGCCGCAATTTACCGGCGAAACCGGGCAGAATACGCTGAAAGATTATATTCCTATCAAAGATATTTATGCCGCCGGTCGTCTGGATCGCGACAGCGAAGGTTTATTAATCCTGACTAATGACGGCGTGTTGCAGGCCCGGCTGACACAGCCTGATCATAAAGCAGAGAAAGTGTATTACGCCCAGGTGGAAGGGATACCGGATGAGGATGCGCTGAATCAGTTACGTAAAGGTATCACACTGAATGATGGCCCGACCCGCCCGGCCGGTGCGGAAATTGTTGCAGAGCCGGAATGGCTGTGGCCGCGTAATCCGCCTATCCGTGAGCGTAAATCCATCCCCGTTACCTGGCTGAAACTGACACTCAAAGAAGGCCGTAACCGCCAGGTCCGGCGGATGACAGCACACATCGGACATCCGACTCTGCGTCTTATCCGCTGGCAGGTTGGTGATTATACCCTGGACACACTGAAACCCGGTGACTGGAGAAGTGTTAATGACATTTAAGCCTCATATTACTGTGGCCTGCCTGGTCAGCGCCGGTGAAAAATTTCTGGTGGTGGAAGAGACTGTTAACGGCAAAGCGACCTGGAATCAGCCCGCCGGGCATCTGGAAGCCGGAGAATCCCTGATTGCCGCCGCAGAGCGTGAACTGTATGAAGAGACCGGAATCCGTGCCGCCCCCGATGCGCTGCTGAAAATTCATCAGTGGGTTGCGCCGGACGGCACGCCGTTTATCCGTTTTCTGTTCCGCGTGCTGCTGGGCAGCGAGTGTGAGACACACCCGCAGGACAGCGATATCGACTGCTGTCACTGGGTCAGCGCGGATGAAATTATTCACAGCACGATACTGCGCTCCCCGCTGGTGAAAGAGAGTATGTTTGCCTGGTTTGCCGCCGAGCCGCAGCCGCTCTCTCTGCTGGGGACGTTCGGGGATACATTCGGGGAACCCCCTGCACCGTAATACATTGCGGGGAACAGACTGCGGAAAATACTTTGCGAAAAAAGTGCCGAACCCGCACCTGAATGATGCGCCGCTGTGCGTATCATGGTAAAGTACGGCGCTTGTTTTTTTCCCCGGTTCTTCTTCGCATAACCTGTTTGCGGGGCAGACCGAATCGCCGCGAGATCAGCCATGTCAGATAACAGCCAGAAAAAAGTCATCGTCGGAATGTCCGGCGGTGTGGATTCCTCCGTTTCAGCCTATTTACTGCAACAGCAGGGTTATCAGGTGACCGGGCTGTTTATGAAGAACTGGGAAGAGGATGATGATACCGAATACTGCTCCGCCGCCGCTGATCTGGCGGATGCGCAGGCGGTATGCGATAAACTCGGCATCGAACTGCTGACGATCAACTTCGCGGCGGAATACTGGGATAATGTGTTCGAGCATTTCCTGGAAGAATATAAAGCGGGACGCACGCCGAACCCGGATATTCTGTGCAATAAAGAAATCAAATTCAAAGCCTTCCTGGAGTATGCCTCGGAAGATCTCGGGGCGGATTATATCGCCACCGGCCATTATGTGCGCCGCCGTGATATCAACGGCACCACGCAGTTACTGCGCGGCCTGGACAGCAATAAAGATCAGAGCTATTTCCTGTATACACTGAGTCACGACCAGGTGGCACAGAGCCTGTTCCCGGTCGGTGAACTGGAAAAACCGGAAGTCCGCCGGATTGCAGAACAATTAGGGCTTATCACTGCGAAGAAAAAAGATTCCACCGGGATCTGCTTTATCGGTGAGCGCAAGTTCCGTGATTTCCTCGCCCGCTACCTGCCGGCTAAACCCGGCCCGATTATGACGGTTGATGGTCAGGAAATCGGTCAGCATGACGGGCTGATGTATCATACCCTCGGCCAGCGCAAAGGGCTGAAAATCGGCGGAACCCGTGAAGGATCTGACGAGCCGTGGTATGTTGTCGATAAAGACGTTGAAAATAATATTCTGATTGTCGCGCAGGGCCATGAACACCCGCGTCTGATGTCTGCCGGGCTTATCGCGCAGCAACTGGACTGGGTATCGCGCGAGCCGCTGACACAACCCATGCGTTGTGTGGTAAAAACCCGTTATCGTCAGGAAGATATTCCCTGTACTGTCACCCCGCTTGGTGATGACAAAATCAGTGTCCGGTTTGATAATCCGGTTGCTGCGGTCACCCCGGGTCAGTCCGCTGTTTTTTATCAGGATGAAGTCTGCCTGGGCGGCGGCGTCATTGAAGCGCGTATTACGGAGTGATTATGGCTAAAAATTACGAAGACATAACCCTCGCCCTGGCCGGTATCTGCCAGGCCGCGCGCCTGGTACAGCAACTGGCGCATGAAGGTCAGACCGATAATGACGCGGTTGATGTGATGATCAACAGCGTCATCAATAATAGTCCGTCCTCCGTCCTGAATGTTTACGGCGATAATGTGCAGAATCTGCATACCGGCCTGTCCGTATTCGCCGGAATGTTCAATATGACCGGCACTCAGGGACTGAATGCCGAGCTGACCCGCTATATGCTGGGTGTGATGCTGCTGGAACGCCGCCTGTATAAAGCGCCGGGGGCAATGGACGAACTCGGCCGCCGTATTGATAACCTTGAACACCAGCGCGACCATTTCGGTTTGTCACAGGAAGCGATGCTCAATACCATCGCCGGTATCTATGTCGACAACATCAGCAGCCTGGGCCCGCGCATCCAGGTGACCGGCTCGCCGGAGATCCTGCGTAACACCCTGATTCAGGCTAAAGTCCGCTCGCTGTTACTGAGCGGTATCCGCAGCGCCGTGCTCTGGCGCCAGGTCGGCGGCAATCGTTTACAGCTGCTGTTTTCCCGTTCACGCCTGGTGGACACCGCCAAATATCTTCTCGCTCAACACTAAAATTACCGGGAGTTGCAACCAATGGAATTATCCTCACTTACCGCCGTTTCCCCTGTCGATGGCCGTTATGGTGACAAAACACGCGCACTGCGCGATATTTTCAGTGAGTACGGTTTACTGAAATTCCGTGTACAGGTCGAAGTGCGTTGGTTACAAAAACTGGCAGCGTGTGCAGACATCCCCGAAGTTCCGGCTTTTGATAACGACGCAATCGCTTACCTGGATGCAATTGCCGCGAATTTCGGCGAAAAAGACGCAATGCGTATCAAAGAAATTGAGCGCACCACCAACCACGATGTGAAAGCAGTGGAGTATTTTCTCAAAGAGAAAGCCGAAGCCGTACCTGCCCTGCATGCGGTGTCTGAATTTATCCATTTCGCCTGCACATCCGAAGATATCAATAACCTCTCTCACGCCCTGATGCTGAGCACTGCCCGTGAAACCGTGCTGCTGCCGGCATGGCGTCAGATGATTGATACTGTCCGTGCCATGGCAGCGGATTACCGCGACCTGCCGCTGCTCTCCCGTACCCACGGGCAGCCGGCGACGCCAAGTACCGTCGGTAAAGAATTTGCTAACGTCGCATACCGGATGGAGCGCCAGTACCGCCAGTTACAGCAGACAGAAATTCTCGGTAAAATCAACGGGGCGGTCGGCAACTATAACGCGCACTTATCCGCCTATCCGGATATTGACTGGCATAAATTCAGTGAAGAATTTGTGACCTCGCTGGGTATTCAGTGGAACCCGTACACCACACAGATTGAGCCGCACGACTATATTGCTGAGTTTTTTGACTGCGTGGCACGTTTTAACACCATTCTGATCGATTTCGATCGTGATATCTGGGGTTACATTGCCCTGAATCACTTTAAACAGAAAACGATTGCCGGTGAAATCGGTTCATCCACCATGCCGCACAAAGTCAACCCGATTGATTTTGAAAACTCAGAAGGCAACCTGGGCCTGGCTAACGCAGTGCTCGGTCACCTGGCCACCAAACTGCCGGTATCCCGCTGGCAGCGCGACCTGACGGACTCTACCGTGCTGCGTAATCTGGGTGTGGGGATCGGTTACTCACTGATTGCCTATCAGTCCACACAAAAAGGTCTGAGCAAGCTGGAGGTGAACGAAAAACACCTGCGCGACGAGCTGGATAAAAACTGGGAAGTGCTGGCAGAGCCGATTCAGACTGTGATGCGCCGCTACGGTATCGAAAAGCCGTATGAAAAACTCAAAGAACTGACCCGCGGCAAGCGTGTTGATGCTCAGGCGATGCAGGTCTTTATCGACGGACTGGATCTGCCTGACGCAGAAAAAGCCCGGCTGAAAACCCTGACCCCGGAAAATTATCTCGGGGATGCTGTCCGCCTGGCGGATAAGCTGTAATCATTAACTTACCGGAAATTAATAACACGGAGGCAGAGAATATCTGCCTCTTTTTTTATGATTAAACGCATATCGCGCGTATTATTTGGCGTACAAGTTCCCCATCCTTCATGTAAACTGTTACAATTCACATCGTTTCCTGTTCGAATATCTGTTTTTGTAAGGAATTATGTATGCGCGTGCTTATCGTGGAAGATAACAATTTACTCCGCCACCATCTGACGGTTCAGCTCCGCGAGCTCGGCCACCAGGTTGATGCGGCAGAAGATTCAAAAGAAGCAGATTATTTTCTTCAGGAAAGTCAGCCGGATATCGCGGTGATTGACCTCGGGCTGCCCGGCGAAGACGGTATGGTGATGATAGCCCGCTGGCGTCAGCAACAGGTTAAAATCCCGCTAATGGTACTGACCGCCCGTGAAAGCTGGCAGGAAAAAGTCGCCGCTCTCAATGCCGGGGCGGATGATTATGTAACCAAACCTTTCCAGCTGGAAGAGATTGTCGCACGTATGCAGGCACTGATGCGCCGTAACAGTGGTCTTGCTTCTCAGACGCTGGAACTGGGTATTTTTGTTATCGATCTTTCCCGCAAAGAATTTCTTGTTGACGGTAACGCCGTCAAACTGACTGCATTTGAATACACCATTATTGAAACGCTGATGCGCAATAATGGTAAAGTCGTCAGTAAAGATTCCCTGATGCGCCAGCTCTATCCGGATGCCGAACTGCGTGAAAGCCACACCATTGATGTGCTGATGGGTCGTCTGCGCAAAAAAATTCAGGCATTTACCGATATTGATGCCATCGTCACTGTCCGCGGGCAGGGCTACCGTTTCGACGCCGGGAAGTAACAGACACCACTTAAACCAGTGAGGTATTGCGCATGACCCGGCGGACAACGCGCCCTTTCTCTCTGCGGACCCGGTTTTTACTGGCGACTTTTGCCGTGATCCTCGCCATGACGCTTTCTTACGGGGCGGTGGCGCTGGTCGGTTATCTGGTTAGTTTTGATAAAACCACCTACACCATGCTGCGCAGCCAGAGCAATCTGTTTTACAGCCTGTCGCAGTGGGATAACGGCAAACTCAATATCCGCTTTCCGCCGAATTTCTCCCTCAATGCCCCGTCCGTGGTACTGATTTATGATGAAAAGCAAAATCTGCTCTGGCGTCAGTATCATATCGATGCACTGGAAAAAGTTATTCCGGCCAAATGGCTGACCAAAGAGGGGTTGTATGATCTGAATACCTCGCTGGATGCCACCAAATCCCTGCTGGTTAATACCCCGCTCTTTGCCACGGAAGATATCCGGATTAATGATCTTGATGATGATCACGACGGCCGGATGATCCACTCTGTGTCTGTCAGCCGTTACGGTAAAACCGATAACCTGCCGCCGCTGACTATCGTGGTGGTGGATACTATCCCGCAAAACCTGCAAAAAACGTTCCGTGTCTGGGAATGGTTCGGCTATGTGGTGCTCGCCAACCTGTTTCTGCTCACGCCGCTGATCTGGCTGGCGGCGCACTGGAGCCTGCGGCCGATTAATGCCCTCAGCGGGCAGATCAGCGCACTTGAAAAAGGGGAACGGGAAGATCTGGATGAAACACCACCCAGTGAGCTGCGCGGGCTGGTGCGCAACCTGAATATGCTGCTGCACAGTGAGCGGGAGCGTTATACCCGCTATCAGCGGACACTTGCTGATCTGACCCACAGCCTGAAAACCCCGCTGGCAGTACTGCAAAGTACCCTTCGCTCACTGCGCAGCGGCAAAGACATGACCATTGAAACCGCCGAACCGGTCATGCTTGAACAGATCGGGCGGATTTCCCAGCAGGTCGGTTATTATCTGCACCGCGCCAGTATCGGCGGTGATAATACCGTACTGATGCGGGATATTTTTTCCGTACCGGCGCTGATTGACAGCCTCGCCAGCGCGCTCACCAAAGTGTATCAGCGCAAAGGGGTCGATATTACCGTCGATATTCCGCCGGATATCACCTGGCGGGGACAGCAGAATGACTTTATGGAAGTCATGGGCAACATCATGGAAAATGCCTGCAAATACTGTCTGGAGTTTATCGAAGTGACGGCACAATGGCAGCATGATGCTGTTATTCTTATTGTCGATGATGATGGTCCGGGTGTGCCGGAAGAGAAACGGGAGCTGATTTTCAGCCGCGGACAGCGCGCTGATACCCTGCGCCCGGGCCAGGGGCTAGGACTGGCAATTGTCACTGATATTCTGGAACAATACGACGGCGGCGCTGTTGTGACCGAAAGTCCGCTGGGTGGCGCCCGTATTACCGTGACCTTCCGTCGTCAGGCCGTCCACAGCGAAAATACCGGCTGATAATCAGTCCGCGGCAGCCCGCAATTTATCAATATATGCATGAATAAAATGTGTCTTTTTCCGTTATACTCCTTTCATCTGCCTGATCACGGCGTTTATTGAGGACGAACACATGGATTATGAACTGAGTTTAGACTGGCAGACCTTTATGGAAAGCCACTGGCAAAAACGTCCGTTACTGATCAAAGGCGGTTTCCGCAACTTCCGCGATACTATTTCCCCGGATGAACTGGCCGGGCTGGCAATGGAAGATGAAGTCGACAGCCGCATTGTCACCCGTTTCAGCGGGAAGTGGGATGTGCGCCACGGGCCGTTTCAGGAATTTGACGGTCTGGGCGAGAAAGACTGGTCTATCCTGGTTCAGGCCGTTGATCACTGGCATTTTCCGTCCGCCGCACTGATGAAACCGTTCCGCTGCCTGTCTGACTGGCGGATGGATGACCTGATGATCTCCTATTCTGTCCCGGGCGGTGGTGTGGGCCCGCATCTGGATCAGTATGATGTGTTTATTATTCAGGGGCTGGGCCGCCGCCACTGGCGTGTCGGGGAAAAAATCCCGATGAAACAGCACAGTCCGCATCCGGATTTGTTACAGGTTGATCCGTTTGACGCCATTATTGATGAGGAAATGGTACCGGGTGATATCCTCTATATTCCGCCGGGATTTCCGCACGAAGGCTATGCCGTTGAAGAATCACTGAACTATTCTGTCGGTTTCCGCGCCCCGAATGCCCGCGAGCTGTTCAGCGGCTTTGCCGATTATGTCATTGCCAATGAACTCGGCAGTTACCGCTACAGTGATCCGGATCTGGCCTTCCGCGATAATCCGGCATTAATACAACAGGGTGAACTGACCAAGCTGCACGGCATGATGCAGGATTTACTCGATCAGCCGGATGTGTTCCGCCAGTGGTTTGGTGAGTTTATCTCTCAGTCCCGCCATGAGCTGGATCTGGCACCGCCGGAGCCGCCGTACAGCCCGGATGAAATTCAGGAACTGCTGACGCAGGGCGAATCCCTGTTCCGCCTGAATGGTTTGCGGGTGCTGCGTGTCGGTGATACCTGCTTCGTTAATGGTGAAGCACTGAAAACGCCGCATATTGAAGCCGCAGATGTACTCTGCCAGTATGATGAAGTTACTGCCGCTATGCTGGGCGATGCCATCAGCGATCCGGAATTTGTGACGCTGCTGACCGTGCTGATTAATAGCGGCTACTGGTATTTTGATGATTAATCAGTAATCAAACAGTATTCACCCGTTCAGATAAAAACGCCACATCACATCACGTGGCGTTTTTTTACAAATAGCTGATTGTGTAATTCAGGATTGCATCTGCCGTTCCCGGCACAATATTATCCCTCGTCTGTACAAATGCAACCTGTAGCCGGAACACCGCCCGCTGAGCGGTGACTTCATCAAAGGAAAGTAATTCCCCTAATGCGACCGGCCTGCCGTTATGCAGCAACCTGACCCCGGCACCTGACGCACTGCCGTTTCTCCGCGTCAGTTTCAGTGTTCCGGGACTGTTTCCGGCAGTAAAGGTATTGCCTGACAACCGGATATCCGCCTTTATCAGATGGCTGCATCGCAGTGCGATGGTCAGATTACGGATACTTCCCGGTGCAACAGAACCTTTACCGCTGAAATCCGTCCGTGATACCGACCCTAAATCCACCTCCGTGTCTGTCTGCGGATCAAGATCGCAGGCATTTTGCCGGACAGTAAATCCGCCGAGATAGATTTTCGTTTCAGGAACGCCATACAGTCCGTCTGCCCATTGCTCCCCTATCCGCATGGCAATTTCACCCAGATAATCACCCGGATGATCAAATGCTATTTCCGGTGCCAGCTTATACAGTGTGACGGCTGCCCGCACACGATAAGGCTGTGAATCCTTCATGCCGCTGCGGATAGTACACAGCAGTTTATTGGCGGAATTATTGTCCGGTGAGTCGCGACCGTCCACATAGCGTTGTGAACTGAGGCACTCCGGATGATCCACGGCCGCCCCCAGACTGTAGCCGATTCCGTCAGAGAGTTCATAAATCGTCTGTCCGGATGCACTGTGTATTCCGCTGTCCTTCATGCCGCCCACCAGCACAAACTCAATCGCTTTGCCGAGATCAATCCGGCACTGATAGACATCAATACTGTCAGAAAATATTGTCTCCCCGATAACGCCGCCAACCGGCACATTATGAGCCGCACTGATAACCCCGGCGGGTATGCGGATGGTCGCTTCCGGTGTTATAAGTACACAGGTTTCTCCGGCTGCGGCAGATGAAATACATCCGGCTGTCAGCCACAGAAAAAAACCGGCACTGCATAGTGTTCTGATCTGAAAAAACATTGTTGCTCCTTTACCGGTACATCAGTGTGAGGGTTATCAGCCCCTGCTGTTCCGGCGGGATAGTAAAATCCGCACTGCACTGCTCATGCTTTTCTTTTCCCCAGACTGCCTGTAAGCGCCCCCGGGCCGGTAATCCGCTGAGATACACTTCCCCGTCTTCACCGGTAATGCCGCTGACAGTGCTGCCGTCCGTTTTTTTTACCTGAATCCGTGCCGCGAACGGCACCACACCCCGGACGGTTCTCAATGTATAAATCGCACGGAAACCCGTGTTCACCGCAAAACGGACAGGCACCACCGCGCCTTTTGACGGGATCACCTGTACGACCGAATCATCCGCATCAGCATTATCCGGCAGGGTTTCCGGGTCGATACGGACAACATTCTGATGATAATGACTCAGATGAGGAATGACGCTGAACCCGGCGCGGTCAGTCCGCGCTGCTGTCCGTGCTGTCACGCCGATCCCCGCAGCGCCCCCGGTCTCTGCCAGACCATTGGTTTCCCCCGGCGGGCGTGACAAGGTGATGCCTTTTTCATGAATAATCAGCCCGCCCTGAATATCCCCGCTCAGCATGTGCTGATCGCGGCTGTGGTTAATTCTGCCGCGAATATCCGCCAGATCATGTCGCCAGCGCAGCTCTGCACTCTTATGGTGAACAGCATCCTGCTGCTGATAACGGTGGGTGACCGAGTACCCGAGACGCTGCTCATCCCCGGAAAAACCATTAACTGATGTTTGCAAAGATGATTTTCCTGCCTGATGGTGATAATGAAAGTGACTGCGGATCTGCTGACCGGCAAACTCCAGCGGGACTGATAACGAAACGGACACCCGTTTATCTGCTTTCCGGTAGTGCCCCCCGGTACGGTACTGAGCATTCACGCCATAATGTAGCCGGCCGCTATGACTAAAATAGCCGGCATCACGGCTGATCAGCGTCCTGTATCCGCGCCCGTCATGTCCGGTACGGCTATAATGAAATCCTGACGATATCGCACCATTCCCTCCCGGTAACGGCTGTACCAGCTGGGTCTGCCATTGCCGGGACTGCTGTTCAAAACCAGCACCGGCATTCAGCAGTGTTCCGGTCAGCGGAAAAAAATTCTGATAATTCAGCCGGTAACGCGGATACTGTTTTGCAGTTGTGTGGCGCATCAGAATATCAGCGGAAACTCCGCCTGCCACGCCCATATTGATACCTGCACCTATTCCGCTGCTCAGGGCATGCTGCGCCGCATAGCCACCGCCGTATAATGTCAGAAAAGAGTTAATGCCATACGCCGCAGTACCTTGCATGAACAATGGTTTTTTGCTGATCCCGTGCCGGTTAAGCCTTCCGGCATCCAGTGTATATTTCAGCTGACCTTCCCGCTGCATGACCGGTACAGAGGTTCCGTACTGTGTAAAATGCTGCACAGTTCCGTCCGCTTCCTAAAGTGTGATATCCAGCGCCGCGCCCTGATAAGTATTATTCAGATCATCAATAACAAATTCACCGGCGGGCAATGACTCACGACGGATAACCATTCCCTGCTGCCGGATGATCAGTTCCGCACTCTGCCCGGCAATACCACGGATAACCGGTGCATAGCCCTGCTGATTCAGCGGATACATATCACTTTGTGAAGCAAGCCTGACCCCTCTGAACACCCTGCTGTCAAACAGCACATCGCCACTGAACAGTTCCCCCAGTTGTAATTCACTGCGCAGAGGAGCAATAGCACGGTACATCCACAGCCGCTCTGACTGCCACCGTATTTTCCCGTCCCGGTACTCTGCCCTGCTGTGATGGCGCAGCCGCCAGAATCCGGCATTAAAACCATTTTGCAGCGACAGAGTATGTCCGGTGTTGTGACTGAACCGGCTGCTGTTGCGGGAAAAGCGATAATCATAATTGAGTATAAATGCAGTAATACCGGGTTCCCATAACGAGGTATCCGCGCCCCGCAGTTCATCGGCCAGAAAAAACCGCTGCGGAATCGTAATATCCAGCGTCTGCTGTGCGGCGTCAAAACTCAGCGTGACACCGCTGACCAGACCGGCAATATCCTCAATTTGTTCTGTATTTTCCGTTTCTGCAAACGCAGGCGATGCATCCGGCCGCAATCCCCAGGACAGCCATTGACTGCGGGTTACCTGCGGCAGCAATGTTTTTTGCTGCGGATAGTAATAAAATTCCAGCCACCGGCTGCTTACTGTCCGCTGATTAACCCTGACCGTCACAAAATAGCGCCCTTCTTCCTGAAACTGCCGTTCACGCAGATACTGAAACTGCGCGGGCTCCATCACCGGGTCATCACCGTTCAGACCCAGAGCCGCCGGATTAAAATACGGTGCAGCAGATATCTTTGCGGAAAAAAAGCCGGAAGTACCACCAGAAGAAAAAAATAAGATGTTTTCAATTGCATAGTGTTGTTATTTTTTAAACGTCACAGGTTTGGAAATAATTCCGCCAAAATCAGAAATATAACTGACTGTGATCGTGTCATTATTATGAATAGTCGTTATAGGTACCGTTAATGAGTCAAACGGAATAATCATATCTGAAACAGTATGCTCTTTATCATTAACAATGATATCTCTGACGGTAATATGAAAAGGCGTATCATTAATAATGATTATTTTATTTCCTTTCTTCTCATACCTCAGGTTATTATAATCAGGCTCAGTTAATTCTCTCGGACGAAAGAAAAATTTAAATTTCGAGTTAATCACAACCTGAAGTTTATTCCCTCTGTTCTCCCCGGTTTCCGAGATACCTCTTATATTCAGCCAGAGCAACGTTTCTCTGTCATCCGGAAACGCTGTTTTTTTCCGTATCACTCTCAGAATGCCTTTTTTTTCCGCATCCAGCTGAAAGATAACCGAGGTGAGAAAAAAATCCCTGCTCTTTGTAAGACCATCTTCTTTTTCAATCCAGCTCTGAATTAAATAAGCTGTTTTTTTATCTGTATTATCAACCGGAATGGTGATCATTTTTTTATCCTGAGGATAAATAAACCGAGTTCCGCCAACAACTACCGCTGCATGGGCCTGGCTTATCATCAGGTAAATGATAATAAAAAAAGTGACATAGTTTTTCATCGTACGGTTTATCCGTGGCGGCAATGGTTATTGCCGCCGGTATTAGTTATTACTCGTAAGATACCGTGTAATTAACGACAGCATCACCCTTGCCCGGCGCTGCCGTACCGGTTGCCTGATAACCGGCCAGATAGGTTACAGAATGCTCCCGTGAATTCTCTGTCACCGGCATATCCTGAAAACCACCGCCGGGAACCATTTGTGCCCCGCCTTTGGCTTTGATGTAGATACCCACGTTTTGAGCACTTTCTTCACCGGCATCCAGCGCGAAAAGAGTATTATTATCGTTGTGAGCTGTCCCTTCCATTTTTATTTTCAGAGATGTGGTTGCCAGAGAGCAATCGACCACAGAAATAGTAAATTCTTTTTCTTCTGTTTTATCTCCCGCTTTTTTTAATTTAGCGATAGAATGTTCTTTCAGATCAACCTCTTTATTATCTTGTGCAATTGCACAACTGGAGTCTGTAATCATACCTCTGAATGAAATTCTGGCGGAAATTTCACTCGGTTCCTTAGCAGGAGCTTCATGGTTAATCATATCATCATTATCCGCAAATGAGCTTACTGACAATAATACCAAAGATGAAAGGATTAACTTTCGTTTTAAATAAAACATTAATAATTACCTTTAAAGTATATCAATTATATATAATTTTGATAATGTGAATTATCTGTCAGATTATCAGTACTGAAATCTGACAGGCATAAAACCATGCCAGCAGTAGTTAAATAAATATAAAACAAAAATCGGATAATGAATAATAAAAAATGATTATTCATCAGGAGGGGTTTTACTTCTTTTAGTCGTTTATTTATTTAATAAAAAAGCCACCTTTTATTTAGGTGGCTTATTAATGTTTAATTAATATTGATATTATTTATTTTTCATATCCAGCGCAGTTAATTCTGCAATCCGCATAATCACAGAAACAGCCTGTTCCATGCCTTCCAGCGAAATAAACTCGTGTTTACTGTGGAAGTTATAACCGCCGGTGAACAGGTTCGGGCACGGCAGACCGCGATAAGAGAGTTGTGCCCCGTCAGTACCGCCGCGGATCGGTTTGATATCCGGCTCAATATCGCAGTCAATCATCGCCTGTTTGGCAAGTTCAATCACATGCGGATGCTTCACCACGTGGTCACGCATGTTGTAGTAGCTGTCATCAATCGTCAGCTCGATATAACAGTCCGGATGCAGACCTTTACCGACCTTTTCCGCAATGGCAATCATATTGCTTTTGCGTTTTTCAAAGTTGTTACGATCAAAATCACGGATGATATAGTGCATTTCCGCACGTTCTACCGTCCCTTTGATACTTTGCAGATGATAGAAACCTTCATACCCTTCTGTGTTTTCAGGGGTTTCTTCCGGCGGTAATTCACTGTGGATACGGGTTGCCAGTGACAGCGCATTCACCATTACCCCTTTGGCACTGCCCGGATGCACATTATTCCCTTCAATACGGATGGAAACCGCCGCCGCATTGAAGTTCTCATATTCCAGCTCACCGACGCCACCGCCATCAACGGTATAGGCCCACTGCGCACCGAATTTTTTCAGATCGACGTACTGTGCGCCGCGCCCGATTTCTTCATCCGGCGTGAAGGCAATACGGATATCACCATGCGGAATATCACTGTTTTTCAGACGCACCATGGCAGTGATAATTTCCGCGATACCGGCTTTATCATCCGCACCCAGCAGGGTTTTACCGTCTGTCATAATCAGGGTTTTGCCCAGCATGGTGTGCAGCACCGGGAACATGACCGGTGACAGCACCTCATCACCGATACCCAGGGCAATATCACCGCCACGGTAATTTTCCAGAACCTGAGGATTCACATTACGCCCGGAGAAATCCGGAGAGGTATCAAGGTGAGAAATAAAACCGATGACCGGTACCGGCCAGTTAACATTCGCCGGTAACGTGGCCATCACACAGCCGTTATCATCCAGCGAGATATCTGATAACCCCAGCGTTTTCAGCTCTTTTTCCAGAGCACGCGCCAGCCTTAACTGGCCGTCGCTGCTCGGCGTCAGTTTCGCTGATGGCTTCGACTGCGTGTCAAAAGAGACATAACCGAAAAAGCGCTCTAATAACTTATCCATGTGTTCCCCCAATAACATTGATTTCCTATTATCGGGGAAACATAAATTGAGTTATTGCGTCAAATCAGATTTAGTGTTGTTAATCTGTGTCAGCAACTGACGGACATACTCCGGCACCACCTGCCCGGCAGGCCCGTAGTGACACTCCTCAAACTCACTCTGCACCTTGCTCGGCTCCAGATTAAGCTCCACAGTATGCGCCCCGCACAGCCGTGCCTCATGGACAAACCCCGCCGCCGGATAGACATGCCCGGAGGTGCCGATGGCGATAAAAATATCGGCCTCATTCAGCGCCTGATAGATTTCATCCATACCGAACGGCATTTCACCGAACCAGACAATATGCGGCCGCAGTGGTGACGGGAACTGACAACAGTGACAGCGCTCATCGGCTGACAGATCACCGGTGCACGACTGAACCTGTCCGGACATCGCACAGCGGATTTTCAGCAGTTCGCCGTGCATATGGATGATCCGCTGACTACCTGCGCGTTCATGCAGGTTATCAATGTTCTGGGTGACCAGCAGGAAGTTATCCCCCAGCACCTGTTCCAGCTCCGCCAGTGCAAGATGTGCCGGGTTCGGCTGCACCTCAGGAGACTGTAACTGACGGCGGCGGTCATTATAAAACTGCTGCACCAGACGCGGGTTACGGGCGTAACCCTCCGGCGTCGCCACGTCTTCAATATTGTGTTCTTCCCACAGACCGTCTTCCGAACGGAATGTCCGTATTCCGGATTCGGCAGAAATGCCCGCCCCGGTCAGCACAACAATTTTCGGTTTAAACGGTTCCATTTTT
The DNA here is from genome assembly GCF_003996855.1 of Morganella morganii. Lineage (GTDB taxonomy): Bacteria > Pseudomonadota > Gammaproteobacteria > Enterobacterales > Enterobacteriaceae > Morganella > Morganella morganii_C. The sequence goes on along the minus strand of NZ_NRQY01000001.1, from coordinate 406,789 downwards.
CCGGCCATCCATTTGTCGCGATAAAAAAAGCGTAAGTGAAAACGCTGGCGCAGAGTCCGCCGCTGTTTGCGTAACTTTCTTAATCGATGCGTTCTGCGCATAATCCGGCCTTTGTTCATCACTGTCTCCGTTCAGGGTAATGCATCCGCACTTCGGATTCAAAAATCATTACAGTTCCTGCGGGCTTTATTGCCCGCTCAGAATACGCGCCGGTTCAAGACGGCAGGCGCGTCTCGCCGGATACCAGCTTGCCAGCAGACTCAGCACAATGGTGGTTAAGACCACATACAGCAGATCCGTCAGCCGCAGCTCCGACGGCAAAAAATCAATAAAATAGACATCACCGGACAGCAGTTTGTGTCCGATAAGGAATTCAACACCCCGGATAAGCGGCGTCAGATTCAGCGCAGCCAGCGTGCCCAGTACCGCTCCGCTGATGCAGCCGACCATGCCGGTCAGCAGTCCGTACCAGAGAAAAATGGCGCGGATCAGGCTGTCTTTCGCCCCCAGCGTGCGCAGAATGGCGATATCCCCGCTTTTGTCTTTCACAGCAATAATCAGGGTGGAAACAATATTAAAGCACGCCACACCAATCACCAGAATCATGGCAAGATACATAATACTGCGTACTAACTGAATATCGCTGTACATATAACCGTATTCGTTGATCCAGCTCTTATAGAAGACATGCTCACGACTGGCTTCCGCCGCCCGCAGCACTATATCATTGGCGTTGAAGACATTATCCGTACGGATTTCAATACCGGTGACACCCTCGCCGTAATCCAGATACTGCTGTGCATCTTCCAGCGGGATCAGTGCCAGCCGGTGATCCAGCATGCCGCTTAAGCGAAAAATCCCCGCGACCTGCAAACGGATGCGTTTCGGCTGTAACAGGCGCTCCGTACTGTCATGATTCGGGATCATGATAGTGAGCCAGTCCCCCTGCGCAACACCGAGGGATTTCGCCGCGCCGTCACCGAGGATTATCTGACTTTTCCCGGCCTGAAATCCGGCCCAGGCATTATCCGCGACAAACTCCGGCAGCCCGCTGACCGACTTCTGGGTAACCGGGTCCACCCCCATCAGCTGCATCGCCTGCAATTTACTGCCTTTTTCCGCCAGTCCGGTAAATTCAATATACGGGCTGGCCGCGACCACGCCGGGGGTGTTTTTGATCCGCAGCAGACTTTGCGCCCAGGTATCAAACGGCTGCTCAACGGTGGATATCTGCCCCTGCGGCACCACAGACAGCACCCGGCTTTCCAGCTCACGTTCGAAGCCGTTCATGGCGCTCAGCCCGATAATCAGTACCGCCACCCCGAGCGTGATCCCCAGGGTGGAAATCACGGAAATCAGCGAGACCATCCCCGCCCGTTTCCGCCCTTTGCTGAAACGCAGCGCAGTCAGTAATGACAGCGGTAGTGCATTCATAGCGCCGTCTCCGGCTGAGTATTCAGAATACCGTCACGCATTTCCATCTGCCGCCCCATTTTCGCCGCCAGCGCGAGGTCGTGAGTGACCACCAGGAAGGCAGTACCGAGGGTTTTATTCAGTTCAGATAACAGGTCAAAAATACTTTGCGCATTTCGCTGATCCAGGTTACCGGTTGGTTCATCCGCCAGCACCAGCGACGGTTTATTCACCAGCGCACGGGCAATCGCCACCCGCTGACGTTCCCCGCCGGAAAGCTCAGATGGCCGGTGATGAGCGCGCGCCGCCACACCGACCCGTTCCAGCATATCTCCCGCCTGTGCCAGAGCTTTATCCCGCGCCATACCGCCGATCAGCAGCGGCATCGCCACGTTTTCCGCCGCCGTAAAGTCCGGCAACAGATGGTGGAACTGGTAGATAAAGCCCATTTCCTCATTACGCAGCGCAGACAGGGCATTCTGGCTCATGGCGGAGAGTGCCGTGCCGTTAAAAATCACCTCACCGGAAGTCGGGGAATCCAGCCCGCCGAGCAGATGCAGCAGTGTACTTTTCCCCGATCCGGAGCTGCCGACAATCGCCAGCATATCGCCGCGCCGGAGTTCAAAATTCACCTGTTTCAGGACATCAGTTTCCACTGTGCCCTCATGATAGGATTTGCATAACTGACGACATGCCAGTAATAACTCACTCATAACGTAAAGCCTCCGCGGGTTGTACCGCTGCCGCCCGCCACGCAGGCCAGAGTGTGGATAATAAAGAGATAAACATGGCTGCCGCACCGATGGTTATCACGCGCAGCGGCTCAAGCACCGTCGGCAGGGCAATACCTTTCGGAATAAGCCCCAGCAGCGGCATCAGAATATTCAGCTGTGACGAGAGCAGCGTGCCCAGCAGGACGCCGATCACCGAGCCGAGAATCCCCGCTCCTGCCCCCTGGATCATAAAGATCAGCATAATTTTACCGCGTGTCATACCCAGCGTTTTCAGGATGGCAACTTCGGTCTGTTTTTCCATCACCAGCAAGGCCAGTGAGGTAATGATATTAAACGCGGCCACGGCGATAATCAGGCTGAGCAGCAGCCCCATCATATTTTTCTCCATGCGCACGGCCTGGAAAAACTCGCCTTTCTGTACGCGCCAGTCTGTCCAGACCAGTCCTTCCGGCAATGTCTGCTGACTGAGCGTATCCACCTGTAACGGCTGTGACAGATAGAGACGCCAGCCGGTGATATTACCGGCCGGATAGCGCATCAGACGCGCCGCATCCTCCTGATTCATCAGCACCTGGGTATTATCGGATTCACTGCCGGAGGAGAAAAAGCCCGCCACGGTGAAGAGGCGCTGGCTCGGGATGCGTCCCATCGGCGTCAGCTGTGACACATTCGGCACCAGGATACGGACACTATCCCCGCGCTTAAGCCCCATGCGTTTCGCCACGCCCTCTCCGACCACCACGTGATACTGTCCTGCCGCCAGATCGGACGGCCGGGTATTCACCAGATAATCCAGCAGCGGCTCATCCCCCTGCCGGTCAATCCCGGTCACGGAGGCGATCCCCACATTGCCGGTGCTCTGCAAGACCACGTCGCCGGTCACAATAGGGGCAATTTTCACCACATCACGCAGCCCGGCCAGTTGTGAGACCGGATGCGTCTGCGGATCAAGCCCGCCGTTTCCGGTGGTGATCACTGCCTGCGGCATAAAATCGAGAATACTCTGCTGTAATGAGCGTTCAAAACCGTTCATCACGGATGTCACGGTGATAAGTGCTGTCACCCCCAGCGTGATGCCGATGGCGGAAAGCAGCGATACGAAACGGGCAAAGCGATCGGTGCCCCGCCCCCGCATGTAACGCAGACCGATTAAAAATGAGACAGACTGAAACATGAAATCTGAACGCTCCTGTTGCCAAAGCGAAGTGTTCAGGGATAATAAAGGCTCCGGTTGATGAATGGAACCACTCCCGCCCGTTTGCGGCAGTTTTTTTTCATTGACGGTCAGCGTGTTGCCGGTATCAGACCACCTCTGAACCGGCGGCGCGGCGGCCTTTTATTGCCCGGACAAGCCACTCCGGTATGGCAGAACCTTGTTACCTGACAGAAATACGCAGCCCGATGGAAAACCGAATGTCGCTGAAAATACGTTATGAACTCCCGGCCCGTGCCGCAGACACCCGCCAGCTCGGTGAAATGACCGGCGCAGCCTGTGCGGTGGAAACCGCGTCGATAATTGAACAACACGACGGCCCCGTCATCCTAGTGACCCGCGATATGCAGAACGCCCTGCGGCTGCGGGATGAAATCCGCCAGTTTACCGCACTGCCGGCAGAAACCCTCGCCGACTGGGAAACTCTGCCGTATGACAGCTTTTCGCCGCATCAGGAGATTATCTCCAACCGGTTATCCACTTTATATCGTCTGCCGACCCTGGAAAAAGGCGCACTGATTCTGCCGGTTAATACATTGATGCAAAAAGTGTGTCCGCCTGAATTTCTCACCAGTCATGCGCTGGTGATGGACAAAGGGGAAAAACTGTCACGGGACAAGCTGCGTGAAGAGCTGGTTCAGGGCGGTTACCGCAGTGTGGAACAGGTGCTGGAGCACGGCGAGTTTGCCATTCGCGGCGCATTACTGGATCTGTTTCCGATGGGCAGCGAACTGCCGTTCCGGATTGATTTCTTTGATGATGAAATCGACAGCCTGCGCACCTTTGATGTCGATACCCAGCGCACGCTGGATGAGGTTAACGCAATCAATCTGCTGCCCGCCCATGAATTCCCGACGGATAAAGATGCCATTGAGCTGTTCCGCAGTCAGTGGCGGGAAATCTTTGAAGTGCGCCGCGATCCGGAACATATTTATCAGCAGGTCAGCAAAGGTACTCTGCCCGCCGGGATAGAATACTGGCAGCCGCTGTTTTTCACCGCACCGCTGGTACCGTTATTTAATTATCTGCCGGACAACACGCTGCTGGTTACCCAGGATTTGCAGGAATCCGCCGACCGCTTCCGCCGTGATGTACAGCAACGCTTTGAAAGCCGGGGAGTCGATCCGATGCGGCCGTTACTGCCGCCGTCACAACTGTGGCTGACGCCGGAAGAACTCAATCAGCAGATGAAAACGCTGCCGCGTGTGCAGCTGAATAATGACAAACTGCCGCGCAAAGCCGCCAATACCAACCTCGGTTATACCGCGCTGCCGGATCTGAAAGTCAATCCGCAGCTGAAATCCCCGCTTGACCCGCTGCGCCGCTTCCTGGAAAGCACAGACGCGGCCGTGATTTTCTCTGTCGAGAGTGAGGGCCGCCGCGAGAGTGTGCAGGAACTGCTGGCGCGGATCAAAATCAAACCGGCGGAAATCCGCAGTTTGCCGGATGCCGCGGTTCCCGGCATTTATGTCATGATCGGTGCCGCTGAGCACGGTTTTGTTGATAACGACCGTCAGCGTGTCCTGATCTGCGAAAGCGATATGCTGGGTGAGCGCGTGGTGCGCCGCCGTCAGGACACCCGCCGCACAATTAACACCGACACGCTGATCCGCAACCTCGCGGAACTGCGCCCCGGCCAGCCGGTGGTGCACCTGGAGCACGGTGTCGGCCGCTATCAGGGATTAACCACGCTGGAAGCCGGGGGCATCAAAGCGGAGTACCTGATCCTCACCTACGCCGGGGAGGACAAACTGTATGTACCGGTGTCGTCTCTGCATCTGATCAGCCGCTATGCCGGTGGCGCGGATGAAAGTGCACCGCTGCATAAACTCGGGGGCGAAGCGTGGAGCAAAGCCCGTCAGAAGGCGGCAGAAAAAGTCCGCGATGTGGCCGCTCAGTTACTGGATATTTATGCACAGCGGGCCGTCAAACCCAGCTTTGCATTTAAGCATGATCGCGAACAATACCGCGAATTTTGTCAGTCCTTCCCGTTTGAAACCACCCCGGATCAGGAACAGGCTATCAACGCCGTGCTGAGCGATATGTGTCAGCCGGTGGCAATGGACAGACTGGTGTGCGGCGATGTCGGTTTCGGTAAAACCGAGGTTGCGATGCGGGCGGCGTTCCTCGCCGTCAATAACCATAAGCAGGTTGCCGTACTGGTGCCGACCACCCTGCTGGCGCAGCAGCATTATGATAACTTCCGTGACCGTTTCGCCAACTGGCCGGTGAGAATTGAGGTTCTTTCCCGTTTCCGCAGCGCCAAAGAGCAGCAACAGGTGCTGGATGATACCAGAGAGGGCAAGGTGGATATCATTATCGGCACGCACAAGCTGTTGCAGAGTGATGTACACTGGCATGATCTCGGCCTGCTGGTGGTGGATGAAGAGCACCGTTTTGGTGTCCGCCATAAAGAGCGCATCAAAGCAATGCGTGCCAATGTGGATATCCTGACACTTACCGCCACCCCGATCCCGCGTACCCTGAATATGGCGATGAGCGGCATGCGTGACCTTTCCATTATCGCCACACCACCGGCAAGACGGCTGGCGGTGAAAACCTTTGTCCGTCAGTATGATGAACTGGTGGTGCGGGAGGCGATTCTGCGTGAGGTACTGCGCGGAGGCCAGGTCTATTATCTCTACAATGATGTGGAAAATATCGAAAAAGCCCGAGACCGCATTGCAGAACTGGTGCCGGAAGCCCGTGTGGCCACCGGGCACGGACAGATGCGTGAGCGTGAACTGGAACGGGTGATGACTGATTTCCACCATCAGCGTTTTAATGTGCTGGTATGCACCACGATTATTGAAACCGGCATTGACATTCCCAGCGCCAACACCATTATCATCGAACGGGCAGACCATTTCGGACTGGCGCAGCTGCATCAGCTGCGCGGCCGTGTCGGGCGTTCACACCATCAGGCCTATGCCTACCTGCTGACACCGCATCCGAAAGCGATGACCACCGATGCTCATAAACGTCTGGAAGCTATCGCCTCGCTGGAAGATCTCGGGGCCGGGTTTGCGCTCGCCACACACGACCTGGAAATCCGCGGCGCCGGTGAGCTGCTGGGTGATGATCAGAGCGGCCAGATGGCCAGCATCGGCTTCACACTCTATATGGAGATGCTGGAAAGTGCTGTCGATTCCCTGAAAAGCGGCAAAGAGCCGTCACTCGAAGATCTCACCCAAAACCAGACCGAAGTGGAGCTGCGCATGCCAGCCCTGCTGCCGGAAGATTATCTGCCGGATGTCAGTATGCGCCTCTCCTTCTACAAGCGGATTGCCAGCGCACGCAGCGATACCGAACTGACAGAACTGAAGATTAAGCTGATTGACCGTTTCGGTCTGCTGCCGGATGCCGGACGACACCTGCTGGCGGCTGCCGGTTTGCGCTTACAGGCGCAGCAACTCGGGATACGCCGGATTGAAGCACAGGAGAAAGGCGGTTTTATCGAGTTCAGTGAGAAAAACCATGTCGATCCTGCTTACCTTATCGGGCTGCTGCAAAACAATCCGAAACAGTACCGGCTGGACGGCCCGTCAAAACTGAAGTTTATCTGTGACCTGACCGATCGCACCAAACGTATTGAGTTTGTCGCGGATTTACTGACCGCCTTTGCCGCTCATCCGGCATAACCGTCCGGGATAACCCGCAACACCTGCACTATCAGGCGCCGGCTTTGATTGGCGCCGATAGTGAATAAAAACCCATTTATTATGAATATTAATTTGCAAGGCGATTATTAATTCGGTTAGTATTTACCAAAATATAATGACAACAACAGGGTAAATACTATGGATCGTCGTTCGTTTCTTAAATCAACAGGGATCGCACTCGGCGGGTTAACTGCCGCTTCTCTGGTCAGTACCGGTCGGGCCGCCACTGATACTGTTTCTCCCGCTGTTAAAGCCGCTCCGCTCAGTGCAGAAAATCCACTGCTGCTGAACTTCAATGAAAATTCTTTGGGGATGTCACCGAAAGCCCGCCAGGCGATTATTAATTCACTTCCCGGCGCGTTCCGTTATCCGGATGCTGCCCGCGAAGCGCTGATTGAACAAATCGCCGTGCATTTCTCACTGACACCAGAGCACATCAGCCCCGGAAATGGGTCATCAGAAACCATTCAGGCCGCAGTGCAGATGCTGGTGGCTGAGGCACAGAAAAAACAGCAGCCGGTACAGCTGATTGTTCCGGACCCGACATTTAATTATGCCGAACTGTATGCTGAGCCGCTGGGTGTGAATATTGTCAAAGTCCCGCTGAAAGCCGATCTCTCTTTCGACCTCGCTGCCATGCAGACGATTGCGGATAACTTTGACGGTCACTCCGTTATCTATATCTGTAACCCGAATAACCCGACGGCCATGATCACCCCGGCCTCACAGCTCGCGCAGTGGGTTAATCAGGCTCCGCCGCAGCAGAATTTTATTATTGATGAAGCCTATGCAGAATTTGTTTCTGATCCGCAATTTAAAAGTGCGGTTGAATGGGTGTCTGCCGGAAAACCGAATATTATTGTCACCCGGACATTCTCAAAAATATTTGCTCTGGCGGGACTTCGTGTCGGTTACGGTATTTCCGTGCCGGCAGTAACAGAAAAGATAAATAACTTCAATTCTATCGATAATACTAATATAGCAGGTGCCGTTTCTGCGCTGGCATCCCTGAATGATAAACCGTTTATTGATTACAGCCGCCATTCAGCCGATGTATCACGGGAAATTGTGATTGCCGCACTGAAAGAATTAAATCTGCCTTATGCACCATCACAGGCTAATTTTATCTTCCATAAGGTTAACGGAAATGTAAAAACCTATCAGCAACGGATGAAAGATAACCATATTATGGTCGGCCGTGAATTTCCGCCGGTTACCGGCTGGAGCCGCCTGACATTAGGGACACCGGAAGAGATGCAGCAATTTGTGGCTGTATTAAAGCAGTTCCGTCAGAAAGGCTGGGTTTAATTCCCGGTTATATTAAATAAAATTGACTGATACCGGTTTACACCATAAACCGGTATTTTCTTTTTTTATCCGCGGTGCAATTTATTTTACATTATTCAGTCCGGGTAAAATGATCAGCCGCCCGGTGTTATCCACCGGCATGGCATCACCGGGATTATAATTGATTCTGACCTTACCCACAGTATCGTTAATTTTATAGACCACATCGTAACCGACAACCCGCTGCTCATAGGTGTACGCCGTGGTGCAGGAACGGTATGTTGGGCCGCCGTACACTTTCGGTTCGTGCAGCAGTGTTTCATACAGCAGATACGGGGTACAGACCTGTTCCGTCGGGTGGACGATATCCAGGAGCTCCCGTTTATACGGGCCGGGTATGGTTGTCAGGTCACAGTATTCGTGGCGCACCGGTACTGTCGCCATGATAGGTTCGGATGAAAGAACCTCAGCAACAGCAGGACGTTTATTTTTTATCACAGCATAGGAAATAATCACCGCAAAAATAACAAAAAGAAGTACAAGCCCTCTGAGGGTTATTCGTGATAATGGTTTCCATTCGGTTTTATTCATTGTCAAATTATATAAATATCCAACGGTAATAATTAGGATTATTCCTATCGCACAACGGGTTTATTTTTCAGCTATTTATCTGTCGTGCACTATTCCTGTTGTGCCGCTAAATAAAGGCTAAATAATAATGAAATAAAATCTCGTCCCTGTGATTTATTAATTCAACTTGACTATCTGTGTACTGACAACGATCAATATTCTTTAATAAAGAGCAGTATCTGCCTTATTTTGTTCATTACCACCGGAATTATCTGTTAGTGATGATACTGAGCCTCTGTTTAATAATGCATTTTTTATTCTGTATCAATTTTTTGCAATATGTATTTCCTTGTTTATTGCAGGGTTTCTTATTATGAAAAATGACGCTCGGAGGCGTCATTTTTGGCGGAGATCAAATTAATGCAATTTCAGCCGCGGCCGGATAATCCGGTTTATTCCGCCGACCAGCATCATCAGCCCGGTTTTTATATAACCGTGCAGCGCTATCTGGTGCATACGGTACAATGAAATATACATCACACGGGCGATCCGCCCTTCAATCATCATATTTCCGCGCATCAGGTTTCCCATCAGGCTGCCGACAGTACTGAAACGGGAAAGCGAGACCAGCGAGCCATGATCTTTAAACACATAATCCTTCAGCGGCTTATCATTGAGCACTGCAAGGATGTTGTGATAACAACGGGTAGCCATCTGGTGTGCTGACTGCGCACGCGGCGGAACAAATCCGCCCTCTTTTTTCGGGCAGGATGAGCAGTCACCGATAGCAAAAATCGCATCATCACGGGTAGTCTGGAGAGTTGGTTTGACCATCAGCTGATTGATACGGTTGGTTTCCAGCCCGCCAATCTCTTTCAGGAAATCCGGGGCCTTGATACCGGCTGCCCAGACCATCAGACTTGCAGTGATATGCTCACCGTCTTTGGTATTCAGACCGGATTCATCGGCGCTGGTCACCATAGTCTGTGTCATGACCCGTACGCCCAGCTTGCTCAGTTCCTGATGTGCGGCACCGGCAATCTTCGGCGGCAGTGCGGGCAGGATGCGCTCCCCCGCCTCCACCAGCGTCACATTCAGTGCATCTGTGTTCAGGCCTTTAAAACCGTAGCTGTGGAGCTGCTCAACGGCGTTATACAGCTCTGCCGACAATTCCACCCCGGTCGCGCCGCCGCCGACAATAGCAATATTCACTTTTTCGCCTTCGCCGTGGCTGGCGGAATATTTCAGGAACAGGTTCAGCATCTCATTATGGAAACGTTTTGCCTGTGACGGACTGTCGAGGAAGATACAGTTTTCTTTGATCCCCGGTGTCCCGAAATCATTGGAAGTACTGCCCAGTGCCATCACCAGGATGTCATAATCCAGATTACGTTCCGGCACCAGCAGGTCGCCATTGTTATCACGGATTTCCGCCAGGGTGATATTTTTGCTGTCGCGATCCAGTCCGGTCATGGAACCCAGCTGGAAACTGAAATAGTGATTGCGGGCATGTGCCAGGTAGCTCAGGGCATCCACGCCGTCATCCAGAGAACCGGTCGCCACTTCGTGTAACAGCGGTTTCCACAGGTGGCTGCTGTTGCGATCGACCAGAGTGATTTCCGCTTTTTTCTTCTTACCCAGTTTGTGGCCGAGTTGCGTTGCCAGTTCCAGCCCGCCTGCGCCACCGCCGATAATCACAATCTTCGTATTCGGTGTAGTCATAACATCCTCTGAAAAATAATCTAACGTTATCTCTGGGCTCTTCAGGAAAAACAGTGAGATAACATCAGACAAAACTGAATCGTGTCACACAATGGTATACCACAACAGGTAATTTGGTCATACCATATTTGATTATAATCAAATTTTGGGTAATCCGGCAGAAAAATGCAAACATTATTTTAAAGTTAACAATAATATTTTACTTTTTGTTTACCTGTGATGCTTTATTTAATCACCGGATTAACTTTTCACAATCCACGATGAAAAAAGACTGTTATCTTGCTGATTCAGCAACAGAAAGTTATTGATATAACGCAATGACCGGAGAGATACGTAAAAGAAACATCACAGGAAAGACAGTTTTGAGACAGGAATCGCTTCAGTTGAGACATAAAAAATACCGCGCCTTCAGCGGGCGCGGTATTTTTACAAAGGGCAGCAGTGTGTATCAGGCTTTTTTAAACGGTGTTTTAAACCCTTTGATTTCCTGTAAATGACGGGAGAGATCCTTAAATTTATGAGCCTGCTCCTCATCCCAGATAACCTGATAATACGGTGACAGAGTGTCATGCGCACGCTGGTTATCCAGTGCTTCGTCATTACGGGACAGCAGCACCAAGCAGTTCTGCCGGTTCAGTTCGCGGAAATCCGAGATACACTTGGTCATGATATCCAGATACTCTTCTGGGCGGTCGATTTTGCCTTCCATATTTTCATACGGAAACAGGTTCGGGTTCACCATCACCTGACGAATTCCGCACAGATAGCCGACACGTTCAGCCCAGAAGCCCCCCAGCCCCACGCCCAGAACAATGGCCGGACCTTCGCTCTGTTTTACCGCTTTATCCACTTCGGTCAGCAGATATTTCATGTCATAACGCGGATGCAGTGTGCTGTAGCTGATAAAACGGACATCCGGGTCCGCAAATTTCAGTTGCATCACTTTTTCATGATTGCCCGGGCTGGTTGAATCAAATCCATGAAGATAAATAATCATGCTCGCTCCTGCCATTTTTCGTGTAATACGGATAGGGTTTTGTTTGCCTGCTGCCAGCGCTCACTGCGCTGCAATTCAGCCAGCTCATAACCTTTACCCCGATGATACAACTTATCAATACGTTGTGCCGTGATAACAGGCAAATTATCAAGGATAGTCACAGCGCCTTTGCGGTTATTACAAACCAGGATCATATCGCAGCCCGCATCCAGTGATGCCTGACCGCGTTCGGCATAGCCGCCCATCACCGCCGCCCCTTCCATTGACAGATCATCCGAGAAAATCACCCCGTCAAACCCGAGCTGCTGGCGCAGCACAGATTTCAGCCAGTAGGACGAGCCGCTGGCCGGACGATCATCAATCTGCGTGTAAATCACATGTGCGGGCATCACAGCATCGAGCAGGCCGCGCTGGATAAACTCACGGAAAATTGCCATGTCTTTGCCGCGGATCAGCGCCGGGTCGCGCTCATCACGCGGTGTTTCTTTATGGGAGTCCGCACTGACCGCGCCGTGTCCCGGGAAGTGTTTACCGGTGCTCGGCATCCCGGCGCTGCGCATACCGCGCACGAAGCGTTCCGCCATCTGTGCCGCAATATCACCATCCTCATGGAAAGCGCGCGAGCCGATAGCCGCACTGCCGTGTCCCAGATCCAGCACCGGTGCAAAACTGATATCAATATCCATGGCGATCATTTCCGCCGCCATCAGCCAGCCCGCTTCTTCTGCCATCGCAGAGCCGGTGAGCAGGTCATTCAGCTGCGCAAAAGATTGCGCCGCCGGCAGACGGGTAAATCCGTCTTTAAACCGCTGAACACGCCCGCCTTCCTGATCCACCGCAATCACCACACGGTTGTCGCGGGTGGCTTCACGGATCTGCCGCGTCAGTTCACGCAGCTGTGCCGTGTCATGAAAATTACGGGTAAAAAGAATCACTCCCCCGACTGAAGGGCGGCGCAGAATTTCACGCTCTTCGCTGTCCAGCTCATACCCTTCAACATCTAACATTACAGGACCCATGGTGACACCTCGTTATATTTACCTGAGCCCGGCGGCAGCTTTCAGCGCGGCCGGGTATTGCAGAAACTGCGGGTCGCCGGTTTGTCCCCAGCGGCTCTCAAACCACATAACCATCATATAATCTGCCCGAGCCTGCCAGCGGCAGGTCTGCACCAGTACGCGCTGCGGACAGTGATAAGCAGAATAATAACGCAGAAAAGTGTGAATTAACGTCAATGACCAGTGATTGGCACGAAAAAGTGTGGCGAGAGAGAGGCCGATATCCGTGTCAGCGGCGTATTCCCAGTCAATCAGATGCAGATTCCCCGCCGATGTCACAATATTACCGGGGTGAATATCCATATGTACAGGGGCGAGTTTCAGCGGCTGCGGTTCCGCTTCACGCATAAACCGGCGATGAATACGCAGCAGCTGAGGTGTACGGCGGCGTTTATCCGTCAGATGAAAATGCCTGTCCGCCTGCGCTTTGAGCGGCAGACGGTAGCCGGACGGCGGCTGGTTATGCAAACGGCTGACCAGCGCTGCCAGCTGCGGCATAAAGTCCGGTTGCTGCATCCGTTCCGGCGGCAGTGTTTCACCCGCCACCCGGTACAAAAGCAGCCAGCCGTGGCTGAACCCGGCCACACCCGGGACAAGGCCGCTGTCACGCAGCCGGTGCAGGATACGCGCCTCTTTCTGACGGCTGACACCGATATCCGCACTGTGTGCCGTCTGCGCTCTGCCAATCAGAAATACATCCTTTTGTTCAATACTGACACTTTCCCGCGTCAGTCCGTTCAGCGGACGGATTATCCAGCCGCCGGCAGGCAGTGCGGGAAAGTGTTCAGCGAGACATAACAGTAACGCGCTGTTACTGCTCAAGCACCGCGCCCTTACCGGACCAGATGATTTCACCGCTGCTGACAGACATCAGCTGCATCTCCATCTGACGGGCATCGCGGGTGCCGGTCACCACACTGTAAAGCACATATTCGGCATTCAGATAACGTGCCAGGCCAATAGCTTTGCTGCGCAGGGTCAGTGTGTCGTTATCTCCCATACCGAGGACAGACATGGCACTGCTGACCGCACCGGCCGGGATCACATTCAGCACCCCGGTTTTTCCGATGGTATTCATCAGTGCGCCGGTCGCGGCACTGGTTTGCAGGCTGCTGTTGGTCTTATTACCAACTTTATTGACCAGCAGAGTGCTGCCCTGATTCACACCGTCACTGTGCACCATCTGATTAACCAGTGGCGTAATACGCTGTTCCCATTCGATTTTTTTCATTTTCGGCGGAACCGGTACCGTATCTGACGGCGGCAGCGGCGGCGTGGTATCCGCAGGCGGAGGTGTTACCGTATCCACCGGTGCCGGAGGTGTTACCGGTGCCACAGAAGGACATCCGGCCAGCAGCCAGACAGAGGCAATCACACATAAAAGACGTTTCATCACGATTCTCCTGTCTGCCGGTTATTTTGCCAGCATCGGCCCCAGATGACGGCCGCCGACCAGATGCATATGAATATGGAACACTTCCTGTCCGCCGTGACGGTTGCAGTTCATAATCAGGCGGTAGCCATCATCCGCAATACCTTCCTGCTGCGCGATTTTGGCCGCTACCGTGATCATATGACCCAGAACCTGCTCATCTTCAGGTGTAACATCATTCACGGTAGGAATAAGATGGTTGGGAATAATCAGAATATGTGTCGGTGCCTGCGGGGAAATATCACGGAATGCCGTCACGCTGTCATCCTGATAGACGATATCAGACGGAATTTCACGACGAATAATTTTACTAAAAATAGTTTCTTCGGCCATAACCTGCTCCTCTAATTAATCAGCCTGACAGATGTGTCCGTATTTACCGGACAGACACCTGAAACAGACGGCTGAAATTGTCAGTGGTGATCTCAGCAAGCGCCTCAACGCTCACCCCTTTTAATACAGCCATATACTCCGCCACATCACGCACGTAAGCGGGCTGGTTTTCTTTGCCGCGGAACGGCACCGGTGCCAGGTAAGGTGAGTCCGTTTCCACCAGAATACGATCCAGCGGCACAATCCGTGCGGCTTCGCGGATTTGTTCTGCGTTGCGGAAGGTCACGATACCGGAAAAGGAGATATAAAAACCTTCATCCAGCAGCGCCATTGCAGTCTCTTTGTCCTCGGTAAAGCAGTGTAACACGCCGCCGCACTCCCCGGCCTGCTCTTCACGGATAATCGCCAGGGTATCCTCGCGCGCATCACGGGTATGCACAATCACCGGTTTATTCAGTTCACGTCCGATGCGGATATGCTCACGGAATACATCGCGCTGAAGCGCCGCATTCTCTTTCTGGTAGTAGTAATCCAGCCCGGTTTCACCGAGTGCCACCACGCGTTTATCCGCGGCCAGTTCACGCAGCAGCGTGAAATCATACGGCTCATCCAGATTCAGCGGATGAATACCACAGGAAAAGGCCACATCGGGGCGATCACCAATCAGCTCACGCATTTTTGTGTAACCCGGCAGGGTTGTCGCTACCGCCAGCGCATATTTCACATCACGCTGCGCGGCCTTTTGCATAACATCATCCACATTTTCATGCCGTTTTTCATAATCCAGGCAATCGAGGTGGCAATGGGAATCGACTAAAAACATAATTAACTCATTATTTTAAATTAGGTGATGCAGAAAACAGCGTTTCCTGATGTAACAATTGCTCTGTCAGCAGCAGCTCCTGATTAACACCGGTGATGGTCATCAGCCGGTGACGGCAGACCAGCCAGCTTTCCGCTGCATTCAGTAAATGCGCGCTGCTGTAATGCGTTGCCAGTTGTGCAATAAGGGCTGACTGATCCTGATTCAGACAGGCGGGTGCCATATTCTGCTGATATTTTACCGCATCCATAAACAGTGTTGTCAGCCAGCTGATGCGCTTTTCCGCATCCTGATGATTCAGCTCAGATAACAGCGATAAAAAATCCCCGCTGCGCACCGATGCTGCAAGCTGCGTAAACAGATTCAGACGGTTCTGCCAGTCTGCGGTAGTCAGCAGCGACAGTGCCGCTGCCGGGGCATAATGACAGAGATTCAGTGCCGTCTGCCGGGCGACCGCATCAGACTGAGGATGCTCCCGCTGTAACCACTGCAAACCGGTATCCGCTGACGGCGGTGCCAGGTGATACGCAAAGCAGCGGCTGCGCAGCGTCGGCAGCAATTGCTCCGCCCGCCGGCTCTGTAACACAAACCAGGTATTCTCTGTCGGCTCTTCCAGGGTTTTCAGCAAGGCGTTGGCAGCCGCTTCGGTCAGCAGTTCCGCCTGCGGAATATGCACCAGTTTGGCACCGCCCTGCTGGGCGTGGTCATACAGCTTTTCCGTCACCGCCCGCACCGCATCGATACCAAGCGCAGATTTGCCCTTTTCCGGTAACAGCAGATAAAAGTCCGGATGCGTGCCCGCCAGCATCAGTTTACAGCTGTGGCACTCCCCGCAGCTTTTGATGCCCTGCGGCTGCTGACACATCCGCAGCCGTGTCAGGGCATAGGCCAGTTCGTCAGTACCGGTACCGTAAATGCCGTACAGCAGCAGAGCATGATGACCCCGGCCGGACATCCACGCGGTTGCCAGCTGACGGTAAACAGGATTAAGCCACGGATACCAGTTCATTACGCCCCTTTCTGCTGTGCCAGCCAATCCAGTACCGCAGCGCGGATTGATTGATGGACGTTATCCATTGATTGCGAAGCATCAACGGTCACAATGCGCGGGTCGGATTCAGCCAGTTCCAGATAACGGGCCCGGGTGCGGCGGAAGAAATCCAGCGACTCCTGCTCAATTCTGTCCAGTTCCCCCCGGCTGCGGGCACGGGCCAGACCCGTTTCCGGCGGCAGGTCGAGATAAAGAGTGAAGTCAGGATAAAAATCCCCCAGCACCGTATCACGCAGTGACTGCATCAGCTTACGGTCAATACCGCGTCCGCCGCCCTGGTAGGCCTGAGAAGACAGGTCATGGCGATCGCCGATCACCCATTGTCCCCGTGCCAGTGCCGGTTTGATGACATTATCCACCAGCTGAATACGTGCGGCGTATAACATCAGCACTTCCGCTTTATCGGTAACCGTTTCGCCGTCAATCCCGTCTTTAATCAGGGTGCGAAGTTTTTCTGCCAGCGGCGTGCCGCCCGGCTCACGGGTATAGATCAGGTCAGCGATGCCGTTTTCATGCAGAGTATCCACAATCACCTGACGCGCCGTGGTTTTTCCGGCACCTTCAAGCCCTTCAATTACAATAAATTTGCCTGTCATTGTTTTTTAATCCGTTACGGTAATCCGCAACCGCCCGGTTGTGATCCCGCAGATTCGTGGTAAATACATGCCCGCCTTTGCCATCCGCGACAAAGTAAAGGTAACCGGTGGTATCCGGTCTGGCTGCCGCCTCCAGCGAGGCACTGCCCGGCATGGCGATAGGGGTTGGCGGCATACCGTCAATCTGATAAGTATTATACGGTGTTGCCCGTGCCAGATCGCTGCGGTAAATCGTGCCCTGGTAACGTTCCCCCATGCCGTAAATCACCGTCGGGTCAGTTTGCAGGCGCATTTTCAGTTTCAGCCGGTTCATAAAGACTGATGCCACTTTTTTGCGTTCGCCTTCCACGCCGGTCTCTTTTTCAATCAGCGAGGCCATGATCAGCATTTCATACGGATCGGCATACGGTAAATCGGTATTGCGTGTCTTCCAGGCCGCCGCGAGTTTTGTTTCCATCTGCTGATGCGCCCGTTTCAGGATTTGAGTATCTTCCGTCCCGGCGGTATAGAGATAGGTGTCCGGATAAAAGCGCCCTTCGAGATGACTGCCGGCTGGCAGGCCGAGCATCTCTGTCAGTTTATCCGCCGGTAAATCTGCGAGGGTCTGTTTCAGGTAAGGCGCTTCTGACAGAATCTTCTGCCAGTCCGCTAATTTACTGCCTTCCACAAAACGGATGCTGAACTGTGCCTCTTTGCCGCTGACAAACAGTTGCAGCATGCTTCTGACGGTCATATCCGGCGTCAGGCGGTAAGTGCCGGCTTTGATTTTTGCCAGATCCGGCTCCAGTTGCAGCAGCCAGTCATAATTATGTGATTCCGGGATAATCCCGCTTTCCGCCAGTTTTTTCTCCAGTGCCACACGACCGGTGCCCGCCGGGATAGTGAAAATCGTCTCTTCAGTAACGGAAATTTTTTGTCCGGAAAAGGCTTCCACCTGGTGATAAAGCCAGTATGCCACACCGCCTGAAACCGCAAGCAGCACTAAAAATGTCACAAGGAAAATCCGTGTTTTTTTCATCAGTCATTAACTCTGTTCATTCAGGGTATTGCTGCCGGACAGTACGGCAAAAGCAGGGTAAAAAGTGAGCGGGAAGTATACCGCCAGTGATGACGGCCATCCGCGCGGATCTCATTGACCGGCATCACCGGCATCAGTGCATTACACATAATCACCTCATCCGCGTTTGCCAGCACCTGCGGAAAACGTTCAGTTTCATAACAGCGGTAACGGCTGTTTTTCAGCACATCCAGGATATGCGCACGCATAACACCTGCCACGCCGCATTTGGTCAGTGACGGCGTAAACACATCATCACCGCAGCGCCAGAACAGGTTGGCACTGCATCCTTCCGTCAGAAGGCCGTCAGTATCACAGACAATGGCTTCATCAGCCTGCTGTTCTGCCACATAACGGCGGATAAGCACCTGCTCCAGCCGGTTCAGGTGTTTAATACCGGCCAGATACGGATTAACGGACAGCGGCACCGGACTTTTCACCAATGATAAACCACGCTCCTGTAATGCCGGATAGCTTTCCGGGTATGCGGAGCGAATCAGGATAACCACCGGCGGTACATCGTCACGCAGATAACCGCGCCCCTGCTCACCGGCAGAGATAATCACTTTCAGCACGGCATTTGTGGCACCTTCTGCGGCCTGCATTATCCACTGAGTGAGCAGTGACTCATCCGGCGGCGTCAGTCTCAGCCCCTCACAACCACCATGTAACCGGCGCAGATGGCGTGTCAGCAGTGACGGTTTGCTGTTCACAATACGCATCGTGGTAAAACAGCCGTCACCAAACTGCACACTGCGATCAGAGATCGCAATCGTATGCTGCGGTACACCATTAACCCAGTATTGCGCCTGATGTGTCATAGCCAACTCATTGTTTTAACGATTATTATTTAACCGTCATTCAGTATCCGGACAGACCTGTATAATAGTACAGCTGTGATTTTTGTGCAAAAGCACGATAACGTCACCCGTCAGGTAAAAAAAAAGCGCCGGAAGGCGCTTTTTTCTCAGAAAACAGACTCAGATCTTACGGAAAATCAGGGAGCCGTTGGTTCCGCCGAAGCCGAAAGAGTTACAGAGTGCATATTCCATACCCTCTACTTTGCGGGCTTTGCCCGGTACAAAGTCGAGTTTGCAGACTGCCTCATCCTGATTATCCAGGTTGATGGTCGGCGGTATAATCTGATCACGCAATGCCAGAATAGTGAAAATGGATTCCACTGCACCGGCAGCACCCAGCAGGTGACCGGTCATGGATTTGGTTGAGCTGACCAGAACGTTCGTTCCTTCACCAAATACCGTTTCAACGGCTTTTGCTTCCGCCACATCACCCGCTGAGGTGGATGTGCCGTGTGCATTGATATAGCCGATGCTGTCAGCAGGAATACCCGCATCCTGAATCGCATTTGCCATGGCCAGTGCGGCACCTTCTCCGTTTTCCGGTGGTGATGTCATGTGATAAGCATCGCTGCTCATCCCGAAACCGACCAGTTCCGCATAGATTTTCGCACCGCGGTTTTTCGCGTGTTCGTACTCTTCCAGTACCAGCATACCGGCACCGTCACCCAGCACAAACCCGTCACGATCTTTATCCCACGGACGGCTTGCGCCCTGAGGATTATCATTATTGGTGGATAAGGCACGTGCAGCACCGAATCCGGCAACACCTAATGGTGTGCTGGCTTTCTCAGTACCACCGGCAACCATCACATCCGCATCACCGTAAGCGATAATCCGAGCCGCATGACCAATGTTATGCACGCCGGAGGTACAGGCGGTGGCAATGGAAATACTTGGTCCGCGCAGGCCGTACATTATACTCAGATGTCCGGCAACCATATTAATGATAGTTGACGGCACAAAGAACGGACTCACTTTACGCGGACCGCCGGCTGCCAGAGAACTACAGTTTTCTTCAATCAGTCCGAGACCACCAATACCAGAACCAATCGCAGCGCCTATACGGGTTGCATTGGCTTCTGTTACTTCAAGTCCGGAATCCTCTATTGCACGGATACCGGCTGCAATACCGTATTGAATGAAGAGATCCATCTTCCGGGCATCTTTGCGCGAAATATTAAAATCTTCGTGATTGAAATCTTTTACCATACCCGCGAATTTGGTCGCATGGTTTGAGGTGCCAAAATGATCAATCAGGCTGATACCACTCTGCCCGGCACACACAGCTTTCCAGGATGAATCGACTGTATTACCGACAGGAGATAACATGCCAAGTCCGGTCACAACTACACGACGCTCAGACACGCTTATCCTCCGAGGGGGGGGAATAAAAGAAACAAGGCGGTCGGGTGACCGCCTGGACATGAGGGATGCTTACTTGCCTGCGTTCTCAACGTAGTCAATAGCAGCCTGTACAGTTGTGATTTTTTCTGCTTCTTCGTCTGGGATTTCGATGTCGAACTCTTCTTCCAGAGCCATCACCAGCTCAACTGTGTCAAGAGAATCAGCGCCTAAGTCATCAACGAATGAAGCTTCGTTTTTTACTTCTTCCTCTTTAACACCCAGTTGTTCAACGATGATTTTCTTAACACGTTCTTCGATAGCGCTCATACTATTAAATTTCCTATCAAAACTCGCTATATGCGATGGTTTTCGTAGTTTATAAAATACAGGAAAAGATGCAACCCAATCCCGGCTGGTCTAACCATATAAATACTCACTTTTGCGTGTGTTTACACAAAAACGGCAAATGGTTAGCTCAAACATTAAATCATGTACATGCCACCATTGACATGCAATGTCTCGCCTGTGATGTAAGCCGCTTCATCAGAAGCTAAGAAGGCTACAGCACTGGCAATCTCTTCAGCATCACCCAAACGGTTAGCAGGAACCTGAGATAAAATGCCTGCACGCTGGTCGTCTGTCAATGCACGAGTCATATCGGTTTCGATAAAACCTGGGGCAACGACGTTGACGGTGATACCGCGCGACGCGACTTCACGGGCGAGTGATTTACTGAAACCAATCAGCCCGGCTTTCGCCGCCGCATAGTTAGCCTGTCCGGCGTTCCCCATCGTTCCGACAACAGAACCGATGGTGATGATGCGCCCGCAACGTTTTTTCATCATGGCGCGCATAACCGCTTTGGACAGACGGAATACGGATGAAAGGTTCGTGTCCAGGATATCCTGCCACTCATCGTCTTTCATACGCATCAGTAAGTTGTCACGTGTGATACCTGCATTATTAACCAAAATATCAATTTCGCCAAACTCAGCGCGAATATTTTCTAATACATGGTCAATGGATGCGCTGTCGGTCACGTTCAGCGCAAGGCCTTTACCCTTTGCGCCTAAGTATTCACTGATAGCTGCCGCACCGCTTTCGCTGGTTGCAGTACCAATGACAGTTGCACCGCGTGCTGCTAATTTCTCAGCAATTGCACGACCGATTCCGCGGCTCGCACCGGTGACAAGGGCAATTTTGCCTTCAAAGCTCATCTCAACCTCAGCGATTTTCAAGTGCTGTTTCCAATGATGCCATATCATTGACAGCAGATGATGTTAATGTTTTCACAATACGCTTAGTCAGCCCGGTCAGTACTTTGCCCGGCCCTGCTTCCAGCAGATCTTCAACACCCTGTACCGCCATAAACTCAACCGTTTCGGTCCAGCGCACCGGATTATAAAGCTGACGGACTAATGCATCACGAATTGCATCGGCGGAAGTCTCTATCTTAACATCAACATTGTTCACAACAGAAAAGATTGGTGTATTAAATGTGATATTTTTTAGCGCAACGGCTAATTTATCAGCAGCCGGCTTCATTAATGCACAATGTGACGGCACACTGACCGATAACGGCAGCGCACGTTTTGCCCCGGCTTCCTTACATAATGCCCCGGCACGCTCAACGGCGTCTTTTTCACCGGCGATAACCACCTGGCCCGGTGAGTTAAAGTTAACCGGCGATACCACCTGCCCCTGTGCAGCTTCTTCACAGGCTTTGGCAATAGCATCATTTTCCAGACCGATGATCGCGTACATCGCACCGGTACCGGCCGGAACCGCTTCCTGCATCAGGCGGCCGCGTAATTCCACCAGTTTAATGGCTTCTTTAAAATTCATCACACCGGCACATACCAGTGCGGAGTATTCCCCCAGGCTGTGACCGGCCATCATGACAGGCATCGCGCCATTCTTTTCCTGCCAGACGCGCCAGATGGCCACAGAGGCCGCCAGCAGTGCAGGCTGGGTCTGCCAGGTTTTATTCAGTTCTTCTTCCGGTCCGTTCTGAACAAGTGCCCATAAATCGTAGCCCAATTCAGCGGATGCTTCGGCAAAGGTTGCCTCCACGACCGGAAAATTTACCGCGAGGTCCGCCAGCATACCGACTGACTGAGAACCCTGTCCCGGAAATACCATTGCATATGCAGACATGATTTAGCTTCCTGAAAAATTAAAAACGAATTAGTGCTGAGCCCCAGGCGAAACCGCCGCCGAAGGCTTCAATCAGAATCAGCTGACCGCGTTTGATGCGCCCGTCACGAACCGCTTCATCGAACGCAGTCGGCACAGAGGCCGCAGAGGTGTTGCCATGGCGATCAAGGGTAATGACGACTTTATCCATGCCCATATTTAATTTTTTTGCGGTGGCACTGATAATGCGCAGGTTTGCCTGATGCGGCACCAGCCAGTCGAGTTCTGATTTGTCGATATTGTTCGCCACCAGCGCTTCTTCAACGACGTTGGCTAATTCACGGACCGCCACGCGGAATACTTCGTTACCTGCCATTGTCAGGTACGCCGGTTTTTCGCTGTCTTTGCGATCTTTATTCGGTAATGTCAGCAGGTCGCCGTAACGGCCATCCGCATGCAAATGGGTAGAGAGAATGCCCGGCTCTTCTGAGGCTTCAACCACAAAGGCACCCGCGCCGTCACCAAACAGGATAACCGTACCGCGATCTGCCGGGTCCAGCGTTTTCGCCAGCACATCCGAACCGATCACCAGGGCTTTTTTCGCCATACCGGTTTTAATGAATTGATCCACCACGCTGATAGCGTAGCTGAAACCGGCACACGCCGCAGCCACATCAAAGGAGATGCAGCTGTCAATACCCAGCAGTTTCTGGATTTCACAGGCCGCACTCGGGAAACCGTGAGTGGAAGATGTGGTGCCCACGACAATCAGATCGATATCGCCGGCAGGAATACCGGCCATATCCAGTGCGTTCAGTGCTGCCTGATGACCCATCGTGACAACCGTTTCGTCATCACCGGCCAGACGGCGCTCACGAATACCAGTACGAGTATCAATCCACTCATCGGTTGTGTCGACCATTTTTTCCAGATCAGCATTTGTGCGGATTTGTGCAGGAAGATAGCTCCCGGTTCCTAAAATTTTTGTATACATATTAGTTAGTTACTCTTGGGTAATACCATGGCGAGACGGGATGCGATTCGTTCAGGCACCTGCTTTTCAACAGTCTGAACCGCCTGCGTTATGGCAGCGTTGAATGCACTTACATTCGCCGCACCGTGACTTTTAATCACAATGCCGCGTAATCCTAACAGAGAAGCACCGTTATACTGGTCGGGGTTCAGGTGACTGAAACGTTTATTCAGCCATTTTGTCACCACTTTTTTCACGACTTTCTTCACAGCTTTGTACAGCAGAGATGACGATTTGCCTTCATTCTGTGATTTAAACATCGAAAGGATCACACGAATCACCCCTTCCATGGTTTTCAGGGTAACGTTACCCGCGAAGCCGTCACAGACCAGCACATCGGTTTTACCGGTCAGCAGTTCGTTACCTTCCGCATAGCCGATATAATTGATGTCCGGTATCGATTTCAGCACCGTGGCTGCTTCGCGGATATTGTCGGGTCCCTTGGTTTCTTCTTCACCGATGTTCAGTAATGCCACACGCGGATGAGGAATCCCGGCCACATCTTCTGCCATCACCGCGCCCATCACCGCAAACTGCACCAGCATGTCACTGCTGCACTCCGCGTTTGCACCCAGATCAAGCAATACCGTTTTGCCTTTCTTCTGATTCGGCACCACGGTCACCAGCGCAGGACGTTCGATACCTTCAATGGATTTCAGCATCAGTTTCGCCAGGCCCATCAGCGCCCCGGTATTTCCGGCACTGACACACGCCTGAGCCTCCCCCTCTTTCACCAGTTCCAGCGCGATACGCATAGATGTACCCTTACTCTGGCGGATAGCCTGAGAAGGTTTGGCATCACCGGCAATCGTCTCATAGGCAGGGATCACGCGCAGACGACTGAGCAGCTCAGCATTCTGGTTTGCAAGCAGAGGAGAAATGGAATCAGGGTGCCCGACCAGCAACAGGGTGAGCTTTGGATTAGATGCCAGTGCCTGCAGCGAGGCAGGCACTGTGACATGGGGGCCGATATCCCCACCCATGGCATCTAACGCGATGGTTAGATTAGTCAAGATATCAACGTGCTAAAAGCAGCAGATTACTTGTTGATTACCTTACGACCACGGTAGTAACCATCAGCGGTCACATGGTGGCGCAGATGAGTTTCACCAGAGGTTTTGTCAACAGAAACCAGAGTTGCTGACAGTGCGTCATGAGAGCGACGCATACCACGTTTGGAACGAGTTGGTTTATTTTGTTGTACGGCCATTGACCTTACTCCTTAAGTACTTTTCTTTAAACTGGCTAATGCGGCAAACGGATTTGGCTTTTCTGCTTCCGGAGGAAGCTCACCAAAGACTTTCACCGCGTCGGACACTTCACAGTGTTCAGAATCATGTACCGGAACCACAGGCAGAGAAAGAATTAATTCATCTTCAATCATTGCCAGTAAATCTGTCTCACCAAAATCACTTACGTCAATTGGCTCATACTCTTCCGGTAATGCCTCAGCCTGTTCGTCGCTGACAACCGGGCTGAAACAATACGTTGCGCGGACATGAAGCGGGAAGATATTACCACACCGCTGACACTCAAGTGAAACATCAGTTTCTGCTGTTCCCTTAATGACTGTCAGACGCTGCGGATCGATTTCAAACGTCAAATCAACATCAACGTCGCTGTCCACACTGACTACCGATTCGGCTAACCGCGTAACCTGCTCAGGTGCATAGCACCCCCAGTAATCCAGGCGCTTCTGCGCGGCGCGCTTTGCATCAATAGTCAGAGGTAATTTTATCTTTTGCATAAGGCGCGCATCTTATATTCGTAAGACGATATAGTCAAAGAAAATATAGACAGCAAAGAGGGCGGTAACCAGCCTTCCCGCTAAAAATACACTCAATAAGCGGCGCATAGTTTAGAATGAGTTTATTCTTTTTACCACGATTTTCGGAATATTTATGATCTCACTGGTTCTGGTCTCCACCTCTCTGTACCGCAAAGCCCTGCTGGAAAAACTCGGCATCCCGTTTGTATCCGCCGCTCCCGGTACGGATGAAACCCCGTATCCGGCAGAAGACGCACAATCGCTGGTGATGCGCCTGGCACGCGAAAAAGCCCGTTCGCTGACACAACAGTACCCTGACAGCCTGATTATCGGGTCTGATCAGGTCTGTGTGCTGGACGGGGAAATCACCGGCAAACCGCATCACTATGACGCGGCTTTTGCACAACTGCGCAAAGCCTCCGGTCAGTGCATCACTTTTTATACCGGCCTGAGTCTGTATAACAGTGCCACCGGGGAAGATCACACGATATGTGAACCTTACCACGTGTATTTCCGTACACTGGAAGATGACGAAATCCGCGCTTATCTGCTGGCTGAAACGCCGTATCAGTGTGCCGGCAGCTTTAAATCCGAAGGATTAGGAATCGCCTTATTTAAAAAATTGCAGGGAGATGACCCTAATACACTGATAGGACTACCGCTGATCCGCCTGACGGAATTACTGATTCAGGCCGGATACAACCCACTGCGGATATCCCGCTGACATTTATCCCGGGTATCCGATGATTGTTAAGGAACTGACATGAAGCTGAAAATGATCGCTGCCGCAACGCTGTTGTTCAGTGCAGCCGGCCTGGCTGCCCCGTCACTGGCGGACAAAACAACCTTTGTTGCCGACTGTACAAAAGGTGCTGTGACCAACCTGAAAAACCCGGACAACCGCAGTAAAGTCCCGGCGGTCTGTGAGTGTGTGTATGACAACTCACTGGCAAAATTCGGCAACGACGGACTGGCTAAACTGGATGATCAGATCCGTAAAGGTCAGAAACTGACAGAGCAGGATTCTCAGGCTATCGGTGAGATTGCACAGAGCTGCACCACCAAAATTATCGGTGTGCAGCCACAGTAACAGCAGGATGCAGCCCGTATAAGAAAAAACCCGCGTTCGCGCGGGTTCTTTATGTTTGTTCTCTATGTCTGCTCTCTGCTTATTTTGTCTGTTTCGACCGCAGCACAGTCAGACAGTGACGCAGTTTTTCGTCTAACGGCGCCTGAAGGCGCATAGCCTCTCCGGTAGACGGATGTGTAAAGGCAAGCGCCGCCGCATGTAAAAACAAGCGGTTAAGTCCGGTACCTTTCAGTTGTGCATCAAACTGCGCATCACCGTAACGGTTGTCAAACGCGATAGGATGCCCTGCATGGAGTGTATGCACACGGATCTGATGCGTGCGGCCGGTTACCGGGCTGGCTTTGACCAGCGTGGCGGAATCAAAACGCTCTTCCACTTTAAAGCGGGTTTCCGATGGTTTTCCTTCCGGACTGACTTTCACCACGCGCTCGCCGCTCTGGAGAATATTTTTCAGGAGCGGTGCCTGCACCACTTTTACGGAAGACTGCCACTGACCACGCACCAGAGCCAGATAATCTTTCTGCATCTGCTTCAGGCGCAGTTGTTCATGCAGCGCCCGCAGTGCCGAGCGTTTTTTAGCGATCAGCAGAATACCTGAAGTGTCGCGGTCAAGCCGGTGCACCAGTTCCAGGAAACGCGCATCCGGACGCAGCGCCCGCATTGCCTCAATCACACCGAAACTCAGACCGCTGCCGCCGTGTACCGCCGTGCCCGCCGGTTTGTTAATCACCAGAATATGATCATCTTCATACAATACACACTCTGCGAGTGCAGACACTTTATCCAGTTTCACTGATACCGGAGCGTCATTTTTCTCTGCCACACGCACCGGCGGAATACGGATGCTGTCCCCGTCCGCGATTTTGTATTCCGGCTTAATCCGGCCTTTATTTACGCGCACTTCCCCTTTACGGATGATGCGGTAAATCATGCTCTTCGGCACCCCTTTGAGGCGTGCGAGCAGAAAATTATCAATACGCTGGCCGGCTTCGTCGCCGGACACAACAACAAATTGAACTGTCTGATTATCAGTTTTCATGAAACGGGGGGCTATCCTCTGAACCGTTGCTCCGTAAACCGGCATAATTTTCCAGTGAAACAGGCGGCAAATGTGCATCAATGTTTTACGCGGCTATTTTCCCATTTTTTCCGGAAAAAGACCAAGGATTAACGTCATTAACAAATTTCTGCATAATTTTCACCGAAACATGCAATGTCACCTTGCTATAACCACACCGGCAATGGAATAATGCATGCGCCGATTTTGGCAAATATTTTATCTTTGTCTGACCGATGACAACGCAGCAATGGCGTAAGACGTTATTTCCGGTCAGATAATCAGCGGGCTGCGGGTTGCAGCTTACCGGGCCGGTATCGCGTATAAACGTGATTTTCAGCCGGCAACGGGGATTCAGACAAGACTGAACCTCACCGAGACAATTTGCACCTCTATACGATCGACAGCCGGGAGGCTGACGGTGCGGTAAAAGCCACGAGGTCATCGGTTCCGGTAGCAACGAAATTGCCCGCAGCGCACTAATTAAATGAAAAAATTGAGTAACGTATAATGAAAAGAATGTTAATCAACGCAACTCAGCAGGAAGAGTTGCGTGTTGCCCTTGTTGACGGGCAGCGCTTGTATGATCTGGATATCGAAAGCCCCGGTCACGAACAAAAAAAAGCAAACATCTATAAAGGGAAAATCACCCGTATTGAACCGAGTTTAGAAGCTGCTTTTGTTGACTATGGCGCAGAGCGTCACGGTTTCCTTCCCGTCAAAGAAATTGCCCGCGAGTATTTCCCTGCTAATTACCATGCCTCCGGCCGCCCGAATATCAAAGATGTCCTGAAAGAAGGTCAGGAAGTCATTGTTCAGGTCGACAAGGAAGAACGCGGTAATAAAGGCGCGGCACTCACCACCTTTATCAGTCTGGCCGGCAGTTATCTGGTTCTGATGCCGAATAATCCGCGTGCCGGAGGGATTTCCCGCCGTATCGAAGGGGATGATCGCACCGAGCTGAAAGAAGCCTTGTCTGCACTGGATATCCCGGACGGGATGGGTCTGATTGTCCGCACCGCCGGTGTGGGTAAATCTGCCGATGCCCTGCGCTGGGATCTTGAGTACCGTATCAAACACTGGGAAGCCATCAGGAAAGTGGCTGAAGGCCGCCCTGCTCCGTTCCTGATCCACCAGGAAAGTAATGTTATCGTCCGCGCGTTCCGTGATTACCTGCGCCCAGACATCGGTGAAATTCTCATCGATAACCCGAAAATTCTGGAACTGGCACGCAAGCATATCACCGCTATCGGCCGTGCGGATTTCGCCAGCAAAATTAAGCTGTACCAGGGCGAAGTGCCGCTGTTCAGCCATTATCAGATTGAATCGCAGATTGAATCCGCTTTCCAGCGCGAAGTCCGTCTGCCGTCCGGCGGTGCGATTGTTATCGACACCACCGAAGCCCTGACTGCTATCGATATCAACTCCTCCCGTTCAACACGCGGCGGTGATATCGAAGAAACAGCATTTAATACCAACCTGGAAGCGGCAGATGAAATTGCCCGCCAACTGCGCCTGCGTGACCTCGGCGGCCTGATTGTTATCGATTTCATCGATATGACCCCGGTCCGTCATCAGCGCGAAGTGGAAAACCGTATGCGCGAAGCGGTTCGTCAGGATCGCGCCCGTATCCAGATTGGCCGCATTTCCCGCTTTGGTCTGCTGGAGATGTCCCGTCAGCGCCTGAGCCCGTCACTGGGTGAATCAAGCCACCATGTGTGTCCGCGATGCAGCGGCACTGGGACTGTGCGTGATAACGAATCACTGGCGCTCTCCATTCTGCGTCTGATTGAAGAAGAAGCGCTGAAAGAGAACACCCATCAGGTGCACGCGATTGTACCTGTACCGGTGGCTTCTTACCTGCTGAACGAAAAGCGTCAGGCTGTCAGTGCGATTGAAGCACGCCAGGCGGGTGTCAGCGTTATCATCGTACCGAACAATCAGATGGAAACCCCGCACTTCCGCGTGGTTCGTGTCCGTAAAGGTGATGAAATCGGCACACTGAGCTATCGCCTGCCGGAGAAATACGAAGCAGAATCTGCTGCCGGTGAAGAAGAGGAAACTCAGGAACGCCGTGCACCGGAGCAACCGGCTATCAATGCCTTTGCAATTACATCCGATGCTCCGGTACCTGCACAATCTGCCGCTGCTGCCCGTAAACCGGAAAGCAAACGCGATAACCGTCAGGATAAACAGGCGCCTGCTGCCTCTGAAGGTGGTTTCTTCAGCCGTCTCATCAAAAAACTGTTCGGCTCCGCACCTGCTGTGGCAGAAGAAACTGAACAGAAAGAGAAAAAACAGAGTAACGACAACAACCGCCGCGGCGGGAATGATCGTAACAAACAGCGCCGTAACCGCCGTGACCGGAATGATCGCAACGGTGAACGTACCGAACGTACTGATCGCCCTGAGCGCAGCGAACGCAGTGATAACGAATCGCGCAACAAACGCGATCGCGATACTGTGAATGAGCCGCGTAAAGGCCGTAATCAGAATACCCCGAACGAAGATCTGACACCGGAAGAACTGGCCGCCCGCGAAGCACAGCAGCAGTTACGCCGTGAACAGCGTGCAGAACGTCAGCGCCGTCGTCAGGAAGAGAAGCGGGCTGAGCAGGATGAGAAAAAACTGCGCGCCCAGCAGGAAGATCAGGATGCCCTGAACAGTGACGGCAATACGGAAGATGATGATGCACCGACGCCGGTTCGTCAGCGCCGTACCCGCCGCCAGCTGAACAGCTCTGTCCGTATTACGGATGGTGAAACACAAACTGAATCTGCTGTTGCGGCTCCGGTTCCGGTTGTTATTGACAATGCCCCTGCGGCAGTTCCTGCGGAGACCGACGTACCGGCAGTGGCTGAAAACAACGGTGATGAGGTACACAGCGATAACATCCTGCCGCGCCGCTCCCGCCGTTCACCGCGTCATCTGCGTGTGAGTGGTCAGCGCCGCCGCCGTTACCGCGAAGACCGTCAGCTGACTCAGTCTCCGGTTCCGCTGGAAATGGCTGTGTTCTCCCCTGAAATGGCTTCCGGCAAAGTGTGGATCCGGTATCCGGTTGTGACACCTGCTGCCCCGGCAGAACAGGAAATCACCGAAACAACAGCAGTGATTACCGAAACGGCAGTTGTCACTCAGGTTGTGGCTGAAAGCACAGAAGCCACCGTTATGGCAGAACTGTTCTCTCTGACTGTCACATCTGAAGCACCTCAGGCCTCTGCGCCGGAAGAAACACCGGTTGCTGAGACTGTGGCTGAATCTGTACCGGCAGAAATGCCTGCGCCGGAAACAGCAGAGGTTGTGGCGGATGAGCCTGTGGTAGCTGAAGTGGTGGTTGCTGTTGCAGAGCCGGTCGCTGTCACAGAACCGGAAGTGATTGCAGAACCCGTTACTGCCCCTGTGGCGGCACCGGTTGCTGAAACAACCGCCGTTGTGACCGGGCGCCATGCTTATTCACCGATGACTAAAGCCCCTGCTCCGGCAACCACCGGCGAAGCCTTTGCCATCACTGAGTACCAGCGTGAAGCCTGCGAAGCATATCCTCTGCACGGTGCAGGCGGTCATGCAGCCACTAACCATGCTGCTTCAGAGCCATCAAAAACGCTGCTCTGATAATGTACCGCTGAACTGAAAATGGCTTCCTCCGGGAAGCCATTTTTTTATTTTATCTCAGTCAAAAAAAACCGCGAATGCTGCCATTCACGGTTTCTGTGGTTCTGATTATGCGATTATTTAATATCTTTGATATCGCCCATCGCCTTGAGTTCTCTGGAAATTTCGCGACGCTCTTTTGACAGATCCGCATTCTTGATGATGTACTCATCCACGCGATCTTCGTAGTCACTGCGCATATTGGCGATGATGGCCTGGATATCTTCAATGGACATACCCGGCTTGATGTAATCACTCAGGTTATCAAGCAGAAGTACACGTTTCTGGTTATCACGAATTTTCTTTTCGTTGTCAGTTATTTCACGCAGTATTTTGTTTTTACGGCGAAACATACGAACGAACTCCAGGACATTGTGAAAGGAAGGCTTGGTTGTGTTGTCCATTATTCTACCCTTAGTCATATCTGAAATGTGATTCATTAAACAATACAGGTTAACCATGACTGCCGACAAGCACTTCCGCCGGTTTTCATCGGTTTTCTTCAGTGTAGCGTATTTCTGTGCGGAATTGTTTCAGCTAATAAGAAATCCGCACAAAATCCCGTTATTTTCTGCTGAAAGCAGCCAAACCCTGTCACCGGAACATTCACCGGCGAAATTGGTATTTTTTCCCCGATTTGTTACTCTGTAGCCCATCATTTATCAGAAAACGGGCCATACGGTGTCTTCAGCACAATTTTTCTTCCACGATTACGAAACCTTCGGACAAGATCCTGCCGGTGACCGCCCGGCGCAGTTTGCCGGTGTCCGCACTGACAGTGAGTTCAATATTATCGCCGACCCGGTGATTGCCTACTGCACACCG
Source organism: Morganella morganii (assembly GCF_003996855.1). Taxonomy (GTDB): domain Bacteria; phylum Pseudomonadota; class Gammaproteobacteria; order Enterobacterales; family Enterobacteriaceae; genus Morganella; species Morganella morganii_C. Next base: position 375,077 of record NZ_NRQY01000001.1, on the reverse strand, counting down.
GCGGATGATTACCTGCCGCAGCCCGCCGCCGTGATGATAACCGGTATCACGCCGCAGGAAGCTTTGCAGAAAGGGGTTAATGAGGCGCAGTTTGCCAAATTGATTCATGATACCTTTACACAACCGGATACCTGCATTCTCGGCTATAACAGTATTCGTTTTGATGATGAAGTCACCCGTAATATTTTTTACCGGAATTTTTACGACCCGTACGCCTACAGCTGGATGAACCGCAATTCCCGCTGGGATCTGATTGATATCACCCGCGCCTGTTATGCTCTGCGTCCTGACGGCACAAACTGGCCGGAGAATGACGAAGGTCTGCCGGGCTTTAAGCTGGAGCACCTGACCGCCGCCAACGGCATCGCCCATGAAAATGCCCACGATGCGATGGCTGACGTGTATGCCACCATTGCCATGGCAAAACAACTGCGGGGTGCACAGCCGCGTCTGTTTGATTATTTCTTCAGTCTGCGTGATAAGCGCAAACTCACGGCACTGATTGATATTCCGTCAATGAAACCGCTGGTGCATGTCTCCGGCATGTTCGGGGCTGTCCGCGCCAATACCAGCCTGGTTGCTCCGCTGGCGTGGCATCCTGATAACCGCAATGCCGTCATTATGTGTGACCTGGCCGGTGATCTGACCCCGCTGCTGACGCTGGATGCAGATACCCTGCGCGAACACCTTTACACCCGCCGTGATGAACTGCCGGAAGGGGCATCACCGGTGCCGCTCAAACTGGTGCATATCAATAAATGTCCGATCCTGGCGCCGGAAAATACCCTGCGCCCGCAGGATGCACAGCGTATCGGGCTGGATAAAGACCTGTGTGCCCGCAATGCGGAATTGCTGCATCAGCATCCGGAGATCCGTGAGAAAGTCGTGGCGATTTTCGCACAACCGCGTGAGTTCCCGCCACAAAATGATGTGGATCGTATGATTTATCAGGGCTTTTTCAGTGACTCAGATAAAGCGGCAATGACCATTATCCGCGAAACCGATCCGAAAAATCTGCCTGCGCTGGCACTGAGTTATCAGGATGCACGTCTGCCGGAGTTACTGTTCCGCTACCGTGCCCGAAACTTCCCCGGCACGCTGGATGAACAGGAGCAGAAGCGCTGGCTTGCCCATCGCCGTGAGGTATTCAGTCAGGATAATTTAACGCGTTATTTTGAGCAAATCAGTGAAATGATGCAGGAATATCAGCATGATGCGAATAAAACAGAACTGCTGAAGAAGTTGGTACAGTACGCGCAACGACTGGCGGAGTAAGCAGACAAACCGCCGGGAGGGAGACTCCCGGCGATGAAATTATCCCGCTTTATTCGAGGTATAAAACACCCGGCACAGGGATTCCCTGTACTTCGGACAAACAGATACCAGCCGTGTGCGGCTCTCCGTATCCCGTCCCAGTTCCTTCAGTACCCCTTTAGTGATCAGCGAATCCGCACTGCTGTGTTTGATGCCGATACTGACATTTTCATCACGGGCATTCAGAATATAGATAATCAGCGCACGCTCATCCGAACTGAGGTTATGCAAAACCTCTGCTTTATGGCATTTGACCTGAACCGCTTTGCCGAAGGCATTTTTGAGTCTTTTAAACATAGTGACCAGTAAACAGGGAGAAAAACTAATTATAATAAAATTAATCCCCTATTAACATTACTGATTATACTTTCCGCAACCACACCCTTCGTGCCCTTCACCCCAGTATTTTAATTTACTGGTTTACCCAATCCCGGATTCAGGGTGTTGGTCGGGTCAGTGGCTTTATAGAAGGCTTTCAACTGTGGTTTAGCTTTATACAGATGGCCGACATTATGCTCTGCCGGATATTCCGCCCCGCGTGTGTTAAGAATTTTCAGCATCTCTTCTTTCAGTGCATGCGGGTCCGCGCCTTTCTTCACAATATAATCCTGATGGAAAACGTGGCATAAAAAATGTCCGTAGTAGAGTTTATGCACCAGTTTGCTCTCAATTTCCGGCGGCAGAACTTCCAGCCACGCCTGATCATTACGGCGCAGCGCAATATCCAGCGCCAGGATATCTTCCACCTTACTGCTGTTGACCGCGTGATAACGGATAGCGGCACCGGCGGCCACAAAACGGTGCAGGAAGGCATCCGCGCCCTCTTTGGCAGAAGTCACCTTCTGCATTTTCAAAGAAACTGCTCAGCCAGTGGCGGGCTTCATCAATGCCTTCACCAGCCATTTTCAGCATCAGGTGATGTTCATATTTATCACGATACTCTTCCATCCGGCGCGGCAGATGATTCGGCCACAAATGGCTCAATAGCTGCATTGTACGGTCGATCAGATTTTTCGGCAGCAGCGGGATTTTATTGAAAATCGCATCCATCCGTCCTTTGATGGTGAACAGTTTCGGCATTTTTTCGGTACCGAGCTTATCAATCGTCAGGAAGCTGTCTTTGCCGTAGACTTTCGCGATGTCATAACACTCGCGGTGCATATATTCCCCGGCTACCGGCAGATGTTCAAAATCAGCGAGAATATGGCGGCGGATATCTTCCAGTACCGACGGGGTATTGGTGCCGATATAAAAGACTTTGTTCTCGCCCTGCGACGGGAAGGTATCAAGACGCACCGCAAACACCACCAGCTTACCGGCACAGCCGGAGGCTTCAAACAGGCGGCGTTCATCAGCATTGAAACGGGACGGTGTGTCTGCATCGACATCACGGATACGCTGATGATAGTCATGATCAGACGCCGGTTTATCCGTATCCTCAATATCCGCATCCTGATACTGCCGGTATTCCAGGCAATTCAGAATCTCTTCCGGGGACGAACCTAAATCAATCCCCAGATGGTTTACCAGTTCTGCTGTGCCGTCCGCATTAACACGACCGTACAGCGCGAGTTCGGTATAAGCCGGCCCCCGCTGCACCAGTGAACCGCCGGAGTTATTACAAATCCCGTCGACCACCGATGCCCCGATACAGGAAGAGCCAATCACGGAATGCGGCTCGCGGCCCAGCGGTTTCAGGACTTTCTCCAGATGCCACAGGGTGCTGCCCGGCAGCGCCACAACCTGTTGCTGTTTTGTCAGTACCTGAATTTTATCGAGGCGCAGTGTGCTGATAATGACAATCTCACGGTCATAATCATCACCGCTCGGTGTGGAACCCTCTGTCAAACCGGTATTGGCCGCCTGCATGATCACAATTCTGTCAGCTTCAACAGTGGCTTTAAACACCTGCCACAGTTCATACAGCGTGCCCGGGAACACCACCGCCAGCGCGCTGCCTTCACCGGAACGGAAACCCTTGCGGTATCGTTCCGTCTTGCGCGGCTCCGTTAAAATATGTTTATGGCTGACAATGTCTGTCAGTGCCTGAATAAGACGTGCGCTGTCAGGTTGCTGACTGTTGATCATACTTTCCCCCGATTCAGATTACTTATTGTTCATTAAGTAATTATGCCTCTTATCTTATTTATAATACAAATACTATTTTTAACAAATTTAACAGATTAACCACGAAACCGGTTTATTTGAACAAGTTGATCAGCAGCGTTACCATCATAATTCCGACGGTCAGGATCAGAATTTTGCGGACAATCTCACCATTGGTACGGATGGCATGCTGACTGCCGAGGTGATTCCCGAGCAGACTGGCGGCAATCATCGGGATACTGAGCAGAAACGCGATATGTCCGGCCATAATAAAGGCGACCAGTCCGCCGACATTCGAGGCCAGGTTAAAGATTTTTGAAGTAGCGGAGGATTTCAGTAAATCGAGGTTATTGATCAGAAACAGACAGATAATAAAGATACTGCCGGTGCCCGGTCCGAAAAAGCCATCATAGAAACCCACAATAAAGCAGGTGAAAAAGACCAGCCAGACAGATTTACGTACCGCGTTACCCGGCTGTGCGCCACCGAGTTTCCCTTTAAAGAACGCAGCCAGCAGGCCGATCGGCAGCATGCAGATAATAATGTAGGTAATCGTTTCAGACGGCAGATATATAATCGCTTTCGCGCCCGCCCAGGCCCCGAAGAACGATGAAATAGTTCCGGCCGGAATTATTTGCCAGTAAACCGATTTGTTTTTAATGAAATTGGAAATCGCTGCCAGCGTACCGACAGAACTCACCAGCTTTTCCTGCCCCAGCGCCATATGCGGCGGCAAACCGGTCAGCATAAATGCAGGGATCAGAATCAGCCCCGCGCCGCCTGCGATAGAGTCAATATACCCGGCCACAAAAGAGGCGATCACCAGCAGTGCCAGTCCCGTATAAAAATAGTCTGCCATCAGACTGTGCTCAATATACATCTGCATCCCTTAATTATTATCTTTTATGATTTACTGTACTTTCAGCAGGTTACTATACGTGATTACACATAAAAAAACGGCGCACAGAATCAAACTGTGCGCCGTTTCCGGGATAAAGAACTGCTTAAAAACTTACTGTTCCGGCATCTGCGGCATCGGGCGGCGGAAACGGCGGGTCAGCCATAACATATAGATAAGACCCAATGCGCCCCAGCTCAGTCCTAATTCCATCGATTTTGCATCAAGGTTGAACCAGAGTACCGTGACTGTCGCAGCACCGATAATCGGCAGCAGCAGGTAGTTGATCTGGTCGCCCAGCGTCTTGTTACGGCGCTCGCGGATGTAAAACTGTGAAATCACCGACAGGTTGACGAAAGTGAACGCCACCAGAGCACCGAAGTTAATCAGCGCGGTTGCGGTGACCAGGTCAAACCAGACCGCACTCAGTGCAAGAACCCCCACCAGCAGCACGTTCAGTGCCGGGGTACGCCATTTCGGATGCACGTAGCCGAAGAATTTCTCCGGAAACGCCGTCACGGCCCATAACATACATCAGACGGGATACCCCTGCCTGTGCCGCCATACCGGAAGCCAGCACGGTCACGCAGGAGAATACCAGAATGATGGACTGGAAGAAGGCACCGGCCACCATGTACATAATTTCAGGTTGTGACTCTTCCGGATTATTGAAACGGGACACATCCGGGAAATAGAGTTGCAGGAAGTAAGACACCGAAATAAAGATCAGACCACCAATCAGAGCGGTCAGGAAAATCGCTTTCGGGATTACTTTTCCGGCATTTGGTGTTTCTTCTGACAGAGAGCTGATACCGTCAAATCCTAAGAAGGAGAAGCACAGTATCGTCGCCCCGCTTATCATCGGGATCATTTCCGCATCAACGGAGGCGAACGGACGGAAGGAGTGCAGTGTACCCGCCCCTTCTCCCGCAGACACACCACGGATCAGCAGACCGACAAACACAATCATCACGGCAACCTGTACCACGACAATCCCGGTATTGAGGTTTGCCACGACATTGATGCCGCGCAGGTTAAATAATGTCATCAGGAAAACCAGACCCGCGACAAAGATCCATGGCGGACAGTCCGGAAAAATCGCCTGAAGATAAATTTTTGCCAGCAGAATGTTGATCATCGGCATGAACAGATAGTCCAGCAGTGATGACCAGCCGACCATAAAGCCGATATGCGGGCTCATGGATTTCTGGGCATAGGTATACGCCGAGCCGGCGGACGGGAACCGTTTAACCAGTTTTCCGTAACTCAGCGCAGTAAAAAGAATGGCTGTCAGTGCGATAGCATAAGATGTCGCAACATGACCGCTGGTAATTTCGGACACGATCCCGAAGGTATCAAAGATGGTCATCGGTTGCAGGTAAGCAAGCCCCATCATGACAACCTGAACGAGAGTCAGTGTTTTTGCGAGTTGTACGCGGTTATTGGCAGCTGTACGGTTCAGGCCAATATCAATTGCAGAATTATGCGACATGAGCGAATCCCCCCGTAACACCGACAATCATACTGATACTACTATCAGATGGCGTGTTACCGGGAAGACTTCGCATCTGCCTGTAGGCAGTGAAGTAAGAAGGGGTTTGGAGTGCTGAACAGGAGCGCCGTGCTCCGTAGTCGTCATTGCAGCAGCCAGCGCCGATTGGCACAGGTGCAAAAGTGAAAAATTGCGCCATTTATCGCATCCTCATACCGGTGTTTATCGTCCGGTGTAATTCAGTAAACAGTTATCCGGCCTATCGGCCCCTTTTTTTGTCGGTGACAATATTTTAATGCAAAAAAAAACCGATGCGTATAAATGCATCAGTTATTTTTTTGGATGGCGCATTCTGCACCCCTCTGTCATAAATTTCAAGCTTTGTTCGCCCTTATCAGGCAATTTTTTTCTATACCGCTTTAGCGACAGAATTTCCGTGACGAAACTTTGAATATTTATAGCCGAAACGTTAAAAAATCCGGCTGAACGTGTATTTATCAGTCACTCTGCCTGCGATAAAAAAAACACGACGCCCGTGAAAGGGCGCCGTGTTCAGACACATAATAATGAATGATGGTTACATCAGAAATTATAATTCAGACCAATGTTGTAACGACGGCCGTCGAGTGTAGCACCGTAATTTTCAGTATTAATACGGCGATCCAGTACGTTATACACACCCGCCACAAAGTTCAGGTCTTTATTCAGCTGATAACTGCCGCCGATATCCACGGTGGCATACGAACCGGTTCCCGTTTTCATGCTGGTGCGGGACAGGTAATCCGAGGTTTTACCGCGGAAGTTAATCCGGCTCCAGGTTTTGATATCCTGCGTGGTTTCCCAGTTCAGCGTGGCGTTAGCCATATGTTTTGGCGTTTTGTTCAGCGGCTTGCCTTTGAAAGCACCACTCTTCTGCTCAGAATCAGTGAAGGTATAGTTCGCTGTCAGATCAACAGAATCGACAATCTGCCAGTTCATAATCGCTTCAACACCGCGCATATTCGCTTTATCGACGTTGATACGGTCACTGACGAAGACATAGGTGTTTCCGTCCGGATCTTTTTCAGTACAGGTAATGTTAGTTCCTGTACCACAACGACGAATTTCTGTGATTTTATCTTTAAATTCAGTGTTGAAGACAGTCAGGCTCATATTGAGGTTATCCTGATTGTTCCACAGCACACTGATCTCTTCAGTGACGCTTTTTTCCGGTTTCAGATCCGGATTACCGAAGATAACTGCATTTGAGTTACCACCGCCGGTTGCCTGTCCCCAGGAAGCCGTTGCCTGGCGCAGATCCGGTGAACGATAACCGGTGGAGACACCCCCTTTCACCGTCCAGCTCTCATCCAGGTGCCATACGCCATAAACACGCGGCGTCCAGTGTGTACCGAAGTTTTCATCCTTATCCATGCGCAGGCCGCCGGTCAGAGTGAAATCGTTGGTCAGCGCCCAGTCATCCTCTGCAAACAGAGCCCAGCTGTAACGTTCCAGCTTATTACCATCCAGTTTATTGCCTTTATCTTTCAGCTCCTCAGAACGATACTGCCCGCCGAGACTCAGCATATGGTCGCCGAGCGGCAGAACGGTCTGGTTACGGGCAATCGTGTCGTAATATTCCATATTACGGCCCGGGTTTTTGGTTTCGTTGCGCTGAACATAGCTGTTCATGCTGCCCCAATCGTAGTTACCGTCATGAGTCAGCGCATATTGCGTCATTTCATACTTGCTGAAACCACTGGATTTTTTCTTTTTGCTTGATTCTGAGGCACTCTTTTCCCAGCGGGAATCACGGTGCTGATTATCTTTTTTGAAATCGAAATCGATGCTGTTCTGTTCATCCGGCATCAGGGTCAGTGTACCGCCGCCGCTGGTCATAATCTGACGGTTAAAGCCATCCGAGAAGTTATCTTCCCCGCGATGAGAATACTGACCGTTCACTTTCATGCTCAGCAGGTTATCCACCAGAGGGCCGGCAGCATAGAAACTGCCCTGTCCTGTATTACCGCTGTCCTTGCTCTCTGTAATAGTTGCATCGGTACGGACACTCGCGTGCCACTCACCCTGCGCTTTCCGCGTGATAATATTGATAACCCCGCCCATGGCATCCGAACCATACAGTGAAGACATTGGTCCGCGCACCACTTCAATGCGATCAATCGCAGTCAGCGGCGGTAACCATCCCTGCTCAATACCGGAGTTATCACTATTAGGGCGCGTTTCACGGCTGGCGATACGTTTCCCGTCCACAAGAATCATGGTGTATTTCGGGTCCATCCCGCGGATACTGATATCAGAAGAACTGCCGCCGCCGGTAACCACAACGCCCGGTACATCTTTCAGGGCATCCGTTACATCACGGTACGCTTTATCTTCCAGTTGTTCGCGTGAAACAACGGAGATAGTTGCCGCAGCATCTTCAATTTTCTGCTGGAAGCCGGATGCGGTGGTCACCATAATCACGTCTTCTTTATTTGCAGCCTGAGCAGCCATCACCTGCGCGGTGAGTGCTGCCATAACACATACCGCCACTTTTCGTTTTGAAAAAATAACCATTCTTTTGATTCTCCAAGAGATAATATATTTATGGACAATCGACATTTGCTCTCAGGGATTTATATCCCTTTTTTAATAATAATGACCCTGCCATTTCAGGCATCAGACATTATTTTATTATCACCTTTTATAAGGCTATTTATTTTTATACAGAAAAACGATTTATCAAAAAACAATTCATCAAAAACAATGTATTATCAGTACAGCAGCTTATTCACACCGTACATATAATCACTCCCTGCGGAAATATATTCCGCAGAGAACAAAAATGATATGTAATATAAACCGGTTTTATTATGCCAGTGAGGCAACCGCGCGCGGCACCAGACCATCAATCACAACATGCGGTACAGACTGCGAACAGTGCTCAATACGACCGCGCACGCCATAAACCGTTGCCAGGCTATCCGGGGTAATAACAGACTCCGGGTCACCTTCCGCAATTAAATTGCCGTCTTTCAGCATTAATATATGATCGCCGTGGCGCAGAGCGATATTAATATCATGTACAACCACGACCGTAATAATATTCCGGCGTTGTGTTTCACGACGAACCAAATCCATAACGTGATACTGATAATTTAAATCCAGTGCACTTAGCGGTTCATCCAGTAATAACAGTGCCGGCTGACGAATTAATGATTGTGCCAGTCCGACTAATTGTTTCTGACCACCGGATAACTGATCCAGATAATGCAGGGCCAGATGTTCAATCCCTAATTGTGACAGCAGAGACATCACTTCCTGCTCACTGTCCCGGTCAGAAACTCCGCCGGATGCCCGCTGTGCAACAATCACAGACTCCAGCACATGCAGATGCACACCCGCAGGCAGTGTCTGCGGCAGATAAACCACCTGCTTCGCGCGTTCGGCAAAATTCATCCGCATCAGGTCATGGCCATCGAGCAGTAACTGGCCTTTGGCTTTGTTCAGCCCGGCCAGGGAGCGCAGCAGAGTGGATTTTCCGCTGCCGTTCGGCCCGAGCAGCACGGTGATTTTACCCCGCGGCAGTGGTTCAACATTCAGGTCTTCAATGATTTTCCGTTTCGGATAACCGGCATTGAAGTGTTTAATTTCTAACCCGCTCTGAGCAGACATTGCATTTAAATCCATCTTACATGCTCCCTTTATGACGCAGGATCATGCTCAGGAAGAACGGCACACCGACCAGTGATGTCACAATACCCACCGGGATAATCACCCCCGGAATCAGGTTTTTCGAGGCAATTGATGCCATCGACAGTACCAGCGCCCCGATTAATGCACTGGCAGGCAGATAGAACCGGTGATCCTCACCAAACATCATGCGGGCAATATGCGGCGCGACCAGGCCGATAAAGGCAATCGGGCCGACAAATGCCACCGCCAGCGCGGTCAGGATACTGATACGCAGCAGCGTACCGAGACGCAGACGGCGGACATTAATCCCGAAACTGACGGCCCGATCTTCACCCAGACGCAGTGCGGTCAGTTTCCACGAGTTACTCATGGAGATCGGCAGCAGAATAGCAAAGGCCAGCGTCATCACACCCAGTTTCACCCAGGTGGCGCGCGCCAAGCTGCCCATCGTCCAGAAAACCAGCCCCTGCAAGGTGTCTTCTGTGGCGATAAACTGCATCATTGAAACCAGTGCGTTAAAGGTAAAGACCATTGCGATACCAAATAACACCACACCGGAAGTTGCCACTCGTGTCCAGCGGGTGATGCCGTCAAGCATCAGCGCGGAAAACAAAGCAAAAATAAAGGCATTCGCGGAGACAAACCACTGATCCGGCACGCCGGGAATACCTATCCCGAGGACTATCGCCAGCGCCGCACCAAACGATGCGGCGTTGGAGACGCCGAGGGTAAACGGACTTGCCAGCGGGTTATTGAGGATTGTCTGCATCTCTGCCCCGGCAAGGCCGAGGGACATACCGACCACCACTGCCATCAGGGCATACGGCAGGCGAATTTCCCAGACAATCACACGGGTGCCCGCGGACACACTTTCCGGCGACACCAGGGTCTGCCAGAGTGCATCAAGGGTCAGCCCGGACGGCCCCATGGTGAAATCGAGCACCACGGTAAAGAGTATTACCGCCACCACCGCAAACATCCACATCAGCCGCCTGCGCAGTAAACGCCGGTAATGTGATTTCACATCACAGCTTAATTCACCGTCTGCCTGTTCCGGCTTAGTCTGTAGCATTGCTTCTGTGGTAATACTCATTATTCAAATACCTGCTGACTACTTAAAATTATTTACCGCTGACCCAGTATGTTCCGGTTGGCTCGACAGCCAGGAACTGACTGTACATTTCATCCATGGTTTTCTTCGGATCAAGATCTTTAAACTGCTCCGGATAGAACCACTTGGCAAAGACCTGCGCGGCAATCACGTTATAAGGTGAGTTATAATAGTTGTGCCAGACAGCATAGTCACGCCCTTCTTTCACCGCTGTCAGCGTATTGATACCCTGACGTTCTGTGATCGCTTTCAGGCTGTTTTTTGCATCCGCTTCTGTGGCCTGCGCACCCAGCTGAACACCCGCATCGGTACTGCCCGGTGCTTTCGCGCCGCTGACCAGATAAATATCCGGATCAACCGCAATCACTTTTTCCAGGTTCATGGTGCCCAGCGGAGTCGGCAGAACATCTTTGGCGATATTTTTACCGCCCGCCACATCGATAAAGTTACCGAGGTTACCGTTACCGGCCGTACCGCAGCAGTCAGGGAAGGCACCGGCGCGGAGATCAATAAAGACGGTCGGTTTTTTGTCTTCCGGGATGTTGTCTGTCACATCCGTAACTAACTTCATCTGTTTCTGATAGAAATCTTCAAAGGCTTTCGCTTTTTCTTCGCGGTGCAGCACTTTACCCAGCACGCGCATGCCCGGCAGGGTGTTTTTCAGCGGTTCGTTGCGGAAATCCACAAATACAACCGGCACGCCCGCTTTTTCCAGCTGACCAACCAGTTCGCTGTTTTTACCCGGTCCGTGACCGGCCAGACCAAAAATAGCCACATCCGGATTGAGGGTTAACACTTTTTCTGCACTGACGCTGTCAGCCGTGGTATTACCAATCAGCGGGATTTTGTCGATTTCCGGGAATTTAGCTTTGTAGACAGCATAAGACTGCGGGTCGAGTTTGCGGAAGTCACCCTGCCAGCCTGCAATACGTGCCAGCGGTTTATCCCCTTCCAGCAATGCCACCGCGTGGATCATACGCCCTTCCCCTAACAGGATGCGCTCCACTTTTTCCGGTACTTCCACTGTACGCCCTGCGGCGTCAACCACCGTTTCTGCCCATGCTGCACTGCTCATCAGAACAGCCCCTGCTGCCAGGCTCATGGTCAGCCCTTTTGCTACAGATACTAATTTCACGTTACCGACTCCTGTTATCTGTCAGAAATTGGCGTTAACAATAAAGCAAATAAGAATTCTTATCAATATGGAATAATTATCTTCCTCATTACAATATTCGTTATCATCAGGAATTATAGATATATCGAAAGATTATCTAAAGGAAATACACTTAATCAGCAGATAAAACGACTGACTTAACGAATAAATGTAGTTTCAACCCCGATGATGCCCGCGCAAAACCTGTAACGATAAACATAAAAAAAACCTGACCAACATAGTCAGGTTTTTTATCAATTTACGTTATCTGTCACAAAACCGGGTTATATGCCTTATTTGTGGCTTTCCGGAAAGTCCATTTCGCCGTAGCGGACAAACTTAGTGCGCTTAACAATTTTGTAACCAAACCAGATCGCGAAGAACAGCGGCAGGCCGATATACGTCGCGACCACACCCACCCAGTCAATCTGATCCTGAAGGAAGGCTTCATAGTTCTGGCCGAGCGTAATGGTCAGACACAGGATAAAGGCGAAAATCGGGCCGACCGGGAAGAAACCGGAGCGGTACGGCAGATCGTTCAGGTCATGACCCTGCTTAATATAGCCTCTGCGGAAACGGTAGTGACTGATGGCAATCCCCAGCCAGGCGATAAAGCCGGTCATCCCCGAGGCATTCAGCAGCCACAGATAGACAGACTGGTTGCCGAACATCGATGTCAGGAAACAGAGGGCGGCAATCACTGTTGTGGCAATCAGCGCGTTACGCGGCACACCGCCTTTGGACAGTTTGCCGAACATTTTCGGTGCTTTGCCGGATCTCGCCAGAGTGTACAGCATACGGGTGGACGCATACATCCCGGAGTTACCCGCAGACAGTACCGCCGTCAGAATAACCGCATTCATTACAGCAGCCGCAGAGAGCAGACCGGCACGTTCAAAGACCAGGGTGAACGGGCTGACACTGATATCGGTTTCATCATTACGCAGCAGGTTCGGGTCGGTGTACGGGATAATCAGACTGATCACCAGAATCGCCAGCACATAGAACAGCAGGATACGCCAGAACACTTTACGTACAGCTTTCGGAATATTTTTGGCCGGATCTTTGGATTCACCGGCAGCGATACCGATAAGTTCAGTTCCCTGGAAAGAGAAACCGACAATCATCGCCACCCCGATCATCGCGGCAAACCCGCCTTTGAACGGCGCCTCACCGATAGTCCAGTTGTGCCAGCCTGCACCCTCCCCGCCTTTCATAATACCGGTGATCATCATCACACCGACAATAATAAACAGGATAACGGTACTGACCTTAATTAAGGAGAACCAGTATTCCGCCTCACCGAACCCTTTTACAGAGATAAAGTTAAGCAGGAACATAATAGCCAGGAACGCCGCACTCCAGACCCAGCCCGGGATCTGATCCGCCGGGAACCAGTAGGTCATCACCAGCTGTGCCGCCACCAGGTCAACAGCGATAGTGACCGCCCAGTTGTACCAGTAGTTCCAGCCCAGTGCGAAACCGAAGCCTTCATCCACATACTTGGCGCCGTAGGTGGCAAAGGAACCCGATACCGGCATATAGGCCGCGAGTTCACCGAGGCTGGTCATCAGAAAATAAACCATCAGACCGATAATGGCATAAGTTAATAGTGCCCCGCCGGGACCGGCCTGGGCGACGGTGGCACCGGAGGCGACAAACAGCCCCGTACCGATAGATCCGCCGATAGCAATCATTGCCAGATGGCGCGCCTTTAATTCACGGCGCAGTGTCTGCGGTTGTTCACCCGCGGTTTGATTTGCTTGCTGAGACATTACAATCCTGTTTCATGTAGTTATTTTTCATCCACTGAGCGTGATTGTAGCGAAATCGCGGGGCTGTACCCAGCAAATATGCGGCATTATAAGATACCTGCATAATCGCTGCGGAATTATAAGCACCCAGCTTATAATTGCCTCAGCTGCCCGCCGGAAACCGGCGGCAGAAGAAACAGATGCCGCATCAGCGGCAATAGGTCAGGAAGGTATTCAGGGCGTTGGAAATGTGTTTCTGGCGGTGATAAATCCGGAAAAGTGTGCGGTTCAGGTTCAGTCCGCGGATCTTCACTTCGGACAACAGCCCGTTACTCAGTTGTTCCGCAATCACGCGCCGCGACAGACAACTGACCCCGCGGCCGAAACGCACCGCGTGTTTGACGGCTTCGGAATTCCCCAGCTCCATTTCCACACGGAACCCCGGCAAACGGTTGAAAAGAATCTGATCCAGCACTTCCCGTGTACCCGAACCGCGTTCACGCAGAACCCAGGCCACATTTTTCAGATCATCAGGCGTGACATTGCTTTTCTGACTGAGCGGATTATCCGGGCTGCAAAAAATCACCAGCTCATCTTCCAGCCAGGGTTCCGTTATCAGTTCCGGTGAATGGCAGACACCTTCGATAAGCCCCATATCGGCACGAAACTCCAGCACAGCCTTAATCACTTCCTCAGTGTTAGAGATAAATAATTCAACCGGTGTATTTTCATGCACCGCACGGTACGCCCCCAGCATTTCCGGCAGCATATAGTTGCCGATTGTGGTGCTGGCTGCAAAACGCAGTGCCCCCGCATCGGATTTAAACAGCTGTTCAATTTCACCGGCCTGCTCCAGCAGGGCAATGGCTTTCGGGTACAGCAACCGCCCGTGCTCATTGGTCACCAGACGTTTACCGACCCGATCGAACAGCTGAACATTCAGCTGATTTTCCAGATCCGTCAGAGAAGCACTCACGGCAGACTGTGAAAGCGCTAACTGCTGGGAAGCTTGTGTCGTCGAACCGGACTTCTGAACTTCTGTAAAGACTTCGAGCTGTCTCAGTGTGATGCGCATGGCAAAGCGCTCCCTTATTTCATTCCGATTATTATCATCATATTAACATTATACTTATAATTTAACATTGCCATTACCGCTAACCTAGTTTTTAGGTTAATTATAGAATTATTATGAATTTTAAAAATATTACGCTTTCCGCTATGCTTTGCACATTGTTATTCCTTTTTGTGAGTTACTTATGTCTGAAAGTCATATCAAATCCGAAAAAGCCCGCTGCACAGCAAAACCGATGTGGCTGAGACTGCTTCCGGGCTTTGTCCTGGCAGGGGTTCTGACCACTGCCTCGATGCTGCTCGGGGAGATGCCCTGGTTTATCAACCTCGGTCTGGGTGCACTGACGCTGGCTATTTTGCTGGGAATTATCGCCGGTAACACCGTTTACCCGCATATCAAACCGCAATGCGAAGCCGGGGTGGGTTTTGCCAAACACTATTTTTTACGGGCGGGGATTATCCTGTACGGCTTCCGTCTGACATTCCAGCAGATCGCCGATGTCGGGATCAGCGGCGTGATTATTGACGCCGTGATGCTGACCAGCACCTTTCTGATCGCCATGTATATCGGTCGTAAATGGTTCGGACTGGACAGAGAAACCGTCATTCTGATTGGTGCCGGCAGCAGTATCTGCGGTGCAGCAGCGGTAATGGCAACCGAGCCGGTCGTGAAAGCACCGGCAAGTAAAGTGGCGGTTGCCGTCTCCACCGTGGTGATCTTCGGTACCATCGGTATCTTCCTGTACCCGTGGCTGTTCCATCTGAATGCCGCACTGGGCTGGCTGCCGTTCACCGATATGAGTTTCGGGGTATATGCCGGGTCTTCCGTGCATGAAGTGGCTCAGGTGGTGGCGATTGGTCACACCATCAGTCCGGATGCGGAAAACAGCGCCGTGATCAGCAAAATGATCCGCGTGATGATGCTGGCGCCGTTCCTGCTGATCCTGTCGCAGTATCTGAGTCGTCAGAAAAGCAGCGCCGGGGATGCGGCGAAAGAAAAATCCAAAATCACGATCCCATGGTTTGCCGTCTTCTTTATTCTAGTGGCCGGATTTAACTCCTTCCATCTGATCCCGGAAGTGATTGTCCGTCAGATTATTGTGCTCGATACCATTCTGCTGGCGATGGCGATGGTGGCACTCGGTCTGACCACGCATGTCAGCGCAATCCGTCAGGCCGGTATCAAACCGATGCTGATGGCGCTGGTACTGTTCGTCTGGCTGATTGGCGGCGGCGCGGCAATCAATCTGCTTATCCCGCTGATCACCGGCTGATCCTGCTTTTCTCTCTGCGATATCCCGGTTGTGCGGCCGGGATATCCTGTCACTGCATTCTCCGGTTCCTTATGCCATAATCGGCGCAAAGAAGGAGAAAAACCAATGAAATATGTCGGAGCACATGTCAGCGCCGCCGGTGGTGTTGATCAGGCGGTTATCCGTGCGCATGAACTGGGGGCAACCGCGTTTGCCCTGTTCACCAAAAATCAGCGTCAGTGGAAAGCCGCCCCCCTGTCTGAAAACGTCATCGCAGCCTTTAAGGCAAACTGCAAAAAATACGGCTACGGCCACGGGCAGATCCTGCCCCACGACAGCTATCTGATAAACCTCGGCCATCCGGAAACGGACGCACTGGAAAAATCCCGCGAAGCATTTCTTGATGAATTGCAGCGCTGCGAACAGCTCGGTATCGACCGGCTGAACTTTCACCCCGGCAGCCACCTGAATAAGATTGAGGAAAAGGCCTGTCTGGCGCGGATCGCGGAATCCATTAATATCGCGCTGGCTAAGACCAGCGGTGTGATTGCCGTGATTGAAAACACCGCCGGACAGGGCAGTAATCTCGGGTTCCGCTTTGAGCAGCTGGCCGCTATTATTGAGGGTGTGGAGGATAAATCCCGCGTTGGTGTCTGTATTGATACCTGCCACGCGTTCGCCGCCGGATATGATCTGCGGACACAGGATACCTGCAAAGCCACATTTGCGGAATTTGAAAGCATCGTCGGATTTGAGTATCTGAAAGGCATGCATCTGAATGATGCCAAAAGTGAATTTGCCAGCCGCGTTGACCGCCACGACAGTCTCGGTCAGGGTAAAATCGGTAATGCACCGTTTGAATTTATTATGAAAGATAACCGGTTTGACGGCATCCCGATGGTGCTGGAAACCGTGAATCCGGATATCTGGGCACAGGAAATAGCCTGGCTGAAATCGCTGGCAAAATAACCCGGCTTATACCACCGGGCTGAGTTTGATTTTTGCCATCATCGCCGCCAGTTCGGCACGGTCACGGACACCGACGCCGGGCTGGCTCACTGCCAGCGCAGACACCGCAGTGGCCATACGCAGCGTGTGTTCGCTGCTCTGACTCATCAGCAGGCCGTAAACCAGGCCGCCGACCATCGAATCCCCCGCCCCGACTGTGCTTATCACCTCACAGTGCGGCGGCAGCGCACGCCAGGCACCGGAGGCATTCACCCACAGCGCCCCCTCCTGCCCCAGTGAAATCACCACATGGGCGATCCCTTTATCACGCAGGGCATGCGCGGCGTGAATCACATCTTTCAGTTCCGGCAGGGGTTTACCCGCCCAGACCTCAAGTTCATGGCGATTGGGTTTCACCAGCCACGGTGTGGCTTTCAGACCGGCCACCAGCGCCTCACGGCTGCTGTCAAAAATAATGCACGGGCACAACTGACGCAGGCGGCTCATCCAAGTGGTAAACCACGCCGGGTCCACCCCTTCCGGCAGGCTGCCGCTGACCACGACCATATCGAACTGCCCGAGCCAGGTCAGCGAATCCGCCATAAATTTCTGCCACTCGCTTTCGGTGATACGGAAGCCGGAGAAATTCAGATCCGTCACCGACCCGCTGTTTTCGGTCAGTTTCACATTGATCCGGGTGCGTCCGGGGATCACATGAAAGCGGTTTGCCAGCCCGTTTTCACTGAAAAAATGCTGGAACTCTTCCTGATTATCTTTTCCCAGAAAGCCGCTGACAGTCACATCCACCCCGAGGTCACGCAGGACTTTGGCAACATTAATGCCTTTTCCCGCAGGATGTAACCCGACCGTTCTGACACGGTTCACCTCGCCCGGGACAAGGGTCGGACACATCCCGACAAGGTCATAGGCCGGATTTAAGGTAATTGTGGCTACTCGACGGGTCATCAGCCGGGTGCTCCCTCTGTTATTTTTGGCTAACGGGTTATAATCATTAGTAATATTATGCGGCAGGATACAACAACCGCTTTTGAATCGTTTCAGTTATAACACACACGCGCGGATATTCTATGCTCTGAATCATTCAATTTGCAGGAAGAGGCTGTTAAAAACAGACAGGCTGTCACTCCGGCGGGCGGCAGTGTACCATAGCGCCCGCAATCTGATTAAAAAGAAGGAAAAAATAATGCCTGTCGTCGTCGGTACCGGAGTGGTTATTGTGAACAGCAAAGGTGAGGTGCTGCTGGGTAAACGCAGCGGTAAACATGCGCCTTACTGGTCCATTTTCGGGGGACATGTTGATCCCGGTGAAACCTTTGAAGCCTGTGCCATCCGTGAAATTCAGGAAGAGATCGGTATTACCCTCACTGCTCCCAAAGTCATCGGGCTGTGCAATAACCTGGAAACCTATCAGGCGGAAGGAAAACACACGGTGTCTGTCTGTTTGCTGGCACAGTATGACAGCGATACTCTGCCGGTGATTCAGGAACCGGATAAATTTGACGGCATTATCTGGTGCTCTCCGGACAATCTGCCGGAACCGCATTTTGAAGCCAGCCGCAACGCCATTCATCTGTGGCAGACCAATCAGTTTTATCTGACAAAATAATCCGTTACATGCCGCGCCTGAATACCGGGGCGGTAATTGCTTATTTATCGCTCAATCACACACAATTACGCTGATTTATCAGTTTATCTGCTTTACAACCTTTTTTTACCGCCGTATCATCAAGCTAGTACACGGAGCTGAGTAACCGGAGGATTTAATGAGCAGCGACGCAATAACACAAACCAAACGCCCTTCCGTCCTGGGCGGTGCCATGATTATCGCCGGTACCGCTGTCGGTGCAGGTATGTTTTCCATCCCTGTAATGACGGCCGGTGTCTGGTTTACAGGTTCTGTTCTGCTGCTGATTTACACCTGGTTCTGCATGTATACCTCCGGGCTGATGATCCTCGAGGCAAACCTGAATTACCCGTCCGGGTCCAGCTTTCACACAATTACCAAAGATCTGCTGGGTAACGGCTGGTCGGTGATTAACGGGCTGTCCATTGCTTTTGTGCTCTATATTCTGACCTATGCTTATATCTCGGCAGGCGGTTCGATGTTACAGGAAAACCTGGCGGCTCGCGGGTTTGATATCACCCCGGCCATGAGCGGAATTTTCTTTGCCGTTGTGGTAGCCGTGATTGTCTGGATCTCCACCAAAGCCGTTGACCGTCTGTGTACCATTCTTATCGGCGGTATGGTGATTGCATTTGTAATGTCCGCCGGTGGTATGATCACTGAAGTAAAAACCGCGGTGTTGTTTAACACGCAGGACCCGGAAGCCCGTTATCTGCCGTATGCGCTGGTGGCACTGCCGTTCCTGCTGACGTCATTCGGTTTCCACGGTAACGTCCCCGGGCTGGTAAAATATTACCGTAATGATGCGAAATCCGTGGTACGCAGCCTGCTTATCGGCTCCCTGATTTCACTGGTGATTTATATCTTGTGGCAGCTGGCCGCCCAGGGCAACGTTCCGCGCGAAAACTTTAAGCAGGTTATCGCACAAGGCGGCAATATCACCGCGCTGTTAAACCAGATGAAAGCCGCCATTAACAGTGATACCACCGTACAGTTACTCAATGCGTTCAGTTATATGGCACTGGCCAGTTCCTTCCTGGGGGTGTCGCTGGGGCTGTTTGATTATATCGCGGACTTCTTTAAATTTGAGGATAACGGCACCGGCCGCCTGAAATCCGCTGTGTTCACCTTTATTCCGCCGGCTATTCTGGCAGTGCTGTACCCGAATGGTTTTCTGTATGCCATCGGCTATGCCGGGCTGGCAGCGACTATCTGGGCGGTCATTGTCCCGGCACTGATGGCAAAAGCCACACGCCGCCGCTTCCCGCAGGCAGCCTACCGTGTACCGGGCGGAAACGCGATGATCATCTTTATCATTCTGTTCGGGCTTCTCAACGCCGTGACACATATTTTGTCTATGATGGATCTCCTGCCGGTTTACCGCTGATTTAATCCTGATATCACACCCGCAGCACTTCTGTATGCGGGTGTGATAATTTGGGCTTGCACATTGGAAAAACTGCGAGTAATTTTGTCGCCAATCCGCAGGCCGGAAGGCCTGTTTTATTATTGATATTAATTATGTAACGGGACAAATTATGGCAAAAGCCAATGAAATTAAACGCGGAACCGCAGTGAGCTATAACGGCAAACTGCTGATGGTCAAAGATATCGATGTCCAGACGCCAAGTGCCCGCGGGGCAAGCACCCTGTATAAAATGCGTTTTACTGATATCCGTACCGGCCAGAAAGTAGAAGAGCGTTTTAAAGGCGATGATATTATCGAGACCATCACATTAACCCGGCGTGCTGTTCAGCTCTCTTATGTTGATGGTGATGAATATGTCTTTATGGATGATGAAGACTTCACGCCTTATCCGCTGAAAAAAGATCAGATCGAAGAAGAGCTGCTGTTTATTCCGGAAGAAGGTCTGCCGGGCATGCAGGTGCTGACAATGGACGGCCGGGTGCTGGCGCTGGAACTGCCGCAGACTGTTGATATGGAAATCATTGAAACCACCCTGGGAATCAAAGGGGCATCTGCCAGTGCGCGGACCAAACCTGCAACCATGCCGACCGGGCTGGTGATCTAGGTACCTGAATACCTGAGTAACGGTGAAAAAATCCGCATTCATATTGCGGAACGCCGTTATATGGGCCGCGCGGATTAATTCCCGCAGCCGGTAAAAACTGCCTGTTACCGGGTTACCGGTTTTCTGCCCTCAGCGGAAACCGGCTGACCCGCCGTCATTTTCGCATCCTTCAGAAATAATCCACCCGCAGATACGCTTCCCGGCGCTCTTCATTCAGCACCCAATAAGACGTGCGCCCCATTGATTGCGGCAGTTGCCCCCGGGCGAGTTCACCTTCTGCTGTATTGTCCTGCATACTGGCGGGTTCACCGTTACGCAGACAACGGTATTCAAACGACGGCTGACTGCCCTGCGGTTTTTCCGCCGTCAGGACACTGACCTCGCAGGCGGCATTCACCACACTGCCTGAGATAAGAATTGTCCCTTCACTGACACCGGATGCCGCTCCGGGCAAGATAACTGACAAGCTAAACAACATACCACTGAAAATAGCCTTAAGATGATTCATCACAGGCACCTCACTGTTGTTTCGTCGGACTGACGACCAGCGTGTTAACGTTACCGCTGTACTTGTTATAACGCGCCGGGCACAAAAAAAGAAGAGGAAACAGATATCGTGGTGTGGTACGTCACACGATTTTTACCGGCTTCCTCTCCATGCATTAATTGTGATTCTCAGTCTGCATTAAAGATAACTGACAACAACCATAGCCAGTTGCTTATTGTTATCTATCCAGTGAAGTTTTGCTTCGCCCATATTGGCCGGTATCAGGTCAGAAACTGACCGGGTATTACGGGTGATGGTCCGGGTCGTCAGCCGTTCTTTTTTCATTCCGGAACGGTAACAGCGGGAACTGATATCATTGGTTTTAAAGTCCATTGCGCAGGGACCTTCGACTATCGCACCATGGAAAGTGATCACACCGGATACTGACCTGGTTTTACTTTCTGTCGCCGGAGCAACGCTGCTCATTAATAAGCCGGCAGCGGCGATAAAGAACTGTAACTTTTTCATAGCGTACCTCTTCGGATAAGACTTCGCGGAGGCAATCCGTTTACCGCGGGATGAAAAATATTCGCTTATTCTTTATCGACAATAGGCCACTAATCTTTACTGAGATATAACAGACGGCCGTGTTTTTAGCATGTCGGCAGAGTTATATTCTGTAATTTCTTATCTTATGATGCAAATGCGACCTTATTAACTACATTATTCTCCTCAGATATGATTATAGACACCAACTTAAAATTAACAACTTTCACATTAAGGCAACATGACCAAATTCCCTTTTTATGCATAACCCTTTCTCCGCATTTCTGGCAGACTACCACTGCCTTTTTACTAAACTATTTAATTATCATCAGGTTTTGTTATGGCAGTGCAACGCTTCACACGTCCGTTTTTTATCAGCCTCGCCGGGATCATACTGTTCCTTTCCTGGTACCTGCCGGCTGATCACGGTCTGTGGGCCGCACCCGACCATACCGTCTTCCGTTTTTTTAATGCCCCGCTCGCCGGTAATCATTCGCTGGCTGTATTTATTGCCGTCATTAATAACCGCGCATTTGATCTGGCTGCACTTCTGCTGATGGGACTGATCTATTACACCGCTTTCCGTAAACAGGACAGCGCCGGTAAACGCAGGCTGGTGATGGCGGGGATTGTAATGGTGGTAAGTGCGGTGCTGATTAACCAGGCCGGGCAAGCGCAATCCCTTTTCATCGCCTTAGCCCGACACTGGTGCTGGATTCTGCTCACCGCGTCAGTGATATCACCGGCATCCTGACAAAAGATGCATCAAAAAGCAGTTTTCCGGGCGATCACGGGCTGATGCTGATGATTTTTGCCGCTTTTGTCTGGCGTTATGCCGGATTCCGTTATTTTACTGCGGCAGTTTTACTGGTGATTATTTTTTCCCTGCCCCGGATAATGGCCGGTGCACACTGGTTCAGCGATATTATGGCCGGCTCGCTGTCACTGACATTAATCGTGCTTCCGTGGATTCTGCTGACATCACTGAGTGACCGGTGTGTAAATTTTCTGGTACGCCATCTGCCCCGGCTATCCGATATTACAAAGATAATTTCACATTAATGAAACATATCTGACATCATATTCAGATTACCTTGCTGACAAATTTAAGGTTTTGTAAATAACCGGCTTTTCCCCTCGCCATTTTCAGTACCTTTATGTAGTATCAATCCGTCCGATTATTAGGAATTGATTAATTTCACCGATAGTTATACCTTTACGGATGACTGATTAATATTTTCTCAGTAATTGTTCATGGATATTAAACGTGCCGTTCCGCACGTTTTTAGAATAAACATATTGTATACATACGCAGATTTAATTAGTGTGGATATGTTTTGTTTTTTAAAGTGACATTTGTCACATAAGGACTGCAAGGGAAAACTCACACATGGTCACATCTCAACCGATTCTGAGATATATCACCCGGATTGTTCCGGCATTGATTATCGCAGCGACATTGTCAGCATGCAGTACATCTCCAAATTCAGCCCGTCAAGTTCAATCTGAAACCCGTACAAACAGCTTTATTTTGCAAGCGTCTCAGGATGAATTCGAACAGTTAGTTAATAATGTCGATGTTAAATCCAAACTGATGTCTCAGTATGCCAGCTGGAAAGGCGTTGCTTACCGCCTCGGCGGCACTACCCGTTCAGGCATTGATTGCTCCGCATTTGTCCGCCAGACATTCCTCGACCAGTTCGGTATGGAACTGCCGCGTTCGACAGCAGAACAGCAGTCTGTCGGCACCAGCGTAAAACGCGCTAAATTACAGGCCGGTGACCTGGTGTTATTTAAAACCGGAAAACGTCAGCGTCATGTCGGTATTTATGTCGGTAATGACAAATTTGTTCATGCATCCACATCAAACGGTGTTATCGTCTCAAACATGACAGATAAATACTGGAATATCCGTTACTATGACGGACGCCGTTTAATTAAATAATACATTCACTCCCTTGCAGTGTATTATTTAAAAAGAAAAAGCCTCCTTTTCAGGAAGCTTTTTTTGTATCTGCATTTTATCAAAACCCGGCTTTCAGACCGGCGGTGTTATACATCAGAACGGGTAACGGGCAGAAATATTCTCTGCTATGGCAGCCCCTGCGGTTTTCAGGGCACACATTGCGGTACTTTCATCATCACTGTGCAAAAACAGGCACGGCTCCCCTTCCCAGGTCAGGATCAGACTGTCAATCTGTAATCCCTCCAGGTGCGACCGGATGGCGCACAGTGCATCATATGTTGAATGGTGGCCGTGACTCAGTAATTTTAAACCGGTCAGGCTGCCTTCCCTGCTCTGCAAAGATTCCGGTAACGCCTCTAACCGGCGGCCGTCATCATGACCGGCAAGCCGGTAATGTTGTGGCAGGCGGGAAACAACTGAAAGCGCATTACTATTCACACTATTATCCTGTCATGCTGTGCCGGTGAATCAGCTCGAATAAAATATCCGACCCAATCCCCCGGAATTAACGAACGTTCTGTGTTCACGGATGATGAAATACCGGCGATTTACGCCCGATCCGGCACTTCAGCATTCAGCACTTATTTGCCGGATGTTAACATCATCAATCCAATTGCCTCTATTTGTATACTGTTTTGTTAATTTTCTCAACTGATTTGTTTTATATAATATGGCTTAAGTTGAATGATTGAGAATATAACTCCACGCCGGGATGGCCTGAGCAAGTACAAATACGATGAAATATCAGTTAATTATACAATTAACAGAAAAGAACCCGGCATTATCCGTGGCTTTCCGGTATGAAACAAAATTCACATTAATGTAACTTTTTATGATTCAGATCAACCAAATAATGACTGAGTAGTTACCCGGGGTAATCATTCGGCTATTACTGATATTACGGAAATGACCGGCCCGGAAAACCCCGGACCGGCAACAAAGAAAAGAGATCAGGCAAAACGCCGCGCGTACAATACCAGCGATGCAGCAATCAGGATACAGAGCACCATCGCACCGATCATCGGCCAGACGGTTGTCATGTTAAATGATGCCACCACCGCCCCCACACCCGCACCGATACCAAACCGCAGAACCCCGGCCAGTGATGAAGCCGTCCCGGCCATATGCGGATAATCATCCAGAATCACCGCCATCGCATTGGATGTGATCATAGCAATGTTCCCCACATAGCAGGCCACACCAATCATAATGGCAACAAAACCAAGATCGGCAGATGCGGCCAGCAGAAGCCAGCACCCGGCCAGTAACTGTACCACCAGCCCGGTGCGCAGCATATTCAGTGCACCAAAGCGGCGGACATAGCGGCTGTTAATGGTGGTCATAATAAAGAGGAAAACGATATTCAGCGCGAAGCAGTAACCGAATTCCAGCTCCGTCAGCTCGTAAAGCTGAATGTAAACAAATGACCCGGCGGATAAAAATGAAAACATTCCGGCAAATGAAAATCCGGATGCCACCATGTAACACAGCACGCGCTTCTGCCGGAACAGAGTCACAAACTGACCGAGCATGATCCGCAGCCGGAACGGCTGGCGACGCTCTTTCGGCAGCGTTTCACGGATAAAGAACAGCACCAGCAGCGCGGCGATCAGCGCGGCAATCATGATTGTCCAGAAAATCGCGTGCCAGCTGAACCAGAGCATCATCATACCGCCCATGATCGGTGCCAGCAGCGGTGCCACTGTCATCACCAGTACCACAAACGACATACTGCGGGAAAACTCATCTTTGGTGAACATATCGCGCATAAGGGCGTTAATCACCACACTCGCGGCAGCCGCAGCAAACCCGTGCAGCGCACGCATTCCGATAAAGGTGCCGATATCCTGAGACATCGCACAGCCTGCGGAGGCCAGGGCGAAAATCAGTGTCCCGCCGAGGATCACCGGCTTGCGGCCGAGCGCATCCGCCATCGGACCGTACACCAGCTGCCCGGCAGCAAAGCCTATCAGATAACTGTTGAGGGTCATCTGGACATCACCTTCAGTGACACCAAAGTCACGGGCGATAGTCGGCATGCTTGGCAGATACATATCGATAGCCAGCGGCATCAGCATCGATAACAGACCCAGAATAAAAATCAGGCCGAAATAGGCCGAACGTTGCACTTGCACGCCTGTTACTCCGTATTGGATTCAGTAAAAAAGGTGTTCAGAGAACCGACTGAATTTCCTCATCAGTCAGCGGGCGGTATTCCCCCGGTCCGAGACTGTCATCCAGCACAATGCCGCCGATACGCTCGCGGTGCAGTTCGTCCACATGATTACCGGCAGCAGCAAACATACGTTTGACCTGGTGGTAGCGCCCTTCGGAAATCGTCAGCCGTACATCCTGCGGGGTGATAATTTCAAGTTTTGCCGGTTTGGTCGGGTGCTGTTCGCCGTTAAGCATCACGCCCTGCTCAAACAGAGCTGCGGTTGTATCCGCCACTGGTTCCGCGAGGGTGACACGGTAAGTTTTCTCACAGTGATGTTTCGGCGAGGTAATACGGTGCGACCACTGCCCGTCATCGGTCATCAGCACAAGCCCGGTGGTATCAATATCCAGCCGGCCGGCAGCATGCAGTTTATCGGCTACCGGCTCATCAATAAAATAGAGAATCGTCGGGTTTACCGGGTCATCCGTTGAGCAGACATAGCCCTGCGGCTTATTCAGCATAAAGTAGCGCGGCCCGGTGACGTGTGTCATCACATTGCCGTCATACGCCACTTCGTTCTCCGCGCTGACTTTCAGTGCGCCGTTTTTCACAACGTCACCATCCACAGTCACCATCCCCGCACGCAGCTCTCTGGCCACAAGGTTCCGGCTGATGCCCATCTGATGGGCAAGAAATTTATCTAATCGCATGAATGTCTCTTAAACCTGACGCGCCCGCAGCGTGCTGCCGGCAGATAAGCAGATAAAATGAAAGAATTTAGTTTGATAATAACCACAGTAATCATTATAACAACAAACCATCAACATCACAGTGCCTTTCTGACGGCGGTTCCGCTGTTTATCCTCCGTCATGCAGACAATTGTCGCGCCCAAAGTATGATATGCTGACACCCTGATTTTGTCTGTTCCGCCGGAGTTCCTGTGACATTTACCCTGCGACCTTATCAGCAGGAGGCTGTCGATGCCACCCTGCTCTATTTCCGCAAACACACCACACCTGCGGTGATTGTTCTGCCCACCGGGGCGGGAAAAAGCCTGGTGATTGCTGAACTGGCGCGGCTGGCACACGGCCGTGTGCTGGTACTGGCACATGTCAAAGAGCTGGTGGAGCAGAACCACAGTAAATATCAGGCTTACGGGCTGGAGGCGGGTATCTATTCTGCCGGATTGTCACAGAAAGAATCCTCACAGAAAGTCATCTTCGGCAGTGTGCAGTCTGTCGCCCGTAATACCGCGGATTTTGACGGCAAATTTTCCCTGCTGATTATTGATGAATGCCACCGTATCAGCCTCAGCGAAGACAGCCAGTATCAGCAAGTGAAACAGCATCTGCAAAAAAATAACCCGGCCCTGCGTATTCTCGGCCTGACTGCCACCCCGTACCGGCTAGGCAGCGGCTGGATCTATCAGTATCACTATCATGGCATGATCCGCGGCGATCATACCTGCTTCTTCCGCGATTGTATCTATGAACTGCCGCTGCGCTATATGGTCAGCCATCAGTATCTCGTTCCGCCGCAACGGCTGGATATGCCGGTGCTGCAATATGATTTCTCACAGGTGCCGGTCAGTGCCGCCGGCATGTTTGACACACAGGCGCTGGCGCGGGAAGTGAAAAGACAAAAGCGTATCACGCCGCGTATCGTCCGCCAGATTACAGAATATGCCGCGCCCCGGCAGGGCTGCATGATATTTGCCGCTACAGTGGAACACGCAGCGGAAATTGTGTCACTGCTCCCGTCCGGTGAAGCGGCGCTGGTCAGCGCGGATACCCCGTCCGCAGAGCGGGAAACGATCATCCGGGATTTCAAAGCCCGTAAACTGCATTATCTGGTCAACGTTTCCGTTCTCACCACCGGGTTTGATGCCCCGCATGTGGATGTAATTGCCATTCTGCGCCCGACCGAATCTGTCAGCCTTTACCAGCAAATCGCCGGACGCGGGCTGCGCCTGTCCCTCGGGAAAACGGAGTGTCTGATCCTCGATTACGCCGGAAACCCGCATGACCTCTATATGCCGGAGGTCGGCAATCACAAACCAAACAGCAAAAGCCGGCCGGTACAGGTGTTCTGCCCGTTATGCGGCTTTGCCAACCTGTTCTGGGGTTTATGTACCGATGACGGCCATATCATCGAACACTACGGGCGCCGCTGTCAGGGAATTATTGATGCGGATGATGAATCCGCCCGTCATCAGTGTGAATTCCGTTTCCGTTTTAAACTCTGCCCGTCCTGTAACGGGGAAAATGATATTGCTGCACGGCGCTGCTGTCACTGTGATGAGATCCTCAGTGATCCGGATGACATGCTGAAAGCCGCACTGCGTCTGAAAGATGCACTGGTACTGCGCTGCGGTGGTATGGCGCTTTCTGCCGGGCAGGATAACCGCGGTGAATGGCTGACCATCAATTATTACGATGAAGACGGTACCACCGTCAGCGAGCGTTTCCGGCTGACCACCCCGGCACAGCGTTTTGTCTTCGAAAAACAGTTTCTGGCACAGCATCTGCGCGCGCCCGGTGTGCCCTTTCAGTGGCAGGATGCAGAATCGGTGATCCGTCAGCAGGTATTGCTGCGTTACCCCGATTTTATTGTTTCACGCAAGAAAGAGAACTTCTGGCAGATCCGCGAAAAAATCTTTGATTATCAGGGGCGATTCCGTAAATCCGACAGCCTGGCATAACCCTGCGTGCTGCTTTTTTGGTTTTATACCGGGTTTCGTTTGCCGTTTGTCCGCATTTTCGGTAAAATGCACGCCGCTTCACCAGGGGTAACTCTGCCGGAGCCAAATACCGACTTTGCTGCTGGGTCGCCTGTAGCAGAGATTTTTTTTACTCTTGTTAAAGAGAAAAGCTATGTTAACTATCAATGCTGAATTACGTAAAGAGCAGGGTAAGGGTGCGAGCCGCCGCCTGCGTCGCGCAAACAAGTTCCCTGCTATCGTTTATGGTGGCAACCAGGAACCTGTTTCCATCGAACTGGACCACGACGTCCTGATCAACCAGGAATCTAAAGCAGGATTTTACGAAGTTCTGAACCTGGTTATCGATGGTAAAGAAACCAAAGTGAAAGTACAGGCTGTACAGCGTCATCCGTTCAAGCCAAAACTGACACACATCGATTTCCTGCGCGCTTAATTACGCCACCTATCGAGCTTTAATCGGGACGCCGAGTAGATAACGCCGCTTATGCGGCGTTATTTATTTCTGCTCTCACTACCCTTTATTACCACGGCGCTGTAACTGATCCCGCAGATTCGGCGGTGTCCCTTTAATTGTCAGGGTATCCGTGGCCGCATCCCAGAAAATCCGCTCACCCAGCAACATCGCATCAAAATTAATGGTCAGCCCGCCGCCGCTGCCGGCAAATTTTGTCAGCAGACGCAGAGTGCTGCGATCGGCTGGGAACGAATCTTCCAGCCCGTACTCTTTTTCCTGTGTAAACTGTGCAAAACTCTGTTCGCCCAGCGGCGGCAGTTCCGCAGACAGCTCCGTCAGCTGAATCTCTTCACCGCTCTGTAACTGCTCCGTGCAGTAATCAAATACCTGTTTGCGGTAAGACTGACGCTCCTGCTTATCCGCATGAGCTTCTTCGCAGTAATCATCCAGTGCCTGTAACAGTCCTTTATTCTGGATTTTGGCATTAAAGCCCTCAGCAGCACCGAGAAAATCCATAAAGAAATCGGATACTTTGCGCCCGACACGGCCTTTAAGGAAAGTCAGGTAACGGCTGGATTCCGGATTGGTTTCCCACTCAGTCAGATCAATACGGGCGATGATATCCGCATGCGGGATATCCAGATAATGGGTGCTGCTGAGCTCCAGGCTCTCATTAACCAGCATACTCTGGCAGTTGTCGAGCACGGCAACCAACAAATATTCCACCGCCAGATAGCGGTAATGGGCAAATAACACCACGCCGCCCTGGGCAAACGGGTATTTTGCCAGCTCATCTTTCAGACGTACTGTTGCCGCACGGGTAAAGGCGTGGAACTCTTCCTCGCCCTGCCGCTGCAAGCGCAGTGCCGCTGACAATTCACTCTCTTCATTAAACACACCGTACGCTTTGCTTTTGGCGCTGTAGACCCGGTGCAGTTCAGCCATCATTTCCCCGACAATGGCGGTTTTTTCCAGTGGTGTGTCCCGCAGCACCACTTCCAGTGTCTGTTCGTCGCGTTTAATCAGCTGATGTAACGCAATCTGAATGATATCCAGACTCATCTTTTACTCCTTCGGCCTCGTTTGCGCGTATTCAAACACCGTTACAATCTGTGCGCAAGTCACAATCACAGGAGAATGTGACAAGACAGGATAATCCGCAGCGCGCATACTGAAAATCGTGTCTTACCTGCGTAACCGGACCCATAATTGAAATAATTTTCCGCAAAAAGCAGAAATACGTCCGCTCATCAGTTATGATATAGAGCTTTGTACAATCAGGATATCTACGTTTATGCCACAATCATCCCGCTACAGTGATGAACACGTTGAAAAGTTACTGGCTGAGCTGGTCAGTGTGCTGGAAAAAAACCGGACACCGACCGATCTTTCTCTTATGGTGTTAGGAAATATGGTGACCAATCTCATCAATACCAGTGTTGCGCCGTCACAACGCGCTCATATTGCTGAATCCTTCGCCCGCGCCCTGCAATCTTCCGTCAGTGAAGATAAAGCGCACTGACCGCATTCCGGCTGACGACGAAACTCTATGGTAACGTATCGTCCGAAATACGGTGACAAAGTCTCCCAGATGATAAGCTGGGGGCACTGGTTCACCCTGTTTAATATTCTGCTGAGTCTCGCACTCAGCAGCCGTTACCTGTTTATTTCTGACTGGCCGGATACCCTGATTGGCCGTATTTACGCCATCACCAGCTGGCTGGGACATTTCAGTTTCCTGGCCTTCGCCCTGTATCTGCTGATTGTATTTCCGCTCACTTTTGTGGTGATGTCACAACGGCTGCTGCGCTTTTTATCCGCCGCGCTCGGTACGGCCGAGCTGACTCTGCTGCTGTTTGATATCGGCATTTATGAGCAGTTCCGCCTGCATTTAAACCCGGTCGTCTGGGATCTGGTCGTGAACCCTGAGCAGGGGGAAATGGCACGGCGCTGGCAGTTTATCTTTATTGCGATCCCGGTAATTTTCCTGATCGAGATGCTGTTCGGCACCTGGAGCTGGCAGAAACTGCGCAGCCTGAACCGGCAAAAATTCGGCAAACCTGTTGCAGTAGTATTTATCACTGCCTTTATCACCTCCCACATTATGTATATCTGGGCGGATGCCAATTTCTACCGGCCGGTCACTATGCAGCGCTATAATCTGCCGGTGTCTTATCCGATGACGGCACGTAAATTCCTGGAGCGTCACGGCCTGCTCGACAGCACCAGTTACGAACAGCAACTGCTTCTGCATGGCGACCCGACCGCGCAGGGCGTCGAATACCCGATCAACAAACTGACCTATGCAGACAACGGCAGCGGCTACAATTTACTGCTTATCACCCTTACCTCGCTGAGCCGGGAAGATATTGACAGTACGATGCCGAACCTCAGCCGGTTTGCACAGGAAAGCACACAATTCACACAACACTACAGCAGTGAAATTAATCCGGAAAGGGCACAGTTCGGACTCTATTACGGTATTTCCGGTACCTATTATGATGGTATCCTGAACGGACGTATCCCGTCCGCGCTGATGACCGCGCTGAGTGCACAGAATTATCAGTCAGGGTTCTTCTCAACCGAAAACTTTGCCTCCCCGCTCTTCCGCTATGCATTACTTGCTGATTACAGCCTGCCGCCGCTGCGTAACGGGCAGGACAACAGCGGAACGACCACTGCATCCGCGGATGTGGCAGAGCGCTGGTCGCTCTGGCTGAAGCAAACCCGCAAAGATCAGCCGTGGTTTGCACTGATTAACCTCAGCACACCGTTGCCGGGAAGCCATTACGCACCTGACATGGCAGAGATTGACAGCACTCTAGGCACACTTATTCAGGATATCCGTGCACGTGGTGAATGGGATAAAACAGTGATTGTCATCACCGCCGGCGCGGGTGACAGCATGACAAAACTACAGGATAGCTGGGTCACTGACGGCAAATTTAACCGTGACCAGTTGCGCGTTCCGCTGATCGTTCACTGGCCGGATACCCCGGCGCAAACCATCAGTAAACTGACCGCGCACCCGGATATTATGGCAACCCTGATGCAGCGCCTGCTGCACGTCAGCAATCCGCCGGGAGAATACACGCAGGGGGATGACCTCTTCACTGCTGTGCGGCGCAAGCCCCGGATATTTACCGGGGATAACAACAATCTGGTGATTATCAAACCGGACTCAGCATCGCTGCTGACATCACAGGGAAAATATCAGCGCTTTGGTGAGGATAATGAAAAAATCCGTAATGCCAAACCGGATATGGCTGAATTGCTCCAGGTTCTGACAGAGCAAAAACGCTTTATCGATACTCACTGACAACGGAATAAAAAAAGTACAACCGGACAGCTCTGTCTTGCTTTAATCAAAGAAAACAGTAGTATAGATAGCATTCGGCATGTAGCGCAGCCTGGTAGTGCACCGTCATGGGGTGTCGGGGGTCGCAGGTTCAAATCCTGTCATGCCGACCAGTCTTTTTATAAGAAAACCAACCTGTTAGGGTTGATTTTTTTGTGCCTGTCAAAACATCGATGGTAAAATAATGGTAAAACCACCGACAGAAATTCTGCATTCACTCAATACGTTTATTCGATGTTGAGCCATGATTTAAACAGTCTGCACATTTACGCACACTCTATATAAATCAATAAGTAATCGAATTTTTTAAAATCACACACCCGCACTTTCGTGCACACTTGCGACAACTCTTTGCCCCACTGGTGCCCCAGAGATCAAAGTCAGTCTTGACAGCATTATTCTGCTCCGTTAATTCAAACTGTATATTTAACCAGTAAGTTGCGAGGTGGTCGCATGCTCCGTATCAACATAACTTTTGACAGAACACTTAAAGACACTTTACCCACCGGTACTTTTGACGCGCTTCGTGGTGAAATTGAAAATCGTATTCCTCAAAAATATCAGGTATCTGATATACGAATCGCCTGGGGATCAAATACTGTTTTTTCTGTAGATGGATTAAAGAAAGGTGACAAAAAAGAAGATCTGGAGACGCTCAG
>NZ_NRQY01000001.1:296258-341362 GCF_003996855.1 Morganella morganii | reverse complement strand
ATTACCAGAACTCAGCCAGCATTTCGTCCAGCCAGGACAGGTAAGCAGAAACATCCAGCCACTGGTTATCCCAGGCACATGTTTTTACCTGAAAATACGGCGGGTCTGTCGCGATTAAATCAATGCAATTGTCCGAAAGGGTTTTGATATAGCTGAGTGAGTCGTCGTTGATTA
The DNA here is from genome assembly GCF_003996855.1 of Morganella morganii. Classification (GTDB taxonomy): domain Bacteria; phylum Pseudomonadota; class Gammaproteobacteria; order Enterobacterales; family Enterobacteriaceae; genus Morganella; species Morganella morganii_C. Next base: position 341,188 of record NZ_NRQY01000001.1, on the reverse strand, counting down.
AATTAATACTGTTTAAATCAACAGTATTTTTCATAGATCCGGGTAACCTTTTTTGTTAAGCTCCCTTTGCTTTGTGCACATAAGCAGTGGGCCTTGGTTTATCCGTGATCTCGCAAACGGGTGAATGGCTGGGAAGGTGCTTCCAACACCCGCCAGCCGCCCATTTCACAGCATGAGAATAGTCAAAGGTGATATTCCTCACCTTTTTATTTCAGATATAAAAGCTCCGCGACTGCGATAGCTATGTTCATGTGAGAGAGAATGCACTAGATATAGAAACGCCCCAGTGCAGTGTCGAGCTACAAAGGGGTATAACAAACATACAGGGTATTTCAGGCATAAAAAAACCCCGCAAGTACGAGGTTTAGAATTTGTGTAGTGTGGATATGTATAGAAATCCCACTATTGAGAAATAATAAGGCCATTCCGGACAAAATGCAAGTGTGATGAATAACAAATTCTTACTGTCTGTATTCACCTGCCGGCATTATACTTATCAAATTATTTTGAACCTATTCTTTCATCATAAAATGGGTCTGAACATAAAGAAGCATCAACAGTATAGTAGCTAGTAAAAAGATTCTTAGGTGGACATTTTTGATAGCCATTTGAGGTTAAATAAAAACTAAGACCAAGCAATACTGGAATAGATATGATTAACCACGATGCAATAATAACCCCGCATACCTTGTAAGTCTTTTGTGTTTTTTTTCCTTCTTTAAAAAATAAATATGTGCCCCTGATGCTAAGGTCTATCAGTAAATAACTCAGTACAGGAAAAATCAAACAAACCACTGTAGCATATGACAATGATATTGTTTGTTTTTTATTTATAATGTCAACTATAGAAAAAAAACTGTACAGAAAAATAATAAACAGAACACAACCAGCGACCAATAAAATAAACAGTGAGAATAGAATTTTTTTTTGTCATCTGTTTCCCTTCCAATATTTATCTATTTCAGGTAGATTTTTTACTTCTCTCATTTTAGCTATAATTTTTTCACTCAGGTGAAAGTGATCGTCAATTGCGTTTAAAATATATGTTGCCCCAAGACCTATAACAAAGACACCAACAGCAAGCAATAGAGGGCTAACTACGCTGGCAAAAACCAATATAGTACTTCCTATTCCCCATGCCGCAAACGAAGCTACACCCAGCTTAGCAACATCCATCGTGATATCCCCGATAAAATTATACAAGTCGTAATCTTTCTGGAAGATAAGCTGTAACACACGGAATCCCGCTGCGGCGATAAAGGTATAACGCATACCATCAATGGTTGCGGCATTCAGTCCGCGCTGACCTATACCCATGCCAATTATTTTACTATTATTAGCAAGAAAAGTAGTGGCGTTTAGCCTGTGCCGCAGTCCGGCATAGCCGCTGAGTTTAATCATAACACTACCGTTCGCTGCAATATACTCTGTTGCCGTAATACCAAATTTAAAATTAAACTCACGCAATAGCTCTGCTACAGAGAACCCTTCACGGATATTGCCAATATAGGAACTGGTCAAAGAGTATGCATCGCGGATATAGGATCTGACGTTATTTTTCAAATCCTCCAAAATTCCTGCGGCTTCTTTCAGAGTCAATAAAACAATGACACGTTCATTGTCCCGTAACTGCTTCTCCAGCCCGATAGCATCAAAGAACTCATGCTGAGGCCGAAGCTCATTGATTTTTGCTTTACCGCTCAGAATATCCCCGAGATAGCCGCTCATTGTCGGATCATACTTTTTATCGCTCATGTACTCCCTCACATCAGACAAAAATACAGCACCGATATCACTTCGATACTTAAGTTAAATTGCAATATTCCATAATCCCTGTGAAAGCGCAAGCTCACTTTATTTGCATATCCCGCATTTATTCCCGGCACTTTCAATTTAGCACCGGTCATAATTCACTGTCAGCACGTTAGCTGCTCAAACCATGATTCAGCCTGGCTTTCCTCAATGTGACATTTCCCCGTCAGCCCTTCGTAAAACGGTTTCCGGTTTCTGCGCCATGTTCTCTCGTTTAAATCCGGTACCAAATATTTTATCGCCTGATACGCTACTGACGACGGCACACGCTTATACCCGCGCCCCGAGCATTTCGGACAGTATTTATATAAGAAAACCAACCTGTTAGGGTTGGTTTTTTGTGCCTGTAATCTGTAATCCATCATACCTTAAGCATCTTCACCGTCTCATCAATATCAATCTCGTCTTCTGAGAAAATCAGAGTGGTGCCATGCTGTGTGGTGATCGCCAGCTTTTTGAGTGTGCGCATTTCGGCCGGGCCAGCGGATTTTGGTTTGATACTGTTCATCAGTACGCCGACAGACAGCACCACATTATCTTTATCAATCCCGGTATTTGCTTCTTCTTCGCTGTAGACTACGAAAGATTTAATGGCCGTCAGCTTAATACGCTCACCGGCGATGAAAATGTATTTACTTTCCGGCACCACTTTTACTGCATAGGCTGACAGCCCTTTGTTATTGGTGGTAGGCTCAAATGTCACGGCGGCATTTTTCTTAATCAGGTCAGTATTGGCGACCTTAACCACATGGAAATAACGGTTATCCCCGTTCTCATCTTTGATAAATCCAAAACCTTTATCTTCAAACCACGTTGTGATTGTTCCGTTCATCGCCTTTACCACCTGCTTAATCAATTATCTTCTGAGTTGTTACAGCGCGCAGTATAGAACACAATGCCTGTGCAGACCACGCCTTTGCTCTGCATCCGGTATTGTGCAGTTCCCTGCCCCCGGCAATAACCTCAGAAAGATTATTAAATTTTACAATGGAAGAGAAAGAAATATCATCCCTGTTTTGATAATGACATTATTCACCGTTGCCATGTTCCCTGTTAAAAATACATATCAAATAACATTTTTATACTGATCCCGGCCGAGACCAGAATAATCATAGGTTTTATCACTTTCAGCCCGGAATTAAGCACAACACCGGCACCCAGCCGTGCCCCGATAGCCTGCCCGGCAAACATCAGTAATCCCAGCGACCACATCATTTTACCGCCCGCGATAAAAAAGATAACGGACGAGGTATTGGAGGCCAGGTTCAGAAAATTAGAATGGATCTGTGCTTTATCAATCCGGTATCCCAGCAGCAACATATAACTGATGGTATAAAATGTCCCGGCACCTGCCCCCAGAAATCCGTCATAAAACCCGACACCACCACCACAGATAAATGAAAACAGAAAAAAGGAAACACGCTGTTTTTCTTTGGCTTTAGTAATACCCGGAGCAAAAATAAAGTACAGCGTGATGCCAATGATTAATCCCGGCAGTAATTTTTTCAAAAAAGCCGGATCAATAAACTGTACAAAAATCGTCCCGGATGCGGCGCCGAAAAATGTCGCGATAAATACCCATTTATTATTTTTTAAATCAATCCGCCCCTGACGCAGAAAATAAATACCGGATGTTAATGAACTGCCCAGTGCCTGCATCTTATTTGTTGCCAGTGCGTTAGCAGGCGGTAATCCGGAAATCAGCAGAGCCGTAATCGACAGAAAACCACCGCCGCCTGATACCACGTTGATAAATCCGGCAGCCACGGCGACAAAAAACATGACAATAAGAAATGTTATACTCATGGAAAAATACTTTAAATGACAGGGGTAATCAGTATATAAAAAGGACGCATCCGAAAAAGTGATACCGCCCCTGCTGCCGGATATTTGGTATAATAATATGTCATCTTTCTGAACAGGGTACTGATATGTTGCGCTATGGTATTCGCATTACTCATATTTTCCGCCATGCTTTTCACTCGCGTCCGCGTTTCATTATCTCCCTGCTGGTCGCATTTGTGACATTTTTTGCACTGTTACCCGTGCAGAGTGCACTGATGTGTCTGATCCTCAGCTGGAATGCATTTTCCTGGGTGTATCTGCTGTTTCTTTTTGAGCGGATTATTAATAAGAAAGTAAAGGACATCCGTAAACTGACCAAAATTGAGGATGAAAGCGCCCGTATGGTGATGTTTTTCCTGCTGGCCGGGTGTTGTGTCAGTTTACTGGTGCTCTTTTTTGCCCTCGGCGGGCACGGTAATCTGACCGGCAATGATAAAGTGCTGCAATATATTCTGACGGCATCCACATTAGTGTCCTCCTGGCTGTTATTACCGGCCGGATTTACCATGCACTACGCACATCTTTATTACAGCAATCCGCAGCAGGAAAAGCCGTGGTTATTATTTCCGGACAAACCGGCAGAACCCGGTTACTCTGATTTTATGTATTTTTCATTTACGATTGCTGTTGCTTCGCAAACTGCGGATGTGGAAATAGCCTCCTCACCGATGCGACGAGCTGTATTAATGCAGTCCATTGTCTCTTTTATTTTTAATATGGCGATACTGGGATTATGCATTAATATTTCTGCCGGTTTATTTTAAACGGAGTCTCTGACGGATGCATTACTGGCACAGTGGATTTCAGAATACGGCTATTGGGCAACCTTTTTCGGCACCATGATCGAAGGGGAAACCGCCGCATTCTTATCCGGCATTGCCGCACACCATCAGTTATTATCCTATCCGAAAGTGATGCTGGTGGCCGCCCTGGGTGGTATTATCAGTGACAATGTCCTGTTTATGACCGGCTATTTTGCCGGAAACCGGCTCCTGCCCCGTATTCATAAAAATGCGGATAAAATAGCCCGTTTGCAGAGAATTATTCACCGCCGCGAAAGTCTGGTTATTATCGGAATACGTTTCGCTTACGGATTAAGAACTATCGGCCCCGTGATTATCGGTGCAGCCGGTATTAATCCGCTGAAATTTTTTGTGCTGAATATTTTTGGCGGGATAATATGGGGAAGTGTCATTGTATCTGCCGGGTACTTTCTCAGCGCAGCAATCCTTGCCCTGCCGTTACATACTTACCTTGCCTGGTTTCTTATCCTCGCGGCGGTTGCCGGTCTGTTCGTACTGATAAGAAAGCATAAATTAAAGTTGTAAACGCCGGAACTGACCAGCCGATCAGCCATTACTCCGGTTTGCGGGCACTAAGCAGGAAAATCATCGGACGTTCTTTTTCTTCATCAAGCGCCGGGTTACCGGAGATTTGTTCTGCTGATGGTCCCCACTCATTTATCGCGCGGATTTCAAACCCGGCGGTAATCAGCATATTTATCCAGGTCGATAATTTCCGGTGCTGTTTTTCAACCCCGTCAGCAAGCCAGTTGCTGATCCTTACCCCTTCCTGCTGATACTGATTGACCGGCCAGGCTTTATTGCCCGCACCATCAGTACACCAGCCCTGAATAATTGGTGCTGTGTAAATCGGGTGTTCCGCAGAGAAAACCAGACTGCCGCCCGGGATAAGTGCCTGATACAGCGTGGCAAAAAGTGCCGGGATATTGCGCAGATAATGCAGCGCCAAAGAGCTGTAAATTACATCACTTTGTGCGGCCGGTAATGATAATGTTTCAAGATCGGCCCGCAGGTAGGTAATATCCGAATCAGGGGTCATCGACGCCGCTTTGGCCAGCATTTTCTCTGACAGATCAAAACCGGTTACACAGGTTGCCCCCTGTGCTTTTGCCCAGCGGCAAAACCAACCATAGCCGCAGCCCAGATCGATAACCGATTTTCTGTCCAGTGACGGCAGCAATTCCTGCATAGCTGCCCACTCTGGTGCACCATTCAGCCCTTCTGCCGAACGAGGCAGCGTGGCATAACCGGCAAAAAAATCCGGATTATCATAGATATTTTGAGACATAGTTTACCCCTTAAATAATGAGCAAATTATATTCATAAATTTCGTATCTCCGCCACTTTTCTGTTTTTCAGGCATAAAAAAACCTCACCGGAGTGAGGTTTTTAAAATCTGTGCCTGTGCAGCAGTGATTACAGTGCAACCACGTTAGCCGCAGCCGGGCCTTTCATACCATTTTCGATGGTGAAAGAAACCTGCTGGCCTTCTGCCAGAGATTTGAAGTTGTCGCTCTGGATTGCAGAGAAGTGAACAAACACGTCTTTGCTGCCGTCAGCAGGAGTGATAAAGCCAAAACCTTTATCATCGTTAAACCATTTTACGGTACCAGTAATTGTTGCAGACATATTGAATTTCCTTTAATAAATTTTGTTGCCGTAGGGCATATAAGCGGTTTGATTACGTTTTTACTTATGGGAACTATCAGAAGGAATTCGCTATGAAGTGGTATCGTGGATAACGCTTGACGGAGAACAACTTAAAATCGGACTGACATAAATAGGTCTGTACTTCCAAACCAATGCCGATATTAAGCCACACATTTTGTCATCCGGCAAGCTCTTTTTTATTTATCTTAAAATACAGCGCCTTCAATGATATCAGTTTGCCAGCCCCATATAGCCATGGACCCCCATGTAAATCCCGACCAGCGCGATCAGCGCAGCTGAGAAATACGGTGCTTTTTTGGCAATATCCCCGAGCCCCTGCCAGCGGCGGCTGACCTGACGCAATCCCACCGCCGTCACCACGCCGACTGTCACCAGCGTCAGGGCCAATCCGATACTGAAACTGAGTACCATAGTTGCTCCCAGCGTAAATGCTTTCAGTTGCAGACAAATCAGCAAAACCGTAATTGCAGCCGGACACGGAATTAACCCGCCGGTCAGTCCGAACAGTAATACCTGACTGTTTGTGGCTTTACCGCCGGTAAAACGGGTTTTGATTTCATGTGCATGCGCTTTGGCATGAGCATCCTGATACTCATTATCATGATGGTGATCATGTTCATGTTCATGTTCATGGTCATGCCCGTGATCATGGTTATGTTCATGATGATAATGATGATCGCTGTGTGTATGACTTTCCTGCTGCATTTCCGTCAGCCAGTTTTTTTCACCGCGGTATGTCCGCATAAACATCCAGAATGCCGTTGCCAGAATAATCACCGCCGACACCATCTGTAACCACGGCTCCACCGCTTCCGGTGTAAAACGGGTACTGATATACATACCACCGAGGGCAATCAGCCAGACAATCAGTGTATGCGACAGCGTCGCCGCCAGTCCCAGTAATACCGCCTGCCGGACTGTCCCTTTTACCGCAATAATAAAGGCCGCCATCATGGTTTTTGAGTGACCCGGTTCCAGTCCGTGCAGTGCACCCAGTGCAATCGCACCCGGGATAAAAAACCAGGCATTTCCCTGCTGCAATAAAGAGACAAAATCGGTCATGGAGTGTGTTCTCTGTTTTCAGAATGAAGAAAGAATGATCTCAGTATACTCCCCCCCAGTATAAATACACTACCTCTTTGTCGCCCGGAGATGCTACTATTTTGCCCGTCACTTTCCTTTCACCTTATTTCACGGGGTTGCCATGTCACATACCATCAGGGACAGACAGAAACTTCAGAACCGCGCCAGTAAAATTCAGGGGCAGGTCAACTCACTGAAAAAAATGCTTGATGAACCGCATGAGTGCTCAGCCGTGCTGCAACAGATTGCCGCTATCCGGGGAGCGGTAAACGGATTAATGCGGGAAGTGATTAAGGGCCATCTGATTGAACACGTGGTCCATGAGGAAGATGAAGAAAAACGTCAGGGTGATCTGGATATTGTTCTGAAGGTACTGGATTCTTATATTAAATAATCCGGAGAAAAAATAACGGTGATGTCTGATTTTCATCACCGCTGATAAATTAGCCATAACTTAATAGTTAAATTCTTTTATTATATTCTTATTGGTATCAACAATAACATTCAGATTTATATACTGATACTGCCCGTTATTGCCGGATTTTTTAATTTGCAGCGAACAGACAAACAGCATCTCTCCATTTTTTTCTGTGGTTATTTTAGTTCTCTTACCATCTTTAATAGTTTTATCCAAAATATAATCCGGAATATAGCGGTTTCGATCTGCCATGGCACGAGCTGCCAGCGGTGAATATTTTATTTTTTCTGTGCTGTCCGCAGCCAGCCGGCTCTTCAGCGCCGGGATAATCTGTGTATTCAGTACAGCACGGCCGCTGCTGACTATCCTGGTTGCACCATTACGCATCAAAAAAGATGCCTGCCCGTCCGGTTCCGCCGCCACACCGCTGACCAGCAACAGATCCAGCGGATCAAATAACACTGATTCCGGCGGAAACGCATACATAGACAGATAATATCCTCTGATATCATAAAGATGATAGATCTGATTCATCCCGTACAAGTAACCGATACACAGCCCGGCAGATGCATCAATCACCGGCTTTACACCTTCCGGTAAAGAGGATTCGGCCGGTATTGCAAAAAAATCCTCCTTACTGAGCGGGGATTTAAAATCACAATATTGTCCGGATATCGCATCAAAATTCCGCATTGATATACCCTTGTTAAAATAATTATTCCTGACTTCAATGCCGGAAATAAAACGGACTTTTTATTTCTGTCTTAAATAAATACAACGATAATATCTGCCGGCATCCGGGATACGCTTAAATATTCTTACCGGTATAAAAAATAACACTGATATCTGCATAAAATAATAGTTTATAAAAAACAGCGGTATTATTGATTAGGATTAATCTTCATAAAGCGGGGATTAAAGATAAAAAAACTGAGTAAGCCTCCGGTTAAACCACTTGTACGGTTTAACGCTCTGCAACAGGGGCTGGCCCAGGCTGCGGAAACAACCGGTGCACACTGTGCTGCCTTGATCTGAAGGCACTGTACAGTGCCTGATTTGCATGATATTGATTACGGGAATATTAAAATTAAAATAAAAATAAAAATACTGAGAATGTCACATGCAAGCCGCTACCCGTTCCACTATTGCTCTGCTCGCCTCCTCATTCTTAATTACTATCGGACGGGGTGCCACTATCCCGTTTATGGCGATTTATCTCAGCCGTCAGTATGGTATGGCAGTGGATCAGGTCGGGGTTGCACTGACAGTCGCCCTGACAACCGGTGTTCTGTTCAGTCTTGGCTTCGGTATTATCGCTGATAAATTTGATAAAAAGCGCTATATGCTGATGGCAATTGTGATTTATATAGCCGGATTTATTGCCATTCCGCTGACACACAATATTGCACTGGTCGTCGTCTTCTTTTCGCTGATTAACTGCGCCTATTCTGTATTTGCCACAGTGCTGAAAGCCTATTTTGCCGATACGCTGCCGCCGGCGCGCAAAACCAAAGTTTTTTCCCTGAACTATACTTTCGTCAATATGGGCTGGACCGTCGGCCCCCCGATTGGCACCGGACTGCTAATGTACAGCGCCGATCTGCCGTTCTGGCTGGCTGCCTGTACAGCCTCATTTCCGATATTCTTTATTCAGCGTTTTGTCCGCAGTGTGCCGCCTTCCGCCTCCGGCAGCAACAGTACCGCTTGGCAGCCTTCCGTGATGCTGCATGATAAAGCACTGCTCTGGTTCACTTTATCCGCCTTTCTCGGCTCACTGGTATTCGGTTCGTTTTCAGCCTGTATTTCACAGTATGTTCTGACGGTGGCAGATTCCGCACTGGCAGAAAAGGTGATAGGTGTGGTTCTGCCGGTCAATGCTGCTGTCGTGGTTTCACTGCAATATATGGTCGGCCGCAGGATCCGTGCCGAAAACCTGCAAAAACTGATGACACTCGGAACCCTCTTTTTTATAGGCGGACTGGCCGGATTTATGATGTCAGGCAGTAACCTTGCATTTTGGGGAATTGCCGCGTTTGTCTTTACCCTCGGTGAACTGATTTATGCGCCGGGTGAATATATGCTGATCGACAACATTGCACCGGACGGCATGAAATCCAGTTACTTTTCCGCGCAATCTCTCGGCTGGCTCGGCGGTGCATTTAATCCGCTGCTCACCGGCAGTGTCCTGACACACTTCCCGCCAAATACCCTGTGGCTGCTGTTGATCGGGGTTTCGGTCTGCGCCTGGTTGTGTATGATGCGGGGTCTGAAGATCAGCAGGAACAAACTCATTCACCACTGAATATTTGACTCACCTATCAATAATTAATAATACCTCATATTTTGATACGGTAATTTTCTGGCACTGCACTATGCCCCCTGATTGTTTAATTTAATTTAACTAATGAGTTTTTTTATGTCGCAGGCTATAACAATGACGCATGATGAAGAGACAACAGCACTCCGTATAATGGATCCCGCAATGAGTTTTGCTCTTCCCGGATGTTTGCGTACAGCCGCGCAGCTGTGTCTTGCTGACCACCTTGCAGAAGGGCCCCGTTCTGTTGATTAGCTCGCTGAACAGACAAAAACCCATTCTGCATTATTGCATAAAGTAACAACTTCCCGTCCGGAATGTCCGCATTGTCTGAAATTGAAAACTATTTTGTTGTGAATACCTATAAGTTTCCGGAAAACAGCCGTGTGATAGATATCGCCGGAGGACTGGGCGGATTACTGCTGCGTATCCTGCGGGCAAACCCGTCACTTCACGGTATCCTGCTTGATCGGGAACATGTACTGCCGCTGAATCGTTTGGGTGATCTGAACGATAATTCCCGCTGGCAGGCAGTCTCTGGTGACCTGTTCGGTACACTGCCGGGAATCTATGCGTGATGACAATAAACTTCTGATTATTGAGCCGGTTATCTACCCGGTTGATAAAACAGATTCCCGTTATGCGATGGATATACTCTGCCTGACTGCTTTCCCTGAAGCAGGTGAGCGAACCATTCCTGAATTTGAAACATTGCTGGCAAAAGCCGGACTGAAAATAAATAAACTGATCCCGACAGGCTGCTATGTTTCCATCCTGGAAGTCGTTGCAGTCTGATCTTTGATCCGGCACAGTGCGTCCCGGTGCGGACTGTGCCATTGTGGAAGACCTTATGTCATCCGCGGAGCAGGAAGCACCGGTGAAAATATTACTGATTTTGCCGTTTGACAGGACTTACCGCTACCGGAAAAGCGCATTTTCCGTCGCGATCAGTTATGCCCCGCTGACCCTTATCACCCTCGCCGCCCTGGTTCCCCCGCATCTCAATGCGGAACTGACCCTCTGTGATGAAGGTGTCTCCCCGCCGGTCACAGGCGGAAATTTTGATCTGGTGGTGATCACCGCCACTGCATCCTCTTCTCCCCGCGCCTATGCACTGTGCCGTTACTGGCGTGAACGGGGGGCAAGAACCGTGATGGGCGGCGCACACGTCACACTGCAACCGGATGAAGCCGCACAATATGCGGATACCGTGCTTATCGGCGCCGGTGAATATATCTGGCCGCAATTTTTGCAGGATATGGCTGACGGGCATCCGCAGCCGCGCTATCAGCACCGGCCGGAACGCGGCTTTCTGCCGGGACCGGTTCCGCGCCGTGATCTGCTGCCGCCCCGCGCCTATATGAATATCGCCACTGTTATTGCCGACCGGGGCTGCCCGCTTGCCTGTGAATTCTGTTCTGTACAGCATCAGTGGGGACGAAAAGGCACGGCACGTCCGGTGGCAGAGGTTATTGATGAAATAAAACAAAGCGGTAAACAGCGCTGGATATTTTTCGACCCTAACCTGTATGCCGACCGGCAGTACAGCCTCACCCTGTTCCGGGCACTGATTCCGCTTAAAATCCGCTGGTCGGGACTGGCGACACTCAATGTGACAGATGACGACGAGGTATTCCGGGCACTGTGTGACAGCGGCTGCGAAGGGCTGCTTATCGGGCTGGAGAACCTCAGTCAGCAGACCATGACCGCCACAGGAAAAAACTGTAATCAGGTCAGCGAGTACCGCCGTCAGATCCGGCGGCTGCGCGATAACCGGATTGCCGCGCTCGGCTGTTTTGTACTCGGATTTGATGAAGATACACCGGAAAGCATCCGTGATACCCTGCGGCAGATCCCGTCTCTCGGGTTAGATCTGGTGCGTTTTTCCGTCCTCACCCCGCTGCCGGGTACACGTCTGTGGCAGAGAATGGCGGAAGAAGGCCGCTTAATCACACAGGATCTGAGCCTGTATGACAACGAACATGTGGTTTTTCAGCCTAAAAATATGTCACCGGAAATGCTGCAATCCTTACTGCACGAGGCCTGGCGGGAAACATACCGCCTGACGGCCATTCTGCGCCGGGTATTGCACCGTCCGGGCAGCCGTTTTATCCGCCTGGCAGCCAATCTGGGCTTCCGGCTGTATGCACGCCGGTTACGCCATGAAAAAACCGGACTGTTCGACCCGGTGGTAGTGACGAATAACACAAGGAAAACAGACTGATGCGTCTTTTACTCAACAGTATTCTGCTGGTTTTTTCGATTACTGCGGCAGCAGCCTGTTTATGGGGCGTGAGCCATCTCACCTGGTACTATGCCCTGCCCGCTCTGGCCGGTTTTATGCTGATCAACAACATGCCGTTTGCCATTCTGCATGAAGCGGTGCACGGCGTGGCTGCCCGTTCTGCCGCCGGTAACCGGGTGATCGGAGTTATTGCCGCGTGGGCATTTCCGGCCTCCTTTACCCTGCAACGCCGCGCGCATCTGAATCACCACAAAAATAACCGGACAGATAAAGAACTGTATGATTATTATCTGCCGGATCAGCCGCGCTGGCTGCGTAATATCTGGATGTACGGCGGGAATCTGCTCGGACTGTACTATTTTTGTGTGCTGCTGGGTAATCTGATCTGGTTTATTGCGCCGGCCGTGTACCGCTCCCGGGTGTTTGTCACCAAAATCGCACCAGCGCTGGGGTTCGGCTCACAAGTCCCGGAACTGGCAAAACTGCCGCCGCTGACCATCTGGTATGAATTGCTCGGTGCATTTCTCTGGCAGGCGCTGCTGTTTTGGGTGCTGGATTTAAGTGTGACCGGTTATCTGCTCTGCCTGTGGGTCTTCGGGCTTCACTGGTCAGCACTGCAATATGCAGATCATGCCTGGAGCCGCCGCGATGTGATGAACGGCGCATGGAACCTGAAAGTTCTGCCTGTTTCCCGCTGGCTGGCGCTGAATTATCACTGCCATCTCGCTCACCACCAGCACCCGCAGGCACCGTGGTATGAACTGCCGTCGCTGGTAGATAACCAGCCGCGTCCGACCTTCTGGCGTGTCTATTTCACCATGTGGCGCTATGGTGTGCGGCCTGCACCGCAGATGGGAGCACCGGCAGATCTGGATTTTGTGTTTCCGCCGGAGAAATAAAAGAGATGGTGATTTCTGTCAGTCCGTGCAACGTCTGATAACGGGCAAAACGAAAAGTCGCTGTAAATACATCCTTGTAAGCTCAGGCGCGTCATCCATGACGCGCATGCTTTTCGTTCACCTGCCCGTTACCCGACGAGCTACATAACCTGCTGTTTTATTAAACTATTGTTTCTTCCCGGCGTCTGCCTGCGGTTTTACTGCACTTTTACGGCGGAACAGCACAATACCGGCCAGCAGACCAATCACCAGACCGCCCGCACCGTACATCATGCCCTGTAAGGCGTTGCGGGTTTCATTCAGCAGCGGGTTATCCGTGAAATCTGTGCCGATATGAATTGTGCGGATTTTCCAGGCGCCGTCCTCAAGAGCAACAGTTGCTGTCCAGCGGGTCGGAAAATCATAAGTCCGGCCGTCGCCGAGCTGATATTTTTCCATCCCTTTGCCATAGGCAACACCCCAGGTTTTATCCGGGGATAATTCTGTCACCACATCGGCGTTAAAACTGATATTCAGTTTTTTCAGGAACTTGTCCGGCCCGAACCAGGACTCAAAATACGGTTTTATCGCCGCTTTGCCGGAGATAAACTCCTAGGTGATCGGGGTGGCACGCAGATTTTCACTCATCACCGGCAGCATTTTGTCATAATCGCCGCTGTTGATCGCCGTTTCCACCGTGCCGATGACCTGCCGCAGTTCATTGTGGATAGCACCGTCCTCTTCACCGGGTTGCGCGTACACCGAAAAACTGAATATCATTAATGCACTGATAATTATCCTTTTCATTACTATTTCCTCATCATATATGAAACCGTTACCGCCAACAGCAGGCCGGTGGCCACATCCGCCACATGATGCTGATGAACCAGCAGCACAGACAGTACAATCAGCACCAGCCAGAACAAAAACAACAGCGTCAGCCCGCGTCCGGTATGGCGGATAATGGCCAGCACCGCAGCACACGACCAGGCCACATGCAGGGATGGCACCAGATTATGCGAGTGATCCAGCGCAAACAGTGTTGTGTACATCGTCTGATACAACGGGGATTCCGGCACCCGCCTCACAAAACCGAGCTGTGCCGGAAACAGAAAAAAGATCACGCCGCCCAGCAGCGTCATCACTATAAAGGTAAGTGCCAGCTGCCGGTGCTCCCGGCGCGGCAGAAATAAAACCGGCATCAGAATAATCAGGTAAAACGAGCAGTACACCCAGATAAAACCGGGCACAAACGGGATATGCAGCTCAGCCGGAAACCACAGGGCATACAGGCTTTCACGTCCGGCAGTATACGCATTCATCAGCGGATAAACCGTGAAAAACACCATGCTGACCGGAATACACCACAGCAGATAGCTGATAACCCGGCGGGAAAAAGAATCCGGATTGGTATTCATTTATCCCTCCTATTTTAACCCAAAGCGCATCCGGTGTTTTTTATGCACCTCTTTGCGGAATAACAGGGTATAACGCCAGAATGTGGCCATGCGCGATACCGATTGCAGGGTCAGCCGCAGGTCAGAGAAACGCCGGATAATCGATGGTACACTGTTAAAACGGCTGCGTGCCGCGTGGCACAGTTCAGTCAGGGTTTCCGGGCTCATCCGGGCAGGCTGAAATGCCGCCTGATTAAAGCGGTATTCCGGATGCAGCCACCATTTTCCGTCAAACAACAGACGGTTTTCCTGCGCCAGCTGCTGATACAGCGGCGTATTCGGGTACGGCATCAGGATGTTATAGGCAGCAAAAGCAAAGCGATTTTTCAGTGCGAACTCCACCGTATCTTCCACGGTCTCGGCTGTATCATGATCATATCCCAGGGTAAAAGCCGCCCAGGTCTGCAATCCGAAGTCCCGTAATACCGAAATTTCCTCGCGATACTGTGAAAATGTCCGCATATTCGGCGATTTTCGCGCATCGCGCAGACTGTCCGGGTTGATAGATTCAAACCCCATGACATTGCCCCAGCAGCCGCTCTGCTGTAACAGCGACATCAGACGGCGGTTGCGGGTCATATCCAGGCTCGCCTGGCTTATCCAGCGGACATTCAGCGGGGCCAGCGCGCCACACAGCTCACTCAGCTCCCGGTGGTCAGAGGCAATATTGTCATCGACAAAAAAGATAAATTTCGGTTTTTGCGTTTCAATCTCCCGCACCACTTCATCGATCCGGCGGATATAGTGCTGCCGCCCGAAATAACGGCTGACAGCACAGAAACGGCAGGCAAAACGGCAGCCGCGGGTAAACTGCATCAGGCTGATCGGCAGATACCCTTTTCCCCGGAAGATATCACGACGCGGCAGACAGCCGCACAGATTATGATCGACCTGACCGACTCCGGCAGGGGCATCATAGCGCGGCTTCAGACGGCCTTTCTCCGCATCGCGGATCATCTCTGTCCAGCGGGTTTCCGCATCGCCGGTAAAGACACTGTCGCAATGTTGAGCCACTTCCTCCGGCAGCAGGGTGGCGTGGATCCCCCCCATCACCACCCGGACATCACGGGCACGGTATTCTGCCGCAATCTCATAGGCGCGGCGGGCGGTAAAGGTTTCCACAGTTATCGCGACCAGATCCGCCGGTTCATCATAAGGAATGGTTTCCATCCGGTCGTCATACAGCACCACTTCCACATCCGGCGGGGTCAGCCCGGCGAGAACCTCCAGCATGAGCGGCTCCATCCGCCCCTCATCGACATACAGGCTGTGCTCCTGACGGCCGATATTCGGTTTAATCAGTATCAGTTTCACCCTTTTTCTCCCGGGCGTATTCCCTGTTTGCGGGCAATATCCCGGTGTGAGGCGATATTGTAAAGCCAGGCCACCAGCAGAGTACGCCAGCGGCCGGCACGGCACAGACGCCGGATAATGGACGTATAACGGTAAAAGCGGGTGCGGGCATAAAAACATCCGTCAGCCAGTTCTGCGATACTCATTCCGCCCGGACGGAAAACCGGTTCCCCGTAACGGAAATCCGGATTGAGCCACCAGGCCGGATAAACCAGCCGGCCTTCCGCCTCCAGCCGGGCATACAGCGCCGTGCCGGGTGTCGGGATCAGCAGATTAAAATTGGCAATCGCCAGTTTATTGCTTTCCGCAAAGGCCAGTGTGCTGCGGATTGTCTCCGGTGTATCTTCGTCGTAGCCGAAAATAAAGGTGCCATAAACACAAATACCGCTCCGGTACAGCGCCGCCAGCACAGCGGCATAATCCTTCGCGGTATGGCTGCGGGATTTTCCCATCCGCCTGAGCGTAGTTTCATTCAGGCTTTCAAAACCGATCAGCACAAAACAGCAGCCTGCGGCGGCCAGTTTATCCAGCATCTCCTCATTGCGGGCAATATCAATGCTTATCTGGCATCCCCAGCGGCGTTTCAGCGGTGTGAGCA
Source organism: Morganella morganii (assembly GCF_003996855.1). GTDB lineage: Bacteria > Pseudomonadota > Gammaproteobacteria > Enterobacterales > Enterobacteriaceae > Morganella > Morganella morganii_C. Next base: position 324,708 of record NZ_NRQY01000001.1, on the reverse strand, counting down.
TCGCCAGCAGTTCATTCAGTACCCGTTTACCGGCAAAGAGATTATCATCCACAAAAATCAGAAACCGTTTTGCAGGCAGAGATAAAATTTCGTCCCGCATTTCATCAACCGGCCGGGTGCGCGCGCCCTCTGGGTAAAAGGCGTGAATGGAACAAAAATCACAGGCAAAGCGGCAGCCGCGCGAGAACTGCACCAGCGACACAGGGGCATAACGCTTACCCTCAAAAATCGTCCGGTCAATACGGCAGCCGGCAAGCAGGCGGTCATGCGCCCCCCGGTAACGGGGCTTCAGCGCGTTACGTTCACAGTCCGCCAGCATCTGTTCCCACGCGCCTTCCGCATCACCGAGCAACACACTGTCAGCATGCTGTAATGCCTCATCCGGCATAAAGGTGACATGGCAGCCCCCCATCACCACGGTTTTCCCCTGATGGCGGAACCGGTCAGAAAGCTGATAACTGCGCTGTGCCGTGAACGTTTCCACCGAAATCGCAATTAAATCCGCTTCCGGCAGTTCGTCCGGGATGATATCCAGCCGGTCATCGTAAAATGTCACCCGGTGTCCCGGCGACAACGCCGCCAGAATGCCGATTGCCAGCGGTGTCATAGCATCTTTCGTGCGATAATCCCCCATATTCGGGTAGATAAGCACGATATTCACAGCAGCGCTATCTCCGGCCACACAATCCGGCCGTCCCACTGCGGTGCGGCAGTCAGGTCGACGCCGTAAATCCGGGTGCGGTAAACGGACGCCCCGGTGCGGTTAATCACATCATTGGTGCAGATGTGTCCGGACGGGAGCCCGACCGTCATAATCGGCGTGGTGCAGTACAGCAGAGCTTCCTCTATCAGATCCGGCAGTTTGGTATCATCCGTACAGGCCAGGAATGACAGAAAACTCTGCGGAATCACGTCTCCCGCCGCCGGCATCTGCGGCCGCCGGGTCATCCCGGCAAGGGCATTGTAAAGCGGACGCAGCATCTTCATTCTGGCAGAGTAACCGGCCACAATAACCTGTTTGAAGGATCGCTGATCCCAGAGCATACCGCAGGCCACCAGCTGTCCGTTCTGATAGCTGCCGAGTACCGTGATACCGGTCTGCTGCATGGCTTTCAGGTTCAGTGCCGGTGCCAGCTGACGGGATACAGACTCTTCAGCAAAGAAACGGATCACATCCGTGTAATCTTCCGGCGGCACCACTTTCCATAATCCGCGGTTTTTGCCTCTGCTCTTGCTGATCGCCAGCGTACTCATGCTGCTCAGGGAGCGGTAGAGCGGTAAGCCCTCAACACCCCGTTCCAGCAGTCGCCTGGCCAGCAAATTGTTTTCCGCAATGCTGGTGTAGCAGTGATCCGGTGTCGGCAGCTGCCGCAGATAAGAAAACCCGGCCTGTAACACTTTCAGGTGATTACGGTATTTCGGTACAATTCGCAGACTGCCGAGATAGCCCATCTGTGCTTCTTCGCCGTTAACCCGGCCGGTCTGTATGGTCAGCTGACACATACCCACCAGCGTGTCGCCGTCTCTTGCCAGTGCCGGATAGACCTCACCGAAATCATCCTTCGGGGAAAAATAACCGGGCCGCCGGGTCATCACCAGCTCCCAGTCCCCCTGCATGGAGTTCTCTTCAAGGAGCCTGAGCAAATCCGCGATATGCTCCGTTGTCGCGTCAATAACCTCTATCATTTGACCTCTGCTAATTTACCCTGCCAATTCTCATCACCGAGCGGATAGCCGTTGCGGCTGCTTATCTCACGGTGATGCAGCCAGTTAATAGGGAAATAATTGCGAAACATAAAAAAATCCCCCCGGTTACGCCAGCTGCGCTGAAGAATCGAACGTGAACTGTAAAATGCCTTCCTTGCCGAGAGGCACCCCTGCGTTACTGCCTCCGGAGACAGCTGTGCCGGATAAAACGGCAGCTCATTGTAACGATAGTTATCATCGAGCCACCAGTGTTCATAGCGCAGGCGGTTTTCCTGTGCCAGCCGTGCATAAAGCGGTGTGCCCGGAAACGGCGTCATATGGTTGAATGCCGCGATATACATGCTCTGTTCGCGGGCGTAAGTGACCGCTTCGCCGAATGAATCCGGGGTATCATGGTCATAACCGAACACAAACGTGCCGTAGACCGCAATATGATGGCGGCGCAGGTTAGCCAGCGCCTGACTGTAGCCGCCTTTCATCGTGTTAAAACCTTTTTTCATCTGCCGCAGATTGGCTTCATTCAGGGATTCAAAACCTATCAGAACCCCCCTGCATCCCGCCTGTGACAGTGCGCGGACAAACTCCTCATCATGAGCGGCATCAATACTCATCTGAGTTACCCAGCGGACTCCGGCTTTTGCCAGTGCCGGCAGAAACTCACGGCTTTCCCGCAGACTGCCCGCAAAATTATCATCCACAAAGAAAAACAGATTTTTCGTACCTTTCAGTCCTGATAACTCCCGCAGCACATGATCCGGGTCGCGCCGCCGGTAACGCTGCTGATAAAACGACTGCACCGCACAAAATTCACAATGAAAGCGGCAGCCGCGCCCGGTTTCCACCAGGCCTATCTGCAGGTAACGTTTACCCGCAAACAGGCTGCGATCAGCCCGGATACCGCGCAGATCGGTCTGTGTGCCGTGGTATTCCCGCTGCAATGTGCCGTGGCGTAAATCGTCAATCATGGTTTCCCAGACTGACTCTGCCTCTCCGGTGATAATGACATCCGCAAAGCGTTTCACTTCCTCCGGCATCAGTGTGGCGTGGAACCCGCCCATCAGTACCGGCACGCCGCGCTTTCTGTATTCACTGGCTATCTGATAAGCCCGCTTCGCGGTGTAAGTTTCGACTGAGATAGAAATCAGATCGGCCGGTTCATCAAACGGGATCAGTTCAAGACGATCGTCATAAAAACGGGTTTCAATATCTGCCGGTGTCAGCCCTTTCAGCGCCGCGACCGGCAGCGGCTCCATCTGCCAGGAACGCAGATAGGCTTCACCGCGCCGGTGGCCGATCGCCGGATGAATAAACGTCAGCCGCATCAGTGACTACCCGACTTTGCCGGACGGTGTTCAACCGGCCAGTCACAGGTGTAATACTGATGCAGATGATGTGCATAAAAGCGGTAACCCAGATTTGCCGTCAGCGCCAGCGGTTTAAAGTTACGCGCCTGCCACAGCCGTTTCGCAATGCTGCGGTAGCGGTACACTTTTTTCCAGGCACGTTCGTGTCCCAGTTCCAGCTCCCGTGCACTCATCAGTGCCGGACGGAATACCACATGCTGTGCGTCATACAGCGACCAGTCGGTGGTTAAAATCCGCTGTTCTTCCTCAAGGCGTTTAAACAGCGGCGTGCCCGGGAACGGTGTCAGAACCGAGAAACGCGGCAAATCAATCCCGGCGTCGATGGCAAGATCAACGGTACGGTCAAACACATCGGTGGTATCGTGATCCAGACCGAACACAAAACAGCCCTGAATCGCAATTCCCAGCCGGTGCAGATCGCCGATCAGTTCTTTATAATCCACCGAGCCGTTGAATTTCTTCCCGGCATCTTTCAGACTGCCGTCACTGACGGTTTCCAGCCCCAGCAGCAGCCCTTTGCAGCCACTGCGGGCCATAAGCTCCATCAATTCATGGTTATGAGCAATCAGCACAGTGGATAAACCGAACCACTGAATGTTCAGCGGGATCAGCGCGGTAAACAGCCGTTTCGCATAGCCGATATCTGACACCAGGTTCAGATCGACAAAAATCACTTTCCGCTTGCCGGTACGCTCCACATAACGGCGGATATCCTCAGTGACCCACTCTGCCGGATGCTGAAATTGTTTACGCCCCCAAGCACTCGGCGCAACACAGAATTCACAGTTATGCGCGCAGGAGCGGGTCGCCTCAAAAACACCCTGGGTAAGAAAATGTTTTGCATCGAACCGCTCGCGTTCCGGAAACGGCAAATCCGGGATATCAAGGGTAAAATCCGTACTCTGGCGGTATTCGCGCTGCATATTACCCGCCATAAAATCGCGGATAAGCTGTGGCCAGCTCTGCTCGGAATACCCGGTGCAGACCGTATCAGCATGCTGTAATGCTTCCTGCGGCAGTAATGTGACATGCGGCCCGCCGAGCACCACCGGGATATTTTTCGCCCGCATCTGTGCTGACAATTCATAAGCCCGCGGTGCGTTGCCGGTGATCACCGTCATCGCCACCAGATCCGCAGTGAAATCCTCAGGCAATTCCTCAATACTTTCGTCAATCAGGCGGATATTGACCGGCAGGGATTTCGGTACCAGCGCCGACAGCGTGGTGAGCGTCAGCGGCTGATAACGCAGCGAACGTTTGAAAATCCCGCCCCGTTTGCGGTACAGCGGCCCTTTCGGCGAAAGCAGCACCAGATCCAGCGGCCGCTGCGGCGTATAAACAGTCTGTGTCGTCACGGAAACTCCCTGATATCAAACATGGCACGCCAGTCAGACGAGGTCAGCAGCGCCGGGATTTTAATTTCACCCAACCGTTTTCCCCGTTGCAGCTGCCGGTGAAAATAGTGCTCCGCCGGTTTATGCAGGCGCAGATATGTCAGCGGATTAAGCTGTCCGATACGGCGGGCGTAGTAATACTGCGGATTACTGCACAGGTAGCGCTCGGTGTCCTCACAATGCGCCCGTGCCTGTGTCTCACTGACACATGTATCGCTGAGCAGCAGCACATAGCCCTGCTCATCCGCCGCCAGCGCGGCAAAATCCTGCGATGCCGGTAATCCGGCACAAACGAACGGTTCGGTCAGTTTTTCCCCGACCAGATCACTGCATATGCCGTCACGCCCGCAAAAACGCAGTTGCGGGATCGCTTCCGGCGTATGGCCGGTACACAATACGAGATCATCAGTCTGATAGCGGTACAGCCCGCTGTTGGTGGTCACAATTACGCTGTATGTTTCGCCGGGGATAAGTTCATCCGCTAAATATATCTGTCCGTTATCATGGCGGAACTCATAGAAATTACTGTCCGCATTCAGTTGCGGATCACCGTAATCCGACGGAACCGTGATAACCGCTTCAGTAGAAAGCAGCCCTTTCCCCTGGAGTGTCACACCGGGAAAGTGTGCCATCAGCGCCTGCGCCGGTGAGGCGGATGCCGCCTGATCCCAGCAGCTGATCAGGGCCAGTTGCGGCCATAACAGCGCGGTATTATGTTCCCGCAGATACTGCCGGTAGCGTACCAGCGCCGCCGGGTCAGCATTCAGGGAATGCCCGGCAAGCTCTCCGCCATCCCGCAATAATGCAGAGATTTCATCCTGCCGGGAGTCCAGGGCCGTCAGCAGCGGAAATAAAAACACAGGGCTCCAGACCGAAATCAGGCGCAAATCCGGACACTGCAACAGATAAATCAGGGTCAGCAGCTGCCAGTCTGCCGCATCTCCGACCTGTGCCACTGTCAGAGGTACAGAGGATAACTCACTGAATGCCATAAGATTATCAGCCCCCAGATAAAGGGCATCACCGCCGCCGACAGGAATACCGCCGGGGGTTTGTGTCATCCGTGTTACTGCCGGGCTGAGCGCCCAGTAAACATGACCGGAGGTCAGATCAAAACGGCGGATAACATTGCGCAGCCAGCCGGTGACAGCGAGACGGAAATCAGTTAATCCGGCCGCGGTATAGGGCAGCAGTTTGCCGCCGCTGCGGCTGCCGCCGGTCAGCTCAAATGCCAGCACCGGCGCACTGCACAGCAGGTTTTTCTCCCCGTCCGTCAGACGGGTGATAAAAGGAGTAAGCTCAGAATAGATGGTCAGCGGAACGCTCTGCTGATAATCCGTCACAGATTTTACTGAAGAGAAATGGTACAGCCGCCCGTATTCACACGCCGAATTCGCCGTCAGACAGGCAGCTAACCAGTGAAACTGCCTCTCACGCAGTGAACCCGGCGATAAAACAGGAGGCATGCCGGCCCGGAAATGCTGCCATGCATTATCCATAACAGAACTCAACACCGGGCTCATCAAACAGCGGCTGAAAACGTTTCGCCACATTTTCAGGGGAAACTTCACACAGGCAGACCAGCTCATGGCCGCAGACATAGTGCGGATTTTTATGCAGGAAATAAGCGGCATCCGGTTTACTGCGCTGCGCATCAGATACGGTTGCCATTTCGCGGTTCAGATAACCAAACGACGACGGGCACTCCACCACACCACGCACCGGGTTATAGAGTGAACCAAATTTATCTTTTGCCAGTTCCCCGGCCAGCCGCGCCAGTTCCGGCTCTCTGATATTACCGTTCCGGTGCGGATAGAACGTCTGCGCCAGTGTGCTCATATACCGGTAAGTGCGCACGCCCTTCACCAGCAGAAACCAAAATACCCGCTCACCGGGGTATTCTCTGCGCAAAAGCGCAATGCGCCGCAGCCAGGCACCGTGCAGCGTCTGCTGCTTCCAGTGGGCCGGATGCACAATTGTGTCGCCGGAATAAACAATCCGGTGTCCGCGGAACGAATAAAACGCCAGAGTACTGAACCCGGCCATTTCATCACCCGACATCATAAACAGCACTTCCTGTTTATGATCGAGATCTGACAAAAACTGAACGCCGTCACTGCCGGTGTAATACATAAAATAAAGTGAGGCCATTTCCTGACGCTGCGCCTGTGTCAGGGTTTTTACAGGCTGAAAAAATGCGCGATACGACATTTCGCCGTCTCCTCCGGTAGATTTACCCGCACTGCCGCTTTTCCTTAAGTGGAATGCCTATCTTAGCGACCTTCGTATCAGAAACAATCAGCGATGCCTGAATCTTTGTTTAATATCATGAAAAACATTGCATATGCTGTTTACATCCCCCGTCTGTCAAAGCAAACCGGGCCAATAAGGCAATCCGGGAGCCGGCAGACAGATTATCCGGGATAACTCTTCTTATTTATAAAATAATAATAATTTCGGATAAATAGGGTTGTCATTATTTTATTATGCGCCATTCTGCGTCAATCAGACTTCCCCCATATTTCAGCGGCCGGATTTTGCAGTATCATTACCGGATAATTTTCCGGCATTCCGCTGTTCAGGGAACGCTTCCGGACTGAAACCAGTGCCGGCGCGGAAGCCACCTGAAGTTCCGTTCTGAAAATCGTGACAATCAGTGTGTCACAGAGGGAAACGTTAATGGAAATAACCTCCGATCAAAAGCGGACAATCTGTGCCATGTTAGCTGAACAGGCCGGGCACAAAATCCGCAGCGCAGAAATCACGGCATTATGTGATGATGAAACCATCCGTGCCGCCCTGCTCGTTCTCAGCAGTCTGGTTGACATCAAATACCGTGAAGTATCTGTTTCACTGTCTGCCGCCCGCGATGAACATGAGCGCAATAACCCGCAGATGATGATGGGCAGCCCGCTCAGCGACAGTACACTTTCTGTCCCGGCAGATATGTCTGCTGCCCCTCCGGATACGGCCCATTCCGCATTTTCTGCGGCTGAACCGGAGCCTCTCATTGTTCCTTCCGGGCAGGAAGAGCCGGTTATTGCGGATTATACCCCCGCAACACCACCGTCTGCCTCACAGGAAGAACAAGCCTCTGCTGAGATTGATCGTTTATCCTCAATATTTGGTCAGCATGCTTTTCTTACAGAAGATCCGGTTGTACCGCCCGCTGATAACACCATCACAGAGCCCGCCTTTGTATATGCTGAACCGGTAATCATTAATCAGCTGGCCTCACCATCTGATAATAAAACCTCAGAGCCGGTTTTTTCACACACTGAACCGGCAACGGAAAAAACCGTTGCTCCTCCGGTTGATGATAAATCCGGAGAATTCACCTTTTTATATAACGAACCTGTGGCCGCAGATCCTGTTGCTCAGCCCGCTGATGATAATGCCGGTGAAACAACGGCATTAACCGGCTCTGTATTCAGTGATCAATCCCTGTTCCCGGAACCCGCTCCCCTCAGTGACACGCTGAAAAACGGGAACTGGCTGTTTGACGACCTGGATACTGATGATACGGATACCCCGGTTATCGGTGAACTCCCGGAATGTGAGCAGCCACAAATTGCGGCAACATCCGGCGATACCCTGCGGGATCACGACTGGTCATTCGATTCAGAAAACAGCCCTCTGTTACAAACAGCTCCGGAGGAATATCATTCGCCTGAGGCCGCAGAACAGAAGCCCTGGGGGCTGACAGCGCTGTTTGCAGCCGGGAAAGAGGATACTCTGCCACAGGCATCTCCGGCGCCTGTCCGGGAATCTGCGGAAAATACGACTGTCACTGAAAATAAAGCGCCGGAGACAACGTCCTCCTCTTCCGGACAACCGGCAGTCCGCATCAATATTGCCCGGGCCCGCTTACTTGAGCCTTTCAGCTCGCCGGTAACCGCAACACTGGACGACGGCAAAACAGTCACCATCCTCGGTATCTATTTCCGGCGCAATATCGGCCTGAGCTTTAATGATAAAACCGGTAATCTGCACGGTACACCAACCGAATACGGTGAATTTCCGTTACGCGTAGTCTGGGAGCTGGCACCGAAAAAACGATTTTCCTCCGATATACATTTTACTGTTGATCCCGGTTCTCACAGTGACACACCGTCACTGACCGTTTCTCTGCCGGAACCGTAAGCTGCCGCCCCTGCCTGCTTAAGCGCAGGGGCATTTTCGGCAGTACATTATTTTTTTATCATAATTATTTCTGAGCTGCCGTCCTGGCAGTAAACAGCCTCAAAAGTGAGGCACTGTTGCGATCACCCCGTTTTCTGTCCTTTTATGGCTCAGTCCGTAACAGGTAAACGGCCCCTCCGCCACAGACTCAGCGTCCAGCTTCCGGATAAAAAACGGAAACGGACGGTGACGGCCTTTACCTGACAAGGATTCAGTCCAGATAAACGGCAGTGTTTCCGGAACAGGTAAGATCCCGCTTAACCGGATATACGGATAAAAAGCAGACAGCCTTACCGTGATTGCCGGTACCGCCAATGACTGATAATCACGGGCCAGCAACCGCAGACGGTTACCCGCTGTTTGCTGCCCGTGGCAGTAATCCGGAAACGCAACGGCTACCGGGCTGTTATTTCTGCCGGTTTTATTTTCTGCCAGTATCAGATGAAGCTGCTGCCAGATTAGCCGGCGAAGAAATACAACAGATATCAGCGCATCCGGCAGAATAGTCATTGTCTGGTAAAATCTCACCGGCTTACCCTCCGCTGCCGAAAACACCACCACGGATCAACACTGCCACAACATAATTCTCTTCATGTGCCGCAAGTCTTTTCCCGCTGACCCATTTTTCAAAGAGTGTATAAAAATCCTGTCCTGACCCCGGCGGACGAAATACCGCTCCCAGATGTGTTACCGCACCAAAAGGATCAGCGGCGATAACACCTGCTCCCGCTGATAAATCAGAAAAGGCAGGGTACCAGGTATCCACGGAACGCAAAGCATTGCCTATTTTTTGTGAATGCATTCCCGCTGTTCCGTCAATATTGCAGAGTATCCGGCTTTTTCCGCCCTTTCTTTTATTCACCACAAATTCACAACTGGGATAAACCTCCTGCCCCTTCCCTGTTCTGACTCTGGCAGTAATAACCAGCGATAATGCCCCTTCATCACAACTCAGTGCTGCGGCAATATGCTCTCCCAAATCACTGACAGAACTATCTGCCTGTTCAAAATGACGAAGGCTGTATTTACCGGCATCAAATATCCATCGTTGTTTTTTTTCTGTACTGAGGTTATCCACAACCACATTAATATGCTCTGCACCAATCAGGTTGCGCCACAAAAAACGGCCACAGGCAATATTGTGTGCATACTGCCCTGCTAGCTCCCGGCACGACTCTCTTTCCAGATAATCCATCATAACCGCCTGATAACGCTGACGGAATTTTTCATTATTACAGGCTTCCGGAAATAGCAATCCGCCGGTGATTTTCAGTGAAAACATAAGGATAAGTACATCCTGATCCTGTCCGAGCATACAACAATCCATATTTTGAATATTTGGCTCATGAATTTCCGGTGAAAATATCTTGCTTTTATCTGTCCCGCAGGATGTCCGGCGGAAAGCAAATGTCCCGCGTACCGTTCTCGCCTGTATATTCAGCGGAGTAACCGGAAAATCCGGCTGCTGTGATGTCCCGGAAAAAAAACCGTCAGAAGGGATCAGTTTTTTTGAAAATGATAAAACAGACGGTATAGTTCTGAGACCGGTCATTTTTTCTTTTCCGTTAATTGTATTTTCCCTGCTGACACAGATAAAGATCCTCATCAGGTAAATAGTGATAACACCACAACATGTCCGAAGGATGCCGCAATTTATCTGACCGCCGGAACTCCCCTAATGTGATAATACTTTCCGCAAACCGGTGTGGTATGCCTTCAGTCCTGGCATTTTCAGCCACTCCCGGCGGAGAAAGTCCCTGATAGCCGGTTACCACCGGAATCAGTGCTGTTCCCGGAATAGTGATATATTTCAGCAATGCCGCCATTGCATCCATTCCGCTGTTCATTGCATTGATCATTACATCCCGCCGCTCCAGTAATATATATCCCGGTGTCATACGTTGCCGTAATTCATACCATTCCTGTTTATTATCCGGAAAAATACCGGTCTCTGGTATATCGGCATCTGTGATATCTCCTCCTGCAATTTTCAGTATTTTGATTACCTGTGATACCACAGCGATAAATTTCTTATTTTTTCTTTCTATATTTTCACCACAAATAAACAGTGAAACATGGAGACGGCAATACACTTCTTCAATCAAAGATGGATTTTTCCTTTTTTATCCGGCGGCTTCCGGTTATTAAGTACGGAATACGCCAATCCGCCGGACTCCGCGTACAACCGCAAATGACAATGATGACAAATAATTCCGGTATCACTAAACCTGACTGAGGGGAATCCTCTTTCTCTTACTTTTCGCTCAAGCGCATGAACAAATCCCAGCCAGGCTGTAACTGCCGGAAAACCTGCAACCAGACCACCGGATAGTGCATTCGCATTCAGAATAATAATATTTTTCAGCAGCAGATAATTAATGGACACGGTGAGCACCTCCGGCACAAACAGCTCCCGGAGGTATTGATAACAATAAACAGGCTTTTCCTTTATTACGCATATTAAGTGCAGAAATATTTTGTGGTTTACTGCCGCCAATATGAATAACAACAAGACACCGGGGATGCACACCGGATATATTAAGCCGGCGGCGCAATTCAAATAATAAACCCGACGGTGTCAGAACTGACAACAGATGATAACCCGTCACACCTCCGTCAGCCGGTACAGGAAAAAAAATCTGCTTTATTTTCGGGCTGGTTATTGCTGTTTTTGTACCTGACAATATCTGTAAAAAACCGGCCCGTAATGTCCGGTAATTTTCTTTACCCAGAATTCTTTTTGCCAGTTCACTTTCTTCACACAGATGCGTCAGTAACATCTTTCCATCCTTCATTCTCAGCATCAGAAATGTATATATTTCCAGTGCTGCTGCGTTACCTTCCGCATCCGGCGGAACCTCTGTATTGCCGGATCGGAGGAAGCCATCATTTTTCTTTTTTACCCCGGTCCCTGCCGGAACCGTACTTACTTTTCCGCAACGACTCTTGCAGGCGCCGGGATGTGTGAATGCCAGCGGGTGTGTAGTCAGTGACAGCTGTTTCGCGCGTTTTGCCGCATCAGACAACCAATGCCGGCGCGCGCCCTCCGGCGATTCTTCTGAAGCCAGATATTTTGTAAAAAATGCAATAATTTCCGGGTCCGGCATAGAATATCCTTTTCTAAAATAATTTGGTTTAATAATAATACTGCAAACTTAATCAGTGATTGAGTGGAACATCATCACTCACCGGATATTTAATATGTCTTCGGAAGGATATTGTCTACCTGAGGAATAAAAATTTTGGTATGGAATTTTACTTTTGCGATCTGAATGGAAATTAATCAATAAATTCATTACTAAATATATAAAAACGGCATATCATGAAACTGATATACCGTGATTATTATTAAATATTTATTTTTTAGCTGGCTTATTATTATTAAGCCAACGCTGCATTTGTTTTATTTCCGGGTCCTGAGCAGCAATGATATCCTGAGCTAATTTTCGCATTTCCGGGTCTGAACCATACTTCAGTTCAATCTGAACCATTTCAACGGCTCCTTTATGGTGTGCAATCATACCTTCTGCAAATGCAATATCCGCATTTTGCTCAGATAGTGTTTTTGCCATATCATCATGCATACGCATCATAGAATCACCCAGTTCTTTCTGCACCGGTGTGGTCACGGCATGCATATCACCACTTAATAATACCGGATTTGCCGCAGCACCAAATGTAATAACGCCGGATAATAATGCCGTAAAGATAAGTGTTTTTTTCATGATTCATTCCTTTTATTTCGTATCTGGTTGACGGAATCAATCATAAAGGTTGCCCTAAGGGAAAGGTCAATATAATGAAAAATAACTTTACCATATTTACATTTAATAAAGTTCTCTCCACAATTTCTGAACAATTAAGGTATTACCTCATCAGTCAGGCATCAGTATTAATGCAGGCACCAAAAAGATAATAAAAATAATCAAATAACCAAATAACGCACCTGTACGGCTTTTCATACCCACAAGAGAAGGTTTTACCAGACCCGCAATTGCGGCAACAAGCGCCAGTCCGGCAATCACCATTAAACCATCTTCCATATACCCTCCGTTCACCTTTTCGTGCAGGTAATTCTGCGTATGACATTGAACCTTGCCCTTAAGACAAAGTAAAGTTCTTAAAAATCACAATATTTTGACACCAGAACAAGAAGGTGATGATTAAAAAAGCAAACAGAGGAATACAAAAAAGAAAACCGGGCACTGTCTCCCGGTATGATTATTCTGCGGTTATTCTTCATCCTGCTCTGCAATAACCGTTTCCGGCACACTTCCCCATTCAGCGTCAGTCAGATGCTGCTCCCGCTGTTTTTCATCATCCAGCCAGTTTATAACATATCTGGCACTGTGCTGGGTAACAAAACCACAATTATCACAAATCAGACGATAGTAATAATGGTTGATACTGTCTGCCGGAATACCGGGAGTATGATAATAAAAAGTAACAAATGTATGTGGTGGTTTGTTGTCCAGTCTGTCCTGCTCTGTCGTATAGTTTGTTTCATCTATAATTTGTCTGCCATTATGCCCGCACATAAGACACGTAGTTTTGACTTTCTTATCATTCAGATAATGAAAAAAACTTGGTCCTGTCACTGTTTTTAAGCGTTCCACAAACTCCAGAATCTGAACATTATTCGGTGATGCATTATCCATCAGGTACCTCAGGCTTTGTATTTTCGTTCTGTTTTCAATATAAATACTGCTTTAGTATTATATATCATTGTCCTGCTTACGACTGACTAAATTGACACACATTATATTTTCAATTTCATTTTTTATTTCACTACTTTCTTTTTCCGGAATATTTATATTTACTTTGAATACATACCAATTAGAAGTATCTATCTATTTCATTAAGTACACATGTTAATAAACGCCCGATAACAATACCCGAATTATAAGACGTATCCTAAATAAAAAACTATCTTTCGCGGCACCCGCAACCGCATAGTTCTGATCCACAACTAACTGAGCGGATTCACGTTTGAATTCTGCACTGAGATTTCGTTTTTTCATTAAGGCGCCTGTGTTGTTCTGCGGTGAGCATACCACCTCTGTTCAGGTGGCCAAATTTATTAAACCACTACACTATGCAGAGGCGCATATCCACTACACGTAACATCACTCACGCCTATACTTATCTTTAATTTTATCAGATGTATAAAGCATAACCAGACCAACAACGACAGATATAAAAACTAATAAGTATTTTAAGTATCTATTTTCAATATCAAAATAAAAAAGCATAAAAATTGATACAAGTATCATGAAGAAAAAAGAGAAATACAAAAAAACATCGTTATTATCTCATTGATTAATCTTTTCATATTTAAAGCCTGCCAATCAAATCATTTACTAAAATATCCCATCCACTCTTATTTTTTCCATTCATTTCTATAGCTTCCAGAAATTGGCTCATGTAATCCATTGCAAGAAAATACAACAAATCTAAATCGCCTTTATTTTTAATTCCGAGTAAACTCTTGGATATTTATACCCAAACTCCTCTGACACATATATTTATTTAGATGTATCACCAGCCAGGGAAACAATTCCAGATAAACCCAAACGTAAAAATAAACGTGGAACAAACCGCCTTACTAAAGCACTGGTAATGCTTCCATATACAACAGCTGTAGCCACATACTTCCCGTCAACTTTTCCAGTCAATTTAATCGAAAGCTTAATTAATGAATCAGAATCCATTCTTGATATAAAATCATCAAGAATAACATTTACTAAATCATTAATTTCTTCACTTGATATTCCTCGCTTAAATAACTCTGCCTGTTTTATTCTTACACCCTCATTTCGCCATCTATTATCAGTGTCAATATAATCATAAGCAATATACCCGATGTCAGATCCGACATCAAGAAGCCCCCTCGGCTGAATAAAACAACAACCAAAAATTACCCATTTCCTTTTGATTGATTATATCCAAGATATCCGAGGCTATTTCGTTAGGTTTTCTCACAGCAACATCCTTGTTTAATTACAAATTAAAGTTTCATAATAAGCATTTACACCTAAATCATACTAATACCAATGCTTTTACACAAATTATATACAGAGCTTAAATTTATGCCTACCGTAAGTATTCCAACACTCGGAATCGCCACTCAAACAGCACTCCGCAACAGGAAGTTTTTCACCGTATTTCCGGCAAGTTTTCTTACTCATCTCTTTAATTTCAGATTTCAGTAACTGGTCATCAGTTCTGATTAATGTTGCCGGGTATTCATTCAGCTCATAAGGTTCCCGGCGCGGCAGCATTTCCAGTTCCTGTTCATCCACCAACAGTTCAAGTTTGACGATACCGGTTTTCTTTTACCGCGCTCTTTGCGCGACTTTACGTTCTGCCGGGGACTTAGACATTAAATGATCCCCCTAAAGGTATTTCAGATCTTGATGGGCCACTGTCAGAAAAACAGAAAATATCGGGGCATAAAAATATCACTCAAACAGCCCGGTATGACAGAAAAGTGATAATTGTTCCTGTTGTCGGTGGTCAGAAAAAGACAGTTTGAAGGAGAGGATATAGTGAAGTATGATTTAAAGCACAAAAAAGCCACCTCAAGGGTGGCTTTTCTTAATTCTAACTCACTGAAAAATCAATGAATTTCTATATGGTGCCCAGAGCGGGACTTGAACCCGCACAGCCTTGCGGCCGAGGGATTTTAAATCCCTTGTGTCTACCGATTTCACCATCTGGGCTGAATATGGAGGCGCGTCCCGGAGTCGAACCGAGGTACGCGGATTTGCAATCCGCTGCATGGCCACTCTGCCAACGCGCCTTGGAGCGGGAAACGAGATTCGAACTCGCGACCCCGACCTTGGCAAGGTCGTGCTCTACCAACTGAGCTATTCCCGCATCTCTGAACTTACTGATTTACTTATTTGTTTTCGTAAACCACTGTGTCGTCCGGATGCGTTGCATTCTACTGATTTCACGCTGTGAGTCAACCGCTTAATTCATGAAAAATGATCGTTCGCTGTTTTTTACAGCACATCGATCAGGCTTCGCTCAAATCCGCCCATGCAGCGCGTAAATATTGGAACATAGACCAGAAAGTCAGAATCATTGCAATGTAGAAAAGGATGAAAGCCGCGATTTCTGTCAGCTCATTCGGCCGCCAGATAAGCCCCACCAGCGCCACCATTTGTGCCGTGGTTTTTACTTTCCCCATCCAGGAGACTGCGACACTGTTGCGTTTACCCAGTTCCGCCATCCATTCACGCAGTGATGAAATAATAATCTCGCGGGCAATCATCGTGATAGCAGGCAGAGTTATCCACCAGACAGCATAGTATTCTGTTACCAGCACCAGCGCGGTCGCTACCATGACTTTATCCGCAACCGGGTCCAGAAATGCACCGAAACGGGTGGTTTGCTTTAAACGACGGGCAAGAAAGCCATCAAACCAGTCTGTCATCGCAGCAATGACAAAAATAGCGGCACTGACAACAGGTGCCCAGCTGAACGGCAAATAGAAGGCGAGGACAAAGAACGGTATCAGGAAAACGCGAAACAGAGTCAGCCATGTAGGGATATTTAATCGCATAACGGAGCCATTATTTTATAAGTCAGATGAAAAAGCCGCTTGCGCATCTGCCGGCAAATATTACCGCCCCGCTGATTCCGGGGCACGTTGCGTGATTTTCAGGTTCTGCGCAATCCTACCGGATACCACCATATTACCACAGTTACAGATAACTCACCGCTGTTATTGAAAAAATTCTCCCATCAACCGCACAGATAAGCGGAATCGTTAATGCTTAAGCGCGTGGTAAATTTTTTCCGCCAGCGCATAAGAAATCGTCGGTACTTTGGCGATTTCATCAATACTGGCGTTACGCAGCGGCTGTAACCCGCCCATGTATTTGAGTAGCATCTGCCGCCGTTTCGGCCCGATACCTTCTATCGATTCCAGTGCACTGGTATTTTTGACTTTCGCCCGGCGCTGCCGGTGACCGGTGATCGCATGGTTGTGGGATTCATCACGGATATGCTGGATCACATGCAGCGCCGGAGAGTCCGGCGGCAGTGCCATACCTTCCCCGGATGCGGTGAAAAAGAGGGTTTCCAGTCCTGCTTTACGGTCACTGCCCTTTGCCACCCCAATCAGTTTCGGCCGGTTTTTATCCCAGCCCACCTCCAGATTTCCGAAGGCTTCAATCGCTTTACCGAGCTGACCTTTGCCGCCGTCGATAAAAATAATATCCGGGATTTTTTCATTACCGATATGTTTGCTGTAACGGCGGTGCAGTACCTGATCCATCGCCGCATAGTCATCTCCGGGGGTGATGCCGGCGATGTTGTAACGGCGGTATTCCGATTTCACCGGTCCGTTGCTGTCAAATACCACACAGGAAGCCACCGTCTGGTCACCCATGGTATGGCTGATATCAAAACATTCCATGCGGTTGATAGTTTCAATACCGGTCAGTTCTGACAGCGCTTTCATCCGTGTTGCAATCGTGGATTGCTGCGCCCGTTTCGTCATCAGAGCGGTCACCGCATTCGTGTGTGCCAGCTTCAGGTAGCGGGCGCGGTCACCGCGCGGTTTCGGCTGAATAAGTATTCGCCGCCCGGCAAACTGAGACAGGGTTTCTTCCATAATCTCTTTTTCCGGTAACGGGAAATCCAGCAGAATATCATCCGGTAATGAGCGGTTTTCACTGCCCTGGAGATAAAACTGGCCGATAAAGGTTTGTACAATTTCATCCGGCTCAGTGCCGGACGGAACTTTCGGAAAGTAACTGCGGCTTCCCTGTACCCGCCCGTTACGGATAAACAGAACATGGATACAGGCCAGGCCCTGGTCAAAACAGACACCAACAACATCCAGATCGTCACCGGCTCCGGTGACAAACTGTTTTTCAGTGACAGCACGAACCGCCTGAATCTGATCCCGCAGACGTGCGGCGTCCTCAAAATGCAGTGACTGACTGGCCTGCTCCATTTTTTCCACCAGTTCTGTCAGCACCTGCTGATCTTTGCCTTCCAGAAATAAGCGGACTAGGTTTACTTCCCTGGCGTAATCCTCATCGCTCACCAACCCCTTCACACACGGCCCCAGGCAGCGGCCAATCTGATATTGCAGGCACGGGCGGGAGCGGTTGCGGTAGACGCAGTCCTCGCACTGACGGACGGGGAACAGTTTCTGCATCAGTGCCAGTGTTTCGCGAACGGCATACGCATTCGGGAACGGTCCAAAGTATTCCCCTTTGGCGTGTTTAGCCCCGCGGTGAACCGCCAGCCGCGGGTGTTTGTCATTGCTGCTCAGATAGATATAAGGATAAGATTTATCATCGCGTAACAACACGTTGTAACGCGGCTGATATTTTTTAATATAGGTATGTTCCAGCAGCAACGCCTCCGTTTCCGTATGCGTCACTGTGACATCTATCTGAGCAATATTTTTAACCAGCTGCTCGGTTTTCTTACCTGAAACCTGCGTGCGGAAATAGCTGGAAAGCCGTTTTTTCAAATCTTTGGCTTTCCCGACATAAATCACTGTACCTTCAGCATCATACATCCGGTATACACCGGGCTGACTGGTCACAGTTTTTAAAAATGCTTTCGCATCGAATTCAGTCACAACCGGTTTTTCCATACGGGATACAGACTCTCTGTGCTCGGCGTTTATTCAGTCATCGGTTATCGCGCCCGCGACTCTCAGCAGGTGCGGATGGCACCACGCTGTCAATATGAATCAGTCCGTAGCGCAGCGCCAGATGAGTGAGTTTAATGTCACCATCAATATTCAGCTTATTAAATATTCTATATCTATAACTGTTCACCGTCTTGCTGCTGAGACACATTTTGTCGGCAATTTGTGTGACTTTGATGCCCTGCGCTATCATTACCATCACCTGGCGCTCCTGGTGACTCAGTTTATCCAGCGGGTTGCTGTCATGTGCATGCAAGCGGGTGTCGAGAATAGTCTGCTGGGCGATGTCCGGTGCCACATAACGCTGACCCCGGCTGATAATCCGGATAGCGTGCAGTAAATCCTCCCGGTCACTGCTCTGATACAAATACCCCGCCGCACCACTGTTCATGACTTTATAAGGCGAGATCAGACTGTGTTCATCGGTGAGAATAATCACTTTGGTTTCTGAGGTATAACGGGTGATTTTCTTTGCGGCATCAAGACCGCTCATTACCGGAAAACCGATATCAAGCAACACCACATCGGCATGATTATCACGGCACCAGTGCACGGCACCGTTACTGTCTCTGACCTCCCCCGCCATCTTCATACCTGATGTTGCCGTGATAATGGCACCAATCCCTGCGCGGTAAAATTCATTCACGTTTGCCACCAATACTGAAATCACACAGAACTCCTTTCTGAATTTTCAATAAATTTGCCGTAAATTATACAAGCCCAGGTTAAACCGTTATTTAATAAAAATGATATTTTTTCAGTAACAAGCTGAATATTATAAAAATATCTTGCGGTTAAAAATTGATTTCAGTGATGATTCAACAGAAACGGAGAGCGTAAAAAGAAAGCTGCCCCCGGATGATGGCAGCCGGTGGCGGTCAGATAATATTACGGCACATCCGGATGAAAACGGTCGATACTGACCAGCTGGTCAAAAGGCAGTTTGCCGATACGCGGATAGGGTTCACCTGCGGATTTACCAATTGCCACCATCAGGCAGATTTCATAGTTCTCAGGCAGATCAATAACTTCAGCCACTGCATTAAAATCAAAACCATCCATCGGGCAGCTGTCATATCCCTGTGCTTTCGCCAGCAGCATCAGTGTCTGGGCAAAAATACCGGCACTGCGCATGATTTCATCACGCTGGGTTTCCGGTTTTCCGCGATAGTAGTTATCAACCGCACCAACCATAAAATCGCGTACCAGCGGATCGGCATCATGCCAGATTTCACGGGTGCGGGAGCTCCAGGCCGCCACATCACCACACAAAATTACCAGCATGGAGGCATCCGTCATCTGCGGCTGATCCCAGCCCACTTTGCGGATATTACGGCGTTGCGCCGGATCTTCCGCCAGCAGCGGACGCCAGTGCTGAAGATTGAAGGCACTCGGTGCATTTTCCATCGCCAGTGACAGCAGCGCTTTTTTCTCATTAAGCGGGATCACAAAATCAGGATCAAACTTCTTGGTTGCCCTGCGCTGGCGCACTGCATCAATAACATTCATATAGGCTCCTGTTTATTCCATTTATTATCCGGATGATTTATTTACCTTAGCATGAATTTGGTTCCGGGTACGGGTGAGTGGCGGCACCGCAAAAAAAAACCCGCACTCCGGTGAGTGCGGGTTTTCAGTCATTAACTGTCAGTAAGACTACATGACCAGTTTGAATACGATGTTACCGATGGTCAGCAGACCGATGATGGTAACGAAGTAGTTAGATGCCTGACCTTTGTATTTGCTCAGAGCCGGTACGCGGTTAACAGCATACATTGGCAGTAAGCACAGCAGAGATGCGATGATTGGTGCACCCATTGCTTCAATCAGATCCAGGATATTCGGGTCGAGATAAGCGATAAACCAGGTAGAACCCATGATGAAGACCATGGAGATCAGGTTCAGTTTACCAACGCTGACCTTGTTTTTGTCGCCACCGAAAGCAAATTTCAGTAACAGACCGTTCATACCTTCCAGAGTACCCAGGTAGTGACCGAAGAAAGATTTGAAGATTGCAACCAGTGCGATGATTGGTGCGGCCCAAACCAGGATAGTCGCCAGAGTACCGTTAGCACCGCCAACGTTGTTGAAGTGGTAGGCCAGGTAAGTCAGAACAGGAACGTTCATCTCTTTCGCTTCAGCCATGTTAGCCGGAGACAGCGCGAACAGGCAGCTGAATGCGAAGAACATAACCACACCCACCATCAGTAAACTTGCACGGGAGATGATTTTGTTAACTTTCTGCTCAGTGAAATCCTTACCGCACGCCGCTTCGTACTCTTCACGTTTTGATACCACGAAAGAAGATACGATTGGTGAGAAGTTGAAAGAGAACACCATGATAGAAATACCCAGCCATACTGTTACCAAGATACCGCTGTGGCCAAACAGTTCAAAACTATCTGCGTTCACATTGTCAAATACGGCAGTGTTCCAGTAAGGGATCAGAGCCAGAGATAACAGCACCAGGCTGGCAATGAACGGGAATACCAGGTAGCTCATTACGCGGACCATCAGATCTTTACCGAAGTAAATAATGATAGCCATTGCTAACAACAGAGCCAGAGCAACCACACCACGGTTCAGCGGCATCAGACCCAGCTGCTGTTCCCAGAATGCCATGAAGGTATTGGTGATGGTTACGCCATAGATCCACAGAAGCGGACAGATTGCGAAGAAGTACAGGAAAGTGATAACAACACCACCGCTTTTACCAAAGTGCTCTTCAACGGTTTCTGTGATATCGCCTGACGGATTGCTGCCTGACAGGCATAAACGGGCTAATGCACGGTGACATAAGAACGCAATCGGATATGCCAGAACCAGCATGATCAGGATCGGGATCAAACCACCGTAACCGGCACGAATCGGGAAGAATAGTACCCCTGCACCTATAGCAGTACCGAACAGACCGAGTGTCCAGGTCGTGTCCGATTTACGCCAGCTTTTGTACTCAGCCGGAATCTGGGTTTTGTCAGTACTCATGTTGCTTTTCCTTTTAAAAGACTATGCAAATATTATTTTTCGTGGGTACCAATAATTTCAGAGATACGAGTCAGGTCAATGTTCCCGCCGGAAATGATGCTGACTGTCTTCTTGTGTTCGATATATTTTTTCAGTTTTCCGCTCAGAATCGCAGCAGACGCCAGCGCACCGGCACCTTCGGTCACTACTTTGTTGCGCTGAATTAACGCAATCATGCTTTCGCGGATTTCTTCTTCTGTTACCAGAATGATGTCTGTAACCAGCTCTTTCACGATGTCATACGTGATACTGCCCGGAGTCGAAACATCACAACCATCTGCCACAGTACCGGCATCACGATGGGTCGTGATTTTACCAGCACGGTATGATGCTTCCATACCATGAACGTTTTCAGATTGGACACCGATCACATTAATAGTCGGGTTGATGGATTTCAGAGCAATAGCAACACCGGCAATCAGACCGCCGCCGCCGATTGGAACGATAACGTTATCGACATCATACAGATCTTCGAGGATTTCCAGACCGATAGTGCCCTGGCCTGCAATCACTTTTTCATCATCGTATGGCGGGATAAAGATACGGCCTTCCTGCTCAATGACCTCTCTTGCTTTAGCAATAGTATCGTTGAAGTTATTACCGTGCAGAATAACTTCCGCAGAGTAATCAGAAGTTGCTGCAATTTTGGATTTTGGTGCTCCGGTAGGCATAACAACTTTGCCGTTGATACCTAACATAGCGCAGGATAAAGAAACACCCTGAGCATGGTTACCGGCTGAGCAGGCAACAATGCCCTGTGCTCTTTCTTCTGGTGTCAGCGAACTTAACTTGTTAAATGCACCACGGAGTTTAAATGAACCTGTACGCTGCATGTTCTCAAATTTTAAGTGGATTGTGCCGTTGCACTTTTCACTTAAATAGTTGGACTTCGGCATACCTGTTTTATAGACATGTCCTCTGATGGTTTTTTGTGCATCAATGATATCTTTAATGGTTACCGGAAGATCGTATGTAATCATGACAAACCTCGTCCTATCTTTTTATATATATTAAAATTGAGTCTAACTATACCGATAAATTTAAAAACAACTGTATTTCAAATCATATTTTTAAAATATTCCCGAAAAACTTTCTCAACGTGTGATCCAATCCAAATTTCTTTCAGTTTTCTGTCTTTTTTAATGTTTTATATTTCATTTCAAGTTAAATAAAAATGACTTAATGTTATTGTTTTGTTAAAAATGCGCAATTAAATTAATATTGGGTTATACGTTATGATACGTTTCCCGTTTTTTGTTAGTGCGGTTACCGCTTTGTGAAGAAAACACTGCGTAAAAAGACGTATGAATGATCCCGCTACGTAAAAAACACCGTGTATTTTGACAAAAATTAATCTTACCAAGGTCCCATCTTACAGCAAAATATCCTGATTTTTTTAACAATCCTGAAAATACACTGTGATATAAATCACCTAAAAGTACATATATCATTGTTTAATATCTATTTGTCTGTTTTTTACCCATAACAATCCTGATTTCCAATGAAGCGTAACATGCCCGCCCCATCTGTACGGATTATAACCAGGTTCTTCCGCGGGCTAAATCCGGATAAAAAATCGCCAAATAATTTGTTTATATGTTAATGATTCCCATTTGAAGCGGGGATGTTACATTTGCATGACATAAATCGTAACGTTTTTTTGCCCGATACCCCAAAAAACTGTTCACTTTAGGAAACAGCTAAACGGCTGTTTTTTTAGCCTGAATCTGTGCTTTTTTCAGCCGCACCATTAATTAAATATATATTTAATTTGTGACAATTTTATTTACTGTCATTTTTAAACAGGAATTAAACAACATAAATAAATAATTCTATGAATACCTTATTTAATAATCAAAAAACGATATATTTATATTTTTTTATAACCTGATTTTTTGATTTTTATTTCTTCACGGCCGGGAATAGCCGGTTTTTAGTTGTGGGTATAGTTACTAATATCAACATAAGCCAACCATCATATCTTACACAGTTTTTTATCCTGAAAATTAAATTAATTTGGATTTTACGGCTACTGCAATAATGACCAGACGCTGAAGTAAATCCATTACCGGACTGCATTGAAACGGGAGAAAATATTATTTTGCTAAAATCGATTCAGTCATAACAATGGTTTTCTGCCACGCCGGCACAATTATCTGTTACAACCCGCTACTCACGTGACAGATACTAACCTGTGTGACAGTCTTCATACTTCATCAATCGCAGCAGCTTTACCATTGCATTCCGGGACAGCCGTGCTGTAATGATTTACGACTGAAGTGTTAACCCCGGTAAACAGGAGAATGCATATGTTCGACTTGACAGGTAAAATCGCGGTAGTTTCCGGCGGTGCCAAAGGGATTGGCCGCGGCATCGTAACCGCCCTGAAAAAAGACGGTGCCACCATTGTTATTGCCGATATTGATGAAAAAACCGGCCACGCGACCGCTGCGGAGCTGGGTACCGACTTCATTGCGCTTGACGTGACCTCTCAGTCTCAGTGCCGTGCTGTTGTCAGTGAAGTCAGAGAAAAGTATGGTCGTCTGGATATCCTCTGCTCAAATACCGGTATTTTCCCGCAATGCACCATCAAATCCATGACAGAGCAGGCCTGGGATACCATGCAGAAAGTGAATGTGAAGGGAATGTTTTTCCTGGTTCAGGCAGCACTGGGCGTGATGGAGGAACAGAAATACGGCCGGATCGTGATTACATCTTCAATTACCGGCCCCGTCACCGGTTTTCCTGGCTGGAGCCATTACGGTGCAAGCAAAGCAGCTCAACTCGGTTTTATGCGCAGCGCTGCTCTGGAATATGCCCGTCTCGGGATCACCATTAACGCAGTTCAGCCGGGCAATATTCTGACGGAGGGACTGAAGGCTCAGGGTGAAACGTATCTGGAGCAGATGCGCGCCACTATTCCGGCGCACACCCTCGGCGAACCGGAAGATATCGGTTATGCAGCGGCGTTCCTTGCCTCTGATGAAGCTAAATACATTACCGGCCAGACCATCATTATTGATGGCGGCCAGATTTTACCGGAATCCCCGGAAGCACTGCTCTGAAAAACAGTCCTGGTGAGGATACCACCCGGTATCCTCTTATCCGTGTTGTACCCGCGCGGCTGCTATCAGTGTTTCACCCAGGTAACTATTCTCAGACGTCATTCCCGGAAGCACCAGATAATATCCCCCGCCGAACGGTTTGATGTAACGCTCGAGCGGTTCGCCGTTCAGTCGTTTTTGTGTATCAATAAACCCTTTTTTCAAATCCTTCTGGAATGAGATAAACACCAGCCCCATATCCAGCTGTCCTGACGGGGTCAGCCCCAGTGAGTAGCTGTAACTGCGGCGGCGCAGTTTGGCAACATGTCTCTCCGTGGAGCGGGGTTCCGCGCGGCGCATGTGAGAGTCGAACAAGACCCGGTCACAGTGCGGGTCCTGTTTAAAGTCCGGATCGTCATGTTCAGCCGTTTTTCCCATTGGCGCACCGCTGGCTTTATGACGGCCGAAATCATTTTCCTGATCCTCAAGCGGTGTCCGGTCCCAGAACTCCAGTTCAAAGCGGATAAGGCGCACTGCCTGATAACTGCCGTTTTCCGCCCAGGCGGGTTCCTGACTTGTAATCCAGACAAGATCATTCATCAGAGCATCATCACCGGCGTCTGCATTACCGGTGCCGTCTTTAAAGCCAAACAGATTAACCGGTGTTGTGCGGCACTCTATATCTCTTGCGGGCAAAAAGCCGTCAATTTTCCATAACGGCGCTACCCGTCCGGAGAGACGGCGCAATACTTCACGTAATGCATAAATCACCGTCTCACGGCTGGTGGCACAAAATTGCAGCAGGATATCCCCGCCGCACCAGGCCGGATCAAGCCGGTCATTCGGAAATGCAGTCATGGCCGTAAATTTCTGCGGTTTCAGAGGGGATAAACCGAAACGCTCATCAAACAGAGAGTGACCGAGGGAGACCGTGACCGTCAGTGCATCTGCCGTCAGTGCCGTACCGAGAATACCGGATTCAGCAGGCGGCATTCTGTCATCCCCCGGCGTTGCAGCCTGCCGGTTACGGGTCAGTTCCGCAATACAGCCGGTCAGCCGCCGGAAAACCGCTTCAATCTCATCCAGTGTTTTAACCGTCAGATTCAGTGATAAGAAAACCGCTTCTTTCTGCTCTGGTGTGATAACCCCAGCCTGATGTTTGCCGAGGTACGGAATTTCCCGCAGACGGGCGCTGTTATCACACGCTGCCGGTGCAGCGGCGGCAGAAAAGGCCGGTAACCCGCCGGATA
Organism: Morganella morganii; assembly: GCF_003996855.1. Lineage (GTDB taxonomy): Bacteria > Pseudomonadota > Gammaproteobacteria > Enterobacterales > Enterobacteriaceae > Morganella > Morganella morganii_C. The sequence goes on along the minus strand of NZ_NRQY01000001.1, from coordinate 299,061 downwards.
ACAGGACACTTCCTGCCCCCAGCCATTTAAGGGTGTTTCGTTTACTGAGACTGACAGATTCTTCTGTCTCAGTCAGATTGGCGTTGCCGTGTTTCATGGTTCATTCCGGTATTTGTAATACACATCTATTTTCAGTTCCGCACGCAGTTGTGCCAGCGATTCCGCCAGCAGAGTCAAATCGGCATACAGCTGTTGTTTATCTTCCGGTGTCAGTTTTTCATATACTGTATACTGCCCCCGGGTATCCCGGTAGCGGGCCATTACTGCATCCGGTCCGGCGAACTGTTTTCTGAGTGTATCATTGGTTTTGGCGGATAATAACGGTGCCAGCCCGCTGACAATATGACGTGCGCCCTCAATATTCGCGGCAATATCTGATAAATCCGAGCGGCTGTAGCGGTTTTCATCACCACTCAGTTTAGTGCTGAGGATTAATTCAATACTGTCATCCGCTGACTGCACCAGTTTCGCTGCCGGAAGGGTTTCCACGGCAATCCGTTGTTTCAGATCCGCAATATTGCGCAGTAAATCTGCCGTCGCGGCCTGTGCGGCAGCGGGATCATTTTGTGCAAACAACGCATATTCGATACGGTGAAACCCGGTGAATTTCGGGTCCTGCTCACGGCTGAGAAAATAGCCGGCATGGGGATTAATCACTCTGTCGGCATGCCCGAAGACCACCACTGCCGCACGGATAACTTCATAATCATAATGCGCCTGAATATAGGCCTGCCTTGCGGCGGCCATATCCCCGGCGGTCAGGGCTTTTTGTAACAGAAGCAGCTGATGCTCAGCCGCTGCCGTCTGTTTCCCCATCACCGCCATGTAATCCGCCACAACCGGACGGAATTTTTCCGGCGACGGAATATCCCCCCTGGCGATCACCACATCACTACCGGTATCCGGATTACCGGCGCGGTATTTCTCCGCATACCCGGGCATACTGAGCAGCAGTGATGTCAGTATCAGTACAGCAGTCCGGTTAATCCGCATGTTTTTTTCCTTTGCGGCAGAACAGCGCAATAATGACCAGCCAGTACGCCGCAAAGGTAATTACACTCAGGCCGACAGGCTGTACGCGGTAACCGAACAGGCTGGCCAGGAAGCTGCTGGTGGTGCCGGTGTCATCCAGCCAGTCAGTGGTATCCCACAACGGATAGATGAGAAAATCATTCAGTTCGATATCATGCTCTGTCAGCAGGTTGACGATTTCTTCCGTCCCCTTAAGTAACAGAGAACAGGCCAGAAACAGCAGCACAATACCGGTGATACGGAAAAACCATTTCCAGGCAATTTTCCGGTAGGTGAACAGAAACAGCCACAGTGTCAGTGCCGCCACGGCGATACCGGCCACGACTTCCCCGGTAAATGACCACATGGTGTCCGCATTCAGCCCCATCACAATACCGGAGAGGAACACGACAATTTCGCTGCCCTCACGGGCTATCGCGATCGCGACAATAAACAGTGCTCCCCACCAGGAGTGCTGCCGGGCACTGTCGTTCATTTCCTGTTCAATTCCGGATTTCAGTGATGCACTGTGCTGCTGCATCCAGTACACCATCTGCACAATCAATACCGACGCGAACAGCGACATACCGATCATAAAATACGTCTGTCCGCTGTCATCCAGCACATTAAACACACCATAGATAAGCAGTGCAAGAAACAGTGATAACGCGACGCCGAGTGCCACTCCGCCCCAGAGATAACGGCGTCCTGCGGCAGCATCCGGATGCTGTTTTATCCACGCATAAATGATGCCGACTACCAGCAGAGCCTCAAAGCTTTCCCGCCAGACGACAAAAAGAACCTGTCCCATAATTAATTCCTGTGAACTGACACTTATTCCGCGATGATTTCACCGGCCGGATGCGACAGGTGAAAATCATCAAAAAAGGTATATTTCCCGGGTTTGAGCGGCGCAATCACCACCACGGAAGAAGCTCCCGGCGCCAGTACTTTCTCTTTGCGCAGCTGGGTGCTTTCAAATTCGACCGGTTCTGTACCGGTATTGGCGATTTTGATGCGGATCGGCGTTTTCGCGGGCACTTTCAGTACCGGCGGTGTCAGCTCGCCGTTATTCATTTCCAGTTCGACAGTGAATTTTTCTGCTGCACCGGCGGGCAGTGATATCAGGGAGAGCACCGATAAACAAAGTGCTGTAACAAAGGATTTCATGAGTAACCTCAGCGGGATAGTGACATCCGGTGTCCGGACAGCAGACCGCTGTTACCGGCCTGCTGTTTTCCTTAAATAATAAACTCAGTAACTGCCTTTGCGACCGGTACCGGCGTACTCGAAGTCCCAGGAGACATCAAACGGCTCAAACCACGGGGCAACACCGGTTTCTTTATCAATATGACGACCGAATGCCACATTGTCATTCATGCTCGGCGGAGAGATCCGGTATTCGACGCGGTATTTACCGTAACCATCCAGTTTCAGGTTTTCACCGTAGTGCGGACCGTCACTGACAACCATCGCCATAAAGGTACCGGACTGGGCTTTCTTCGGCTCATCCAGTTTGGTGACTTTGTAATCCACTTTCAGATACGGGATCCAGTCCCCTTCCGCGAAACCGTTCGGGTTTTCCTCAACGGCATGGATATCCGCTTCCAGGTGGATATCTGATTTGTCTGCCGCCAGGTGGTGCATCTCATGTTTGCCTTCCACCGCCATGGTAATCGGTTGCAGATACACACCCTGAATTTCCATGCCGTTTTTGATAACAGGCTGTCCGAGCGGATATTCCAGTGCCATGGCGGAGGTTGATACCACACCCAGTAATGCTGCTGGTAAT
>NZ_NRQY01000001.1:275171-295196 GCF_003996855.1 Morganella morganii | reverse complement strand
CATCCCAGCCACAGCGTAATTTTGGCGCCCGGTGCATCACGTTTAACCGGAAATTCAGGAACAGGCCACGACATCGGAATATAGCTCCATACTGAAAGAAACAGTGATATGCCGTTCCGGACTGCCGAAACGACTCAATATTTGTTATAAAAAGAGAGATCACAAAAAAATCGTGACTGATGCAGGAAAATAACGGCAGACTGGTTAAAAACTTTAATGGAACAGTATGAGGCAGATCACAGAATCAGACGAAAAGTATCGGGAAACAGACAGAAATACAGAAAGAGGATGAGGATAATGAGAAAGAAAAAAGAGAGAGGAGAAAGATGGTGGGTCGTACAGGATTCGAACCTGTGACCAATTGATTAAAAGTCAACTGCTCTACCAACTGAGCTAACGACCCATCTTTGGGATTTGGTTTTCAGGAATGGTGGGTCGTACAGGATTCGAACCTGTGACCAATTGATTAAAAGTCAACTGCTCTACCAACTGAGCTAACGACCCATACCTGAGTGATGCGGGAGAATCATGTGAAGTGGTGGGCGATACCGGGCTCGAACCAGTGACCCCCTCCTTGTAAGGGAGATGCTCTACCAACTGAGCTAATCGCCCACTTCAGGATGACTGCAACTTACATCATTATTATGAATGGTGGGCGATACCGGGCTCGAACCAGTGACCCCCTCCTTGTAAGGGAGATGCTCTACCAACTGAGCTAATCGCCCATTCATAACATTTACTGCTTTACTTCACTATCACAACGTTCACTCTTAATAAGAATGGTGGGCGATACCGGGTTCGAACCAGTGACCCCCTCCTTGTAAGGGAGATGCTCTACCAACTGAGCTAATCGCCCGTCGTGATGGAGGTGCATTATAGGGATCTCCGCGTTTGAGTCAACGCTTTTTCGAAAGAAAATGATCGTTCGTTGTAATTTTAATCACCCTGTTCTGATTATCACCATCCGCGTGCAGTATGTAAGCGGAAATCGGATAAATCGTGATCTCCGTCGGATTAACTGCTGCAAAAACACCCTGTTTTGTCATGCATTTTTCCTTTTAACACGAGAAAAATGACTTTTTCGGCCTTCTTTCCCCCTTTTCATTGAGGAATTATGTCTCAGTGCTAAAATATCCCGCATCGTATTTCATCATCCACTACGTCTGGCGCAGACGTTATGAAAGGCATTCCTATGAGTAAAGTAAAAACCCGTTTCGCACCCAGCCCTACCGGCTACCTGCATGTGGGCGGCGCACGTACCGCTCTGTATTCCTGGCTGTACAGCCGTCACAACCACGGTGAATTCGTCCTGCGTATAGAAGATACCGATCTTGAACGCTCAACTCAGGAAGCTATCGACGCCATTATGGACGGGATGAACTGGTTAAATCTCAGCTGGGATGAAGGCCCGTATTACCAGACCAAACGCTTTGATCGCTACAATCAGGTGATCGACACCATGATTGAAAACGGTACTGCTTACCGCTGCTACTGTTCCAAAGAGCGCCTGGAAGCCCTGCGTGAAAAACAGATGGCAAATAATGAGAAGCCGCGTTATGACGGCTGCTGCCGCGATCACGCCCATAATCATACTGCTGATGAGCCGCATGTGGTGCGCTTCCGTAACCCGCAGGAAGGGTCTGTTATTTTTGATGACAAAATCCGCGGGCCGATTGAATTCAGCAACCAGGAACTGGATGACTTAATCATTCGCCGTACCGATGGTTCCCCGACCTATAACTTCTGTGTGGTTGTCGATGACCGGGATATGGAAATTACCCATGTTATCCGTGGTGAGGACCATATTAATAACACACCGCGCCAGATCAACATCCTGAAAGCCCTCGGCGCGCCCATACCGGAATACGCCCACGTCTCCATGATCAACGGCGACGACGGCAAAAAATTATCCAAACGCCATGGTGCGGTAGGTGTAATGCAGTACCGCGATGACGGCTATCTGCCGCAGGCACTGCTGAACTACCTGGTGCGTCTGGGCTGGTCCCACGGTGACCAGGAAATCTTCAGTATTGAAGAAATGACTGAATTGTTCACGCTGGAAGCTGTCAGCAAATCCGCCAGCGCATTCAATACTGAGAAATTACAGTGGCTCAACCACCACTATATTAACAGTATGCCGGCGGAAGAAGTGGCCGTTTACCTGCAATGGCATATTGAAAACGCCGGAATTGATACCCGCAAAGGCCCTGAACTGGCAGACCTAGTTCGTCTGCTGGGTGAGCGCTGCAAAACACTGAAAGAAATGGCGGAAACCTGCCGTTACTTCTATGAAGACTTTGACAGCTTTGATGCCGATGCCGCGAAGAAACATCTGCGCCCAGTTGCCCGTCAGCCGCTGGAAGTGGTTAAAGCCAAACTGGCCGCACTGACCACATGGACACCGGAAGCCGTACACGAAGCCATTCAGGCAACGGCTGATGAACTGGAAATCGGTATGGGTAAAGTCGGTATGCCGTTACGTGTTGCCGTGACCGGTGCCGGTCAGTCTCCGGGGCTGGATGTGACAGTACACGCTATCGGTCAGTCCCGCTCTCTGGCGCGTATCGATATGGCGCTGGCCTTTATTGCTGAGCGCGAAGCACAGTAATCATTATCTGCTGCTCAATACCCGGCCCGGTGCCGGGTATTTTTTTATCCTTTTACTGAATTGACGGCTTTTTCATCGGTCGCACACGAATTTCATATTAAGCCGTTGACAGCACAGGGAACCTTGCCTATTATGCTGCGCGTCCGGTCGATTTTATCGGGGCTATAGCTCAGCTGGGAGAGCGCTTGCATGGCATGCAAGAGGTCAGGGGTTCGATCCCCCTTAGCTCCACCAAATCTTTGGTGACTGATAATATCGCGGTATCCGGTTTTCCGGGGCTATAGCTCAGCTGGGAGAGCGCTTGCATGGCATGCAAGAGGTCAGGGGTTCGATCCCCCTTAGCTCCACCAAATTCAAACCCCGGTCTGTGACTGGGGTTTTTCGTTTCTGCTTTCCTGTCACTGTGCGGTGTAGCCGCCATCCACCGGATAAAACCCGCCTGTACAAAAACGGCTGTCATCTGACAGCAGAAACGCCACCATTTTTGCCACCTCTTCCCGTGTCGCCATCCGTTTCATCGGGTGACTTTCCGCCATCATTGCCTGCACATCCTGTGGTAAACCCAAAATCGCCGGTGTCGCCACATAGCCCGGCCCGACAGCATTAATCCGCACTCCCTGTTCTGCATATTCCAGCGCCGCCGCACGGGTCAGACCGAGCACGGCGTGCTTGGCTGCGGTATAAGGCGCGATCCCCGCAATACCGGTTACCCCGTTACAGGCCGATAAATTCACCACCGCCCCGCCACCACTTTTGATAATGGCAGGAATGCCGAATTTCATCCCGAGAAATGTGCCGGTCACATCCGTATCCATCACATCCTGCCAGGCCTCAAAATCGTAATCCTCAATCTTCACACCGTGCGGCCCGGTGATCCCGGCATTGTTCACCAGTCCGTGTAAAGCACCGAATTTATCTGACACCGTGCTCACCATCTGCCTGCAATCACTCAATTTACGTACATCTGCTTTGATTGCCAGCACGCTATCCCCCGTAGGATCCAGCTCATTTATTGCTTTTTGCAGTAGTTCCGGGTTTCGCCCGGTAATTGCAACTTTAGCACCTTTTTTCAGTAATTCACGGGCAATTCCTTCACCTACGCCTGTTGAAGCACCCGTTACCAATATAATCTTCTGACAAAGGTCAGTCATAGCATCGCCTTTTAATTAACTTTAGTTAACCAAAAGCTTAGTTGATTCACTTTAGTTAATCAATCTTCTTTTCCTGATTTTGCCTTTCAGCTAAACTAAGGGGTGAGGATAAAAGGGAGGTGTTATGTCATTCAAGGAACTGGAAAATACACTGTCATTGTTACAGTGCACATTGGTAGCGCAACGAACCATCTGCTCACCTGAAAAGGTGACATGGGCACAATATGATGTAATGGAAATGTTGCGCCTTCAGGGCGATTTAACCCCGTCGGACTTAAGCCAGAAACTCGGGATTTCGCGCCAGAATGTCTCGAAGTCATTACGGGCGCTGAAGAAACATCTGTTTGTTTCCCAATATCAGTCGGAGACGGATAAACGGGAACTGGTTACTCAGCTGACACCGGAAGGTGAAGAGTTTCTGTCACGTGCGGCGACAGGACGCACCCGAAATGCAGAAAAGGTATTTGCAAGTCTTGATGACGATGAACAGCGCCAGTTTCGTATACTGAGCAGGAAAGTCATCGATGCACTGACACGCGATCAGTGAGCGGGACGTTTAAGCGGTTTTATCAGACCACTTAAACCTTCAATTTTAATAGTAAGGGTGATCTGCATCAGTTGACCCAGACGCCCCTCAGGAAAACTGTCTTTACGGGCAAACCAGAGCAGATATTCCTCGGGCAGGTCAATTAAACAGCAACCTTTGTATTTACCAAATGGCATAGCAGTGTTAGCGATGGCCACTAAGTCTTCTTTCTCCATCATCTCTCCTGATGTGATTGAAACGGTCTTCTGCGGAAGACCGTTTTTCGGCCTTTCTGTCAGTTCAGCAGCGCGATAAATTCATTTTCATCTATCACTTTAACACCCAGCTCTTCCGCTTTGGCAAGTTTGGAGCCAGCGGCTTCCCCGGCAACCACCAGGTCAGTTTTCTTCGAAACGCTGCCGGTGACTTTTGCGCCCAGCGCTGTCAGGCGATCTTTCGCCTCATCGCGGGTCAGGATTTGCAGTGAGCCGGTCAGCACAACCACTTTCCCGGCAAACGGATTATCCGGCGCCGACGCACCCGCGATCACCACGTCCGGCCAGCTGATACCGGCTTCGTCAGTCAGCCTGGTGATAACCTCGCGGTTGTGCTGTTCGCGGAAGAAATTCACCACATGTTTTGCGACAATTTCCCCCACATCAGAAACGGCTTTCAGCGCCTCCGTATCCGCCTGCTGCAAAGCTTCAGGGGTTCTGAAATGCTCCGCCAGGTTAGCCGCCGTAGCTTCGCCGACTTCACGGATCCCCAGTGCATAGAGGAAGCGGGCAAAAGTGGTCTGTTTTGATGCCGCCAGCGCGTCTGTCAGTTTCTGCGCGGATTTCGGCCCCATGCGATCCAGTCCGGTCAGTTTACCCGGCGTCAGCTTCCACAGATCCGCCGGGGTCTTCACATATTCAGCATCCACCAGCTGGTCGATAATTTTATCTCCCAGCCCGTCCACATCCATAGCCCGGCGGGATACAAAGTGCTTAAGTGCTTCTTTACGCTGCGCCCCGCAAATGAGACCGCCGGTACAGCGGGCAACCGCCTCGCCTTCCACCCGTTCAATATCTGATCCGCACACCGGACAATGAAGCGGAAATTCAATCTCCCGCGCATCCGCCGGGCGCTCAGATTCCACCACACCCGCCACCTGCGGGATCACATCCCCGGCACGGCGGATAATCACTGTATCGCCGATTTTCAGGCCGAGACGGCTGATTTCATCCGCATTATGCAGCGTGGCATTACTGACGGTCACACCAGCCACCAGAACCGGCTCCAGACGGGCAACCGGAGTAATGGCGCCGGTACGTCCGACCTGGAACTCGACATCCCGGACAACCGTCATCTGCTCCTGGGCCGGGAATTTAAAAGCGGTCGCCCAGCGCGGAGCGCGGGACACAAAACCCAGCACCTCCTGCTGTGCGATAGAATCCACTTTGATAACCACACCGTCAATATCAAAACCCAGTACCGGGCGGCTCTCTTCCACATTGTGATAGAAATCCAGCACGGCCTGACTGCCGGTGCAGCGCATCACACGGTCACTGACCGGCAACCCCCAGTTTTTAAACTGTTGCAGGCGCTCATAGTGACTGCCAGGCAGTATACCGCCCTCCAGCACGCCCACGCCGTAACAGAAAAAGGTCAGCGGACGTTTTGCAGTCACTGACGGGTCCAGCTGACGCAGTGAACCGGCTGCCGCATTGCGCGGGTTGGCAAACACCTTGCCCCCGGTGCGGCGTGCTTCCTCATTCATTGCCTCAAAGCCTTTCTGCGGCATAAATACTTCACCGCGGATCTCAACGCGCTGCGGGATATTTTCCCCGCGCAGTTTCAGCGGAATAGCGCGGATTGTCCGCACGTTGGCGGTAATATTTTCCCCGGTGGTGCCGTCACCGCGGGTCGCCGCCTGTACCAGACTGCCGTTTTCATACAGCAAACTGACCGCCAGGCCGTCGAGTTTCAGTTCACAGCAGAATGTCAGATCCTGCGTGTCTTTCAAACGATCGCGCACGCGTTTGTCAAAGGCGAGATAACTCTCCTCATCAAATACGTTATCCAGTGACAGCATCGGGATTTCATGGCGCACCTGCTCAAATGCACTCAGCGGCGATGCCCCCACCCGCTGTGTCGGGGAATCCGGTGTAATAAGCTCCGGATGCTCTGCTTCCAGGGCTTTCAGGCACTGCATCAGCCGGTCATATTCCGCATCCGGTACTTCCGGGTTATCCAGCACGTGATAACAGTATTCATGATGGCGCAGCGTGGCGCGCAGTTGTTCAATGTCGTTTTCGTTATTTTTTGGCATCATAGTCATCTGCAATCTGTTTATACCTGAAAAAAACCCCCGTCATTGCGGGGGTTTTTGTGCGATTTGTGCGTTTCAGTTCTGTCCGGTGACGAGAACCTTCCGGATACGCGCCTTGTACACCTCGATTTTCTGCGGTGTCAGCATCCTGCGCTCCTCATCCAGTACCACCCCGCCGACATCTGATGCGATACGCTGGGCTGCCTGTAACATCAGCTTGAAGTTCTGACCGGCATCACCATAGGACGGCACCATCATAAACATGGCCACGCCGGGGGTTTCGATTTCTTCCATCTGCTCCGGCACAAACGTGCCCGGATTCACCATATTGGCCAGACTGAACAGAACCGGACCACTGCCTGCCGGATCGACATGGCGGTGATAAATATTCATGGCACCGAACCGGAATCCTGCCTGCTCAATCGCCGTGCGCAGGGTATCACCCGCAAGCATCTGTCCCGGATGCCCAGACACAAACAGTGCCAGCACCAGTTCCTTGTTCTCAGAGCTGCTGTGCGGAGCCTCTTCCTGCACAGGAACGGCTTCCGGTTCAGCCGCAGGTTCCTCTGCATGAGGAATATCTGTTTCTGCCGCTGTGACCACCGCTGCCGTTGTTATAACCTCCGGAGCCGGTACGAGCGGTGCCGGCGCTTCCTGCTCAATGGCATCAAATAATCCGATTTGCGGCTCTGTTTCCGGTGTTTTTACCGGCTGACGGCGCGGGCTCTGTGCTTTCGGCATCACCGGCGGTTCTTCCGGCTCTGATGACGGATGCATTCTGCCGGCAGACAATAACGGGTCCTGCTCATTCTGTGCTTCAGAATACGGGGAAACCCGTGCATCCGGATCTTCCGGTAATGCAGCAGAATGACGGGAGACGGGAGCCTCTGACATGTCATCAGCGGCTTCATCCTGTGACCCGTATTTACGACGCTTCATGGGGCGCGCGCGAAACAGTGATGAGCGCTCTTTACGGCTCGTCCACAGTCCGTGAAGCAACAATGCGATGATTGCTGCCGCACCCACAACGATTAATATCAGACGCAAATCTTGCATCAGTGCTATCTCTGTTGTTTAAATTAAAGGCCACCATGGCAAAATACTATCGCTTGATTACAAGAGTATTTGTCAATGATGTTAAGTTCAAGTCCCTGCACGTATTTCTTGCAATAAAGATCATTTAATTGCTCTTTTTGACTGATTTTTCATCCTGACATTTCATTTGTGGCCGGACAAATCAATAGTTCAGTCTGATAGTATAACGTTTTCCAATCATAGGAGTGAATAGGAAGTATGACAAATCCTGTCAGGCCGCTCAGCGGCTTTGCATATGTTGCACAAGGATGGCGGCTGATGATGCGTCCGGGTATCCGGGCCTTCGTGATTCTGCCGCTGCTGGCCAACATCGTGGTTATGGGCGGCGCACTCTGGTGGTTGTTCAGTCAGTTCGGCGGATGGATGACCTGGCTGATGGATAAAGTACCGGGCTGGCTGCAATGGCTGGATTATCTTATCTGGCCGGTGGCGGTGATCTCCGTGCTGCTGATTTTCAGCTATTTTTTCAGCACGGTCGCCAATATCATCGCCTCGCCGTTTAACGGCTGGCTGTCGGAGAAACTGGAAGCGGAACTGACCGGGCGTCCCGCGCCGGATCAGGGCTGGGCGGATCTGATGAAAGATATTCCGCGCATTCTGAAACGGGAGATGGTCAAACTGCTCTATTACATCCCGCGTGCCGTTATTCTGCTGATTTTGTTCTTTATTCCGGGGGTCGGACAAACAATCGCGCCGGTGCTCTGGTTTATTTTCGGTGCCTGGATGATGTCTGTCCAGTACGGGGATTTTCCGTTTGATAATCACAAGGTCAGTTTTCCGGAGATGAAAAGCACCCTGCGCCGCGATAATATGACCAATCTCCAGTTCGGTTCTCTGGTCAGTGTGCTTACCATGATCCCGTTTGTGAACCTGTTTATCATGCCGGCCGCCGTCTGCGGCGCCACCGCGCTGTGGGTGGATCGCTACCGCGGACAGTTTGTCCGCGGCTGATCCGCCTTTCCCTTCCGTGCAGGGCGGTTACGCGCCGCCCTGCCGTTTTTCCCGCCTCTTATACCTTTTCGCTATTAATCATCTGTCCGGTTATATGGATATGCCGATTATGTATTTCCTTTCCGCCGGTCAGCGGGTAATGTGGTTTTATATTTAGTCTGATTATGAATAACCCTATAAGGAAAACCGATGAGTAAGATATATGAAGATAATTCGCTAACCATTGGTCACACACCGCTGGTGCGTCTCAAACATTTCGGTCACGGTAATATCCTGGCGAAAGTGGAATCCCGTAACCCGAGTTTCAGCGTCAAGTGCCGTATCGGTGCCAATATGATCTGGGATGCGGAAAAACGCGGTATTCTGAAGCCCGGCGTGGAGCTGGTGGAGCCGACCAGCGGTAACACCGGAATTGCGCTGGCCTATGTCGCTGCCGCCCGCGGTTACAAACTCACCCTGACCATGCCGGATACCATGAGTATTGAACGCCGTAAACTGCTGAAAGCGCTGGGTGCAAACCTGGTACTGACCGACGGCGCGAAAGGCATGAAAGGCGCGATTGAAAAAGCCGATGAAATCAGTGCAGCTGATCCGTCCCGCTACATCGTGTTACAGCAGTTCAGCAACCCGGCCAACCCGGCTATCCATGAAAAAACCACCGGACCGGAAATCTGGGAAGACACTGACGGTAATGTGGATGTGATTGTTGCCGGTGTCGGCACCGGTGGTACTATCACCGGTATTGCCCGTTACCTGAAAAATATCAAAGGGAAAAAAGACGTCACTATCGTGGCTGTCGAGCCGGAAGGCTCCCCGGTGATCACCCAGGCGCTGGCCGGGGAAGAGATCAAACCGGGCCCGCACAAAATTCAGGGGATCGGCGCAGGATTTATCCCGGGCAACCTGGATCTGAGCCTGATTGACCGCGTCGAGCTGGTCAGTAACGAAGATGCCTTTGCAACCGCCCGCAAACTGATGGAGCGCGAAGGTATTCTGGCCGGAATTTCATCCGGTGCGGCTGTAATTGCCGCAGAACGTCTCGCGAAAGAAGATAAATTTAAGGGCAAAAATATCGTTGTGATCCTGCCGTCTTCCGGTGAGCGTTATCTGAGTACTGCCCTGTTCGCAGATATCAGTGATGACTGATCAACTGAACGGATTCAGTCCGCGCCCTGCCTGACCTCGAAAGCACCCGTAAAGGGTGCTTTTTTTGTGCAACGGATCAAAGTTTGACACTCTGCGGGGTGATTTTTGCGCGGTTGTTTAGTATTAAAAATGTAATTATTTCACAGCTCAAAATAATGACACCAAATACGTATGTCGAATCTTCGGGTTGTGCTATTTTACTTGCTCCGGCTATGATTACTGTTATATGTCTTAATATTAACTGCCGATAAAAAATTCCTAACATGAGGTAACGCTATGTATCAGCAAGAAGTCACCATTACTGCTCCTAACGGCCTGCACACCCGTCCTGCGGCTCAGTTTGTCAAAGAAGCAAAAACCTTCGCTTCTGACATCACCCTGACTTCCGGCGGCAAAAGCGCCAGCGCCAAAAGCCTGTTCAAGTTACAGACTCTGGGTCTGACACAGGGCACCGTGGTGACTATCGCCGCAGAAGGTGAAGATGAGCAGAAAGCGGTAGAGCACCTCGTCAAACTGATGGGTGAACTGGAGTAATCTCCTTCCGCCCTCACCTGTCAGGATCCCCGGCCGCCGTCTCATGCCGGGGATAGTCCGTTTCCGGGTACGCTCACGCAGCCCGCTGCTGTACGTCCCCCAGTAAACTCAAAGGTATTATTATGGTTTCAGGAATCTCTGTTTCACCGGGTATCGCTTTTGGTAAAGCGTTGTTACTCAAAGAAGAACCTATCATTATCAGCCAGAAGTCGATTTCTGCTGAGCAGATTGATGCTGAAATCCGGCGTTTCACTGAAGGCCGCGCCAAAGCGTCCGCACAGCTGAATGCCATCAAAGAAACCGCTGAAAAAAATCTCGGTGCGGAAAAAGCCGAAATTTTTGAAGGCCATATCATGCTGCTCGAAGACGAGGAGCTTGAAAATGAAATCACTGACATCATCAAAAGCAAAAAAACCGCCGATTACGCGGTAAACCATGTGATTGAGGAACAGGCCACCGCCCTGGAAGGCCTGGATGATGAGTACCTGAAAGAACGCGCGGCAGATGTCCGCGATATCGGTAACCGCCTGCTGAAAAATATTCTCGGCATGCCGATTATTGACCTCAGCGCCATCGCTGATGAAGTTATTCTGGTCTCCAAAGACCTGACACCATCCGAAACCGCACAGCTGAACCTGAGAAAAGTGCTGGGTTTTATCACGGATATCGGCGGCCGGACATCCCATACATCAATTATGGCCCGCTCCCTGGAAATCCCGGCCGTGGTCGGCACCGGTAACGCCACTGAAAATATCAAAAGTGATGATTACCTGATCCTGGATGCAGTCAATAACACCATTTATCTCAATCCGTCAGAAGAAGAGATTGAGCGTATGAAAGAAGTACGCGATGACTATCTGGCGGAAAAAACCGAGCTGGCAAAACTCAAAGATCTGCCTGCCATCACCCTCGACGGCCACCAGGTCGAAGTCTGTGCCAACATCGGTACAGTGCGTGATATGCCGGGTGCGGAGCGTAACGGCGCGGAAGGTGTCGGTTTATACCGCACCGAATTCCTGTTTATGGATCGCGACTCTCTGCCGACAGAAGAAGAGCAGTTCCGTGCTTACAAAGAAGTCGCTCAGGCGATGCCGGACGAAGCGATTATTGTCCGTACCATGGACATCGGCGGCGACAAAGATCTGCCGTATATGAATCTGCCGAAAGAGGAAAACCCGTTCCTCGGCTGGCGTGCTATCCGTATCTGCCTGGATCGCCGTGAAATTCTCTACACCCAGCTGCGTGCTATTTTACGCGCGTCCGTTTTCGGAAAGTTGCGCATCATGTTCCCGATGGTTATTTCCGTCGAAGAAGTCCGCGAACTCAATAAGATAGTGGACGAAATGAAACAGCAGCTGCGGGATGAACAGAAACCTTTTGATGAAACTATCGAAGTTGGTATCATGGTGGAAACCCCGGCGGCAGCAATTAATGCACGTCACATTGCAAAAGAAGTCGATTTTTTCAGTATTGGAACCAACGACCTGACGCAGTATACTCTGGCTGTGGATCGCGGAAATGAGCTGATTTCCCATCTCTACAACCCGATGTCTCCTGCGGTGCTGAACCTTATCAAACAAGTCATTGATGCTTCCCACGCGGAAGGAAAATGGACCGGAATGTGTGGTGAGCTGGCGGGTGATGAACGTGCAACTTTATTGTTGCTGGGCATGGGTTTAGATGAATTTAGTATGAGTTCTATTGCTATCCCGCGTATCAAAAAACTGATCCGCAATACGCATTATGAAGATGCGAAAGCACTGGCTGAACAGGCACTCGCTCAGCCGACAGCAACAGAACTGATGGCACTGGCGGAAACCTTCACCAAAGAAAAAACCCTGTGCTGAAAAAACCAAATTCACGCCCGGTCCCGTATCAACATTTAGGAGAGTATTCATGGGTCTGTTTGACAAACTGAAGTCGCTGGTTTCGGATGATAAAAAAGACAGCGGCACGATCGACATCGTGGCGCCGTTGTCCGGTGAGATTGTGAATATCGAAGATGTGCCTGACGTCGTTTTCGCTGAAAAAATTGTCGGCGATGGTATTGCCATCAAACCGGCGGGAAACATAATTGTTGCCCCTGTTGACGGTACAATCGGTAAAATTTTTGAAACTAATCACGCCTTCTCCATTGAGTCGGACAGCGGGATTGAACTGTTTGTTCACTTCGGGATCGACACCGTCGAACTGAAAGGTGAAGGCTTCAAACGTATTGCGGAAGAAGGCCAGCGCGTACAGAAAGGCGACCTGGTACTTGAATTCGATCTGGCGCTGCTCGAAGAGAAAGCTAAATCCACCCTGACCCCGGTTGTTATCTCTAATATGGATGAAATCAAAGAGATGACTAAACTGACCGGCCCGGTCACTGTCGGCGAAACTGTTGTTATCAGAATCAAAAAATAACGGCTTCCGCACCACAGCCAGTACACTGAAAAAACGGTTTCTGCGGAAGCCGTTTTTTTTCGTCTGTTTTCCTTTGATTGATTAATTCTGTTGTATTATCCCTGCCTGTTTTCCTGAATCGCCGGAAAAGTATTTCTCACCTCAGTGAAATGCGCTAACATGATCTCCCGTGACGGTCCGCAATTTACGCAGATTATGTACTGCCTGATACGGCCGGACCCGCCGGAACTGCGGGCGGGATAAACGGGATGTTTTCATTTTCGTTCGTCACAAAATGGTAATGCTATGGAATTTAATTCAGTTCAGACACAGCAAATAAAGCAGAACATGCGCCTGTTCACTGAGCGCCTGTATCCGAATGGTCATATCCCCGATGAGTTCGATGTTCAGTACCGCACGGACAATAACAACATACTGATTTATCAGAAACAACTCGTCTGCCCGTGCGGCACCCCGCAAACCATTGAAAAGCAAATCGCCAGACTGACCTGGTCAGAAGCCGATGATAACTGGCAGCTTTTTTATGTGGATAACAACAAATGGCAGCCGGACCCGGACACACCTGCCGGCACGCTGAGTGCACTGCTGAAGCAGATTCTGGATGATAAATCTGACCGTTTTATTTTCAGCTAGTCACCACATCACACAATTAAGCCCCGTTAAGGGGTTTATTTGTGAATTTTGATCGTTTTCACGTATAGTGCTCTTAACGCAGATTACTATTACTAATAACTTAATTTTGCCGGCTTTCAGATTGCGAGGTGTGTTATGTATAAAACGATTATAGTTCCAATCGATATTTCCGAAACCGGGCTGACCCGCGAGGTAATCCCGACGATTCAGACATTAGCCAAATTTGAAAATGCCAAAATTCACTTTGTCGCCGTGATCCCGTCATTCTCTCACTTTGCTTCGTTCGGCATTGCCTATGCTGCAACCCTGCCGGAAAAAGATGAGATTCTGGACAGCGCCAAAGAGCAGCTGGCGAAGATGGTCAGTGATTTTAATCTGCCTGCGGAGCAGTTTGAGCTGCATGTGGTCTCCGGCTCACCAAAAGATCAGATTCTGAAACTGGCGGATACCCTGGAAAGCGACCTGATTGTGATCAGCTCACGCCGCCCGGATATGTCCACCTATCTGCTCGGCTCCAATGCAGCCGCCGTTGTGCGTTACGCTCATACCTCGGTTCTGGTTGTCCGCTGATACGCGGTAGTGGCCTGACTGAACGCCCGCTCTGACGGGCGTTTGTTTTTTTATTTTCCCCTGCTGACCAGTCCGATCCCGCAGATAATCACTGTGCGGCATACCAGTCACGGATAACTGACAGGATCTGTTCAGTATGGCGGTTTCCGTCACTATCCTTAAAGTAGTGATCCAGATTATCAAATGTCCGGAATGTGACAGCCGGGTTCACCATCGCTTTCTGCATCAGCTTAAACGACGTAATACTGACGTTGGTATCATTCAGCGTCTGAATAACCAGAACCGGTTTTGTCTGCCCGTTCAGCACCTGCTGTGCATCGGCCGCCAGATATTCACGCCACCAGCGCGGCCCGTGCTGGCTGACCAGCATATCGTCTGCCACTTCATTGCGTTTTACCGCATCGGTAAATGCCAGAAAACCGGCTAATTGCGTCTCTTCAGGCGGATGAGGACCACTTCGGAAACTGTCTGTGACATCATCAAGGAAAAAACGCCCGCCGCCATTGATGGAAATCACCGCATCAACCGCCGGTGATACCAGCGCGGTATGTGCCGCGACCGTTGCCCCTTCACTGCCGCCCAGCAGCAGCACAGTGTCATACTCCCCGCTCAGGCGATCGAGCACCACAGCATAGTCACTGACCCGCACTGACAGAGAATCATTGAGCATGGTTTCCGCCGGGCAGTCTGCCCGCTCACCATCCCGGACATCATAAGGCAGTGCATCCGTGATCCCGTATTTCTCCACCAGCAGGATGTCATGATCCGGGAACGCACCGCCGAAAGTATCCGTCATAAAACGGTTGTTTTTGGCACTGTTACAATCAGAACCCTGAATCAGCACCAGTAATTTGCGGGTGGGTTCCGCCTGCTGGTGCAGCAGGTAGTAATGAATAGCGCTGCCATCCTGACGGGCAAGGTTTTCTGTCCGGACAGTCTCTTTCCCGGTATTTTTTGTTTCGGATGCTATTGCGGGGGCAATCAGCAAACAGCCCAGCAATGCACCGATGACCGCCTTACGCATTTTTATCCCTTCACATAAAACAGATAGTCAAACAGTGTGCGGAAACCCAGCTTCTGATACAAACGCAGTCCCTCTGAGGACGCTTCCAGATAACAATCACGCACCCCGCGTTTCCGGCACAATGTCAGCACATAGTCCAGCAGCAGCGTGGCGTAGCCGTTGCCCTGATGTACAGGAACAGTCCCGAGATCATCAATCCGCGCCCCCGATTCAGACAGAGACAGCGTGATACAACTGACCGGTTTCCCTTCACACAGCAGAACAGCATGGTGCAGCTCAGTGCCGTTTGCCATTGCCCGCTGATGATAGCTGATATAGTCACTGACGATACTGAAATCCACGCTCTCTTCCCCGTCATCATCACCAGCCGGAAACGCCGCTTCCAGCGGCTCTGCCCATAACACAAGCTGATCATTGACCTCACGGATCTCACATCCGGCCGGAAGAACAGAAGACGGCTGCCACTCATCGATATTCAGATGCATGGCACTGGTTTCGCCGTCAGCCTCATAACCAGCAGCCTGAATCTGCGGGTGCAGTGCTTTTGCGGCAGATTTCTCCGCCACCAGACAATGAGATTTGTGATGAGCCGCGAAAGGTTGCTGAGCCTGTGTGAATTCATCTTTATCCGCACCGGCCTGCAAATAAATATAGTTAAAAACAGGCACCGGTAACGGTGTCAGATAGCACTCTGCACGGTCACTGATAGTGACAACTGTTTGTGCGATATTGCGCCAGAACTGGCGCTCTGTTGCACAGTAATTCTGTAAACTCATTGTGTCTCCGGAATAGCCTGACGATTTTCCTGACTTATCATCCCACTCTATAACATAAGTCGTTATATACCTTATCAGAATGTTAAGGTATTTCGATGCCATTCCGGTACTCAGCGTCTGCGCCCGGTCATAATCTGATGTACCACAATACCCGCCAGCAATCCCCAGAAGGCCGAGCTGATCCCGAGCAGCGTAATACCTGATGCGGTCAGCAGAAAACAGATAATCGCCGCATCCCGCCCTTTTTCATCCTCCAGTGACTGATGCAGGCTGTTCATCAGCGTTGTCAGCAGCGCAAGCCCGGCCAGGATCTGTATCAGAGCCGCCGGAAATGCATTGAACAGCATAAAAACCGCACCGCCGAAAATACCTGCCAGCAGATAAAATATTCCCGCCCAGACAGCGGCGGTATAACGCCGCGCCGGGTCCGGATGAACATCCGGTGCCATGCAGATCGCAGCGGTGATCGCCGCAATACAGATACTGAATCCGCCCCACGGGGCGAGCAGCATCGCCGCCAGCGAGGAGCAGGTCAGCAATGCAGAGGTATGCGGCGGATAACCATTGGCCTGTAAAATTGCAATCCCCGGCGCATTCTGTGAGGCCAGCGACACAATAAAAAACGGAATGCCGACACTGATAAGGGATGTCAGTGTAAATGACGGCATCACAAATTCCGGCAGCGTAAACACATTGCCTTCCCGGACAAAATGCAGCTCACCGCTCAGCCCAGTCACAGCAATCCCGGTGATCAGCGCGGCAATAATGGCGTACAGCGGGAAAATCCGCCGCATCAGCACATACGAGGCTATCATAGCGGCACACAGCACAAAGCTGGTATTCAGCGCGCCGAACGCCGTCAGCCCGAAACGCAGCAGAATGCCTGCCAGCATTGCCGAGGCCAGCGCACGGGGAATGTAATTCATCAGCCGGGCAAAAATACCGGTCACGCCGCACAGAAACATCAGCCCGGACGCAAAAATAAACACACCAACGGCTTCATTGATGGTCACACCGGACAGACTGGTCACCAGCAGCGCAATCCCGGGTGTGGACCAGGCCGTCAGCACCGGCATTTTATACCAGAGAGACAAACCGATAGTGGTCACCCCCATCCCGATCCCCAGCAGCATCAGCCAGCCACCGGTTTGAGCGGCATCAAGCCCCGCCACATCCAGTGCCTGTAAAATAATCGCTACCGAACTGGCGTAACCGACCAGCACCGCAACCAATCCCGTCATCATCATTGCTGGAGAAAAGGCACGAAAAAATGTTAACTTACTCATAGGAACACACCATCGGATGTTATAGCAGACAATCGGACTCTACCACCGGATGCTATAACAGACAATGACATTTACCCGGAATAATGACAATTTATGCACGATATCACACCCGCTGTTGCTGAGACCTTTAAACAACTGCGTGCCGAGCGCGGGCTGAGCCTCAGTCAGGCAGCACAACTGACGGGCGTCAGCAAAGCTATGCTCAGCCAGATTGAACGCGGACAGTCCAGCCCGACTGTATCGACACTCTGGAAAATCGCCACCGGATTCAATGTGGCTTTTTCTGTATTTCTGGAAGGCGCACAACCACAGCAGCAGGCAGCGCTTCACCCTTTTGCAAAACTGCCGGTCTTTGAGCAGACCCGTTCCGGGATGCGCGTCACGCCGCTGATTCCGTTTGATGATGAACTGAAAACAGATTTACTGAAGATTGACCTGCTGCCCGGAGCACTCAGTGAATCCGGCCCGCATGAACCCGGCGTCATCGAGCATGTCATTGTGCTGGAAGGGGCATTACAACTGCGGCTGGGGGATGAATGGCATACCGTTTCTGCCGGGGAATCCCTGCGTTTCCATGCCGATATCCCGCACGCATACGCCAACCCCGGAAATTCCGTAGTAACACTGCATAATCTGATCCATTATCCGCGCTCTGCGGACACGTAAAAAAAGCGGGGTATAAAATATACCCCGCATTGACTTAATGGATCGTTTTACTTTATCTATAAAACTAAAACTAAAACTAAAACTAAAACTAAAATATATAGCTGTTCAGTTTAACTTATTATATATCCCCCTGCAAAAAGGGTGATATATTTATACTGAAGAGAAAATGCCATTCAGAATACTGTCTTCTGTTATATATGGCGGTTTATTTATTGTTTAAGTAAACATATTCAGGCACATTCCTATGCTATCATGATGTTTTTACTGGTGTTGTTACGACTGCCCTTACGGCATTCCGGTGTTGTTCAAAATGACTGTCGCAGCAGTCTTTCCGGCATTTAAAATACTATTATTGTTATAACTGCATCTGGTGTTGTTAATATTATTATTACTGCTTACTTTATTATTATTGCTGTTCGTCTTTGCTGATTTTTCTTATTAATGGTATTACCAAACTGCGGAGGCATTATCGTACAGCGATCCTGAACCATTCTGAAACGAGATTACGAATCACGGTGAAAATATAAAAAAAAGCCACCATTCCTGTCGGATAAGGTAGCTTAAATACAGAATTAACTAATTTAGTTCAGTATGTTATCACACATCAGCTGAAGTGTATTAATAAACCGCGCTGCATGAAAACCATCACAGACTGCATGATGAACCTGCACAGAAACAGGTAATAATACGCGGTCATATTCCTGCTGAAACTTTGCCATCGCAAAAACCGGGGCAAAATAATCATCATTTCCGGTGATATTCAGATTAAATCCGTCAAAACTCACCCAGGGTAATGATGATATATTCAGGTGATTCTCTGGTAAATTTTCCTGCGGAAACAATGCAGTATCATGCTGATATTCTGCCATTACCGTGTTATAACCCGCCATAAACTCACTGAGATCCGGACAATAACGGCAGGACAATGCAGAGAATGTTTCGGTCTCTTTATGAAAAACAGTAAATACCGGGTCTGATTGGTCCCAGTAAATCAGTTCATTATCTTTCATCGCCATCCGGAACTCCGGAAACTGATTAACAATCCGGGAGATCAGATAAATCATCACCGGATAAAATTTATAATCCGTTTCCGCCAGCGCGGTACGCAAAGCCGTAATATCAAGTTTAGTGGTCAGGCTGAACCCGCATTTAATCTGCTGACGATAAAGAGCAAAATGTTCTCTGCGGTTCCGGGCAGTCAGATCAATTCTGGTGAAATTCATGTTTATTCCTTCTGATTAATAGCGAAAAATATTAATAATCAGAAGGCAGTCTGGTTGTCTCAATGGGCAGCATCCCGTCCTCCGTAAGTAATTTGGTATTAAATAATGATACGGACTTAATCCGGATGAAGTCCGGTTTTGTTTATTCCGGCCACTCATCCGCAAATACATAGCGGATAAGTTCAGCAGATTCACGGGGCGGTGCATTGAGTACAGCATCCATTAAATCAATTTCCATCTGACAGGCTTGCAGCTTATCTTCCGCCAGCAAAAACGCATCCCCCATCAGGAAACGGTCGCCGTATTTATCCGCAGATTCCTGTATCTGCGCTGAAAATAATGTCTGAATATCATCCGCAGAATAATGCTCAACCGGAATACTCTCACCGGCAGAATTCACCAGTTCAAGTACCACTCTGTTTCTGATAATAAAGTCACGGTATTCTCCGGAGGCCATTTTCATATCCGGCGGGCCTGACACTTCCGGATGCAGCACACGAAAGCAAAAATCACCGGATGTATCCTGCGCCAGCGCTTTCTGTAAAAATTCCAGCCGCATTTTCCCGTAATTAATAACAGCATCATCTGCCGCAATATAAAGCAGATGTTTTATATTTGCGGTGGCCCACTGTTGTACCCGTATATAGTACTCTTCTCTTTTTTCCGAACCACTGCCGGCATTTCTGTAACCGGTAAAAAAGGCATCAAATGCCTCCGGATCAACCTGACTGATGGCTTTCAGTGTCGGTACCATCTCAATAACCTGTGCTTTCATCTGCTCATCTGTTTCCAATACCGTGCTTTTAATAAAAAAAGCAAAAAACAGCGCCAACAGTGACAGATAAACGGTTTTCTTCCGCCTGACCACAATTTTACCGGTAATAGTTAATACGATCAGCAGGATAATTAAAAAAATAATCAGAACAGAAATGACAAAATAAACAGACATTTTCTCTCCGGTACTCCCGGCACGGTGGTGGTTATTCAGCCTTAGACATGCCTATCGAAAGCATCGATGACCTCTGGTTAAAGTCTGGTGTTTTATTTGCGCAGCCAGATAAAAACATCATTGCCAATACAAGTGATAGCGCCCCTATAACTTTCTTCACATCCCCA
>NZ_NRQY01000001.1:263018-273905 GCF_003996855.1 Morganella morganii | reverse complement strand
TTCTGTCCAGAGGAATACATGTCTGGCAAATTTATTAACTAACCCGAAATTATCGGGGTAGCTCTTAAATGACTGTAATTCCTCACCTTCTAACTTGAAATAATGCTTTCCTTCAACAAACCGGTCTTTATTGTTGGAGAAATTGTCCTGGATGTTTTTCGCGTCAGCCCCGTACCCTACCGCCAGTGATTCAGTCGTGATTACCTTCTGGTCACGGTAGTAGACTTCGGGAACCGTAAAGCGACTTTGCGTGACAACCGAGTTATTGTTTGCTACTGTAATTTGAGTCATGAAACTTTTCCTTCTGGTTAAGTTTGGGAATTGCCAGCAGTTTGCACCTGTTGGCTTTTCTGTTTTTAGTACCTACTATCAATGAATACCCCCTGATAACTCATTAAATCCCATTGGTATTGACCGGAAAGACGATGGTTCAAAACCAAGTTTACGGCTCACTCCTGTTGCGATTTCATTAAATGAATTAGCCTTGCCCATAAATTCCACCCGACCATCAAATAACGTATCTTTGATTATCACCTTCACCATATACCGATAAAGCGGTGAAACTTCCGGGCTGACTGCCACTTCACGATCCAGAATATCCAGCACCCATTTACGGAATTGTTTTGCGACCGGCGTTGATGCGAACATTGCTATCAGGTGAGCGCCGCGCAGTGAGAAAAGGCGGACAACCATATCGACTGTACCGGTTTTTCTAACGACACTCATTTTGAGGGTCGTTGTCATTGCGTTGGTAAACTCGTCAGTGTTACGTGAATAAAGTTGGCTGATTGCATCCGTTTTCTTATAACCAATGGCCTTTGCCAGTTCCGCAGAAGTCAGCCACACCTGACCGTTTTCAGTTACTGGTTTAAACGTGAAGTTCTGGAAAGTTAAGTCTGTTTTCGCTACACTGTTCATGTCATTTATTCCTTTCGCGGGATTACTTGATACTGAAACCTCAATTGTTTGCGCAGTTGGGGTTTCTTCGTTATTGGGCTTCATACATCACCTTTCCGAGCAATCCATACGCTTTTTTGAGCTGATAGATAACCTCTGTATTAAACTGCCGGCTTTCCTTATCACCATTCTCTTCAATTAATCGACAAAGCTCATCCGGGAACCGAATTCTCCGCTGAGACATATCTTTTGCTTTCTGCATTATTCACCCCTTTATTATTTAGCCCCACCGTGAGGCATGATCGAATTGTCACACCGTGCGGCATTGAAGTCAACCCCACCGTGGGGCATAATTTTGTAATTCGTGATTAGCAACTAACTGAGATCAGCCATGAGCAGAGAAGACCCGCAATTACGCGTCAGGCTTCCGATTGAATTAAAAGAAAAAATAGAGGATGCAGCGAAATCAAATTCTCGCTCCATGAACGCGGAGATCGTTCAGCGCCTTGATATGAGCTTTTTAAATGAGCCACCAAGTGATGAATTGATCTCTGCACAAGACGCCGCACACATTGCGAGCAAGGCGAGAGAAGAATTGTCAGGGGTTATTCTTAAAAAGACATTCGATGAGATAAATAAAAAAATACGCATTGGCCATACCCAATTTTGCGTTTCACTTAGTGAATTTGAGCTGGACACCCTCGATGACGATGATTTTTTTTCAGTATTAGATCCTACACTCAACAGGCTGAAAGAGCTTGGTTATGAGGTTCCAAAGAAAGCATTTGATTGCGATGGGTTTTTAGTTGAAATACCTAACAAGCAACAGCCTACTGACTTCGATTAATCGGAGATACGGACAAAAAATAAACACGGCTCTTAGTCAGGGCTGAACACCAATAGCTAACGTATGAATGTGTTCGGATAGTGATGAATGCAGTGAATCATCTTTATTGTATGGCAGCGTGTTGTTTAATATCGGCTTTTCACCTGTTCGCTGAGTGTAATATTTTACTTCACCGTTACAGAACTCAGTGATGATAAAGGAGCCTTGAATAACCTCGTCAATGTACACAAGTTTAAATAACTGTTTTTTCTGATGATGACCTTTCACATCATCCCGATTTAAATAGATGTCTAATTGGTTCATTGCTTACCTCTGCATAGTAAAAAGCCCCTTCCGGGGCTTAGTCACGCCTTCTTCCTGCTCACCAACCGGCGCCTACCCTTAATCAGATCATCGTTGCGGGCATCGTCGGCCTTAGTGATGGCAGCTATCTGCATTAAGTTATGCTGTATTTTCTTTGATGCTAACTCACCATTGAATTCAGCCGCCTTCTCGTTGTAGGCTAAAGCTGCATCTTTTTTGCACTCAAAGTAACCGATAAACTGAGTTTTCTTGTTGACCGTGATTGATGCCAGCCACTTTCTCTCTCTTTTTGCCCAATGCACTCCGATAAATCCACTGGAATTTCCCTTTGTAACACTTATGTTGGACATATTTCCTCGGCGATTGACCAACCTAAGGTTTGAGATTCTATTATCTGTTTTATCCATATTGATGTGGTCAATATCGGTGTCAGGCCAATACCCATAATGGATCGCCCATGCCAACCTATGGCAATAAAACAAGCTATTATTGAAGCCAACCGCAAGATAACCATTGGTTAATGCGCCGCATTTTTTACCTGCATATCTTGTGTTGAATATTTTGTAAGACCTGTCGCTTTTAAATAGCGATCTCGGCCTATTGCGCCAAAAAAATTCACCTGTTTCGCGGTTATAAGTGACAATATCCCTGAGGAGGTCTATATCGATAGTCTTCATATACTCTCCATTACTGTGCCTTATTCTTATTTCGGCTTACAAGCCTTTTCCTGCCGCTGATTAAATCTCTGCTTCTTTCGTCGTCTATATCCATGATTTTTTGGTACTCATCTTTCGTGAAGCCTTTCTCATCCGGATATTTCGCTTTCAGCATCATCACGAACTCGGTCATTGTGAGTTGTTCCGCTTCGCTGCGGGCGATGTTGAAATGCACGCGGGCGGCACTGATGTAATCGACGGCGTGAAACTCGTCGGAGTATTCATCTTTGCCTTCGTTGCGCTGGAGTTTGCGCACCTTCGCCTTGCCGATAATGCCGTGAGTCATTAATTCACGCGCCAGCAGGATGATATCGCGGTAATGCATGGCGCCCTGACGGTACACCATGCCGGATTTTCCTGGTCGCCATTCGCCGATAACCTCAGTACAGTCATCGTCACAACATGCCTGCATCACGTCCATTGCGGCCGATAAAATGCCGCGCCCGTAAACCGGCTTATTTAACAGTGCAATCAGCCATTCAGGGACAGCCCCGTAAGCGTCTACAGCGGACGCAATAATTTGCTGTACCTCTGCACCATTTAATCGTGTAAACGTGCTCACTATCTCTTTTGACGACCCGATTTGCGTCATAGCATCCAGTGACGGGCGGAACAGGTAATCATTTTCGGCAGTGGATATCACCATCTCGCCGTATTCTAAACGCGGTGTCATATATCCTCCTGAACATTATCAAGGGCACCCGGAGATGCCCTTTGTAATATTTAGGCCGCAGTGACTGTAACGACACACTTCGCCGTTTTACTTCCATCTTCCGATGTGACATTGATATTCGCGGTACCGGCGGCAACACCGGTTACAGTGACGACATTCAGCAACTTGCTGACGGTAGCGAAGTTAGGCTTATCGCTGACCACCTCGTAATTTTTGTTTGTTGCGCCAACCGGATTAAATCCGACTGTGAATGTTGCAGTTTCACCGGCTTTCACTGTCAGTGCTGCAGGAGTGGCGGTGATGCTCTGCACCACGATTTCTTCCTGTAACCACTCAAAGCTGTCAGCATCTGCCACTTTCAGCTCACCGGAGTACGTGGCGATTTCTTTGGTCGGGAACTCCATAGACCATGACGTGAAGTTCATATAACCCTGAATCACATCACTGCCGTCGCCTTTCATATCGAGCTGAACCCAATATGACGGCTGACGACTGGCCTTGACTTCAGCAAGGATTTCTTTGGCAATATCAAAAGCAGACGTGGAGCCATCAGCACCTTTGCGCTTCAGTTCACCATCAAACTTAATGGTTAAATCCAGACCGGTCACGATAGCTTCGGTCAGCCCTTTTGTGTCGTCTGCTTTGGAGGTAACTGTTTCAGTACCGTAATCCAGCCCTTTGCTGGTCAGCGCTCCGAGACGCAGAAACGCGGACTGTTCAGGAACCGTACCTGGGCAACCGGGCGCAATACGGAGAATGCCCGCATTACCCATCACCAGGCCTTTATCATCAGGGCATTGTGCCATGTTATAACCTCTTTATTTGCAAATAAAAAAGGTCGCATAAGCGACCCTGTTTGAAGTGTGTTTGTTTAAGATGTGCAGCGGAAGGTCAGAGGAATCCAGTACCGCCCCTCTGCCGTCTGAACAGGATTCACGAACCCAGAAGTGTTGATGATGAAATTCAGGCCATGAGACTGAGCATGACACCTGACATAATCAAGTATTTCATAGGCTCTCTGAGCGACAAATTCGACCCAATTCTTACCTGAGATTAACGACACGGCGAAAAAATCGTCACCGCCAAGATCATTGATTCTGCCGGTTCCGTCCCGCTGCTGAAAAACCATGTACGCATCCAGATCGTGCCCACCGGATTCTGACCATTCATAGTCCTGAATGATGAAGCCGTCAGACAGCCCTGACTCAGAAAAATAACGTTTAACCTGTTCAATTGTGGTCATATGCGCATTTCCTCAGCGACAGCCTGGTCAATCATCTGCTTCGTTTCCTCAAATCCTTTGGTGAGGAATTCCTTCTTTGCTGTCGGCCTGCGGAAACTCTGCTTCACATTCGGGTCGTGGACGAAAACGGCATAGGATGCTGAGTAACCAACACGTCCGGTAAACAGCGTTCCTTTCACCTCCACATCACGGAACTGAGAGTTGATCAGTGCCTTTGTATCAATCGGGGTATATACCGCAGCCTGTCTGCCGCCGATATCCAGCGCACGATGCATGGCCCTGCTGACTTTCTTTGATGTGATGTTACCGACCAGTGCATTCAACTCAGCAACCGCACGGTTAATGCCAATTACTTTCGCTCCCATGTCACACCGCCGTTGTTAGTGTGTAGTCATCCTTCCCGCCATTAATATCGCGGTCGCGGTCAACAGCTTTGATTCTACTGGCTCCGGCTGCTGACGGGTCCCGCCCGCTGTGTTTGCCGATAGCAATATAATCATCCTGTGTTGCGGCGCTATATTCCGTCCAGATAACGTTTTTGATGATAATTTCAGTGCCTACTGTTTTTGTGCCATCACTCATCCTACTTCCGTAATCGCACCGGATGTGGATTGGTTCTGAGAATTTCGGCTTACCATAACTGTCTTTGCCTTCAATCTTCCAGATAGTCGCCCATCCCTTGCAGAACCGGCGCAGGATTTTACCCATATCACCCCCGGTTCACGTCAAACTGAATAATACCGACTGGTCGGTCAATGGGCAGATTATCTGTGCATCCGGCGGTATCCAGCGCGGATAACAATTTCAGCAATGATTTCCGGCCGTCAGCAAAATACTGATATGAGACTGACGCACCGGACGGCGCATGTTCTGATGCAATTTTACGGACATCAGCCGCCGACAAAATAAGGATGACGGAATACACCTTAATCAGCGTCATCACTGCATCCGTGTACCCAGCCTTATCAAGACATCCGTCAATACTGTCCACCACAGACAATGCGGCGGCAACCGCAAAATCAGGGGCCTCAAACCCCATCATTTCCAATTGCTCGCCTATCTGCTCCGGACTGATTTGTACTGCCATATCACCTCCGGATTATCACTGGTGATTATTTCGTGGATTTACCAGCCTCGTCACCTGTACCAGCATCTTTGCCGAACGTCACCATAACCCCGGCGGTGTCTTTGATGCTGGTTGAGATCTGTTTCCAGTTAGCGATCGTTGCCACCTGTTCGTTGGTTGGTGACTTGACGCTGTCTTTCGCCCACTGATAGCCGCGCAGACCAACAGTGAAATCATATTCACCCTGCATCAGGGCCTTAATGTTTTCCTGTCCGAGAACGTCCTGAGCCTTCATGATCAACGGTGATGTCTGTACCGCCGCCGCACCAGTGACCAAGCCGAGTGAGTGCTGTTTATCACCTTCTGACAGAGACGGGATATCTGAAATTACGAAGCGACGCCCGAAACCGTCCTGCTTGATGGCTACGTTACCAATCTGGAACAGGTTGCTGGCGTTGCCCAGCGTCTCATCCATAAAGTCGTTGAACGTTGCGCCATCCATCAGCCAGGCGATAATGCGGGAGTACGCGTCGCCGAATGGGCGGGTTCCTTTATTTAATCCACGCAGTGACGGTGCTTTGCCACTGGCTGTCAGGTCGGTAATTGCAGCAGCATTACCAGAGATGGCTGCTTTCAGTGCCGCGCCTGCTGTGTTCAGGTAATCCTGAAGCATAGCCTCTGCCGCCTGTGCAGAAACAACAGCCGCGGCCTCTGCTACATCTTTGCCCAGCCGCTTCATCATCGTCGGGGTAACAGATACCGGACCGATACGACCATCAACTTTAATCATTCGGTCAAGGATCTGCCCTAATTCCTGCGGAGTCAGGTTTCCTGAACCATACGCGTTACGGCGCTGAGCCAGACCGCCGAGCAGCTGCCACGATGTCTGTTCAATATAATCACCGATATGGTCGCCATCACCGAGAACCAGTGCGCCGCCGGATGCTTCGTTAAACTGCTGTACCGCCTGTGCTACCAGCTCGGTAGCCGCCAGAGAGACCTGGTGCTGAAAAATATGTAATGTCATAAATCTTATGCCTCTGAATTGTTTGCAATGATTTCACGTGCGCGATCCACCATTGGATTCACGCTTTTTGGTTTATCACCGCCTCCGGCATGTGATTTGTCTTTGCCGCCGTCACCTCCGGTTCCGGTTGCTTTGCTGCCAATAATCACCGGCGCAAATAACTGATTACTTCTGAATTCTTTTTCCAGCTCATCGATAGTCAGGGCTGATGGTTGTCCTGCCGCGTCCACCACGCGGGTTTTGCCTTCTTCAACAGCAAGTCGTGATTTAATGTGCGGCATAATCAGTGCAGCGCTGTCACCTGCCAGTTTTGCTGCCAGTGACTGTGCAACGTTATCAACCAGCAGGGTTCTCAGGCTGGTATCTTTTTCCTGCAACTGAGCCAGCAGTTCTTTTTCGCGGGTACTGAGTTTTTCAGACCAGCTTTTTTCCAGTGATTCGATATCGCCGTTTTTACGGGCCTGTTCTTCTGCTGCTTTCTTCGCTGCATCCTCAGCCTGACGGCGCTTTTCCTGTTCTGATTTCTTCTCAGATAACAGTTCATCAACCTTCTTCTGAAGGCCGGACACGTCCGGAATGTCAGGCATACCGTCAATCTGAATCTGGTATCCGTCACCGGATTCTTTGTACATGGCCTTCTGCTCATCAGTCAGCGCGTCAAATTCTTCTTTGGTTAATTTCCACTTAAACATCGTCAACCTCTGGTTTTGATGGTGTAGTCACTGACTACAGGTAATAAAAAACCCGCCGGAGCGGGTCATTTGAGTTCTATATCTGCCTTTCGGAAGGTATCGGGTATGATTTTCTGAAGTTCCCTCAGCGTCATCGGCCTGAAGTATTTATCGAGTTGCAGTTTTGCGAATCGTTCCGGTGATAACCCGCCGTCACGGAATAACTGCGCCCTGGTCTTGCCAAGAACAATGTCCTGCCTGTTCGCTGGCTGGCGGTAAAGCCACTCATAATAAGTTTCTTCGCCCCATTCAGAATTACCGACCGGCTTTGTGACAAATAAATCTTCATATTTCTCATCAAGCACAGGGAGTAAGCGGCTGCGGCAGTTAGGGTGAAGCGGAGGCCGTGGCCCATCACCAAGCGGATAACGGTTACCGGACAGCGAACGGCACACGGCTGATGTTTTGTTATCCAGTATTGCACTGAACTCTTCATATTTAATCAGGTCAGGATTTTCTTTGTAGAAGTCCGTAGCAGCTACGCTGTGCGCATGTTGCAATGTCGTTTTAGCGACAGTCTGAAACCCCCTTGCCACCCTGCCGACCACTGCTGCTGCGATTATCAGCGGTTCCGCTGAGGTTCCGTTAATAGCGGATTGCATGTCAGATATACTCCCGCCTGACGACAGCGATATCACCGCCTGATTTTCTATCTGTTGCACGGCTGTATCGGCCCACGACTCAATGAATTTGGCGAGAAACAGGGAGCTGTTCCAGCCCGGCAGAGAGAGAGGTATGTTTTGCACATCCCTGCGCACCTTGTCAGCATCAGCCGGATTAACGTCTTTTGCCAGTGAGTTGAATCCGTAATATTCAGCATCTGCCATCACCACAGCTGCGTTGATAATGTCATCAAGTAATCGGTCAGAATAACCAACAAGAACCGGCTTCAGTGCTTTTCTCAAGGCCAGTGCTATTGATTTTGCTCTGCCTACTGATGAAACGCTGCCGGAGAATCCTGATAACGCAGATGCTACAGCAGAGCGAATATCTGACACCATTTCACGCGTATCGGCAGTTGATGATTTAAGCCTTTCCAGCATGATCTGAATCATCAGTGCATTATCCAGAATGATTCCCGGCTGCATAATTTATACTCCCAGCATATTTGTTCCTCTGGTCAGCTCAAGCTCATCAACGATATCTTCCGGTTTCTCATCCTGCGGGACAAGGTTTACGCCCTGCATGTACCGGATAAAATCCACAATCCGCATGTTGCCGGACTGAACAGACGCCAGGAGCGCGGTAATTGCTGCCGAATCAAGCTGTGCAATATCGTATGTTTTATTAAGCTCCACAGAGGCTTCACCCGCACCGGCAAACTGAATGCAAAAATTCAGCGCCCGGTTAAATGTCTGCTCAACGTTACCGGCGCTCAGTGACAACACCGAGTTATCCGTCTGCGCCTCGTCCTGTGCCTGAGTCGCTGTTCTTGCCGACGAACCGCGCTCAACCAGTTTTGCGCCGAGCATTGCCATCTGTTTTTCACGGCGCTCAGCAACTGCAATTTGCATAGTTCGCTCTTCCGGCTGGGCGAACTTCATATCCCCACCCTGCGGAAGTAACACGCCTTTGCGGGAGCCGACAGTGAACCCGTCAGACATGTGATTTTTCACCCAGTCATCTGTCAGTCCGGACAGCGCAACCATCGGCTGACCTATCGTATGTGCTGATTCGGCAATATCTGCCTCAATCTGGTAATGTTTGATGTTCACATATGCGACATCTGCCAGCGGCGGCGCATCAGGGGTATGGTCGTTATTCATCGACCCAATCCACGACCACGGCAATTCTGAAAGGGGCTTCCCCTGCGCATCGGTGAGTTTTACCCATTCGCCGGGACTGATTTCGCCGTCTTTCTGCCACTGTCTGGAATGCGCATGCCCGTCAATCATCCGCAACTCAATCCAGCGATCCTGCATTTGCAGCTCAAAATCATCGGATTCAACCGGTTCCTGATATTTCACGACAACAAGTGATGTTTTCCCGCCGGTGACACGCCAGTTGATAATCTCTTTCGCCGTAAACAACCGGACGTACGGTCTGCCTTTGTCTGCCTCAGTCTGGATGCCTGACCCACTGAAATCACTGAGTAGCCCGGCGCGGCCACGCTGCAATACCTGAGATAGCGCATCACGGATCATCTGTGTCAGCGGCTGTCCCTGTCCGTCAATGTCCTTCTCAAGACTCTCTGTACCACCAGACATGCTGATTTTTACCGGCTTACTGAATGCGATACCGAGTAATCCGCTCAACGTACGTCCGGTTGCATTCAGGAACGATGCACGAAGAAGGTATTTTTTATACCGCTCACCATCATCGTTATCCTGTTTTTTATCTGCGGGGTGCGGCAGGTATTTTTCACCGCGACTTTTCACTACGCGCTCACCGTCAACGCAGTCCCCGATCATGTTCCATTCCGACAAAAATTCGGTGTATGCCGGATGTTTGTAATCCACGTTTGTATTCATGTCAGTTCCAGTTGAATGCCAGAGGTTTTGTCAGGCGTTTTGCGTTGCGGCGACTGACCGCGAAATAACGGAATCCGTCAGCGTCGTGTGATGTGTAGTCGTGAAGTGGCTTATCTTTCCAACAGCCGCGCTTGTCGTCCCACTCTTTACGGTAAGCCTCAAGGTGGGTTATGCCCTCGCCACATTTGTTCTCATCGAATATGCAAAGTGACAGGATTTCGCGCACTGCCTCAATACCCTCATCAACGGATAGCTTCGGCACCACCTCAAAGCGGATTGAATAAATCTGCCCGTCAATTTCGTACCCTTCACGCGCCAGTTCCCGGCGTGATTTCGCATCAGAACCAAACTCGCGGTTATCGATATCATGTGGCCCGTTGTGGCTGGCATAGTCATAGCCTT
The DNA here is from genome assembly GCF_003996855.1 of Morganella morganii. Lineage (GTDB taxonomy): Bacteria > Pseudomonadota > Gammaproteobacteria > Enterobacterales > Enterobacteriaceae > Morganella > Morganella morganii_C. The sequence continues at coordinate 263,529 of NZ_NRQY01000001.1, read as the reverse complement.
TGTCTTTCAGCACTTTCATGTAGTGCCGCAGACCTTCACCACTGTTTGAGTAGTGATCGATGATGTGGAATTCTTCACCGACTTCACGCACAAACCAGATTGAAGTGGAGTCACCCACACCGATATCCCAGTACGTGTGTACCGGTAAGTGTGAGTTATCAGGTATTTCACCAATACGTTTGTTTTCGTACAGCCAGCGGAATTGTTTGGCGTAGTACGCGCCGTCTACCGACTGCTGAAATGCTTCTGACGGTATCGACGGATATTCCCGCTTCATATCGTCGCCGAGTGTTTTTTCTTTGGCGTAGTACCAGGCTTTCTGCCGGTCAGTGACCGTAATTCCGTACTTACCGGATAGCTCATCAAAATAATCGGTCAGGCGCTGCGGTAACTGCTCTACGGGGTCAATTGCGTACTGCGGATTCTTCCACCAGGAGAAAAAGAAAAACTTCCAGTCCAGCGGAGATAGTGTTTTGCCCTGCATCAGGGCTTTTTCTGCAAGCTGACAGTA
>NZ_NRQY01000001.1:234325-262998 GCF_003996855.1 Morganella morganii | reverse complement strand
AGGGGATGTGAAGAAGATTTTTATTACAGGCTTGGTTCTTGCGACTGTTGTTCTTGGTGGCTGCGCTTCTGCTGGCAATCATTCAATTAAAAATGAATCACAGGAATCTGTGCAATCAAAACTTGTAAAAGGCAAAACCACAAAAGATGAAGTGCGTCAATTATTTGGCGCGCCTGGAATGACAACTTTCAATACTGAACAAAGTGAGCAGTGGATTTACACGCTGGCAAATACACAGGTTAAAGGAACGTCATTCATTCCTTTTTATGGTTTGTTTGATGGCGGCGCTGATACGCAAACAAAACAGCTCATTGTTATATACAAAAATGGTGTAGTTGATACGTATTCATTATCAGATTCGGTTATGGAAACAAAAACCGGATTATTGAATTAACACAATAAAATAAACATCAAAGAACCCTGCCAATCGGCGGGGTTTTTTCATTTTAAGGGACCAGTAAATGGCACAAGTAGGCGAAATCGTATATCAGGTGCAGATGGATGTTGCTCAGTTGCTGACATCTCAACGCCAGTTAGATCAGCGATTGCGGAACATGGAAGGCGGCTTTAACCGTACCACAACCGCTGTCAATGGCACTGAGCGATCAATGGCTTCACTGTCGCGCGTTGCTGCATCACTGACTGCATACCTGTCTGTGTCTGCTGTTACCAGTTACGCCGAAGCATGGACGGTTCTGAATAACAAACTTGTCAACTCCATAAAAGCTGGTGAGACATTGGCGGTGGTGAATCAGCGTGTGTTTGATATCGCACAGAACAGTCGTTCAAGCCTTGATGGTATCGCAACACTGTATTCACGTTTAGAAAGAGCCATGCGTAGTGCCGGACTAAGTGGTCAGGAGTTAGGGCAAATAACCACCACCATTTCCAAAGCAATGACCGTTTCCGGTGCCACGGCGGCAGAATCCGAAGGCGCGCTTGTCCAGTTATCACAGGCATTGGCATCAGGCGTGTTGCGCGGGCAGGAATTCAACTCAATGAGCGAGCAGGCACCTGCGCTGATGAAAGGGCTTGCTGACTCGCTTGGTGTGAGTATCGGTAAGTTGAGGGCAATGGCTGCGGAAGGCAAGCTGACTACGGATGTGTTGTTAAAGGCATTCCGTGAAATGGGGCCGACTATTGAGGCTGAATTCGCAAACACAACACAAACGATGTCGCAGTCTCTTCAAGTGGCCAGTAACAACATTACTAAGTTTTTTGGCGAATCTTCTGCCGTAAAATCATTTACCAGTGTTTTTAACAGTTCGGTCGTCACCGCCAGCGAAAGCCTGAATTCATTAACGAACGTCCTGATTATTGCCGCAGGCGTCATGGGGTCAAGATATGCTGGTGCGCTGGCATTGGCTGGTGCTGCACAGATTAAAAAAGCGCGGGACACAATGGCTGGAATGATTGCTACCCGGCAAGCTGCGATAGCAGATGAAAAGCATCTGGCTGTAATGGCAAGAAAGGCGGTAGCGGATAGAGCGGCGGCGATGATAGCCTTAAAACTTGCTCAGGCAGAGTATCAGGTTGCTCGCGGCTCGGCAGCAGAGGCTACAGCATTAGCCAATGTCACCAGACTCAAGACTGCGTACACAAATTCAGCAATTATAGCTGCGGAAGCAAATAACGTGCTCAGCGCATCTCAGGCGCGTGTTGCTGCCACTGGCTTAACGATGTCTAATGCTCTCAAAGCCATGAATTGGCTGCTTGCGCCGATAGGTGGACCAGCAGGTGCTGCCATGTTGGCTGGCGCTGCGGTTTATTACTTTTTCCAGAAAACAGAAGAAGCCAGAGAGGAGGCCTCAAAGTTCGCTGATGAGCTTGAAGGGCTGACTGAAAAAATGCAGAGCATGAACCGCGTGCAGCTTGAGGGCATGATCGCGAAAGCCACTCAGCATATGTCCACTCAGAAAGATGAAATTAAAGAGCTTGGCAGCGAAATAGACAGTCTGAATGAGAGGTACAAAAAGGCAGGAGAAAGGAACTACAGCCTTGCCGGTGTGGAAAGTGACAGGGCAAAAATACTTAATGAAATAAAAATAAAGCAGGCTGAATTAGACACAAAAACAACTGAGTATTCACGTACATTAAACTCAACAGGGCTGATGCAGGCGAAGCTCAACGGTGAATTACTACAAGGGACAGACCTTCTCACAGCTCAATCTGGGTCTGTATTGCCGAATGCCAGTGCCGCACTTAAGGCATACGGATTGAACCTTGAGGATGCCACAAGAGCAAAACAGAAATTTAATGCAACATCCTTGACGGTTGAGCGCAGTCAGGATGGTGATAAGTTACTGGAAAATCTGCGCAAGCAAAATGAGCTTCTGTCAATAACAGACGACCGGCAAAGGGCGATCGCCACCGAGAAGCAGAAGGCTGAAGATGTTGGTGTTAAAGTTGACTCGACTCAAATGCAGCAAATAGAGAATGAAGCAGCCAGAAATTATGACCTTACTGATGCCAAAAAGGAAACAGTTCGTACATCGAAAGAAGCCGCCAGCGCAGCAGCAAAAGAAGCCACCGAAGCCGAAAAACTTCAACAGAAGATAGTCGACCTGGCTAATGCGACGAAAGTTGCGGAGTTGGAAACAAAAGGGCTTTCTCGCGAGGCCGCTGTTCTTGAGGCAGTTCAGAAACTCGGCAAAAAAGCAACGTCAGCACAGATAGCTGAAATAACTGAGCTTGCAGGTAAGGAATATGACCTCACTCAGAAGATAAAAGACCGCAAAGAGGCCTTTGAGCAGAATCCACAGGCAAAAGCTGATCAGGATATGAAGTTGGCCGGTGAGCAGCTTGAGCGTCAACTGAAAGGAAACCTCATCACCGAGGAACAGTATCAGAAACGCAGTATTGAGTTAAAAGCGGAACACGCCAAAAGAACAGCGGAGATAAATGCTAAATCTGCCGTCTCTCCTGTTCAGGAAATGGCGGCTCAGGTTGATCCGGTTCAGGCACTGGCAAATGAGCACGCTCAGAAACTGGCTCTGATTAAGGATTTTGAGAATCAGAAAGTCATTACAGCGCAACAAGGCCTTGCACTGATGAATGCTGCAAATACTGAGTATGAACAGTCACGATTTGATGCGATGTGGTCATTGTGGAAATCACAAAACAACCTTAATGGATTAATGGGAGGGGCAATAGACTCCCTTAGTTCGGGAACGGCAACGGCGGTATCGGCAATGCTGTCTGGCACTCAGTCTGCTGGTGATGCCATGAGAAACCTGGCAAATACAGCCTTGAATACAATGATTCAGCAGTTAATGCAAATGGCTATTCAGGCGCTAATAACCAGAACAATCCTCGGGTCATTCATGGGTGGGCTTGGCGCGATACCCAACCTGTCTGCCGTAGCCAATAGTGTGACGGCACTGAGTGGTATAACGACTGCAAACAATGTCTATTCTCAGTCATCTAAAATTGCCGGAGCGCGTAAAGATGGTGGCTCGGTATCATCTGGTGAAATGTACCGGGTTGGTGAGGGTGGCAAACCGGAGATTTTCAAAGCATCAAACGGTAACCAGTACATGATCCCCGGCGATAACGGTAAGGTCATCAGCAACCGTGATATTGGCGGCGGACAGGTGCCGGTAACGGTAAACATCAATGACTACTCATCTGGTGGCAACAGAATCGATGCACAGGCACGGCAGGACAACAACGGCATGACCATAGATGTGTTTATCGCGGATATGGATAACAAAGGGCCGATGCACAGCGCCATTACACGAAACACAACAGCATCTGCCAGGGTGAGAGGGTAATATCATGAAAATAAAAAACGCAGTGTTCCACCAAAACGGCTTTTTCATGGACGTGGAGACTGAGCAGGATTTTTGGGTGTATCTCGGTCACCACATCGGGTGGGGTCGGTTCAGTAAAGCAGCCCCAGCTAAAGACTCTGCAAATACTTTTGAATTAGTTGAAGTGCGCCCGGCAGAGCAAGAGCAGCCTTCACCGTTAATTCATTCGTCAAATGTGTTATGGCACTTGCAGGAAGCTCTCGGAGTTTTGATAAAATACCACGCTTCTCTTCTTCAGGAATACTTGAAGAAGAAATAATATCAATAAGTTGAGTCATTGTATCAGAGTGAATTTTAATTGTTCGGATATCCAGCACCGACTTTAACCCTTCATCACCCATCATAAAATCTATGCCGTCAGCTGTGGCCTTAATGTTCTCAAAAAGAGAGTACGGATCATCTGTGCGCTGCTCAGAGACAGAAATAAGCCCACGCTCATGCAGGTAATAAATATTGGCAGCAAGTATATGGTCATTCATTAATCCAGGGAATGATTCCGGGTCATACTGATTCCATGATGGGTAGTGTGGGTATGACGCAATGCAGACGGTAAGAATGTGATTCTGTAATTCACGATTAAACTTTTGCATAAATTATCCTCGGCAGGGTGCGGGATAACCAGAATATACGAACATTAAAAAGTTCATACCTGACAAATGATCAGCTATAAGGCAAAAATTAATGATTATTGATTACCCGGATTGGCTTCCTCTGGCACAGAAGCCGGATAAAAACATGACCATTGATACCGGTTATATGACAGACCAGCCGCAGGTTGGTGCGCCGATATTCCAGAAGCTGACCGACGACCTGAAAACGGTATGGAATGTCACATGGATATTAACCTTGGTGCAGGAGTTGGCGTTTGCTCAATGGCTGAGGCATCCTGATTATCTGGACAACTGCAATCGTTGGTTTCGGATGAAAATCGATATCGGCGGCAGCGGATTGCAGGAGCAGGAATTGCACTTCGTGTCCTATCCGGTGCAGACCAGCGTCAACGGCGCATCGGTTACATGGACCGGTCAGGTTATCTGTAAAAACCTGCATAACGATGATGACGAGTTCGGTGATGTGATTATCGAGTTCCCGCCGCCGTTCGGCAGCTGGCTGGATGTCATTGTCACTGAAACACTGCCACGGTGTAAGGAGGGATGATGCCGACATTGCGTGAGTTCCGCGCACAGCGACCAAACCGCATCCTGTATGAAACACTCCAGTTATCACACCCGTCATTCGGCGACATTTACCTGATCACTCACCAGATTTTCCCGAAGACACTCGGCGGTATTGAATACCTGCCGTGTAACTTTGAGATGTCAGAGAGCCAGCAGAGTAAAACGCCGATCATCGACGCGAGCGTGAAATTCAGCCGTGTGGCTCATGAGTTTAAACAGAAACTGAAAGCATGGCGGTCGTATTCACGGATGGTGCCGGTCGAGGTGACTTACCGGCTGTTTGATGAGGCGGACAAAGGCACGGCAATCGTACGCTGGACGCTGTTTGCGAAAGATATTTCACTGGATGCGGAATCAGTATCAATGACACTTTCAATGACTAACCCACTGAACAAAAATGTCGGACGTATTTATGAGCCGCAGGAATGGCCCGGGCTGGAGGCGGTATGACGACAGATGAATTTACAGACAGGATGGTCGGGGTGCCGTGGGTTAACCGTGCGTGTTCGTTTACTGAGTGTGACTGCTGGGGGCTGGTTCTCCTGTACTACCGGCATGTAATGGGCAGAGAGATACACAGTGTCACAGGGTACGCGGAGCATGATGATTTCGTGACGTGTTTTAACGGGGTCATTGTTCCGTGGGTGCCGATAGCTTATCCGGAAGATGGCTGCATGTTTGTTGCCTATGATGGCTCACAGCCGGTACACGTCGGGATCGTTACCGGCAGCACGGCATTGCACAGTCGCGGTGAAAACGGACACGTAAGAATCGACAGGCTGTCAGTGCTCGGCCGGTTATACACGAAGCTGGAGTTTTACAGATATGGCGATGATTAAAATACAAAGAGTGCCAGGGATGCCTACTGAGAGAGTCGAAATAAAAAATGGTTCTCTTTTTTTTGACTGGCTGAAAGAACAAAAGCTACATCATGATGTGGAAATTATCGTCAACGGAATACCACTGACAGACGATGATCGCCTTGATTTTTTTGTGACCGCATATCACCACATTCAGATACGCGATCAGCCGAAGGGCGGGTTTATTGGCAGTCTTCTGAACCCAGTGTTTAAGCTAGTTTCAAAGGTGTTCTCATTTCTCGCGCCAAAAACCCCATCATTTACATCGGCTGATGCTAACGTAAAAGAAAGCCCTAACAACCGGCTCACCGGGCAAACCAACGTTGCCAGGACATACCAGGCGCGTCCGGAAATTCACGGTCAGGTGAGGGCATATCCGGATCTGATTCAGCAATCACTGTTTGAGTACATCGACAACAAGAAGAAGGTCACAGAGTGGATGAATTTCGGTATCGGGAAATTTGATATCGAAAACGTGAAATACTCGGAATCAGAATTAACCGCACTGGACGGCTCCAGTTATCAGATATTTCAGCCTGGTGAAAATATCCCTGAGATATTTGAGGGGTTTGAATTTCACGATGTTGACGGTCAGGAAGTTCCGGGGCCGAATGAAAGCGACGAAATACCGCAGTATCAGGCAACAGCGAATGAGGTTATATCCGGCGAGATAAAAGGCGGCGAGGCGATGATTAAAATCGCCAGGCAGAGTGAGTTTGATTACTTCTATGACATCATTAAACCACGCTCAGTATCAATGACCGTGAGTGTATCGTATGGCACACCAACCGGGGATGTGACAAAAGATATCAAGGTGGATGCCTATCTGTCTGATGCGAAGAAAACAGATGACGGGTCAATCGTGCTACCGAAAAAGTATTACGAGTTTTTCTTCACCAACCTATCCGGTGGCGATCTGGCGACACTGCCGCCGAATGCTGTTGTTAATACCACGAAATTCATTCTGTATGACAATCAGTTCCTGACTGTCGGTCCGTTCTTTTCTCCTATGGAGGGCGGTGAGTTATGGGTACACCTGAATGCACAACTCGGGGAGGGGAACTTGGCGACAGCGCGCATTGAGTTTTGGAAGGTGGACGACAATAACGATGAGATTTCCGGTACCAGAGAATCATATGATCGCGGGTTCCCGTGGTCATCAAAAACAAAAACCTATTATAAGACTGTGAAATTCACACCGCGAGGTGGTTATGGGCGATATGCGTTCCAGCTGACCAGGCTTGAAAACAGCAACGACAGCAGCATTCTTAAGTTGGAAAAAGCGCACATTATCCGCCGCAGGCTCAATGAGAAGCATCCTGACGATACCCTTGTTCGCGTGACAGTCAGAGCAACAGAGAACCCGACAAGCTCACGTGAGCGTAAATATAACGCTCTGGTGACGCGGCATGTGATCAGCTATGACATGACCAACCGCAAAGTTGATTACACAGAACGGCCGTCACGCTCATTTGCGGATGCCGTGGCGCATACGTGGCTGGTTACCGGAAAGCAGCCGGAGAACACTATCGATCTGCACGGATTGTATGAGATTTACGCCGGACTGCCTGACAAGCGCTTGGGGTACTTCGATTACACGTTTGATGATGAGGATGTATCGCTCGGCCAGCGCATCGAGACAATCTGTAACGTGGCGCGGGTGACAGCGTTCTTTGACAACGGTGTGCTGACATTCTCCCGTGAGGAAGAGCGGAAATATCCGGCGGCGGTGTTTAACCGGTCAAATATCACCGGCAATAACTTTCGCATCTCATACGATATATCGCTGCCGGGCGGGAATGACGGCGTTGAGGTTGAATACGTTAACCCGCGGACCAACAAAAAAACCTATCTGAAGTACCGTATCGAAAACGGCGCAGTGGTGAAGGGTACAGCGAAAAGCCCGAATAAAATCACTCTGCACGGATGCCGGAACGAGTATCAGGCCACTGACCGTGCGCTGCTGGAAATGGATCGTTTGGTCAGCCAGCGGACAAGCATTAGCCTGCAAACACTGGCAGACGGTGATTATGTTTATCCCGGCGATATGGTCCTGGTGGCAGACAGCTATGACAGCAATCAGCAGGGCGGACACATCACCGGCAGAAACGGGAATGTGTTCAGCACCAGTGAGCGGATTACGTTCTCCGGCGATATGGTGGTGAGCATCACCGATCACCTCGGAAGCTCATCCGGCGAATATCCGGCGCAGGCGAGGGCTGATACGGATAAAGGTTTTATTGCCGACATCCCTGATATTCAGCTCAATATCTATGACGGCCACAATGTTCAGTCGCCGTCACGGTACGTCATATCAACCATCACTGAAATGGATGCCATGCGCTGGGTCGTCTCTGACAAGAAACCGGATGCAGACGGCACATTCTCTATCACCGCAAGCGAGTATTTCGCACCGAAAGCAGACTATAACGTCTGACATAACACTCAAACCAACAAGCCAGCCTCAGAGCTGGCTTTTTTATTGGAAGAAAAGGCACATGGCTACTATCCCTACTCAAAATGCAGTACCGAGTGAAGCACCACGCGACCTGAAATTTAACTCAGGAAAAATTGACGAGCTCGTGACATCGCTGGAACACGAATACAAAGACCGGTTTGGTCGCTGCCACATGACAATTGAGGGCATGCGCTGGGTATTCGATCAGCTTATGGAACGCTTCAAAGTTGATATAAACCAAGCAATTATCGCCGCCGGTTACATCCCGATGGACAGCTTTCAGAAGGGCGCGGAAATCACCCAGCGCAATCAGATTTTACGTGATGAAGTGACAGGGGAGTATTACCGTTGGGATGGTGATTTGCCGAAGTCTGTTCCTGTAGGGTCAACGCCTGAATCGGCTGGCGGTGTTGGCATGGGCGCGTGGGTTGGTATTGGTGATGCTAGCCTGAGGTCTGAGTTATCAAAATCGTCTGGTTCGTCAATGGTTGGACATGGCGACATTACCGTTGGTGAAAAGCTGGGGCAGATTGATACAGAAATCGATGAGTTCTCACTGAATTCCGGGTTTAATAAAATCGGCCGGTTTTTAAATATCGATAAGCTCAGAGAATACGCACCTAGCAACACAGGGATGATTGTCTATGTGGCGTCAGCTTATTCAGAGACAGATGATGAGCATCATTATGGCGGTGGGTATTTTCAGTCGTTTGATAACTCTGCGTCACCTGTTGATGATGGCGGAATAGTTATTGTTCCTGCATCAGGTGATATTGCATGGCGGAGAATTAATTTTACAGCATATGACATGTGCTTCTGGGGTGTTAAGCCTGACGGTAAAACAGATAATTCAGAAGCGATTACCAGAGCCACTGGTTATGCGAAAAATAATAGGGTAATACTTGAAGCGCCGCGTGGAAATATTCACACATCAGAGGCTGTGCCCATATATGACAATATGGGAATTAAAGGGCAGGGGAAAGCTGAGTCAACGGTATTCTATAAAACCACGAACAATAAATTTAAGTTGAAAAAAGATGGCAATGTGGTTCTGGAAGTCGATGCATTATGTGCATTCGTTCCAGAAAAATGGGATTTGCTGGATTCATCTATGGATTCATTTTGTCAGAGGGGTATTGTTGAAAGATGTATGTTTAGAAGGTTGGGGTTGACCACATCTAATGTGGCTGAAATAAAGCCACATTACGGTATATTTCTAGGGAAGTCGGCATCACCTTACATAAGGGAGGTTGGAATAGAAGGTGCGTTAATAGGAATTAAAGCAATGTGTGCTTTCTCTGGTATTATAGAATCAGTGGGTATTTCTCAATGGAATGGTCATGGCTACGCAGGTATAGATTTATCGCAAGATAATAATGGCATTCACTACATGTCAGGCACAAGCATGGATATGAGGCTTGTGCAAGTAAGGGGATTCCAGTTTGGCTTTTATATATCGAAACTGCAATACAGTACTATGCTTGATTGTACTGCTGAAGAAATATCACCAATGCATGGAGAGGAAACTAGTTATGCGTTTTATTTTAAAGACCCATATTGCATTACTATGAATGGGTGTGCCACAGAATATGTAACGGGCGGGCAGATCATGGTCAGCTCGCTGCCGAACGCAGCATTCAGGCCAGCATTGAAAATTACTGGGTATTTGCCCATTGATCAAAAAAACCCAAAAATACCAACCCCGATATTTGCTGTTGATGGTGGTGGCGAGGTTTCTATGAACGTAGTAATTGATGCTAGTGATTTAACGAGGCAGCCCGGATTAAGTAATCTTCTACCGCCATATGTTTCTGGTGCTGGCGCAAAAGTTATCATCATTGGTTGCGCTGGAGAAGACTGGCAGGGTAAGAGTGGCGGTGTTTTTAATAGGTTGGCATGATATTGTATTTGCTAACTTTAAATGACTCGAGTTTGACACGAGATCCGTTAGAGATTAATCTGCAGCGCGTGCTTAACTTTTATACATGGCAGATTAATGAATAAGAAATTTAAAGTTATTAACTCTCTAACATCACTGCGATTTTTTGCGGCACTTGGTGTTTTATTGCATCATTTGGGGCTCCTTGGTAACTCATCATTACCACCGGTTCAATTTGCAGCAAAGTATTTTTTTAATGGGTACACTGGAGTTACATTCTTCTATATTTTATCTGGATTTATCATAAATTATAGCTTTAAAAAACACGAAGCTGCTGGAGTATTTGGATATAAGGATTTTCTTTTTTTTAGGGTGGCGAGATTATATCCAGTTCATATACTTTGCTTAATATTATTTATGGCTTTGTTTGGTGTATTCACAAATATATCAAATGCTCCGGTGTTACCGTTATTATCTAACGCTCTGTTGGTGCATGCATTTATACCTGTTAATGAATATTATTTTTCATTCAACACGGTATCATGGAGTATTTCATGTGAACTTTTTTTCTATATTGCATTTTGCGTTGTTGTTAAATTAAAAACAAAATATATAATTTCATTGTTGCTATCCATTCTGTTAACTAACACTTACTTTATAATATCACCACCTGACCACATCAATACTCATTGGTTTTTTTATATCAACCCAATATTTAGATTTAGTGATTTTTTGATAGGCGTTCTGCTGTGTAGATTTTATTTATCATCATCATTTTTGTTAACTAAAAAGTCAGGGACAGTCCTTGAGGTGATATCGCTTTCACTTTTATTTTTTACATTCTATATTGCTTCTAATTTTATTTCTGACATGAATGTGAAATACGATATTTTATTTATTCCATGTATGGCCTTGGTGGTATTTAGTTTCTCATATGGGGCTGGGTATATATCTGGTTTATTATCAAATAAGATTTTGATCCTGCTAGGAGAGGCATCATTCTCACTTTACATGCTTCACTATATGGTTATTTCTAAGGTGACAGAATTAATGTCACCAAATGGAAATGATTATTATGATATATTTACATACGCAATAACGTCATTAACTATTTCAGTTTTTTTATCTGTCATTTGCTATAAATACTATGAAAAACCGATAAATAAAGTTCTGAGGAATGCATGGATTAGGCGTCACTACGGCTGACAGTTAGTGCGTTTCCCCATGTGCATTTTTGTTTATCTTTTTTCTGCTTTAGCACCATGATTATTAAATAATCATGGTGCTAAATCCTTCTCATAATCAAACCCACGCGGGAACCTTTTCCCGATCTCCCTGTAGTGCTCCAGTCTCTCTCTGAAGCACGGGCGTAAATGCTCGGGCTGCTGACTTCTGTTTCGTACAGGTCATAGGCAGTCCGAGTCTTTCTTTGTACGCGATACCGGATGCGGCTAAATCGGCGTTCAGTTTATCTTTTTCGTCTTGAGGCAGGTTGGCGATGTTGTGCATGTTGGTTTCGGAGTGGTGAGTGATGATGGGAGTATAGCAGGGGAAGTGTGGGATGGGGCGTAAATGGGGCGGATAAACTAAAATGACTTGAAATGACATCGAACGACTTTGAACGACTTCATTATGGAAATGGTGCGTGAACACTGGTTACTTCCATATTTCATTGATTATAAAAGATTAATTCTACGCTCTTCTAAGCCGTAGGTCACAGGTTCGAATCCTGTAGGGCGTACCATGTAAATCAATAGGTTATATGTCAGGGAAAGAAAATTCGCCAGAAGTCTGGTTAAGTAACTGATATTGTTAGTTTTTTTATTTCTCACTCCTGACCCAATCCTCATAAACAGTTTCAAACCATCCCAAAAAGTCCCGCGTTTCGCTTTGCGTATATCCGCCACAATGTCGGTTTACTTTTTCTTGTCAGAGAAATCAGAACTGTTTCAAATAAGGGGAAGTGGACACTATCCCTCAGTGTCAGCATTGTTGTCACTCTCTCTGAAAAATCAATCCGAGGGCGCGAAGTGACGCATGAAACGTATTTCACCTGAACGAAAATCAGCAGTGCCGGTACTGAAGAAAGGGAAGAGGTCACCAAAACTGTTAATCCGGTTCGGAAGTGTCTAAATTATCAATGGCGATTCACTGATACATAAGATAGCTGAAGTGAATGATACCGGCTTTTGTTTTCCGGAAATAAATATACGTTAATTCCCCTTATCCGCGGGAAACCGCGCTATTTTTTCTTTTCGTCTTTGCTTAATTTTGCACCAAAAACGATTAAGCCAACAGCCAGCAATGTCTCAACTGTGTTATAGATTATTTCATGAGGTTTATCGAGCCATCTCATACCTGCGATAACCAGCAGTATTCCTCCGGCCAGGATATATTTAAATGATTTTGCTTTAAATGGGTCCTTAGTATTCTGAGTCATATACATCCCTGTTCAGTAAATATGAAATTTAACTTAAGTATCACACGTTCCGTTATTCAGGACAACTGAATCTCCGTTATGAGGTTCCGGATGCGCCTAATCCGCCGGAAAACCGGCCGGGCAAAAAAGGATAGTATTTACCAGACAACCGGTCTATATTATTTCGTATGACAGAGGTAAGGATGTAATGACAGCAGAAATCATAAAGCCAAAACGGGGACGGCCGCCGAAAAACCATAATGCGGGTGCGGATGTAAAAAAAATGCTGATCCGCAGCGGAATGGAAATGTTTACCGAAAAAGGGTATATGACCTCGGATATCAATGGCATCCTGAAAAAAGTCGGTGTGCCGAAGGGCTCTTTTTACTATTATTTTGACAGTAAAGAGCAGTTTGGCCTGGAAATCATGCGTAATTACGACAGCTATTTTTCCCGTCTGCTGGATAAATGTCTGTCTGATACTACTCTGCCGCCACCGGAGCGGCTGCGGGTATTTTACCGGACGGCCAAAGCCGGGATGGAAAAATACCACTGGCAGCGCGGTTGCCTGGTGGGGAATCTCGGCCAGGAAGTTGCCAGTCTGCCGGCGGGGTATTGTGAAATACTCGATAACATTATTACCGGCTGGCAGAAGAAAGTGGAAATCTGCCTTCTGGAAGCACAGAAGCAGCAGCTTATTTCCGGAAAAACAGATTGCAGGCAAATGGCGGCTTTTTTCTGGACGGGCTGGGAAGGGGCGGTAATGCGTGCCAAACTGACGCGTAACAGTGAGCCGCTGGATCTGTTTATCGCTGTTTTTATGGCGCAGATACTGGCGGATAAAACATAACAGCCCCGGGGGATGTTGCAGAATAATTTATTAAATATCACCGTCGTTAACACTCTGGTGCGTATTTAATAAATTTTTTTACAATTAAGTAGACATCTGGTCTATATTCATAAAAGGATAACACCATGTTTAACTGTATTCTGATTGAAAACACCGACGGCTATACCGCCAAACTGGCTCAGCTCGATGAATCACAACTGCCGGAACACAATGTGACGGTTCAGATTGATTATTCCACGCTGAACTATAAAGATGGCCTGGCTATCGCCGGTAAAAGCCCGGTTGTGCGCAGTTTCCCGATGGTGCCGGGCATTGATTTTGCCGGTACTGTGACCGAAAGCAGCTCTGAGCATTATAAAGCAGGCGATAAAGTACTGCTTAACGGCTGGAGTGTCGGTGAAAAATACTGGGGCGGTTTGTCGCAGATGGCAAAAGTGAAAGACAGCTGGCTGACACCGTTACCGGCCGGGATGAGCACAAAGCAGGCGATGATGATCGGAACCGCCGGTTACACCGCGATGCTGGCAGTTCAGGCGCTGCTGAAACAGGGGATCACCAAAGAATCCGGTAAAGTTCTGGTCACCGGTGCCAGCGGCGGCGTGGGCAGCTTTGCGGTTTCTCTGCTCTCAAAATTAGGTTTTGAGGTTATTGCCTCTACCGGCCGTACTGCGGATACTGCGTATCTGATTGATGCGCTGGGTGCATCCGAAATTATGGATCGCAATGAATTATCCGTACCGGGTAAACCACTGACCAAAGAGCGCTGGGCAGCTGCGATTGACAGTGTGGGCAGCCATACACTGGCCGGTGTCTGTGCCGGTACTCAGTACGGTGGTGTTGTGGCGGCCTGCGGTCTGGCACAGGGTATGGATTTTAACGGCACCGTTGCACCGTTTATCCTCAGAGGTGTGAGCCTGGTGGGTATCGACAGTGTAATGCGTCCGCAGGCAGACCGTGTGGCGGCGTGGAAACAGCTGGCCGAACTGACTGATCCGGCGCAGCTGGAAACTATCAGCCGTGTGATCCCGTTAAAAGAAGCCATTCCGGCAGCACACAGTTTACTGAACGGTGAAATCCGCGGTCGTGTGGTCGTGGATGTTAATAATTAATATTGCATTATCTGCAATATAATACTGAATCTTGTTGATAACCGTTTTTTGCCTCCGTTCCGGAGGCTTTTTTATATAAAAGAACATCTGCCGGATTCCTTCCGGCAGATGCCCGAGCTTACAAAGTTAGCACTATTAAATGCTCTCCCATATTACTAATTATAACCAGTTAGTGAAATACGTATTATTCTGCTGTACGGGTGTCACAAGAATTGCCTGTGATTTTTATTCATATCATCAGCAGTAATCGCGGGTATTATTTTCTGCTGATTCTTTATCTGTTAAAGAAAATTCATACTTTCACACCTGAATTTGATCATCAGTGGTATTTTATGAATAATAGCGACGAAAGATGAGTGTGATTGATGTACATGGCAGTATTTATAAAAAACAATATTAACTAAGAATTATCTTATAGGGATGATACATGCAAATGATGCAGGCCGTAGATCCGGTAAAACTGAAGTCAGTTATCAAATTGATTATTGTTGCCGTTATTCTCCTGGTCGCGGGAATAACTACCTTTAATTCATATACTATCGTTCAGGATGGTTCGGTAAAAGTCGGAACTTTTTTAGGTAAGGTCAATCCGGTGGCGTATGATGCCGGGCTGCATTTTCCGATTAACCCTTTTATGACATTTGACACATATTCGACAAAAGATATCCGTGTGTCATTGAAGGAGTTACGCGTACCATCACAGGATAAACTGAAATCTATCGTCGATATTACGGTGATGCTTCAGTTTGATGGTGCCAAAGCGCCGATTCTCCGCATTAATGGCGGTACAGAAAGCGAAGCACTGGATAAATATGTCCGCCAGAAACTGATTTCCACGATTCTGGAATTCGGGAAAGATGTTGCCAACGCCCAGGATCTGTATACCGCAGATACTCAGCGGAAATTGCAGGACTCTATCCGTGATGCAATTCAGGGCTATGCTTCGCCGTACGGCTATACGATCAAAGAAATTATGATCCAGGATATTACGCTGCCGGAAGTGGTTCAGGAGCAGGTCGTAAACACCAAGATGCGTCAGGAGCAGATAAATCAGGCCAAAGCGGAAGCCGAGAAAGAGCGTGAACTGGCACAGAAAAAAGTGGTTGTCGCGCAGGCTGAACGTGAGTCAGCAGAGCAGCAGGCACTTGCCCGCGAACGTAATGCCCAGGCGAGTTCTTATGCAATGCGCCAGGAGGCAGACGCCCGTTTATATGCGGCTCAGAAAGAATCTGAAGCTAACACAGTATTACAGCAGACAATTACCCGCGAAATGATTAACTGGAAACAGCTTGAAATAGAACAAATCAAAGCGGAGAAATACAAAGGTGAAGTACCTAACATTGTTGTGGGTGCAGATTATGACGGTAAAATGATCATGGATATGCGCTCTCAGCAATAAATAACGGCGGAAATAGGGTAAGGCAGAAATAAATTGATAATTCCTGCCTTACCATTATTATTTTTAACAACCCAGAAATAAATATTGAATTATTCAGTCTTTAAAAAAATCAGTAGGATATATCCTGAATAATAAGTAATTATGAAATAATGTCATTGTGAATTATTTTTTTATTATTCGGATAAAACCATTGATTATTAAAAGGATTGATAATGAAAGAATTAAATTATGCAGAAATTGAGTTAGTTTCCGGCTCCGGCTGTATCTAGGATACGATCTCCGGTATTGGTGAAAAACTGGGTGATTTAGGTTTCGGACTGCTTTCACCCTTTCTGAAGGTCGATCTTCCTGTTATCGGAAGAGTGAGCCTGAAGGATTTTGTTCCTAACCTGGGAAAAGATGTCGGTGGTAAAGTGGGTTCTGTTGTCGGTGGTCTTATTGAAAAAACATTAGGTCGTGTAGTGGATCTCGGTACTATTTGTAAATAATTAGTCTGAGACAGCAATCAACATGAGTGGTGATCCTCTGCAGAAATATTGGCAGAGGATCATTAATGTCATCATTATTAATGACAGAAATACTCTATATTTAATCTGATACTAATATAATGCCTCCTCCCTTCGTCAGCTGAGATAATTTCTTTATCCCGGTATAATTTTATTTCATTATTTTTATTTTATTTACTCCTGTCATTTAATGATGTCAGAGATGATATTCCCGGGTTGGGATAAAGAACGGAGGGTTCAGATTGGTGATAATGCGGGTGATAAAATTGAATTACGTCTGACCTCTGTATTATTGATGTCAATATCATATTTTGTGATGATTCATTAATTTATGAATTCTCTTTTTTTATTTTTTCCCTGATACTGACGGTCTTTTATTCACCGGATAACCACAGGCAGGGTTTATTGTGTTCCGCAAAGCTGCACTTGATAACAAAAAAATGAAATGGCGGGGTAAGGCATTGTTACTACCCGGTATTCCGCTGTGGCTGATCATATTATGCAGTTTCCTGTTTTTAACCGTTTTTCTGGTCTTTATCTTGTCCGGCAGTTATACGCGGCGGGTCAGTGCGACCGGGGAAATCACCACGAATCCGCGGGCTGTCACTGTATCCGCCGGTGTGCAGGGGTTTATTACCCGGCAATATGTCACTGAAGGGCAGGTTATCCGCAAAGGCGATCCGGTTTACAGTATTGATACCAGCAGAGCGACTGCCAGCGGTGTCGTCAGTGATAATCAGCGCCGTGAAATTGAACATCAGTTACAGCATATCCGCGATATGATCACTCGTCTTAAAGATAATAAATACACCACACTGACATCACTTGAGAAACAAAAATCGCTTTATGCACAAGCGGAGTTACGCTCCGCCGGTATTATTGAACGGGCGCAGGAAGGTATCCGTATTATGAAACGGAATATGGATAATTATCACGACTACCGGGAAAGAGGTCTGATAAATAAAGATCAGTGGATGAATCAGGCTGCACTTTATTATTCCCAGCAAAACAGTCTGCTGGGATTAAGCGGCCAGAATGAGCAGAACATTTTGCAGGTTACTTTGCTGGAAAGCCAGATTCTGACTCAGGCTGCGGAATTTGATAACCGGATTTATCAGCTTGAATTACAGCAATCTGAGCTGATGAAAGAGCAGGTTACTAACGAAGCAGGAAGCGGAATTATTGTCCGCGCCCTGACAGACGGGCGCGTGGATTCCCTCAGCGTGACGGTCGGACAGATGGTCAATCCCGGGGATACCCTGCTGCAAATCCTGCCGGAAAATATCAGTCAGTACTGGCTGGTGCTCTGGGTGCCCAATGATGCTCTGCCTTATCTGAACACCGGGGATGCTGTGAATATCCGCTATGAAGCTTTCCCGGCGGAAAAATTCGGCCAGTTTGCCGCCACCATTCAGGTGATTTCCAAAACCCCCGCCTCGCCGCAGGAAATGATGACCTACGCCGGGGCTCCGAACGCCGGCCGGATGCCGCTGTCCATCCCTTATTACAAAGTGATTGTGCGCCCGGAAAAACAGATGATCGTCTATGACGGCCGCAAGCTCAGCCTGCAAAACGGTATGAAAGCCAACACCACCCTGTTTCTGGAAAAACGCAGAATCTATCAGTGGATGGTATCGCCTTTCTATGACATGAAACAGAGTGCCTCCGGGCCGGCAGGAGCAGAAAAATCATGACAGACCGGATTTTGTTATCTGACCGGGAGGCCGTATGCGCCGTTTATCCTTAAAAAGTCTGCTGGAAAAACTCGACCTCCGCCTGCGTCAGCGTATTCCGGTTATTCACCAGACGGAATCGTCCGAGTGCGGCCTCGCCAGCCTTGCAATGATTTCCGCGCATTACGGCAAAAGTATTGATCTGATTTCTCTGCGCCAGCAGTTCAATCTCTCTGCCCGCGGCGCGACACTGGCCGGACTGACCGGCATGGTGTCCGAACTGGGAATGACCACCCGCGCGCTGTCGCTGGATATGGATGACCTGCCGAATCTGCGGCTTCCCTGTATTTTACACTGGGATTTCAATCACTTTCTGGTGCTGGTCAAAATCAGCGGCAACAAATTTATCCTGCACGACTCGGCATACGGCCGCCGTGTGGCCGGCACTGAGGAGATGTCGCGCAATTTTACAGGTGTGGCGCTGGAAACCTGGCCCGGCAGCACCTTCACAAAGCAGGAGGTGGTGAAAAAACTCAGTCTGCGCAAGCTGATCGGCAATATTCACGGGCTGAAAAAAGCGCTGCTGAAAATCTTCGCCTTTTCCGTGGTGATTGAGACCATCAGGCTGATTATGCCGGTGGGTACACAGCTGGTGATGGATCACGCCATTCCCGCCGGGGATCAGGGGTTATTGTCCCTGATTTGTATCGGGCTGCTGTTTTTTATTCTGCTGAAAGCGGCGGTCAGCATGTGCCGCGCCTGGTCGGGCCTGGTGATGGAAACACTGATTAACGTCCAGTGGCAGTCCGGGCTGTTCTCCCATCTGCTGCGCCTGCCGCTCAGCTATTTTGAGCGGCGCAAACTCGGGGATATTCAGTCCCGTTTCGGTTCGCTCGATATCCTGCGGACCACCTTTACCACCAGCGTGGTCGGGGCGATCATGGACAGTATCATGCTGATCGGTGTGTTTATCATGATGATCCTCTACGGCGGTTATCTTACCTGGATTGTGCTGGGTTTTACCGCTGTGTATATCGGTCTTCGGCTGGCGACCTACAACTATTACCGTCAGTTGTCGGAAGAGTCGCTGATTAAAGAGGCACGCGCAGGGTCATACTTTATGGAATCCCTCTACGGCATCACCACAGTGAAAACCCAGGGCATGAGCGGCCGCCGGGGTAATCACTGGCTGAATCTGAAAGTGGATTCCGTTAATACCGGCATCCGCCTGACCAAAATGAACCTGATGTTCGGCGGGGTTAATACCTTTATTATGGCCTGCGACCAGATAGTTATTCTGTGGATCGGCGCGGGTCTGGTGATCGATAACGCCATGACACTCGGGATGTTTGTCGCGTTCAGTGCTTACCGCGAGCAGTTTTCCGGCCGTGCTGCGTCCATCATTGAGTTTCTGCTGCAACTGCGGATCATGAGCCTGCATAACGAGCGTATTTCTGATATCCGCCAGCTCGGGGTGAATAACTATCACAAAATGATCGCCTGCGTGATGCAGGACGACAAACTGTTTTCCGGCTCGATCCGCGAAAATATCTGCGGTTTCACCGAAAATCCCGACGAGCAGCTGATGGTCGCCTGCGCGCAGGCCAGTTATATTCATGATGTGATTATGTCGATGCCGATGGGCTATGAAACGCTGATAGGTGAGCTGGGCGAGGGGCTGTCCGGCGGGCAGAAACAGCGGATATTTATCGCCCGCGCCCTGTACCGAAAACCGCGGATTTTGTTTATGGATGAGGCGACCAGCGCGCTGGATAAAGAGAGTGAATCTTACGTCAATCAGGCTATCCGTCAGCTGCCGATCACGCGGATTATTATTGCCCACCGCGAATCGACGATTGAGTCAGCGGACAGGGTTATTTCTCTTGGCGGGAAAAATGATAAATAAATCAGTATAAATATAACCGAAAATAATCATCGCCATGTAGGTATTTTTTATTACCGACGGCGCTACAACTCTTATGGTATTTTCTGATTTTTATACGAATTTTCCGGAATTTGTTTTATTTATTATACTCGTTCATGGTAAAGATAGATTTTTCTTCACGGAAGAAATAATAAACAGGGATACTCATTTTTATGAAAAGAACAAACTGCATACTGCGGAACAGTGTACTTTTATTATCATTGTCAGCAGTCAGCTTTTTTTCATCAGCAGAAAAATTTCTTAAATCTGTTCCGGATACTGTTAATACAACAAGACAGACTGAGCGGGTTATAGGATCACAAGCGGGTGTATCCGGTGATATTATCAGTCCCGCAGGGACGGAATGGATTGATTCCGGTATCCGTGATCAAAAAAATGAATTCAGTCTTTTTTTTACCAAAGAAAATCCGAAAATAGACAGTACACTGAATATCAGGTTTTCGTTCATGGTTCAGGCGAATGGTGATAAAAAAGTGGAGATGTCGGATAACGGAAAACCTAACGGTATGTTCTTTAACCGGGTAGTGGAAACCTGGTCACTGGACTGTCTGAATTTTACCGGCCACCAGCTTTCCAAAGTATATATGATGAATGATCGTGTTATGTATGCCCGCAGGTTGGATACCCGGCATGAGAATATCGATAAAGTGGAAAAACTAACTGTATTCCCGAATACGGATAGTTATAATGCAGCACAATATTACTGTGGCCGGTAATTCATTGTGTCGGTTTTTGATACTCTGATTCCGGCAGATCATTATATGATGAGTGATTAAATATAAATATTATTCATCGTATAATGATATTTTTATTGTGATAATTCGTTTGCATTATTGTTATTTTAAATGATGTGTCCCGGGCTGCGTTTTTAGTCACTGATTTATTAAAGGTAATAAAAACGATTGCCCTATATTTCTTTGTTTTCGGATTGTTATTCAGGTTATTTCTCCTGATGTTAACATTTAATGTTATGACTATCACCGAAAAATCCGTGCAGCTTTTTGATAAGCTAGCGTAGTTCAGCAGTTATCCCGGAACAGATTCTGTTTTCTGCTTATTCTGCGGCAGCGCCATCAGATGCTGCTGAGTCTCCGGGCCATTCATCAGTCTGACGGCTGTTTTTTCATCATTCAGCCCGGGTGGTGGTAATTATAATAATTCAGGCCGGAAATACCCCTGCACCGGCAGAGTCAGCATAGGGTCTGAGCAGTGAAAGTAAATTGGTTTATACGCAATCTTTCTGTGGCCGCGATGATGACCGGTATATATATACATCAGGTTCCTGCGGCGGTTTCACTGGGGGCATTTGGTTATAAAGCGGCAATGGAGGCTGAACAGGAGCCGGAACTGACCGGAGACAGCGGCGGGGAAGCCATACCTGCCGGTATACCTCCGCATTCCGCCCGTCAGGCCGTTGCCCGCAAGGGGCTGATTTCCTCTGTACCGGAGCCTGTCTCCTCTGTGGCACCCCTGGTGCCGCTGACCGGTGACCCGGTCGCATCTGAAACCGAAATCATCCGCCAGCGTTCTATTCAGAATAACCTGCCGAAATCACAACCGGTTGCAACCGGCACCGCCATGGCCGGAACGGCCGGACAAAATAATCTTCCGGGTGGCCTGACATTACAGGATGCGGTTATCAAATCCCTGGATTGGGATGCCGGTCTGTCAGCACTGGTTAATCAGTACCGCGCGCAACTGGAAGCGGTGTACCAGAAAGAAACGGAATACTACCCGCAACCGGGGCTAGGGGTTTCCCGCACACTGAATAACAGCGATAAAGGCTATGTCACCACCGCGAGTGTCAGCCAGTTACTCTATTCATTCGGCCGGGTATCATCACAGATAGATTCCCTTGTGGCCCGCAGTGATCAGTCACTGCTGCATGTTTTTGTGAATGCTGATGAAGTGGCCGAAAAAACTGCGATGCTGTATCTCGATATCAAACGTTATCAGGATTACATCGTACTGGCAGAAGAACAGCTGGTTTCGGTGCAGCATATTACTGAGCTGGCCCGTGAGAGGACGGCGGCCGGTGCGGCTTCACGTGCCGATCTGGTACAGGCGGAAGCCCGTCTTGATACCGCGCGGTTACAGCTCAGCACGCTGAAACTGGAGCATGAAAACCAGATCCTGAACCTGAACCGGATGACCGGGATATCTGTCGGGCGGCTTTCCCCGCAACCGATTGATGTCGCGATGTACAGTCAGCAGTGTTATTCACAGGATATTGATTTTAATACAGTACCTGTTGTGCTGGCGGCCAGGGCTGGTTTAACGGTAGCGAAAAGTGACCGCGAGGCGGCCAAACGTGAATCGATGCCGAGTATTGCATTACAGGGGTCCTATCAGCAGCGGTTTGATGCAAAAGATACTGACCGTTACGGCCGGGAAGATCACAGTGTTGAACTGACGGTGAATGTGCCGTTGTCGAATTTTTACACCAGCGGATCAAGACAACGCATGGCCGGTTATCAGGAAAATGCGGCAAATGCGGAAATTCAGCATACACAAAACGTGGTTGAAAATAACCGGCGTAATCAGCAAATCCGGCTGAGTGAACTGGAACAGCGTATGAAACTGCTCGATTCCCGTAACCTCTCCCTGAAAGATGTGACCCGCCTTTATCAGGAGCAGTATGTGTCACTCGGCCAGCGCAGTATTATTGACCTGCTGAATGCGGATCAGGAATGGCATCAGTCCCGGCGCGATTATGCGGCGGCAAAATATGATTATCTGGCGACCAGCATCAGTTGTTCTTCTCAGTTAGGACGGTTCCGTGAAAGTTTACAATTATCCAATGAATCTCTCCGGAGTCTCCGGTGATCTCAGAACAACATAACGAACACAGCGAAAGCTGGATGCAGGCGTTACTCCTTGCGGCACGCCATTACCGTCTGCCTGTCTCGGAAGAGAATGTCAGAGTCAATTTTACCTACAGCAGCGGAACAGAACACCGGACTGAACTTCAGCGCCTGGCGCGCAATGCCGGGCAGGTGCCCGAATGGGTACCGCTGACCAGGAAGATGCTGAATCCCTGGTATCTGCCGTTTATTGTGGCTTTGCCGGACGGGCGGGCGCTGTATGCGGAAAGTATCTCCGCAGACGGATATGTACAGGTGATCCTGCCGGGCGGCGGAGAGCATAAAAACCATATCGCGATGGACGATTTGCTGGAACTGACGCAGGGCGGTGACGTTATTCTGATCCGGCCGGAACGTAACGTGCCGGATGCTTGGGTGGATGATTATATCCGGCCGTTTAAAAAGAACTGGTTTTGGGATATCGTCCTGCGCGATCGCAAATATTTTACATCAGTACTGATTGCGGCACTGCTGGCGAACGTGCTGGCACTGAGTTCAATTCTGTTTTCGATGCAGGTTTATGACCGCGTTATTCCGGGAAAATCTATTCCGACACTGCTGGTGCTGTTTATTGGCGTACTGATTGCGGTGGCATTTGAGTTCACGATGCGGATTATGCGGGTGCGGCTGATTGACCTTATCGGTAAACGGGCCGATCTGAAAATCACCGATACTGTTTTCGGCCACGCACTGCGTATCCGGATGAAAGAGCGGATGCGCTCAACCGGCACATTTGTGTCTCAGTTACGTGAACTGGAAAACGTCCGTGAAACTATCACATCGACTACTGTCACCGCCGTATCTGACCTGCCTTTCTTCTTTCTGTTCCTCGTGATCTTATGGCTGATTGCCGGGCCGCTGGCTCTGGTACCGCTGGTGGCGCTGTTTTTGATGATCCTGCCGGGACTGTTGTTACAGCCGAAACTGGAAGCCCTCGCCAATGACGCGCTGCGTGAGAGCACACTGCGTAATGCGTCATTAATTGAGGTCGTTCAGTGCGCGGAAGATATCAAATTTCACCGCGCAGAGCCGCGTTTTCAGCAGGAATGGAACTACCTGAACGAAAAAGTGGGTGATACCAGCCTGAAAGTAAAATTTATTACTCAGGGGCTGATGACCTGGAGCCAGATGGTTCAGACTCTGGTGTTTGCCGTCACGGTATTATGCGGGGCATTTCTGGTGATGGACGGGGTGATTACCACCGGTGCGTTGCTGGGGGCATCAATTCTGAGTTCACGGATGATGGCACCGATGACGCAGATCTCCGGTCTGCTGGCGCGCTGGCAATCCACTAAAGTTTCGCTGAAAAGCCTGAATGAACTGATGAAAAAACCGGTGGATGCTCAGTATGGCACCCGGCTTGTCCACAAACCGTCACTGATCGGTCATTATGAGTTTGAAAACGTGTCGGTGGCTTATGATTTGCAGGCCGCGCCGGTACTGACTATCGGCTCTCTGACTATCCGTCTGGGGGAAAAAATCGCGATTCTCGGCCGTAACGGCTCCGGAAAATCCACCTTACTCTATGCACTGAGCGGACTGCTGGAGCCGGTGGCCGGTCAGATCCGGCTGGACGGTATCAATCTGGCGGCGATAGATCCTTATGATGTCCGCCGTGATATCGGCTCTCTCAGGGCAAACTCCCGCCTGCTGCACGGCACACTGCGCGATAACATGACGCTGGGCGCGCCGAAAGCCGGTGATGCGGAGATTATCCGCGCATTACAGATTGCCGGTGTGGCGGATCTGGTCAGCAGCAGCCCGCAGGGATTAAGCCGCGTGCTGTGGGAAGGCGGGATCGGGTTATCCGGCGGGCAGCGCCAGGCTGTGTTACTGGCCAGAACCATCCTGGCCAATCCTGAAATCATGCTGCTGGATGAACCGACATCCGCACTGGACGAAATCGCGGAACAGAAACTGATCGCCGGACTGAAAACCCTAACCTGGGATAAAACCCTGATTATCGCCACGCACCGCACCAGTGTTTTGCAACTGGCAGACCGGATTATCGTGATGAATAACGGAAAAATTGCACTGGACGGTGCCCGCGACGAGGTGCTTAAAAGTCTGATATCCGGCTCAGAGACACCGGCAAAGGCGGAGTACTGAGATGAAAAAATCAAATCCTCAGGCCATGAAGCAGGAGCCGGAAACGAATCTGCGGGGAGTGCCGTTTTTTTACGGCGGCCGGCATGAACCAAGCCTGCCGCATCTTGCCCGGCTGGTTACGGTGATCCTCGGCTTTTTTATTATTCTGCTGATTTGGGCAGCGTTGTCCGACGTGGATGAAATTACCAAAGGGCAGGGGAAAATTATTCCGTCATCCCGCGAGCAGGTCGTGCAGTCACTTGAGGGGGGAATACTTTCCTCACTGGAAGTGCGGGAAGGGGCGATTGTTGAGAAGGGGCAGGTGATCGCGTACCTGGATGAAACCCGGTTTGAATCCTCGCTGGATGAAAGCCGCAGCCGTTATAAAGCAAACCGTATCAAAGCGGCGCGTCTGACGGCAGAAGTTTCTTCCGGGGAATTTATTATTCCGGATGAGGTAAAGCAGGACACCGGGCTGGTGAAGGCCGAACAACGCCTGTACAAATCCCGCAAAGACCGCCTGGAGCAGTCTGTCAAAGGGGTTAATGATTCTCTCGGGCTTTACCGCCGTGAAGAGATGATATTGCAGCGCCTTGTAAAATCCGGCGCATCCGGTGAGGTGGAATTAATCCGCCTGAAACGGACGATTTCTGAGCTGGAGAGCAAAAAACAGGAACTGCGTAATGAATATGTGGTGAATGCGCGTGAACAGCTGGCTGAAGTGAATAAAGAGCTGGAAGAGCTGGAGTCCGTCATGCGGGCACGGGCTGATGCTTTACAGCGCGCCAAAGTGGTCTCACCGGTACGCGGGATAGTGAAAAATATTGAAGTGAATACCATCGGCGGGGTTATCGCGCCGGGCGGGAAAATCATGGATATTATTCCGCTGGATGATCAGCTGATTGTTGAGGCCAGAATATCCCCGCAGGATATTGCTCATATCCGCCTGAATGATCCCGCGCTGATCAAAATCACAGCGTACGACTATGCGATTTACGGCGGGCTGGAGGGGGAGGTGATCCTGATTTCCCCGGATACGCTGAAAGATGAAATTCAGCCCGGCCTTGTCTATTACCGTGTGCTTATCCGCACCGGGCGTGATGTTCTGATTAATAAAGCCGGTAAAGAGTTTCAGATCTTCCCGGGAATGGTTGCGGAAGCAGATATTAAAACCGGCAGTAAATCGATTCTCCGTTATCTGATCAAACCCCTTAACCGGGCGAATGAGGCCCTGCGGGAGCGCTGATCCTGTCACCGGCTCCGTATGCTCACATGACATGCGGAGCTTTCTCGGTATACTGAGACCTTAACATTGTGCCGGCGGCACTCTCTCACGGACAAGGCAGGTGATACCATGACAGACAGGCAGGCAGTTTTACCGCAGCGTATCAGCGCGCGGATTAAGGATGTCGGCGGTGTGCCGGTATCCCGTGCATTACCGGTAAAAGAGCGCCGTCAGATAGGCGCCTGGTGTTTTCTGGATCATGCCGGTCCGGCGGTTTTCAAAGGGGATGACGGCATGAAAGTCGGGCCGCATCCGCATATCGGTTTACAAACCTTCACCTGGATGCTGGAAGGTGAGGTATTGCACCGGGACAGTCTCGGATCAGAACAGATTATCCGCCCGGGACAGGTAAATCTGATGACCGCCGGGCGCGGTATTACACATACCGAAGATTCCGCCGGCAGAAATGCCCGCCTGCATGCTGCTCAGCTCTGGATTGCCTTACCGTCTGCGGACAGTACAATTGCGCCGCGTTTCGATCACTATCCTGATTTGCCTGTCTGGCATCATGATCAGATCAGTTTTACATTACTGACCGGTGAATACGGCGATCACCGGTCGCCGGTTCTGCATTTTTCCCCGCTGATCGGCATAGATTTACAGACACAGCAGGCAACACAAACCACACTGGATACCCGTCCGGATTTCGAATACGGCATTTTTGTGCTGGAAGGCCAGCTGACATACCGCAGTGAAGTCTATACCGCCAATGAACTGATGTACGTTGGTGAAGGGCTGTCTTCAGTCACACTGACACTGATGAAAGGCACGCGGTTACTGCTGCTGGGCGGTACGCCGGTACAGGAGCGGATTATGATGTGGTGGAATTTTGTCGGCTATGACACACAGACATTACAGCAGGCGGTCAGTGACTGGAACTGCGGTGATGTCCGGTTCGGCACTATCGGGAATGAACTCCGGGAGCCGCTGCCGGCACCTCTGTACCCTGCATCACGCCAGTAACCGGTAGTGGCGGACAGACTCACGGATACAGTATTTCTTATCAATGATAGTTGTAATCATTGGCATTCAATGTGCAGTATTATTTCGCATTTCACGCTAGAATGAAATAGTTAATGGTCGTTATGTTGCTGAACTGAACATAACTTTTCTGTTGTTGCATCATTGAGGTGAACTATGAAAGCAGCTGTTGTCGCAAAAAATAAGACCGTAGAAATCAAAGAGAAAACATTACGCCCTCTGAATTATGGAGAAGCCCTGCTGAAAATGGAATGCTGTGGCGTGTGTCACACTGACCTGCATGTGAAAAACGCGGATTTTGGTGATGTATCCGGTGTGATCCTCGGGCATGAAGGTATCGGTGTGGTAACAGAGATCGCAGAAGGTGTTACCTCGCTGAAAGTCGGCGATCGTGCAAGTGTTGCATGGTTCTTCCGTGGCTGCGGTCATTGTGAATACTGTAACAGCGGCAAAGAAACATTCTGCCGCGAAGTTAAAAATGCCGGTTATACCGTGGATGGCGGTATGGCGGAAGAGTGTATCGTTACCGCAGATTATGCGGTAAAAGTGCCGGATGGCCTGGACTCCGCCGCGGCGAGCAGCATTACCTGTGCCGGTGTGACCACCTATAAAGCGATTAAAGTTTCCGGAATCAAACCGGGCCAGTGGCTGGCGATTTACGGCCTCGGCGGGTTAGGAAACCTGGCGCTGCAATACGCTAAAAATGTCTTTAATGTCAAAGTTATCGCTATTGATGTTAATAACAAACAACTGGCACTGGCAAAAGAAATGGGTGCTGATCTGACCCTGAATCCGAAGACAGATAATGTTGATGACATCATTCAGAAAGAGGTTGGCGGTGCACATGCTGCTGTTGTGACCGCAATGGCAAAATCAGCATTTAACTCTGCGGTTGCCAGTGTCCGTGCCGCAGGTCGTGTCGTGGCTGTAGGTCTGCCTGTTGAGACGATGGATCTGAGCATTCCGCGCCTGGTACTGGATGGTATCGAGGTTGTCGGCTCGCTGGTGGGCACCCGTGAAGATCTGAAAGAAGCGTTCCGTTTCGGTGCGGAAGGGAAAGTTGTACCGAAAGTGGCCATGCGTCCGCTCGAAGATATCAATGCTATCTTTGAAGAGATGGAGCAGGGTAAATTTACCGGCCGTATGGTAATTGATTTTAAACATAAAAAATAACATTTCTATACATTATCGGCACTACGGTTCAGCCGCCTTTACAGGGCGGCTTTTTTTATGAAATAACAGATTTATCCCCTAAAATCAGGTCGTCCGATACTGGATAATAGATATTATATATATTGGGTATAATAAGCCGTAATATAATAAAAATTGTATTATTTTCATCAGATGATATCAGGGTAAAGAAATGG
>NZ_NRQY01000001.1:49816-233516 GCF_003996855.1 Morganella morganii | reverse complement strand
CTAGGATGAACATGAGGATTATGACATTCTGAGAATGCTTGCACCGAATGGAATTATTCCGTACGCAAAAGACTCTGTTTCCTCACTTGTTTCGAAGGAACTCTATAAATTAGGCTTAGACAGTCGTTTATAATTAATTAAGGATTTTGAAATGTCCACAACACAAAAACTCTCTGATATTCTTGCCAACTCATCGCTGGATGAATTTTTTGATGAAACCCTTAATAAGGTAAAACAAAAGCCGAATGATTTAGTTATTCGCGAGACTTTATTTAAATTGTGTTGCCTGAAAGGTTACTGGGAAAAAGCAATGATTCAGCTTGAAACCTGGTCATTAATTGATGGCCACAATGATGACAAGCAACTTGAATTGTATAAAAACCTGGTGTTCAGTGAAATTCTGCGTGAAGAAATCCTGAAAGGAAAACGCGAGCCGGTAACGCTGCAACAGGAATTACCGGAGTGGATGCAATCAGTCTGGGAAGCGAATAAATTACTGATTGAGAATAAACCGGATAAATCAGAAGCACTGCGTTTACAGGCCTTTGAAAATGCACCGGCAGCCGGCGGCAGTGGTGAAAAAATCGGTGATTTCGCCTGGATGGCAGATAATGACAGTCGTCTGGGGCCTATCTGCGAGTTTATTGTTGCCGGTGGTTACCGCTGGGTTCCGTTTGCGGATATTGAAACCATTAATATTGTTAAACCGCGCGATTTGCTGGATTTAGTTTGGATTCACGCTCAGGTTAAAGTAAAAAATGATATTTTTTACGGCTATATTCCGGCCCGTTATCCTGTCCGTGATACTGACAGTGATAAAATTAAGCTGGGCTTTGAAACTCAGTGGGAGCAGGTTTCAGAGTATTTCCTGACAGGGAAAGGCGGAAAAATGGTCATTACAGATCAGGGAGAATATCCGTTATCTGAACTGAATAAGGTTTCCATGACAACGACCGGCGCTGAAACTGAACATGCAGGATAACAAAAAGCAATATATGCCTGCATTGCTCGACCGGTTGATTGATGATCATCCGAAAGAGCGGCGTGAGCCTGTCGATAAATTTTATTTCGATTCGCGTAAAATGCGTGAGGTTATATTGCGCGATCTCCTGACTATTTTCAGTACTGAAAATACGGAAGGAGAGTTACAGCGTTACAGTAAATCGCCGGTTGTCGACTCAGTGATTAATTATGGTATTGCGCCGTTAACCGGCGCGTATGCCAGACAACTGGGCTGGGAACAGGTTGAGGAAAAAATACGGCGGGCTATTTTGCGTTTTGAAAGCAGGATTATTCCTGAATCACTGGTTATTACCCCTTTGGCGGGAAAAGACCAGTATGCGCAATATGGCATCATTGTTTTTGAAATAAGAACACTAATTTACTGGGACCCGTATCCGCTGGATCTGCGTATTAAGGGTTCTTATGATATGGAAACCCAGCAGGTTAGTCTGAGTTACCGGTAAAATAAAAAGGAAGCTATGGCTTCCTTTTTATTTCCTGTCATATAAAAATATAAATAATGTCAGAAACTTAAAAAATCCATACCAAACTGTGATGTTTCCCGTTTTACAATATATCCATTTGGGGTCATCACCAGTTTTCCGCCTTCATTACTCTTATGTTGTGCGACATAGAAATTATCAATCTGAATCAGTTCATACCCCATTTCATCCTGTAACAGAGAAAATACCTGTTTATTTTTCTCTATGGTGGATTTCATATAATCCCCCCAGGTTGAAAAAATAATATAAGGGTAACCGGATGCCTGTATCCATTTTTTACCGCCGTTCAGAACGTCTGCTTCCATACCCTGGACATCTATTTTCAGCAGACTGGCATGCGGCATATTCAGTGTATCCAGTGTATTGATTGTTCTTTTTTCTGTTGGTGGTACTGCGCCGGCTCTCTGTTCACTGAATACTGTTTTATCAAGAGAGACCGCACCCAGATTACTATCAGTAAGCGGATCAAAGATTGGCACATCAATCTCACCATCATAGTCACCGATTGCACTATTAAAGGTATAACAATTTTTCAGTTTGTTCAGAAAAATATTACCGCAGAGCTGATTATATACCTGACGCTGAGGTTCAAAAGAGTAAACAATACCGTTGCGGTGCTGAAAATAGTTACCTACCGGGATTGTCCAGGAGCCGATATTGGCACCAATATCATAATATTGGCACCAATATCATAAATAACCGGAGCAGCCACAAATTCCAGCAGGCGCTGGCTGATATTGATTTTTTTTGCTCCCCAGAGTGCCCCTCCGCGTAATATATTGCTGATGTAATCAGGGCCGGAAGTCAGCAGAAACCGGTGATCACCACTGGTTTTACAGATATCAAATTCAGGTAATTCTTTATTTTCCATAATGTTATCACCGGGATATTCAGAGGGTAATGAGGTCTCTTTTCAGAAATTTATTATTCTGAATGCTATCACTATATCAGCGGGAATAAAAATGGCTTACGGAATGTTACAGGATTATAAGATAAGTCCTGATAATGTTGTCCTTTAAAGTACACACTGTTATTTATCAGTGGTGTTATATGTCGTAAATATCTGTTAATGATATAATATTTCATATTTATTGAATTGCGCGTTCTTTTTCATTGGTGATGAAAGTAATATTTTCATTTCCGGATAATGATTCAGGGTAATTCCCGGGTCAGGGATTAAGCAGAATTTATTATTCTGAAATATATCCGGTGGGCACCTGCTTCATTTTATACACAGGAGTTATGTAACATGCCTATCGTTATCGGTGTTGTTGATAAAGCAACACGTGTGACAAAAAAAGCAGATACCTCGGTCAAAGGCGGGGTTAACGTGCTGAAAGCTGTTCCGGGAGCGGATTATGTGCTGGTCGATAAACAAACCGGCTCTGCACCTCAGAAAGCGATCATGATCCGTGATGGTAATAATCTGAAATTATTTCTGATGGGGGAAGAGGAACCGTCGGTGGTGATTGAAGACTATTATCTGGTTCCCGGTCAGATCATCGGTGAAGCAGCAGATAAGCAGGTGCATGATTATACGCCGCAGTCTGCGGTGGAACATGACAATATCGGTAGTATGGCGGATAAACAGGCGGCAGTTCAGCAGCCGGGTGAAAAATTGCTGGCGCCGATTACCTGGGAATCATCCGGCCTCAGCTGGGAATTGCTGACCTTCTTAGGTCTGGCTGTTGCCGGGGGAACCGCTGCGGCTATCGCTAAAAATAATAATTCAGGTGATGATCATAAAAATAATGATTCATCCCCGGATAATAAAGATAACGGTAATACCGGGACAGATGATAAAGACAATGGTAATACTGCCGCGGATGGTCAGGAGAATACAGATGTACAGTCTGATACCGCCGCGGCTGCTATCATTAATGATGTTGCGGATTCCGCTGAGGCAGATCCTGAAAATCTGTCAGCAATGACACCGGTATTGAGCGGGCATCTTGACAGTGTGCTGACGGAAGGCCAGGTGGTGGTTATTTCCCGTGACGGCAATACGGTGGGGTATGCCACTGCGGAAGGTGACGGTAAATGGACGTTTAATGATGACACCGGCAATTTTGAACAGGGGCAGACTTACCATTACACTGCGCGCGTTGAAGGTAACGGTGTGAGCGGCGGGGAATCTGATCCGTTTAGCATTTACTGTGACGTTGCCGGTCAGGATGAAAGCGCAGAATCGCCTGTGTTGCCGGGCGCTGAGGATATCGCCGCACTGGCCGCAACCGGGCTTCTCTCTGCTCATGATGGTTCCCTGAATCTGGATAAGCTGCTGAGCCGGTTACCGGAGCAGGACACACCGGCGGATAATCACAGTACAGTTGTCAGTACACCGGATTATCAGCAACCGTCTGCGGAATTTACGGCGCATGATATGGTGAATCCGGATCTGGCTGCATTAACAGAAATGCAGACCACGCTGTTCTGATCCGCTGAACAGCATATAAAACGGGCCGCCGGTCATATGACCGGCGGCCCGTTTTATTATGTGGTGCCGGAAATACCCGGTGATACGCGGCTATCAATGTGATAACCGGGATTATTAAATTGAGAAGGCAATCGATTGTTATGCCGTGTGGCCTGAAAAATTACATTTTGCGGGTACTATAAAAATGCGGCGGGTATCTCTTTTTTAAGGGAGAAGTACGTCAAAAAACCAGAATTCTGTCACGAAAAACAGCATTTATGCTGACGGAAAATCGCGTTGGTCTGGATTTTGCTCAGTTGTTTAAATGATGAACAGATACCCAGGCTGGGTTCGTCATCATAGTGAGACACCCTGACGCCAGGGGTCATTTTTCCGAGATCTTCGAATCGAAGCCGGGGATCCCCGGTTGTAAGGGAGTCTGTTTCATGAGCAATCATAGTGTGGATCAAGCACAGGAACCGGTTAAGCCCGTTATTGACGAAGTTGAAGAAATATTGCCTGCGGGAAAACTGATGATGCTGGGATTACAGCACGTGCTGGTAATGTATGCCGGTGCGGTGGCCGTACCGCTGGTTATCGGTGACCGGCTGGGGCTGAGCAAGGAAGTGGTGACACTGCTTATCAGTTCGGATTTGTTTTGCTGTGGTATCGTGACACTGTTGCAGTGTATCGGTATCGGAAAATTTGCCGGTATCCGTCTGCCGGTAATTATGTCTGTTACGTTCGCGGCGGTGACACCGATGCTGGCTATCGGCGCCAACCCGGATATCGGCCTGATGGGGATTTTCGGGGCGACTATTGCTGCGGGGGTACTGACAACACTGATAGTACCGTTGATGGGGAAGCTGATGCCGCTTTTTCCCAATATGGTTACCGGTATTGTGATTACCTCCATCGGATTAAGTATCATGCAGGTGGGGATCGACTGGGCAGCGGGCGGTAAAGGTAACCCGGAATATGGTCACCCGCTCTACCTCGGTATCTCATTTGCCGTTCTGTTATCTATCCTGTTTATCACTAAATTCTGTAAGGGCTTTCTCTGTAATATCTCGGTATTACTGGGGATTATCTTTGGTTTTGTGTTGTCGCTGATGTGCAATGAGGTCAGTTTTGACGGCTATGCGGATGCGCCCTGGTTTAAACTGGTTACCCCGATGGCGTTGGGAACACCGACGTTTGAGCCGATCTCCATTATCACCCTCAGCGTGGTGCTGCTGATCGTTTTTATTGAATCGATGGGGATGTTTCTGGCGCTCGGGGAAATTGTCGGCCGCCCGGTCGGAAAAGACGATATTGTACGCGGACTGCGGGTGGACGGGATCGGGACAATTATCGGCGGCCTGTTTAACAGTTTTCCGCATACCTCCTTTTCCCAGAACGTCGGACTGGTGGGGGTGACAAAAGTGCACAGCCGCTGGGTATGTGTGGTTTCCGGGTTTATCCTGATCATCTTTGGTCTGCTGCCGAAAATGGCGGTGGTGATAGCTTCTATTCCGCAGTTTGTGCTCGGCGGGGCAGGGCTGGTGATGTTCGGTATGGTACTGGCGACCGGGATACGCATTCTGTCCCGTGTTGACTACAGCGGCAACAGTTACAATCTCTATATTGTGGCAATTAGTCTGGGGGTCGGGCTGACACCGACACTCTCCGGTAATTTCTTTGCCAAACTGCCGATGTTCTTACAGCCGCTGCTGCACAGCGGGATACTGCTGGCCACCGTCAGCGCGGTAGTACTGAACGTGTTCTTTAACGGCTATCATCCGAAAAAGGAAAGTCCGGCAGTGTAATATATCTCACTAAGCATAACCCGAAGTGGTGATTGACACCGATGCAGAAAAGCATCGGTGTTTTTTTATGTGCAGGCGTATACTGAATTATTAGCGAGTACAACTATTGTAACTTAAATAATATCAGTAAGGCCGTACTATGAGCGGAATCACCACAGAGCATGAACCTTTCGGGACATTGCTGGGCTATGGCCTCGGCGGTGTGGCTATCTATTCCTCTGATTACGATACCATCACGGAAGCTGAAAAAGAGGATGATATTTCCTTCCGCAGTTATATCGGAAATGAATACATGGGATACAAATGGCAGTGTGTGGAATTTGCCCGCCGCTTCCTGTATCTCAATTACGGTGTGGTGTTTACCGATGTCGGGATGGCGTATGAGATTTTTTCCCTGCGTTTTCTGCGTCATGTGGTGGATGACAGCATTCTGCCGCTGCGTGCGTTTAAAAACGGCTGCCAGCAGGCACCGGTAGCCGGAGCATTACTTATCTGGCAGGAGGGGGGAGTTTAAACGCACCGGTCATGTGGCGGTGATAACCCAGGTCTGCGCGGATAAAGTCCGGATTGTGGAGCAGAATGTCATTCACCATAAACTGCCGCGCGGTCAGCAATGGACCCGCGAGCTGCCGATGCATGTCAAAGATGGTTATTACACCCTGTCAGATACTTTCCCGGATACACAGATTCTCGGCTGGATGATCCAGGCAATTGATGATGAGTATGCCTGGACAGAACCGGCAGTGAATCCGTCGCTGATGACACTGCACGCCGCCCGGCTGGATGAGAAAGCGGATTTCACCGGTAAATGGCTGGATGAATCTGATCCGATGGAAAAAGCCTATATCAAAGCCAATCACGGCCACAATCTGAATGCAGACCCGCATGAGTATTTCACGATTTCGGAAACGGCCGAAAATGCGCTGATGCAGGCAACCAACGAAGTCCATCTGATGTATCTGCACGCCACCGAAAAAGTGCTGAAAGATGATAATCTGCTGAAATTATTCAATATCCCGGAAATCCTCTGGCCGCGCCTGCGGCTCTCCTGGCAGAACCGGCGTCATGATATGGTGACCGGCAGACTGGATTTCTGTATGGATGAACGTGGTCTGAAAGTATATGAATACAATGCGGATTCTGCCTCATGCCATGCGGAAACCGGGCTGATTATTAAAAAATGGGCGAAGCAGGGCGGGCTGACAGAAGGCCGGGACCCCGAGGAACGCCTGTCAGACATGCTGGCGGATATCTGGAAACACACCTCAGCCAAGCCGTTTATCCACATTATGCAGGATAAAGACAGCGAAGAGGATTACCACGCCCTCAATATGGCGCGGGCCATCACGGCGGCAGGGTACGGATACCGGATCATTCACGGGCTGGATGAACTGAGCTGGAATGAAAGCGGACAGGTCATCGACGGCGAAGGGCGTGTGCTCAAATGTGTCTGGAAAACCTGGGCCTGGGAAACGGCGCTGGAACAGCTGCGGCAGGAGAGTGAAAGCGACCGGACATACTCCGCGCTGCCTATCCGCACCGGCCATCCGCGCCACGAGAATGATGTGCGGCTGATTGATGTGCTGCTGCGGCCGGAAATCCGGGTATTTGAGCCGTTATGGACGGTGATCCCGGGCAACAAAGCGATCCTGCCGATCCTGTGGTCACTGTTCCCGCATCATCCTTATCTGCTGGATACGGAGTTTGAACTCAGCGATGAATTGCGGCAGACCGGTTATGCGGTTAAACCGATCGCCGGACGTTGCGGCAGTAATATCGGGCTGGTGGATCACCGCGACGAAGTGCTGGATGAAACCTGCGGCCGTTTCGGTGAGCAGGAAAACGTCTATCAGCAGCTCTGGTGTTTACCGAAAGTGGCCGGCCGCTATATCCAGGTGTGCGCCTTTACGGTCGGCGGCCATTACGGCGGCGTTTGTCTGCGTTCTGATCCGTCTCTGGTTATTAAAAAAGAGAGTGATATTGAGCCGTTGCGGGTATTGGAAGATAAGGATTTTCTGGCAGATAACTGATTTCTGACTGTTGTGCTTATCCCGGGCAGCCACCGTATTCACCGGTGGCTGCCCGTTTTTATATCCTTTTGATCTGATTTATGTTTCCTTTTTTTCTCCGTTGCCTTCCTTTTCCGTATAAAAATCAGGGTTAAAAAATAGTGGTCAACCGCGATAAAAATCATTATTGTTATGTTATAACATAACAAAATGAGGCAACCATGAAACCCGATATTCATCCGGATTACCGGACTGTTATCTTCCACGACACCACGGCAGACGTGTATTTCAAAGTCGGTTCCACCATCAGAACGGAAAGAACCATCGAGTTTGAGGGGCAGATTTATCCTTATATCACTCTGGATGTCTCGTCTCACTCTCATCCGTTCTACACCGGCAAGCAGAAAACACACTCTCAGGAAGGGAATGTGGCCCGTTTTACCAAGCGCTTCGGGCGTTTTGTACATTAAAAGAAGAGGAAAAACCGATGCAGGTATTAAGTTCACTGAAAAGTGCGAAACAGCGCCATCCGGACTGTAAAATTGTCCGTCTCCGTGGCCGTATTTATGTAATTTGTAAGTCCAATCCGCGTTTTAAAGCCGTGCAGGGGTGATTATGACAGCAAAATCAGTTCTCCCGTTACTGTTACTGGCGGGATTATTCAGCGGTGCGGCAGCGGCACACGGCCATCATCACGACAAACCGCAGACAGAAGCACAGCGTAAGGCCGCAGAAGGTGTTTTTGCGGATAAGGATGTGAAAGATCGGCAGTTGAGCGACTGGGATGGCGTCTGGCAGTCTGTGGCGCCTTATCTGGCCAGTGGTGAGCTGGACCCGGTGATGAAGGCGAAAGCCGCGAAGAACGGCGATAAAACCGCAGAAGAGTATCGCGCTTATTATACAAAGGGCTATAAAACCGATGTGGATATGATTGGTATTGAAAATAATATTATTGAATTCCATCGCGGGGATAAGGTGGATCAGTGTGAATATCAGTATGCCGGTTACCGGGTCCTGAATTACACCTCCGGCAAGAAAGGGGCGCGTTATCTGTTTGAGTGTAAAGATAAAAACAGTCATGCACCGAAATATATCCAGTTCAGCGACCATATCATTGCACCGGAAAAAGCCGGTCATTTCCACCTGTATATGGGCAATGAATCCCAGGAGGCTCTGCTGACTCAGCTGGATAACTGGCCGACGTATTACCCTTATACGATGAGCGGAAAAGATATCGTTCACGAAATGCTTCACCACTGACAGCAAAGCTAACACAGCACAGCAATACATGATCAGCAGCCCGGAAACAGATGTTATTTCCGGGCTGTTTTGTTATTTCATTAATAAATTAATATAAAACTTGATTAATCGTGTCAGTTCAAAATAAAATAAGAATAAGCGATTCAGCCAATCAGTTTAAACAAAATTACCGCAATAAATATCAGGTCTTTTTTGTTTTTATTTCTGATTTTTTATTTGATTTCTATCACGATATTAATGTAACGATAAAACGCTTGTTTCAGTATTTTCATTATAAGATCATGAAAACAAACACATGTTTGCTGTTGTGACAACTGCGCTATAACAGATTGATAGATATAAGTATTATTTTTTTAATTTATTCTCTTTTTTTGATGGTTATTACGTTATGTTTTTTATTTTATTTTTTATGATATAAAAAACATGATCTCCCTCTTGTTTTTCTGCTGAAAACCCACTCATCTCATTTTACGATCATTACCTGAATTCCGGCGAAATCTTTATTTCATCGCTTTACTTTGTGGCGGGCAAAAAATAAAACAAGCATATGTTTAATAACCAACAAGTGTCCGCTTATGACCAGTCGAGAAAAACAAATCCTTCAGATCCTCCGGCGTGACCCGCTCATTCCGCAGCAGGAACTGGCCGGTGTATTAGGTATCAGCCGCTCTGCGGTGGCCGGACATATCATGAATCTGATGAATAAAGGCTACATCAAGGGTAAGGGATACATCCTCTCCGAGCACCGCTATGTGGTGACTGTCGGTTCAGCCAATATGGATGTTTGTGGTTATTCTGACCTGAATCTGGTGTATGAAGATTCTAATCCCGGTCACATTAAATGTTCACCCGGCGGGGTCGGGCGCAATATTGCCCAGAATATTGCCCTGCTGGGCTGTGAATCTCATTTTATCTCCGTTATTGGTGATGATTTCTACGGTAACACCCTGTACGAACAGGCAAAACTGGCCGGTGTGAATGTCAGTAATCTGCATCGCCTGCACGGGGAAACCACGTCAACCTATCTGTCGCTGCTGGACCCGCAGGGTGAAATGATCACCGCCATCAATGACATGCGCATCCTGGAAAAACTGACGCCTGCATTACTGGCAACCTCCCGGGATCTGATCCGGCACGCCGGTGTGCTGGTGGCGGACTGCAATCTGTCGGAAGGCGCGCTGGAGTGGCTGTTTACCAATGCGGGCAATGTACCGGTCTTTGTCGATACCGTTTCCGCGTTCAAAGCGAACAAAATCAAGCCGTGGCTCAGCCATATCCACACCCTGAAACCGAACCGCTTTGAAGCGGAAATTCTCACCGGTATCAAAGTGGAGAATAAACAGGATGTGGTGCGTGCCGCTGATGCCCTGCATGAGCAGGGAGTACAGCGCATTGCCCTGAGCATGGGCGGCGAGGGCGTTTATTACAGCGAAGCGGGCGGTGAAAACGGCTGGTCGAAGCCGTTCAGTGTCCACATTGTCAATGTGACCGGTGCCGGTGACGCCATGATGGCCGGCCTTGCCCGCTGCTGGCTCGAAGGTGAGCCGCTGTCACAGAGTATCCGTTTTTCCCAGGGCTGCTCCGCCCTGACGCTCGCCAGCGAGCTGACGAATAATCCCGGTCTGTCAAAAGACAGTGTTCACAAACTAATGGAATCACAAGCATGAAAACTCAACAACTGAACGCAGAATATCTGGATATTTCCCCTGAGGTTGCACAGGCTCTCGCGGAGAAAAAGCCGGTTGTGGCACTGGAATCCACCATTATTTCTCACGGTATGCCGTATCCGGACAACGTGAAAATGGCGTTTGAAGTTGAACAGCGTATCCGCGACAACGGTGCGATCCCGGCGACGATTGCAGTGATTAACGGCCGTATGAAAGCAGGTTTGTCTCATGATGAGATTGAGATGCTCGGCAAAGAAGGCCACAAAGTAATGAAAGTGAGCCGCCGAGACCTGCCGTTTGTGATTGCTCAGGGCATTCACGGTGCAACAACAGTGGCCTCCACCATGATTATCGCGGAAATGGCCGGGATTGCTGTTTTTGCCACCGGCGGGATCGGCGGTGTGCACCGCGGTGCGGAACACACCTTTGATATCTCAGCGGATTTACAGGAACTGGCGCAAACCAATGTCGCGGTTGTCTGCGCCGGTGCCAAATCCATTCTGGATCTGGGGCTGACCACCGAGTACCTGGAAACCTACGGCGTGCCGGTTGTCGGCTATCAGACGGATAAATTACCGGCGTTCTTCTGCCGCGAAAGTGAATTCCCGGTCACCATCCGTATGGAAACGCCGGAAAACGTGGCAAAAGCACTACATGCCAAGTGGGCGACCGGTCTGAACGGAGGCATGGTGATTGCCAACCCGATTCCGCATGAGTTTGCCATGCCGGAAGAAACCATCAACAGTGCAATCGCACAGGCGGTGCGTGAAGCAGATGAGCAGGGCATTAACGGCAAAGCAAGCACGCCGTTCCTGCTGGCCCGTGTGGCAGAGCTGACCGGCGGTAACAGTGTGAACTCCAACATTGAGCTGGTGTTCAATAACGCGAAACTGGCTGCCCGTATCGCCTCCGCTTATCAGCAACTGTAAGCGGCTGACCGGTAACCGGTCATAACAACGGATGAAACACATGACCCGGTAAGGTGCTGATCTCAAGATCAGCCTTTACCGGGCATTGCAGCATACAACTGATGAGTATAATAACCACGGGGCCGGATTATGGATTTATTACGGAGTTTGGCGGGGATCGGCGTCTTATTACTGATAGCATTTCTCTTTTCGGTGAATAAGCGGAAAATCAGTCTGCGCACTGTCGGCGCGGCACTGCTGTTACAGGTGGCACTCGGAGCCATTATGCTGTATATCCCGGCGGGGAAATGGTTTATTCAGACCATTGCGTCGGGTGTGAACAATGTTATCGCCTACAGTGATGCGGGCAGCGCCTTTATTTTCGGCAGCCTGGTCGGGCCGAAAATGGATGTGTTATTCGATGGGGCCGGGTTTATCTTCGCGTTCCGTGTATTGCCCGCCATTATCTTTATCACCTCATTGATTGCGATTTTGTATTACCTCGGCATTATGCGCTGGGTGATCAATATTCTGGCATATGTCTTCCAGAAAACCATGAAAATCAGCAAGATCGAATCCTTTGCTGCGGTGACTACCATTTTCCTTGGTCAGAATGAGTTACCGGCGGTACTGAAACCCTTTGTCAGCCGGATGAATAACAATGAATTATTCACGGTGATTTGCAGCGGCATGGCCTCTATTGCCGGGTCAATGCTGGTGGGTTACGCCGGACTGGGTGTACCGATTGAATATCTGCTGGCAGCCTCTCTGATGGCAATTCCGGGCGGGATCTTATTTGCGCGGATGTTAAGCCCGGCGACACAGGAATCCACCGTGGAATTCACGGAAATTTCCTTCAGTGAAAAACGGCCGGCCAGTATTATTGAAGCGGCAGCGGGCGGTGCGATGCTCGGGCTGAAAATTGCGGTCGGCGTGGCAACAGTGGTGCTGGCATTTGTGGCACTGATTGCCCTGATTAACGGGCTGATTGGCGGCCTCGGCGGAATCCTGGGTTTTGAAGGGATCAGCCTGCAAAGCCTGTTCGGTTATATTTTCTCGCCACTGGCTTATCTGATGGGCGTGAGCAGCGAACACGTTGCTCTGGCGGGCAGTCTGATCGGTGAAAAACTGGCGATTAATGAATTCGT
Source organism: Morganella morganii (assembly GCF_003996855.1). Taxonomy (GTDB): domain Bacteria; phylum Pseudomonadota; class Gammaproteobacteria; order Enterobacterales; family Enterobacteriaceae; genus Morganella; species Morganella morganii_C. The sequence continues at coordinate 220,795 of NZ_NRQY01000001.1, read as the reverse complement.
GGCCTATGTGGATTTTTCCCCGCATTTACACGACGGCACACTGGATGCCAAAACCATCGCCGTGATCTCCTTTGCGTTATGCGGTTTTGCCAACTTCGGCTCGATTGCGGTGGTGGTCGGGGCGTTCAGTGCGGTTGCACCGGAGCGGGCATCTGATATCGCCCGTGTGGGTATCCGTGCACTGCTGGCGGCGACATTATCCAACCTGATGAGTGCGACGATTGCCGGGTTATTTATCGGCCTGGCGATGGCACCGGGTGTCTGACCGGTTCAGATAAATCCCGGATATTCACAGACGCTTCTTCCACGGAAGCGTCTGTTATCAGCTGATACGATTCAATTTTTTTTATTCCGCTTAAGACCGCGTCAGGTCAAAAAAACAAATCACACTCCCCGTTAAAGTAAAAAAAATCCGGTAACCCTGTTGCGGGTGTGTTATTGCGTTCCTGCATCCGCAAAATTTGACCCGTCCCGCAAAATGGCCATAAAACAGACAAAGACGGGACGAATTTGCCCGGTTATTGCATGGTTACCCACACTGAAAACCCGGAAAGCGATAGGTGAACATGAACAAATGTATAGTTGCGGACAGCCGGAAATGCATCGGATGTCACGCCTGCGAAATTGCCTGCGTTGTCGCGCATAATGATCACCACTGGCCGCATGACAGCCGTAATTACGCCCCGCGTATCCGCGTCATGTTCAAAGAGAATGACAGCCTGGCTGTCACCTGCCGTCAGTGTGAAGACTCCCCCTGTGCCGCTGCCTGCCCGGTGGATGCACTGTATGTGGCGGATAATATTGTCAAACTGGACCAGGAGAAATGCATCGGCTGTAAAAGCTGCGTGCTGGTTTGCCCGTTCGGTGCGATGGAAATGGTGATGACGTTTGATCACTCGCACGAACTGGCGCAGAAATGCGATTTATGTGATACCACCGGCGGGTCGCCCGCGTGTGTGACTAACTGCCCGACCAGCGCACTCAGCATCCTGGATGAACATAAATTGGTGATCCTGCGCAATGACCGCCTGATGCGGGCAGCCACCGGCGCATACAACCGGGCGCGTCAGTCGGAAATCCGGTTTGAGATCCTCAAACGTCCGCCGCGTGAAGGAACACAGAAACAGAGTGCGGCGCTGCGCAAAAACCATTTCGATGAAATTTATATCGGGCTGAATGAACAGTGTGCCGGTTATGAAAGTGAGCGCTGCCTGTACTGCTCACAAAAGGCGATGTGTAATCTGTCATGCCCGCTGCACAACTCTATTCCGGATTTTGTCCGTCTGGTGCGCGAAGGCAAAATTATTGAGGCGGCGGAGCTGAGTAACTCCACCAGTTCGCTGCCGGAAATCTGTGGCCGTGTCTGCCCGCAGGACAGACTGTGTGAAAGCCGCTGTACGCTGCGTAACCACGGCGGTGCGGTAACCGTGGGAAATATCGAACGTTATATCACCGATACGGCCTTTGAGATGGGCTGGCGTCCGTCGGTGGCGGAGGATGTGGTTCCCCGCCCGGAACGGGTTGCGATTATCGGTGCAGGGCCTGCCGGACTGGGCTGTGCGGATGTGCTGACCCGTGCCGGGGTGAAAGCTGAAGTGTTTGAGCGCCATCCGGAAATTGGCGGCCTGCTGACTTTCGGTATTCCGCCGTTCAAGCTGGACAAGCAACTGATGGCACAGCGGCGGCAGATTTTCACGGATATGGGGATCACCTTCCATCTGAACTGTGAAATCGGTAAAGATATTCCGTTCAGCCGCCTGATGAATGAATATGACGCGGTGCTGCTGGGGGTCGGAACCTATGGCATGATGAAAGCCGGACTGGAGCATGAGGATTCCCCGGGCGTCGTGCAGGCACTGCCGTTCCTGATCGCCAGTACCCGCGAAGTGATGGGGCTGCCGGTCGCGGATGAATACCCGTGGATTGATGTGGAAGGGAAAAAAGTGGTGGTGCTCGGCGGTGGTGATACCGCGATGGATTGCGTACGTACCGCTGTCCGCCGTGGTGCTGAGAGTGTTATCTGCGCCTACCGCCGTGATGAGGCCAGTATGCCCGGCTCGAAGAAAGAGGTGATCAACGCCCGCGAAGAAGGTGTGGAATTCCTCTATAACGTGCAGCCGCAGTTTATTGACCGCAATGAGCAGGGGGCTGTCAGCGGTATCGGGCTTATCCGCACCCAGCTTGGTGAGCCGGGACCGGATGGCCGCCGCCGTCCGAAACTGGTGGAAGGTTCTGAATTTATCCTCGATGCGGATGTGCTGATTATGGCGTTCGGCTTCCAGTTTCATCCGATGCCGTGGCTCAGCGGTTATAATGTCCGGCTGGATAAATGGGGACAAATTAAAACCGGCGGCAATGGCCGCATGAGCAACCAGACGACTAACCCGAAAATCTTTGCTTCCGGTGATGCGGTACACGGCGCGGATCTGGTAGTCACCGCCATGGCGGCCGGTCGTCAGGCCGCCCGCGAGATGCTGAGTATGTTCGATGAACAGGCACAGTCACCACAGGCGATGGTCAGTAATGCATAACAGACGGAAGTCAGGTTATCAGATAACGCGTTTACTCTCCGCACTCATTGCCATATCCGGCAGGTCGCGCTCTGCATCCGGGATATCCAGCATCGCTTCCAGCTCTTCTGCCAGCATATCCGGCTCTTCCTCGTTGGCTGCACTGCGCGGCTGCCCGATCGGGATGAGCAGATTCAGGATAATCGCAGTCAGGCCGCCGACACAGATCGGGTTCTCTGCAAGGATATATAAAGACGGCGGCAGGATGCTGAAGATCTGCGGATCATAAGAAACACCCAATCCGAGACCCAGCGAGGTCGCCACAATCAGGGTTTCGCGGCGGCGCAGGCCGTTGGAGATAATAATGCGCAGCCCGGCAATGGCAATCATCGAGAACATCAGTGTCATCGCTCCGCCCAGTACCGGTGCCGGAATAGTGGTAAAGAACCAGCCGATTCCCGGGAACAGGCCGAGGAACACCAGGATCACAGCAATAAAGCGTCCGATATAGCTGGAGGCCACACCGGTCATCTGGATCACACCGTTGTTCTGGGCAAAGGTGGTCAGCGGGAGTGAACCGAGGGCTGATGCGATAACGGACACCACACCATCTGCCATGACTCCGCCTTTCAGCCGGTTCTGGTACACCTCCCCTTTAATCGGCTGATTGGACACCATAGCCGTTGCCGTCAGGTTGCCGACCGCTTCCAGCACACTGAGGATATAAATAATGGCGACCACCAGGAACTGGGTGAAATTAAATGAAAAGCCGAATTTAAATGGCACCGGGACAGTAATAAATGCGGTGTTCTGATAGGTGCTGAAATCCACCAGTCCGAGGAACAGCGAGGCAATGTAACCCGCCACCAGAGCAATGGCGATACCCCCCATCCGCAGCAGCGGGCTTTTGCAGCAGTTAAAGCCGATTACCACCAGAAGAACCAGTAATCCCACGCCGATATTTTCATAGTTGCCGTATGTGCCTGCCGATTTGGCAGAGAACCCGCCGCCGAAGTCGATAATCCCGACCTTGATAAGACTCAGGCCGATCATCAGCACCACCACGCCGCTGACAGTCGGGGTGATTATCCGGCGCAGATAAGGCAGTACAAAAGAGGAACCGACAACCAGGAAAGCACCGGCGAAAGAAACGCCGAGCAGAGAGGACAAAATCAGTTCTTCATGAATTCCGTCACTGCGCATGGCAGTACCGATGGCAATCATGGCAGTCACAAATGAAAAATTGACCGACTGGATAGATAACAGGCCGGAGCCCATCGGTCCGTAGCGGTTAACCTGTATCCAGGTACCGATTCCGGAGGCAATCATCACCATCGAAACCAGATAAGCCGTGGTATCGGCAGATAAATCCAGTGCTTTGCCCACAATCAGAGCAGGCATGACCATCGGAACAAACAGGGCCAATAAATGGGTTACCGCACCAAGAAGGGCCTGGAAAAACGGGGGTTTGTCGTCCAGCTGATAGATTAGATCAGAGGTTGGATGATTGAGATCTGACATCCTTCTCTCCTTTTATAATAAATGGAATGAGAGGTCATACGTCGGCCTCAGCGGATCGTTGGTACAGGGAATAAAGCAATAACTGAACCAGCGGCGCGATAAAGAAATAGAAATGTGAGAGATCTCTTAAATCATCTGTGATTTGTGAAATGTATCACCCGGTATTTGCGAAGCGCTTTCCGTACCGGTCAGCAGGGCAGATGAAAAGAGGTAAAACAGGATTTGCGCAGTATGAGAATGATATCCTCTCATTTTGATAATGAAACGGTAATGATAATATTCTCTTCCGGAACCGGTTTGCGGGTAATGTGAGACTCTTCTTAGAAGGAACTGTTAGCTGAGTTTTATTTAAATAAGATATTTCCATTTTCAGGTAATAGAATTATATTAGAAATTAGTTTATTAAATAATACAAATCAATTAAAGGTGTGCTTTTATCTTAAATAAGCGGGCGAAGGTAAAAAAGGATTACGTGATTTTACTGGTAATGGTTATTATCATTAATGTATTCCTGTTGTGCTTTTGTTACTTTATAGCCATATTATTGTTTTTTGTAAAAAACACAATACAGAAAATCAGTGTGTGCTTTTATTATAATCAATGAATTATGTGTATTTTTATAAAATTATATGTTTACATATGAGATGGGTTTTATCCTAAAAATACAGAATTGTCACAAGAAATAATTCGGCCTTAAATTTTATCAAAATAATTATATGATATGCCTTGGTGGATTTTTAGTCTGTTTTTTGTGATTATTTGGTGTTTAATGCCGTCGCTTCACGTTTTTATATCACAAATGTAAGGTAAAGAAATTCTAATAAAAGAAACAATGGCAAAAAAAAGACTGTTTACGTATAAAGCTAATCCATTTCTTATTGACGATATATTCTATGATGATAATCTTTAACCGTAATAAGGGATATGGTTCTATGTTTATTTTACGTAAGAGATATACCGGCCTTGTTTTAAATTGAGTATTTTCCTATTGGCCTTTGAATGTTTTAAATGTAAATTGAAACTGTGTCCACGTTATTACTCTCAAACTCAATGAAGTGACGAAGAATTATTTTATAATTCACGCCGAATGTGAATTATGAATTAACACTCAGACATACCACTGAAATATTAAAAAACTGTAGTTATTACAGATGTTTCTTATAACCGGATTGTTATAAGTTAATATGTCCGCAAGGATGCGAATATAACCTGAATGACACGTTATTATCTTAAAAAATAAAGGAATTATTTTTTAATGATTTATCGGGATAAAGGATATATCTCTCAGGGACATAAACGGATGTTACCGGACAAGGTTGCCCAGTGTAAACGGACTTACCACACGGATGTATTATCAGGGAGCCTGTGCTTTATCACCACAGGTAATAAACGGATTTACCCCGGGAAGGGGACGGTAAAAGGAATTTACCGTTACAGGGAAGTAAGAGCTGACAGGTGTCATGCCCCGACGCTCTGATGAAAATAGATTTTCACTGAAGTACGCATGACAAATCAGAGCAGTTAAGTGTTGTTAGTATTAGGTAAAACATCGGTAATTATGGCGGCCCTGTTGACGGAATACAGCAAGGCCGCCAATTTTTTTTCTGTTATCCGGCGTTTTTCAGACGTTTTACTGCCTCCTCCAGCAGTGCGCGTGGTGTGCCGAAGTTAATCCGCAGATACTGTTCTCCATCCGCCACATAATGGCTGCCGTCCTCAACCACCACGCCGGTCTGCCGGGCATAATCCAGTGTCAGATCCGTAGCGGTGCGTCCGGTGGCACTGATATTAACCCAAGCGAGGTAAGAGGATTCCGGCTGCATCATCTGCCAGTCCGGGAAATGATCCGCCACGGCCTGTGTCAGATAGTCCGCATTACCTCTCAGATAGTTGTTCAGCTCATCCAGCCAGTCAGTGCTGTTGTTATAGACCTCAATAATGCCCCATACCCCGAACAGATTAGGGGAAGTAATGGAGTTTTTCTCCAGCTGACGGCGGAACCGTACCCGCAGTGCCGGATCGGGAATAATGCTGTAAGACGTTTTCAGCCCGCCGAGATTAAAGGCTTTATTCGGGGACGTCAGGAGGATCAGGTTCTCCGGCGCGGCACATCCGGGGCGCAGACAGCCGGTGAAACTGCCGTACAGCACATGTTCCGCGTGTACCTCATCAATCACCAGCAGAACACCGTATTGCAGGCACAAATCCGAGACCTGTTTTATCTCCGCCGCCGTCCAGATACGGCCGGACGGATTGTGCGGCGAGCAGAACAGCCAGACTTTCGGCCGGTGTTCGCGCATTTGCGCCTCTATATGCTCAAAATCAAGGTGATAGCGGTTGTCCCGCGCCACCAGCGGATTGGTCAGCACCGTGACATTCTGCCGGGTCACTGCGTGGGCAAACGGATCATAGACCGGGGTGTTCATCATCACACAGTCACCGGGCTGACAAAATGCCTGCACCAGATAGTGCAGGGTAGAAACGGTGCCGTAACTGAGCGTGACCCACTCCGGCTGAACCGTCACCTGATGGCGCTGTGCCTGAAAGCGGACAACCGCGTCATAAAACTCATCAAAGCACCAAGTGTAGCCGAAGGTGCCGTGCTGTGCCACCTGTGTGAAGCGATCAATCACCGCGGGCGGGGATTTGAAATCCATATCGGCTATCCACAACGGAATGAAATCCTGCGGGACATCCCCGAAGCGGGAGCAGACATACTGATGATCCCATTTCCGGCAGCGGTCACTTTTGCGCTCAATTATTTCATCAAAATTGTACATGCTCAGTTCCTGTTAAATTAAGGCTTCAATACCGGATTTCACACTCTGCACCTGCGGGCCGATAATCACCTGCACACTATGGGCATCCAGCACCACAACAGAGAGGGCACCGGCGTCTTTCAGGGTTTTCTGATCCACTTTATCCATATCTTTCACCACCAGACGCAGACGGGTGATACAGTTATCCAGCGAATCAATATTCTCTTTGCCGCCGAGGGCGGTGAGGATCAGATTGTGATCGTATCTGGCTTTACCGCGCGCTTTTGTATTGGCTTTCACCGCCTGTGCTGCGTCGTCAGCGGCATCTTCACGGCCCGGTGTTTTGACATCATGTTTCAGAATGTACCAGCGGAAGACAAAGAAGTAGATAGCGAACCAGATAATCCCGACCGGGAACACCAGATACCACTTGGTGGTCGTTCCCTGCATGATGCCGAAGATCAGCAGATCCAGAATCCCGCCGTCAGTGTTACCGATAGTCACACCGAGCAGAGCCATCACCAGCAGAGCAAGGCCGGACATAATAATGTGGAAGATATAGAGTACCGGCGCGATAAATAGGAACAGGAACTCAATCGGTTCGGAAATCCCGGTCACGACAGAAACCAGAACCCCGGACAGTAATAATCCTTTGATCACCGGACGATTTTCCGGTTTTGCTGTGCGGTAAATAGCATAGGCGACGGCCGGCAGACCAAAGATAAAGGTCGGCATAAAGCCCTGTGACAGGAAGGCCGAGACATGCGGGCTGAACGGCAGTCCGGCTTTCAGTTCGGCGTAGAAAATATTCAGCGCCCCGGCGATTTCATAGCCGTCAACAAATTCCGTGCCGCCGGCCGGGGTAAAACGCACCATCGCCAGCAGAATATGATGCAGCCCGAACGGTTTGAGCAGCAGCACGCCGACACCATACAGGAACGGACCGAAAACATCGGTGCTCTGAATGATATGGCCGATGCCAGCAATCCCCATCGCCACATATTTCCACAGGAACGGAATCGCCAGGCCGACAAGAGACAGCGTCAGCGCGGTGATAATCGGCACAAACCTGATGCCGCCGAAAAATGCGAAAGCATCATGCAGAACCGTATCCTGGAAACGCTCATGCAGAAAATAGGTGATAACGCCGACCACAATCCCGCCCAGCACACCCATTTCGAGTGTCTGAATGCCGAGAACCACGGATTGCCCGACCTGTTTCATCATCGCCGGGTCGGCAAGCTGGTGGGTGACGGTCAGGTAATAATTGATGCTCATGTTCATCAGCATATAGCCGACAAACCCGGCAAAGGCGCCGACCGCTTTGTTACGGTTTGCCAGCCCGAACGGAATGGCCATGGCAAACATCACCGGCAGATAGGTAAAAGCAAAGCCGCCGACCATCGCCATAAAACCAAAGGTCAGCTGGACAAATTCATTGCCGAGAAACGGAAAACTGCTGATAGCGGAAGGACTGGTGACCGAACTGCCTATCCCGAGTAATAACCCCATGAAAGCCAGTAATGAGACGGGAAACATAAAGGTTTTCCCGAGACTTTGAAAAAATTCCCAGAGTTTGGATTTAAACGACTTTTCCTGCGACATCGTAGGGTACTCCTCAGCTTCTTTATAATTTATTGGTTAAGGGGTGTTACGGGACAGTCTTTTTTATTGTTGTTTTTTTATTATTTTTCGCAGATGAAAAAGGCGGCACTGCGGGGGAACACAGTGCCGCCTGACGGGTTACAGAAGCTGATCTTCCGCACCACAGACCCTGATTTTATCGCGGACAACCGCTTTCATCGCATCCATACCGACCCGCATGTAATAGCGCGGGTCATTACCGTCCGGATTCTCCGCAAACCAGGCGCGTACCGCCCCGGCAAACGCGATTTTCAGCTCGGTGGCGACATTGACTTTGCACACCCCCAGCTCAATGGTGCGGCGGACATCCGCATCCGGCACATCACTCGCGCCGTGCAGCACCAGCGGGATATCCGTGATACTGCGGATTTTTTCCAGCCGGGCGAAATCGATTTTCGGGCGACTGGTATACAGACCGTGAGCGGTGCCGATAGCCACCGCCAGGCTGTCGATGCCGGTCAGTTGTGCAAAACGGCGTGCTTCATCCGGGGAGGTCAGAAAGGCACTTTCCGCATCCACATCCATATCATCCTCGACGCCGCCGAGACGGCCGAGTTCCGCTTCCACGCTGCAATCCTGACTGTGGCAGAAATCCGTCACGGATTTCACCAGCGCGACATTCTCCTCAAACGGGAAATGGCTGCCGTCGATCATGGCACTGCGCACACCCTGACCGACTTTAGTGCGGATATCATCAAGGGTTTCGTGATGATCAAGATGCAGCGCGACCGGCATGGAAAATGAGCGGGAATAGGCATCACACAGTGCATAAATTTCCGGGAAACTGATGTGCTTAAAGGTGGCCGGCGTACCCGCCAGAATCACCGGCGCCCGCAGTTCCGCACAGGCTTCCAGAATGGCCTGAATAGTTTCGGCGTTATGAATATTAAACGCCGGAACCGCATAGCCGTTGGTCTGTGCGTGTGTGAGCAGATATTTGGTTGAGATGATCCCCATGATTACGCTCCTGTGTTCTGGTTATTCCAGGGGTGAATAATCACGCCCTGAACAACGCGGTTAACTGTCCCGCTGGCAGACGGGGTATCCGGTGTGATACCGGTTCTGACAGACTGACTGAGGGCAAATAATTGTGCATACGGCAGGAAACAGAACAGCAGTTCTGTATCACTGAGGGCGTCACCGGCAGGCAGATAGCAGTGTGTTCCGGCGCTGATGGCGTCATCCGGCAGGTCTGCTATCGCCACGATTTGTTTGGCGATCCGGTCGCGGCGCAGTTCGGCCAGCAGATCCAAATCGTACTGACGGGTGTAAGGCTGGTTTGAGATATACACAACCACCAGAGTGTTGCCGTCAACCAGTGATTTCGGGCCGTGGCGGAAGCCGGCCGGGGTGTCATAAAAGGCAGCAATTTGCCCGGCGGTCAGTTCCAGCAGTTTGAGGGCGGATTCACGGGCCAGCCCCTGAAAGCTGCCGCTGCCGAGGTAAACCACGCGCTTAAAGGTATCATTGCCCGGCAGAATCTGTCCGCTGCTGCCATGCGCGGCAAGAATATCCCGTGCCCGCTGTGCCACAACGGCAAAACGGTCAGTGCTGAACGTCTGCGGGGCGAGGGCGGCGAGGCAACTGCACATCATCGAAGTGATGCTGCTGGTCATGGCAAAGGCTTTGTCGTTAGTCTGCGGCGGCATCAGCAGGGCAAAACCGTTATCACTGCCCTGTACACGCTGATACAGATGCCCTTCTTTGTTACAGGTGATCACCAGGTGAGAACAGCGGGTAACACACTGATTGGCAAGATCAAATGCCGCAACACTTTCCGGGCTGTTACCGGAACGGGCAAAGGAAACCAGCAGTACCGGCTGCTGCTCAGGCAGATAATCCGCCGGATTGGTGACGATATCGGTTGTCGGGATCGCGGTGACGTTTTTACCGGTCAGGCGGCGCAGTACGGGAGAAATCATCTCGCCGATAAAAGCAGAGGTTCCGGCACCGGTCAGAATAATGCGCAGATTGTCCTGTGCCAGCAACGGTGCCAGAAAAGCATCCAGTTGTGCGCGTTGTGAGTCGATTGAGTGTAATGCACTCATCCAGCAATCGGGTTGCTGGCGGATCTCCGTTTCCGTCCAGGTGGAATAGCGGGGTGTGGCGGCAGAAAGAGGGTCGTGCATAGCTTCATCCTTTACATGACGTTCAGCCGAAAGTGAAATGAATCAAAAGATCACCCGATCCGTCATTATCTTTCGGTTGGTTTCGTTTTGAGGTTTTATTTCAATTTACAGGAAGGAAAACGAAGGATCAATGCAGCAATGAAAAGAAAACGAAAAGTGTGATTTACACCACAAGTGAAATGATTAAGCTGTTGTTTATTAGTCTGTTATATAAAAATCTCCGGCGAATAAACATAAGGAAAAGAAAGGTGCGGAGAGAACCGCACCTCTGAATGAAAGGAAATCAGCGGACCGGCTGTCCGTGGACCCAGGTTTGTGTTACCCGCCAGTCACTGTTCAGGTCATTGAAATGCGCGCGTTTTCCCGGAGAGATACTACCGTGTGTCGCGGTGATCCCCAGCAGTTGTGCCGGTTGCAGGGAGGCCATGCGGATGGCGGTTTCCGGCAGTGTACCGGTATCGGTAATCATCCTGCTGACGGCGTCATCCAGTGCCAGCGTGCTGCCCGCCAGGCAGCCGGAGGCGGTCCGGACAATGCCCGCTTTCATAGTGACATCATGGCCGCAGATATCATAAATGCCGTCCGGTTGTCCGGCAGCCCGCATGGCATCGGTGATCAGCACCGTGCGGTGCGCGGCACACTGACAGACAATCCTCATCACTGCCGGGTGGACATGATGCCCGTCAGCGATCAGCTCCAGCCAGGCGCGCGGGTCGGATAATCCCGCTCCCGCCATGCTCGGTTCGCGGTGATGCAGGCCGGTCATGCCGTTGAAACAGTGAACCAGCCCGTCAGCACCGGCATCAAGTGCCGCCAGGGTCTGCTCATACGTGGCGGCACTGTGGCCGAGCATCACATTCAGCCCGCGCCGTTTCAGGTGACGGATGGCATTCAGCGCCTCCGGTTTTTCCGGGGCCAGTGCGATCACTTTCAATGTGCCTTCCGCATCGGCAATCAGGGTATCCAGCTCACTGATTTGTAATTCACGGAACAGCTCCGGCGAGTGCGCACCTTTGTTCTGTGGTGTGAAATACGGGCCTTCCAGATAACTGCCGAGCACTTCCGCCACCGGTTCTGTTGTCGTCTGCTGCTGACAGTAACGAGCGATCCGTGCGAGGGTGCTGCGCAGATCCGGCAACGGAGCAGTCACGGTGGTAGCGAGCCAGGCGGCGACGCCCTGTTGTGCCTTAAATGCCGCAATCGTCTTCAGTGCCTGCGGATTATCATCCATCACATCCATACCCTGTCCGCCGTGGACATGGGTATCCATGTAGGCGGGGCAGAGCTGCTCAGCATCAAACTGTGTCTCTTTTGCCGTCAGCGGCGTGATGGCGGTAATGGTGCCGTCTGATACCATCACAGCCTGGTTTTCCCGCCAGCCGTATTCCGTCAGTACACGGCGGGCGCGGATTTGCTGAATCATATGCCTTCGTCCTCTGTTTCACAGCAGCGTTCACGCTGTAATTCATCTGTCAGGCTGGTGAGTCCCCGGTGACCACAGGCCAGTGCTTCGCGGCGGAAATCGGCCGGTGAGAGAGAATCCCGCTCCAGCGCCATTTCCAGCAGCAACTGAAGATTGGTGCCGGTGATCACTTCGCGGTCTTCCCGGCCCTGTGACAGGGTGGCCGCCACCCGGAACGGGGTACCGCCGAGGATATCGGTCAGGAAAATCACGCTGTCGCAGTGTGACATCAGCGCCAGCGCGGCGTCCAGTTCCTGTGTCAGGCGGGCGGTGGTGGATTCCGCCGGAAAATCAACAGCAGCGAAATCTTCCTGTTCCCCGATAATCTGTAACATGGCTTTTTCCAGTCCGGAGGCAAAGCCCCCGTGACCACATAAAATAATTCCCGGCATCAGTTACTCCTCTTATTACAGGAAATGGGCGAATTTACCGATGATACCCAGTGCCACGGTCAGTACAATCAGACGCAGCGGGCTCCAGCCACGGCGTACCAGCCAGAACATTGACAAGGTGTATACCAGCGGCAGGAAAGCAGGCATCAGCTTATCAATCACATCAATCTGTAATTTCACCACCGCATCACCGGCGGTAATTTCCAGTGTGGTTGAGAGCCGGACATAGGTCGCCACCAGTGCGCCGATCACGGTCATCCCGACAATGGAGGCCGCATGGCCGACTTTTTTGGTATTGGCTTTGATAAGCGGAATGGCGGCAACCCCCATCCGGTAAGCATAGTGCGCCAGGCCGAAACGCAGACCGAAATGCACAACGTTAAACATCACCAGAAACACCACAGCACCGAGAATCGAGCCCTGTAAGGCGAGGCTGGCACCGATACCGCCGCAGATAGGCAACAGGGTCAGCCAGAACATGGCGTCGCCGATCCCGCCCAGCGGCGCACCCACAGCAATTTTGGTGCTCTGGATACTGTTTACATCCTGTTTGGAACGTTCCATTGCCAGGATGATGCCGATAACAAAGGTCACCAGGAAAGGGTGGGTGTTGAAGAATCCCATATGGCCTTTCATGGCGCGCGCCAGATCACGCTGATTAGTATGGATTTTTTTCAGTGCGGGTAGTAATCCGTAGAGCCAGCCCGCTGCCTGCATCCGCTCATAGTTGAAGGATGCCTGTAACAGCAGGGAGCGCCACGCGACTCTGTTGATATCCTTGCGGGTCAGTTCCGCGCCGGTGCTCTGGTCTTCATACACATCCTGGTTACAGTCCGCAGGCAGTAAGGTTTCCACTTCTGCGGCAGATGAATGATTTTTTTCAGATGCCATCTTCAAATTCCTCGTGTGATGGTTGTGCCGGTTCGCTTTCTGCCGGTTTGCGGACAAAATCGATCATTGCCATCGCCAGTGCGGCAGCGGCGATAGCCAGAACCGGCAGCTGAAGCCAGGCGGCGCCGACAAACCCCAGAATGAAATAAGGAATGTAGGCATTTTTCATCATAATTTTCAGCAGGACGGCAAACCCGATGGCAGGCATAATGCCGCCCGCGACACCCAGCCCGTCAATTAACCGTGCAGGCAGAACATCAATCAGGGTTTTGGCGTGATCCGCCCCGAAATAAATAGGGAGGAATGCACAGAGAAAATAGAACGTACCGAGTGCCAGCAGTGCGAGGTAGTTGATGCGCTCAATCCCCCGGGTATCCGCATTGGCCGCCATTTTGTCACAGCGGGACATCACACCGGACATCACCGAGAACAGGAAGGTGATCCCCATCTGAACCGCCACGGCAAACGGCACCGCAACGCCGACCGCCACTTCCGGTTTTACGCCGGTGGAGATAGCAAAGGCCGTTCCGACAATCGTCCCGATAATCACGTTCGGCGGCTGGGCACCGGCCAGCGGCGCGAGCCCCATCCAGACCAGTTCCAGCGTCCCGCCGGTCAGTATCCCGGTATTGAGATCCCCGAGAATCAGACCGACCACCGGCCCCAGCACCACCGGACGGTGAATATGCGTGAGCCCGTTAAACAAATCCAATCCGGCAATAAAGGCTACCAGCCCGAGAGCGATAGCTTGTAACAGACTGATTTCCATACATGTATCCTCAGAGCAGTTTGAACAGATCCTGCGCCGGTTCTGTCGGTACACCCTGGATATAGCAGGCGACACCGGCCTCGTTAAGCCCGCGGAACGCGGCGATATCCGCATCATCCACAGACACTGTTTTGGCAATCTGACGTTTTCCTTCGGCATAGTGAATATTACCGACGTTAATGCGCTCCACCGGAACACCGCCTTTCACCAGAGTCAGAAAATCTGCCGGGGTTTTGCAGACGAGCAGAATCTTCTGCCGGTCAGCCGCTTTATGAATGTTGTCGATCACTTTCTGCAATGGCCAGAAACGCACGGCAATCCCTTCCGTCAGCACCATTTCCATCAGGTTCTGCTGTAACGGATCTTCCGCCACCTCATCATTGGCAACCAGCACCAGATTGGCACCGGCAAATCCCACCCACTGGACACCAACCTGTCCGTGGATTAACCGTTCATCAATACGACTTAACACAATATTTGGCATGGCTGTTTCTCGCTCTTATCGGCAGGCATTGTGATAGTGACGCAGCACAGTCTGAATGTGTGCGATGATTAATTCTTCCGGTGCGGCGGAAATCGTTCCGGCACGTACCAGCGGATACTGTAACGGCAGATACTGGCTGATCAGCGGCAGCGGGATTGCGGTTTCAGTCAGGTTTTCCAGCAGACGGGCGACTGCCGCACTGATGGTCTCATCCGGCCAGTAATAGCGGATGCGATCAGAGTAACTGTAGCTGCGGGCAAGGCGGCGGGTCTGCTCATCACCGGTGTAGTAACTTTGCCAGTAGCCCGGTTTTTGCAGCATGACATCTTCCAGCACCTGACGCAGCCCGGAACGCGCAGCCGGAGCAACCAGCTCATCCTCAATACCGGCGAGGGCATACAGGGCTTCACGCAGGGCAAAGGTCAGGCCCGGACCGACTTTCAGAATCGCAAAGTGATCGCCCACCAGCTGACTGAGTGCCTGCGGGGTCTGGTAATCCGTGGAATGCGCCTCATACACCAGATGGTCATGATGCGTGACCATTTCACTCAGCGCCCGGGCTTTTTCCGGCTGATAATCAATGACATTGTTGTGATCAAATTCCACGCCCGGCTGCACAACCAGCCCGGTAATGCGCGGCCAGATCTCACTGATCTGATGCTGCGCAAAGGCTTTCTGATGTGCGGCGATGGTTGCGGAGGCGGCCTGCGGGGTGGTCACCGCAAGTTCGTTCAGTTCTTCATGAGCCCCGCCCGGTACCGGTACTTCCGTCCCGATCACATATACCAGGTCGCGGACGCCGAAATGTTTCTCACAGGTTTCTTCGGCAATCACCGCCAGCCGGGCGGCACGCTGTGCGACGATTTCATCGGTCAGCGGTACCGGATCACCGGCACAGGACATACTGCAATCAAGGTGAATTTTTTTGAATCCTGCGGCAACATAGGCGCGGATAAGCTCATCGGCTTTTGTCATGGCCTCTTCAGCGGGTTTGTTCTGCCAGCGGTTCGGCCCGAGGTGGTCGCCGCCGAGGATCAGCTGTTCGCGGGGAAAGTGATGTTCATCGGCCAGCTTCCACATAAAATCACGGAAGTCCGCCGGTGTCATGCCGGTATAACCGCCGAACTGATCGACCTGGTTGGAGGTCGCTTCAACCAGTAACGGCGTCTGTTGTTCACGGGCAAAACATACCGCTGCTTTCAGAACATACGGATGGGCGGAACAGACAGCATAAATTCCTGTTTTCTCACCCCGTTTGTGACGGGCAACGATATCAGTTAAAAGTTTCACTTTCCTCTCCTTAAAGCCGGATTTGGTTTGTTTTTGTTTCGATGTCTGAATAACATACTGCTATAGAGAAAAAAGAAAACAAAATGAAAGGTTACGAAATCCGGATCTTCATCACAAAAGAAATATAATGAAAGAGTTTATTCCTGAGTCATCTTATGTTAACCCTTTTTATAGGCTTGCATTCCGGACAAAGAAAAGCGTTAATATACCAAACGAAATGAAACGAAAGATTTTTTAAATGAATGTTAAGGATCAAACCATGAACAGTCCGGATACCGGAACGGATAACCGGGTAATGGGAACGAGCGGGCGGCGTGAGCATATCATCCAGCTTCTGCGGGCTCATGGCAGTGTTCAGGTCAATGAGCTGTCGCAGCAGTTCCGTGTTTCCACGGTGACTATCCGCAATGATCTCGCTTTCCTCGAAAAGCAGGGGATCGCGGTGCGTGCTTATGGCGGTGCGCTGATTTGTGAAGGGGTTGCACCGGTCAGCGAGCCGTCACTGGAAGACAAAAGCACCCGCCACACCACCATCAAACGTAATATTGCATCGGTGGCTGCCGGTCTTATCCGGCCGGGGCAGCGTGTTATTCTGGATTCCGGAACCACAACCTACGAAATAGCCCGTCAGCTGCGCCATCATCAGGATACGATTGTGATGACTAACGGCATGAATGTGGCAAATGCGCTGCTGGAAGCGCCCGGGGTGGAACTGCTGATGACCGGTGGCCAGCTGCGGCGTCAGTCTCTCTCTTTTTACGGGGATCAGGCCGAACAGTCATTGCAGAATTATCACTTTGATATGTTGTTTCTCGGGGTGGATGCGATTGATCTTGAGCGCGGCATCAGCACGCATAATGAAGACGAGGCACGGCTCAACCGGCGGATGTGTGAGGTGGCCGGGCATATTGTGGTGGTTACGGATTCCAGTAAATTTAACAGCTCCAGCCTGCACAAAATAATTGATACCCAGTGTATTGATACCATTATTACTGATGATGGTATTCCGGAAGCGAACCTGACCGGGCTGCGCCGGATCGGGACAGAAGTGATTCTGGTAAAAGGATAATAAAAAAGAATATAAAAAATAGTGAGGATACCGAAGAAAGAAAGGGGATAATAAGCTATAAATTTATTATGTCTATTTTCCGGTATCCGTGTGAATGGTAAAAATACTATTATCCGTCCTGTTATTATGTTATCCGCTAATTATTTTACCGGCTGTCACAGATAAATGTCAGGATGTATCCCTGCGTACTGATACGGGGGAGTTGACAGTGAACGTCATATTTACCGGGTATCCTCTCCCGGCCGAGCTTATTTTTATTCTGCACCGGACAGCCGTTGCAAAAGTAAAAACAGTTTTCTGATTAAAGGTGATTCGGTTATCGGTTATCAGATTGCCGGCGATTATCTGCTGGGCGGTTATGTCAGCAGTGACGGTGAATTGATCGATGGCTGGCTGGAATTATCTCAGCTGACAAAAACGAATCTCAGAATATCCCTGCTTGCGGAAGAAGTGGATTACGTAAACCGTAATCCGGAAAGGAAAACAGATAATTCGCTGTCGGATGATGATTATCAGCTGACGACCGATAATCTGACTCTCCGGGCCGGAGAGCCGGTGAGTAAACTCCGCAGTGATATCCTGAAATACTATTCTCAGGAGCCTGAAACTGTACTTATCGGCTACGGTAAAAACGGAAGAACACTGGGTGTTGAAATACCGGACCCGGCTGTTTCTATCTATATATCAGACGGATTAAATAATAACCTTGATGAAGAGGTTATCAGCCAGATAGATATTTTATCGGATAAGTATAAAACACATCGCGGAATTAAAATTGGTGATCCTGTTTTCCTGATGTTTGAGCGTTATGGCCTTCATGACAGCTTCGGTGCGGACGACAACAGTGAATCGTTTATTTATCAGCACAGTAATATGAGCCTTATCTTTGAAACAGATAAAGAGAAAAAAATAACCCGTATTACCTACCTTCTTACCTCTCCGGGAGCAGAGAACTGTGTGGTAAATCCGGCTACCTGGTCTGCCGCATCATTAACACAGCCTGCGCTGAAAGAGGTTATTTTCGGCGGCCGGGCCTGGTTTTATTCCCAGCCGGATGAACAATGTAAAACAGATCGTTTTATTATCCGCGGGGATCGTGTTTTGCAGTATCGCAGACAGGGTGATTTTGCCTATGTAAATTACATTAACAGCAAAAAGAAAGTGGCTGAAGGGTGGATAAAACTGTCACTGCTGGAAAAAGCGGATGAACAAAATAATACCCTGAATTATGAGGATTTCATCTGGTCATCGGATAACGGAGAGGCTGATTTTCTGGGGAAACCGCTGAGTGATAATATAGTTTCCCGCTGGCTGGATCAGCAAAAGGAAAATATATCAGTACCGCCGTTACATGATTTTTTCCGTGAGTTTGAATTATGGCATTTTGATACCGGCGATACGATAGTTACCGTCGCCGGAACCAATGTGATTATTGAAAAACGCACCGGAGAGCCGGATAAGTATATTTCCGGAATAACCTTCAAAAATAACCGTTATAAAACCCGGCGGGGGATTGCGGCAGGTGATACGTATCAGGATATGGTTAAAGCCTACGGAAACGTCTATCAGATATCCCCGGACGATAATTGCTATTATTATTCCTGGTTTGATCGTCAGCTCGGTTTTTGTTTTGGCGAAAATCGTGTGATTACAGAAATTATGTATAAAAATTATCCGGAATCAGACAGACGCTGATTTTATCGTGCAACTCTGTTTTATTTACTCTGAATGCCAGTAAAGCCTTATGTGAAAAGAACGGGTTTTAATATTCTGATGCCACCGGAGCAGCATCAGGATTGCCGGTGATTTAAAATGAATAAAGCGTCGCTACTGATTCACCGAGTTTTTTTGCCAGATCGGATGCGGCATAGCGCTCCGTGATTATTTCAATATACGCGGCGCGATCACCGGTTTCCGCTTCCTGGATTGCGTCATCCAGTTCCGTGCAGGTGGTGACGCGGCGGCAATACCAGTTATCACATCCCAGCGCCTGCGGCAGTTGTGCATAGCGCCATTGCGGCAGGTCGTTATAAACGGCTTCCGGATTTTTGCACAGCAGACGTTCAATCAGATAGCCGTCATTATTCAGCACGAAAATAAGTGGTTTTAAACCAAAACGGCCAAACTGGCTGATTTCCTGGACTGTCAGCTGATGTGATCCCTCCCCGGTGATCAGAATCAGTCTCCGATCAGGCGCGGCAACAGCCGCACCAAATGCGGCCGGGGTTGCCCAGCCGATAGAACCCCATAACGTTTGGTTATGGAATTGAGCCCCTTCCGGCAGCAGCGTAAAGCCGAGTCCCATAGAAACCGTGCCGGTTTCTGCGATGATAATATCGTTTTTTCTGAACAATTGTTCAAAACGCGGATACAGATACTGCGGGGTAATGTTACCGGACGCTTCCGTTACCGGCTTACCCAGCCCGGCAGCAGGCGGAATACGGCACTCTCTGTGCGGCAGAACAGCGGCCAGAGCAGGCAGCAGCTCCCGCATATATACATTCTGATAGACGGCTCCGCTGATACGGACATGATCTGTCATAATGCTGATCATTTTTTCCGGTGCGATATCAGCGGTAAAACTGCCGGTGTTAAAATCGGTCATCACCGCCCCGATACCCAGTACACAGTCACTGTTCTCAACAAATTCCCTGACCTGCGGGTTCATCAGCTGACCGTTGTACATCCCGGTGTAATGCGGGTCGGATTCACTGATAATGGCTTTATCCATAAACATGGTGGCGTACGGCAGGCCGGTCTGACGGATCAGAGCCTGTACGTCATCAATCAGTCCGGAACGTGCGGCCAGTATGCCCGGCAGGATGCAGGCCGACGGGCTTTCTGCCAGTTTTGCGCTGATCGCCGCCACGGCTTCTGTCAGCGCCGTGTTATCACTGACCGGTTGTGCCGGTACGATAAGGTGCTCCGGCATCTGAACCGGTTGTGTGGCGTAATCAAACGGAAAACCGATATAGACCGGGCGGCGCTCGCGCAGCGCCGCTGCGATCAGGCGTTCCGTCTCTGCCACACAGTTCTCCGGGGTCATAACGGCGTGAGCACAGGAAAGGCGCTGTCCCAGTTCATAAAACAGGCTGAAATCACCGTTGCCTAAGGTGTGGTGCACCAGACGGCCGCTGCTCTGCACACCACTCGCGGGCATGCCGACCAGATGAAAAACCGGCAGATTTTCAGCATAAGACCCGGCAATACCGTTGATGGCACTCAGCTCCCCGACCCCGAATGTGGTGGAAAGCGCGGCCATGCCGTTAACCCGTGCATAGCCGTCAGCCGCATACGCGGCATTCAGTTCATTACAGTTACCCATCCATTGCATGGTCCGGCTTTCGCAGACGGCGTCCTCAATCGGGAAAGCATAATCGCCTGCGACGCCAAAGACATGGCGGATACCTAAATCCTGTAAGCGGCTCAGCACATGTTCGGTGACTGTTTTTGTCATGATTTTCTCCGGTAATACAGTGGCTGATTTATCAGCCTTAAATGATTAGCAATATGAATGATTTTTAGCGGTAATTATCGGGAATAGGAAATGGTTTATACTCATCAGGGCTATAACAAAATGTAATAGGTGACGGTCATGGATATACGGACATTGCGCTATTTTACGGAAGTGGTTCAGCTTAACGGGTTCAGCCGGGCAGCAGATGCCTTGTTTGTGACACAACCGGCTATCAGCCGCAGTATCCTCCGGCTGGAGGATGAGCTGGGATTTACCTTACTGACACGCGAACCGGGCGGTGTCAGGCTGACAGATGAGGGGGCTATTTTGTTTGATCACGCAACCCGTATTCTGGCGCAGTTTAACAGTATGAACAAAGCGTTACAGGATAAATCAGGGCCGCTGACCGGTACTCTGAATGTCGGATTACCGCCGGTTATCGCCTCGACCTATTTTGCCGGTATCATTATGGCGTTCAGTACCCGTCATCCGCAGGTAGAGCTGAAAATTTTTGAGCTCGGGACAGAACAGATGCCGGAGGCGATGACGGAAGGCAGTGTGGAAACCGCTGCTGTGATGCTGCCGTTTGATGATATCCGCTTTGATTTACAGCGCTTTGCAACTGATCGACTGATGCTGCTGGTAAATACCCGGCACCCGCTGGCCATTCGGGAGCAGGTGAGTTTCCGCGAGTTAACGGATGAGAAGTTTGTCCTGTTTTCCGAAGATTTTCGCATTAATGAGCTTATCCGTAACGCCTGTGGTATTTACCATTACAAGCCGGTGGTGGCAGGGCGGAGCAATCATCTGGATCTGATTATGGCGATGGTCAGCGCCGGGGTCGGCGTCACACTGCTGCCGGAGAGTATGTGGCGTATACACCGGACGGACGGTCTGGCGGCGGTCAGTGTGGCGGACCCGGTGCTCTCTTATGATCTCGCGCTGGCAAATATGGAAGGGTATCAGAGCCGCAGTTGTCTGGCCTGGAATGCGCTGGCGCGGGAAATGCTGGGGATCACGCCCGGCGTTCCGTCATGACTGAAAAAAGAAAATATACAGAATAAAAACAACGATAATTACTGCGATGATATACGACGGAATATGTTGTTTTCGGGTCAGAGCAGTGAGAAACCCGGCGATCAACGGGCGGGAAACCGGCTCTGCGGGCTCACGGGGGTGTCCGGGAATGTGGTTTTCCGGTTGCGGAACGGGCTCCTGCGGCGGCGTTACCGAGGGAGTGTCTGTGCCGTCTGCTGTTGCTGAGCCCGCAGTCCGGCCTGTTGCTGTTCAAATGCCCGCAGCGCCTGCTGTTCACGCTCTCTTTGCTGTTTCCGCTGTTGCTGTTGTTCCGCCACTTTCTGAAATTCCCGCAGCCGCTGCTCTTCCTGTTGTTTCATGCGCATCATTTCCCGGTGCCGTTCTTCCGGCGTTAACGGACGCGGTGGTGCTTTTCTGCGGAGAGGGGGTTGTGGCGCGGGTTCTGCGGAATAAATATCGGATAACTCAAGGTGATATTTCTTCATAAATATCCGCGCTTTTGAAAAGGCATTCGCCGCCTCATTCTCATTACCGGCATTTTCGGCAAGAGACATCAGCTTTCTCACTTTTTCGATAGCCTTCTCTCTGTCATCCATCATTTCATATCACGCATTTATCGGGCAGATAAGCCTATCATACGGCGAATTGTAGTGAGGGAAAGGATGAAAACGGCGTTGCGGGATATTCAGTGAATCATGCCGCTTTCCGGACATGGTTTTTTTAAATTATTTATAAAACAATATGCACGGGAGATAAAACGGATAAAAAAAAGCCGTCTTCAGCAGAAGACGGCGTGAATGTGTTTATTTACGGGCATCCAGTAACTGCTGCGCGTTTTCTTTGGTGACCTGAGTCCACGGAATCGCGTAACGTTTGTCTTTACCGTCATTCCATTTCATCTGGTCAGCATACTGCACCCAGATTTTGGATTGCGGTTCGTATTTGTCACCTTTGACCGCTTTCATCGCCAGGTCGATTGAACCCTGCATCTGGGCGTTTGCGTCCTGGAGGATGGAGACCATCTCGCCGTCCTGAACAGAGCGGATAGCATCAGACACACCGTCAACACCGGCGATAGAGAAATCATTAACATTCAGACCGGCAGATTTAATCGCTTCAATTGCACCCAGCGCCATTTCGTCGTTCTGTGCAATAACGCCGCCGATTTTACCGCGGTGTTTCTGTAACCAGTTTTCCATCAGCGGCATCGCTTCCGCGCGTGACCAGTTAGCGGTTTTGCGCTCCAGCACTTTTACTTTGCCCGGACCACATTCCGCAATCGCTTTGTCATTACCTTCGCCGCGCTGAATTTCACCGCTGCCGCCTTTCGGCCCTTCGATAATAACCACGTTACCTTCGCAGTTCATTTTTTCCAGAACCGCTTTGGCTTCCATATAACCACCGAGGACGTCATCAGAAACTACTTCTGCGGTCATTTTGTCGGTGTTCAGACGGGCGTTGGTGACGATAACCGGGATTTTGGCATCATTCGCCATGGTGACCACGTCGATATTCGCTTCATAATCCATCGGGTTGATGATGATAGCATCGGCTTTGGTCTGGATTGCGGTTTCCGCCTGGTTGTTCTGAACCATCGGGTCATAACGGCCATCATAAACTGTGATGATCGCTTCACCGTTTTTCACAGCCGGATGCTCTTTTGCGGATTTTTCCATTAACTGGACAAATTCGGCTTTCATACCGTACATCAGAACGGCAATTTTTACCGGGTTGTCCTGTGCCGCAAATGCCTGTCCGCCCATCATCAGGGCTGTCAGTGCAGCGATTTTGGTCAGTTTTTTCATGGTCATTCCTTCATTTTGTAGGGTATTGTTTTTTTGCTGTTGTAATAGTCTTTTTACGCGTCATCCTTCAGCCTGTGGCGGTGTTGGCTGCAAACTGAAAGAATCCGCGTGGTACTGCCATCAGTCACGGCGTTGCTTACGTGACGGGTCTAAAAGAACGGCGATAACAATTAATGCGCCTTTGATAATCTGCTGGTAATACGACTGCACGCCCAGCAGGTCGAGACCGTTATTCATCACACCGATAATTAACACACCGAACAGAGTGCCGACTAACGTACCCACGCCACCGGCCATACTGGTGCCGCCGATAACGACTGCGGCGATAGCATCCAGCTCGTAGGCGCTGCCGGCACTGGTCTGCGCCGACCCGGTACGGGCGGTCAGAATCAGACCCGCAATACCGGCTAATGCGCCACACAGGGTGTAAACCAGCACTTTAATTTTAATGACACTGATACCGGAGGTTCTGGCGCTCTTCGGGTTGCCGCCGACGGCATACACATAACGGCCAAAGGTGGTTTTGTTGAGTAAAATCCAGGCGAGAATAAAGATAACCGCCAGGATCACCACCGGTACCGGGATATCCAGGATATAACCGTTACCCAGCCAGCGGAAATCACTGTTGAGCTGGGAAACCGGGTTACCGTCAGTGGTCAACAGGGTCAGACCGCGTGCCGCAGACAGCATCCCCATGGTGACGATAAACGGCTGAAGATTGAATTTCGCCAGAATAGTCCCGTTGAGCAGGCCACAAATGATACCGATGCCGAGTGCGATAATCATCGGGATCATCACGGCATTGGCGGTATCACCGATAGCCAGGCCGGTATTGCTGGTGGCGAAACGCGCCGCCACAATACCGCTCAGCGCCAGCACTGAGCCGACGGAGAGGTCAACACCGGCGGTGATGATGACAAACGTCATCCCGATAGCGAGAATACCGTTGATGGAAATCTGGCGCAGGATAATCAGCATGTTATCCTGACTCAGAAAGTAGTTGTTCGTCCATTCGCCGCGGGCTACCTGAACCTCACCGACAACGGCCACAATCAGACACAGCACAAAAAACGCCAGAATGATGCCGTATTTGTGCATGTTTTTCTTGTTACGGGCGATAAATGAGACCCCTGGTGCGGGTGCAGTATTTGTTGTATTCATGGTCACTTCTCTTTATTCATGCATACGTTGGCGGGTAAAATCACACCGCAAGTTTCATTAAATCGGTCTGGGTGGCAGTGGCGGCGGTCAGCTCTCCGGCGATCCGTCCGTCACGGAAAACAATAATCCTGTCACTCATCCCGATAATTTCCGACAGCTCAGAAGAGACCATCACAATGCCTTTGCCCTGTATGGCGAACTCAGACATAAACTTATAAATTTCTTTCTTGGCACCGACATCCACGCCGCGTGTCGGCTCATCGAGCAGCATCACATCCGGCTCGATCAATGCCCAGCGCCCCAGAACCACTTTCTGCTGATTACCGCCGCTGAGGTTCCCGGCCAGCTGATCCGCACCCGGGGTTTTGACATTGAACAGCGCTATCATGTCATCCGCACGTGCCTGCTCTTTGCGGTTATTAATAAAGCCGCCGGTGCTGATGGCACCAAACGAGGCGATATTGATATTTTCATTGATGGAGCGGCCCAGCATCAGCCCGGTATCTTTGCGATCTTCGGTAACATAAGCGATCCCGGCATTAATGGAATCTTTCGGGGTGTGTTTGTCGAGGAAGCGGTCACCAATCTGAATGGTGCCTTTATCGGCGTGTTCGATACCGAAAATCAGATCGAGAAATTCGGAACGGCCGGAACCGACCAGCCCGTAAATTCCCAGAATTTCGCCTTTCTTCAGCGTCAGACTGATATCGTGTACCTGGTTATCACGGGATAATTTCCTGACTTCCATAATGGTTTCATCTGTCGGCTCATTGAATTTGGCAAATTCATCTTTGATTTCACGGCCGATAATCAGCTCAATCAGTTTTTCGCGGGTGATACCTGTCAGCGGGCCGTCGGTGATAAACGTACCGTCACGGAAAATGGTGAAGGTATCGGCTATCTGAAAAATCTCGGACAGGCGGTGTGAGACATAGATAATGCCTTTACCTTTTTCCGTCAGGCGGGTGATCACATCGAAAATCTTCTGTGCGTCTTCTTCGCCGATGGCGGACGTCGGCTCATCCATAATGATGATATCCGCATCCGCGTGAGAGAGCGCTTTGGCGATTTCGACCAGTTGCTGCTCAGCCACACTCAGGTTGCGCATTTTTTCCGACGGGGAGATATCAAAATGCAGATCGGTCAGCAGTTCAGCGGTCTGCCGGTTGAGCTGTTTAAAATCGACAAACCCGAAACGGCGCGGCTCACGCCCCAGCCAGATATTTTCTGCTACCGTCAGATCAGGAATGGAACTCAGTTCCTGCTGAACAATCGCGATTCCGGCGTGCAGGGCTTCGAGCGGCTGATGAAATTCACAGCGTTTGCCTTTGACATAGATTTCACCGGCATCCGGACGGATAAAACCCATCAGGATGCTCAGGAAAGTGGATTTACCGGCACCATTCCCGCCGCACAGGGCGTGAATGGAACCTCTCTTCAGTGAAAACTGCGCGTTCTTCAGTGCAATAACCTGACCAAAGGCTTTGCGCACCCCTTCAACCCGCAGTAACTCCTCATTGTCAGCGACAGGTGCTGTCATAATGTGACCTCCGGGTATTCTGATGTCAGTAAAGCAAGGTAGTTCTGATACAGCGATTCGTAGACCGCCACATTTGCCGGGTCCGGCTGTGTGCGGCTGTTGTCATCCAGTTGCACAAAACGGTCGCAGAGGGCGGCCAGCTGTGCTTCCGGGGGGCTGTCTGCGGTGAGGGTGTCACTCCAGATAGCCTGGATAGCTGCACCGAGTGCCGCCGCTTCCTGGTTGGTAACGCAGACCACCGGTGCCGCCATGATATCCGCGACAATCTGGCGCCATTTCACACTGCGGGCACCGCCGCCGGTCAGGCGGATTTCATCCGTGGAAATTCCCTGCTGACGGAACAGATCGATACCGAACCGCAGTCCGTATGTGGCACTTTCCACCACGGCCAGGCTCAGGTTCTGTGGTGTCAGGTTGCTGCCGTCCATATTGTGAAGGCTGGCACGGGCTTCGGGTAACTGAGGTACGCGCTCACCATTAAAGAACGGCAGCATAATAAGACCGCCCGCACCGGGTTTACTGCTGTTCAGTGCAGCATTAAAGGCCTGAATATCCATGCCTAATAAGGACTGAACTGTCGTGGTGGCGGAGGTGACATTCATGGTGCAAATCAATGGCAGCCAGCCGTTGCTGGAGGAGCAGAACCCAGCGATCATCGCAGAATCTGCCACAACCGGTTGTTCAGCAAAGGTAAACAGTGTGCCGGAGGTGCCGAGGCTCATGGTGGTGATGCCCAGACGGATATTACCGGTGCCGATGGCGGCCATCATATTATCGCCGCCGCCTGATGCCACGCGGGTTTCCGGGGAAATGCCGAGTTTATCCGCAATCTCCGGACGAACGGTGCCGATGATGTGCTCTGCGCGCACCAGCGGCGGCAGTGCCTGCCATAAGCGGCCTTCCGGATCGATAAGATCTGCGGCGGTTTTATCCCATTCACGGCTGCGGATATTGAGCAGCCCGGTCCCGGAGGCATCGCCGTACTCGGCACAGGCCCGGCCTGTGAGCCAGAAATTCAGATAATCGTGCGGCAGCAGTACATAGCGCAGCTGTTTCCACAGCGCCGGGTGCTGCTGTTTAAAGCGGATAATTTTTGACACGGTATAGCCGGTCTGCGGCAACACACCCAGGCGGTCAAGCGCGGCCTGTTCACCACCCAGCGCATCAATAAACCACTGATTTTCCGCACTGGTCGAGGTATCACACCACAGTTTGGCAGGTGCGAGTACAGTACCGTCATGACTGACCGGCACAAAACCGTGCTGCTGACCGGAAACGGCGAGGGCGCGGATGTCCCGCCCGTCAATTCCGGCGTTCTTAATCGCCTGAACAAACGCGGTTTCCAGCGCATCAGTCCACCAGACGGCTTCCTGTTCACGGCTTCCGTCTGATTCGCTGATCATCGGGTGAGGGGCTGCGCCCTCACCCAGAATACGCGCAGTCCGGCTATCGGCAATAATGACCTTGGTGCTTTGTGTTCCGCAGTCAATACCGGCATAGAGCGTCATGGTTTACTCCATTTCCAGCACAATTTTCACGTCAGTCGCACGGCCTTCGGCAGCACGCTCATAGGCTTCGACACTGTCTTTGAACTTGTAGGTTGCGGACAGCAGCGGTGCCACATTCAGTTTGCCGGAACTCAGCAGACGGATGGTGCGCGGATACATATTGGCGTAGCGGAAAATGGTTTTGAAGGTGACTTCTTTCGCCTGTGCCGCCACGATATCCAGCGGCGCCGGGTCGATTGGCATGCCGACGAGAACCGCAGTTCCGCCAGGGGCGATATGATCAGAGATAGAGGCGATAACCGGTTTCGCGCCGCTGCACTCAAACAGGACATTCACGCCTTCGCCGCCGGTCAGCTCACTGACTTTATCCGCCAGTGCCTGCTGGTCTTTGCTGTTTACTGCATGCAGACCCTGATATTTCTCAGCCACTTTCAGTTTTTCATCAAACACATCACAGATGATGACATCTGAACAGCCACCGGCCAGTGCGCACAGCGCGGTAATGATACCGATAGTTCCGGCACCGATAACCAGACCGATGTCGCCCGGTTTGATCCCGGCTTTGGTGGCGGACTGCATACCGATTGCCAGCGGCTCAACCATCGCGCCCTGGGCAAAGGAAACGTTATCCGGCAGTCTGAAAGTGAATGCGGCAGGGTGGATCACACTCTCACGCAGGCAGCCGTCGATTGGCGGGGTTGCCCAGAAACGGACAGCAGGATCAAGGTTATAGATACCGGCGCGGGATTGCGGGGATTGCAGATCCGGAATACCCGGCTCCATGCACACGCGATCGCCGACTTTCAGGTGTTTCACATTTTTACCGGCAGCGGTGATCACACCGGACGCTTCGTGACCCAGCACCATCGGCGCCTCAACCACAAACGGCCCGATACGGCCATGCTGGTAATAGTGAACATCGCTGCCGCAGATACCGACGGTGTGGATTTTAATCTCAACATCATCGTCGCCCAGCACTTCATTACTCTGCCAATCCTGAATGGCGATTTTCCCTGCTTTCTCTAATACTAATGCCTTCATGATCATTTCCTTTTATTAAAATGATATCGATATCATTACTATGATGCGGATAATAGAGCAATATTTATTATAATTATGTGATGATGGTTAAACTTTTATTAAATAAAGTCTGATCCACTTATGAAGTATTCAGTAAAGGGTCTTGCCGGTCACATTTTTGCAACCCGGGGCAGGGCTATAATGATAACGATATCATTCAGGAGAGAGGCCGATGAATAAACTGCCGTACATCGCGGAATCACTGACGATTCTGGAGCAGGCGCATATCGTTCTGGCGGAAGCGGAACAGCAGAATATAGAGATTGCTCACTTTAATCTGCCGGATTATCCGCGCTCGGGTCTGCAACTGCTCACCTACTGCAACAGCCCGCTGTACTGCGCCAAAGAGCTGGTTCTGTTTGCTGACCAGACCTGCCCGGAGCACCGCCATCCGCCATATAAAGACCGGCCGGGCAAGCAGGAAACGTTCCGCTGCCGCTGGGGTGAGGTCTATCTGTTTGTTGATGACCCAGCACTGACGCTGAATCAGGATGCACAGGGCAATCCGGTTTGTCGTCCGCCGCAGGGTGATGAGGAATGGTATACCTGTGATCGCTTTATTCTGCTGCGTCCGGGAGAGCAGTACACCATCATGCCGGATACCCGCCACTGGTTTAAGGCCGGGCCGCAGGGCGCGGTTGTCTCGGAGTTCTCCACAGAGAATACCGATGAGTACGATATCTTTACCGACCCGCGGATAAAAAGACTGAATTGTTAAAAAGTTGTTGATAGCGATTTAAGTGACAAAAAGCGTGTTTTTCACGTGACTGAATCGATTTAGATGATATTATAATGGTATAAAATGATACGTTGCTGCTAAGGAGAGAAAATTGGCGGAACCTCGGACACAAAAAGTCACACTGGAAAATGTGGCTGCTATTGCGAATGTCAGTAAGATCACCGCATCCCGCGCATTTTCGCAGCCGGATAAGGTTCACCCGGAAACTCTCAGGCGTATTCTCGATGCCGCTGATAAAATCGGCTACGTGGTGAATGCGGCGGCACGCAGCCTGCGCGCGAAATCATCCCGTACCATCGGCATTGTCAGTCCGGACATGAGCAACCCGTTTTTCGGCGGGCTGGCCAGGCGCATCACCCTGGAAGCCTATAACGCCGGGTATGACACGCTGATGTTTGATTCCTATGAATCCCGTGAAAATGAAGCGCGTATCATTGATAAGCTGATTGGTTATAACGTGGACGCCATCATTTTATCCGTTGTCTCCGCCGAACGGGTGTATCGCCCGGCGTATATGAAACAACTGGAACTGCTCAATATTCCGGTCATTCTGGTCGATCGCGAACTGGATGCCAAAGCATGCAGCGGTGTTTACATCGATAACCTCGACTGCGGATTGCAGGCCGGCCGCTATCTGCTGTCACAAAAAGCGGATAATGTGATCATTGTCTCCGGCCCGGAAGATTCCAACGTGGCTCAGGATCGCGTAACCGGGATGGTGGCCGGTCTGCACGGCCAGGTCAGCAGCGTCAATGTGCTGCATGCAGACTTCCTGATGGATGAAGCATTTAAAGTTACCGACCATTACCTGAAATACCATCCCGCACCGGATTATTTTGTCGGCTGTAATAACCAGATCTCACTGGGGATTATCAAAGCCTGTATCCGCCACAATCTGATCCCGCAAAAAGATGTCTCGCTGTTCAGCATCGATGAAGTCTCTCATGCTGATATCTACGGGTTTACATTCCCGTGCATTTCCCACGATTTACAGGAAATCGCCTGGCAGGCCATCAACATGGCAGTGCGGCGGGCGACTGATCGCAGCGCCCCGGCGAGCAAGGTGGTTGTGCGCGGTCTTCTCAAATCCTAATCCGCGTCATCCTCCGGTCTGTGGCTGTGTTGGCCGCGCTCAGAATTCCGGGTCACATACTGGTGTATGCTCTCGGGGCACTCTTCCCTTGCCGCCTTGTCATAGTGCGGATGATTTAGCAGATTAATTTTTCTGTTTTTCTGTTTTTGGCAGAGTTGAAGTACACAGGGGATTAACCGGCAAAAAAAGGAAAGCGTAAAGCGCCAGGGATGGCGCGATCCGAGCGGACAGGGACGTGTCAGCGTCTTTCCGCTTTGCCGGTTATCCCGCCGCCCGGGTCAGAAAGAAGATGGTTTAGTTACTTACAGTTTTACGGATTATTCAATAACGACAACGCCAAATCCAATACCGCAGCACTTTTCAGATCCCAGAACAGATCCGGGTCGATGCAGGCCAGCGGTTTTCCGGCAGCGGCGGCACTTTGCTGACACTCCCGCAGATGGTGACGGGACTGCGGGGCGAGCAGAGCGGCATCATACTCTGCGGCACATTCGCGGTAATCAAAAACAGACCGGCACTCAATACTGACATCAATACCCCGCGCCTGTGCATCATCACGCATTTTTTGCGCCAGCATTTGCGGAGAAATACCCGTATCACTTATCAGCAGAATTTTTATCATATCCGTATCCCTGCATTATCCGTTATTCACTGAACTGACAGCCTATAATGCCCCCGCTGCCGGAGGCATCGGAATTTGCCGAGTTATGCCATCGCACTGATAGTTTTGCGGAAGCGTAACAGCGCGGCACCGAAAAACGCCCCGCCGATAATGATCAGATAAATAAACTGCGGCCAGACTATCAGGAAATCCGCACCCCGGTAGAGAATAGCCTGTGCCAGGCTGACAAAGTGTGTTGTCGGCATCGTCTGCATCACGTCCTGCACGAACTGCGGCATACTCTCCCGTGACGTCATCCCGCCTGACAGCATATTCAGCGGCAGCAGCACCATAATCATCAGCAGCCCGAACTGCGGCATCGAGCGGGCGAGTGTCCCCATAAAGATCCCGATGGAGGTGGTAGCAAACAGACTCAGCGCCACCCCGCACATAAACAGGGTAATTGAGCCCTCTATCGGCACCTGTAACAGAAAGCGGACAATCAGCAGCAGCGAGCCGAGGGAGGCGAGCAAGACGACCAGCCCCATTGACCAGACTTTGGACATCATGATCTCAAACGGTGTCACCGGCATCACCAGCAGATGCTCAATCGTACCGTGCTCCCGTTCGCGGATCAGCGCCGCCCCCGTCAGGACAATCGACAGCATCGTAATATTGTTAATAATCGCCATCACCGACCCGAACCACATCTGATTCAGGTTCGGGTTAAAACGGGCACGGATGTCCAAATCCACCGGCAGCACACTGTTTTGCCGGTTTTTAGCCAGAAAGGTATTCACCTCCCCGGTAACAATATTCTGAATATAGCTGTTGCCGAGAAACGCCTGGCTCATGCGGGTGGCATCAACGTTCAGCTGGATGGCAGGCCGGCGTCCGGCCAGCACATCGCGCTGAAAATTCGGCGGAATATCCATGGTGAAGGTGTAGGTGCCGCTGTCCATCAGGCCGTCCATCTGACTGATATCAATATCGGCCGGAGGCAGAAAATAGGGCTCATAAAAGCTGTTAATAATGCGTTCGCTGAGCTGGGAACGATCCTGATCCGCAATGGCAATTGGCGCCAGATGCAGTGAGCCGGACGTTACCGTGGCGGAGGAATAGATTGATACCGTGAATGCAAACACAATCAGCGCGAGCATCGCTTTATCCCGCATCAGGCTGCGCAGCTCTTTCATGCCGAGATAGATAATATTCTTCAGTGTCCGCATGTTATCCCTCCTGCTTTTTCAGGAAAAAGATGCTGCACCCGAGAACAACCGGAATCGTGATCAGCAGCGGAATAAAGGCCTGATACAGATCGATAAGCCCCAGCCCTTTGGAGAACGTTCCCCGGGTGATGGTCAGGAAATGGGCGGTCGGATAGATGTGTCCTATCCAGTAACCCATACCTTCCAGTGATGAAACCGGGTCAATCATGCCGGAAAATTGTGTGGCCGGGATCAGGGTGATAATCGCTGTCCCGAAAATCGCGGCAATCTGGCTTTTCATAAAGCAGGAGATCAGCAGCCCCATGCTGGTGGCAATCGTGATATAGCAGAATGCGGCCAGCGTCACCGCCAGCAGGCTGCCCTTGAACGGCACTCCGAATACCCAGACCGAGAGGGCGCAGAGCAGGAAAAAGTTAAACATCCCCAGCACGATATAAGGCACCTGCTTGCCTATCAGAAACTCCGTTTTGGTTACCGGGGTGACATAGAGATTGATAATCGACCCCAGTTCTTTCTCCCTCACCACGCTCAGGGCGCTGAGCATCGCCGGTATCATCATCAGCAGCAGCGGGATCACCGCCGGAACGATAGCAGGCAGGCTTTTTACATCCGGGTTATAGCGGTAGCGGGTTTCGATATCAACCGCAGAACGCAGCGGGTTCGCCCCCGGCTGTTTTGACGCCATGCGGGTCAGCCAGTTGAGATGCATGGCCTGCACATAACCGCGTACGGTTTCTGCCCGGTTCGGCATGGCACCGTCCACCCAGACCCCCAGTTTCACATCATGGCCTTTGGCGATATCACGGGCAAAATCCGGCGGGATTTCAATAGCAACCGCGATTTCCCCGGCACGCATCCGCCGCTCCATATCCTCATAATTTTGCAGCGGCGGCTGTTCGATAAAGTAACGGGAGCCGGAGAGATCCTGCACATAGTTCTGGCTGGTGGTGGTCTGGTCGCGGTCAAGCACGGCAAAACGCAGATTTTCCACATCCATACTGATGCCGTAACCCATAATAAACATCAGGATCACGGTACCGAGCAGCGCCAGTGTCAGCCGGACTGGGTCACGGCGCAGTTCCAGCCCTTCACGCAGACTGTAACTGAACAGACGGCGCAGGCTGAAACGGCGTTTCAGTGCTGTGGCGGCGGCTTCGCTGCTGCCGGCCGGTAATTCCGGTACGTCCGGCGGCGGGGCATCATCCTCAATTCCCGAGGCTTTTTTCAGATAATCAATAAAGACGGCTTCGAGGGTATCAAAATTGCTGTCGGCGACCAGATTTTCCGGGGTATCCGTCACCAGTACTTTCCCGGCGTGCATCAGCGACATGCGGTCACAGCGGGCGGCCTCATTCATAAAGTGGGTGGAGATAAAAATGGTCACGCCGTCTTTGCGTGATAAATCCACCATCAGATCCCAGAACATATCGCGGGCGATCGGGTCAACGCCGGATGTCGGCTCATCGAGGATCAGCATTTCCGGGCGGTGAATAACCGCCACGGCCAGCGAGAGACGCTGGCGTATGCCGAGCGGCAGTCCTTCCGGCATGGCATCGGCGACATCCGTCAGTTTAAAGCGCGTCATCATTTCATTAACGCGCTCATTGATTTCGTTTTCCGGTACATGGAACAGTTTGGCGTGCAGCACCAGGTTCTGTAAAACCGTCAGTTCACTGTAGAGGGAGAACGCCTGCGACATATAACCAACCCGCATCCGCGTATTCAAATCTTTCGGATCGACTTCCTGACCAAACAGCCACGCCTTGCCTTCCGTGGCCTGCAACAGTCCGGTGAGCATTTTCATGGTGGTGGATTTGCCGCAGCCGTTGGAGCCGAGGAAACCGAAAATTTCCCCTTTCGGGATACGGAAACTGACGTGGTCAACGGCGGTGAAAGTGCCGAAGCGCATGGTCAGATCCTGTGCCTCGATAGCAATTTCTTCATTATCCTGCGCTTTGCGCGGCGGGATCACCACCGCTTTGTGATCTTTGCGTTTTTCTTCCGGCAGCAGGGCGATAAAGGCGGCTTCCAGCTCATCGGTCTGTGTCTGCGCTTTAAGCTCACGGGCGTGCCCTGTCGCCAGTACCTTGCCGTCATCCATTGCGACCAGGTAATCAAA
Source organism: Morganella morganii (assembly GCF_003996855.1). Lineage (GTDB taxonomy): Bacteria > Pseudomonadota > Gammaproteobacteria > Enterobacterales > Enterobacteriaceae > Morganella > Morganella morganii_C. The sequence continues at coordinate 186,505 of NZ_NRQY01000001.1, read as the reverse complement.
CCGTTCAGCCTCTTCCATATAAGCCGTCGCCACCAGCACACTCATATTCTGCTGGCGCTCGCGGATGCGGTCGATAAGCTCCCAGAACTGGGCGCGGGAGAGGGGATCAACGCCGGTGGTCGGTTCGTCGAGGATCAGCAGTTCCGGGTCATGGATCAGGGCGCAGCACAGCCCGAGCTTCTGTTTCATCCCGCCGGAAAGTTTCCCTGCCGGGCGGTCGCGGAACGGGGCGAGGCCGGTACTGGTGAGGAGATCATCAATCCGCAGGCGGCGCTCTTTCTCAGACTGACCAAACAGCCGCCCGAAGAAATCCACGTTTTCAAATACTGACAGGGTGTGATAGAGGTTCTTCCCCAGCCCCTGCGGCATATAGGCAATACGCGGACAGACGGCACGGCGGTGTTCTTCATCCCGGATATCGCCGTCCAGTACAATGACATTCCCCTGCTGCACTTTGCGGGCACCCGCTATCAGGGAGATCAGGGTGGATTTCCCGACACCGTCCGGCCCGATCAGCCCCACCATCTGACGGGCGGGGATGTTCAGCGTGATATCATCAAGGGCGCACACATCACCGTAATGATGCGTAACCTGTTCCAGGGTGACGATTGCGGTGTCAGAATGCTGTTTTGATGATGTCATTGAGGTAATTTCACCTCCAGGTCAGACGGCCAGTCCTGCTTCGGATCAAGCCGGATATAGGCGCGTCCCGGCAGGCCGGTTTTCACATATTCCAGGTGTTTTTCCAGCAGTTCGGGGGCGATACGGGCACGAACACGGAACATCAGCTTCTGGCGTTCATTATCCGTTTCCACGGTTTTCGGGGTGAACTGCGCGACACTGGCGACGTAAGACGTTTTCGCCGGGATCACCAGGTCCGGGGCGGCATCAAGAATAATGTGCACATCACTGCCGATACCCGCCTGTCCGGCCTGTTCTGTCGGCAGGAAGAAGGTCATGTAGACATCGCTGAGGTCGACCATATTCAGCACGCGGCCACCGGCACCGAGCACCTCACCCGGTTCAGCGACGCGGTATTGTACCCGGCCGTTGCGCGGGGCTTTCAGCTGACTGTCATCCAGATCGGCCTCAATCCGCCGTTGTGTCGCGAGTGCGGCATCCACTTTTGTCTGTGCTTGGATAATACCGGACTGCGCGGCATCAATGGCGGCAGACGCGGCTGCCACCTGCGCCTTAGCTGCTTCTACGGCAGCACGGGCACCCTGGACAACAGCAAGGTCATCATCTACCTGCTGAACGGACACCGCATTGGTTCTCACCAGAGCCTGAGAACGGGCCAGACGCTTTTGTGCGGCAGTCAGTTCTGAGGTGCGCTGACGCACCATGGCCTCTGCGGCGGCTTTCTCACTTTTCCGCTGCGCCAGTGCCGAGCGCGAGGAGATCACATTGCTGTCTGCCTGGCGGTGCTGCGCCTGCGCCTCACTCAGTTGTGCTTCCAGTGTCCGGGTATCCATCTGCGCCAGCACATCTCCGGCGCGGACAAAATCCCCTTCTCTGACATTGATGGCGCTGATGCGTCCGGCAGTTTTGGTTGAGATATCAATTTCCGTTGCCTCGATCCGTCCGTTGCTCTGAGCGAACCCGGCAGGGAGGCCGGGGCTTTGCAGCACCCTGTAAAGATAGCCGCCGCCGGCAAGGACAATGATCAGGATGAGATAAAAAATCCACGTTTTACGTTTTGATTTTTGCATAGATACCGTGATTACCCTTCTTATGGAAAATAATGAGATAAGCACAACAGCAGCATTTCAATATCAGAGTCGCAAAAAATGATACTTTTAATTTTCATAACGGTGACATTAAATGCTGATAAAGAAAGCATAGCCGGATCAGCAGGATAAAGCTGCCGCATGTATCACATTCATTGTAAACACCAGGATACAGCGCCGGAGGATTGCACGAATTGCACTGGTTTTTTCTCTGTCACCGGGATTTTTTACACCGGAGGCTATCAGTCAGGGGAGTTTGTTTGCTAAAATTTGCCTCTTTCCTTCCCGATAATGACTAATATCTGCGGGATGCGGCCGGAAATATCCTGCTGCATCCTGCTCTTTTGAGTAAATGAGCTTATGTCGCAAAATACCAACACAGTGCCGAAAGTCGGTTTCGTTTCGCTCGGCTGTCCGAAAAATCTGGTGGATTCCGAGCGGATTCTGACTGAACTGCGCACGGACGGCTATCAGGTCGTGCCGAGCTATGATGATGCCGATGTGGTGATCGTCAATACCTGCGGTTTTATTGACAGTGCAGTGCAGGAGTCCCTGGAAGCTATTGGTGAGGCACTGGCGGAAAACGGTAAAGTGATCGTGACCGGATGTCTGGGCGCGAAAGAAGACCAAATCCGTGAAGTGCACCCGAAGGTACTGGAAATTACCGGTCCGCACAGTTATGAACAGGTGCTGGCGAATGTCCGTAAATATGTGCCGAAACCGGCGCATGATCCGTTCACCAGCCTGGTGCCGGAGCAGGGTGTGAAACTGACACCGCGCCATTATGCGTATCTGAAAATTTCAGAAGGGTGTAATCACCGCTGCACATTCTGCATTATCCCGTCCATGCGCGGCGATCTGGACAGCCGTCCTGTCGGTGAGGTGCTGAGTGAAGCGCAGCGTCTGGTTGAGGCCGGTGTGAAAGAACTGCTGGTGATCTCCCAGGATACCTCTGCTTATGGCGCGGATATCAAACACCGCACCGGTTTTCGTGACGGCCTGCCGGTGAAAACCAGTATGATCGGCCTGTGTGAGCAATTATCCCAGCTCGGCGTGTGGGTGCGTCTGCATTATGTGTATCCGTATCCGCATGTGGATGATGTGATCCCGCTGATGGCGGAAGGTAAAATTCTGCCGTATCTGGATATCCCGTTACAGCACGCCAGCCCGCGTATTCTGAAACTGATGAAGCGCCCGGGTGCCGTTGAGCGCACACTGGAGCGTATCAAACGCTGGCGCGAAATATGTCCGGAACTGACGCTGCGTTCCACCTTTATTGTCGGCTTCCCGGGCGAAACCGAAGAAGACTTTCAGATGCTGCTGGACTTCCTGACAGAAGCCTGTCTGGATCGTGTCGGCTGCTTTAAATACAGCCCGGTGGAAGGGGCACATGCCAACGAATTGCCGGATCAGGTGCCGGAAGAGATCAAAGAAGAGCGCTATCACCGCTTTATGCAGTTACAGCAGCAGATCTCCGCAGAGCGTCTGGCTGAGAAAGTCGGCCGCACACTACCGGTGATCATTGATGAAGTCGATGAAGACGAGGGCGCTGTCGGCCGCAGTATGGCGGATGCACCTGAAATCGACGGCATGGTGTATCTCAACGGCGAATTTGATGTGCAGCCGGGGGATATTGTGATGGTGAATATTGAACATGCCGATGAGTATGATCTCTGGGGCAGTGTGGTGCGCAACACATGACAAACAGTGACAACCGCCCGGCCGGACGTCTGTTGTTCGGCAATGACCCGGTTTTGCAGGCTGCATGGCTTTATTATCAGTCCGGACTCAGCCAGACGGAAGTGGCTGATGTCATGGGAATTTCCCGCGTGACTGTAGTGAAATATCTGCAAACAGCCCGGGAAAACGGTGTGGTACATATCAGCCTGGATATGGCGCGTTACAGCTGCATCGATATGGCGTTGTCACTAAAAGAGAAGTTTAATCTGGCCAATGTGCTGGTGGTGCCGGACAGCCCGGTTGCGGAGGCGGCCGCGGATTCCGCCCGCCGCCGGGAAAATATGGCACAGGCGGCCGGGGTGTATCTCAGTCAGGTAATTGAGGACGGGGATGTGCTCGGCGTGGCCTGGGGGCGGACAATTCATCATATGGCGAAGTGTCTGACACCCAAAGTGATCCGCAATATGACCGTATTGCAGATGCTCGGATCAGTACCGTCGCAGCCGGATTTCACCACGGTGGAATCCTCCTCGCTGATTGCCGGTAAGTTCGGCGGTGAATGTGCTTATCTGCATGTGCCTGCGATTGTCAGTTCTGCGGAACTGGCGGATGCGCTGCGCCGTGAGCCTATCATTCAGGCAAATTTTGCCCAGCTTGAACGCTGCACCAAAGCCCTGTTTGTCGCCGGAAATGTCACAGAAGAGAACCCGCTGATCCGCGCCGGCGTGATCACGGCGGAGGAAATGACCGATTTCCGCCGCAAAGGGGCGGTCGGGGTTATCTGCGGGCGTTTTTATGATCAGGCGGGTGAGCCGCTGGATACACACACGGATGCCCGCATCCTCGGTATCCGGTTGCCGCAGTTGCGGAATATTGCGCGGCGGATTTTTATCGCCACCGGTGAACAAAATATCGCCGCCACACGTGGGGCACTGCATGGTGGTTATGTTTCTGATTTGATTGTTGATCCGCTGATTGTATCCTATCTGTTGTCAGATGATAAGTGATAAAAAACCGCCGTCCGGCGGTTTTTTTACATGAAGGCATCAATATCCGTGGTTACTGTTTTTCAGCCGCGGCTTTTTCGGCCGGGGTCCGGGTGTCGCCTTTACCATTATTCAGCAGCTGAACAGCACAATCCATATATTTATCCGCACCGGTTTTGATCACATCATGATTAAAGGCAACAGAAGGTGCGCTGTCCTGTAATGCGGTTACATTGATATCACCGTTAAACTGCTTGTTTAAATCCACCTCGCCCTCAATCGTGACATAGTAAGCGATACCGTCCGGCAGATAGCGGCCGCACTCTTCAATGCTTTTTTCGCTGAATGGCGGGGGATTTTTTGTGGCGGTACATCCGGACAGGAGGAGGACGGCAGAGACAAACGCAGCATAACAAATGACTTTTTTCATAAAAACCTTAAATAACAAATACATTAAGGTTTTAATTATATTGCAAATGATTATCATTTAAAATAATTAATTACTCAGGGTGACAAAAAACGACGCGTTGCGCCGTTTTCTGCCGCCGGTAATCACTATTTTCCGGTTTTCAGTCCGTATGTTTTGAATTTCCCCAGCACCCGCTGCATCTCTGCTGCACTCAGCACCGGCACATCCGGTGTGATGGCGCGGACTTTCAGATACAGCGCGGACAATACTTCGGTTTCATGCGCCAGCCACAGCGCCTTTTCCAGGTTGACTTCCATCACCAGCATACCGTGATGCTGCATAATCAGGGCTTTACTGGTTTTAATTCCTTCCGCAACAATATCCGCCAGTTCCTGCGTGCCGAAGGTGGCATAGGGCACGCAGGGAACATGATCAGTTCCGGTCACGGCGACCATATAATGGATCGCAGGAATGGATTCATTGAGAATGGATACCGCCGCCGTATTCAGCGCGTGATTATGTACCACCGCGTTCAGCTCAGGACGTGCCTGATAGCAGCTCAGGTGAAAATGCCACTCACTCGACGGGATCTTATCCGCCTCTGCCTGTCCGGTGCTGTCCATGTACACAATGCTGGCGGGCGTCAGTTTTTCATAGGGGACGCCGCTCGGAGTGATCAGCATACCGTCCTGCCAGCGGGCGCTGACATTACCGGAAGTGCCCTGGTTCAGCCCGCTTGCATTCATTTTCAGGCAGGTATCGATAATCTGTTGTGCCAGTTCAGTGCGGGTCATGATTACACCTCATACTCTGACGGCCACATCTCCGGGAACATCGCTTTCAGTCCGGCCGGGGAGGCGTCACAAATACCGCGCTCGGTAATAAGCCCGGTAACATACTCTGCCGGGGTGACATCAAAGGCATAGTTGCCGCAGCGGGTGCCCGCCGGCGCCGTGTTGACCCAACTGCGGGCGCCTTCCGGTGTGATACCGAAAACGTGTGACTGTTCTTCACCGTCGCGCTGTTCAATCGGGATCTCTTTTACACCGTCCCATACCGTGAAATCGAGGGTCGGTGACGGCAGCGCCACATAAAACGGCACGTTATTGGCTTTGGCCGCCAGCGCTTTCAGGTAAGTGCCGATTTTATTACAGACATCCCCGCGTGCGGTGGTGCGGTCAGTACCGACAATACACATATCCACTTCGCCGTGCTGCATCAGGTGTCCCCCTGCGTTATCGGCAATCAGGGTATGCGGCACGCCGTGCGAGCCAAGTTCAAAGGCGGTCAGCCCGCCCTGGTTGCGCGGACGGGTTTCATCTGCCCAGACGTGAATATTAATACCTTCGTCATAAGCCTGATAAATCGGTGATAGCGCGGTGCCCCAGTCAACGGTGGCCAGCCAGCCTGCATTACAATGCGTCAGGATATTCACCGGTTCGCCCGGTTTCTTGCGGGCAGCGATGTCACGGATGACAGTCAGACCATGTTCACCGATACGGTGGCAAATTTCCGCATCTTCATCCGCAATTTCTGCGGCAATGCGGTAAGCGGCATCACGGCGTTCTGCTGCCGGCAGTGGTGTCAGTGCGCCGCAGATTCTGTCCAGCGCCCATTTCAGATTGATTGCGGTCGGCCGGGTGGCGACCAGTACGTCATAGGTTTTTTTCAGAGCGGCGTCACTGCTGTCGCGATGCATCGCCAGTGCCACGCCATAAGCAGCCACGGCACCAATCAGCGGCGCGCCGCGTACCCACATAACTTTGATGGCGGTTGCGGCTTCGTCCATGGTTGTCAGTGAAATAATACTGACTTCAAACGGCAGTTTTGTCTGATCAAAAATACAGACGTGAATGTCATTGTCTGCCAGCCAGACGGAACGGTAATGTTTCCCGTGAATTTTCATTATAACCTCGTGTGCAGGTGACGCTTAACAGTAAGCAAGAAAGGCTTCAACATCGGCAAAACTGTGGTAATGACGGGTATTAACAATCAGTTCCCGTGCCAGTTTCAGTGCTCTGCGCTCAAGTGCCGCGCGTTTATCCGCGTCAGCAATGGTTTTGAAATCAGCAACACCGGCAAACCCGAGCAGGCGGCGGTTGATCTCCAGCCCGGCATTGACCAGGGTGTCCTGAAACAGCTCTGCGAAAAAATTGTCCTGCGCGGTTTTCAGGAATTTGTCATCAAACATTCCGTCCTGATACAGCTCCCGCGGCCAGGCATCACCCTGTGATTTTTCTGTCCACAGACGACGGAATTCCGCCTCAAAGTTGTCCCGGGTCTGGCTTATCTGCGATAACAGCCATTGCTGATAGCGCTTGGTTTCTTCTTCTGTTTCCCGGTGTCCGGGCTGAGAAAACCAGGCCATATATAAGTTGCCGGTATAGTTGCCGGTATCAAAGGCCATTGGCCCCATAAAACTGAATTCAGGATCAATGACCTGAACAGAATCAGTACCAATCATCACGGAACCGGAGTGCAAGTCCCCGTGCAGCAGTGCCTGTGCCTGAGTCATAAATTTGTATTTATAGCGCATGGCAACCTGCACCATTTCTCTGTCCAGCATGACAGCTTTTGCATCGCGATCGAGCTGGGGTGAGGTGTGATTATTACGCGGTGCCGGAAAATAAGGCTCGGTAAAGATCAGATCTTCGGTGATTTTGCATAATTCATGGTTGGCGGAGAACTGCGCGGTCAGTGCTTTTTTTTCCTGTGCCGCCATACCGATATCTGAGGTATGAAACAGTGTCCGTGCCATAAACAGGCCGATCTTTTCTGCCAGCTGAGGAACATATTCACCGGCAATCAGCGCTTTGCGCAGGATGGTATGGTCAGCGAGATATTCCATCGCAAACAGTGCCATGCTTTGATCATAGAAATAGACTTCCGGCACACTGTCAGGTGCGAAACGTCTTTCCTGTGACAGCGCATGATATTCGAAATAATTGCGCTGCAAAGAGAGTTTCCATGATTCACCGGCTGCACGGACATACGGCAGCGATTGTTTGACTACCAGGGCTCTCTCACTGCCCCTGACGATAAACACCAGATTGAGATTGCCGTCACCGACCTCCTCAATCTGCCAGGACTCCGGTACATCGCCGGGGAGTAATTCATCCGGTAAATGTGAGGACAGGTAAGCGGGAAGTGTGTCACAGGTTTGCGGGGTGTATCCGGCAGGGGATTGTTGCGTCATAAGATAACCTCAGAAACAGACATAAGTAACTACATATGTAAATTATAACTATACATATGTATTTTTTCTGTGATGTAACTAACACATAGCCGGAAACGGCACTTCTTAAGCGAGTGATAAGAAATAAATGTAAATATATCTTAAGTATTTGCACGCAATTATTTTTATGAAATACCAGGGTATATTATTAGATGATATTTATTTGTCTGTTTTTTCTGTGATTTTTTTAATCTTATTAAGACTGTTTGTTATATTAATTGTGATCAGGTAGGTATTATTACATTAAATAGGAGTATTGATATTGCAAACAATACGCCTATAAGGTTAAATCCCGATCGCGAAATGGAAGATGCCTTTCATTCATAGTCATTTTGAGTTTATATTTATATTTTTCAATTAATTATATTTTTCTTAGCCTTGGGTTATCATACGAATATCAGGCTTAAAAAAACGGATTTTTTTGTTACCATGTTGTCAATATAAGTGAAGGAGAATCTTATGGAGACGGAATCTATATATTCCTGTGTCGGAAACCGTATTAAAGAGAAGCGTAAATACTTAGGACTAAGTGTCGTCCGCTTAGCGGAGGATATGGGAATAACGCAGCAGCAATTTAATCGTTATGAGCGGGGAACTAGTCGGATTAGTATATATTATCTGATGTATCTGGCTGAAATGTTCCATGTTCCGGTGGATTATTTCTTCGATAAGAAATAGTTTCTGCCCGCGGAGTAGTGACAGCGTACTGCCTGTATGTGAGAATAGCCGGCAATTAACATCGCACTGGTTGCTAATTGCCGGTCGGTCATTTGTGGTAACAGGGTTACAGGTATAATGTCACGCGAATTCTTCCGAAAAGTTGCGGATAAGCAACATATAAAACTTACTTACATCACTCATTTCTATTGTAATCAGCAAGATATTTCTGAAGTCATCAATTTACTTCGTGAATATGAAAGTATGCCGGCATCTGTGCTGGATTATGTTCAGTTTGTGGTTGTTGATGATTGCTCGCCGCTTGAATATGAAATTCCTGAATTTGATTTAAATCTGACATGGTTGCGGATCACGACAGATATTCCGTGGAATCAGGGTGGTTCCCGTAATCTGGGGGTGACTTATGCGGCGTCGGATAAAATTCTGATGACCGACCTGGATCATGTCCTGCCGGTTTCTTCTTTTACTTACCTGATTAATGCGGCGAATCCCGGGCGGACATTCTATAAACTCTACCGCCGGGATGAGCAGGACAATATCCGCAAAGGACATTCCAATCTGTTCTTTATGTCCCGCGCCCGTTTTTTCCGTTTTTACGGCTATGATGAAGAGTTTTGCGGCCATTACGGCGCAGAAGATTATCGTTTTGTGAAATTGCAGAAATACCACGGATCACGCCAGCGTTATCTGCCGAAATCTGTGTATGCCAGAGAACGGAATGTGGATCGCCATAAGTCCTATCATACTCTGGACAGAAGCCTGGAATACAACACGCCGGTTGATAAGCGCAAGCATGAGGAAGTCTGCACATATGGTGCGGAAGCCGGTCATTCCCGGTTATTCCTGGATTTTGAATGGAAAATTCTGCGTTCTTTCTGCCGTAAATCACCGGTAGCCCGTGAGAAAAATCCCGGCTGGAAAACCCGCTGGTGGCTGCGCTGGTTATTTGCGCCGCTGGCAAAATAGTACGGAAACAAAAAAGCGCCCGGAAGGCGCTTTTTTTATATCTGTCTGATTTATCAGAATGCTTTGCTATATTTTGCAATGATAGCAGCAGCACGGGTCAGATTGGAAAAGAAAGTTTTGATGCTTTTCATAATGAACTCCTGCTTTTGAATTAGGTTGGTAAACTGTTTTGCTTCGATGGGTGTATCATAGCATTTGTGTGATGTTCGTCAACTTTTTATCAAAAATATTTTTAAATATTAAAATTATTTTTTTTGTATCTATCCGTCGCATCCCGGTTTTTCCTGCATTTTGGTTATAACTCAGAGCAAACCTGTCTTATAAAATTCCGCTATATAGGATTTTTCTGGTTTAATATTTTTAGTTGTTATGAAAATTACAGCTAAATTAATATGTTAGTGATTAATTTTGACCGACTTAAGCAAAATATTTGTCCGATATTGACAGGGAAATTCACGTAAAGTATCCCACTGTTACTGAAATGTTATGTGAATGGAACTGCAAAGGGTATTTATCAATGCAATGGAAAAATAGTGCGCAACGGTACGGACATCTCTCCGTTCTGCTTCACTGGGGTGTGGCTCTCACTGTTTACGGGATGTTTGCTCTGGGGCTGTGGATGGTTTCTCTGGGTTACTATGATGTCTGGTATCACCGTGCGCCGGAGATCCACAAGAGCATCGGAGTCCTGCTGTTTATTGTGCTGGCTGTCCGCATGGTCTGGCGCTGGATCTCCCCGCCGCCGCCGGCATTATCCACTTACAGCCGGTTTACCCGTATCAGTGCAACGCTGGCGCACTGGCTGTTGTACGGAATTTTGTTTGCCATTCTGATCACCGGATACTTTATCTCAACGGCAAATGGTCAGGCGGTATCGGTTTTCGGCTGGTTTGATGTACCGGCCTCGCTGACAGACAGTGCGGGGCAGGCAGATACTGCCGGTACGGTACATCTGTATCTTGCCTGGGCGGTTGTTGTGTTATCGGCGCTGCACGCGCTGGCTGCACTTAAACATCATTTCTTTGATAAAGACGCCACATTAAAGCGCATGCTGGGCATGAAACCCTGAACAGGGCGCCTGTAATTTTATTATGACGGAGTAAATATAATGCTGAAGAAAGCACTGGTTGGTTTAAGCGCAGGTATGATGCTGCTGGGTTCGGGTGCAGCAATGGCTGACACCTATAAAATAGATAAAGAAGGACAGCACGCGTTTGTGCAGTTCCGTATTCAGCATCTGGGTTACAGCTGGCTGTACGGGACATTTAAAGATTTTGACGGCACATTCACCTTTGATAAAGCCGACCCGGCAAAGGATAACGTGGATGTCACCATCAAAACCGGCAGTCTGGATACCAACCACGCTGAGCGTGATAAACATCTGCGCGGCAGTGAGTTCCTGAATACAGACAAAAATCCGGAAGCAAAATTTGTTTCAACCAAAGTAGAGAAGAAAGGTGACGATTTTGTTATCACCGGTGATCTGACGCTGAACGGCGTGACCAATCCGGTGACACTGGATGCAAAACTGACCGGTGAAGGTAAAGATCCGTGGGGCGGCTACCGCGCCGGTTTTGAAGCCACCGGGAAAGTGTCACTGAAAAGCTTTAATATCAAGGCTGATCTGGGACCGAAATCACAGGATGCTGAACTGATTATTTCTGTTGAAGGCGTAAAAATCTGATTATTTTTACGGATTGAGCCATTATCGGAGGCCTGCAATAGCAGGCCTTATTAATTTGTGTCACACTCTTTTCAGTGATAACTCAGCGTATCAGAGGAAAGTGCGTGAATAAAAAACTCAGTTTATTGTTAGTTCTTATTATTGCCGTGGTATTTGCCGGTGCCGGTTATTATATGGGTACACGGGATAACGTTTTTTCCGTCACTGCCGTCAGTGAAGACGGAATGACAACGCAAAAATCACTTGAAACTGAGATGATGTCAGAGTCCATGCAGTTTATTGAAGTGGTCGGCAAAATTTCCCCGGAAAAATATAAGGACATAAAACAGAAGCTCGGGAATTACGACACCATGACCCGCGAACAGAAACTGGCATGGATGAATGAGATTGCCGGACTGACGGCGGTGTTATTAGTTGACCGGATTTCGTATGCGTCGGATGATGCACTGAATGCCTTTGCCGCAGCGGTAAAAGAGCAGGCAGAAGGTTATCTGGTGAAAGATCCGTCCGGACAGCAGTGTTTTAATAACTTTTTCCCTGGACTGAATAAGTTCCCGCAGAATAAATCTCAGTTCACCTATAATGAAGCCGATATCCGGATGCTGAAAACGGTAAATCTGATCCTGATTTCATCACTGGAAGACCGGAATACCAGTGAAGTCCCTGCGAAGGAAGCATATCAGGTATTAGGAAATATTTATCAGAAACTGACAGATAAATACGGCGATAAAGTGGAACTGTTAACCAACCTGAATGAAGGGGCAAAAGATCCGGTAACCACCTGCCACCTTGTCGGGGATTTTTATGATTACTTTATGCAGGAACCGAATAAAGTGGCAAGTGCAGAGGCGTTGCGTCTGATTTTGTCTCAGTAAATATTACAAAAAACCGCGTAATAACCGCAGAGTAAAATGTTCTGCGGTTTTTTTATACCTGCCGGACGGTACTTAAAATGTGCAAATTGTGCTGTTTTTTGTATCCGGCCGAAAAATAAACAAATTTCAGTAAAACACGATACTTTGTTTTAGAATCCGGAAATATAAACAGAAAATACTCTGATACCAGAAAATGAACACGACGAGCGAATAATCAGAGGGTTTTCTCTGTAATATCCTTTTATGTGTTCTGCGTCTGTTATTGCGGGAGACAAAATAAGTATCAAAGCAGACAGTGGATATTACTTTTATATCTGTATATTTCATTATATTCAGTTGTTATTAGTCATAAATTGATAAATAAATTACATATTTTGTTGTGTTCAGTTGATGTTTTGTTTCTGTTTATATTGCTTTCGGTTTTCCGCTGTAATATTTCACTTACCGTTACTTTTATAGTGATTCAGGCTATTCTGTGCGCAATATTTTTCGGATTAACTTTATTACCGGGGTATTTTGATGGACAACACATCAGCGCAATCTTCTGCTGCCCAGCCTTCTGACAAAAAAACATCGTCATCCAATCCCGCCAGACGAAAAATCTGGCTTGCCGGAACCTCATTACTCTTTCTTGTGCTGCTCGCCGGTTATCTTATTTACTGGTTTATGGTGCTGCGTTATCAGGAATATACCGATGATGCTTATGTGGTGGGGCTTCAGGTGCCTGTCGTTGCACAAACCACCGGTAATGTGACGCAGGTGAATTTTGAGAATACCGACCTGGTGCGTGCCGGTGATGTGCTGGTGGTGCTGGATAAAACCAATGCTGAACTGACTTATGCTCAGGCACGTCATGACCTGGCGGCTACTGTGCGCCAGACTCAGGAGCTCTATTTTAACCGTGACCAGCTGGGTGCGGTTATCGCTCAGAAAAAAGTGATGCTGAATCAGGCGCAGAATGATTATGCCCGCCGCAGTGTGTTAGGACAGCGGGGGACTATCTCCAAAGAAGATTTACAGCACTCACGTGAAGCCGTTGAAGAGGTACAGGCATCTCTGAATGCCTCAGTGCAGCAGCTGAATGCCACCAAAGCATTACTGAAAACCACGGCACTGGCTGATCAACCGGCGGTGTTACAGGCGGCGGATAAAGTCCGTGATGCCTGGATTAACTTACAGCGCACAGAAATCCGCAGTCCGTTTACCGGCTATGTCTCCCGCCGTAATGTGCAGGTCGGGGCGCAGGTCAGTCCGAATGCCTCTCTGATGGCGATTGTACCGGTCGAGCCGGTCTGGATTGATGCCAACTTTAAGGAAACGCAGCTCAGCAGTGTGCGGATCGGACAACCGGTCACGATCACCAGTGATTTTTACGGGGATAAAGTTATCTTTAACGGCACGGTGGCTGGGCTGGATATGGGCACCGGCAGTGCTTTTTCCCTGCTGCCGGCGCAAAATGCGACCGGTAACTGGATCAAAGTGGTGCAGCGCCTGCCGGTCAGGGTCGAGCTGGAGCCGCAGCAGGTTGCCAAATATCCGCTGCGCATCGGGCTGTCGATGAACGTGACCATCGAAACCAAAAATACTGATGGTCCGGTACTGGCCAATGTTCAGCGTGATACGCCGGCGTTTAAAAGTGATGTGCTGATCCCGGATCTGGCACCGGTCAACGCGGTGATTGCGCAAATCATTACCGATAACGCCAGTTAATCAGCGCGGGACTTTATTGTGGCTAATCAACCGTTAACAGGCATGAAACTGGTCTGGGCGACCATCGCGCTGTCGATGGCCACCTTTATGCAGGTGCTGGACTCTACGATTGCCAACGTGGCAATCCCGACCATTTCCGGCGATCTCGGTGCCTCTGTCTCACAGGGCACCTGGGTTATTACCTCGTTCGGGGTATCGAATGCGATTTCCATCGCCATCACCGGGTTTCTGGCAAAACGCTTCGGGGAAGTGCGGGTGTTTATCTGGTCCACCGGGCTGTTTACTCTGACGTCACTGTTGTGCGGATTGTCAGACAGCCTGGAAATGCTGATTTTCTTCCGCGTGTTACAGGGCGGGGTGGCCGGGCCGATCATTCCGCTCTCGCAAAGCCTTCTGCTGAAAAGTTACCCGCCGGCCAAACAGAATACCGCGCTGGCACTCTGGTCGATGACCATCATTCTGGCGCCGGTGTTCGGACCGATTATGGGCGGCTATATCAGTGATAACTTCCACTGGGGCTGGATTTTCTTTATCAACGTGCCTATCGGCATCGCAGTGGTGATTGTCAGTATGCTGCTGCGCGGTATGGAATCGAAGGTGACAAAGGTTCCGCTCAATGTGATCGGGTTGTCGCTGCTGGTGGTCGGGATCGGTTGTCTGCAAATCCTGCTGGATAAAGGGAAAGATCTCGGCTGGCTGGAGTCAGATGAAATTGTCGCGCTGGCCATTATTGCCGCAATTGCGCTGGTCTTCCTGGTGATTTGGGAACTGACGGATAAAAACCCGATTGTGGAGCTGTCGCTGTTTAAGTCGCGTAACTTTACCATCGGTACACTGTCGGTCAGCCTGGCGTATATGGTTTATTTCGGTGCGATTGTGCTGTTGCCGCAGTTACTTCAGGAGGTCTACGGTTATACGGCGGAATGGGCGGGGCTGGCGCTGGCGCCTATCGGGCTGGTGCCGATACTGATCTCCGCGTTTGTCGGCAAAATCTCCAATGTGGTGGATTTGCGCTGGATTGTAACCTTTAGTTTCGTGGTGTATGCAATCTGCTTCTACTGGCGAGCCTATACCTTTGAGCCGCAGATGGGGTTTTACGCTTCTGTCTGGCCGCAATTGGTTCAGGGGTTTGCCGTGGCCTGCTTCTTTATGCCGCTGACCACCATCACGCTTTCCGGTCTGCCGCCGGAGAAGCTGGCCTCCGCCTCCGCGCTGGCAAACTTCTTCCGGACACTGGCGGGCTCTATCGGCACCTCTATCACCACGACGCTGTGGAGCCGTCGCGAATCGTTACATCATTCTCAGCTGACGGAATCTATTACCGCGTATAATCCGGAATCGGTACAGATGTACCGGGAGATGGCGCAGCACGGATTATCACAGGTACAAACCTCCGCGTATCTGGCGAAGGAAATTACTGCCCAGGGGCTGATTATCAGTGCCAATGAGATTTTCTGGCTCTCCGGCGGTGTCTTTATCGGATTGATTGTTCTTATCTGGTTTGCCCGGCCGCCGTTTGCCACTAAATCCTGATAAGGGCTACAGTAATAAGGAAGCGTAACCGGTTAGCTGCCGGTTACCGGACGCAATGAAAAGGGGTTTTTCATGACATTTAAACGAATTATACTTGCCGGTGCGGTCGCGTCGGCCACATTACTGGCTGCTCAGATTGCTTCCGCCTGCACTCGGCTGGTGTATCTCGGGGATGATGCGCAGGTGATCACTGCCCGGTCAATGGACTGGAAAAGTGATGTCGGTACCAATTTATGGATCTTCCCGCAGGGGATGGCGCGCGATGGTGCCGCCGGGCCGAATTCTGTGAAATGGGTCTCAAAATACGGCAGCGTGGTGGCATCCGGTTATGATGTTTCCACCACCGATGGTATTAATGAAAAGGGATTGTCCGCAAACCTGTTATGGCTGGTGGAGTCTGTTTATCCGACACCGGAAAGTAATAAACCAACTCTGAGTATTTCGGCCTGGGCACAGTATGTGCTGGATAATTACGCGACAGTTGAAGAAGCGGTTACCGCACTGGAAAAAGAGCCGTTTGCGGTGATCACGGATAAAGTTCCGGGTGAGGAGCGTCTGGCAACTTTACACCTTTCGTTATCTGATGCCTCCGGTGACAGCGCCATTATTGAATATATTGATGGTAAGCAGGTGATTCATCACAACCGAAAATATCAGGTAATGACCAACTCTCCGGTATTCAGTGAACAACTGGCGCTGGACAGCTACTGGCAGCAAATCAACGGCACTGTGATGCTGCCGGGCACCAACCGTTCCGCTGACCGTTTTGCCCGCGGGTCTTTCTACATTAATGCCATTCCGAAAGCGACCACGCCGAATAAAGCGGTGGCATCTGTTTTCAGTGTGATCCGCAATGTGTCTGTGCCGTTCGGGCTGAATACCGAAGAGGAGCCGAATATCTCCTCCACCCGCTGGCGCACGGTGGTGGATCACAAACGTCAGATTTATTTCTTTGAATCAGCCCTGACGCCGAATATCTTCTGGGTTGATCTGAATAAAGTGGATTTCAGCAAAGAAAACGGCAAAGTGAAAAAACTGGATTTGGGGCCGGAACAGCAAAATATTTATTCCGGTGATGTGGCAAATGATTTCACAGATGCCAGACCTTTCGTGTTTCAGGGAATAAACGAAGCTATCGCCCGTCAGAAATAAAAATCGTTTACGCCTCACCGGAAAGACTATAAGATGTATTTAATATGCATCTTTAAGATGAGGCGTAAAATGGAAAACGTAGTCTGCTATAAAACCCTGCCGGTCTGGCAAAAAAATACTATCCCGATGGCCTTTATGGATCGCCATAATACGGCCGAAGGCACGTGGGCACAGCTGACGGTACTGGCCGGTGAGATGGATTTTGTCGTTTTCGGGGAAAACGGCGAAGAGATCCGCTACCACTTTGATACCACACATCAGCCGCCGCGTCTTGACCCGCAGGTGTGGCACAAAATTGAATCCGTCAGTGATGATATTTCCTGTCAGCTCGCTTTCTTGTGTCAGCCTGAAGATGAATTCTATAAAATCCACGGACTGACCCGTCCGCACTCCGAAGTCCGTGAACTGGTGACAATGACAAAACCGGGTAAAACACTCGATTTAGGTTCCGGGCGCGGGCGTAACAGCTTTTTCCTGGCACAGCTCGGTTATGATGTGACTGCCATGGATATTAATCCGCAGCATATTCAGGCGATTGAGGATGTGAAAGCCGCAGCGGGGATCAGCAATATCCGCACTCAGGTGTATGACATCAACCAGCATGCGTTGCAGGATGATTACGACATCATTATTTCCACCGTGGTGCAGATGTTCCTGAAAAGAGAGAATATTGCCGCGATCGTCGCCGATATGCAGGCACATACCCGCCCGGACGGGTATAATCTGATTGTCTGCCCGGTGGAAACCGAAAATATGCCGTATGATGAGCTGCCGTTTGACTGTTTCCTGAAACCGGGCGAGTTATCCGGCTATTATGCGGACTGGGAGATACTGAAATACAACGAAAATCCGGGACATCTGCACCGCACTGATGCCGCAGGCAACCGGATACGGCTGAATTTTGCCACTCTGATCGCCCGCAAAAAAGCCTGATTATTATTACCCTCGCGGCGCGTCACCGGTTTTTTCCGGCGGCGTGCCGTTCTGCATCAGTATCCGCTCCAGCAGTACCGAATACAGCGGACGCCCGCCCAGATACTGTGCTACCAGTGTTGCCCCCAGACACGTGATAATCATCGGCAGGATCAGCTGATAGTTATCCGTCATCTCCAGTACCAGAACAATACCTGTCAGCGGTGCGCGGACGGTGGCGGCAAAGAGTGCCCCCATCCCCGCAATGGCGAAGGTCGCCGGTTCAATCTGATATTGCGGAAACAGCAGCATGGCGGCATAGCCGAAGAAACTGCCGAACAGTGTGCCGAGTGCGAGTGTCGGCGCGAAGATCCCGCCGGGTGCGCCGGAACTGAAGCAGATAACCGTGGTGAGCACACGGAACAGGAAGATCATCAGAATTCCGGTCAGGGAATAGTGCAGCGCGGCAACATCCGGAATCACCGCGAACCCGCCGCCGGTCACCTGCGGCCAGTACAGCCCGGCAATACCGCATAATCCGCCGATCAGCCCGCCGGTGGCGACAAAACGGGATGTTTTATCCTGATAAAAGTAGCGGAACAGTGTCTGCATAGTGAGCAGGAAACGGTTGAACATCACACCAATCACACCAAAAATCATCCCCAGAACCAGATAGAGCCAGAGTGTATTCAGCGGAGCCGCGTGATATTTCCCGATATCCAGAATCGCTGAGCCGCTGTTAAAGGTCTGAAAAACAATGCTCGACATAATCACACCGATAAAAACAGCTTTGATAGAAATCAGACTGTAACGGAATTGCGGGCGCATTTCCTCGATGATAAACAGGATCCCTGCGAGCGGTGCGTTGAATGCGGCAGTCAGACCGGCGGCGGCACAGGTCGCCAGTAAGGTATGCCGGGATTCTTTATTTTTTACGCCGGCCAGCGCACTGACCAGCCCGCTGATATTCGCCCCCAGTTGCACAGTCGGGCCTTCACGCCCCAGTACCATACCGGAGCCGAGAGTACCCAGCCCGCCGATAAATTTCACCGACAGTACCCGCCACCAGCGTACCGGGCGGACATCCTGTAATGCCCCTTCAATTTCCGGTATCCCTGACCCGCCGGATTCCGGCGAAAAACGCCGCACCAGCCAGTAGCCTGACATGGCCAGCAGGGCGGAAACAATAAACATCAGCGGGATCAGAATTCCTTTATTCTCTGTCAGCGCAGACAGAGAACTGACCCGGTATTCTCCGACCCAATTGACTCCGCGTTCAAACAACACACCGGTAAAACCGGCAAGTGCACCGACGACAGCTGCCAGCAGCAGAACAGTGACTGGCGCGAGATTACGTTCTTTAAGGCGTTGGAGCACACGATAACGGCGTTTGAGCGACGCTGTCGTCTGCGGTAAAGCATCTGACATAGCTGAACATGATCCATTAGAAATAAAAATTAATCGCTATTTTAATTCAATTTATAGCAAGTGACACCCTTCACAGATTCAAAAATCCAACGCAAATCCGGACATTTTTTGTTCGCATTCCCGGTGTTTTTCCGCTTTATTAATAAATGATAAATAAATGTTATTTATATGTGACGTGTAAAATAAAAAAGTAACAGGGCCGGTCAGGAGGCATGAATGGATTTGATAACAGAGTGGCTGGGTGCGCTGAACGGCGTGGTATGGGGAGTACCGATGCTGGTAGGGATACTGGGTGTCGGGCTATATATGCAGATCCTGCTGGGTTTTTTGCCGATCCGTAAACTGGGAACCGGGTTTAAATTATTATTTCAGCGCAATGAATCACGGGGGGAAGGGCAGATCTCCCCGTTTAATGCCCTGATGACAGCACTATCCGCGACGATCGGCACCGGCAATATCGCTGGGGTGGCAACGGCGGTGGTGATGGGCGGGCCGGGGGCATTGTTCTGGATGTGGATGACGGCGCTGGTCGGTATGGCGACGAAATACTCTGAAGCTGTGCTGGCTGTCCGTTATCGTGAAGTGGATAAATACGGGCAGTATGTCGGCGGTCCGATGTATTACATCAAAAACGGCCTTGGCCCGAAATGGGTCTGGCTGGGAACGCTGTTTGCGGTGTTTGGTGCCTGTGCCGGGTTTGGTATCGGAAATACTGTTCAGGCCAACTCGGTGGCGGATGTGTTGGAGAGTAATTTCGGTGTCAATAAATGGGTGACCAGTGTGGCGCTGGTGCTGCTGGTCGGTGCGGTACTGATTGGCGGGATACGCCGTATCTCGGATGTGGCCGGTAAACTGGTGCCGTTTATGACAGTCGGCTACTTTGGCGCCGGTCTTGCGGTGCTGGCGCTGAATATCAGTGAAATTCCGGCGGCGTTCTCCCTCATTGTGACCTCTGCTTTTACACCAGTGGCGGCGCAGGGCGGATTTGCCGGGGCGACAGTCTGGGCGGCGATCCGCTTCGGGGTGGCGCGTGGCGTGTTTTCCAACGAAGCGGGGCTGGGCAGTGCGCCGATAGCGCATGCTGCCGCGAAAACCCAGAACCCGATCCGTCAGGGGCTTATCGCTATGCTCGGCACCTTTATTGATACGATTATTGTCTGTTCGGTTACCGGACTGACCATTGTGATTATGGGCGGCTGGCTGACGGCGGAAACGGGTGCCACACTGACCGCCTCTTCTTTCAAAGCCGCTATTCCGGGCGGGAACTACATTGTGGCAATAGCACTGACCATTTTTGCGTTTACCACGATCCTCGGCTGGAGTTTTTACGGTGAAAAATGTGTTCAGTATCTGTTTGGTGTGAAAGCGATTAAGGTATTCCGCGTGCTGTGGCTGCTCGCGTTACCTGTTGGCGCCACACAGTCCCTGGAGTTTGTCTGGCTGCTGGCCGATACCCTGAATGCGATGATGGCTATTCCGAACCTGATCGCACTGATCTTATTAAGTCCGGTGGTGTACCGTCTGACGCGTGATCATATCCGGGATGTTAATGCGGACAGTATTGATATGGCAAATGAGTTGTATCAGAAGAAATAATCACAGAGATTTAAACAGCAATAATAACGGGCAGGAATCTGCCCGTTATCTTTCATGCAGTAATCAGGGTTGCAGCCAGAACAGGCCGCTGCCGTCCAGAGCAGTAAAGGTTTTATGCAGCATCAGGCTGTCTGCCTGCGGGTCGAGTTCAGGAAACAGATCCGGATGCAGCATTTTGGCGATAACTTCCACGGCAATAATATTGAATGGCGTGTCATAGTATTGCTGATACAGCGCCAGCACCTGCTTTTGCTGATACGCCGTGAGATGTTGCAGTTTTGACCGTGACATCAGTTTTTCCAGCGCCGGTACTGCCCGTTCCGCAGAGCCGGTATAACCGAGCGGTACAGAGGTACTGCCTTTGCGGGTATTTTCCCAGTCGGCAACCGTCATCAGATAAAACTGCGGGTCGGCGGCAATAATCTGTTCTTCATTCACTTCACCACCCATGCCGTTTTTAAACCAGTCAGTACCGAGGTTATGTCCCCCGGCTGCGGCGACAAACTCCCCGAAATTACCGTTACCAAAGGTTTTACAGCAACTGTTTTCCCCGGCAAGGCCAGCTGCCCGTTCGATAAAGACCGTCGGCTTTTTGTCTTCCGGAATGTTTGCAACACGGGAGCGGATAAGCTCCAGCCGCTGACGGTAAAAATCATTAAACGCCGCTGCCTGTTTTTCCTGCCCGAATACCTGACCCAAAAGCGTCATGCTTGGCAGGGTGTTTTGCAGCGGGTACTGACGAAAATCGATAAAAATAACCGGAATACCGCTTTTTTCCAGTAAATCGAGAGTACCGCTATCTGTCAGTTTACTTTGCAGCCCGGTATCGAAAATGACCAGATCAGGATTATAAGTCAGTGCTTTTTCGACACTGAAATCCGATGTGTAGGGGTTCGGAAATACCGGAATATCTTTCAGTTGCGGAAACTGCTTTTCATAAGCGATGCGCAGATCCGGGGCTTTTTTGGTCAGTGCGTCATCCCATGCGGTGATGCCTTTCAGCGGCTCAGACGGATGCAGGATATTCAGGGCGACCAGCACCCGGCTGTCTGCCAGCATAATCCGGGATACCGGGGCATTGACGGTAACTGTTCGCCGGGCGATATCCGTCACCGTGATCGGTGCCGCTGCTGTGCCGAACGGCAACAGTGCCGCGAGTGCGGCACAGAGAGTGATGATAAGAGCCGGAAAACGTCCGGCGGCGCGGAATATCTGTTTCATTATATGAATGACCTTTAAAACTTCACGGAAGCCTGCGCAAAGAAGGTGCGCGGCTGCCCGGCGTAAATGCCGTAGTTATTATCTGTCGAGCGGGTGAAACTGGCCTGATCAAACAGGTTTTTTACCCCTGCGGCAAGCGTCAGATCTGACCATTGCGGGCCGAAGTGATACTCTGCGCGGGCATCCCACATCATATAACCCGGAATAATACCGTAACGCCCGTCAGCACTGCCTTCGGTAATGTAATTTTCCCCGGTTCCCGGTGACTGCTGTTTTGACTGCGCATACGTGTTGAGATTCCACACCCAGTTTCCGGTTTCATAACGGGCACCGGCAGTAAAGACCTGACGGGAGTAGAACGGCAGATCTTTATCCGCAAAATTACCGCGTTTGCTCACTGCTTTCGTGTAGGTGTAGGTACTGTAGATACTGGTGCCATCGAGCCATTTCGACACTTCGCTCAGGTTATAATTCAGTGCCAGTTCTACCCCCTGATGGGTGGTCGCGCCAAGGTTTGTCCAGCCGGTTGAGTTTTCAATGTATTGCAGCTGATCATTGAAATCGATATAGAACAGGGTCATTTCCGCTGAGAGCAGCCCGTCATCAAACCGTGTTCCGGCTTCATAGTTATGCGCTTTTTCCGCACTCAGTCCGTTAGCCGGGTCATTCCCCGCACCACCGGTATTAAGCTGGAAATATTGCAGACTGCCGAATGAACTGCCGGCATTGGCAAAGAGCTTCCACTGATCATCAATATGATAAATCACGGACAGTGCCGGTAACGGCTCGCTGTAACTCTTACTGCGGAACTGATTACGGAAACCATCATCCAGATGAATTTTTATATTTTCATAACGCAGGCCGGGAATAACCGTCCAGTTACCGACATTAATGGTGTCATCGATATAGATGGCATGGGCCTCTGTACCGCCGGAGGTGTGCTGATAGTAGTTGTCGGTCTGAGGGCGGGATTTCATTGTTCCTGGTTTATATCCCACAGAACTGTATGCCTTTTCATCTGCCGTTTCATTCAGATAGCGGTAACCCAGGGTGATTTCGTGGGACTGATTATCAAAACGGAACAATTGCGAATAACTGGGTTCAATAGCGTAAGCGGTGTAGTGGCGCGGATACCCTGAAAGTTGTACGTAATCCTTTGGCAAAGGATTATTTTTGTCTTTATTTTTAACCGGTCCTTCAATATAGTTGTTACGGTAACTTTTGCTGAACCAGGTCAGTAACTCAAACTGTTTATCATCTTCCTGATGGCGGTATTTAAAAGACATATCCTGACGGTTGCCTTCAAAACGGTCAAACGGACGAACAGACTGGTAAGGATCGGCTTTATACTGCGCTTCCGACAGGCCGCCCGGCATCCCGGATTGCGCATGATAGTAATGGAAGTTTGCCAGCAGTTCATCGGTATCGCTGAAGGCATAACGGGTTTTCAGGATAATGTCATCGATATCAGTATTATCATTGTTCTTGCGGTAGCCCTGACCGTGCAGGCCGGAGTAGAGCAGCATCGCGCCCGCAGAACCATCTGCGGATGAACCGCCGACAGAAGCATCGGTCAGGGTTTTCAGCCCGCCGGTACGTGCACCCTGTGTTTTGACGGAAGCGGAACCGCCAAAGGTTTCCGGAGTCGGTTTGGTGACAAAGTTAATAACGCCGCCAACGTTTTGCGGTCCGTAGCGGACGGAGGTGGCACCGCGCATTACATCAATGCTGCTGATGGAGCCTAATGAGAGCGGTGACATCGATAACTGAGGCTGTCCGTAAGGGGCAGCGGCCAGCGGAATACCATCGAGCAGAATGGTGGAGCGCGGCGAAAGCCGTGCCGGAAGCCCGCGGATACCGACATTGAGAGAGACATCACTGCCGCCGGTGCCGTTACTGTCCCGCACCTGAACACCCGGAATACCGCGCAGGGCATCCGCGATGGTTTCCGCACCGGACTCATCGATTTGTTTTTTGGTTTTGATGGTCCGCGCACCGCCGTGGTTCAGCAGCGTATCACTGTTATCGGTGTTATCCAGCCAGTTGCCGACAACGACGATCGGGGTTTCGGTATCTGTCGCGGCGGCGATACTGCCGCTGCTGATAACAGCGAGCGCCAGTGCCAGCGGCGTGAGGCGGGCAGGGCGGTAGGATGCGTTACAGGAATCAGTCATCACTCAGTTTCCCGTGAGAATTTAGGAAGATAAATGATAATTACAATCATTACCTGTACGCAATAATTTTTTAACAGAAAGTGACTAAGATGCTGATTTTTTGGTTCGGCATTTGGGGATTAAATGTCCGCGATGAAAACCATTTTCGGTATGAATGTGAGCTTGCTGTTTTAGCGGGGAACGGGCGGTTTTATGGATTAGTCCGCCCGTTATCCCGGGAGAGGGCAGATATGTCAGCAATCGGGTTCATCACCGCATAAATAAGAGTCAACCCATTCATTCTTTTCGCGGAACAGGTAGATATATTTACCATCAGGAAAGCGGATATCTCCGGCACCGCTTGATGATATTTGCCATTTACCTGTCTGACCATTTTCAAGTTCAAGATTGCCGTATGAAATACAGGCAGAATAATAATCATGCAACCATCTGTTTTCTTTAGATTCCTCAGCGAGTTTAAAGAATGTTATGAGCTGTTTTTTCTCCGGGATAAAACTTTTGCATGCTTCTTTTTCATATATATTATCTTCTCCGTTATAAATAGCACCGGATTCAATTATTTCAATATTGTTTACAGACCTGGCCTGAGTCATTACAGGTAATGCAAAAAACATAACGGTGATAATAGCTATTTTTTTTACCATGATGCTGTACTCGCTTCTGTTTTATTCTTTCGTCCCACATCAGGATGTCGGTATATTTCGTCAGAGGAAATATCTAATGTTTCCATTAATTCAGCGATAAGCCACTTAAGAGATGCGTTTTGTTTTGAGTTAACATTTTCATATTCATATGTTTTTTTGCCTTCCTGGCTATACGCGTTACCAACTATTTCAATCCCGATACTATCGATGTTACCGGGATAACGTTCAGGGAATACTCTGGATTTCTCTGTATCAGATATATCTTTAAACTTTTTCCCGATTTCTAAATCAGCCATCTTTTTTAACTCAGAAGGCTCACATTTCTTTGTAATCAGGCAGCGGGATCTCATTTGTCCCACATGCCACGTTGTTTTAAACAACGAAGCCGTCTGATAAATCACGCCTTCTTTATCAATTAAGAAGTGAGCACCATTACTGCCTGCATGGCTGTAACTGTTAAAGACATGTGTTTCAGCAGGCGTACCAGTCTGGTGAACAATAATGCCGTTCACTTTATCCATCGGGTCGCGCTCGATTTTACTGAATCGTTTAATGGTAATGCGGTTTGATTTTACTAATCCGTTATCATCAATATATAACATTTTATCCATCCTCTGGTTAGTTACCTTACCGGTTTATATCACGCCGCCGTATCTCAAACTATCGGACAATCCCTTAGTCAGCATGACGTTTAAAACAATGTAAATGTTAATCATTCGCGATAATGATGTGTCGTGCCGGTTAATTTTTGCTTTAGATCAAGCAAAGGAATGATAGTCAGGAAAACCCCTTTTCACCGGTCTGAAATGGCGTATCCTTATGTTGCATATAAAATACAACTTATAAGGAAGCAAGAGCATGTACTGTGTGCAATGTGAACAAACGATGCGTACGCCTGTGGGTAATGGCTGTGCCTATGCTCAGGGCATGTGCGGTAAAACCGCAGAAACATCTGACTTACAGGATCTGCTGGTGGCAGTGCTGGAAAGTCTTTCAGCGTGGGCGGTTGCTGCGCGTGAATCAGGTATCATCGATCACGACACAGACAGCTTTGCGCCGCGTGCATTTTTCTCCACATTAACCAACGTTAACTTCGATTCTGATCGCATTATCGGTTATGCGCAGGAAGCGATTGTGATGCGTGACAGCCTGATGAAACGCTGTCTGGCGAAAAATCCGGCACTGGTTGTGAATCACCCGTTAGCAAACCTGCAACTGAAGGGCACGGATATTGCGTCACTGGTGAAACAGGCGGATGAATTTGCCCTGAATAAAGATAAGCAGGCTATCGGTGATGATATTCACGGTCTGCGTATGCTCTGCCTGTACGGCCTGAAAGGGGCGGCAGCGTATATGGAGCACGCCCATGTGCTGGGCAAATACAGCGATGAAATTTACGGCCAGTACCATGAAATCATGGCGTGGCTGGGTACTGATCCGTCTGATATGGGTGAGTTGCTCGACCAGTCCATGGCGATTGGTATGATGAACTTTAAAATCATGGAAATACTGGATGCCGGTGGAACCGAAGCTTATGGTCACCCGACTCCGTCTTCCGTGAACGTCCGTCCGGTGGCAGGTAAAGCGATTCTGATCTCCGGTCATGACCTCAAAGATCTGCATATGCTGCTGCAACAGACAGAAGGCACCGGTGTGAATGTTTACACCCACGGTGAAATGCTGCCTGCACACGGCTATCCGGAACTGAAAAAATACAAGCATCTGGTCGGTAACTACGGCAGCGGCTGGCAGAATCAGCAGACTGAGTTTGCCAAATTCCCCGGCCCGATTCTGATGACCTCCAACTGCATTCTGGACCCGAATCCGGGCAGTTACACCGACCGTATCTGGACCCGCAGTATCGTCGGCTGGCCGGGTGCGAAGCACCTGACCGGTGATGATTTCAGCGATATTGTCGCGCAGGCTCAGGCGATGGACGGCTTCCCGTACAGCGAAATCGAGCACCTGATCACCGTCGGCTTCGGCCGTGAAACGCTGCTTAATGCCGCCGATACCGTGATTGACCTGGTCGCCACCGGCAAACTGCGCCATGTGTTCCTTGTCGGCGGGTGTGACGGCAGCCGTGGTGAGCGCAGCTACTACACTGATTTTGCCCGTCAGGTGCCTCAGGACTGCCTGATTATGACTCTGGCCTGCGGTAAATACCGTTTCAACAAGCTGGATTTCGGGACTCTGGAAGGGTTACCGCGTCTGCTTGATGTCGGTCAGTGCAACGATGCGTACTCCGCCATTATGCTGGCGGTGAAACTGGCTGAGAAACTGGGTTGCGGTGTGAATGATCTGCCGCTGACGCTGGTGCTCTCCTGGTTTGAACAGAAAGCGATTGTGATTCTGCTGACTCTGCTGGCGCTGGGCGTGAAGGATATCTTCACCGGTCCTACCGCACCGGCATTCCTGACAGACAATCTGCTGAATGTACTGAATGAAAAATTCGGTATGCGTCCGATTACCACTGTTGAAAATGATTTACACGCTGTGTTAGGCGCGTAATTGCTGTAACTGTTAGCACCGGGGAGGGCGGTCACGCCTTCCCCGGCACGGAGTCAGGAGAGCCCGATGACAATGCCGACGTCTTTATGTCCGAACCGCATGCAGGTCCATTCTGTCAGGCAGGAAACCCCGGATGTGTGGACTATCAATCTGATTAACCACGATTTATATCAGTATCACGCAGGGCAGTACGCGCTGGTGAGTATCCGTAACAGTGATGAGACACTGCGGGCTTATACTTTATCCTCCACGCCGGGACTGAGCCCGTTCCTGAGCCTGACGGTACGCCGTCTGGATGACGGACAGGGTTCCGGCTGGCTGACCGGCGAGGTGAAACCCGGTGATTACCTGTGGTTGTCTGATGCACAGGGCGAATTTACCTGTGATACCCGTCCGGCAGCGCATTATCTGATGCTGGCCGCCGGTTGCGGCGTGACACCGGTGATGTCGATGACCCGCTGGGTCCTGCACCGTCAGCCGGAAAGTCAGGTGACGGTGATTTTCAACGTGCGTGATAAACAGCAGGTGATTTTTGCGCAGGAGTGGCAGCAGTTACTGACTGCATTCCCGGCCCGCCTGCGCCTGATCCTGATGGTGGAAAATAGTGATGAAACGGATGAACTGTTATCCGGCCGCCTGTCAGAAGACAAACTGAAATCCCTGATCCCGGATATCGCGCAGCATACAGTGATGACCTGCGGCCCGGCGCCGTACATGAAAAATGTGCAGACATTTTGTCAGGCGCTGAATGTGGACCTGGGCTGCTTCTTTATGGAGCGTTTCGGACCGGAGCCGGAAGAAGAGACCGGAGAAAAACGGGTCACAATGACTATTCAGTCTCCGTTGCGTCAGGTGAACGTTCCCGTTGGTATGACGTTGCTGGCCGCGATGGAAGCCAACAGTGTGCCGGTGATGGCAGCCTGCCGTGCCGGTGTCTGCGGCAGTTGTAAAACCCGCATCCGCAGCGGCGAATACACCACCACCAGCACCATGACACTGACTCCGGAAGAGATTGAGCAGGGATATGTTCTGGCGTGCAGCTGTCAGATTCAGGGTAATGTTGAATTGGCCTGATTGAGAATCATTCTGTATAATTGCAAAAAAGCGCCGTTTTCAGCGGCGCTTTTTCTGTTTCCGGCGGATAAACGCCGGGTTTCCGCTATGCTGTAAATGTGATCATAATAAAAAAGGATTTTCAGCAATGAATAAGACTGAGTTTGTAACCCGCGCCCTGACTGACGTTCTTGGTGAACATATCGGTGATGAACCCCTGGTGGAACAGTATTTTTCCCGTGATTATGTTCAGGTGGTGAATGGTCAGACAATTGAGTTCCCCGCGTTTCTTGCCCATCTTAATGCCCTGAAAATGGCGACCCGCAGTATTACCATAGAGATTAAATCCATCGCAGAAGGTGATTCCTGTGTGCACACGCAGCATATCGCGAAAGCGGAAAAAATCAGTGGCGAACATGCCGCCTTTGAGGTTTTCGCCTGCTTCCGTCTGGCAGACGGTAAAATTGTCCGCTGTGAGGAAGTCACCCGGCAGCTTACCGGTGACGCGGGTGATAACGATCTGGGTTCCCGGACCTGATTTGTAACCTCAATGGTTTCTAAACGAGATGGTAATAGTCCTCGCCATATAATTTCTAAGCGTTATAATTTGCGCCGCATTTAAGGTGCAGTATCTCGTTAGGCGAGGCTCCTATACAAACAAAGGTTGCTGATCTGACGACGTCGAGAGACGCCCAAGATTAGGACAGGTTATATCGAACAGAAGGTATAACCCGAAGTAACTTCCCGCAGTCTGCGGGATACGTTGTATAGTGCTAAAACCGAGACGTGAGATAGCCTACGCATTCTCTCATCTGGTTTCGCCCCTATTGGAGTGCTGTTTGAAGTCCATAACAGACATAGGGTCACACATCATGAAGTTAACCAACTACGAAAAAGCGGACGCGCTGGTCATTTCCGCGCCATCCGTTAATCCGCCACACCATACCGAACGTCCGCAGCGCAGCGATGAAGACGCCGTCAGTGCTTACATGAGTCAGGCGTATATCCGCGTGACCGTGTCAGACACGATTGCTGCCGTCAAACTGACGCTGCGTGAGGAACTGGAAGGTGAACAGATCCCCACTTATTTATATGTACTGGATGAGGATAATTACCTGAACGGTATCCTGCCGGTAAAAGCCCTGCTGACCGCAGCGGAAGATGTGTTTGTCGCCGATGTGATGCGTCAGACATATTTCTCGGTGTCACCGGAGCAGTCCCGGCACGACGTGTACGAGCTTATCAACAACAGCGGGATTGATACTGTGCCGGTGGTACAGTTCGGCAAATTAGCCGGTATTCTGCATCCGCAGGATATCGCGGAACTGATTGAGGATGAGAACACCCAGGATGCGGCATTACAGGGCGGCTCCCAGCCGCTGGATGAGCCTTATCTGAGCACCAGCCCGTTCACATTGTGGCGCAAGCGTGCAGTATGGCTGCTGATGCTGTTTGTGGCGGAAGCCTATACCGGCACCGTGCTCAAGGCATTTGAGGAACAACTGGAAGCGGCTATCTCACTGGCCTTCTTTATCCCGCTGCTGATCGGCACCGGCGGTAACAGCGGTACTCAGATCACCTCGACCCTCGTCCGTGCCATGGCACTCGGGGAAGTCAGCCTGCGCAATATCGGTGCGGTGCTGCGCAAAGAGTTATCCACCTCACTGCTGGTCGCCTTTACCATGGGATGTGCGGGGATGATCCGCGCCTGGTTCCTGGGCGTCGGGCCGGAAGTGATGATGGTGGTCAGCCTGACACTGGTTTGTATCACGGTCTGGAGTGCGGTGGTTTCCTCGATTATACCGATGGTGCTCAAGCGCCTGAAAGTGGACCCTGCCGTTGTTTCCGCGCCGTTTATTGCCACTCTGATTGACGGCACCGGGCTGATTATCTACTTCGAAATGGCCAAACTGATTATGACTGATCTGGTGTGAGATCAGCGGGGGATGATATTGCAGCCGCACTGTTATCCCAAATCAGCGTACTTCTGCAATGACGGCACAGGTACTGACTTTCCCCGCGCAGCACTTTGTTGTGACGGCGGACTGTCAGTTCATGTGCCGTTTTGCATTGACAGCGGTAGGTAAATGTCCGGCTGCGGACGGATGTCACATCGAAGCGATGTGTGCGGACGGCCGGGACACCCAGCACGTCTGTCATCATCCACTGCCATTCCCGCCCGTGGGGGGCAACGCGGCCGAAACGACGATAAACCAGAAGATGTGCCAGTTCGTGGGGAACCACATCCTGTATGAATTCATGGCCGTTTTCAGTCAGTAATACCGGGTTGAGGCGGATTTCCCATGTTTGCAGGCAGGCACTGCCGGCCGTGGTGCCGCGCTGACGGTAGTTCAGTTCAGGCTCAGGATAATCGGTTTTCAGCACCCGGCAGGCGCGGGCCAGATAATCACGCAGGGTCTGCATACATGCCTGCTGTAATGCGGCGGGGACTCGGATTGGTTTCATAACCGGAAGCTTAGCGATCACGTCGTAAAGCTGCAACCGTTATCAGCATGTTGTATATGTTTCAAAATAATATTATATTAAATTGTATAATGTCGTAAGGAATAAATTCATGACACCAACACAGCTTACCGATATGCAGGAAGCCGCCGCAGGCGTTGCTGCTCTGCTGAAAACACTGGGAAATCCGGATCGTCTGCTGCTGCTCTGTCAGCTGAGTCAGGGAGAGTGCAATGTCAGTGAACTGGAGGAGCGCACCGGTATCAATCAGCCGACACTGTCACAGCAGCTGACAGTATTGCGCAATGAAGGATTGGTGAGCACCCGGCGAGAGGGAAAACGGATCTATTATTCCGTGGCAGATGAAAAAGTCCTGATATTGCTGACGACGCTGTATCAGCTTTATTGTCCTGAAAAACAAGGAAAATAATATGATTATTGATAGCGCGGCCTTTACGCCGGTCAGTGCGGCTCTGGGCGGGCTGATGATCGGTATCGCGGTTGCGGTACTGCTGCTGTTTAACGGGCGGATTGCCGGCATCAGCGGTATTTTCGCCAATATGTTCACAAAACAGAGTGGCTGGCGGATAGCGTTTATTGCCGGGCTGGCTGGTGCGCCGTGGGTTTACAGGCTGTTTGCCGGTCAGCCGGATGTGGTGATCGCCGCGGGTTATCCGCTGCTGATCGCCGCCGGTCTGCTGGTCGGTTTCGGCACACGGCTCGGTAACGGCTGTACCAGCGGGCACGGTATCTGCGGCATGGCGCGGTTATCAAAACGATCATTTGCCGCCGTGGCAGTGTTTATGGTCAGTGCTTTTCTGACTGTCTGGCTGATGAAATAAGGACGCGCTATGCCTGTTATCACTGCATTAATCAGCGGGATTTTGTTCGGCCTCGGCTTGCTGGTGGCCGGGATGGGTAATCCGCAGAAAATCCTGGCATTTCTGGATATCACCGGTAACTGGGACCCCTCTCTGCTGATCACCATGGCGGTGGCGATGGCAATCAGTATGGTTGCCTTTATCGTGGCTAAAAAACGCAAAAAGACGGTATGCGGCACACCGCTTGAGTTACCGGTAAACAGTAAAATTGATAAACGCCTGCTGACCGGCGCACTGCTGTTTGGTATCGGCTGGGGACTGGCGGGGATCTGCCCGGGACCGGGTATTGTGTTATCCGGGATGCTCAGTATTAAAGGATTGGTATTTACCGCATCAATGATTGCCGGAATGGTGATTTTTGCACTGTATTCATCACAGCAACGCAGCAAAGCGTAATTGACTCCGGGATTCAGAATATAAAAAAACCGGCTTTTCAGCCGGTTTTTTGTACCTGTTAATAACAGGAAATTATTTCAGACCGGCGGCTTCGCGCAGCTGTTCTGCTTTGTCGGTTTTTTCCCACGGGAACTGAGGGCGCCCGAAGTGACCGTATGCTGCGGTTTCCTGATAAATCGGATGCAGCAGATCCAGCATCTGAATCAGACCATACGGACGCAGGTCGAAGAACTCGCGCACCAGCAGTGTCAGTTGCTGGTTGGAAATTTTACCGGTACCGAAGGTTTCCACCATGATGGATGTCGGCTCTGCCACGCCAATCGCGTAAGAAACCTGGATTTCACAGCGGTCAGCCAGACCGGCAGCGACAATATTTTTTGCCACATAACGGGCTGCATAGGCTGCGGAACGGTCAACTTTTGACGGATCTTTACCGGAGAATGCACCGCCGCCGTGACGTGCCATACCGCCGTAGGTATCGACGATGATTTTACGGCCGGTCAGACCGCAGTCACCCATTGGCCCGCCGATAACGAAACGGCCGGTCGGGTTGATGAAATATTTGGTGGTCGGGTCCAGCCACTCTACCGGCAGAACCGGCTTGATGATCTCTTCCATCACCGCTTCATGCAGATCTTTCTGTGAGATATCCTCAGAATGCTGGGTTGACAGCACAACCGCATCAATCCCGGCGATTTTGTTGTCGTCGTAACGGAAAGTGATCTGGCTTTTCGCATCCGGGCGCAGCCATGGCAGCGTGCCGCTTTTACGCACCTGAGCCTGACGCTCCACCAGACGGTGAGCATAGGTAATCGGTGCCGGCATCAGCACGTCAGTTTCATTTGAGGCATAACCAAACATCAGACCCTGGTCACCGGCACCCTGCTCAAGCGGGTCAGCGCGGTCAACGCCCTGGTTGATGTCGGCAGATTGTTTACCGATAGCACTGATCACTGCACAGGAGTCAGCATCAAAGCCCATAGATGAGCTGGTATAGCCAATTTCACGGACAGTACGGCGCGTGATTTCCTCAATATCAACCCAGGCCTTGGTGGTGATTTCACCGCCGACCAGAACCATACCGGTTTTGACATAGGTTTCGCAGGCAACACGCGCTTTGGGATCTTGTTCTAAAATCGCATCAAGGACTGCATCCGAAATTTGGTCGGCAATTTTATCCGGATGTCCTTCAGATACGGACTCAGAAGTGAAAAGATGTGTAGTCATTATTTTTCTCTACCTTAAGTGAAGTGAACTTTCGGTACATTGATGGATGTATTAACTTCTAGACGGCTATTCTAATGTATAATCGGCAGTGGTTCCAGAAATTTTATAGTGCGAACGGTTTTTCATATGGTTTTTTTCACTTTTCAAAATGTGTTACGGGACTGTTTTTATTTTTTACACTTATCCGTCATTTTGATTTTGCATTTTTGTGTTATTACCGGTATAAACTGCGGCCAGTAGCTGTGAATTTTTCTTCAGTTATAAACGGCAGAAACTCAGGTTTTCTGTATGATTCAGGCGGGGGTTACGGTGTGTAATCCTGTGTGGGGGTAAATGGGCTGATGAACCATTATCTGCTGCTTGTTGACGTTCAACAGCCACGTGCCTTACAGCATGTGTCCGCGTCTTTTTCTGTTCTCTCTTCCTTTCTGACTGACACGTGCTCTGCACGGTGTTTTCCGTATCCGTTACACTCAAACAGACCGGATAACGCAGGCAGGCGGGTCACTCTGCGGTAAGCCCGTAAATCTGTGTCCGGTTTTTGCCGGATGATGTAATCCATTTTGAATTTTTACTTGTCAACAGGACAGATTTATCCCACGGTGAAGGGGGATAGGCGTATGTCAGCCATACAGGTAAGTTTCACTCCAGAATCAGGAGATGACTAATGAATGATAATATCGCGCTGAAGATGCAGCAAACCTATAACATCGCATACTGGGGCGGCAGCTATTACGGTGTGAATGACCTCGGTCATGTCACCGTCTGCCCGAATCCGGATATACCGCAGGCCTCCGTTGACCTGGCTGAGCTGGTCAACCGTGTGCAGAAAGAGCGGGAACACATCCGTCTGCCTGCATTATTCTGCTTTCCGCAGATTTTGCAGCATCGTCTGCGCTCAATTAATGCCGCGTTCCGCCGCGCCCGCGAATCTTATGGTTACAAAGGTGATTATTTTCTGGTGTACCCGATTAAGGTTAACCAGCAGCGGCGCGTGATTGAAACCCTGGTCAATGCCGGGGAGCCGCTGGGGCTGGAAGCCGGTTCCAAAGCCGAGCTGATGGCGGTACTGGCACATGCCGGTATGACCCGCAGTGTAATCGTCTGCAACGGCTATAAAGACCGCGAGTATATCCGTCTTGCCCTGATGGGCGAAAAACTCGGTCACAAAGTGTATCTTGTGATTGAAAAAATGTCTGAAATTGCCATGGTGCTTGAAGAAGCCAAAAATCTTGATGTGGTGCCGCGTCTGGGCGTGCGGGCCCGTCTGGCGTCTCAGGGCTCCGGTAAATGGCAGGCCAGCGGCGGTGAGAAATCCAAATTCGGCCTGGCAGCGACTCAGGTGCTGCAACTGATTGATATGCTGCGTCAGGCTGACAGCCTGGAGAGCCTGCAACTGCTGCACTTCCACCTTGGCTCACAGATGGCGAATATCCGTGATATCGCCACCGGTGTCCGTGAATCCGCCCGTTTTTATGTCGAACTGCATCAGCTGGGTGTCAATATTCAGTGCTTTGATGTCGGCGGCGGCCTCGGGGTGGACTATGAAGGCACGCGTTCTCAGTCTGACTGCTCAGTAAATTACGGGCTGAATGAGTATGCGAATAATGTGATCTGGGCTATCGGTGATGCCTGCGAAGAGCACGGCCTGCCGCACCCGACCGTGATCACCGAATCCGGCCGCGCCCTGACGGCTCACCATACGGTGCTGGTTTCCAATGTGATCGGCGTGGAGCGTAACGAATTCTCCCCGGTGGAAGCTCCGGCGGAAGACGCGCCGCGTCCGGTTGCCAGCCTGTGGGAAACCTGGGAAGAGATGCAGACCAAGGGCAACGCCCGCTCTCTGCGCGAATGGCTGCACGACAGCCAGCTCGACCTGCATGATGTCCACACGCAGTACGCGCAGGGCATGCTGTCTCTGACCGAACGCGCCTGGGCGGAAGGGCTGTATCTGAATATCTGCCGCCGTATCCAGCAGGATCTTGATCCGGGTAACCGCGCACACCGCCCGATTATCGATGAACTCCAGGAACGCATGGCGGATAAATTCTATGTGAATTTCTCGCTGTTCCAGTCGCTGCCGGATGCTTGGGGGATCGATCAGCTGTTCCCGGTACTGCCGATTGAGGGGCTGGATAAGCCGCTGGATCGCCGCGCGGTGCTGCTGGATATCACCTGTGATTCTGACGGCATTATCGACCACTATGTTGACGGCGACGGGGTGGCAACCACTATGCCGATGCCGTCTTATGACCCGGAAAATCCGCCGATGATGGGCTTTTTTATGATTGGTGCCTATCAGGAAATTCTCGGTAATATGCATAACCTGTTCGGCGATACCGCCGCGCTGGATGTGTATGTCGGTGAGAACAGCCAGGTACGCTATCTGGAAAGCGAAGAGGGCGATTCCGTGGCGGATATGCTTCAGTATGTGAAGCTCGATCCGAAAATTCTGCTCGAACGCTTCCGTGATCAGGTGAAAATCTCTGATCTGGATGAAGAGGAGCAAAAGGCCTTTACCGAAGAGTTCGAGAGCGGCCTGTACGGTTACACTTATTTAGAAGATGAATAATACCCGTCGGGATAATACGTCCGGCTTTGTGTCAGTAAGACATTGATAAAGGAATTATTATGATTAACAGCACATTAGGCAATCAGACCGATAACTCACTGGTCTCTAATGCGTTTGGTTTTCTCCGCCTGCCGCTGAATTTCCAGCCGTACACCAGTGACGCTGACTGGGTGATCACCGGTGTTCCGTTTGATATGGCGACCTCCGGCCGCGCCGGTTCCCGTCACGGACCGGCAGCGATCCGCCAGATTTCAACCAATCTGGCCTGGGAAGGTAACCGCTGGCCGTGGACATTCGATATGCGTGAGCGTCTCAATGTTGTGGACTGCGGTGATCTGGTGTTCGCATTCGGTGATGCACAGGACATGAGTGATAAGTTACAGGCGCACACAGAGAAAGTGCTGGCGTCCGGTAAAAAATGTCTCTCTTTCGGGGGCGATCACTTTGTGACTCTGCCGTTGCTGCGTGCACACGCCAAACATTTCGGTAAGATGGCGCTGGTGCATTTTGATGCCCATACCGACACTTACGGTAACGGCAGCAAGTTTGACCACGGCACTATGTTCTATCATGCCCCGAATGAGGGACTGATTGACCCGGCGCATTCCGTGCAGATTGGTATCCGTACCGAGCATGAAACAGATAACGGTTTCACCGTGATTGATGCCGCGCAGGTCAATGACCGTACGGTGGATGATGTGATTGCACAGGTGAAAGCGATTGTCGGTGATATGCCGGTTTATCTGACCTTCGATATCGACTGCCTGGACCCGGCATTTGCCCCGGGCACCGGCACACCGGTTATCGGCGGGCTGACAACTGACCGCGCGCTGAAACTGCTGCGCGGCCTTCAGCCGCTCAATATTGTCGGGATGGATCTGGTGGAAGTGGCACCGGCGTATGATCAGTCTGATATCACGGCACTGGCCGGGGCGACTATCGCGCTGGAAATGCTCTATCTTCAGGCTGCGAAAAAAGGCTGAAACCGGTTTCACCACCGTTAAAACAAAAGACCCGCACTGCGGGTCTTTTTGCATTTCAGCGGAATTATTTTTTCTTCGCGTATTTCAGTGAATCCAGCGCGACGGCAAAAATAATGATGCTGCCCTTGATAATATACTGCCAGTACGGGTTGATTCCGATATAGGTCAGGCCGTAGTTTATCAGGGTAAAAATCAGCACCCCGGTCACCACGCCCAGCACAGTTCCGACCCCGCCGGAGAAGGACACGCCGCCCACCACACAGGCCGCGATGGCATCCAGTTCATACATAAAGCCAAGGTTGTTGGTCGCACTGCCGATGCGCCCGGCTTCCAGCAGCCCGCCGAAGGCATAAAACACCCCGGATAAGGCATAAATCATAATCAGGTTCAGGCCGACATTGACGCCGGATACTTTGGCTGCTTCCGGGTTACCGCCGATAGCAAAGATATTTTTACCGAAGCGGGTTTTATTCCACAGTATCCAGACAAAAAAGACAGCTATCGCGGCATAAAACGTAATATATGACAGCTTAAAATCACCGAAACGGATAAATCCCTGGGCAAATTCAGAGAATTTCGGATCAAACCCGGCCACCGGCGAAGCACCGACAGAGTCGTAATACAGGGAGTTGACGCCGTAAACGATGATCATCGTACCGAGAGTAGTAATAAAGGGGGTGACGTTCAGATAGGCAATAATCAGTCCGTTAATCAGACCGATAACCGCACCGACCGCACACACCAGCAGGATCACCAGCGGGATAGACCAGGTTTCCATCTGCGGGAAAACTTTGTTCACGTTTTCCATGGATTGCAGCAATGTTGCCGCAATCACCGCTGCCAGCCCGACCTGACGACCTGCGGATAAATCCGTGCCCTGGGTGACAATCAGCCCCGCCACACCCAGCGCGATAATAATCCGTACTGAGGATTGTGTCAGGATATTACTCAGATTCATCAGGCTGAGGAATGTCGGGTCCTGAATGATAATGATCGCTAGTAATACCAGCAGAACCACATAAATCCCCCCGTCCTTCAGATAGGACAGGAAGCTTTTTTTATTTAATGCTGCGCTCATTGTTAATATCCTTAAAGGTGAAGGGAGGCGAGACGTAAAATCTCACTCTGCGAGGTGTCACGGGTGTTGACGATACCGGCGATCTCACCGTTGCTCATCACCAGAATCCGGTCTGTGATCCCCGGCAGTTCCGGCATTTCGGAGGAAACGATAATGATCCCTTTTCCTTTTTTGGCCAGTTCAGTAATCAGCTGGTAAATTTCAAATTTTGCCCCGACATCAATGCCCCGCGTCGGTTCATCCAGCATTAACACTTCCGGTTGTGTCAGCAGCCAGCGGCCGATAATCACTTTCTGCTGATTCCCGCCGGACAGCGAGCCTATCTGGGTGTGGTGACCCGGGGTTTTTACCCGCATGGAATCAATCACCCACTGGGTATCACTTTTCATTTTGCTGTTATCCAGCAGACCCAGTTTATTTTTATATTTGCCCATGTTTGAAATCAGCGAGTTAAAGCTGATATTCAGCCAGGCATAGATTCCCGTGGCGCGGCGCTCTTCGGTGACCAGCGCGAAGCCGTGGTTAATGGCTTCATTGGCGCTGTTGTTCTTAATGGTTTTCCCTCTCAGTGTGATAGTGCCCGAGGATTTCTCGCGGATACCGAACAGGGTTTCGAGAATATCCGTCCGTTTGGCACCGACCAGACCGGCGATACCGAGGATTTCCCCCTGATGCAGATCGAAGCTGATATCACGGATAGACGGCTGGCGCAGAGAGGTGAGGTTTCTGACCTCCAGCATGACATCTCCCGGCGTGCTCTGTTTTTCCGGAAAACGCTGGCTGAGTGTGCGCCCGACCATCGCGGAAATAATATTATCCATCGTCAGCCCGTCGAGAGGCTGTGTGGAGATCCACTGGCCGTCACGCAGAATGGTTATCTCATCACAGAGACGGAAAATCTCTTCCATTTTGTGGGAGATATAGACGATGCCGCAGCCGCGATCTTTCAGCTTGCGGATAATGGTAAACAGATGATTGACTTCTTTTTCGGTCAGGGAGGAGGTCGGCTCATCCATGATCACAATTTTGGCGTTATAGGAAAACGCCTTGGCGATTTCGATCATCTGCATTTGTGAAACAGATAAATTGCGGACTTTTTCCCGCGGATCGATATCGATATCCAGCTCATCAAAGATGGCTTGTGTGTCTTTCAGCATCTTGTTCTGATCGACAAAAAAACCTTTGGCGGGATAGCGTCCCAGCCACATGTTGTCCATCACCGAGCGCTGAAGCACCAGGTTCAGCTCCTGATGCACCATGGAAACGCCGTGTTCCAGTGCTTCTTTTGAGCCTTTAAAATCGATTTCCTGTCCCTGAAACAGGATGCTGCCGCTGTCTTTTTTATAAATCCCGAAAAGGCATTTTAATAATGTGGATTTACCGGCACCGTTTTCGCCCATCAGGGCATGAACGGAGTGCGGTCGTACCCGTAAATTGACATTATCGAGTGCCTTAACGCCGGGAAATGATTTATTGATATGCATCATTTCCAGCAGATATTCGCCTGAGCTGTCGGCCATACATACACCTGGCTAATGTTATCGTTCCGGACACACCCGCAGCACGGACGCTGCGGGCGGAAAGAATCACCGTTTATTTTATAAACTGTGACAGGTTCTCTTTATCCACGCCGACATACGGCACACGGATAACATTGTTCTCAATTTTGTAATCGGTTCCTTCAGCGGCCGGTTTGCCTTCCTCCAGGTTTTTGGTGATAGCCATGGTGGCTTTTGCCTGGTTTTCCGCGTCATTCAGCACCGTACCGGCCATTGCCCCGGATTTTACCATTGAGAGGGCTTCCGGCAGGGCATCCACACCAAAGACCGGAA
Organism: Morganella morganii; assembly: GCF_003996855.1. Lineage (GTDB taxonomy): Bacteria > Pseudomonadota > Gammaproteobacteria > Enterobacterales > Enterobacteriaceae > Morganella > Morganella morganii_C. The sequence goes on along the minus strand of NZ_NRQY01000001.1, from coordinate 146,896 downwards.
TATGGGTTTTGTTGTGTGCTTTCAGGGCTTCAACCGCGCCCATTGCCATCGCGTCATTGTTGGCAATAACCACTTCGATTTTGTCTGCATTCGGGCCGGAGAGCCATGCATCCATTTTATCTTTGGCCTGTGCGGTATCCCACATCGCGGTATCGAGCTGAAGCTGTTCTGTCGGGATACCTTTCTCATTCAGGGTTTTGACGGAATACGTAGTGCGGGCTTCGGCATCCGGGTGTCCCGGTTCACCTTTGATCAGCACATACTGAATTTTGCCGTCTTTGTTCAGATCCCACGCCGGGTTAGCCGCCCAGTGTTTGGCAATCAGTTCACCCTGGATAACCCCGGATTCTTTGGAGTCAGTACCGACAAAATAGGCTTTATCGTAACTATCGAGGGCTTTGCGGGAAGGCTCTTTGTTGAAGAAAACCACAGGAACATCATTGGATTTTGCTTTGTCGATGATTACCGGCGCGGCGGCAGGATCAACTAGGTTGATCGCCAGTGCTTTGACGCCTTTAGCCAGCAGCACATCAATCTGATCATTCTGTTTGGATTGGTCATTTTGTGAATCATTCATCAGAAGTGTAATTTCCGGTGAATTTTTTGCATCTTTTTCAAGGGCTTTACGGACGATAGACATAAAGTTGTCATCGTATTTGTAGATGGTCACACCAATACGGGTATCAGCCTGTGCTTGTGCGGCAGCACCAAACAGCATGGCGGCGGCAACGCCAGCCAGGACAAAATGCTTCTTCATTCTCTGCCTCCGGGTCGGGGGATAGGGTACAGTTTTTATTTATGACGCCACCTGTTATTCAGAGGAAAGGCAGGGGCGGTGTTTATCATTCTTCCGGCAAATGATAATAATAATTTATAAATAAAACGGCATGCCTGTAAGAAGATGGCAGAACCAGGGACATGACGATAACGTCAGGAAACGCCCGAATCATAAAATGAGAGTTGTTATTCGTCTGTGAATAGACTCACAGATTGAAAACGTTTACATGCGGAAATATCACCGGCAGGCAGAAGAGTGACGGATAACCAGGGTCGGCATAAACACATGTGGCTCCGGCTGCGGGGAGGTTCCGGCGGCACCGGCTAAGGCGAGTTCAGTCGCCAGCATGGCCATGGAGACCACCGGATAGCGCACGGTGGTCAGTTTCGGTGTGGTAAAACGGGCAGCGGGAATATCATCAAACCCGATCAGAGAGAATTGCTGCGGCACGCGGATACCGTTTTCATTCAGCACCGACATGGCACCGGCAGCCATGGCATCGTTATAGGCAAACACCGCGGAGAGCGACTGATTGCGTCCCAGCAGTTCAATCATGGCAGCTTCGCCGCCGTCAGAATCCGGCGGGCCGGCAGCATACCAGGCGGCAGCGGAAGTCAGTCCGGCGGCGCTCATGGCTTTGCAGTAGCCCTGATAACGCAGGGTATTATCTTCTATCTCATGAGTGGAGCCGAGATAACCGATACGCTGATGTCCCTGTGAAATCAGCAGTCGGGTAGCCATTTCCCCGCCGGACAGGTTATCCAGCCCGACACAGCGGTGCTCAAAGCCGGGAATAACGCGGTTAATAACCGTCATGCCGGGCACCTGGCGGAGAAAATCACTCAGTTCCCCGTCACTGAGGGCTTTGGAATGCACCACCAGGGCGTTGCAGCGCTGGCGGATCAGCACCTCTATCGCATGGCGCTCCTGTTCTGCCTGATGATAACCATTTCCGATCAGCACATGTTTGCTGTGCTGCTGGGCGACAGTATCCACCGCTTTGACCAGCGCGCCGAAAAACGGGTCGGACACATCCATCACCACCACGCCGAGAATATCACTGCTCTGGCTGACCAGTGCCTGTGCATTGGCGTTCGGCCGGTAATCCAGCTCAGCCACGGCCTTCATCACCAGATCTCTGGTTTCCGGGCGGGTTGCCGCCGTATTGTTCAGCACACGGGATACCGTGGCAACGGAAACACCGGCGCGTTTTGCAACATCACGGATAGTCACAGGGTGTATAGATGTCATCGGAAATTACAGGTCAGAGGTAATGAAACATGTTGTCATCTTAACCCGGAGAGTGTGATGACCTTGTGATTCACCTCACAGCAAAAGAAAGCGTTTACATTGATTTTTTCGGATTATCCGCCTGTAACGGGAAGCTGAATCCCTTCACCAGGGTTTGTAACGGTGTTTTGGGATACATTCACTAAAATTATTAATATATAAATGATACTGATTGTTTTGTTTTCAGCAGGCGGGTTATGCAGGACAGGGCAAAACCCGCCGGAAATTTTACGGAATGAGACTCTGATGAATTTTGTTACCGCGATTTACTGTTACCGAGCCGGACAGTTGCTCATTATGTGCTTAGCGGCTTGCAACCCGGGCAAAAACGCGTATGTTTTTAAATGAGTATTAATATCATAACGAAATACCTCACTCATAAGGAGCACATCATGGCACTAACGGGTAAAGTGGTTCTGGTTACCGGCGCTGCGCAGGGAATTGGTCGTGGTATTGCATTACGGTTAGCCAAAGAAGGGGCGGATATCGCGCTGGTGGATCTGAAAGAAGAAGGGCTGGCGAAAGTCAAAAAAGAAGTGGAAGCCCTGGGCCGCAAAGCGGCGGTATTCACGGCGGATATCAGTCAGCGTGATCAGGTTTTTGCGGTTGTCGATAAAGCAGAACAAGCGCTGGGCGGTTTTGATGTTATCGTCAATAACGCCGGTATTGCACAGGTGAAAGCAATTGAGGATGTTCGTCCGGAGGATATGGATCGTATTTTCCGCATTAACGTCGACGGTACCATGTGGGGAATTCAGGCCGCAGCGGCCAAATTCAAAGCACGCGGGCAGAAAGGGAAAATCATTAACGCTTCATCTATTGCCGGACATGATGGTTTTGCCTTACTCGGCGTCTATTCCGCCACTAAATTTGCGGTCCGTGCGCTGACTCAGGCGGCGGCGAAAGAGTTCGCCAGCAGCGGGATCACCGTGAATGCTTACTGTCCGGGGATTGTCGGCACGGATATGTGGGTGGAGATTGATGAGCGTTTCTCTGAAATCACCGGCGCGCCGAAAGGGGAAACCTACAAAAAATATGTCGACGGTATTGCGCTGGGCCGTGCTCAGACACCGGATGACGTGGCGGCACTGGTTGCTTTCCTGGCAAGCGATGACTCGGATTACATCACCGGCCAGGCCATTCTGACCGACGGTGGTATTGTTTACCGCTAAATTATTGCGTTTATATTCACAGACATCCGCCGCATGCTGAATGCGGCGGATTTTTTTATGTATACTGATCCGCAGGATAAACCGGTGGGTGACAGGCATGAAATACGATCTGAATGACCTTTATTATTTTGTGAAAGTGGTGGAATACGGTGGATTTTCGCCGGCGGGCGAGGCGCTGGGCATTCCTAAATCACGGCTCAGCCGCCGTATTGCTGACCTGGAACAAAAACTGAATATTTCACTCATTTACCGTTCCACCCGTCAGTTTCATGTCACTGAGATCGGGCAGACCTTCTACCAGCAGTGCAAAAATGTCATTGATGAGGCAGAAATTGCCGAAGAAATTATCTGCTCGGTACAGGGACATCCGCGCGGCAGTGTGAAATTATCTTGTCCGGTCGCGTTGTTACAGGCCTATCTTCAGGATCTGCTGACGGATTTTATGGTGAAATACCCGGATATTGATGTGCAGATTCTGGCCGTTAACCGTCCGGTGGATGTGATCAGCGAAGGGTTTGATCTTGCACTGCGGGTTCGCTCCCTCCCGCTGGATTATTCCGGCCTGACCATGAAAGTTCTGGGATATTCACGCCGTGTGCTGGTCGCCTCGCCGCTGTTATTTACCGGGAAAGCCGCACCGCAGCATCCGGATGAACTGACAGAATTCCCGATCCTCGCCAACAGCGAACAAAAACAAAACTACACCCTGACGCTGACCGGCGAAGATGGCAGCAGTATCACCAAACACCTCACGGCACGCCTCGCCACAACTGATGTGATGACACTGCATCGTGCGGCATGCAAAGGGCTGGGCATTGCCCGTCTGCCGGAAGGCGTGGTTCTCAATGATTTGACTGCCGGACGGCTTATCCGTGTTCTGCCGGGCTGGCAGTTCCCGCAGGATGTGATCCACGCGGTTTTTCCGTCCCGCAAAGGGCTGCTACCCGCTGTGCAGGCACTGCTGAATTACCTGGCGGAACATGTGCCGCAGACGGCGGTGTTGACGGGACAGGAGTGACAGTGAGGCAAATAATCATTCTATTCGCCTCGGTTATTGAGTAAAATGTCAATATTATTCTACTCATCGGAGGCAGTATGTGGATATGGGAACATCATAGCTGGCCCAGATTTACGTATGATTTGCCGCAGTTACTGCCACTGCTGCGGGAAGCTGCATTTCTTCAGGGCGATTTATACGGCAGCAATAAAGTGCTTGATCTTGCTGAAGATAAGACATTGGATACGCTTCTGGCAAATATTATCTACTCAAGTGATATTGAGGGGGAGAAACCGGATGCCCGTTCTGTCAGATCATCGCTGGCGAATCACCTTGGTATTTCTGAGGAGGTCTCTTATCCGGCGGACAAACGTACAGAAGGTCTGGTGGAGTCAGCACTGGATGCAATTAATAATCCCGGCGAACCGCTTTCTGCGGCGCGTCTTCTGAAATGGCATACCTGGTTATTTCCCGAAAATGATAACCTTTTTAACCGGACAACCGGAGGGTGTTTCCGTTCCGGAGCCGTTCAGGTGGTCTCCGGCAGGCTGGATAAACCGGTTATTCATTTTGAGGCCCCTCCTGCGGAGCGGGTGGATACGGAAATAAACACATTTATCATCTGGTTTAATGAAAGCAGAGATAACCCCAGTATTGATCCCGTTTTACGGGCTGGTATTGCCCATCTGTGGTTTCTGACCATTCATCCGTTTGAAGACGGGAATGGCCGGATTGGGCGTCTTATTATGGATCTGGCGCTGGCTCAGGCAGAAAACAGCACCGTGCGGCTGTATGCAATGTCGCAGACCATTAATGAGCATCGTAAAGACTATTATAATGTGCTGGAACAGACACAGCGGCAGGGAACGGATATTACGCCATGGCTGAGTTGGTTTGTGAAAATGCTGGTGGTATCTGTCGGCACAACACTGGCACAGATCCGGAGGACACTGGAAAAAACCAGATACTGGCACCGGTTTGATCAGAACTGGCTGAAACCGGAGCAGGCTAAAGTACTGGACCGGATGCTGGATGGTGATTTTACTGACGGTATTAATAACCGGCAGTATATGTCAGTAGCAAAAGTCAGTCGCGCCAGTGCAACACGGCATCTGGCTGATTTGGTTGAGTCCGGTTATCTGACGGAAAGTGAAAGCGGCGGGCGCAGCAGTCGCTATTGTCTGAATAAAGGATAATAAGAGAATGAGGCAAATAACCACGACATTCGCCTCATTTTGTGAAGCAAATAACGGTCTTATTCGCCTCATTTGCATTATTCAGAAGGGATATGTCCGAAACGGCCGCTGTTGAAATCCTCAATGGCTTCGCGGATTTCCTGCTCACTGTTCATCACAAACGGGCCGTAACCGACAACCGGCTCATCAATCGGCTCGCCGCTGAGGAACAGGACAACCGCATCTTCGGTTGCTTCCAGCAGAATGGTGCTGTCAGTGCCGTCCAGAATCATCAGCTCGCCGGTGTGCAGCGGTGCGCGGCTGTCCGCATAAATGCTGCCGTGCAGGACAATCAGCCCGGCGTTGCGGTTGGCTTTTGCCGCCAGGCCAACGACTTTCCCGGCTTTCAGGCGCAGATCCCATACATCCATCTCTGTGAACGTCCGGGCCGGGCCGTGTTCACCCGCATATTCTCCGGCAATCACCCGCAGTGTTCCCGCTTCATTCGGCAGTGTGACCACCGGAATGGTGCTGTTTTCCAGTAACTGATAACCCGGCGCAGAGGATTTTGCGGAGGCTGGCAGATTCACCCACAACTGCACCATATCCAGTGTGCCGCCCTCCCGCATAAAGCGATCAGAATGGTATTCCTGATGCAGAATACCGGATGCCGCCGTCATCCACTGCACATCGCCTTTGCCGATAACACCGCCCTGACCGGTGGAATCGTGGTGAGCCACCTCGCCGTCGTAGACGATAGTCACGGTTTCAAAGCCGCGGTGCGGGTGTTCACCGACACCCCGGTTAGCTCCCTCTGATGCCGGGAAATCCGCCGGACAGGCGCGGTCGAGCAGGATAAACGGGTTGAGATGTTTGCCGTGATTGCTGTAGGAAAACATCTGGCTGACCGGAAATCCGTCGCCGACCCAATGGCCTTTTGGTGCACGGTAGGTGCCGATAATGTTTCTCATGATGACTCTCCTGATAATTATGTATAAACAGATAATAAGGGCGCGAATCATCAGGGAGTAGTCATGAAAACGGGTTTCACTGTTGCAGAAACAGAACAGTCAGACTCGGATTATCCGGTGTGCAGTGATTCCCGGCACCACTGTGCCAGCCGGGCGATTGCATCCTCTACTTCTTTATCACAGCCGAAACCGGCATTGAGCCGGAAACAGTGGTCATAGCGGTTGTCGGTGGCAAAAATATGACCCGGTGCAATCCCGATCCCTTCCGCACGTGCATTGAGAAACAGTTCCCGCACATTCAGGCTGCCTTCCGGCATAGTAACCCATAATACATAACCGCCCTCCGGTTCGGTCACGGTAGTGCCCGGCGGAAATTCCCGCAGCACGGCACGGCGGATATTGTGCACCTGCTCCGCCAGTTCACGGCGTAATCTGCGCAGATGGGCGTCATAACCACCGTTGCTCAGCAGTTCGCTGATAGCCGCCTGCGGCAGTACCTGTGATCCCATGGATGAGGTGTATTTGAGCGAGGTAATTTTGCGCATGTAATGCTGACTGTGAACCCAGCCGATGCGTACGCCGGGCGCAATGGTTTTTGAAAATCCGCTGCACAGAATGACATTATGGCTGAATGCCCGCACCGGGAACGGACGCTGTCCGCCGAATGCGACATCGCCGAAGGTATCATCCTCAATAATGATAACGCCGTTTTCATCAGCCTGGCGGGCTATCTCTGCTTTAACTTCATCGGGGATCGTTTTCCCCAGCGGATTATTAACATTGGCGAGCGTCACAAAGGCTTTCACTGCTTTGCGGTGGAACAGGGCGGTGAGTTTATCGCAATCGACGTAACCTTCTTCACAGGCATCCACTTCGGTCAGCCGCAGATTGAGATTACGCAGCATCTGTAACAGGACAAAGTAACAGGGGGATTCCACCGCCACCGCATCCCCGGGACTAAGGGTGGCCCGCAGTGCCAGTGATAGTGCTTCAATACAGCCGTTGGTGATAAGGAGGGTATCCGGTGTGATATGACAACCGTAACTGACTGCCCGGCGGGCGATTTCTTCTTTCAGCAGGGCATAGCCGGTGCCTTTGACTGAATCCCCCAGCAGGAATGGCTTGCTGTAACTGAGCTGACGCATGATGAGACTCAGTTTCCGGACCGGATAGAGTTCCCGGCGGCCGTTAGCCAGATCCAGCCGGACACGGCACTCCTCACCGACCATGGACATATGCAGCTCTGTCTGTTCATCCAGCGGGGCAAAATCAGCGGTGTGTGCTTCTGTATTGCTGTTCTCCGCCGCCGAAGGCTGAACCGGGGCGACAAAAAAGCCGGATTTCGGCCGCGCTACCGCAACATGCTCATCTTCCAGTGTGCGCAGCACTTTCAGGGCGGTGGTCAGGCTGACATTGTACTGAGCGGCCAGAACACGGACGGACGGCAGACGGCTGTCCGGCGGTAAAACGCCCTCACGGACAGCCTGTTTTATCTGATCGGCCATCTGCCGGTAGCGCGGAAGCTGCACCATCTGTTCTGCCTCATTCTTACGGGTTCTGTGTGTTTCTGTAAGAGTACGTTGAGAGTAAATTATGACGCAAGGATTTCTCCGGCTGACTGTGAGGTTTATATGACAACATTTGACAAAATCACCCGTTTACTGGATTCCCGCGCGGTTTCCTTTGATGTGATCGAACATCCGGCGGAAGGCCGTTCTGACGCGATAAGTAAAATCCGGGGGAATAAACTTAGTCAGGCGGCGAAAGCCATGGTATTGCAGGTTACCGGCAGCACACCGGAAATCCGCTATGTGCTGGCGATTGTGCCGGGCGACTGCAAAGTCAATTTTAAGAATGCGGCGAAACTGGCGGGCGGGAAAAAAGCCTCGTTTGCCGCGCCGGAAACGGCACAGGCGCTGACCGGCTGCCCGATGGGGGCTGTTCCGCCGTTCAGTTTTAATGAGGAACTGACATTATATGTTGATAAGCGTCTGGCCGGTGCCGGACGGGTATATTTTAATGCCGGTGAACTGGTGAGATCGGTGTCTCTGGCAGCGGATGACTATTTCAGTGTGATCGGTCATGATCGCATTGCGGATATTGCGGTACCTCCCGCCGCAGAATAACAATGATAACGGAGAATAACGATGGAATATTGTGTTGCTGAACTGACGGATATGGATCAGGTAAAAGCCTTATTAAAACGTTATCATCTGACCACCATCAGTGATGAAGACAAGCCGGACGGCTTTGTTACCACACAGATGAGTGATGAGCAGATGATTGATCTGATTGAAAATGAGCAGGGGTTATTTGTCGCTAAACAGGACGGAAACGTGGTGGCATTTGCGATGGCGGCATCCTGGCAATACTGGTCACCCTGGCCGCTGTTTGCCCATATGATTGATAAATTAGGTGATTATGAATTTGCCGGTCAGACACTGACCACAGAGAACTCTTATCAGTACGGCCCGGTCTGTATTGATGCATCACTGCGCGGGCAGGGCGTGCTGGAAGGGCTGTTTGCCTTTGCGCTGGAAAAAATGTCGCAGCAGTTTGATATTCTGGTCACCTTTATCAACAAGGTTAATCCGCGCTCTTATGCCGCGCATACCCGTAAGCTCGGGCTGACCGTGCTGGATGAGTTCGGATTCAATAATAACCATTATTACTGGCTGGTCTGCGAAACCCGCTGAACCGTCTGAGAAAAGAAAAAACCCGCCGCAACCGCTGAATAATCAGGGCTACGGCGGGTTTTTCAGTGATGATTACACTAATTCTCTCACGTCGAAGCTAACTTCACCGCTTAAATCAGCATCATAATCAACGCCATCCAGACCAAAGCCGAATAAACGGAGGAACTCCGCCTTATAGCCCTGATAGTCGGTGAATTCGTTGATATTATCATCTGTCAGCTGCTGCCAGATTTTACGGCAGGTATTCTGCACATCATCGCGTAATTCCCAGTCATCCAGACGCAGACGCTGTTTTTCATCAGTTTCCGGCGCTGTGCCATTAAACAGTTTGGTGGCAAATAAACGCTGAGTCTGTTCAATACAGCCTTCGTGAATGCCTTTTTCTTTCATGATCTTAAACACGATAGAGATATATAACGGCATTACCGGAATGGCAGAAGATGCCTGAGTCACGACAGATTTCAGTACGGCAACATAGGCTGCGCCGCCTTTGGCCTGTAATTTCTGGTTAATGGCCGCTGCTGCGCGATCCAGGTCTTCTTTTGCTTTACCTAACGTACCATGCCAGTAAATCGGCCATGTTAAATCGGTACCGATATAGGAGTAGGCAACAGACTGTGCATTATCTGCCAGAACACCGGCTTCATCTAATGCGTTCATCCACAGTTCCCAGTCCTGGCCGCCCATCACTTTGACGGTATCAGCAATTTCCTGCTCATTGGCCGGTTCAACAACGGCTTCGATCAGTACGTCTTTATTGGTATCCAGCGCAACAGATTTATACGGTTCGCCGATAGGTTTTAAAGCAGAACGGATGATTTCACCGGTTTCCGGCATCTTGCGGACCGGAGACGCCAGTGAATACACAACCAGATCGATCTGACCCAGATCCTGTTTAATCAAATCAATAACGGTCTGGCGGCATTCATCGGAGAAGGCATCCCCGTTAATGCTTTTCGCATACAGACCTTCTTCTTTGGCGGCTTTATCGAACGCTGCTGCGTTGTACCAGCCGGCAGAACCGGTTTTGCTCTCACTGCCCAGTTTTTCAAAAAATACACCGATAGTCGCCGCACCGCTGCCGAATGCAGCATTAATACGGGAAGCCAGACCGTAACCGGTGGATGCACCAATCACCAGAACCTTTTTAGGGCCGTTTTTCAGTTCGCCGCAGGATTTCACACGGGCGATTTGCTCACGAACATGGGCTTCACAGCCCGCCGAGTGAGCGGTAGTGCAGATAAAACCACGAATTTTAGGTTTGATAATCATAGTTATTTTTTCTTGGTAGCTAACAATCAGGGGTTAATATACCCGATCTTCTTCATTTACTTAAGACAATGCAGCGATAAACCCGCAGAGCAGACCAGTTTATTTTTACTCTGAGGCCCCGGAATAGCAGGTATTGAATTATTTTTCCGGACGGATATATTTTTTACCGGTGGCCATCTGTATTTCCGCTATGATAGCCGTCATCAAAACGGATAACCCGTCAGCGGAGTCACTGTGGCATTTGAAATTTTCCGGAATATCCTGCATTACGGCTGCCATTTTCTGGTGCCGGTTCTGTTTGCCCGGCTGTTCTGGCGTCAGCACTGGAAAGCGGCATCAATCATTATGATTGCCACCATGGTGATGGATGCGGATCACCTGCTGGCGGACCCGGTGTTTGACCCGGACAGATGCAGTGTCGGCTTTCATCCGCTGCATACTGTATGGGCTGCTGCTGTTTATCTTATTCTGCTGCTGATCCCGTCATGGAAAGTGCGGGCGGTGGCGGTCGGGTGTCTGTTCCATCTGTTTACCGACGGTATGGATTGTTACATGGGCAGTCTGAAACAGGGCACGGAATATGCAGCGGAGCAGGTATTAAAAAACCCGCCGGCGGCGGGTTTTTGTGCGGTTCAGAACATCAGAATGGGTTTTTCAGTTCCGGTACTGATATATCCACCCCCGGTAAACTGACTTCCGGAGCTTTGATATCAATAGCCGGCGCTGATATCCCCGGAACAGAAATCCCCGCTTCCGGTGCGGAAATCGACGGCACGTCAATATTCACAGACGGTATGGCAGATTCGGCTGCTGTTGTGATCTTTTCTTTTACGGATGGTGTGCGGCTGCTTTCAGTCTGCGGCCGTGCGGGCGGCACCTGCCCGTTACGATCTGAAGAAGCTGGTGTGCTTCGTCCCTGAGGGGCAGTTTGTCCGCTCTGACCACCGGCGACCGGTTGTGCGTCCGGTCTGCGCATCCGGCCGTTATCCGGCCCGGATTGTTCCGCATCCGTCTCTTTATTCACCATTGTGCCGTCAGACGGTGCGCCGGAGACCATTCCCGGATCACTGTGCGGCTGCCGTTGTGCGACACTTTCGCGGCTCAGCAGTTTACCCCGGTTTTCAGTACTCTCGTCTTCTGTCACCAGTGTATCACCGTCTTTGACTGCGAAGGATTTACCCCGGTAAGGCAGCAGAAGATACGGTTTGCAGGCATCAGCATTACAGCCGCGGTAGCGCACCATACCATCAATGCTCAGTGTGATAATTCCGCCGCCGTTGAGAAGATAATCCCAGGTTTTGCCGTCAATGGTCACGGTACCGCTCATATTACATGGCGTCTGGCTGTATTCACCGTACGGCAGTGCAGTGTAGGGTTTGCTCAGGGCAATTAATTTCCGGATTTGTTCATCCTTCAGCGCCCATTTATCACAGGCGCCCAGTAATACACCGTCAGCGGAGGGATAAATTATTTTTTCACCGGTTTCTACATCATAGTTTTTTTGACTGCAACCTGAACTTATTAAGACAGTTGCAATAATAAATAAGGGAACCGGTAATGATTTTAAATATTTCATCGTATTAATGATATCCGTGTATTCAGCCCGGTATATGACCGTTAATTCCCGGACGGATGCCGATACTGACAAATGAGTAATAAAATACCGTGATGATTTTCAGACTGTTAAATAGTAGCGGCTTAAAGTGCCTTTATCTATCAGTGTTATCCGAAGCGTGACGGGGATAGGAATAAAAAGCCCGGCGAAGGTAAGCCGGGCGGGAATATGAAAATATAATGTTTATTCGGATAAGCTGTCTTTCATCACTTTTTGGAAAGTTTCCCATCCGCAATAACCGTTTTTATCAACCGGACAGTTTTTCAGTTCCAGTGTGACTTTCTGCGGTGGTGTTTTTAAGGACAGATAACTGTTATTCCGCAGTTGATCAGATGTCTGGTAAATATAATCAATTTTCACATAGGATTTATTGTCTGCTTTATTTGTCCAGCGCTGGAATACTAGTTTTCCGCCGATTGGCGTATGTTCATATTGTTCCGGCAGCTGATACGGTTTAAATTCCAGCGCTGAGAGCAGAGAGGCGATATTGGAATCATGCCCGGCCAGGAAAGTAAACTTCGCTTCACTGCCCGGCGCGGCGGCGGCAAAATGCCCGTTAATGTAGTTCAGCAGCGGGTGCGCGACGTTTTTCGCTATAATGCGCGGGGTAAACAGGGACTCCTGATAGCCGTTTTTCAGGGTATTCAGGGCAGTCCATTGTTCCGGTGTGGTAACTTCGCCCCAGGCGACCTGGTCTGCCGGGAAACCTTCATAATATTGCAGGTCGATGGCATCCACAGCAGAGTTAGCCATTTTCAGCGGCCCTTTCACGCCCGGTTCTTTACCGGCTTCAATAATAAAGCTGTTTTTGCCGTCAGCCAGTGAACAGAGTTTATTGGTTTTGCACTGTTCTGAGTCTTTGATATTCAGTACGTTATTCAGTGCCTGATAGCCCGGCGTCAGATCCAGTTCTTTATAATGGCTTTCCATCGCAGCGAGGGCAGCCTGTTTAAATTCCGCGCTGTCATTGGTGATAATCGGGTTAAACACCGGGTCCATAGTGCCGATTTCCGGCTGGTGATTGACTTTCACGGTACAGCCGGGGAAGGCACCGGTGGTAAAGAACTGCGCGGTGGCGATAGTGCGCTGGAGACTGTTGGCGTACACATTCAGTTCTTTTTCACCGGTCGGGCACAGGGTGTCCGGCAGCAGTTTGTTTTCATCCAGCCACTCGCGGAAATAGTGTCCCATATAGACTTCCAGCGCGCCGCCTTTGGTGGTCAGATAGCCGCTCTGTGCATCCCACGCAGGCCAGGTTTTATCCGTGATTTCGGTCAGAATACCGGTGTTGACAATCGGGGTACGCAGGTTGTGGCGGCTCATCACCAGAACCTGTTCCAGTGTCATATCTGCGGCGGATGTATCAGCAAAAGCGGGAAGGGCGGGAGTCAGTAATGCAGCTGCAAGTGAAAGCGTCAGTAAGTTTTTTTTCATCCGGAACACTCCTGTTGTCATTATTTTCGAACCGATATTAATGACTGAAGCGATTCATATTTACCGGGAGCAAACTCCCAAAACAGTGATCAGCACCGGAAATAGCGCTTAAGTAAGGGTGCAGTGAAGTTTTTCTTCAGATAAAAGCCGCGCGGCAGTGTTTGTATCGGTTGTCCGTGCGGGCCGATAGCTTCTGTGAGCGCCCGGCTGTTGGCCGCTTTCGGGCGGATCTGCATTACCTGGCCATGACGGGCGGTGATCTGCTCCACTTTTCCCAGCACAATCATATCCATCAGTTCTTCCCAGTCGGCACGCAGCAGGCGCTCTTCCTCATCCGACGGTGACCACAGCAGCGGGGAGCCTGCACGGCGCTCTGCCAGCGGGATATGACGCGCACCTTCCACCGGTACCCACAATACACGGGAGAGTTTATGGCGCACATGACACTCCTCCCAGGTCACGCCGCTGTTGCCGGTCAGCGGTGCCACACAGACAAAGGTGGTTTCCAGCGGCAAACCTGACTCATCCACAGGGATGGTTTTCAGTTCCACGCCGAGGTGAGCAAAATCCTGCTCTGCCTTACTGCCTGCTTCCGCGCCCAGCCAGTATTCCAGCAGCATTCCGACCCAGCCTTTATCGCGGCGCAGATCCGGCGGTACCGGTATACCGGCGCAGGCAGCCAGCTCACCGAAAGTGGCACCGGCAAGGGATTGTGCACGGCTGAGCAGTTCTGATTCACTGGCCGGAGGCAACGGAGGCGGAAAAAGTTGTGTCATGTTATATGCTTAAAAGTTGAACAGTGTTATCCGGTAAAATAATACATAGACATGAATGAAAAATAAATATTATCTAATTTATTGATATATAGCTATTAATTTTCGTCGCCGGAATATGTCCGGCAGGTTGTGCACCTGCATCCTCAGACAATAAACAGGATCTTACACTGAGTTATCCACAGCTTTATGGGATAAGTGGAAAATAGCCTCACTACTGGTTTGATTTACAGGCTTGACTTCCGCTTGTTTTCGCGTGTCAGCAGGGGTTTTGCTCACGGATGAGCCACAATCTGTGGATAACCCCGGGTGTGGTTATTTTTTGTCCTGTGTAAGTCTGCGGAAAAAAATACCGGTCATTTTTTCAGACGATTTTCTTTTTTTATTTCTGCATCGAAATGATTTATCAGGGTTTATTTAACGGTTGTGATTTTATCAACTGTAGTCTGTTAAAAACTATACCCCCATTACCCTTGCGTTTTTCACAACTATATCCACAGAAAACGTGAATAAAAGCCGGTTTTTTATCGAAGGGTGTTTATAACTTTGCCTTTTTCTGTGAATTAACTTTCCGGAGGGGTAAACCAGGCAGATTTAAAGTCAAACCAGCCGAAGGTATTCATTTTGACTCCCCGCATACTGCGTTGCCCCTGTAATTCAAGCCAGTGATGGAACAGCGGGAACAACATCTGCTGATCAATGATGTGTTCACACCATGCAGCCAGTGACAGTGAGCGCTGCCGCCATTGCTTCAGCGGCGCACGCAGATCATCCCCCAGACAGCGGCGCAGCAGCGGCAGTTCATACAGAGTGGCGAAAACCGAGAACTCCAGCGGCTTATAAAAGTTGGCGGTCGCCAGCCAGAAATCACTGTCACAATCACCGTTAAACCAGGTGTCGTAATCCGTGATATTGATATTCAGTTTTACACCCTGTTCCGCCAGCAATTGCTGTAATAATTTGCCGATAGCATGGTATTCGTGGTGATCCTGATAATAGGTCAGGGTCAGTTCTGTCAAATCAGCCGGTTTTTCGCAGGGCGGGATAAGCTTGCTGTGATGCCAGCGCAGCAGCAGCCCGTAAGCCGGCCACCAGTGGCGCTGATAGAGCGGCTCACAGTGATACAACAAATTGACCGGTGTCATCAGGCTGTTGAGCCAGCGGCGGATATCCTCCCGCTCTCCTTTTGCCGAACGCGTGTCGTGCAGCAGAAAATAGCAGCCTTCCTCCATCCGGCTGTCGAGAGAATCCCGTTCCGGGCCGTCCGCGCCGATATGCAGGGTGGTGCAGACCATTTTTTCTTCCAGCTCCGGCACCACCAGCACAGAAACTTCATCCAGCAGAGCGCGGAAGCCGTAATAATGGTCAAAGGCGCGGATCGTCAGTTTGCGGTCATTATTGCAGACCACCTGATACGGGCCGGTACCGACCGGGCGGCGGGCGAAATCCGGCAGTTCCTGCCACTCATGGGGCAGAATGGCGGCATGCGGGCTGCCGGTCAGCACCGGGAACCAGCTGTCAGCCTCACTCAGTGTGATATCAATAATGTAAGGCATATCGGAACGGATAGTGCGGATATGGCTGAACAGCGGGTGTGTGTCGCGCAGGCGTTCAAAAGAGGAAATGATATCCACCATCTGTAATTCACGGCCGTGATGGAAAAATATCGCCGGACGCAGCCAGAAACGCCACTGTTTTTCGCCGGTCTGCTGCCAGTGGTGCGCCAGCGCCGGAACCGCTTCCCCGTTTTCCTCATTTATTGCCGTCAATCCGTTAAAAATCTGGCTCAGCAGATGAACCTCTGAACGGCGCAGCGGCGAGCCGGGCAGTAAATTATAAAAAGGACGGTAATAGACAATGCGCAACAGGCTTTTTCCCTGCCGGAAGCTGCGCTCGAGCTGGGACAGCACCATCTGGCGCATGGCGTCCTTATCATTGACCATCGCCACCAGTTTTTCGATATTGTCCTGCTCAATCAGCAGTTCGGCGCGGGCGTGCTGTAAATCCCGTCCGCTTTGCAGAAAACAAAGACGTGAGCGCTTACCCCGCCCGGTTTCCGCCTGCCAGCTGAGCCAGCCCGCGGTCTGCATACTGCTGAGCAGGGAACGGACATGGCGGCGCGAGCAGTGCAGGATATCGGCGATCTCCTGAAGCGTGGTATCGGTTTCCTGTCCCTGATGATGCTGCCACAGGCGGATAAACTGGTGCTGGAGGCGTGGTGTGCTCATAAAAGGGGGAACTCCGGTCGGTTTTCTGTCCATTTTTATTTCCGTATATTACGTCCATACTCAATGTCATTAAAGCAGCTCATGATGTCAGTGTGATACCTGACTCACTCCCGATTCTTGAGTAATGGTGACTTTTACCGCCAGCCGAAAGGCTGGTTTTTTTCTGTCCGGCGATCCGGAAAAAGTGGCGGGGGAAAAACGGGGAAAAAGCTGCCATCACAAAAGGGGTGATGGCAGGGGTTCAATGGTGGAAATGAATCCGGTTATCAGTTCATAAATGCAGGCTGTTGTGCTTCATAGCGGGAAATCATGTCATCGTGCTGTAAGGTGAGGCCGATACTGTCGAGGCCGTTCATCATGCAGTGGCGGCGGAAAGTATCAACACTGAACGGATATTCCAGCTCACCGGCGATCACTTTCTGGTTTTCCAGATCAACAATAATCTGAGCACCTTCTGTCTTCTGCACACGGTCAAAGAGGGCATCAATGGCTTCTTCGGGTAATATCACCGGCAATAACTGATTGTTGAATGAATTACCGTAAAAGATATCCGCAAAGCTTGGTGCAATCACCACTCTGAATCCGTAATCCGTTAATGCCCACGGCGCATGCTCACGGGAGGAGCCGCAGCCGAAGTTTTCACGGGCCAGCAGAATGGATGCACCCTGATAGCGCGGGGCGTTGAGGACAAAATCCGGGTTCGGGACCTGCCCGTCATCATCGAGAAAACGCCAGTCGTTGAATAAATGCTGCCCGAAGCCGGTGCGGGTCACTTTCTGCAAAAACTGTTTCGGGATAATGGCATCGGTATCCACATTGGCGGCATCCAATGGTACGGCAATGCCCTGATGTACAATAAATTTTTCCATGACTCTCTCCCTCAGCGCATCTCAATGGTACGGATATCGGCGAAACTGCCGGTGACAGCGGCCGCTGCGGCCATAGCCGGGCTTACCAGGTGGGTGCGTCCGCCGCGTCCCTGGCGTCCTTCAAAGTTCCGGTTGCTGGTGGAGGCACAGCGTTCTCCCGGTGCCAGGCGGTCATTGTTCATCGCCAGACACATCGAGCAGCCCGGCAAACGCCATTCAAATCCGGCCTCGGTGAAAATCTTATCCAGACCTTCCTCTTCCGCCTGTGATTTCACCGGCCCGGAGCCGGGAACCACAATCGCCTGTACACCCGGCGCGACTTTCCGCCCTTTGGCAACGGCGGCGGCAGCGCGTAAATCCTCAATCCGTGAGTTGGTACAGGAGCCGATAAACACCTTGTCGATTTTCACATCGGTTAACTTTTCGCCCGGGGTTAAATCCATATACGCCAGTGCTTTTTCAGCCGAGGCTCTCTCCACCGGGTCGGTAAAGCTTTCCGGTGCGGGAATAGCACGGCTGATATCAATCACCTGACCGGGATTGGTACCCCAGGTGACCTGCGGGGCGATATCGGCAGCATTGATAATAATTTCAGCGTCATATTTTGCGTCCGGATCACTTTTCAGGGTCTGCCAGTAAGCGACGGCAGCATCCCAGTCCGCGCCCTGCGGGGAGAACTGACGGCCTTTCAGATAATCAAAGGTAGTCTGATCCGGGGCAATCATCCCGCCTTTGGCGCCCATTTCGATAGCCATATTGCAGACTGTCATCCGGCCTTCCATGGAGAGAGACTCAATGGCGTCGCCGCAGAATTCCGCGATATAACCGGTGCCGCCCGCACTGCCGGTGTGGCCGATAATCGCCAGCACAATATCTTTGGCGGTGATACCGGGGGCGACTTTGCCGCGCACTTCAATTTTCAGGGTTTTGGCGCGGGCCTGTTTCAGTGTCTGGGTGGCTAACACATGCTCCACCTCGGAGGTGCCGATACCAAAAGCCAGCGAGCCGAATGCCCCGTGGGTGGCCGTGTGAGAGTCACCACAGACAATCGTCATGCCCGGCAGGGTGATGCCCTGTTCCGGCCCCATCACATGCACAATGCCCTGAAACGGATGGTTCAGATCATAGAGGCGGACACCAAAGGCCTCACAGTTTTTGATCAGTTCCTGCATCTGATTACGGGCCATCTCGCCGCAGGCGTTGATATCTTTGGTCTGTGTGGAGACGTTGTGATCCATGGTGGCGAAGGTTTTCTCCGGGCGTCGCACCGGGCGGTTTTTGGCCCGTAACCCGTCAAATGCCTGCGGCGAGGTCACTTCATGCACCAGGTGGCGGTCGATATACAGGATCGGCGTTTCGTTTGCTTCCTCACGAACCACATGGGCATCATATAATTTCTGATATAAGGTTTTTCCTGTGCTCATTTTAAGCCCCTTCTGTAATCAAACGCGCGATAATGTTGCCCATCTCATCTGTGGTCATACTTTTGCCGCTTCCGGCTACGTCGCGGGTGCGGTATCCGGCATTCAGTGCCTGATTCACCGCGTTTTCAATGCTGTCTGCTGCCGCATCCTGCCCGCAGCTGAAACGCAGCATCATGGCGGCGGATAAAATTTGTGCCACCGGGTTGGCAATATTTTGTCCGGCGATATCCGGCGCAGAACCTCCGGCAGGCTCATAGAGGCCGAATTTTTTCTCATTCAGACTGGCGGACGGCAGCATTCCCATGGAGCCGGTGATCATCGCGCACTCGTCGGAGATAATGTCACCGAACAGGTTGGAGCAAAGGATCACATCAAACTGCGACGGATCTTTGATCATCTGCATGGCGGCGTTATCGATATACATGTGTGACAGCGTGACATCCGGATACTCTTTGGCGATTTCAGTGACCACTTCGCGCCATAATACGGAGCTTTGCAGCACATTCGCCTTATCAATTGATGTCACCTGACCACGGCGTTTTTGTGCGGAAGTAAAGGCGATACGGGCAATCCGCTCGATTTCATAGCGGTGATACACCTCGGTATCATATGCACGCTCATATTTTCCTTCCCCTTCACGGCCTTTCGGCTGTCCGAAGTAGATGCCGCCGGTCAGCTCGCGGACACACAGGATATCGAACCCGCGGGCGGCGATATCACTGCGCAGCGGGCAGAACGCTTCCAGTGCCGGATAAAGTCTGGCCGGGCGCAGGTTACTGAATAATTTGAAATGTGCACGCAGCGGGAGCAGCGCGCCGCGCTCCGGCTGTGAGTCCGGCGGCAGTTTTTCCCATTTCGGGCCGCCGACAGAGCCGAACAGCACCGCATCGGCCTGCTCACAGCCTTTCAGTGTGGCGGGTGGCAGCGGGTGGCCGTGGTTGTCGATGGCTATGCCGCCGACATCATATTCACTGGTGGTGATGGTCAGGTTAAAGCGGCTGCGCACGGCATCCAGCACTTTATAGGCCTGTGCCATAATTTCAGGGCCGATTCCGTCGCCCGGTAAAACTGCAATATGAAATTGTTCCGACATAATTACACCGCTTCCTTTGTCTCTGTATTGTTATGAGTGTCGTTGTGTGTGTTGTTATCTGACTGTATACGCCGTTTTTCTTCTTTTACCTGTCCGGCGCGCCAGATGCTGTTAATGGCGTGGATCATGGCCTGGGCGGAGGATTCAACAATATCGGTCGCCAGTCCCATACCGTGGAATTTACGGCCTTCATACTCCACCACGATATTTACCTGACCCAGTGCGTCTGTTCCCTGACCTTTGGCGGTCAGCTGATAGGCGGCGAGGGTCAGCGGATAACCCGCGATACGGCGGATAGCCTCATAAGCGGCGTCCACCGGGCCGTTCCCCTGGGCTGACTCTGAGATAATTTCATCCCCGGCCTGCATTCTGACCATTGCTGACGCTTTGACGCCGGTGCCGGACTGGGTGTTGAGGAAGGCCAGCGTGAAGTGCTCCGGCTCCTGATGCTGCTGTTTCATAAACACCAGGGCTTCCAGGTCGTAATCGAAAACCTGACCTTTCTTGTCAGCCAGTTGCAGGAAGTCGGCGTATAACTCATCCAGGTTATAATCGTCTTCCTGATAGCCCATCTCTGCCATCCGGTGTTTCACTGCCGCACGGCCGGAGCGGGAGGTCAGGTTGATTAAGTTATCTTTCAGGCCGATGCTGTCCGGCGTCATAATTTCGTAAGTTTCGCGGTTTTTAATCACACCGTCCTGGTGAATACCGGAGGAGTGGGAGAAGGCATTGCTGCCGACCACGGCTTTGTTCGGCGGTACCGGGGTGTTGCATAACTGGCTGACCAGCTGACTGGTGCGGTAAATCTCTTTGTGATTGATTCCGGTACGCACACCCAGCATTTTTTCCCGTACTTTAATCGCCATAATCACTTCTTCCAGCGCACAGTTCCCGGCGCGTTCACCTAACCCGTTGATGGTACCTTCTATCTGGCGGGCACCCGCCTGTACGGCGGTGATGGAGTTGGCAACGGACATCCCCAGGTCGTCATGGCAGTGGACAGAAATGATGGTTTTGTCGATGTTCGGCACGCGATTGAATAATTCACTGATAATGCCGCCGAACTGGTACGGCGTGGTGTAACCGACTGTATCCGGAATGTTGACCGTGGTGGCTCCGGCGTTAATCGCGGCTTCGACAATGCGGCATAAATCATCAATGTCGGTGCGTCCCGCATCTTCGCAGGAGAACTCGACGTCATCGGTAAAGCGGCGGGCATGTTTAATCGAACCGACCGCCATATCGATGATGTCAGCAAAGGTCTTGCGCAGCTTGGTTTTGACGTGAATGCCGGAGGTGGCGAGCACCATATGCAACCGGAATGCTTCCGCGACTTTCAGGGATTCGGCAGCAGCGTCAATGTCACCGATCACACAGCGGGACAAGGCTGCGATACGGCTGTTTTTGATTTCGCGGGCGATGGTCTGCACCGACTGAAAATCACCGGGAGAGGAGACTGGGAAACCGGCCTCGATAATATCAACCCCCATGCGTTCGAGCTGGAAAGCAATCTGTAATTTCTCTTTGACACTGAGACTGGCTTGTAATGCCTGCTCGCCGTCACGCAGTGTGGTATCAAAAATGATGACGTTATCGCTCATGTTGTGATCCTCTCGGTTATTTCTTGTTCTGTTTTCCGGTTTGCAGGTATAAAAAAACCCGCGACATTGCGCGGGTTTTTCTGGTCTCAGGGAGAAAGTTATGAGGAACTTCCGGCCACGAACCCGCCACGCGCAGTTAAGGCGATAATTAGCAGGCTGTTTAGGCGGAAAGTGAAAGACATAATAATAACCTTCTCAGTAAATTCAGTGGCACGGAGCACAGGGCATATCCGTGGCGATGTATTATTGATACTGAATATAAAAAGCGCTGTCAACTCTCCCTTGTCGCCGGAGATATCGGGCAAAGACGATAAAAAGGACAAAAAGCAGATAAAGTGACTAATTTATAAAAATTAATCAGCGTTTTCATCTATAAGTCAGCTAAATGATTGGGCTAATATTTTTACAGAATTTTTTTGCGGATAATCTGAATCGGTTGAGTCGGCAGGGAATACGGTGTCCGGCGGTCAGGTTACCGCCGGTGACAGGTGAGATATTCATTGAACAGTTTATTTTTTCGGTTACGTCAGCAAAAGAAATCAGATTTTTTCTGCTGATAAAAGACAATTTCATTATAAATAAACACAATCTTTGTTTTATTATCTCATTGCATGAAAACTAAATGAATAAAGCAGTGTTGAAGTATTAGTTGCATGAATACGATAAACCGGATTACAGTCATCACTTATTATTTAATGATCAGTTGTCACTGGTTGCCGCCCGCAATCATCCCCGCATACAATATACTGTCACAGAGAAACAGATATTCACTGAGCAGCATGCAGTCGTATCTCTGGATTTAATTGATTCATTCAGTTCACCGTATTATGAAAATAATGAATTACTCCGGGCTATTGTTTATCAAGGAACCAATCTGGTCAGTGTGCTGAATATTGTGTCTAAAACAGAACTGGTGGCGATCGCGCCGAAATGGCTGATCCAGCTCTATTCTCATGTCCTGCCGATTCAGGAAGTTCAGTTGCCGTGGGATAAAGTCAGCCGTCCGGCATTTCTGATCTGGCATGAGGCCTGCACCCGCGATAAAGGACATCAGTGGATGAAAGCACTGCTGACGCAGTTCACACACCATATGTAATCAGTCATTTAATTTATTTCCCGCACCGGCAGGCAAATACGTCTGCCGGTGTTTTTTATGCCCCCGTCATTGCAAAGATAACTAAATTTGCTTTTGTTCCCGGAGACAACAGGCTACACTTGCGGAAAAATTTAAGCGTACAACTGTAAGCTGAAAATCATTACATAACGTGAAACCGTACAGTCTGACGGCTCAGTAAAGGAAACGCGTGTGACAATAACAAATTTGCATCACTATCATTTAGTGACGCGGCTGCAACAGCAAAAACAGCGCCGGGGTGACAAAATCGCACTGCGACAGTGGTGTGAACAGGGTCAGCATATTGATTTTACCTGGCAGCAGGCCGGGACGTTCAGTGAAAATCTGGCGGAAGCTCTGCTGGCGGAAGGGGTTGCGGTACAGGAAAATGTCGCTGTTTTCTCGCACAACAGCGCCCTGTGGACATTAACCGACCTGGCGATTCTTCAGTGCCGTGCTATTGTGGTGCCGCTCTATGCGACCAGCAGTGATGATCAGGCGGCGTATATTCTCAATGATGCACAGGTGCGTATCCTGTTTGTGGACGGCCAGAAACAGGCAGAAATTGCACTGTCGCTGCTCTCTCTCTGCCCGTCTCTGCAAAAAATCATCATAATGAACCCGGAAAACACGGCAATCCCGTCTCATCCGGCGGTCTGTACGCTGCGCCAGTTTATGAACGGGCACGACGGCAGTTATGCCGAAGAGTTGGATCAGCGTATCGCGGATTGCTCTCTTGATGATCTTTTCACCCTGATTTACACCTCCGGAACCACCGGCGAGCCGAAAGGCGTCATGCTGGATTACCGCAATATGGCTGCCCAGCTTTATCTGCATGATGAACGGCTGACACTGACCGAAGATGATGTTTCTCTCTGCTTTCTGCCGCTGACACACGTTTTTGAGCGCGCGTGGAGCTTCTACGTGATGCATACCGGCGCACTGAATGTGTATCTCAGTGATACCAATCTGGTGCGCAAAGCGATGGTATCGGTAAAACCGAGCGTGATGTGTGCGGTGCCGCGTTTCTATGAGAAAGTGTTCAGCGGTATCTATGAAAAAGTGGCACAGGCGCCGTGGTATAAGCGTGCGTTATTTCACTGGGCGGTGCGGACAGGTAAAAAAACACTGGATGCACAGCAGCGCGGTGAAAAACAGTCACGGCTGGCGGTGTGGTGTGATCAGTTCGCACAGAAAAAAGTGCTTGGCAAACTGCGTGATGTGCTCGGCGGTAATGTCCGTTTTTTACCGGCGGCGGGCGCGCGGCTGGATGATGAAATTATCCGCTTTTTCCTCGCTATCGGTATTAACGTCAAATACGGCTACGGCATGACAGAAACCTGTGCCACGGTATCCTGCTGGGAAAACAGCGGTTATCAGCTTGGCTCTATCGGTGTGCCGCTGCCGGATGTGGAAGTCCGTATCGGTGAGGAAAATGAAATCCAGGTGCGCGGGCCGGTGGTGATGCGCGGTTATTACAATAAGCCGGAAGAGACCCGTCAGGCCTTTACTGACGATGGCTGGCTGCGGACCGGTGATGCCGGTGCGCTGGATGAGCAGGGCAATCTGTTTATCACGGAACGCCTGAAAGATCTGATGAAAACCTCCAACGGCAAATATATTGCGCCGCAGATGCTGGAAGGCACGCTGGGACAGGATCGCTTTATCGAGCATATCGCGGTGGTGGCGGATGCACGTAAATTTGTTTCCGCACTGATTGTGCCGTGTTTTGATACCCTGGAAGAGCACGCCCGGGCGCTGAATCTGAAATATCATGACCGGATGGAGCTGCTGAAAAACAGCCAGATTGTGGCACTGTTTGAAAGCCGCCTGAAAGAGTTGCAGAAAAATGTCGCTGCATTTCATCAGGTTAAGCGTTTTACGTTGTTGCCGCAGAATTTCTCTATGGAGCTCGGCGAACTGACACCGACACTGAAACTGCGCCGTAAAGTGATCGCCCAGCGCTATCAGCGCGAAATTGAATCTATGTATACGGAATAATTCCCCTGACGGCACTGCCTGTTTTCTGTGCAGTGCCGTTTTTATATCCCCCGATTTTTCCCCTACTCTCAGTGAATTCTGCTTTGTGATTTACCGCCACAGGCATGATCGTCTGCGGATCATGACATTTCCTTTATTACGGCATTTCCCTGCTATCCGCTTCCCGAAAAACGCATTTGCCAGCACTGTTGTTTTATCGTTATGTTAATCCTCAGATAACTAAAAACAGACAAACACATCACTTGCAGTTACAACCCGCAATCACGGGCAGGAGAGCATTTATGGAGAGGTTGACAGGGGCAGAAATGATCGTGCGCTCCTTAATTGATGAGGGCGTGTCACACGTATTCGGTTATCCGGGCGGTGCGGTTCTGGATATTTATGATGCACTGCACACTGTGGGTGGTATCGGGCATATTCTGGTGCGTCACGAGCAGGCGGCCGTGCATATGGCGGACGGCTATGCCCGCGCGACCGGCAAAACCGGCGTGGTGCTGGTCACATCCGGTCCCGGGGCGACCAACGCTATTACCGGCATTGCTACCGCCTATATGGATTCGGTGCCGCTGGTGGTGCTCTCCGGCCAGGTGGCGAGCGCGCTGATCGGTAACGATGCTTTCCAGGAAGTGGATATGGTGGGGATCTCTCGGCCGGTCGTGAAACACAGTTACCTGGTGCATGATGTCGCGGATATTCCCGCCACCATCAAAAAAGCTTTTTATCTGGCGCAAACCGGCCGTCCCGGTCCGGTGGTGATTGATTTCCCCAAAGATATTGTCCAGCAGCAGCATGAATACAGCTACCCGTCACGGGTCAGTCTGCGCTCGTATAATCCGACCGGTGCCGGTCATAAAGGGCAGATCAAACGCGCGCTTATCACGCTGATGCAGGCAAAACGTCCGGTCATGTATATCGGCGGCGGTGCTGTCAGTGCAGAGTGCAGCCCGGAGATTTTCACTCTCGCGGATAAACTGCGTCTGCCGGTGGCGCTCTCTCTGATGGGGCTGGGGGCGTTTCCGGGCACCCATCCGCAGTGCGTCGGTATGCTGGGTATGCACGGTACGTATGAAGCGAACAATACCATGCATCACAGTGATGTGATTTTTGCTGTCGGTGTCCGTTTCGATGACCGGACCACCAATAACCTGGCGAAATACTGCCCGCAGGCGACCGTCATTCATATTGATGTCGATCCGGCCTCTATCTCAAAAACGGTGGCAGCGGATATTCCGATTGTCGGTGATGCAAAACTGTGTCTCGCGCAGATGCTGTTACAGCTTGAATCTCTGACCGATGCGCAAGACCCGGATGCGCTGTGTGACTGGTGGCGTCGTATTGATCAGTGGAAAGCGAAACAATGCCTGACGATCGATGAGAGCGGGGAAAAAATCAAACCGCAGACCGTGATCCGTACCTTATGGGAACTGACAGAAGGGAAGGCGTATGTGACGT
Source organism: Morganella morganii (assembly GCF_003996855.1). Classification (GTDB taxonomy): domain Bacteria; phylum Pseudomonadota; class Gammaproteobacteria; order Enterobacterales; family Enterobacteriaceae; genus Morganella; species Morganella morganii_C. The sequence continues at coordinate 120,941 of NZ_NRQY01000001.1, read as the reverse complement.
CTGATGTTGGTCAGCACCAGATGTTTGCCGCGCTGTATTATCCGTTTGATGAACCGCGCCGCTGGATCAACTCCGGCGGACTGGGCACGATGGGCTTCGGACTGCCGGCGGCACTGGGCGTCCGGCTGGCAAAACCGGATGACATGGTGGTGTGTGTCACCGGAGACGGCAGTATTCAGATGAATATTCAGGAGCTGTCCACCGCATTACAGTTCGGGCTGCCGGTGCTGGTGCTCAATCTGAACAACCGGTTCCTCGGTATGGTGAAACAGTGGCAGGATATGGTCTATCACGGCCGTCACTCCCACTCCTATATGGACTCACTGCCTGATTTTGTCCGGCTGGCGGAGGCTTACGGGCATGTCGGAATCAGTATCAGTGATAAAGCCACGTTGCGTGAACAGCTCGCGGAAGCCCTGCGGATTGTCCGTGAAGAGAAGCGGCTGGTGTTCGCCGATGTGATGGTGGATGAAAAAGAGCATGTTTATCCGATGCAGATCCGCAACGGCGGGATGGATGAAATGTGGTTAAGCAAAACGGAGAGGACCTGATCATGCGCCGGATTCTGTCAATCTTATTAGAAAACGAAACAGGGGCGTTATCCCGTGTGGCAGGGCTTTTTTCCCAGCGCGGGTATAATATCGAAAGTATCACTGCCGCCCCGACGGATGACCCGTCACTGTTCCGTCTGACCATCCAGACCAAAGGGGATGCACGGGTGCTGGAGCAGATTGAAAAACAGCTCAATAAGCTGGTGGATGTGTTCCGTGTCACAGAACTGACTGCCGCCACCCATATTGAGCGCGAGGTGATGCTGGTTAAATTACAGGCCAGCGGTTACGGGCGGGATGAGGTCAAACGCAGTACCGATATCTTCCGCGGGCAGATTGTGGATGTGACCGCGACGCTCTACACCGTACAGCTGACCGGCACCAGTGAAAAGCTGGACGCTTTCCTGGATGCGGTGCGCGGCTTTGCTGAAATCGTTGAGATTGCCCGCTCCGGCATCGTCGGGATGTCGCGCGGTGAGAAAATAATGCGGTGAAATATTTGCGGTGAAAGGGTAAACTGATCACTCTTCTTATTGGCCCGTTGTTCGGGCCGTTTCCTGATTTGTAAGGGGTTAACGTGAAACTGGATGAAATCGCCCGCCTTGCCGGTGTGTCGCGCACGACGGCCAGTTATGTCATCAACGGAAAAGCAAAACAATATCGTGTGAGTGACAAAACTGTCGAAAAAGTGATGGCGGTGGTTCGTGAACATAATTACCATCCGAATGCGGTGGCTGCCGGTCTGCGTGCAGGCCGTACCCGCTCTATCGGACTGGTTATCCCAGATTTGGAGAACACCAGCTATACCCGCATCGCAAATTATCTGGAGCGCCAGGCGCGCAGCCGTGGTTATCAGCTGCTGATTGCCTGCTCCGAAGACCAGCCTGACAACGAAATCCATTGTGTGGAACATCTGCTGCAGCGTCAGGTGGATGCGATTATCGTTTCCACAGCTCTGCCGCCGGAGCATCCGTTCTATCAGCGCTGGGCAAACCGCTCCCTGCCGATTGTTGCTCTCGACCGTGCACTGGAAAATGAACACTTTATCAGTGTGGTCGGGGATGACTTTGAAGACGCCAAAATGCTGGCATCCGAATTGCGTCAGTTCCCGGCAGAATCGGTGGTTTATCTCGGCGCGTTACCGGAACTTTCCGTCAGTTTCCTGCGTGAGCAGGGATTTCGTGAAGCCTGGGAAGGTGACGCGCGTAACGTGAATTTCCTGTATGCCGACAGCTATGAACGTGACGCCGCCGCGAAAGCGTTTGATTCCTGGCTGGAAAACAACCCGATGCCGGACGCACTGTTCACCACATCATTCGCACTGTTACAGGGCGTGATGGATGCCACTCTGGCCCGCAGCGGTCGTCTGCCGGGGCAGTTGGTGATCGCGACCTTTGGTGATCATGAACTGCTTGATTTCCTTGAGTGTTCGGTTCTGTCCGTCGCGCAACGTCACCGCGATATTGCGGAGCGTGTCCTGGAACTGGTGCTGGCAAGCCTGGATGAAAAACAGAAACCGGCCGCGGGTATTACCCGTATCCGTCGTGATCTGTGCCGTCGCGGAAGTCTGAGCCGCCGGTAATATTCAGGCAGTAAAATAATTATTTTTTCTGATACCTGTACGGAAACGTATAGGTATTTTTGTTTGAATTGGCCGGAAACAGATGAAAAACCCTTTTTGAGAGGAATCCTAAGAATTTTTTTCAATTTTGCTGATTGACAGAAACTGACAATTTTTACAGAACATCTTTTTTTCTCCGCAAATACACTTATTCCGGTTAAGGGTATATACCACAGATTATTACCAGTTCCGTTTTATGACAGTTATGCTATTGATATAGTGAATATTAAATTTTCAAATGTCAGATAATCACGCACTGTAACAGAAAGTAACAGTGCAGATAACCAGAACAAAAATCCCGGGGTGTTTGTTGCAATGGTTAATTTTTATCCTGAAAGTGAGGGGTACTTCGCAAAAATGCATCTTTCTTTCGTCAGATTCGGTATAATTTGCCCCGGTTAGCCGAGTGCGTATTATGTGAATTTTTTTCTGATTTGAATCAGTGTGTTATCTCACTTCTGTTCCCTGAAGCAAAAAATCCCATATTTTATCACCCCCTTATTCCCCGATAACGGAAACGGAACCTTGTCAGCGCTGGCTTGACAAGCTTTTCGTACCATTCGTAAACTCTGTTGGTGGGAAATTGTGGGTGAAAGTGGTAGTTCGGGGTAAAACTGAGCGGAGAAACGTATGTTTCGCGGGGCAACACTGGTTAATCTTGACAGCAAAGGGCGTATAACCGTACCGGCACGGTACCGGTCGCTGCTTGCTGAAAAGTCGGAAGGTCAGATGGTTTGTACTATCGATCTCCACCAGCCGTGCCTGCTGCTTTACACCTTACCGGAATGGGAACTGATCGAACTGAAGCTGGCACAATTGTCCACCATGGACCCCACAGAACGCCGTGTTCAGCGTCTGCTGCTGGGTCATGCCACTGAATGCCAGATGGACAGTGCGGGACGTCTTTTGTTAGCCGGTACACTGCGCGCACATGCGCGGTTAACCAAAGAAGTCATGCTGGTCGGGCAGTTCAATAAGTTTGAGCTGTGGGATGAGCAGACGTGGTATCAGCAGGTACAGGATGATATTGCTGCCGGGCAGACGGCATCCGGACCTTTATCCGCCCGGTTACAGGATTTATCACTTTAAATGGCAGAGAGTCAGTTTCAGCATACCAGTGTTTTACTGGATGAAGCCGTTAACGGATTACAGATCCGTGAAGACGGCATTTATATCGACGGTACATTCGGCCGTGGCGGGCATTCCCGTCTGATTTTATCAAAACTCGGGGCACAGGGGCGTCTGATTGCCATTGACCGGGACCCGCAGGCGATTGCCGCAGCGGCACAGATTGACGACCCGCGTTTTTCCATTATTCACGGCCCGTTTTCCGGTATCGCCGGTTATGTGAATGAGCTGGAGCTGGGCGGTCAGATTGACGGTGTTCTGCTCGATCTGGGCGTGTCTTCCCCGCAGCTGGACGACGCGGAGCGCGGATTCTCCTTTATGCGTGACGGGCCGCTCGATATGCGCATGGACCCGACGCGAGGGATTTCCGCCGCACAATGGCTGACCGAAGCCAAAGAAGAAGATATTGCGTGGGTACTGAAAAACTTCGGCGAAGAGCGTTTCTCGAAACGGATCGCCCGCGCCATTGTTGAACGGAACAAGACAGAAGAGCCGCTGACACGGACAAAACAGCTGGCAGAACTGATTGCCGCTGTGTCTCCGGTGAAAGAAAAGCACAAACATCCGGCGACCCGCAGCTTCCAGGCCATCCGTATTTATGTGAACAGCGAGCTGGATGAAATCCGCCAGGCGCTGACCGGCGCACTGAGCATTCTGGCACCGGGCGGCCGTTTATCCGTGATCAGCTTCCACTCACTGGAAGACCGGATTGTAAAACAGTTTATGCGCAACGAAAGCCGCGGACCGCAGGTCCCGCACGGATTACCGCTGACGGAAGAACAACTGAAAGCGCACGGCACGCCGGCACTGAAACTGGCGGGAAAAATGAAACCGTCGGAACAGGAAATCAGTGTTAACCCGCGTGCCCGCAGCTCTGTACTGCGCTTTGCGGAGAAAGCATGACCACAGAACGGCACAATTTAGCCCGCGTTATTTGTCGTGACCTGCTGCGCCACGGATTTATCCCTGCGATTTTATTTATCGCAGTGATCGTCAGCGCAATTTTTGTGGTCATCACGGCACATAAAACACGTCTGCTGACCGCAGAGCGGGAACATCTTGTGCTGGAGCGTAACTCGCTGGATATCGAATGGCGTAACCTGATTCTGGAAGAGAACGCCCTGGGGGATCACAGCCGTGTCGAGCGCTTATCCGTTGAGCGTCTCAGTATGCAGCATGTGGACCCGGCAAACGAAAAAATTGTCGTAACGAAATGACGAAGGCATGAAAAACAAAAAATCAGCAGGCAAAACGCAGGGCGGAGCCCGTATCAAACGTCCGGAAGAAAAAGCCAGTTTTATCAGCTGGCGTTTTGCGTTGTTATGCGGCGGTATCGGGATTGCCCTCGCCGCACTGCTGATCCGGGTGGCGTATTTACAGATTATCAACCCGGACATGCTGGTTAAAGAAGGTGACATGCGTTCGCTGCGTGTCCAGGAGATCCCGACCGCGCGCGGCATGATCAGCGACCGCATGGGACGTCCGCTGGCGGTCAGTGTGCCTGTGAATGCGGTCTGGGCTGACCCGAAAGAGTTAGCTGACAAAGGCGGGGTAGGGGATGACACCCGCTGGCGCGCATTGTCTGAAGCGCTGAATATTCCGCTCGACCAGGTGAAGAGCAAAGTTACGGCAAATCCGAAAGGCCGCTTTGTCTACCTGGCGCGCCAGGTCAACCCGACCATCGGCGATTACGTGAAAAAACTGAATTTGCCGGGGATTTATTTACAGGCAGAATCAAAACGGTATTACCCGTCCGGTTCAGTCACCGCACATATTATTGGTGTTACCAATATCGATGATGAGGGGATTGAAGGGGTTGAGAAAAGCTTTGACCGCTGGCTGACCGGGGTTCCGGGACAGCGGACAGTCCGGAAAGATCGCGGCGGCCGTGTTATTGAGGACACCATCGCCCGCGAAAGTCAGGCCGGACACAACCTGACACTCAGTATTGATGAACGTTTACAGGCGCTGGTATACCGCGAAATCAGCAGTGCGGTGGCACTGAACAAAGCGGAATCCGGCACAGCGATTCTGGTGGATGTGAACACCGGGGAAATTCTGGCGATGGCGAACAGCCCGTCCTATAACCCCAACAACCTCCAGGGAACGCCGAAAGATGCCATGCGTAACCGTGCTATCACCGATATTTTTGAACCTGGCTCGACGGTAAAACCTCTGGTGGTGATGAGTGCGCTGCACAATAACATCATCAAGCCGAACAGCGTGGTGAATACTTATCCGTACCGGATCAGTGGTCATGAAATTAAAGACGTAGGGCGTTATGCCGAACTGACCATCACCGGTATTTTACAGAAATCGAGTAACGTAGGGGTTTCAAGACTTGCGTTAGCGATGCCCGCTCAGGAACTCGTGGACGTCTATTCGCGTTTCGGGCTGGGAAAACCGACCAATCTGGGGCTGGTCGGGGAAAGCAGTGGCATATATCCAAGTAAAAAAACACGGTGGTCTGAGCTTGAAAGGGCCACCTTTTCTTTCGGCTACGGGCTGATGGTAACACCGTTACAGTTAGCGCGGGCCTATGCAACAATCGGCAGTTTCGGGATTTACCGCCCGCTGTCCATCACGAAAGTGGACCCGCCGGTGCCGGGCACCCGTGTCTTCCCTGAGCCGGTGATGAAAACCGTGGTTCAGATGATGGAAAGTGTTGCGTTACCGGGCGGCGGCGGAACGCGCGCTGCGATCAAAGGGTATCGCGTGGCAATTAAAACCGGGACCGCGAAAAAAGTGGGCGATGACGGGAAATACGTGAACCGCTATATCGCCTACACTGCCGGGGTTGCACCGGCAAGCCGTCCGCGTTTTGCACTGGTTGTGATTATCAACGACCCGCAGGGCGGCAAGTATTACGGGGGTGCGATCTCCGCACCGGTATTCGGTGCCATCATGGGCGGTGTTCTGCGGACAATGAACGTGGAACCCGATGCGCTGACACCGGAAGAACAAACTAATGAAGTGGTTATTACTAAACCAAAAGAGGGTACAAGTGGCAGATCGTAATTTGCGCGATTTACTCGCGCCGCTCGGTGTTGATGCACCGGCTAAGGCGTTACGTGATATGACCCTGGACAGCCGCAAAGCGGCTGCCGGTGATCTGTTCCTGGCGGTAAAAGGCCACCAGTCTGACGGGCGTCACTACATTCCTCAGGCCATCGCTCAGGGCGTGGCTGCCGTGGTCGCGGAAGCAGATGGTGCGGCGGAAGACGGCAGTGTGCAGGTTCTGCATGGTGTACCGGTGGTTTATCTCAGCCATCTGAATGAAAAATTATCCCGCCTGGCCGGTGAGTTCTATCACCATCCGGCGGAGCGTCTGAAACTGATCGGCGTCACCGGCACTAACGGCAAAACCACCACCACTCAGCTGCTGGCGCAGTGGACTCAGGCGATGGGCGAAACCAGCGCCGTGATGGGAACGGTCGGCAACGGGCTGCTCGGTCATGTGATCCAGACAGAAAATACTACCGGCTCCGCGGTGGATATCCAGCTCGAACTGGACAAACTGGCGAAAAAAGGTGCCACCGTGGCGGCGATGGAAGTCTCCTCTCACGGGCTGGTGCAAAGCCGCGTGGCGGCACTGCCGTTCCGTGCTGCGGTCTTTACTAACTTAAGCCGTGACCATCTCGATTACCACGGTGATATGGCCAACTATGAAGCCGCCAAATGGCTGCTGTTCTCAACCCATCACAGCGAACAAAAAATTATTAATGCGGATGATGAGACCGGGCTGAAATGGCTGGCAAAACTGCCGGAAGCGGTAGCCGTCACAATGGAAGATAACCTGCCGGCTGACTGGCAGGGGCGTTTCCTGAAAGCCGTTTCCGTGAATTATCACGACAGCGGCGCTCACATCGCCTTTACCTCAAGCTGGGGTGACGGTGAGCTGGACAGCCCGCTGATGGGCGCATTTAACGTCAGCAATCTGCTGGTGGCCGCTGCAACACTGCTGGCCCTGGGTTATGACCTGAAAGCACTGCTGAGCAGCGCAACGTCATTAACGCCGGTCTGCGGCCGGATGGAAGTTTTCACGGCGGATAACCGTCCGACCGTTGTGGTAGATTACGCCCACACCCCTGATGCGCTGGAAAAAGCCCTGAGTGCGGCGCGTCTGCATACCAAAGGCAAGCTGTGGTGTGTCTTCGGCTGCGGCGGTGATCGCGATAAAGGCAAACGTCCGCTGATGGGCGCAATCGCTGAGCAGGAATCCGATGTGGTGGTGATCACAGACGATAACCCGCGCAGCGAAGAGCCGCAGGCTATCATCAATGACATTATGGCCGGTCTGGTTGATACCTCCCGCGCACTGCCGATCCCGGGACGTGCGGAAGCCGTGACATTTGCGGTGATTCAGGCAAAACCCGATGACGTGGTGCTGGTGGCAGGAAAAGGGCATGAGGATTATCAGCTGGTCGGCAGCCGCCGTCTGGATTACTCCGACCGTCTGACCGTCGCCCGGCTGCTGGGAGTGATGGCATGATCCCATTCTCCCTTGCTGATATCGCACAACTGACCGCCGGGGAGCTTATCCTCAGCGGCCACGCGGCATCAGAAATGATTGAGAGCATTACCACGGACAGCCGCAGTATCGGCGAACGCGCGCTGTTTATCGCCCTGGCCGGCGAACGTTTTGATGCTCATGATTTTATTGCGGATGTAGCCGCGAAAGGGGTTGCCGCCGTTCTGGTAAACCGCCGGATGGACGTGAACTGCCCGCAGATTATCGTTAAAGATACCCGCCTTGCACTGGGGGCGGTGGCAAAAGGCAACCGTGACCGCAGCCGGGCAAAAGTCGTCGCGCTCACCGGGTCTTCCGGCAAAACCTCTGTGAAAGAGATGACAGCCGCCATTTTACAGCAGGCGGGTGAAACGCTGTTTACTGCCGGTAACTTTAATAATGATATCGGCGTGCCGCTGACACTGTTGCGCCTGACAGAAAAACATCAGTTTGCGGTGATCGAACTGGGTGCCAACCATACCGGCGAGATCGCCTATACCGCTGCGATGACACATCCGCAGACTGTTCTGGTGAATAATCTGTTTGCCGCCCATATCGGTGAATTTGGTTCCGCAGAGGCCATCGCACAGGCGAAAGGGGAAATTTTCACCGGCCTGACGGACGAAGGCACCGCCATTATTAATCTCGAAAGCAATGATATCACTCACTGGCAGGCTCATCTGACCCCGCGTCAGACCCGCTGGAGTTTCTCCGTTGATCCGCAGCCGCAGGCTGATTTTTACGCCGCTGATGTGGTGATGAATCCGCTGACCACCGATTTTACCCTGCACACACCGGCAGGCAGCACCGCTGTCACACTGCCGCAGCCGGGGCGTCACAATATCGCCAATGCCCTCGCGGCGGCGGCACTGGCACTGTCCGCCGGGGCAACACTCGCGGATATCCGCAGTGGCCTGGCGCAGACCCGTGCGGTTCCCGGCCGCTTATATCCGGTTGAGATAGCCCCCGGTAAGCTGGTGATTGACGATACTTATAATGCGAATGACGGCTCGATGATTGCGGCAATCCGTGTGCTGGCACAGTTGCCGGGATACCGAGTGCTGGTTGCCGGGGATATCGGCGAGCAGGGCGGTTATGCCGAAGAGAGTCACCGCAGAGTCGGGCAGGCTGCCCGCGATGCCGGGCTGGATGCAGTGTTCACCGCAGGTCAGCTCAGCCATTTTATCAGCGATGAGTGTCAGGGACGCCATTTCGCTGACAAAACAACCCTTATTGCTGCGCTGACTCCTCTGCTGGCACAGCATCCGTCGATTTCAATTTTAGTTAAAGGTTCACGCAGCTCCGCAATGGAAGAAGTTGTGCACGCCTTGCAGGAGAATGTCCCATGCTGATTTGGCTGGCTGAGTATCTGGTGCAGTTTCATACTGCGTTTAACGTCTTCTCTTATCTGACGTTCCGCGCCATCGTCGGCCTGCTGACCTCGCTGATTATCGCGTTATGGATGGGGCCGCATGTGATTGCGTATCTCCAGAGAATGCAGATTGGCCAGGTTGTCCGCAGCGAAGGGCCGGAATCGCACTTCAGCAAGCGCGGTACCCCGACCATGGGCGGCATGATGATCCTGTTCTCCATCGCCATTTCCGTTCTGCTGTGGGCGCGTCTGGATAACCCGTATGTCTGGTGTGTGCTGCTGGTGCTGATCGGCTACGGTATTGTCGGTTTTATCGATGATTACCGCAAAGTCGTGCGTAAAGATACCAAAGGGCTGATTGCCCGCTGGAAATATTTCTGGCAGTCCGTACTGGCGCTGACTGTGGCATTCAGTATGTATGCCATCGGCAAAGACACTCCGGCGACCCAGCTGGTGGTGCCGTTCTTTAAAGATGTGATGCCGCAGCTGGGTGTGCTGTATATCCTGCTGGCGTATTTCGTGATTGTCGGCACAAGTAACGCGGTAAACCTGACAGATGGTCTCGACGGCCTTGCGATTATGCCGACCGTCTTTGTTGCCGCCGGTTTTGCGCTGGTGGCCTGGGCGACCGGTAACGTGAATTTCGCCCATTATCTGCATATTCCGTATCTGCCGTATGCCGGGGAACTGGTGATTGTCTGTACCGCGATTGTCGGTGCAGGGCTGGGATTCCTGTGGTTTAACACCTATCCGGCACAGGTCTTTATGGGTGATGTCGGCTCGCTGGCACTCGGCGGTGCACTGGGTACGATTGCTGTTCTGCTGCGCCAGGAATTCCTGCTGCTGATTATGGGCGGTGTGTTCGTGGTGGAAACTCTGTCGGTGATTTTACAGGTCGGCTCCTTCAAATTACGCGGTCAGCGTATTTTCCGGATGGCACCTATTCATCACCATTATGAATTAAAAGGCTGGCCTGAGCCGAGGGTGATTGTCCGCTTCTGGATTATCTCCCTGATGTTAGTGCTGATCGGTCTGGCGACACTCAAGGTACGTTAATCATGACGAATTATCAGGGGAAAGACATTGTGATTGTCGGGCTCGGTTTAACCGGGCTTTCCTGTGCGGACTTTTTTCTGTCACGCGGTGTTACGCCGAAAGTGATGGATACCCGCACCTCCCCGCCCGGCATCGATAAGCTGCCGGACAGCGTTCAGCGTCACTGCGGCGGGTTTGAAACGCAGTGGCTGCTGGATGCAGACCTGATTATCGCAAGCCCGGGAGTGGCGGTCAGTACCCCGCAATTGCAGGCAGCGGCGGAAGCCGGTGCGGAAATTATCGGTGATATCGAATTATTTGCCCGCGAAGTGACTGTCCCGGTTGTGGCGATCACCGGTTCGAACGGCAAAAGCACCGTTACCTCCCTGGTGGGGGAAATGGGGCGCTGTGCCGGTCTGCGTACCGGTGTTGGCGGTAATATCGGCCTGCCCGCGCTGGAACTGCTGAAAGAAGATTACGATCTTTGTGTGCTCGAATTATCCAGTTTTCAGCTGGAAACCACCTTCAGCCTGAAGCCGGCGGCGGCCACTGTCCTGAATGTTACTGAAGATCATATGGATCGCTATCCGCAGGGGCTGGAGCAGTACCGAGCGGCAAAAATGCGTGTTTATCACGACGCTGCGGTCTGCGTGTATAACGCGGAAGATGCGCTGACACAGCCGGGCTGTGATTGTGACCGGTCTGAATATGTCAGCTTCGGCGCGGAAACCGGGGATTACTGGCTCGATACTGATGAGCAGTCACTCTGCTTCTGCGGTGAGAAAATTATCGGCTGCAATGAGATGATCCTGCACAGTCAGCATAATTACTGTAATGCGCTGGCGGCACTGGCACTGGCGGATGCGGTCAATATCCCGCGTGAAGGCGCACTGAAAGCACTGCGCACTTACAGCGGATTGCCGCACCGTTTTCAGCTGGTACATGAATCCGCCGGAATCCGCTGGATTGATGATTCCAAAGCCACCAACGTCGGCAGTACCGAAGCGGCGCTGAATGGTTTACAGGTGGACGGTTGTCTGCATCTGTTGCTCGGCGGTGACGGTAAATCAGCGGATTTCTCTCCGCTGCTGCCATATCTGAGCGGTGAAAAAATCCGCCTTTACTGCTTCGGGCGTGACGGTGCACAGCTTGCACAGCTGCGTCCGGATGTCTCTCTGCTGACAGACACCATGGAGCAGGCAATACGGGCACTGAGACCATTACTGGTAAGCGGGGATATGGTGCTGTTATCACCGGCCTGCGCGAGTCTGGATCAGTTCCGTAATTTTGAAGAGCGCGGGCGTGAATTTGCCCGTCTTGCACGGGAGTCAGCGGCATGAAATTTCCCGGATCACAGTGTTTAAAAAACTGGATGATCGGCGAGCGTAACGGCGAGTTCAGTACGGTCGTGATGTATGACCGGACACTGCTGTGGTTTGCACTGGGACTGGCTGCGATTGGCTTTGTGATGGTGACCTCCGCCTCTATGCCTGTCGGGCAGCGTCTGGCGGAAGATCCGTTTTATTTCGCCAAGCGTGACGGCGGCTTCTTAATTTTTGCCTTTATTATCGCTGCTGTGATTATGCGTTTTCCGCTGGAAATGTGGCAGCGCTACAGCACATTACTGCTGATTGGCACGATCGGCGGGCTGATTGTGGTCCTTGGTGTGGGCAGCTCCGTTAACGGAGCATCACGCTGGATAGCGCTCGGGCCGTTGCGTATCCAGCCCGCAGAAGTATCCAAACTGGCACTGTTTGTCTATCTCGCAAGTTATCTGGTGCGCAAGGTGGATGAGGTCAGAAATAATTTCTGGGGATTCTGCAAACCGATGGGCGTGATGTTTGTGCTGGCGGTGCTGCTGCTGTTACAGCCGGATCTTGGTACCGTGGTTGTGCTGTTTGTCACCACACTGGCGCTGCTTTTTCTTGCCGGTGCCAAGTTGTGGCAGTTTATCGCGATTATCGGCGGCGGTGTCGCGGCAGTGGTGCTGCTGATTATCGCCGAACCTTACCGTATGCGGCGTGTGACCTCGTTCCTTGATCCATGGGAAGATCCGTTCGGCAGCGGTTACCAGTTAACACAATCACTGATGGCCTTCGGGCGCGGTGATTATTTCGGCCAGGGGCTGGGGAATTCCATCCAGAAGATGGAATACCTGCCGGAAGCCCATACTGACTTTATTTTTGCCATTCTCGGTGAGGAACTGGGGTATTTCGGTGTGATCCTGGTATTGCTGATGGTCTTTTTTGTCGCCTTCCGCGCCATGGTTATCGGCCGCCGCGCACTGATGATCGACCAGCGTTTTGCCGGTTTTCTCGCCTGTGCCATCGGCATCTGGTTCAGCTTCCAGGCACTGGTTAACGTCGGCGCGGCCTCCGGCATGCTGCCGACCAAAGGGCTGACTCTGCCGCTGATCAGTTACGGCGGCTCCAGTTTAGTGATTATGACCGCAGCCATTGCCTTGCTGCTGCGGATTGATTTTGAAACACGCCTGGCCAAAGCCCAGGCATTCTCAAGGAGAGCGCGATGAGTAATAAAGCCCCCCGTCTGATGGTGATGGCCGGTGGTAGTGGCGGACATGTATTTCCGGGGCTTGCGGTTGCGCACTATTTACAGAGTCAGGGCTGGGAAATCCGCTGGCTGGGTACCCGTGACCGGATGGAAGCTCAGCTTGTGCCGAAACACGGCATTGATATCGATTTTATTGAGATTACCGGTCTGCGCGGCAAAGGCGTGAAAGCCTTGCTCACCGCACCGTTCCGTATCGCGAAAGCGATAAAACAGGCGAAAAAAATTATGCGTGACTACCAGCCGGATGCCGTACTCGGCATGGGCGGGTTTGTCTCCGGTCCCGGCGGTGTGGCCGCCTGGCGCTGCGGCATTCCGGTGATCCTGCATGAACAGAACGGCGTGGCCGGGCTGACCAACGGCTGGCTGTCAAAAATTGCCACCACGGTATTACAGGGATTCCCCGGTGCGTTCCCGCAGGCACCGGTGGTCGGTAACCCGGTGCGTGAGGATATCCTGGGTCTGCCGTCACCGGCAGAACGTTTTGCCGGGCGCGAAGGACCGGTCCGCATTCTGGTTATCGGCGGAAGCCAGGGTGCCCGCATCCTGAACCAGACTATGCCGGAAGTGGCCGGAATCATGGGAGATACAGTCTGTATCCGCCATCAGGCCGGAAAAGGCAGTGCGGAAAGCACACAGGAACTGTATAACACGCAGAATGCGTCAGACAGTGTGACTGTCACAGAATTTATTGATGACATGGTTGAAGCTTATACCAGGGCGGACGTGGTTATCTGCCGCTCCGGGGCGCTGACCGTCAGTGAGATTGCGGTTGTCGGGCTGGGCGCGATTTTTGTGCCGTTTCAGCATAAAGATCGCCAGCAATACCGGAATGCACAGCCGCTGGAACAGGCGGGAGCCGCCGTTATCATGGAACAGCCGTCCTTTAAGGCACAGGCGGTGGCAGAGCAGCTGCGTGAGTGGGACAGACCACGTTTGCTGACCATGGCGGAAAAAGCAAGAAGTGTCGCAATTACCGATGCCACCAAACGGGTAGCAGATGCAATTATTGCGGCAGCGAAAAAAAACTAACGAATTGATATAGCGAAGAAATAACGTGAATACACAGCAATTGGCGAAATTACGATCCTTCATTCCGGAAATGAAACGCGTCCGGCACATTCACTTTGTCGGTATCGGCGGCGCCGGTATGGGCGGCATAGCGGAAGTGCTGGCGAACGAAGGTTATGAGATCAGCGGGTCTGATCTGGCGCCGAATGCAGTAACAAAACAGCTGACTAACCTGGGCGCGACGATTTATTTCAATCACCGTCCGGAAAACGTGGCAAACGCCAGCGTGGTGGTGGTATCCACTGCTATTTCAGCGGATAACCCGGAAATTGTTGCGGCGCGTGAAGCCCGTATTCCGGTGATCCGCCGCGCGGAAATGCTCGCGGAACTGATGCGCTTCCGCCACGGTGTGGCAATTGCCGGTACGCACGGCAAAACCACCACGACGGCGATGATTTCCGGTATTTACGGCCGCGGCGGTCTGGACCCGACGTTCGTCAACGGCGGGCTGGTCAAAGCGGCCGGTGTGCATGCGCGCCTCGGTTCAAGCCGTTATCTGATTGCGGAAGCAGATGAAAGTGATGCCTCTTTCCTGCATTTACAGCCGATGGTGGCCGTGGTCACCAATATCGAGCCGGATCACATGGATACCTATCACGGTGATTTTGAAACCCTGAAAGATACCTTTGTGAATTTTCTGCACAACCTGCCGTTCTACGGCCTGGCAGTGGTGTGCATGGATGATGCGGTAATCCGCGAAATTGTGCCGCGTATCCGCCGCTATGTGATTACCTATGGTTTTCATGAGGATGCGGATGTCCGTATCACTGATTTTGAACAGCGCGGCTCACAGTGCTTTTTCACTGTTCACCGGGAGAATCTGCCTGATATGAACGTGGAGCTGAATGCACCGGGCCGTCACAACGTGCTGAATGCCACGGCGGCGATTGCTGTCGCGACAGAAGAGGGCATTCCGGATGAGGATATTCTCGCCTCCCTGCGTGAATTCCAGGGTACCGGGCGCCGCTTTGATTTCCTCGGCAACTTCCCGCTGGAGCATGTAAACCAGCAAGAAGGCAGCGTGATGCTGGTGGACGATTACGGCCACCACCCGACCGAAGTGGATGCGACTATCAAAGCAGCAAGAGCAGGCTGGCCGGATAAGCGGATTGTGATGGTCTTTCAGCCGCACCGCTACACCCGTACCCGTGACCTGTATGATGATTTTGCCAACACGCTGGATCAGGTTGATATCCTGCTGATGCTGGATGTGTATGCAGCCGGTGAACCGGCCATTCCGGGGGCGGACAGCCGTTCCCTGTGCCGTACAATCCGTCAGCGGGGTAAGCTGGACCCGATTCTGGTCACCGAACCGGGCAGGATTTCCGCGGTGCTGGCACAGGTTCTTGAAGATAATGATTTAATACTGGTTCAAGGCGCCGGAAATATCGGTAAAATAGCGCGTACATTGGCTGACACAAAATTACGGCCGGTTTTGAGTGAGGATAATTGAGAATGACTGAAAAAGTCGCGGTACTGATGGGCGGTACATCCGCAGAACGTGAAGTCTCTCTGGCTTCAGGTGCGGCGGTTCTTGCCGGTTTAAAAGAAGCCGGTATTAATGCATTTGCGGTGGATACCAAAGAGTATCCGGTTATCCGCCTGAAGGAAGATGGCTTTACCAAAGTCTTTATCGCGCTGCACGGTCGCGGCGGAGAAGACGGTACACTACAGGGCTGCCTGGAGCAGATGGGACTGCCGTACACCGGAAGTGGTGTGATGGCCTCCGCACTCTCTATGGATAAGCTGCGCACCAAGCAGTTGTGGGCGGGCGCAGGTCTGCCGATAGCCCCGTATTTTGCCATCAATGCTGCCCGTTTCGCGCAAATCAGTGATGAAGAATTACAGCTGGGCGTGGCACCGCTGGGTTATCCGGTGATTGTCAAACCAAGCCTGGAAGGTTCCAGTGTCGGCATGTCCAAAGTGGATAATGCACAGGCACTGCGTCCGGCGCTGGAAGAAGCGTTTAAACACGACAAAGACGTGCTGGTGGAAAAATGGCTGAGCGGCCCGGAATTCACCGTAGGCTTCCTGGGTGAACAGATGCTGCCGTCTATCCGTATTCAGCCTGCGGCTGTGTTCTACGACTACGAAGCCAAATATATTTCTGACGACACACAATATTTCTGTCCGGGCCTGGAAGGTGAACGTGAGACAGAAATCCGCGAGCTGGCCAAAGCCGCTTACAAAGCCGTGGGCTGTGAAGGCTGGGGCCGTGTGGATGTGATGCTCGACAGTGACGGGCAGTTTTACCTGCTGGAAGTGAACACCTCGCCGGGTATGACCAATCACAGTCTGGTGCCGCAGGCCGCACGTCAGGCCGGTATGAGCTTCTCCGCCTTTGTTGCGGACGTTCTGGCACTGGCGGACTGATATGTCTCAGGCTGCACTGAATATGCGTGAACCGGAACCGGATCAGGATTATGACGGTTCACGTCCCAGTAACGGCACATACCTTGCCGGGCTGCTGTTTTTCCTGATGGTGCTGGGAACGCTGGTCTGGGGTGGTCTGATGGTGCTGAACTGGATGAAAGATGCAGACCGCCTGCCGATGTCAAAACTGGTATTAACCGGTGAGCGCCATTACACGACAAACGATAATGTGCGTAAAGCGGTGTTATCCCTCGGGACGCCCGGCACGTTTATGACACTGGATGTCAATGAAGTGCAGCAGCAGCTGGAACGGATTCCGTGGTTACGTCAGGTCACCGTGCGCAAGCAGTGGCCGGACGAATTGAAAATTCATCTGGTCGAATATGTGCCGTATGCACGCTGGAATGACTCACAAATGATTGATGACGCCGGCCGGGTTTTCAGTCTGCCGGCGGAACTGACAGAAAAAGACTCTTTCCCGATGCTCTACGGGGCGCAGGGCAGCGAACAGGATGTACTGAGCGGATATCGTGAAATGGCGCAGCAGCTCAGCGGTGCGGGACTGAAAATCAAATCAGCCTCAATGTCACCGCGTCATGCCTGGCAGCTGGTGCTGGATAATGATGTCCGGGTTGAACTCGGGCGGCTGGATACCTCAGGCCGGTTGCAGCGTTTTATCGGGCTGTATCCGACTCTGGCGCAGGAACAGGACAAACGGGTTGATTATGTCGATCTCCGCTATGACAGCGGTGCTGCGGTCGGCTGGGCGCCATTGCAGATCGATCCTTTCGCAAACGGAAATTAAGACATAACAGGTAAAGAAGGCGGGCAGAATAACAATGATCAAAGCAACGGATAGAAAATTAGTCGTCGGCCTGGAAATAGGCACCGCCAAAGTATCTGCGCTTGTTGGTGAAATTCTGCCGGACGGTGTGGTGAACATTATCGGTGCGGGTAACTGCCCGTCACGCGGAATGGACAAAGGCGGCGTCAATGATCTGGAGTCGGTGGTAAAATGCGTGCAGCGTGCCATCGACCAGGCGGAACTGATGGCGGATTGCCAGATTTCATCAGTCTATCTGGCGTTATCCGGCAAACACATCAGCTGCCAGAATGAAATTGGCATGGTGCCGATTTCAGAAGAAGAAGTGACTCAGGAAGATGTGGAGAATGTGGTGCACACGGCGAAATCTGTCCGTGTCCGCGACGAGCACCGTGTTCTGCATGTGATCCCGCAGGAATATGCCATCGATTATCAGGAAGGCATTAAAAACCCTGTGGGATTATCCGGTGTGCGGATGCAGGCAAAAGTGCATCTGATCACCTGTCATAACGATATGGCGAAAAATATTGTCAAAGCCGTTGAGCGCTGCGGGCTGAAAGTAGATCAGCTGATTTTCGCCGGTCTGGCCTCAAGCTTCGCGGTACTGACGGAAGATGAGCGTGAACTGGGTGTCTGTGTGGTGGACATCGGCGGCGGTACGATGGATATGGCGATTTACACCGGCGGCGCGCTGCGTCACACCCGTGTTATCCCGTATGCCGGCAATGTGGTGACCGGCGACATCGCTTACGCATTCGGCACACCGCCGAATGATGCGGAGGCGATTAAAGTCCGTCACGGCTGTGCACTGGGGGCACTTGTCAGCAAAGACGAAACCCTGGAAGTGCCGAGTGTCGGCGGGCGTCCGCCGCGCAGTTTACAGCGCCAGACATTAGCCGAAGTGATTGAGCCGCGTTACACCGAATTACTCAATCTGGTTAATGACGAAATTTTGAAAGTACAGGAACAATTACGTCAGCAGGGTGTCAAACACCATTTGGCCGCTGGTATCGTGCTGACAGGTGGTGCGGCTCAGATTAACGGACTGGTTGAGTGCGCGCAGCGTGTTTTCCATACACAGGTTCGTATCGGACAACCGCTTAATATAACCGGCTTAACGGATTATGCGCAGGAACCGTATTACTCTACAGCGGTAGGGTTGCTGCATTACGGCAAAGAATCTCACCTGGTCGGCGATACCGAGACAGAAAAACGTGCCTCGGTGGGCAGTTGGTTCAAAAAATTAACTGGCTGGCTCAGAAAAGAATTTTAATTTGTATTAAGGCTGGCGATAATAGCCGCCATATAAGAAAGGCACAAAACGGAGAGAGATTATGTTTGAACCGATGGAATTGACCAACGACGCGGTGATTAAAGTCATCGGCGTCGGCGGGGGCGGCGGTAACGCTGTTGAGCATATGGTCCGTGAACGCATCGAAGGCGTTGAGTTCTTCGCTGTGAATACGGACGCTCAGGCGCTTCGTAAAACCGCCGTCGGCCAGACTATTCAGATTGGTAACGGAATCACCAAAGGCCTGGGTGCGGGTGCAAACCCGGAAGTGGGCCGTAACGCGGCGGAAGAAGATCGCGAAGCGCTGCGCAATGCACTCGACGGTGCGGACATGGTCTTTATCGCTGCCGGTATGGGCGGCGGTACAGGGACCGGTGCGGCACCTGTTGTTGCTGAAGTTGCCAAAGAGCTGGGCATTCTGACTGTTGCTGTGGTGACCAAGCCGTTCAATTTTGAAGGCAAAAAGCGCATGGCATTCGCCGAGCAGGGGATTACTGAGTTATCCAAGCATGTTGACTCACTGATCACCATCCCGAATGACAAGCTGCTGAAAGTATTAGGCCGCGGGATTTCTCTGCTGGATGCCTTCGGTGCTGCTAACGATGTGTTACGCGGCGCAGTTCAGGGTATCGCAGAACTGATTACCCGTCCGGGCCTGATGAACGTTGACTTCGCGGACGTCCGTACCGTGATGTCTGAAATGGGTTATGCAATGATGGGCTCCGGCGCGGCGCGCGGCGAAGACCGTGCGGAAGAAGCAGCCGAAATGGCGATTTCCAGCCCGCTGCTGGAAGATATCGACCTGTCCGGTGCGCGTGGTGTGCTGGTTAACATCACGGCGGGCTTCGACCTGCGTCTGGATGAGTTCGAAACCGTGGGTAACACTATCCGTGCGTTTGCATCGGATAATGCGACCGTGGTTATCGGTACGTCTTTAGACCCTGAAATGAACGATGAACTGCGTGTGACTGTGGTCGCGACCGGTATCGGCATGGACAAACGTCCGGAAATCACGCTGGTAACCAATAAAGCGGTACAGACCAACAACATGGAACATCGTTACGCACAAATGCAAAACAGCATGACCAGCATGGATGAGAGCAAATCAGTGGCACAGGTTGTCAACGATTCGTCAGCTCAGAGCAATAAAGAACCGGATTATTTAGATATCCCGGCTTTTTTACGCAAACAGGCTGATTAAACCGAAAAGATTTGCATCTCCGCTTTTTGTGCTAAACTATCTCCCTTGTCATTAGTTTATAATGACAGGGAGACAGTTAATCAAACGAGACAGAAACGATGATCAAACAAAGAACATTAAAGCGTATTGTTCAGGCTACGGGTGTAGGTTTACACACCGGTAAAAAAGTTACGCTGACAATGCGTCCGGCACCGGCCAATACCGGGATCATCTATCGCCGTACTGATCTTAATCCGCCTGTCGATTTTCCGGCAGATGCGAAATCCGTGCGTGATACGATGTTATGTACCTGTCTGGTAAATGAAGACAACGTGCGTATTTCCACGGTTGAGCATTTAAACGCAGCACTGGCTGGGCTCGGCATTGATAACCTGGTTATCGAAGTCGATGCCGCTGAAATCCCGATTATGGATGGCAGCGCAAGCCCGTTCGTATTCCTGTTACTGGATGCCGGTATTGAAGAACTGAGCAGCGCGAAGAAATTCCTGCGTCTGAAAGAGACCGTCCGTGTTGAAGATGGTGATAAGTGGGCTGAACTCTCTCCGTTTAACGGCTTCAGCTTAAATTTCACGATTGATTTCAACCATCCGGCGATCGATTCCAGCACTCAGCGCTACGCGATGAACTTCTCTGCGGAAAACTTTGTCCGGGATATCAGCCGTGCACGTACTTTCGGGTTCATGCGTGATATTGAATATCTCCAGTCCAAAGGCTTATGTTTAGGCGGAAGTTTTGACTGTGCTATCGTGGTGGATGATTACCGCGTGCTGAATGAAGATGGCCTGCGTTTTGAAGACGAATTCGTACGTCATAAAATGCTGGATGCTATCGGTGACCTGTTTATGTGCGGCCACAATATCATTGGTGCCTTCACGGCATTCAAATCCGGCCACGCACTGAATAACAAGTTACTTCAGGCTGTTCTGGCAAAAGAGAGCGCCTGGGAACTCGTGACATTTGAGAACGAAGCACAGATGCCGGTTGCATTCCGTGCACCGTCAACCGTACTGGCATAATCAGGTCATGGCACCACAGCTTGTTGCTCTGACCCTGACTCTCCTGCCACTGACGTTATTTACCAAATAACGTCTGCTTAATCTGCTGCACTGGTACTCTCTCCGGCCAGTGCAGCCAATTTCTCCAGTTTCTTCCTCAGTTTTTCCGGGCTTCTCTGCGCCAGCGCTTTCAGTGCATTGGCACTTTCCGCACTCAGTTTCCGTCCCGGCTCTGCTGTTTTTTGTCCTCTGATAGCTGAATTGCTGTTTTTATCACCACCCGGTAGCCCGGTTGACGATGATTTCATCAATGACGGGTTGATTTTGATGTCGATGGACGATAATGATGGTAAAATCTCCCGGCGCAATGCAGAACGCAGCGCGGGAAGCTCATAACGCAGCCGGGTCATCTGTGCCGCATTAGAGACTTCCAGAATTAACAGTTGTTTGCGATAATTGGCCACACGGCAGTGCGGTTTGAGCATCGCGGGCAGCAGCGCCAGAACGGCGCGGTTGAGTTTAAGTAACACGACAGCACGCTGCTGAATACTTTTAAGGGTATTATTATCCCTGGTTCCGCTTTCCAGCAGACTTTCAAGGGAAACTGGCTGACTGTCGCGCATCACATATACTCCGGATCTCGTGAGGGAAACACTATTTTAAATCTTTGGCGGCAATTTGGCAGGCGTTATTTCTGGTGCCATCTCTTTATCGGGATTGTGGCGACCGGTTTTGGCCTGCCTGCTGTCCTGAACAGTGGTGATGTTACCACAGCCGGTGCCGGGACAACACAAAACCGCCAGAATCAGGCTTTATCCGCCTTTGACAGCCTGTTCCTGCAAAGCAGCCAGCCGGCAAGAACATCACAGAACGTCAATTACTGGCAGCAGCATGCTGTCCGTAATGTTATCCGCCAGATTTCCTTTGCATTTTCCTGCCCGGAAGATGCCTCAAAAGATAATACCACGGCAGAAGACCGGCATGACGCCTCCGCGCAAAATATGCTGGCGGCACTGTATGCCATTCTGACCGACTCCCCGGCACGGCCTGTTTACCATCCGGCTGTTATGCCGCAGCGTATTGCCGAAAATACCCCGTCACCCTCTTTTTCTGTTCAGTGGATTGCCCTCACAGGCGGCATCCGTGCAGGCCCTGTACAATCCGTATAATCCCCCAAAGACATTATTAACATATTGATTATTAACAAGGCCTGATTGTGCCTGAACAGAGACGTTTATTATGCTGGTAAAATTACTGACCAAAATCTTCGGCAGCCGGAATGACCGTACTTTACGCCGCCTGCGCAAATCCGTGGAAGAGATTAGCCGGATGGAACCTGAGTTCGAAAAACTCAGTGATGATGAATTAAAAGCCAAAACACAGGAATTCCGTGATCGCCTGGCAAAAGGTGAATCCGAGCAGGATATCCTGCCGGAAGCATTTGCCACGGTGCGTGAAGCCAGTAAGCGTGTATTCGGCATGCGCCACTTTGACGTCCAGTTGATCGGCGGTATGGTACTGAACGAACGCTGCATCGCTGAGATGCGTACAGGTGAAGGTAAAACGCTGACCGCAACGCTGCCTGCGTACCTCAACGCCCTGTCCGGCAAAGGGGTTCACGTGGTAACCGTGAACGACTATCTCGCCCAGCGTGACGCCGAAAACAACCGCCCGCTGTTTGAATTCCTCGGACTGACTGTCGGTATCAACCTGCCGGGCATGCCTGCGCCGGCCAAACGCGAAGCCTATGCAGCGGATATCACCTACGGTACCAACAACGAATACGGTTTTGACTATCTGCGTGACAACATGGCGTTCAGCCCGGAAGAGCGTGTACAGCGCAAACTGCACTATGCGCTGGTGGATGAGGTCGACTCAATCTTAATCGATGAAGCCCGTACCCCGCTGATTATCTCCGGTCCGGCGGAAGACAGCTCTGAACTGTACATGAAAGTGGATAAGCTGATCCCGCGTCTGATCCGCCAGGAAAAAGAAGATTCCGATACCTTCAAGGGTGAAGGTCACTTCTCTGTGGATGAGAAATCCCGTCAGGTCACACTGACCGAGCGCGGTCTGGTACTCGTGGAAGAGCTGCTGTCTGAGGCCGGTCTGATGAATGAAGGTGAATCACTGTACTCACCTTCAAATATCATGCTGATGCACCACGTTATGGCAGGTCTGCGTGCGCACTCCCTGTTTGTCCGCGATGTGGATTATATCGTCAGCGACGGTGAGGTTATTATCGTCGATGAACACACCGGCCGTACTATGCAGGGCCGTCGCTGGTCTGATGGCCTCCATCAGGCAGTGGAAGCCAAAGAAGGTGTGGAAATCCAGAACGAAAACCAGACACTGGCCTCTATCACTTTCCAGAACTATTTCCGTTTATACACCAAACTGGCCGGTATGACCGGTACAGCAGATACGGAAGCATTTGAATTCAGTTCTATTTATAAACTCGATACCATTGTTATTCCGACTAACCGTCCTATGATCCGTAAAGATTTACCGGATCTGGTTTATATGACGGAAGCCGATAAATTCAATGCCATCATTGAAGATATCCGTGAACGTACCGCAGCCGGACAACCGGTGCTGGTGGGTACTATCTCTATCGAGAAATCAGAACTTATCTCTGACGCGCTGAAAAAAGCCAAAATTGAACACAGTGTTCTGAACGCCAAATTCCACTCCATGGAAGCGGATATTGTTGAACAGGCCGGTCGTTCCGGACATGTGACTATCGCCACCAACATGGCGGGTCGTGGTACGGATATCGTGCTGGGTGGTAGTTTACAGGCGGATCTGGCTGCGCTGGATGAGCCGACAGAAGAGAATATCGCGGCAGCAAAAGCAGCATGGCAGGAGCGTCACGATGCCGTTCTGGCGGCAGGTGGTCTGCATATCATCGGTACTGAGCGTCATGAATCCCGCCGTATCGACAACCAGTTACGTGGTCGTTCAGGCCGTCAGGGGGACGCTGGTTCTTCCCGTTTCTACCTGTCTATGGAAGATGCGCTGATGCGTATTTTCGCCTCTGACCGTGTTACCGGCATGATGCGCAAACTGGGTATGAAGGAAGGTGAGGCAATTGAGCATCCGTGGGTGACCAAAGCGATTGCCAACGCACAGCGTAAAGTGGAAAGCCGCAACTTCGATATCCGTAAACAACTGCTGGAATACGATGATGTGGCAAATGACCAGCGTCGTGCTATTTACACCCAGCGTAATGATCTTCTGGATAACGGCGATATCAGCGAAACTATCGACAGCATTCGTGGTGATGTATTCACAACGGTTATCGATGCGCATATTCCGCCGCAGTCTCTGGAAGAAATGTGGGATATCCCCGGACTGGAAAAACGCCTGGAACAGGATTTCGATTTACATCTGCCAATCAGAGAGTGGCTGGATAAAGAGCCTGAACTGCACGAAGAAACCCTGCGTGAGCGCATCCTTGAGAAAGCCATTGAGGTTTACAAAACCAAAGAAGAGATTGTCGGTGCAGAAATGATGCGTCACTTCGAGAAAGGCGTGATGCTGCAAACTCTGGATACGCTGTGGAAAGAGCACCTGGCGGCAATGGATTATCTGCGCCAGGGTATCCATCTGCGTGGTTATGCACAAAAAGATCCGAAGCAGGAATACAAGCGTGAATCTTTCTCCATGTTTGCTAACATGCTGGAAGGCCTGAAATATGAAGTGGTCAGCACCATTTCCAAAGTACAGGTTCGTATGCCGGAAGAAGTGGAAGCTCTGGAACAGCGCCGTCGTGAGGAAGCTGAACGTCTGGCACAGCGCCAGCAGCTCAGCCATGAGAATGACAATGCTGCACTGATGACCAAAACAGAAGCAGAAATGGCATCCGGTGTCCGCAAAGTCGGTCGTAATGATCCGTGCCCTTGTGGTTCCGGTAAGAAATATAAACAGTGCCATGGTGCACTGAAATAATCAGTCCTGAAAGACGATTAGCATAAAAAGGCGGGGGAACCCGCCTTTCTTCTGTAAATAAAACGGACAGAACATGATGGAAAAAAACACTTACGTATTGCTGCCGGCGTTATCCGTAATGCAGAAGGTGAGATATTTATTGCTCAGCGCCCGGCGGAATCACATATGGGCGGTTACTGGGAGTTTCCCGGCGGTAAGCTGGAAGCAGGGGAATCACCGGAACAGGCGCTGGTGCGGGAGCTGGAAGAAGAACTGGGTATTGTGGCTGTTCCCGGTGAACTGTTACAGACGGCAGAACATGAGTTTCCGGATCGCCTGATTACCATTTATTTCTTCCTGGTGGAAGAGTGGCAGAACGCGCCTTACGGTCGTGAAGGCCAGCCGTCGCGCTGGGTAAAACAAACAGCACTGATTGCTGAGGAGTTCCCGCCGGTCAACCGGGGAATTGTGGCACTGCTGACAGAATAATATTCAGATGTACGGATGCGGCTGCTTTTGTTCAGCCGCGTCCGGTGAGTTAATCAGTACGGCGATGTATCTTCAGGTTCACTCCAGGCTTCACTGTCAGAAAGGTCACTCTGGCTGGCAATCCGTTTTTCTTCCGCAGCCCATTCCCCGAGATCAATCAACTGACAGCGTTTACTGCAAAACGGACGGTACAGGCTTTCCGGCCCCCAGATAACCTCTTTTTTGCAATTCGGGCAGTTAACGATAATAGCTTCTGACATAGCATCCTCCCTGCTAATAACAGGCAATTTCAAACGGTAAAGTAGCCGGTATTATACCGTTTTCGCTGTCAGTATGAAGGAAGCGTATAGCAAAACGTGTTTTGTGGCCGGAGACCTGCGGGTAGATCTGAAAATCAACCGGCAGGCGCAGACGCAGTAAGTCGGCACCTTCCGCATTGTCCTGATAAAACCCATTGTGGCTTTCGGCCGCGACAAAAGGAGCGGACTGGCGCAGCAGCGTCAGCAGGCTGCTGAGCGCATTATGAAGAGGCTGCAAACCTTCAATCCAGGCGGCCTGTGTGGTATCACGCACACTTTGCGGCAGATTCAGCCACAGGTGGAGGTAGGGCAGGTCAAAGCCGCAGCAGCCGCCCGGAATGCTCAGCCGCTGTCGGACGATACCGATAATTTTATCGTCTTTCAGATGCTGGGCGATGCGGGGTGCTTTACTCAGTTCTGTCGCTTTCTGTTTCAGTTCGTCAGAAAATCCGCGGATCAGTGCCTGGTCAGCATTAGGGGCTTCTGCCCACATTGACAGTTTCTTTTGCTGTTTCTCCAGCTCTTTTAAAATTTCAGAACGGACTTCACCGCGATCAACCACTTCAATAAATTCGGCGACAGCCCGGAAAAATGCTAGACTTGACGGCAGAGAATCGAGTGGTGACAGACTGCTCATTTGCTGAAGTGATGTTTCAATACGCAGCCATGAACGGGTTCGTTCGTTTAACGGATGTTCAAAAATAACAGACTGACGGATTTCGCTCATGGGTGTTCCTGTTTTGGCTGACGGGCCAACGCTGTATAATGTTCATGCAGTGCAAGGACGCGGGGCATCAGCGGCTCATCATTATCATGATTTGTCAGAATATCATCGGCAATGGCCAGACGTTGTTCACGGGATGCCTGCGCCCGCAGAATATTTTCCGCATGCTCTCCGGAAACGCCGTCACGGCGCATTGTCCGGGCTATTTGTTCGTGCGGATGGACATCCACAACCAGCACGCGATCCGCAAGGGAAGCAAGGTTATTTTCAACCAGCAGAGGAACGACCCAAAGGGCGTAAGGAGCTGTTACATTGTTCAGCTGCCGCCGGGTTTCCTGATGAATAAGCGGATGCAGTAACTGATTGAGCCATGTTTTTTTCGCCGGGTCCGCAAAGATCTCCCGGCGCAGGGCTGCTCTGTTCAGTGTGCCGTCTGCGGTCAGAATCCGGTGTCCGAAGTGATCGGCAATAGCCTGTAATGCCGGCGTTCCCGGTTCAACCACCTGACGGGCGATAATATCCGCATCTGTCACAGGGACCCCGAGACGGGCAAACATATCCGCAACGGTACTTTTTCCGCTGCCGATACCCCCGGTTAACGCAACAATATAAGCCATTGTATTCCTGTATTGATCTAAACAACGTATAAATTGTACCTGATGAAATTAATTTCTCCTATGATAAATAAGCGGTGAATACAGATATATTTCACAGGTTTGAATTTTTTATTCATGCCTTTTTAAATTATGAATAGTTTATCAGACTAAAATTTCACCGAGCCTGAATAAAGGTAAATACATCGCAATTAATAAAATAGCGACGAGAATTGACAGGAGGATAAACAGCAATGGCTGGAGTATTTTAAAAAACTCCCGGATTTGATTTAAGGCGAGAGATTTAAACCATTCTGCGGTATAGGAAAAAAAATGCCCGAATTGCCCGGTGGCAACCAGTTCATGGCACAATGAAGGGAATAACCCTGATTGTTTAATTGATTGACTGAATGATTTTCCGTGAAGGAGATCCTCCCGTATCGTGCTTAGCGCCTCTTTATATAACGGGTATGAGGTCGTCATAATAAGTGTATTAATACCTGAAATAAGTGTGACGCCTGATTGTTGTGTCATTGCCAGCACCCGGAAAATATGGGATACACAGCTGAAGGTAATAATATTCCGGATAAACGGAATGCGAAGAATACAGGTTGATTCTGCTTTTTTAATATTAGGGTAGTTCCGGAGAAATATATGATAAATAAATATAATTGCTGTTATTATGCTCGTTACCGGAATTGTATAACCGGTAATGGCGCCGGAAACCCGGATCAATAATTGTGTCAGCGCCGGCAGCTCTGCATCGAATGATTCATATATTTTTGCGAATTCAGGAATAACAAACAGAAACATTAATGTGATCATCAGAGAGCTGACAATTAACAACGCAACGGGATAGCGGACGGATTTGATTAATGCGGCCCGGTGCTCCCTGCTGCTCTGAATATGCTCTGAGATCGTGCGAAGACACTCCGGTAATTTACCGGTTTCCTCTCCGACTGTAATCATCTGACAGTAAAAGGAGTCAAATAAACCGGGGTACTGCATTATTCCCTGAGTAAATGTTTTTCCCTGTTGCAGTTGTCTGATAAGTGCATGGATCACTTCTTCCCAAAGCGGATGACTGCATTCACCGGCCAGCAGTGAGAGTGCTTTCAGTAGCGGCAATCCTGATGTCAGCAATGTTGTCAGCTGCTGTGTGAAATGCAGAAGGTAGTGTTTTTCCTTCTGTGAACAGACCAGCCGTTTGCGGCAGACAGTGAAACAGGTGTGATGCTCTGCGAAATCAGCTGATTAACAGCATTATTCTCTGAAGAGGAAATAAGGGTTCCGGTTACCACCAGGTTAACGGGTGTCAGACCGGACCAGTCATACAGCCGGTAAATTTGCATAGCATCACTCCTGTTGAGCAGCAGATGTTAAATATCCTGCATCTGGTAAATCTCACTGATTGTGGTTACCCCGGATTCAGCCAGTACGACGCCGGCGTCAAACAATGAGCCGGGTAATTCCCCGGCGGCGGGAGACTGAGAGTGTTGTGGTGTCAGAAATGCAAAACAGGCGGTACGTCCGTAATAGCCTGAAAAACAGTGTTCACAGCCGTTTGCCTGCCACGGGGTAAACTGATGTGTTTTTCCGCTGCTCAGTATCACGTTTTCCGTTTCCTGTTTTTGTGTTTTACAGTGCGGACACAGCATGCGGACCAGACGCTGGGCAATAATCAGTTTGATACAGGTTTTAATGAAATACTCGTCAATACCCAGTTGCCGCAGCCGTGAAAAAGTATCCTCCGCAGAATTGGTATGCAGGGTGGACAGTACCAGATGACCGGTATGAGCAGCTTTAACTGCCATTTCAGCCGTCGCTTTATCCCGGATTTCCCCCACCATAATGACATCCGGGTCCTGGCGCAGCAGAGCCCGGAGGATAGCGGCAAAGCCCAGTTCAATCTTCGGGTTTATCTGGGTCTGGGTGATCCCCCGCAGCGGAATTTCCACCGGGTCTTCAACACTGCAAATATTTCTGTTGTTCTGATTCAGGTATTGCAGACAGCCGTAGAGTGTGGCGGTTTTACCACTGCCGGTGGGGCCGGTCAGTAAAATAATGCCGGTGGCGCTGCTGAGCCCGGTATGCAGCGCTTTCAGTTGCAGAGGTGTCATCCCTGATTTTTCCAGCGCCAGATTCTGAGTGGTGCTCAGCAGGCGGAGCACCACTTTCTCACCATAAATTGTCGGCAGTGTGGCAACGCGGATCGCATAACGGGTGTTATTTTCCAGCCATTCAAACTGCCCGTCCTGGGGTAACCGTTTTTCGGCAATATCGAGACCGGCAATGATTTTGATGCGGATAATTATCTCACTACTTATTTCCGGTGGCGGAGAATTCAGAGTGTGCAGTTGTCCGTCGATTCTGGCCCGGATCCGGTAGCCCTGCTGAGCCGGTTCAATGTGGATATCGGATGCCCGTTTGGCAATGGCCCCTGCAATCATCTGGTTAACAAACCGGACAGCGGCTGATTGTTGTTCTGCCGGCCATGTGTCAGTATCCGGCGGGTGCAGAGGATCATGTGCCGGATGCGGGGCAGGCGGCAAAGGCGAACCTGATGCCGTGTGACAGTTGCCGGTATCCGCAGAGACAGGCATACCGGTCTCTGGTGTCACTCTGGGAAAAAGTACCGGCTCCGGCAGCGGGGTATTCCTGCGGCAGTAAGCCAGTTTCTCACTGTGCCATAATTCAATATCCACCCGCTTTCCGGCCAGAAAGCGGATCGCGGACACAACATCCCGGCGCGGCTGTTGTGCGGCGGCAACCCGGACGGCATCCGGATTGCAGTCAATCAGCATCAGCTCGTTGCGCTCACACAGTGCGTGAACTTCAGCCAGTAAGAGTTGTTCCTCCCCGCCGGGGCAGGTAACAGGAGAGTGTGTACCTGTTTGCATAATGAATTCCTTTTCATGTCGGTATGTTACTTAATGACGTCAATACAGATTTTTTTCAGTGCGTCTTCTTTGGTGTCACAGGCGGTCGTCCAGGCAGTGATGCCGTTCAGCGGATTTCTTACCGGTGTTGTACTGACAGTCAGCGCGGTCAGAGAGCTGTTTCCCTGCACTGTCACAACACCATTTTCTGCTTTGACAGATTTGATATAGCGGCCCGGTGAGTCAGCCGGAATGGTACCTTGTCCGCTGTTACATCCCGCAAAAGAGGGGCTGTCAAAACTGCACAGCTCCACACCGGTTTTAAATGTGGTGATAGTCCGCAGCACATCTATCAGTGCCGCTTTGCGGATATAGTTCTGATAGCCGGGAACCGCAATAGCGCTGAGAACCGCCACAATGGCAATTACCACCATAACCTCAATTAATGTGAATCCTTTCTGGTTCATATTGATGCTCCTTTTTGTGTCTGTTAACGGGGTACTTATTTAGCGTGATGCACTCTATTCAATGGCGGATCGCCAAAAAAGAGAGGTCTCCGGATTTCTCGGCACAGATGGAAAACAGCAGTGTAACAACTGAAAAATGCAGATTTTTTTTCGGCATGACACGCAAAAATCAGTCATGAAAAATCAGTACTCCCCGGACAGGACGGAAGACACGTATACTGTGCGGCACAAAATGATATTTGTTATGTGATTCAATAACGGCTTTTGCTCAGGAGAACGAATGGATATTCAGGATGGCTGGCTGACCACCGCGCGCCGGGTTATCTCACCTCACCATGATACCCGGCCGGAACAAGTGATTCCCCGTTTACTGGTGATCCACAATATCAGCCTGCCGCCGGGGGAATTCGGCGGCCCGTATATTGATCAGCTTTTTCAGGGCACGCTGGACCCGGATGCGCATCCGTTTTTTGCGGAAATACAGGCATTGCGGGTTTCTGCTCACTGTCTGATCCGCCGGACCGGGGAAATTGTGCAGTACGTGCCTTTTGATGCACGGGCCTGGCATGCAGGTGTTTCCTGCTATCAGGGTACGGAAAAGTGTAATGATTTTTCAGTCGGTATTGAGCTGGAAGGCACCGATACACAACCGTTTACTGATGAACAGTACCGGGCACTGACTTCCGTGACACAGAAGCTTTTGATACATTACCCGCAAATGAAAGGGCATATCACCGGACACAGTGATATCGCACCGGAACGTAAAACGGATCCCGGCCCCTGTTTCGACTGGAACCGATACCGGAACTCACTGAATCCGGCAGACATCCCTGCTGAGTAACCTGTAAAATTGCACAGATATGACCGGCGCGAAATTTTCCTGTTTACCGGTTCCCTGCTAAAATTAGCATTCCGGTAACCTGTTACTGATTAAATGAGTTTGATGGACATAGTTGCAGCGGAGACAATCTGATTCGTCCCCGGAAAGCAGAAAGCTATGCGCTTAATGCAGTAAAAATGCACAAAAATTGATTTTATATTCACCAAAGTGGTCGCTGTAACGGTTCGTTTTGCGTATTTATATGAATTTTAAACGTTATATTCTGTAACATTCACGATGCAGCATTTAAACGTATCAGTTATCAATTTATGCTAAATTTTAAAAAAAATTGTTAAAACTTGCGGGTTTTTATGATTTAGCTCAAGGTCTTTATAGACAGTTGGTGAATACTTTGTTACTTTAAGACCCTGTAAAAGAAATTGGTATTACCAATTGACTACAAAACCCATGAAGCAATATTTATCCATGTTGATGGTTCTGATGCAAATATGGCTTACAGCAAAATCCGCCAACCAAAATTAGCCGACGTGATCGAACAGCGGCTGGAACACTTAATCCTTGACGGCACACTGAGCCCGGGGGAGAAGCTGCCGCCTGAACGCGAGCTGGCCAAACAGTTCGACGTCTCACGTCCCTCGCTGCGCGAAGCAATTCAAAAACTTGAAGCGAAAGGCTTTCTGCTGCGCAGACAAGGTGGCGGCACATTTGTACAGAGTAATCTCTGGCAAAGCTTCAGTGATCCTCTTGCCCAACTGCTGGAAGGGCATCCCGAATCTCAGTTTGATCTGCTGGAAACCCGTCATGCCCTCGAGGGTATTGCTGCCTATTATGCCGCGCTGCGGGGAACCGAGGCAGATTTTGTCCGTATCACCAACAGTCATCAGGCGATTGCTGATGCCCGCGAAGCCGGGGATGTGGAAGCAGAATCTCAGGCCGTACTGCAATATCAGCTGATTGTCACAGAAGCCGCACATAATGTGGTGCTGTTACATCTGCTGCGCTGTATGGTGCCGATGCTGGAAAAAAATATCCGGCAGAACTTTGAATTTTTATACACCCGGAAAGAGATGCTGGCCATGGTCAGTGAGCACCGGGAACAGGTATTCCGGGCCATCATGAGCCGGTCGCCGGAGGCAGCGCGGGAAGCTTCCCACCGTCATCTGGCATTCCTGGAAGACGTCCTGCTGGATATGAGCCGGGAGCACACCCGCCGGGAGCGTTCACTGCGTCGTCTTCAGCAGTATACAGAATAAATCAGTAATGGTTTTGGGGCTTACAGATCCCTGAATGCTGCGTCTGTAAGCTGACCTATGCATCAGCGGCAATATATAGCCGGGCCTATCTTCACGTCGCCCGTCACCGTTAAGGCGGGATACGCGAAGATAGGCTCCGAATATCATTAGAAACAGATAAACTATAAGGAATACACCATGTCAGACATTTTGAACAATGACGTGGATCCGATCGAAACCCGCGACTGGCTACAGGCGATCGAATCGGTCATCCGTGAAGAAGGTGTTGAGCGTGCACAGTTCCTGATTGATCAGGTTCTGAATACAGCCCGTCAGGGCGGTGTGAGTGTTGCAGCAGGTGCTGCGGCCCGTAACTACATCAACACAATTCCTGTTGAGGATGAACCGGCCTACCCGGGCAACCTGGAGCTGGAGCGTCGTATCCGTTCTGCTATCCGCTGGAACGCCGTTATGATGGTTCTGCGCGCATCCAAGAAAGATCTGGATCTGGGCGGCCACATGGCGTCTTACCAGTCTGCGGCTACCATGTATGAAGTGTGCTTCAACCACTTCTTCCGTGCGCAGAACGAAAAAGACGGCGGCGATGTTATTTATTTCCAGGGCCACTTAAGCCCGGGCTATTACGCACGCGCATTCATGGAAGGTCGTCTGACCGAAGAGCAGCTGAACAATTTCCGTCAGGAAATCGGCGGCAAAGGTCTGCCTTCTTATCCGCACCCTAAACTGATGCCTAACTTCTGGCAGTTCCCGACTGTTTCCATGGGTCTGGGGCCGCTGGCGGCTATCTATCAGGCTAAATTCCTGAAATATCTGGAACACCGTGGTCTGAAAGACACCTCTGAGCAAACCGTTTATGCCTTCCTGGGTGATGGCGAGATGGATGAGCCGGAATCTAAAGGTGCAATCAATATCGCTGTCCGCGAAAGCCTGGACAACCTGATCTTCGTTATCAACTGTAACCTGCAGCGCCTCGACGGCCCTGTAAACGGTAACGGTAAAATCGTTAACGAAATGGAAGGTATGTTCGCCGGTGCGGGCTGGCAGGTAATCAAAGTCATGTGGGGCGGCCGCTGGGATGAACTGCTGAAGAAAGATACCAGCGGTAAACTGATTCAGCTGATGAACGAAACCGTTGACGGCGACTATCAGACATTCAAATCCAAAGACGGTGCTTACGTCCGTGAACACTTCTTCAACCGCTATCCGGAAACTGCTGCATTAGTCAAAGACTGGACTGATGAGCAGATCTTCGCACTGAACCGCGGTGGTCACGATCCGAAGAAAATGTTCGCTGCACTGAAAAAAGCGCATGACACCAAAGGCAAACCAACGCTGATCCTGGCCCAGACCGTTAAAGGTTATGGTATGGGTGATACTGCCGAAGGTAAAAACATCGCTCACCAGGTTAAGAAAATGAACATGGAAGGCGTGCGCCATCTCCGTGATCGTTTCAACATCGATGTGGCGGATGATCAGCTGGAAAAACTGCCGTTCATCAAGTTTGACGAAAACTCTGAAGAGCAGAAATACATGATGGAACGCCGTGCGGCACTGCATGGTCCGGTTCCTTCACGCCGTTCTCACTTCGATGAGAAACTGGATATTCCTGCACTGAGCGATTTCAGCCAGTTACTGGAAGAGCAGAACAAAGAAATCTCCACCACTATCGCGTTTGTGCGTGCACTGAACGTGATGCTGAAAAACAAATCCATCAAAGAGCGTATCGTGCCAATCATCGCGGATGAAGCACGTACATTCGGTATGGAAGGTCTGTTCCGTCAGATCGGTATCTACAACTCCAAAGGTCAGCGGTATACCCCGCAGGACCGTGAGCAGGTTGCTTACTACCGTGAAGATGTGAAAGGTCAGATTCTGCAGGAAGGTATCAACGAACTGGGTGCAGGCGCATCCTGGCTGGCAGCTGCGACGTCTTACAGCACCAACAACCTGCCGATGATCCCGTTCTACATCTACTACTCAATGTTCGGTTTCCAGCGTATCGGTGACCTGATGTGGATGGCAGGCGACCAGCAGGCGCGCGGCTTCCTGATCGGCGGTACTTCAGGCCGTACCACCCTGAATGGTGAAGGTCTGCAACATGAAGATGGTCACAGCCATATTCAGTCTCTGACTATCCCTAACTGCCTGTCTTATGACCCGTCATTCGCGTACGAAGTTGCGGTCATCATGCAGGATGGTCTGGAGCGTATGTATGGTGAAGCGCAGGAAAACATTTACTACTACATCACCACACTGAACGAAAACTACCATATGCCTGCAATGCCGGAAGGTGTTGAGGACGGTATCCGTAAAGGTATCTACAAGCTCGAAACCCTGACCGGTGATAAAGGCAAGGTACAGTTACTGGGTTCAGGTGCGATTCTGCGTCACGTGCGTGAAGCAGGTCAGATTCTGTCTTCTGAGTACGGCATCAGCTCTGATATCTACAGCGTGACCTCGTTCACCGAGCTGGCACGTGAAGGTCAGGATTGTGATCGCTGGAACATGCTGCATCCGTCAGAAACCCCGCGTGTGCCTTACATCACTCAGGTGATGAACGATGCACCGGCTGTGGCATCCACTGACTGGATGAAACTGTTCGCAGAACAGGTTCGCGGTTATGTTCCTGCTGACCAGTACCGCGTACTGGGTACTGACGGTTACGGCCGTTCAGACAGCCGTGATAACCTGCGTCATCACTTCGAAATCGATGCCGGTTATGTTGTTGTTGCTGCTCTGGGTGAGCTGGCTAAACGTGGTGAAATTGACGTGAAAGTGGTTGAAGAAGCCATTAAGAAATTCAGCATCAACCCTGAAAAAGTTAACCCGCGTGTGGCATAAGAGGTAAAAATTAATGTTTATTGAAATCCATGTGCCCGATATCGGTTCAGATGAAGTTGATGTAACAGAAATTCTGGTCAATGTCGGCGATAAAGTAGAAGCAGAACAATCACTCATCACCGTTGAAGGTGACAAGGCGTCGATGGAAGTTCCGTCTCCGCAGGCAGGGGTTGTTAAAGAGATTAAAGTTGCCGTGGGCGATAAAGTCAGCACCGGTTCTTTCATCATGGTATTTGAAGCAGAGGCCGCAGCAGCGGCTCCTGCTCCGGCAGCTCAGGCTGCCGCACCTGCTGCTCCGGCGGCGGCTGCCGCATCCGCACTGAAAGAAGTTCACGTGCCGGATATCGGTGGTGACGAAGTTGACGTGACTGAAATCATGGTCAGCGTCGGCGATACCGTGACTGAAGAACAGTCTCTGATCACCGTTGAAGGCGATAAAGCCTCAATGGAAGTTCCGTCTCCGATGGCGGGCGTGGTTAAAGAGATCAAAGTTGCTGTCGGCGATAAAGTCAGCACCGGTTCCCTGATCATGGTCTTTGAAGTTGCGGGCGCAGCACCTGCTCCGGCGGCACAGCCTGCCGCAGCCGCTCCGGCACCTGCAGCAGCGGCACCTGCCGTGGCAGCAGACAAAGAAATTCATGTACCGGATATCGGCGGTGATGAAGTTGACGTAACTGAAATCATGGTCAGCGTCGGCGATACCGTGACTGAAGAACAGTCTCTGATCACCGTTGAAGGCGATAAAGCCTCAATGGAAGTCCCGTCTCCGATGGCCGGTAAAGTCAAAGAAATCAAAGTAGCCGTCGGCGATAAAGTCAAAACCGGCTCTCTGATCATGGTCTTTGAAGTGGCGGGTGCAGTACCTGCTCCGGCAGCACAGCCAGCCGCCGCCGCACCTGCGGCAGCAGCACCGGCGTCTGCACCGGCAGCGAAAGCCGCGCCGGCAGCAGCACCTGCTGCGGGTAATGACTTCGTTGAGAACGATGCTTACGTTCACGCAAGCCCGGTTATCCGCCGTCTGGCCCGTGAATTCGGTGTGAACCTGGCGAAAGTCAAAGGTACAGGCCGTAAAGGCCGTATCCTGCGCGAAGACGTTCAGGCTTATGTGAAAGATGCGGTGAAACGCGCTGAAGCGGCTCCGGCTGCAGCAGGCGGCGGTTTACCGGGCATGCTGCCATGGCCGAAAGTGGACTTCAGCAAGTTCGGTGAAGTGGAAGAAGTCGAACTGAGCCGTATTCAGAAACTGTCCGGCGCTAACCTGAGCCGTAACTGGGTGATGATCCCGCACGTTACGCTGATGGACGAAGCGGACATCACTGATGTTGAAGAATTCCGCAAACAGCAGAACAAAGAAGCTGAGAAGAAACAGCTGGGTGTGAAAATCACTCCGCTGGTCTTCGTGATGAAAGCCGCTGCCAAAGCGCTGGTCGAAATGCCGCGTTTCAACAGCTCTATCACTGAAGATGCACAGCGTCTGATTCTGAAAAAATATGTCAATATCGGTATCGCGGTAGACACCCCGAACGGCCTGGTTGTTCCTGTCATCAAAGATGTGAACAAAAAAGGTATTCTGGAACTGTCATACGAACTGGCTGAAATCTCCAAGAAAGCCCGTATCGGTAAGCTGACATCTTCTGATATGCAGGGCGGGTGCTTCACTATCTCCAGCCTGGGCGGTATCGGGACAACCGGTTTCGCACCGATTGTTAACGCACCGGAAGTGGCTATCATGGGTCTGTCACGTTCATCCATGAAACCGGTATGGGACGGAAAACAGTTTGTTCCGCGTCTCATTCTGCCAATGTCACTCTCCTTCGACCACCGTGTGATCGATGGTGCTGACGGCGCCCGCTTCATCACGCTGATTAATCAGTACATGAGCGATTTACGCCGCCTGGCAATGTAAGCAATTACACTAAGACCGGTGCAGAGCCGGTCTTAGTGGCGCAGGCTGAAACGTGCTCATCCCGGATAACGGGAGTCAGGTCACAGAACTGCGCCTTTCCAGGTTGTTAACAATTTTGTAAACTGCTCTCAGTGTGTACGTCCCGGTGGAATATATGTCGTCTGACCCGCCGGACAAACAATTAAGAGGTCACGATGAGTACTGAAATTAAAGCCCAGGTCGTTGTACTTGGTGCGGGCCCGGCAGGGTATTCAGCGGCTTTCCGCTGTGCTGACTTAGGTCTGGAAACTGTCCTGATTGAACGCTATTCAACCTTAGGCGGTGTTTGCCTGAACGTGGGTTGTATCCCGTCCAAAGCATTACTGCATGTTGCTAAAGTGATCGAAGAAGCGAAAGCGCTGGCTTCTCACGGCATCGTGTTCGGCGAACCGCAGACTGATATCGATAAAGTCCGTCTGTGGAAAGAGAAAGTGATTTCTCAGTTAACCGGCGGTCTGGCTGGTATGGCGAAAGGCCGTAAAGTGACTGTTGTGAATGGTCTCGGCCAGTTCACCGGCGCTAATACTATCGAAGTCAGTGGTGAGAAGGGTAAAACCACCATCACGTTTGACAACGCGATTATTGCAGCGGGCTCACGCCCGATCCAGCTGCCGTTTATCCCGCACGAAGATCCGCGTGTCTGGGATTCAACTGATGCACTGCAACTGAAAACCGTCCCGGGCCGTCTGCTGGTCATGGGTGGTGGTATTATCGGTCTGGAAATGGGTACCGTATACCACGCGCTGGGTTCAGAGATTGATGTTGTTGAAATGTTTGACCAGGTCATTCCTGCGGCAGATAAAGACATCGTTAAACTGTTCACCAAACGTATCAGCACTAAGTTTAACCTGATGCTGGAAACCAAAGTGACCGCCGTTGAAGCAAAAGAAGACGGTATTTATGTCACGATGGAAGGCAAGAAAGGCCCGGCAGAACCACAGCGTTATGACGCGGTTCTGGTGGCTATCGGCCGTACACCTAACGGTAAGCTGCTGGCGGCTGATAAAGCCGGTGTTGAAGTTGACGATCGCGGTTTCATCCACGTTGACAAACAAATGCGCACTAACGTGCCGCACATCTTTGCTATCGGCGATATCGTCGGTCAGCCGATGCTGGCGCACAAAGGTGTTCACGAAGGTCACGTGGCAGCCGAAGTTATCTCCGGTCTGAAACACTACTTCGATCCGAAAGTGATCCCATCTATTGCCTACACCGAACCGGAAGTGGCATGGGTTGGTCTGACCGAGAAAGAAGCGAAAGAGAAGGGTATCAGCTACGAAACGGCAACCTTCCCGTGGGCGGCTTCCGGCCGTGCAATCGCGTCTGACTGCGCTGAAGGTATGACCAAACTGATTTTCGACAAAGAATCTCACCGTGTTATCGGTGGTGCGATTGTCGGTACTAACGGCGGCGAGCTGTTAGGTGAAATCGGCCTGGCCATCGAAATGGGTTGTGATGCGGAAGACCTGGCTCTGACCATCCACGCTCACCCGACGCTGTACGAATCAATCGGTATGGCGGCAGAGATTTACGAAGGCAGCATTACTGACCTTCCGAATCCGAAAGCGAAAAAGAAAAAGTAATCAGCTGATCCGGTAACATCTTTGTTACCCGGCTGAAGATAAAAATCCGGCTGCCTCTGGCGCCGGATTTTTTTATTCTCCGCAGACAGCGCCCGCCTGTGTATTCATAGACAAACTGGTATTATTCAGATATTAATAATTTCAGCGTACTGACCGCCGTTCCCGGTACAGAAAAACTACGCAATGACCGTTTTTGCATTTCCGGCGTAATCAATAATCGTGCAGATTTCTGTTTAAAACGGCATAACACTGGTGAAACGGGTAAGCAGCAAGTTTAATTCACTAATGGTATTCAGCTCACAAATTGTTTATGTTGCTTTAATGTGAATGAATTAACAATGTGTTTAAATTTTGATATGCTGAAACCCCGTTGCCGGGCACTCATAAAAAACACAAAGCAAGGAGTACGTCGTGCTGGAAAATTACCGCAGGCACGTTGCCGAACGTGCAGCACAAGGGATCGTCCCTAAGCCATTGGAAGCCGCTCAGGTTGCTGAGTTAGTCGAATTACTGAAATCTCCGCCGGCAGGCGAAGAAGCGTTTCTTGTTGATCTGATTACCAACCGTGTACCGCCGGGTGTTGATGAAGCCGCGTATGTGAAAGCCGGTTTCCTGGCCGCTCTGGCAAAAGGTGAAGCACATTCACCCCTGATCTCCGCTGAAAAAGCTATTGAATTACTCGGAACTATGCAGGGTGGGTATAATATTCACGCCCTGATTGAATCTCTCGATGATGAAAAACTGGCCCCTGTCGCCGCCAAAGCCCTCTCTCATACCTTACTGATGTTTGATAATTTCTACGATGTGGAAGAAAAGGCGAAAGCCGGTAATTCTTACGCACAGAAAATCATTCAATCCTGGGCTGATGCAGACTGGTTCCTGGAACGTCCGAAGCCGGCAGAAAAACTGACGGTTACCGTTTTTAAAGTCTCCGGTGAAACCAATACGGATGATCTGTCACCGGCGCTGGATGCCTGGTCGCGCCCGGATATCCCGCTGCATGCGCTCGCTATGCTGAAAAACCTGCGTGAGGGTATTGATCCGGATGAACCGGGCAATATCGGCCCGGTTAACCAGATTGATTTGCTCAGCAAGAAAGGGTTCCCGCTGGCCTATGTCGGTGATGTGGTCGGTACCGGGTCTTCCCGTAAATCCGCGACTAACTCCGTCCTGTGGTTTATGGGAGATGATATCCCGTATGTACCGAACAAACGCGGCGGCGGTATTGTGCTGGGCGGAAAAATTGCCCCGATTTTCTTCAATACTATGGAAGATGCGGGTGCGCTGCCGGTGGAAGTGGATGTCAGCAACCTGAATATGGGGGATGTGATTGACGTTTACCCGTATAAGGGCGAGATCCGCAATCATGATACCAATAAACTGCTGGCAACATTTGAACTGAAAACTGACGTGCTGCTGGATGAAGTTCGCGCCGGCGGCCGTATTCCGCTGATTATCGGCCGTGGTCTGACGGCAAAAGCACGTGAGTCTCTCGGCCTGCCGCATACGGATATTTTCTGTCAGGCGAAACCGGTTGAGAAAAGCAGTCGTGGTTTCTCACTGGCACAGAAGATGGTCGGCCGTGCCTGTGGTGTGGCGGGAATCCGTCCGGGCGAGTACTGCGAACCTAAGATGACCTCTGTCGGCTCTCAGGATACCACCGGGCCGATGACCCGTGATGAGCTGAAAGACCTGGCCTGTCTTGGTTTTTCTGCTGATCTGGTGATGCAGTCATTCTGTCACACTGCCGCTTATCCGAAGCCGGTGGATGTAAATACGCATCACACCCTGCCTGATTTTATTATGAACCGCGGCGGTGTGTCGCTGCGCCCGGGGGACGGTATTATCCACTCCTGGCTGAACCGTATGCTGCTGCCGGATACCGTCGGTACCGGCGGTGACTCACACACCCGTTTCCCGATTGGTATTTCCTTCCCGGCCGGTTCCGGTCTGGTCGCTTTTGCGGCAGCAACCGGCGTGATGCCGCTGGATATGCCGGAATCGGTGCTGGTGCGTTTTAAAGGCAAAATGCAGCCGGGGATCACGCTGCGTGATCTGGTGCATGCCATCCCGTATTACGCGATTCAGCAGGGGCTGCTGACGGTGGAGAAAAAAGGGAAGAAAAATATTTTCTCCGGCCGTATCCTGGAAATTGAAGGGCTTCCGACGCTGAAAGTGGAACAGGCGTTTGAGCTGGCGGATGCGTCTGCCGAGCGTTCTGCGGCGGGTTGTACCATCAAACTGGATAAAGAGCCGATTACGGAATATCTCAACTCCAACATTGTTCTGCTGAAATGGATGATTGCGGAAGGTTACGGCGATCGCCGTACTATTGAGCGCCGCATTCAGAGCATGGAAAAATGGCTGGCAGACCCGCAGTTGCTGGAAGGTGATGCGGATGCGGATTATGCGGCCGTGATTGAAATCGATCTTAATGATATCAAAGAGCCGATCCTCTGTGCGCCGAATGACCCGGACGATGCACGTCTGCTTTCTGATGTGGCCGGAAGCAAGATTGATGAAGTGTTTATCGGCTCCTGCATGACGAATATCGGGCACTTCCGCGCGGCGGGTAAATTGCTCGACAGCCATAAAGGCCAGCTGCCGACCCGCCTGTGGGTGGCACCGCCGACCAAGATGGATGCCGCACAGCTGACAGAAGAGGGCTATTACAGCATCTTCGGCAAGAGCGGTGCCCGTGTTGAGATTCCGGGCTGTTCACTGTGCATGGGGAACCAGGCGCGTGTGGCGGATAACTCAACTGTTGTTTCCACTTCCACCCGTAACTTCCCGAACCGTTTGGGCACCGGTGCCGATGTGTACCTGGCCTCAGCGGAACTGGCGGCGGTTGCCTCCCTGCTGGGACGCCTGCCGACACCGGCAGAGTATCAGACCTTTATGGATAAAGTGGATGAGACAGCGGAAGATACCTACCGTTACCTCAACTTTGACCAGCTGAATCAGTATACCAAAGTCGCTGATGGGGTGATTTTCCAGACTCAGGTGTGATAGTCAGCATCTGAACCAATCCGCAGTTTTATCACCGGCGGGAGACAGCAGGCACTGTCTCCCGTTTTTTTATACTTGTTATCCGGTTAATTACGGTGTGAATGTACATGAAAAAGGGATAACACGCTAAAATAAGAGCAGGTGTTGCATACGTGACAGCGGTAAAGCATTAATAAGAGGTACACAGCGATGGATTATGAATTTTCCCTCGGGATCGACGGGGACGTGATAGTTAAGCTGTCAATGGATCACGAAGCGATCGGTCACTGGCTGAATGAAGAAGTAAAAGGAGATCTCTCGGTAATTGATGAGATAACTCTGGCATTTGACAGTATTAAAGGGCGTGAGCAGCAGTGGCAGCGGGTGGGTCATGAATACACACTGTTGATGGATGATGAGGAAATCATGATTAACGCGAATCAGATTACCTTTGAAACCGATGAACCGGATGAAGGTATGAGTTATTACGATAATGAAAGTATTGCGTTCTGCGGAACGGCTGACTTTATGATTTTACTGGAAAATTATCGTAAATTTATTGTGACAGGCGGGCAGGGCTGAGAATTTTTATTCTGAAATTTTCATTTGTTACGGTAATATAAACCAGTGGTTCTTTACCTGAAGCGATAATCGGTCGGTTATTGCAACAATGTTGTTTTTATTTATTTCCGATAACTTATGAGGTGGATGAATGAATGAACAAATCCTGACGGACAGCCTGAATCAGGCGACCGGCTGGCTGGCAAATAATCAGGCATTGCTGCTGGATTATGCGGTGAATATTGTGGCTGCCGTGCTGACCCTGATTATCGGTCTGTTTGTGGCGAAAATGGCCGCTAAAGCAGTTTCCCGCCTGCTGTCGATGCGCGGTGTTGATGTTACCGTCTCTGATTTTCTGTCCGCGATGGTTCGTTATGCCGTCATTGCTTTCACACTGATTGCCGTTTTGGGTCGTCTCGGTGTGCAGACTGCGTCCGTTATCGCGGTGCTTGGTGCGGCAGGTC
This sequence comes from Morganella morganii, assembly GCF_003996855.1. Classification (GTDB taxonomy): domain Bacteria; phylum Pseudomonadota; class Gammaproteobacteria; order Enterobacterales; family Enterobacteriaceae; genus Morganella; species Morganella morganii_C. Next base: position 78,545 of record NZ_NRQY01000001.1, on the reverse strand, counting down.
TGGCCGTTGGTCTGGCATTGCAGGGTTCACTTTCTAATCTCGCGGCAGGGGTACTGCTGGTGATTTTCCGCCCTATCCGTGCCGGGGAATATGTGGTTATCGGGGCGTCAGAAGGGACTGTTCAGAATGTCCAGATTTTTTCCACCACACTGCGCAGCGCAGATGACAAAATCATTGTGATCCCGAACGGTAAAGTGATTGCGGGCGATATTATTAACGTTACCCGCGAACCGGATCGCCGCCGTGACATCATTGTGGGTGTGGCTTACCAGGCGGATATCGACCAGGTTAAAGAGATTCTGACTGAAATTGTTGCCGCTGACCCGCGTGTGCAGAAAGAGAAAGGTATTGTGATCCGCCTCAATGAGATGGCACCGTCCACCCTGAATTTTATTGTCCGTTACTGGACAAAAAACGGCGATTTCATGGATGTATACTGGGATCTGCTGGAAAACTTCAAACGTGCGCTGGATAAGCATAATATCGGCATTCCGTTCCCGCAGCTTGATGTCCATATGCATCAGAATAATCAGCAACAGCAGGCGTAACAGGTGTATATTATCAGCGGTACCCTTTTTCCGGGTGCCGCTTTTTTTTGCCGTAAAGTGAGAGATTGTGATGAGCGAGCATTTACTTCATTTTATTCCTGAGACACTGAGTTATGTCCCGGATGCAGAGCAGCAACAGGCTGCTGAGCAGTATCTGAGTGAGTGGATGGCGGCTGACGATATTATGCATCAGACGGACCCGGATATTATTTTCTGGTCCGGCAGTGAAAACTTCCGTTACCCGCTCTGTCCTGCCTGCCGCCAGCCGGTTTCCGGCACCTGGTGGAGCGCGCAGATGAATGCCATTTTTGCGGTTACCGGACAGGAACGTATTTCTGCCGCTCTGGCACCGCGCAATACTCCCTGTTGCGGGGCACCTGCCGTTATGCCGGATATGGATTATGATGAAACCGGCGGCCTTGCGTGCTACGGGCTGACTGTCCGTTATAACAACAGCTTTATTGTCTGTATGGATAACGGGCGGGATGAAATTATCCGCCGTGTGAGTGAATGTCTCGGTACACCGTTGCGTCTGGTCTGGGAGTGGATCTGACCGCGTTTTCCCACCGGGTATTAGCCTCATTAATGACTCATTAATTGTATTCATTTCACTAATGCTGAAATCCCGGTAATATTCATTCCATCCGGCGTGGATTGAATAATTATCGGGATTTTTTGCATGTTATCGACTTATTTTCAGGGGTTATTACTCGGTGCGGCAATGATACTGCCGCTGGGGCCGCAGAATGTATTTGTGTTGCAGCAGGGGAGCCGCAAACAGTACCATCTGATGAGTGCATTTTTATGCACACTAAGTGACGTTTTACTGATCACGGCCGGGGTATTCGGCGGCAGCGCATTGCTGAGTCAGTCAGTATGGCTGATGGCACTGGTTACCTGGGGCGGTGTGGCCTTTCTGCTGTGGTATGGCTGGGGAGCGCTGCGGACTGTCTTTACGGACTGACGATGCAGGAGCAGGTTGTCCGCAGCCGCTGGCGGGTGATTATGACGCTGGTGGCTGTCACCTGGCTTAACCCGCATGTTTATCTGGACACCTTTGTGGTGCTGGGCAGTATCGGCGGGCAGCTGGGTTCAGATTTGCGGATCTGGTTCACCGCCGGAGCAGTCTGTGCCTCAGTATTGTGGTTCTTCGGCCTGGCACTGCTGGCAGCCTGGTTCTCTCCGGTGCTGCAAAAACCGGTATCACAGCGGATTATCAATCTGTTTGTCGGTTCGGTGATGTGGTATATCGCGATACAATTAGCCTTAAAAGGATGGAATATTTCTTATTAATCCGAAATATTGTTTCGCCGGAGTGTGATAGCGTTATAGATTCCGGCATAACATCCTGTTATGTGACCGGTTTAAAACAGAAGGAGGATATGTGAAACTGAAATCTCTTGCTCTTGCCGCTATGGTTGCCCTGGGGGGTTACACGGCCGTGGCTCAGGCCGCAGAAACACCGGCAGGCCCGCATATTTCAACCTCCGGCAGCGCTGTGATTCAGGCTGAACCTGATATGGCGACACTGACTATCAATGTGACCGTAAAGGAAAAAGATGCGTCGGCTGCCAAAGCACAGGCGGACAAACGTGTGGCACAATATTTTGATTTCCTGAAAGCACAGGGAATTGAAAAGAAAGACATTAATGCAGCCAATATCAGCACCAGTCCGGATTATGTCTATGATAAAGAGAAAGAAGAATCCGTTATCCGGGGTTATAACGCATCCCGCTCTGTGACGGTGAAAGTATATGACCTGAATAAGCTGAACACACTGCTGGACGGCGCACTGAAAAGCGGCCTGAATGATATCAGCGCAGTGGAGTTCGGGGTGAATAATCCGGAAAAATTCCGCGCCGAAGTACGTCAGAAAGCAATTGATGATGCAGTTTCACAGGCGAAAGCGGTGGCAAAAGGCTTCGGTTCTGAACTGGGTATGGTTTACAGCATCGGTTATAACGCCCCTCAGCCGGTTCCGGTGATGGCGCGCGGTAAAATGATGCTGGCGGCGAATGCGCCGGCCGCGGTATCCGCAGATGAAACTTATGAACAGCAGACTATCGATTTCCGTGACCAGGTGGATGTCGTGTTCGAACTGAAACGTTAATCCGTTTCAGGCGGCGCCTGCCGCAATGTCTGACGCCCGTGTTTCAGCAGGGCGTCAGATACCTGCCGCATCGTGGCACTTTCCGGTGCAAACCGGTGCCAGTAGAGCATCCGGCGCTGAAACAGTCCCGGTGTCAGATCCAGCAACTCCCCCCGCTCCAGCTCACCCGTAATCTGTAAATGCGGGATCATACAACAGGCTGAACTCTGTTTCGCCAGCTGCACAAAGGCTTCCGAGGAATTGAGTACATGGCTCGGGACACTGCCGGGAGCGAGGTCAAAATTGGTCTGCAAAAAGGCCATGTGCATATCATCGAGATAATCAAACGCCACGGCAGGGGCTTTCAGCAGGGCACTGCGGCTGACACCGTCAGGAAAATAACGGGCGGCTAATTCCGGTGAGGCGACAAAGAGGTAATCCAGCGCGCCAAGCTGATCCGCCAGACACCCCGGCAACGGACGCGGCTGAATACTGACCGCACCAACCACTTCCCCGCGCCGCAGACGTTCATGTGTCCGTGATTCATCTTCTACCTGAATATTCAGCCGGATAGCCAAATCAGCCAGAACATGACGCAGTGCAGGGAGCAGCCAGGTTGCGAGGCTGTCGGCGTTGACCGCCAGGGAGATCAGTGGCGGCTCAATATTCCCGGCATCATCCCCCAGCCATTCGGCTTCCTGTAATTCCACCTGATGCAGCAGGCCGAGCAGCTTTTGGCCTTCTTCGGTCGGACGCGGCGGCACAGTACGCACCAGCAGCGGCTGTCCGAACAAATTTTCAAGCTGTTTGATGCGCTGCGAAACGGCAGACTGGGTAATACAGAGTTTCTGTGCCGCCCGCTCAAAGCCACGTTCACGGATAACAGCGTCCAGCGCCTGCAGGGCACGATAATCCGGTCGTCTCATGACGGTTTTCTCCCTTATTTTTATAAGTCATTCACAATATGCCACAATTCGCATTCCGGGGGAGAAATAATTGCTATAATTATCGCGGGCTATGCCGGTGGCATAGGATGACGATGAAAAGGCAATAACATGACTCAGGATGAATTAAAAAAAGCGGTTGGCTGGTCGGCATTAGAATTCGTGAAACCGGGCACTATTGTTGGTGTGGGCACCGGGTCCACCGCGTCTCACTTTATTGATGCACTGGCAACCATGAAAGGTCAGATTGACGGCGCGGTATCCAGTTCAGAGGTATCAACCGCAAAACTGAAAAGCTACGGCATTCCGGTGCTGGACTGCAATGATGTGGACAGCCTGGACGTGTATGTCGACGGCGCGGATGAAATCGACCGCCATATGAATATGATCAAAGGCGGTGGTGCGGCACTGACCCGCGAAAAAATCGTGGCGGCTATCGCGAAAAAATTCATTTGTATCGTGGATGAAAGCAAGCGTGTTGATGTGCTGGGTAAATTCCCGCTGCCGGTGGAAGTGATTCCGATGGCGCGTTCTTATGTGGCGCGTGAACTGGTCAAACTCGGTGGTCTGCCGGAATACCGTCAGAACGTGGTGACGGATAACGGCAACGTGATTCTGGATGTCTACAATCTGGAAATCCTGAATCCGGTTGAGCTGGAAAATAAAATTAACGGGATCGCCGGTGTGGTGACTGTGGGTTTATTTGCCAACCGCGGTGCGGATGTGGTGCTGATGGGTACTCAGGATGGCGTGAAAACCATTAAATAAATCAGTAAGCTATCTGTAATATACCGATACAGAATAAGGAACCGGAGACGGTTCCTTTTTTATTTTTTTTTAAATCATAAATTTCGGTGATATATATCACAATTTTGTCTTTGATATGTCCAAAATATCAGCACTCAGCAGCATTTTTTCATTTTCGTCTGTAAACCGGACTTTTCCCTGTGACTTGTTCTGTGCCTTATACAGGGGCGTGTATTGCGGAGACGTTATTTTTTGTTATTTTGATGTGAGGACAGGACATTTCGGGAACTTAACAAAAGGCAGGGTCATGGTAAAAGTATCACTGGAAAAAGATAAAATTAAATTTCTGCTATTGGAAGGCGTACACCAGAGTGCGGTAGACAGTCTGAAAGCAGCGGGTTATTCAAATATTGAATATCATAAAGGCGCATTATCCACGGAAGAATTAAAAGAAGCGATCCGTGATGCACGCTTTATCGGTATCCGATCCCGCACTCAGCTGACAGAAGAGATTTTTGCCTGTGCGGAAAAGCTGGTCGCTGTCGGTTGTTTCTGTATCGGGACTAACCAGGTTGATCTCGGTGCCGCAGCAAAACGCGGTATACCGGTCTTTAACGCGCCATTCTCAAACACCCGTTCCGTGGCTGAGATGGTGCTGGGCCAGTTATTACTGCTGCTGCGCCGTATTCCGGAAGCCAATGCCAAAGCCCATCGCGGTATCTGGGATAAACAGGCGAAAGGCTGCTACGAGGCACGCGGTAAAAAGCTGGGGATTATCGGTTACGGTCATATCGGGACACAGCTGGGGATTCTGGCGGAATCCATTGGTATGGATGTCTATTTTTACGATATCGAAAACAAACTGCCGCTCGGCAATGCGACTCAGGTGCGTCATCTGTCTGAGTTGCTGAATATGAGTGATGTGGTTACGCTGCATGTGCCGGAAACCGAATCCACCAAAAATATGATTGGTAAACAAGAGCTTGAACTGATGAAGCCGGGCGCGATTTTTATCAACGCCTCACGCGGAACCGTGGTGGATATTCCGGCGCTCAGTCAGGCACTGGCATCAAAACATCTGTCCGGCGCAGCGGTGGATGTGTTCCCGTCTGAACCGGCGGCAAATAATGACCCGGAAGATCCGTTTATTTCTGAGCTGATTGGGTTTGATAATGTCATTCTTACCCCGCATATCGGCGGTTCCACTCAGGAAGCACAGGAGAATATCGGGTTTGAGGTCGGCGGTAAGCTGGCGAAATACTCCGACAACGGTTCGACCCTTTCTGCGGTCAATTTCCCGGAGGTTTCTCTGCCGGTACATGGCCAGAATGCCAACCGTCTGCTGCATATCCATGAAAACCGCCCGGGTCTGCTGACCAGCATCAACCAGGTCTTTACTGATCGCGGTATTAATATTGCAGCGCAGTATCTGCGGACGGCGGGGGATATGGGGTATGTGGTCATCGACATTGTGGCAAATAATCAGGACGAAGCTGATGATGTTCTGCTGCAACTGAAAGCGCTGCCGGGAACCGTCAGAGCGCGCCTGTTGTTCTGAGAGCGGTGATTGCTCTGCGGATAACGGGCAAAAATGAAAAGTCGCGGTAAACACATCCATGACGCGCATGCTTTTCGTTTCATTTGCCCGTTAACCGCTATCGCTGTCAACAGCAGATGAATTATTTATTTATCTGATTGTTTATACTGATTTATTTGTGTTCCGGCCACAGCCAGCGGCGTGATGGTGTGATCACTTCCGGCAGCGGGATATCCCACTGTGCGGCGGGAAGTTCACCAACCTGCTGACAATCATGTGCCAGTCCAACCGGGTAAAACCCTTTCTTCTGCCAGCCCGCCAGTGTACGGTCATAAAAACCGCCCCCCATCCCGAGACGCTCTCCTTTTTCATTAAACGCAACCAGCGGAATAAACATGATATCCAGTTTCTGCGGCGGCAATACCTGAGTGACATCCAAAGCCGGTTCTGAAATTGAAAACTTATTTTTAATCAGCGGGGTATCAGGACGATAAGCCAGAAATAACAGATGATGCGGGCTGAACGGGTGAAGAACCGGTAAAAATACCTGTTTTCCCTGCGACCACAGCCACTCTGTCAGCGGACGGGTATCAATTTCGCCGTCAAAAGAGAGAAACAGGGCAATATTATTGCTGCGATCTATCTCAGGGTGATGAATGATTTGCTGAACAAGGTTTTGTGCGGCAGCGGCTTGCTGCTGCGGGGGCAGTGCACGGCGTTCGTTGCGGATTAACTGACGCAGATGATGCCGTGATTGTAACAGCGGGTCATGAGTCATAGTGAAATCAGCGAAATATCAGGCGATAAATAAGGGAGAGGTCTCCAAGATGCCGTCGCAGGCTGTAACCCTTGAACCCTTGGTTTAAGGTGAACGCGGTGTTGCTTCCATTAGGCTGCCTGAACGAATCAGGTATGCTCACCGGTGACAAATCACCACATTCTGTCTGTATCAATATCGGCTCAGGGGACTGACCCGCAGACAAACATCTCAGAGAATTTTGTGAACGTCGTGTAACGCTGTTCTTAAACTCATTGTATGAAATCGGGCTGAGATTGCAACCTAATTTCGAAACTTTTTTTGTCTAGTGACTGATTTCTAAACAATTTTATTCAATAGGTGTTACCTGGCGCTCTGTGATTCGGGTTTGGTCATGCAGCGCCTGCTCGATAGTTTGCTGTAACAGTTTTATCTTTTGTTCCATGTTATAGGCATAATCGCGCGTTTTCAATTTTTCTTGTGTCAGTTCGTGACAGATGTTTAACGCAACGATAAAAACGAGCTGTTCCGCGTTAGTGACCCGGCTGCGCTCTTTCAGGTCCTGTAACCGTTGTTCAAGCTCCGCAGCGGAAGCGAGCAGAGCTTCTCTTTGTTCCGGTGGACAATTAACGCGCATGGAACGCCCGAATATCTGGATATCAACGGGTTGTGCAGACATTGAATCTTCCTTTGTTTCTGCAACAGGATATTATCCTGTGTGACGTGAATTGTGTACGTTATAGCAGCAGGCCGCAGCCCTTATCTGGTACAGCGGCGCCTCTTGATGGTAGCATATCATGAACTGAAACCCGACTGGTGAGCAAAATAATGACCCCGGATAAAACACTGCCCGATTTTAAAACACTTGATGAGCTTTTACGTCAGCAGGCCGTCGCCATGACAGCGTCAGAGATGCACGGCCTGATCACGGGTCTGCTCTGCGGCGGTAACACAGATGACAGCTGGCTGGCACTGGTTCACGACCTGACCAACGAAGGCATGGCGTTTTCACAGGTTCTGGCACAGCCGCTGCGTGCTCTCTTTAATACCACATTTGAACTGCTTGATGATACTGAATGCCAGTTTAATTTACTGCTGCCGGATGATGACGCGGGTGTATTTGCCCGGGCTGATGAGCTGGCAGGCTGGGTCAATCACTTCTTATTAGGCCTGGGTGTTGCAGATCCGAAATTCAGTGATCGCAACGAAGTGAAAGAAATCGTCATTGATCTGCGTGAAATCGGCATGCTGGGCTATGATGAAGCGGAAGATACCGAAGCGCTGGATGACGCGCTGGAAGAAGTGGTCGAGTATGTCCGCGTGGCTGTGCAGCTGTGCTATATCTCGCTGGCTAAGCCGCGCAGCGCACAAACGGCTGATGCGCCGGAACAGAAACCGACATTACACTGATATATCTGAGTCTGTCCGCAGCGGATAATCTGCTGCACACTGAACCATCAGATTTCTGAATCATCACACGTACAAGGAAAGAGGGTATGAATAAACAAGAATTTATCTCACGCCGTCAGGCATTGCTGGAAAAAATGGCACCTGCCAGTGCGGCGGTTTTCTTTGCGGCACCTCCGGCGCAGCGCAATGCGGACAGCGACTATCCCTACCGTCAGCACAGTGATTTTCTTTATCTGACCGGCTTCAGCGAGCCGGAAGCGGTACTGGTACTGATTAAAAGTGATGAAACCCATAACCACAGTGTATTGTTTAACCGGGTTCGTGATCTGACAGCAGAAATCTGGTTCGGACGTCGTCTCGGCCAGGATGCGGCACCTGAAAAATTGGGTGTTGACCGTGCTCTGCCGTTTGATGAAATCAATGAACAGCTCTGCCAGCTGCTTAACGGCCTCGACACACTCTATTTCGCACAAGGCGAAATGGCGTATGCCGATACCATCGTTTTTAATGCGCTGGATACATTGCGGCGCGGCAGCCGCCGTAATCTTTCCGCACCGGCCACTATTATTGACTGGCGGCCGATCGTCCACGAAATGCGTCTGTTTAAATCCCCGGCGGAGCTGGACATTATGCGCCGTGCCGGGAAAGTCAGCGCGCTGGCACATACCCGTGCGATGGAAAAATGCCGTCCGGGCATGTACGAATATCAGTTACAGGGCGAAATTGAACACGAGTTTGTCAGTAACGGCGCGCGTTTTCCGTCCTACAACACCATTGTCGGCAGTGGTGAGAACGGCTGCATTCTGCACTACACTGAAAACGAATGCCGGATGAAAGACGGCGATTTGGTGCTGATCGACGCCGGATGTGAAATTGAAGGTTATGCCGGGGATATCACCCGCACCTTCCCGGTAAACGGTAAATTCAGCAAAGAGCAGCGCGAAATCTATGATCTGGTACTGAAAACCCTGGATGTTTCTCTCGAACTTTACCGCCCGGGCACGTCGATCGCAGAGGTAACGGATCGCGTGGTGGAAATCATGACTGAAGGGCTGGTGAAACTCGGCTTGCTGACCGGGGATGTCCCGCATTTGATCGAGACCAAAGCATACCGCGCCTTTTTCATGCATAGTCTCAGCCACTGGTTAGGACTGGATGTGCATGACGTCGGTCATTACGGCACAGAACGCGACCGTATTCTGGAACCGGGTATGGTGCTGACTATCGAACCGGGGCTGTATATTGCGCCGGATGCGGATGTGCCGGAGGCATATCGCGGCATCGGTGTCCGTATTGAGGACGATATTGTTATCACGGCGGACGGCAACGAAAACCTGACGGCGTCCGTGGTTAAAACCGCAGATGATATTGAAGCGCTGATGGCGCAGGCAAAACAGGCTGAATAATTAATGAGTGTGATAATCACCGGAGGCGGAATGACCGGCGCGACACTGGCGCTGGCGCTTTCCCGCCTCAGTCACGGCAGGCTTCCCGTCGCACTGGCGGAAGCCAGATTACCGGATGACCATCATCCGGGGTTTGATGCGCGGGCGATTGCCCTGGCGTACGGTACTTGCCAGCGTCTGGAAAAAATCGGACTGTGGTCCGCGCTGAAAGCGCATGCGGCTCCGATTACCCGGGTGCATGTGTCTGATCAGGGACATACGGGCTGTGTGAATATTACCGCCGGTGATTATGATATTGATGCTCTCGGACAGGTGATTGAACTGTATAATGCTGGGCAAACCTTGTTTACCGAACTGGCAAAAGCAGAAAATGTCACATTGTACTGTCCGGACAGTGTGAAAAGCATTACCCGCACAACAGATAAGGTCAGTGTTCAGCTGGACAGCGGCAAAACACTGAACGGGCAGATTCTGATCGCTGCGGACGGCAGTCATTCTGCGGTCGCACAACAGTGTGGCATGCAGTGGACCGATACCCCGTATGAACAGGTGGCGGTGATCGCCAATGTGATGACGGAACGTGACCCGCAGGGGCAGGCGTTCGAGCGTTTCACCCCGCAGGGGCCGCTGGCGATGTTGCCGATGACCGAAGGGCGCAGTTCGCTGGTCTGGTGTCACAGCACAGAGCATGCGGAAGCCGTGCGGAAATGGGATGATGAGACCTTCTGCCGTGAATTGCAGAAAGCGTTCGGCTGGCAGCTGGGAAAAATCGTCACTGCCGGTGCCCGTCACTGTTATCCGCTCACCCTGAGTGCTGCACACTCACAGATTTCTCACCGCCTGGCGCTGGTGGGCAATGCTTCCCAGACACTTCATCCGATCGCCGGTCAGGGATTCAACCTGGGAATGCGTGATGTGATGGCATTGGCTGAAGTTATCAGTCGGGCGTTTTTATCACAGGAAGATATTGGTCAGTACCGTGTGCTGATGCAGTATCAGGCCGCCCGTGAAGCCGACCGCCAAACAACAATGACCCTGACCGACAGCCTGGTGCGCCTTTTCTCCAATCGCTGCTTCCCGCTGGCCGCCGGACGGAATGCCGGCCTGATGGCAATGGAAATGCTGCCGTTTCTGCGCAACCGGCTGGCAGAACAGACTCTCGGCCGGGGCGCTCAGCCGGTTTACTCCGCCACGGAAAGAGGATAAACAATGCAGTCATATGATGTGGTAATTTCCGGGGGCGGTATGGTCGGACTGGCGCTGGCCTGTGGTCTGCATGGCTGCGGACTGCGCATTGCCGTCATTGAAAAACAGGCACCGGATACCCGTTTTGATCCGCAGGCGCCGTTTGCTGTCCGGGTGTCTGCCATCAACAGCGCCAGTGAGCGCTTACTGGCGCGGCTGGGTGTCTGGCAGGATATTCTGGCCAAACGCGCAGCACCGTATCTGGGTATGGAAGTATGGGATAACGACAGCTTCGGCCGTATCGCGTTCAGCGCGGCGGAAGCCCATTGTGAACACCTCGGTCACATCATTGAGAATGATGTGATCCGCAACGCGCTCTGGGAGCGGGTTCAGACGCTGTCTGATGTGACGCTGCTCACCGGCACACAAATCCGCCAGGTGGTGTGGGGCGAAAATGATGCGTTCATCACCCTAGAAAATGACGACATGCTGACAACCCGCTTAGTGGCGGGGGCGGACGGAGCAAATTCCCGGCTGCGTCAGCATGCGGATATCCCGGTCTCGTTTTGGGATTATGAGCATCACGCGCTGGTGGCGACTATCCGCACAGAACTGCCGCATGAGAATGTGGCGCGTCAGGTTTTCCACGGCGACGGCATTCTGGCGTTCCTGCCGCTGCCGGATGTTCATCACTGCTCAATTGTCTGGTCGCTGCCCGGGCTGACGGCGCAGCACTGTCTGGATCTGGATGACGCTGCGTTTAATCATAAACTGGCGGCGGCGTTTGATCTGCGTCTCGGTTTGTGTGAGGTTGTCAGTGAACGGCGGGCGATCCCGCTGACCGGCCGTTATGCCCGTCAGTTTGCCGCACCGCGTCTGGCGCTGCTGGGGGATGCGGCTCATACCATTCATCCGCTGGCCGGACAGGGGGTTAACCTCGGCTTTATGGATGTGGCGGAGCTGATTGGCGAAATCCGCCGCCTGACCGCTGAAGGTAAAGATATCGGTCACTATTTCTGGCTGCGCCGCTTTGAGCGCCGCCGCAAGCAGAGTGCCGCAATGATGCTGGCCGGTATGCAGGGTTTCCGTGAGTTGTTCGACGGCAACAATCCGGTGAAAAAACTGGTCCGTGATGTCGGTCTGGTGCTGGCGGATACACTGCCGGGTGTCAAACCGGCACTATTACGTCATGCCCGCGGACTGAGTGATATGCCGGACTGGCTGCGTGAACCGAAGCCGGCATCAGCTGAAAAAATCTAATTTAAGGCCTTTTTTCACATTAGTTTTATTCATAATGCACTAAAAATTAACCGGTCGATCCGGCCGGTGTTTTAGTGTATTCCCGCCTCTTAATTCAAAACTATCACCTGTTAATCCTTTTTTGCGCCTCAGGGCTCAGAATGGCAGATGAAAAATCTGCATACTGACGGCTCGTATTTTTCCGCCCGCGTACACGGTCACAATTTTTTCTTATGGTTCCGTTTGTGATTCGGTGATAACGTCAGGAAAAGGGTATCGTTTGCGCGGTACACGCTGCGCACTATGTCTGACTGAAAGGGGATAGAATGGCACAACACACACCACTGTCCGGTGAGCACGTTGCCTGCGGGGCAAAAATGGTGGATTTTCACGGCTGGATGATGCCGCTGCACTACGGCTCCCAGATCGAAGAGCACCACAATGTCCGCAATGACGCCGGTATGTTCGATGTTTCCCATATGACAATCGTCGACTTTCATGGTCCGGAATGTCAGCAGTTCCTCCGTTATCTTCTCGCCAATGATGTGGCAAAACTCACCGAAAAAGGCAAAGCACTGTATACCGGGATGCTCAATGCGTCCGGCGGTGTGATTGATGATCTTATCGTTTATTACTTTGCGGATGATTTTTACCGGTTGGTGGTGAACTCCGCCACCCGCGAAAAAGATCTGGCGTGGATTGACGAACATCGCAAAAACTTTGCTGCTGAGATGACAGTCCGTGATGATTTGGCGATGATTGCGGTTCAGGGTCCGCACGCCAAAGAAAAAGTCGCGGCACTGCTGAGTGCGGAACAAAAAGCCGCTGTCGCCGGAATGAAACCGTTTTACGGCGTGCAGAGCGGCGATTACTTCATTGCCACGACCGGCTACACCGGCGAAGACGGCTATGAAATCGCGCTGCCCGCAGAGCAGGCCGCTGACCTGTGGAAAAAACTGCTGGCCGCCGGAGTGAAACCGGCCGGGTTAGGTGCGCGGGATACCTTACGTCTTGAAGCGGGTATGAATCTTTACAGCCAGGAGATGGACGAAACCGTTAATCCGCTGGCGGCGAATATGGGCTGGACCATTGCGTGGCAGCCGGAAGACCGGAACTTTATCGGCCGTGAGGCACTGGAAAAATTCCGCCGCGACGGTACTGAGAAACAGGTCGGTCTGGTGATGCGTGAAAAAGGCGTGCTGCGGGCCGGAATGGAAGTTCGCTTTACTGACGAGTCCGGCAAATTACAGACCGGCGTTATCACCAGCGGGACATTTTCACCGTCACTGGGGTTCAGTATCGCGCTTGCCCGCGTCCCGCAGGGGATCGGCAATACCACTATTGTCCGGGTTCGCAACCGCGAAGTGCCTGTTGAGGTCGTGAAACCGGGGTTTGTCCGTAACGGCAAAGCACTGGTCTGAACATCCGTATTTTATTGTTAAATTTTGAGAAGCCCGATAACAGGAGCCGTTGGCGATGAGTAATATACCTGAGAATCTGAAATATACAGAAGAGCATGAGTGGGTTCGCCATGAGAGTGGTGACGAGTATGTGGCGGGGATTACTGACTATGCGCAGGAACTGCTGGGCGATGTGGTTTTTGTTGAATTGCCGGAAGTCGGTGATGAAATCACGTTTGGTGAGACATTCGGTACTGTTGAGTCAGTAAAAGCAGCATCTGACCTGTATGCGCCGGTTACCGGCACCGTTATCGCCGTGAATACGGCGCTGGAAGACAGCCCTGAGCTGGTAAACAGCGAGCCATATGAAGGCGGCTGGATGATTCGTATCAAAATCACGGACCCGGATGAATTTGCCGGTCTGATGGACGCAGCCAAATACGCAGAATTGCAGGCTGAAGAAGAAGACTGACGGATTGCGGAACCCTGTTTATAAGCAAACAGGGTTTTTTTTCGGGTTTTTATTGAATCAGACAATGTCAGGAACCGGAGAACAATGACTCAAACGTTAACTCAGCTTGAAAACCGCGGTGAATTTGTCCGCCGTCATATCGGCGCATCCCCTGAACAGCAGCTGCATATGCTGAAAACAGTCGGTGCGGCGTCACTCGAAGATCTCACCCGTCATATTGTCCCTGACGATATTCAGCTGGATATCCCGCCTGCGGTGGGCGAAGGGGCAACAGAACAGGATGCACTGGCAGAACTGAAAACCATTGCCGGGCTGAATCAGCAGTTTACCTCTTACATCGGCCAGGGCTATGCCCCGACGATTCTGCCGCCGGTGATTTTACGCAATCTGCTGGAAAATCCGGGCTGGTATACCGCGTACACGCCGTATCAGCCTGAAATTTCCCAGGGCCGTCTGGAAGCGCTGCTGAATTTCCAGCAGGTGACTATCGATCTGACCGGCCTGGAGCTGGCGTCCGCCTCGCTGCTGGATGAAGCGACCGCAGCAGCGGAAGCCATGGCGATGGCAAAACGCGTCAGCAAAAAGAAAAATGCCAACCGCTTTTTTATTGCAGATGATGTCCACCCGCAAACCCTGGATGTGATCCGCACCCGTGCGGAATATTTCGGTTTTGAACTGATTATTGACAGTGCGGAAAAAGCCCTTGATTACGATGATGTGTTTGGTGTGCTGTTGCAGCAGACCGGCACCGGCGGGCAGATCCATGATTACCGTGACTTACTGGCACAGTTACATCAGCGGCAGGTGATTACCAGTGTGGCAGCCGATATTATGGCGCTGGTACTGCTGGAAGCGCCGGGCAAACAGGGCGCAGATATTGTCTTCGGCTCTGCCCAGCGTTTTGGTGTGCCGATGGGCTACGGCGGCCCGCATGCAGCCTTCTTTGCCTGCCGTGATGCTTACAAACGCGCCATGCCGGGCCGTCTTATCGGGGTATCCATTGATGCCGCCGGTAACCGCGCGCTGCGCCTGGCACTGCAAACCCGCGAACAGCATATCCGCCGTGAAAAAGCGAACTCCAATATCTGTACCTCTCAGGTGCTGCTGGCGAATATCGCCGGGATGTATGCGGTATACCACGGCCCGGAAGGTCTGAAACGGATTGCCGGACGTATTCACCGCCTGGCCGATATTCTGGCAAAAGCCCTGACAGACGCGGGTTTGCGTCTGCGCAATACCACCTGGTTTGATACCCTGACCATTGAGGTGCAGGACAAACCGGCAGTACTGGCCCGTGCCAAAGCGGCGCGTATCAACCTGCGTACCGATTTACCGGGCGCCGTTGCGGTAACCCTGAGCGAAACCACACAGCGCGAATGCCTGGAAAATCTGTACGCGGTACTGACCGGGCAGGAAGCACAATGGGATATTGATGCGCTGGATGCACAGGTTGCCGCATCTTCTGAATCCATTCCTGCCGCGCTGCGCCGCGAAGGGGAAATTCTGAAGCATCCGAACTTCCGCAGCTACCACAGCGAAACGGATATGATGCGCTATCTGCACAGTCTGGCCCGCAAAGATCTGGCGCTGGATCAGGCGATGATCCCGCTCGGCTCCTGTACCATGAAACTGAATGCGGCTGCGGAGATGATCCCGATCACCTGGCCGGAATTCGACAATATGCACCCGTTCTGTCCGCCGGAGCAGGCGCAGGGCTATCATGTGATGATAGAACAGCTCTCCCGCTGGCTGGTGCTGCTGACCGGTTATGACGCCATGTGTATGCAGCCGAACTCCGGCGCACAGGGGGAATATGCCGGGCTGGTGACTATCCGCCGCTATCAGGAAAGCAAAGGCGAAGGGCACCGCACTATCTGTCTGATCCCGCAGTCTGCTCACGGTACGAACCCGGCCTCAGCCAACATGGCGGGGATGGACGTCGTGGTGGTGGCCTGTGATGAAGACGGTAACATTGACCTGGCCGATTTACGGGCGAAAGCAGAACAGCACAGCGAAAACCTTTCCTGTGTGATGATCACCTATCCGTCCACCCACGGGGTGTATGAAGAAGGTGTGCGCGAAGTCTGTGATATCATTCATGAATTCGGCGGCCAGGTGTATCTGGACGGCGCAAACATGAACGCACAGGTCGGCGTGACCACGCCGGGCTTTATCGGCGCGGATGTTTCTCACCTTAACCTGCACAAAACCTTCAGTATTCCGCACGGCGGCGGCGGACCGGGCATGGGGCCGATTGGTGTGAAAAAACACCTGGCACCGTTTGTACCGGGACACACTATTGTGACCTCTGAACTCCTGACCACTCAGGGCGCGGTATCTGCGGCTCCGTTCGGCAGTGCTTCCATTCTGCCGATCAGCTGGATGTATATCCGCATGATGGGAGCTCAGGGGCTGCGTCAGGCCAGTCAGGTAGCGATTCTTAATGCCAACTATATCGCGGCACGGCTGAAATCCGCTTACGATGTGCTTTATACCGGCCGTAACGGTTATGTGGCACATGAATGTATTCTGGATATCCGTCCGCTGAAAGCGAAGTTTGGTATCACCGAGATGGATATTGCCAAGCGTCTGATTGACTACGGTTTCCATGCACCGACCATGTCGTTCCCGGTCGGCGGCACACTGATGGTGGAGTCGACAGAATCCGAAAGTCAGACGGAGCTGGATCGCTTTATTGATGCGATGCTCGGTATTCGTGCGGAAATGGAACGGGTCGGCAGCGGTGAGTGGACAGCGGAAGATAACCCGCTGGTGAATGCCCCGCATATCCAGACTGAGCTGGCAGCGGAGTGGTCACACCCGTACAGCCGTGAAGTGGCGGTATTCCCGACGCAGGCCACCCGCGACAACAAATACTGGCCGGCGGTTAAACGGCTGGATGATGTCTACGGCGACCGTCACCTTCAGTGCTCCTGTGCACCGGTGAGTGATTATGAATAACCGGTAAACGATAAAAAGAAAGGCCGGATGTGGTAACACAACCGGCCTTTTTTATCAGCGAAGCCAGCCTTTCTGCTTCGCGGTATCCAGTTCGGCGCGTAACCACGTCCAGAATGCCGGATGCACATCCGCAATAAATTTTGTGCGGTCAATCACCTGTTCCAGTGAGATATTGTTTTCCACCCAGCTCTGACCGTTGTTGTGCAGGTTCATCAGCACCGGCATCACGCGGTCGATCATATTGGCGATACGGGCCTCGCGGGTCTCTGCAGCGTCATATTCATTCCACAGTGCCTGAAACTCATCGGCCTGCGGCTGCGGCAGCAGACCGAAAATCCGTTTCGCGGCAGCCACTTCTTTTTCCGCAATGGCTTCACGGGCGGCCAGATCAAAGACCAGCACATCTCCGGCGTCAATTTCCACCACATCATGCAGCAGTGCCATTTTCAGGATGCGCAGCATATCGGCATCCTCAACATACGGCGCAAACGCCATTGCGGTCATGGCAAAATGCCAGCTGTGCTCAGCGGAGTTTTCCTGACGTTCATTGTTCAGCAGGCGGGTTTTGCGGTAAACACTTTTGAGTTTATCCAGCTCCATAACAAAGGTGATTAACTGAGAAAAAGGAATGACTTTCTGTGCAGCAACAGCTGATGACATAACAACCTCAATACGAACTTATACAGAATACCGCCGGACGCAGAGACAGGGAGTCCCTGCACCCGGCTGTGACGGGAAATCAGGCTTCTTCAGTAAAGGAGTACGGCAGCGGGAAAAGGCTCAGGCGGCTTTCTTCATCTTCACGAATACGGAAGACAGAATCTTCCTCCGTATCATTATTCACCACAATCTGCACCAGAACACGCTCATCATTCAGGCGGACAGCTGTCAGGATAGTTCCGGTACGGCGCCAGTTTTCACCTAACTGACGCTCGGCATCATCACCGGCGACCGGCACATGGCGGCTGTGGCCGATAAGTGTGAACATAGCGCGTTTGTTGGCACCGCGGAATTTGGCACGGGCCACCATTTCCTGCCCGGTATAACAGCCTTTCTTAAAGCAGATGCCCCGCGGCAGGGATTGCAGGTTTGTTGCCTGCGGCAGAAATTCATTGGCGGTTGCTGCATCAATCACGGCGTAACCGGCTTCAATATCCAGCGCCGTCCACTGAATGTCAGAAGCGGGCGGCAGAGACAGGGCATCAGATAAGGCGTTTGCCTGTTCTGCGGAATGGATCAGAATAAATCGTCCCTGAGGCAGCGGCAGATACAGCAGTGTGGTGTCATTGCTGCTGACAACCTGCGTGTCTGCATCAGGAACCGCACTGAAATGTGCCTGTAAGGCTTCTGCCGCGCCGTGACCGGCAATTCCGGTCAGTACAGCGGTGTCGTCAGCGGCAATCGTCACTTTGGAAAATACCGCGTATTTTTTCAGTTCCGTGAGCTGGGTATCCAGCACACTGCGGCGGATAAGGTAGGCGTAACCGTCTTTATAATGAAACAGACGAAGGTCACTCCACATTTTTCCTTTGGCATCACAATGGGCACACAGCATGTGCTGATCATCAGCCATGGTGTCGATATCAGCGGTGACCTGTCCCTGAAGATATTTCTGACTGTCCGGGCCTGTGATGGTGACCAGTGCCAGATCACGCAGAGAAATGCGTGTCAGGGGGAGAGAATCACTCAGTTGCGGGCGTAATGCGGTTGTTTCTGTGTTCATGATGTTTTACCTGTCCGGAGAGCTATGCAATGTATGGTAAAAGAGATAACAGACATTGCAAGAGAATATTATTGACCCTTTGTGTGATGCGGCGCGTGCGGCAGACGATTTTCTTTTTTGTCAGGGCTTGGTAGGCTACGCTGATATCATCAGTTATGTTTACCGGTCTGATAAACCGCTCCTTATTAAAAGGATATACCAGTGTTAGATATTGAAAATAAAGCCCGCATCCACTGGGCCTGCCGTCGCGGCATGCGGGAACTGGATATTGCGATTATGCCGTTTTTCCAGCATGAATATGACACGCTGACAGATGCTCAGAAACAGGATTTTATTCAGTTGCTGACCTGTCCGGACCCGGATCTGTTTAACTGGCTGATGAACAAAGGCCGCCCGGATGACGAGGCGCTTTATCAGATAATCCGGCTGATTCAGGAACGTAATCAGGCGCGGATGGCTGCACAAAATACGGCGTATTATCCGGACTGACGGGCAGAAAAAGTAATAACTGCTCACAGTTATTACATAGGAAACGGTTGCGGAATGCCGTATATTTTCCGGCTGACGGACGCGGGAGAACCGGGTTCTCAGCCGGACAGCAGGTGCTGTCATTGTGTCGGGATACAGAGGGGGCAGGCCGGTGGTTTTATGGAAATCAGTATTACGTGTCTCATTTAAGACTCAGGTTTTCTCAACACTGATTTACGGTGCGCTGGCGCTGAGTGTGTTATTTGCGCCCTGGCCCGGTAAAACCTCATTTATCTGGCTGCCGCTGACATTACTGCTGATTGCGGGCTGGGGGCGGACACAGCATAACATCAGTAAACGCGCCGGTCCTGCCAGCCTGCAAAACCAGAACCGGATTTTGTGGCGCAAAAACGAGTGGGAAATTACCAAACCGCCGTACATCACCCGGCTTGGTATCCGCCTGCACCTGCGCTCGATGACATCGGGACGGCAAAAATACCTGTGGATAGCCTCTGACAGTGTGCCGGCAGAGGCATGGAGCAGCCTCAATCAGCTGCTTTTACAGTATCCGGATATCTGACCCGTTTACAGCAGTTCCTGTACTTCCTCAAGCACCTGCATACACCATGTGGCGATACGCTCTTCGCTTTCGTCATACTGATTGACATCATCCAGGGCCAGGCCGACAAACTGTTTGCCGTCCGGCGTCAGGGCTTTCGGGCTGGTAAAGGTGTAACCCTCCACCGGCCAGTAACCGGCAAATTTTACCCCGGATGATTGCAGCTGCTGATGCAGATAGCCCAGCGCATCCAGGAACCAGTCGCTGTAATCTACCTGATCACCCATGCCGTACATAGCAACAATTTTTCCCGGTAAATCCAGCTGCGGCAACTGATCCCACACCGCCAGCCAGTCTTCCTGGATTTCACCGAAATCCCAGGTCGGAATACCGAGGATCAGTACCGGGTAGCTTTCCATCAGTTGCAGATCTGTCTCTTTCACATCATGGAGTTCAACGAGATCATCACCTAAAATATCACGGATTTTTTCAGCTGCCATTTCGGTATAGCAGGTGCTGGAACCATAAAAAAGACCAATTTTCATCTGTTTATTCTGCTGTGTATCAGGTAAAAAATGAAAGCGCATCATGTCTGTCCGCTGCTTTCATAACAGGATTACGGTATTGTAACAGAAGATAAGTTAATTCTGACACGGGAATTCAAACGGGAGGTCAGCGGTGAAGGACGCCGTACAACACAGCGAAAGTGATGCACTGACAGAGCAGTTTCTTGATACTATCTGGCTGGAACAGAATTTATCGGAAAATACCCTGGCATCCTACCGCCTGGATTTACAGGCACTGGCGGACTGGCTGGCACCGCAGGATCTTGACTGGTTATCACTGACCACCCTTGATTTGCAGGCCTTTCTGGCCGGCAGGCTGGATCGCGGCTACAAAGCCACCAGTTCGGCCCGGATGCTCAGTTCTCTGCGCCGGTTTTTCCAGTATTGCTACCGCGAAAAACTGCGGACGGATGACCCGACCATTCAGCTGGCGGCACCCAAACTGCCTGCCCGGCTGCCGAAAGATTTAAGCGAAAGCCAGGTGGATGACCTGCTGGCGGCACCGGATGTTACCGACCCTCTCGAACTGCGTGATAAAGCTATGCTGGAGGTGCTCTACGCCTGCGGTCTGCGCGTGACAGAACTGGTGTCACTTTCTCTGCCGGACGTCAGTCTGCGCCAGGGAGTGATCCGCGTGATCGGTAAAGGCAATAAAGAGCGCCTGGTGCCGATGGGGGAAGAGGCGGTCTACTGGCTGGAAGTCTATCTGGCACAGGCCAGGCCGTCACTGCTGAACGGACAGGCCGCTGATGTGCTGTTCCCGAGCAAACTCGGGCGGCAGATGACACGGCAGACATTCTGGCACCGCATCAAACACTATGCGGTGGTGGCGGGGATTGCGACAGAAAAACTCTCGCCCCATGTGCTGCGCCATGCTTTTGCCACGCATCTGCTCAATCACGGGGCGGATCTGCGGGTGGTGCAGATGCTGCTGGGACACAGTGATTTATCCACCACACAAATTTATACCCATGTCGCGACGGAGCGGTTACGCTCGCTGCACCAGCAGCACCATCCGCGCGGCTGACAAGGAAACAGTATGCTGAAAATTGTATCATCCGCACTGGCGCTTCTGCTGGTGTTCAGTCACGGCGCGGTTGCCGGGGAAAGTGAAATCAAAGCGGCGCTGGGTAAAATGGATATGACCGCCACCATGATCCGCCCGTCACCGGTGCCCGGTGTGTCGTCGGTTACCACTTCGCAGGGGGTTTTTTATATCAGCGATGACGGCCGTTATCTGTTGCAGGGGCCGATGTTTGATATGAGCGGCAAAACCCCGAAAAACATCACCAATAATGTCCTGCTGGATGAGCTGAACAGTCTTGAAAATGAGATGATCATTTATAAATCTCAGCGCGGCAGCCATATTATTACGGTCTTTACGGATATCACCTGTCCGTACTGCCTCAAACTGCATAATGAAAATAAGGCCTTAAATGATAAGGGAATTACGGTCCGTTATCTGGCGTTTCCGCGCAAAGGGCCGGAATCTGCGGTCGGCCGGGAAATGCAGTCTGTCTGGTGTAACGGGTTCAAAACCAAAGCGCTGGATAATGCGTTCCGTAATGAGCCGATCCCGCAGATAGACAGCTGTAACATTGATATCAGTAAACACTATAATCTCGGCCTGAAATTCGGCATCACCGGCACACCGGCGATTGTCCTGGAAGACGGAACACTGATTGCCGGTTACTTATCTGCGGATAAAATTGCTGAATTAGTAAATAAATAATTAATAGTATAATCAGGTTGTTATGATAAAAACAGAACTTCGCCGCCGTGATGCGGCGGATTATACCGCACTGCTTGCCCCTGACCGTTCCGAACTGTTATGCCGCCTGTATGCCGCCAGAGGGATCACCTCCGCAGAGCAACTGGAACGCGGCGCACGCGGGCTGCTTAATTACGGTCAGCTTAATGGTATTGACCAGGCCGTTGTATTGCTGAAAGAGGCACTGCATCAGAATCAGCGGATTGTGATTGTCGGCGATTTTGATGCTGACGGTGCGACCAGTACCGCACTGTCTGTCCGCGCACTGCACCGGATGGGCTTCCGGCAGGTGGATTTTCTCGTCCCCAACCGT
Organism: Morganella morganii; assembly: GCF_003996855.1. Lineage (GTDB taxonomy): Bacteria > Pseudomonadota > Gammaproteobacteria > Enterobacterales > Enterobacteriaceae > Morganella > Morganella morganii_C. Next base: position 56,450 of record NZ_NRQY01000001.1, on the reverse strand, counting down.
TTTGAGGACGGCTACGGGCTCAGCGCGCAGGTGACAGAGCAGGCCCGCCGCAAAGGGGCGGAGCTGATTATGACGGTGGATAACGGCATTTCTTCTCATGACGGTGTTGCTGCCGCCCATGCTGCCGGGATACGCGTGATCGTGACCGACCACCATCTGCCGGGGGAAATCCTCCCGCCGGCGGAAGCGATTATTAACCCGAACCTAGCAGATTGTGGTTTTCTCTCCAAATCCCTGGCGGGGGTCGGCGTGACCTTTTATCTGATGTCTGCGCTGCGGGCATCGTTGCGGGAAGATGGCTGGTTTGCACAGCAGAATATTGTTGAACCGAATCTGGCGGAACTTCTGGATCTGGTAGCGCTGGGCACCGTGGCGGACGTGGTACCGCTTGATCAGAATAACCGGATTCTGGTGCATCAGGGGCTGAACCGCATCCGTGCCGGACGCTGCTGTACCGGGATCACCGCATTGCTGGAAATCTCCAAACGACAGGCGTCCGGGCTGGTCGCGAGTGACCTGGGTTTTGCCCTCGGGCCGCGTCTGAATGCGGCGGGCAGACTGGATGATATGTCAGTCGGCGTCGAACTGCTGCTGACTGATGATATGGCGAAAGCGCGCATGCTGGCGCATGAACTGGACGGTCTGAATCAGACCCGGCGCGAAATCGAGCAGGGGATGCAGCAGGAAGCCCTGACACTGTTCAGCAAAATAGAACACAGCACCACGGAAATGCCGTCGGGCATTGCCCTGTATCACCCGGAATGGCATCAGGGCGTGGTCGGTATTCTTGCCTCGCGCATCAAAGAGCGTTATCACCGCCCGGTGATTGCCTTTGCCCCTTGTGGTGACGGCCTGCTGAAAGGCTCCGGGCGGTCAGTAAGCGGCCTGCATCTGCGGGACGTGCTTGAGCGGCTCGATACCCTCAATCCGGGGATGATGGCGGCATTCGGCGGCCATGCGATGGCGGCCGGGCTTTCTCTACCGGAATCGTATTTCCCTGATTTTCAGCATAAATTTGCCGCGTTGGTGGACGATATGATCGATCCCGGTCTGCTGCACGGGGTTATCTGGAGTGATGGCGTGCTGTCACCGCAGGATATGACACTGGAAACCGCCGGACTGCTGCGCGAAGGCGGGCCGTGGGGGCAGGGGTTCCCTGAGCCACTGTTTGACGGCACATTCCGGCTGCTGCAACAGCGCATCGTCGGAGAAAAACACCTTAAAGTGATGATTGAACCGGAAGGCGGCGGTCCGCTGCTCGACGGAATCGCCTTTAACGTTGATGTAAATTACTGGCCGGACAACAGTGTGCAGCGGGTTCGTCTCGCGTATAAACTGGATGTGAATGAGTTCCGCGGACAGCGCAGTGTGCAGTTACTAATAGAACATATCTGGCCGGATTAATTTTAGTCCGAAAGGGGTTTGCGGTGCTGTCATGATGAGCGGATTTTCGTTACAATGTACAGTTCTCACATTATTACCTGACAATCAACAAAAAGATAAAAGACATGTTTGAAATTAACCCGGTAAAAAATCAGATCCAGGATTTGACTGAGCGTACTTCGGTGCTTCGGGGGTATCTTTGACTACGATGCCAAGAAAGAGCGCTTAGAAGAAGTTAACGCCGAGCTGGAACAGCCTGACGTCTGGAACGAACCTGAACGTGCCCAGGCACTCGGTAAGGAACGCGCCTCTCTGGAAGCCATCGTGGAAACCATTGATGACCTTGACCAGGGGCTTGAGGATGTCAGCGGTCTGCTGGAACTCGCTGTGGAAGCGGATGACGAAGAGACCTTTAACGAAGCCGTTGAAGAGCTGAAAGGGCTGGAAGATAAACTCGGCCAGCTGGAATTCCGCCGGATGTTCTCCGGTGAATATGACAGCGCTGACTGCTACCTCGATCTCCAGGCCGGTTCCGGCGGTACAGAAGCTCAGGACTGGGCAAGCATGCTGCTGCGTATGTATCTGCGCTGGGCAGAAAGCCGCGGCTTTAAAACTGAAATTATTGAAGAATCTGACGGTGATGTGGCCGGTCTGAAATCGGCCACGATTAAGATCTCGGGTGAATATGCTTACGGCTGGCTGCGCACGGAGACCGGTGTTCACCGCCTGGTACGTAAAAGCCCGTTTGACTCCGGCGGCCGCCGCCATACCTCGTTCAGTTCTGCGTTTATCTATCCGGATGTCGCCGATGATATTGATATTGAAATCAATCCGGCGGATATCCGTATTGACGTTTACCGTGCATCCGGTGCCGGTGGCCAGCACGTGAACAAAACGGAATCTGCTGTGCGTATCACTCATATCCCGACCGGGCTTGTAACTCAGTGTCAGAATGACCGTTCGCAGCATAAGAATAAAGATCAGGCTTTTAAACAGATGAAAGCAAAACTTTATGAATATGAAATGCAGAAGAAAAACGCCGATAAGCAAGAAATGGAAGATAACAAATCCGACATCGGCTGGGGCAGTCAGATCCGTTCTTATGTGCTTGATGATTCCCGGATTAAAGATCTCCGTACCGGTGTGGAAACCCGTAATACTCAGGCAGTATTAGACGGTGATCTGGATAAATTTATTGAGGCCAGCTTAAAAGCGGGTTTATAAGGATTAAAAATGTCACAAGATCAACACAGTGCTGAGCAGGCACCTGATTTAAATAACGAATTAAAAACGCGCCGTGAAAAACTGGCACTGCTGCGTGAAAAAGAAGCCGTTGCATTTCCGAATGATTTCCGCCGTGACGCGGTATCCGGTGATCTGCATGAAAAATATGGCGAAAAAAGCGCGGAAGAGCTGGAAACACTGAATATCGAGGTCGCGATTGCCGGCCGTATGATGACCCGCCGTATCATGGGTAAAGCCTCTTTCGCCACCTTGCAGGACACTGCGGGACGCATCCAGATTTATGTTTCCCGTGATGATCTGGCGGAAGGTGTGTACAACGAATCCTTTAAAAAATGGGATTTGGGCGATATCCTCGCGGCACGCGGTAAGTTATTTAAAACCAAAACCGGCGAACTGACCGTTCACTGTACCGAAGTCCGCCTGCTGACCAAAGCACTGCGCCCGTTACCGGATAAATTCCACGGCCTGAACGACCAGGAAACCCGTTACCGCCAGCGTTATCTGGATCTGATCGCCAACGATGAATCCCGTAACACCTTCGCGATGCGTTCACGTATTCTGGCTGAAATCCGTAAATTCATGGTCAGCAAAGAATTTATGGAAGTGGAAACCCCGATGATGCAGGTGATCCCGGGCGGGGCGAGTGCACGTCCGTTTGTCACCCATCACAATGCGCTGGATATCGATATGTATCTGCGTATTGCGCCGGAACTGTATCTGAAGCGTCTGGTGGTCGGTGGTTTTGAGCGTGTGTTTGAAATCAACCGTAACTTCCGTAATGAAGGGGTTTCCCCGCGCCACAACCCTGAATTCACCATGATGGAACTTTATATGGCGTATGCTGATTATAAAGACCTGATTGTGCTGACCGAAGAGCTGTTCCGCACCATCGCGCAGGATGTGCTGGGTAACCCGGTCGTGAAATACGGTGACCAGGAATTCGATTTCGGCAAACCGTTTGCCAAACTCACCATGAAAGAAGCTATCTGCAAATATCGTCCGGAAACCAATATGGCGGATCTGGATGATATGGACAAAGCGGTTGCTATCGCAAAATCCCTGAATATCAAAATTGAAAAATCATGGGGTCTGGGTCGCGTACAGTGCGAAATCTTCGAAGAAGTTGCAGAAAGTCATCTGATCCAGCCGACATTCATCATTGAATATCCGGCAGAAGTGTCTCCGCTGGCACGTCGTAATGACGACAATCCGTTTATTACTGACCGCTTTGAATTCTTTATCGGCGGCCGTGAAATCGGTAACGGTTTCTCCGAGCTGAACGATGCGGAAGATCAGGCAGAACGTTTTGCCGAGCAGGTTCGCCAGAAGGATGCCGGTGACGACGAAGCGATGTTCTATGATGAAGACTATGTTGTCGCGCTGGAGCATGGTCTGCCGCCGACAGCAGGTCTGGGTATCGGGATCGACCGTATGGTTATGCTGTTTACTGACAGCCACACTATCCGTGATGTTATCCTGTTCCCTGCGATGCGCCCGGGCAAATAATCATTGCAGTAAATAAATACGGAGCCTCACAATATTGTGGGGCTTTTTTTTCACTATCCTCTTGATAAACAAGATGACCAGCGTATAATCTCACACATCCCGATGCGGGCGTAGTTCAATGGCAGAACGAGAGCTTCCCAAGCTCTATACGAGGGTTCGATTCCCTTCGCCCGCTCCAAACAAACCTCTCTGAACGTCTCCTGAAGTCTGCAAACCCCACTAAAATCAAGCCTTACAGCAAAATCACTGTCTTTTGAGGTCTACTACCATCTTTTGGAATCTATACAATTTGTTGTATAGTTTTTTGTATAGAAATTTTCTATTCAATCTCAGCTATACAATATGGTAGTTTATGAAGCTGACAGACATGGCAATTAAGCGTGCTAAATCAAAGGAAAAGGCATATTGAATAGTCAGCATGCTCCTGCGTATCATTTTGTTAGTAATAATGGACAACCGCGATATTGATTGTTGAATAGTGGCTATCCATAGGTTAGTAAAAGCACCTGATTCACTATGCTGGTTACGTAGGTGCTAATTATCTGGTCTGAAGAAGTTAGCCGCGTTTAAAATCTAAGATACGCTCACCAAATTGAGCAACCGCTTTCTCTTTTAAAGCTTCATAGGTATTGAGCAAATGGGTCATGTCGTTACCATAATCAGCTAAAGCATCTTCACCTACAGATTCCTCGGTCATTGCCTGCCACCGCTCGATCTCATTAGTTAATGCTTCAAGCATGACATAGGCGCTCATTTTGTCTAAAGTTAATATGATATTACTCATTTTTTAAGATACCTTTCACAGTGAGATACTAAGCTTTCCAAATGTAAAATAAATTCCGATTCTGGCATTTTTTTTGTTGGTTCCAGTGAATAATGCCCCATTCTGTCGTTAACTAATTTTAATTCAAAAGGAAGGTGAGTGTTTTTAGGAATCCGCCATACCCATCCCCCCATTTTATTAATTTTTAGTCCTTCAGAATCCATTAAGGAAATTCCACCAGTATTAGGTAATACATAGAGTATGCCATCTTCGATCACAGTATCAATATCAATTGGCCGAATGTTGGTAAGACGTGGAGATGTGCTATTACCCATCCTGTACAAATCATCATTAAAAAGATGTAAATATTCCGTTACCTGAAACATAGTGATCCCTCATGAGTTAAAAATAGATGATATCAGTACCAATCACGCTCACAATTAGGTAAGAATCGTAGGGAATATCCGGGATATTATTATTTTATTGTTTAATTATGCCAAATGCTAAATCACACTCTGTATAAATATCAGTATGTTAACTCATATAACCCTCACTAATGAGGGAAATACATCACCCTGCGCGGGACAATGTGACGGCCTCGAAGAACAGTAAGATTACAACAAGGCACAAGGCTATATAACGGCAAGATTACGGCAAGGGTTCACGCTAAGGTTACATGCCGGTTTTACATGCGGGATTATCCCGTATCACGGGAGGTCACTGAATCAATGACCAATGGCAGCGGTGATTCCGGTTCTGTACCGGAATTAAGTATTATTAATGCGTTATACTATCCGCAGTCTCAGCAGCCGGAAGGTGATCCATGCGCACATACCGAAAAGCAAAGCCCATCACAGCCACTGGAACTGATGACCTGCCAGAAAGGAAACCGGATTATCGCTACTGGTCGGCATGAATGGTTTAACGGGTACCAGCTTACCGGGGCGCAGGACAGGCGTAAACCATTCCCGGGATATCACGGCTCCGTTTGAAACGGCGGCATGAAAAATGACGGAGAGGTTACGGGTAGGGTTCTGCCTGGTCGGTATTTCACTATCGGCAATAAATCAGGTTGGCAATGATATTTTCGCAACGTAGTCACCCGCTGCGATATGATCAGCCTGAAAGCAGAAAAGCCCCTGGCGCGATACAATGTTGTATAGGAATCTGTATAGAATTTATTTAATTGTTATCTATCAATGTGTTAATCTCTGTATTCTAAGCCCTTCGCGGCACAGAGAAATATTGTAATGAATAATTATTCAAAAATAATACCTTATTAATTTTACGAGTTTCCAGGTCATAAAATAGTATTTCTGATAATTTATTGTTATTACACCTTAATTTAAAATTAAACTATTAGTGCGATTTGATTAAATATATATATCGTGATTGTATTTTATTATCTTATAAATAATGAATATAGACCGTGTCACTATATTAATGACTATTTGGTTATTGTTTTTAATATAGACGTAGTAACTATATTAAATATGTATTTGTTTTTTAATTTACGCCAATAATATACACAACACGATATTAACAAAATGTATTTTTGCACCAATTAATATTGGTTGAATCTATTTTTATAATTATTATTTTGATGTGTATCACGGTATGGTATTTGCACTTGGTTATATTAATAATTGTTCGTCAGATAGTCTTAATTTTAAACAGGTGCAAAAATGGAAAACAATAACCGATTTTGGCCGCATATAAGACGTGTCACACGGTAAT
>NZ_NRQY01000001.1:0-48797 GCF_003996855.1 Morganella morganii | reverse complement strand
CGGCTATATTTCAACACACCGGGAATGTGTGGATATCCTGAATACAGATTTTACTGATGTTGCTGTAATCGTTATTTCACTTGATGATATCCGCGACGGAAAGCTGGATTTTATTGAGCAGCACAGTTTTGAACAACCGGTTTTCGCTGTAATCAGTGATCACGAAGTCATTCCGGCAGATGTCATTACACGGTTAACCGGCGTGATTGATTTAAATAAAAAGAACAGTGAATTATACAGTAAACAACTGGAAACAGCGGCGCTGAAATATGAAGAAAGCCTGTTGCCGCCATTTTTCGGCAGTCTGAAAAAGTATGTTGAACAGGGAAATTCAGCTTTTGATTGTCCCGGGCATCAGGGCGGGGAGTTTTTCCGCCGTCATCCGCTGGGTAACCAGTTTGCTGAATATTTCGGCGAAAATTTATTCCGTTCTGATTTATGTAATGCGGATGTCTCCATGGGGGATCTGCTGATTCATGAAGGGGTTCCGTGCGCGGCACAGCAGCATGCGGCGAAAGTCTTTAATGCGGATAAAACCTATTTTGTCCTTAATGGTACGTCTTCCTCAAATAAAGTGGTGCTTAATGCCTTACTGGCGCCGGGTGACCTGGTATTATTCGATCGTAACAACCACAAATCAAACCATCACGGCGCATTAATACAGGCGGGGGCAACGCCGGTTTATCTGGAGGCCGCGCGCAACCCGTTCGGATTTATCGGCGGGATTGATGCTAACTGTTTCGAGGAAAATTATCTCCGCGGTTTAATTAAAGAAGTCGCACCTGAACGAACCGGTGAAAAACGTCCGTTCCGCCTGGCCGTTATTCAGCTGGGCACATATGACGGAACAATTTATAACGCACGCCAGGTTGTCGATAAAATCGGTCATTTATGTGACTACATTTTATTTGATTCCGTCTGGGTTGGTTATGAGCAGTTTATTCCGATGATGAAAGATTGTTCTCCGCTTTTGCTGGAGCTGAATGAAAATGATCCCGGAATTCTGGTCACACAATCTGTTCATAAACAACAGGCCGGCTTCTCTCAGACATCTCAGATCCATAAAAAAGACAGTCATATTAAAGGCCAGAGCCGTTATGTGAATCATAAGCGTCTGAACAATGCCTTTATGATGCATGCCTCCACCAGCCCGTTCTATCCGCTGTTTGCCGCTCTGGATGTGAATGCCAAAATGCATGAAGGGAAATCGGGTAAGCGTTTATGGATGGACTGCGTGAAAACCGGGATTGAAACCCGTAAGTTGCTGCTGAAATCCTGTCAGCATATCCGTCCGTTCATTCCGGAAACTATTGATGGCCGTTCATGGGGCGACTTTGATACTGATGTGATTGCCAATGATCTCCGGTTCTTCAATTTTGTGCCGGGTGAGCGCTGGCATGCCTTTGAGGGATATGAAGAAAATCAGTATTTTGTTGATCCTTGCAAATTACTGCTGACAACGCCGGGTATTGATGCCAAAACCGGTAATTATGAAGCGTTCGGTGTTCCGGCAACGATTCTGGCCAACTATCTGCGTGAAAATAATATCATTCCTGAAAAATGCGATCTTAACTCCATTCTGTTCCTGCTGACACCTGCTGAAAGCATGGCAAAAATGCAGCATCTGGTGGCTCAGATTGCCCGTTTTGAGCAATTACTGGAACAGGATGCTCCGCTGAAAGAGGTACTGCCGTCTGTATATCATGCACATGAAGCCCATTATCAGGGGTATACCATCCGTCAGTTATGTCAGGAAATGCATGATATGTATGTGAAGTTTAATGTGAAACAACTCCAGAAAGAGATGTTCCGCAAATCACATTTTCCGCAGGTCAGCATGTTGCCGCAGGCGGCGAATATTGCGTTTGTGCGCGGTAATGCGGAACTGGTTGCAGTGGATCAGATTGAAGGCCGTATTGCGGCCGAAGGCGCTCTGCCTTATCCGCCGGGAGTGCTGTGTGTCGTTCCGGGGGAAATCTGGGGCGGCTCCGTACAGCAATATTTTCTGGCGCTGGAGGAGGGGATTAACCTCTTCCCGGGATTCTCACCGGAATTACAGGGTGTGTATATCCGCAGTGACGAAGATGGCCGTCAGCGGGCATACGGCTATGTAATTAAACACTGAGTTCGTTAATTCGTGCATGGCGGAGCGCGGATGAGCGTGCTCCGTCGGCCGGGGAGAAATATGATGAGTGCTTCAAAAAATAAAATGAGCGTATTACAGCTCACTATATTAACCGCAGTGAATATGATGGGGTCCGGCATCATTATGCTGCCGACAAAACTGGCGGAAGTGGGGACGATTTCTATTCTGTCCTGGGTTGTGACCGCTGTCGGCTCTATGGCACTGGCTTATGCATTTGCCAAGTGTGGTATGTACAGCCGCCGCAGCGGAGGGATGGGAGGTTACGCGGAATACGCATTCGGTAAATCCGGTAACTTTATGGCGAATTACACCTATGGTGTTTCTCTGCTGATTGCAAACGTTGCGATCGCGATTTCAGCCGTCGGTTATGGCGCTGAGCTGATGGATGCGGCGATGACGCCGCTGGGTATCTGTATTGCCACAATTGTTGTGTTGTGGATTTGTACGGTGGCAAATTTCGGCGGTGCACGGATCACCGGGCGGATCAGCAGTGTGACTGTTTGGGGGGTAATTATTCCGGTTGTTGGTATTTCGGTTATCGGCTGGTGGTGGTTCAGTCCTGAACTGTATGTTAATTCCTGGAACCCGCATAATTTTCCGCTTTTTGAGGCGGTCGGTTCCTCTATTGCGATGACATTATGGGCATTTTTAGGGATGGAATCAGCATGTGCTAACAGTGAGGCGGTTGATAATCCTGAAAAAAATGTGCCGATTGCGGTATTGGGCGGAACATTAGGTGCAGCGGTTATCTATATAGTATCAACGAACGTTATTGCCGGTATTGTGCCGAATATGGATCTGGCAAACTCTACTGCACCGTTTGGCCTGGCATTCTCACAAATGTTTACGCCGGGTGTGGGTAAAGTTGTGATGGCGCTGATGATTATGTCCTGCTGCGGTTCATTATTAGGCTGGCAGTTCACCATTGCACAGGTATTTAAATCATCATCCGATTCCGGCTATTTCCCGAAAATATTTTCTGCCGTTACCAAAGCGGATGCTCCGGTAAAAGGTATGCTGGTTATTGTTGTTATCCAGTCTGTATTGTCGCTGATGACCATCAGCCCGTCACTGAATAAACAGTTCAATGTGCTGGTTAACTTGGCTGTTGTTACTAATATTATCCCTTATATCCTTTCCATGGCTGCCATGATTATTCTGCAAAAGGTCGCCAATGTGGACCCTAAAAAAGCACGGACAGGCAATGTGATTGCATTTATCGGTGCCGCTTATAGTTTCTATGCGCTGTATTCATCCGGTGAAGATGCTGTGATGTGGGGGGCGCTTGCCACCTTCCTCGGCTGGACACTGTATGGTTTTGTTTCTCCCCGGTTTGAAATGAAACAAAACCAGGACGTAATGGTGAAATAACGAATACTCTCCGGTGGGTTCCTCCCGTGCAGTGACGGCGGGAGGATTTTTTCCTGTAGCGAAACAACCGGAATTTATACGGTAAGTAGTCTGTATATTCCGCATAACAGAGATAAAACGTAATGACAGCAATAATTACAAAACCGAAACGGGGACGGCCGCCGAAAAACCATGATGCAGGTACGGATGTAAAAGAAATATTGATCCGCAGCGGTACGGAGGTATTTACTGAAAAAGGATATATGACGTCGGATATCAGCGGAATATTAAAAAAAGCCGGTGTTCCGAAGGGATCTTTTTATTATTACTTTGGCAGTAAAGAAAATTTTGGTCTGAAAGTCATACGTAATTATGATAGCTGTTTTTCTTATCTGCTGGATAAATGTCTGTCTGATACCACATTGCCGCCACCGGAAAGATTGCTGGCATTTTGCAGAATTACTAAATCCGGAATGGAAAAATATCACTGGCAGCGAGGGTGTCTGGTGGGTAATCTCGGGCAGGAAGTTGTCAGTTTGCCGGCAGGGTATTGCGAAATACTGGATGAAATTATTACCGGCTGGCAAAAGAAAGTGGAAAATTGTCTTCTGGAAGCGCAGGCGCAGAAGTTTATTTCCGGAAATACTGATTGCAGGCAGATGGCGGCTTTTTTCTGGTCGGGCTGGGAAGGGGCAGTAATGCGCGCCAAACTGACCCGCAACAGTGAACCGCTCGATTTGTTTATTACTATTTTTATGAAACAGATACTGGCTGATAAAACATAGCAGCCGGAAAATACCCGGTTATGTGGTATTTATCATAACTTCCTCAATTACCCGTATAACATTGCGGGATCAGGCGTTTTGGATAAATTTATTTATCCGGAGTAATTCCCATCTTTAAATCCTGACGCCTGTTTTCTCCGGCTGGCAGCAACGCCATTGTGCTGACACAGACGCAGAGGCGCATGCAGAACCAACCGGTATGAAAAATACAGCCGCTTCGTGTAAATATACCGGTATACTGGCCGGATAGTGACGGAGAAAACGCTATGACATTAAAAATTATCGGCCTTTTTGTTCTGACCGCACTGGCTGAAATCGCCGGTTGTTACTTCCCGTATTTATGGTTAAAAAAACAGGGGAGTGTATGGTTATTGCTTCCTGCTGCTGCCAGTCTGGCCGCATTTGTCTGGCTGCTGACATTACACCCTGAATCCAGCGGCAGAATTTACGCGTCGTATGGCGGAATCTATGTGGTGACTGCACTGATATGGCTGCGGGTGGTTGATGGTGTGTCGTTGTCTGCCTCAGACTGGACTGGTGCGGCCGTCGTTCTTGCCGGTGCGGGGATCATTATCAGCGGATGGCGGTGAGGAAATGACCGGAGAAATATGAAAGTCAGCAAAACGGTTATCATTATATTGATGTCCGGCATTATGCTGGCTTCTGTCCTGTTTATCTCCGGGGTTATTCTGGCCACGGATAAAACCCCGTATTACGATATTGACCGGAACGGAAAACCATTCGGGAATTCTGTTTTCACATTGTATGACGGCCATGTCTATGCCGCTGTTCCGTCTGACGGGTATTTTTTAATGCCAGATGCGGACCCGGACAGTTTCAGATTACTGACTGACAATAACAGCTACAATGGCCGGCAATTTGCCGCTGATAAAAACCACGCCTGGTGCGGCAATCTTCCCGTTCCGGATTTTAATCCCCGGACGGCCGTTACCATCGGCAATGCTTATTTTACGGATGGTAAAAATACCGTTTTCTGTGCCCCCTATACCCGGATTAATAATGAACTGACCGGCCTGCAAAAATTGTATCAGGAATGGTGTTACGGCTGGGGCCTGAGTGATAAACCGCAGACTTACTATTATCCGCAGCAGCCTTTGCCGCCGTCTGTTACTGCGTACCAGATATTACCGGATTCCGGTCTTATCAGTAACGGGGAACAGGTTTTCTTTGAGGGTAAATTAATGCCCGGCGCAAACCCGGAGACAATACGTCCGGTGGATGTCCGGCAGGATGATAAATCAGTGCGTCAGAGCCGGGTATTTTATCACGACGGGGAACATGTTTATTATCAGCACCATTTATTACCGCTGAAAGACACCGGATCTCTGTATAGCTTTTACCTTGGCAATTTATTTCAGGAAGCGTATTTATTTGATCCGCAAACCGGTCAGGTGGCGATGAATAATGTCGTATTTCCACCGGAATATGCGCCTTACCGTGTGATCAGTTTTTATGGTCAGCATATTAATCAGGGGCTGTTTTTATCCGCGCAGGGTATTTATTTTTATGACCGCAAAAAAGAGAAGATCCGTCGTGCGGGCGATAATCCGACATTGCAGGCAAGCTGTCAGGAAATATCCCCGCTGATTTTTTCCTGCGGTAATGAAACACGGTATTTGCAGGGAGAGGAATCATGGGGCGGCCGGAAATCTCCGGGACTGATTTCCCGCAGCACGGTTCTCCGGCGTCTTGATGATAATACAACGGATAGCTGGGTAAAAATTGGCGATATTACCTCTCATCATTACGGGGAAGTCTGGCAGAAGGGCGGGCAATATTATTATTTTGACCGGCTGGGGTCATCGCAGCTTATGCAGAGCCCGATTTATCTTATACCGGATAATATGACCGTACGCACTTTACTGAGTGATAATCTCCGGGTTGATGATCTCCGGAAAATGGCCCGTGACGGGCGTTTGCAGGATATTTCCGGTTCAGAACTCCTGAAGGCCACTACCCGTTATAAAGAGCGCATGTTCAGTTTCCTGAATTTTTCTGATGATGACTGAATAACCGTTATTATTTTTTTGTTGAGAATAAATTGCATTTGACAAATGCAGTCAGATTCATAGAATAGCGCCATCAACGGTCTGTTCTCTGACCCGTAAGCGTTTACGTTAATCAACGCATGTAACTTTGTACATTACAACGGTTATGTGTTGTTGTGTCGTCACTATACGGAGTCGTCTATGTCTTTTCAGGACAAAAATTACATTTTAGGTTTTCCGAAGCTGCCTCAGCGCGCGTTAATCTTCCTGGTACCTTTTTTCTTATCGCTGGTCATGAGTGGTATTGTCTCGTTTATCAGTACCGTCAAAGCACTGGGGTTCTCGTGGCTGCTGGTTTCCCCGTGGCTGACATCATGGGGTATATCCTGGGCCATTGCTTTTCCGACCGTCTTATTTGTTCTGCCGTTTGCCCGTAAATTATCACTGTTACTGGTCAGAAGCTCATAATTACGGAATCTGAATCCCCAGCCATTGCCGGAATTGTTTTTTCCTTTCCCGGTAATGGTCACTTCACGGTAGCCCGGTGTGCGGGTCAGCCAGCCCTGTTGCTCACAGTGTGTGAAAAGGGCGGCACCCAGATAACCGCCGAGGTGAAACCGGCGTTCGCTCCAGTCCAGACAGCCGCAGCAGAAAACCCGTTTCACGGTGCGTGCGGGCAGCAGGCCGGGTATTATCAGCGCGGATTCGCCTGATGTTGTCAGCGCGGCTCCGTCAGCGGTTATCCAGCCTTTTTCCTGCATCGCATCATATACAGCAACGGCAGTTTCGCCGGCCAGATGGTCATAACAGGTTCTGGCCTGCCGTAAATGTACCGGTGCGGAGGATTTACGGATAGCGGCTGTCACCGGAATCCCGGTAAGATTCATCATTTTTTCGATGACTTCAGCCACGTTTAATCCGGCAAGCTGATAATAGCGGTGACGCCCCTGAGGTATACAGATGATCAGTTTCCCGGTGACCAGTTTTGTAAGATGCGCGCTGGTCGTTGACGCACTGATATCCGCGGCAATGCTCAGTTCAGTCGCGGTCCATGCCCGGCCATCCATCAGGGCGCAGAGCATGCGGATACGGGACGGATCGGCAAGGGCGGCCGCCACACCGGCGAGAGCGGTTTCTAATTCCGGTATGTGTTCTTCTGACATATCACCTCCGCAGATTATTCCTGCCCGAACGCATATTCACGGCTGATTTCAGCAATACGTATCCGGTAAAAAGAAAAAATATCCGCTTTACCTTCTTCCTGTGCCTGCCGGTGTTGCAGGTTTTGTTTCCATTTCAGCAAAGATGCTTCGTCTTCCCATAATGAGAGCGACAATAATTTGCCCGGCGTACTCAGGCTGGCAAAGCGTTCGATGGAGATAAAACCGTCTGCATCATTGAGCAGCGGACGCAGCCCGGCGGCAATATCCAGGTAACGGGATTGCTTATCTTCCGGCATGGTAACTTCAAAAATAACAGCAAACATAGGTATCTCCTTATTCGTTCCGGATAATCATAACGGAAGCACCGGGAAAACACTTCGCTGAGTAACGAAATAAGAAAAATTATGTCCGGTAACGGACACCGATAGCCAGCAGAATGAAGATCACGCCGGTTATCTGCATCAGCAGGTGTGACGGCAAACCGTGTTGCATGATATCGATAATAAAACCGGATAATACCTGACCGCAGATAGCCAGAATGGTGGTCAGCGTAACGCCGAGCAGCGGCAGAATATAGCTGTTTATCACCACGAAACAGGCACCGATAACCCCGCCGGTAAATGCAATCAGCGGAATGCTGTTCAGCGTGACGGGGAACTGCGGCAGGTAAAACAGCACAACCACACTCAGGAAAATAAATCCGGCGACATGATTGACCAGTGAAGCATAAAACGCATTGCTGCCCTGAGATAATCTGCCGTTGATACTGCGGCTGAAAATAATGCAAATACCATTTGTCAGCGCGATAGTAATATAAAACAGTAACATTATTATTTTCCTGCAATGATCAGAATACAGCCGCTGAATAACAGCAGCAGTGTCAGCCCGTCGCGGCCGGTGACTTTGCGCCGCGCCAGTCCCGTCAGACCGAAGTGGTCAATAATCAGCCCGGTGACTATCTGTCCGGCAAGCATCAGAACAACAGAGCCGGAGAGTGACAGCGGGCTGTTAACCGTGACCGCCGCCAGCAGCACGGTAAATGCGCCGGGTATCCCGCCGAGATAGCACCACAACGGAATTTTTGTGCCGGGGCGGCGTTGCGGCAGGTATTTTTTACTGCCAGCCAGATAATCAGGGCAACAACAGCGCCGATACCGTGCGTCAGCCAGGAGGCGTGCAGCGGGGAGGTAAAGGTGGATAAATAGCTGTTGCTCATAATCATCAGGGTGAGTAATACCCCGGAAAGTAAGGCAATCAGCGGTAACAGAATCTCTTTTTTCATTGTTATTTTCACATTATTGCGGACAAATAAAGTATAGAGATTGCCGGTATCCGGGATAAGCGCTATAAAAGGAAAAACAGAGTTTCCCATGTGTTGATAATAAAGGGTCATTATGGATTTTTCTCTTTTACCGGTATTTATCGCGATTACTGAGCAGGGAAGCCTGACAAAGGCAGCGGACTATCTGCATATGACCAAATCGGCGGTCAGTAAAAAGCTGGCGGCGCTGGAAACACAAACCGGCATCCGGCTGGTCACCCGCACCACGCGCCATTTACAACTGACAGAAGCCGGGCAGCTTTATTACACCTATCTGAAAAAAGCCCATCAGGCTGTGCTGGACGGACAGGATGCGTTGTCACATTACAGCCGTGAAGTTGACGGTATACTAAAAATCAGTGCCCCGGCGGTGTTCGGCAGTCTGCATCTGGCAAAAATTATGCCCGCCTTTTTACAGCGCTGGCCGTCATTGCATGCGGAAATGGTGTTTGATGACAAACTGACGGATCTGGTCGGGGAAGGGTTTGATTTGGCTGTCCGGATCGGGGAATTACAGGATTCTTCACTGATTGCCAGGGTGTTATCGCCCTGCCGCAGTGTACTGTGCGCGTCCCCTGCGTATCTGTCAGAGCACGGCACACCACAGAACCTCACTGAACTGAAATCTCATAATTGTTTGTTTTACAATTATTTTCAGGCTGGTCAGTCATGGACATTTCTGCACCGGGGAAACGTGGTGCGTTTTACCCCGCAGGGCACATTGCGTGCCAACAACAGTCTGGCACTGCATCAGGCGGTATTACAGGGAACGGGGATTTGTCAGCTGCCGCAGTTTATCGCCGCACCGGATCTCCGCGCCGGGCGTTTGCTCCCGCTGTTACCGGAATACCCGCTGCCGCTGCATCATATTTATGCTGTTTATCCGGATCGTGAATATCTGCCGAAAAAAGTTTCTGCTTTTTTACAGTTTTTGCAGGATGAACTGGGTGCGGAGGGGCAATATCAGAAAGAATACGAACAGGATCTATCTGTGAAAGCAGCAACAGATTGGGCGGGAATACCGCCCTGATTGTTATTTCACAGCGCTGTCCATCAGGATAAAACGCGGTTCAGCGCGCTGATACTGATTGATGGCAGGTACCAAGCGGCGGAAGTGTTCACTGGCACAATGGGCATCCAGTGCAGCCTGATCCGGCCAGGTTTCGATAAAAACAAAATGCCCCGGGTCTTTCTGATCGACAAACAGATCATAACTGATACACAGCGGCTCACGGCGGGTGGCGGCTACCAGCTCTTCATACATCGGCATCAGGATCTCAACGGCATCCGGCTGCATAAAATCTTCAGCAATCACTTTTAACATCGCGTTCTCCTTATCCGGCGCGGACAAACAACATGAAATATCTGCAAATGACTTCCTCGGTAAGCCGTGTAAATTCTGACTGATAACCAGAGCATAAATCACAACGACTACTGGTATAACATTAAGGGGGCAGAATGTCATTATCATTAATCGGCGCAATTAATCTGTTAAAGTCCAAAAAATGGATTGACCTGACACACGCATTTAATGCGGATTCACCGCACTTTTTCATGTTTGATCCGGCGGAGTTCAAAACGCTGTTTGATTACCGCGACGGCTTTTTTGCCCAGCAGTTTGCTTTCCCCGGGCAGTACGGTACTCATATTGACGCGCCGTGCCATTTTGTGGAGGGACGCCGCTTTGTTCACGAGCTGGAACTGAAAGAGCTGGTACTGCCGCTGGTGGTAATCGATCAGTCCGCACGGGCGCAGCAGGATGCGGATTTTGCTTTATCCGCAGACGATGTGCTGGCTTTTGAACAGATTCACGGACGTATTGAAAGCGGCAGTTTTGTGGCATTGCGAACGGACTGGAGCAAGCGCTGGCCGTCGCAGGCACTGATGGATAACAAAGATGCGGAAGGCAACAACCATATTCCGGGCTGGGGACTGGATGCGCTGGAATTTTTGTTCCGTGAGCGGGGAATAAGTGCGGTGGGGCATGAAACGTTTGATACCGATTCGGCGCAGGATTTCCGTAAAAACAGTGCGCTGCTGGCGGAATATTTTGTGCTGGATCAGGATGCGTATCAGATAGAGCTGCTGACCAATCTGGATAAAGTCCCGGCCAAAGGTGCGGTCATTTTTAATATCGTGGCAAAACCGGATAATGCGGGCGGATTTCCGGTCCGGTCATTTGCGATTTTGCCGGATTAATCGCGGCACATTTCCCGCAGTACCGAAAGCTGGTGTTCCAGAGTGGCATGAATAATCTGCCTGCCCCGGCGGATCAGGCAGTCGCCGGGGAGGAGGGTGTTGTCAGTCTCAACCGATATATCGTCCGGCAGCGTTATTGTGCCTTCTGCTGACAGCCACTGATGCAGAAACGCGGCCTGATCCGGGTGTACAACCAGCGCCACGGAAAAACCGGGGTTTATGTGTTTCATGCTCCGGCGCAGCGCTGCCCGCAGGCGGTTTTCAGGCGGCGCCTCTTCCAGCAGTGTCTGTACGGTATGGCAGAATCACTTTCATCTCTTCCCGTGGCTTTGGCTGGTAACAGTGTACCGGGCACTGTTTACAGGCCGGTTTGTCTTCGCCGTAGCGGCATTTTTCCAGCCGTTTCACTGCATAAGCCAGCAGATCACGGTAATGTTCCGGAGTATCTTCCGGTGCCGGATGGTGTTGTTCATACAGTTCCACCATACGGGTAACGGTGTTGATTTCCCGTAAAATACGTTTGCCGGCCATCGGAAACTCCTCTTTCGTGCAGTAAAAACCTATAAATTTAAATACTGTGCTTAAAATTTGCTTTCTTTTTATTTAAAAATAAAATACTGCATATCTATACAGTTCACGGAGAGCAACATCATGCGTATTGAAATTCTGTTAGATAAACGAAATGCAGTGCCTGCGCATCTTATCCAGTCCCTTGAAGTTCGGTTAAAACACCGGATCCTGCCGCTATATCCGGATATGCAGTTCCGTATTGCGCAAAGCAGTCAGACCACGATTAATATTTCCGGCGTGAAATCTCCCGACGATAAACAGTCGCTGATGGATACTATTCAGTCCATCTGGGAAGATGACAGCTGGATGGATGATGACAACGCATCATCATAATTTTCTTCCTGATACAGGAAACGCTATCTCCCGGTTTTTGTGCCTTCAGGGGAGATAGCGGTTTTTTTACGCCACTCAGTGATTGCAGATTTTCTCAGCCGATGTACTGAACCCTTCTTCACTGCCAATAAATTTCCCGCGTGCCGCCAGAAAACTGACCAGTGCTTTCGCATCCATATTCTCTGCCGAGCAGGTATGGAAGCGGGTATCTTCGCCGAATGTGGCGTGAATATCCGCGATAAGCGATTCTGTGGTGTAATTTTTTCCGCTTTCAATAATCATATTCATGACTTCGTGGCCATGGACAGAGGCTTTCTCAGACATAATAACTCCGGTCAGATATTAAAGATGTAATTATTATGCATCTTTTAAAGTGCAATAGATTGCGGCAGGTCAGATTATGGTGAGAAAGAAAAGGTGGCATAAGATAACGCCCGTGAAAGGGCGTTATCTGGCAGGGGAGAAACTACTGACACTCCGCTAAAATGCGCTGCATCTCATCTTTAACGTGCAGTTTTTCTTTTTTCAGCCGGACGACATTGTCGTTATAGCCTGCGCCGTTAGGGCCTTCAAGCTCGGCAATTTTATTATTTAACTGATGATGCTTCAGATACAGTGCGGCAAAACGAGGATTTGAATCTTTAAGCTGTGCTATAAGGGCTTGCTGATCAAGTGGCATAGAACCTCCTGTTTGACGGGGAATACAGCCTTTTCAGTATAACAAACACAAACAGGAATGCATGGGTTGTGTCGTTATATCCGTGATCAGAATGGCATAAATGTATCGTGATTTATTGATGGGGGTGCCGGCATTCCGGCAGAGTTATTGGTTTAACACACTGGTCATGGTGATTTTTTTAATATTATATGCCACTTTATAAGAATACTCTGTGTTTTAGTCTGGCGGTGAACTAAAGATTATTATAATGTTCTTAATAGTCAGCATGAAGATTATGAGATGATTTCATAATCAAATGTACTTATATAAAAGGTAATTATTTGATGAAAAAATTGATTCTTCCTGTTATGGCCATGTTTGCTGCCGCAGGCGCTTATGCTGAAGAAGCAAAAACTGCTGATATGGAGCCGCTGAAGATTGTGAAAACTGACAACGGCATGAGTGAGCTGAAACATTTCCCGCAGGCCGTGTCAGGTCAGGTTCGCCATGTGATTGCCGTAGAGCCGAAAGCCGATGAAGGGCAGTATAAAATCGAGCTGGTGATCGGTAAAAACCAGATGACGGACTGCAACCGTCAGTGGTTTGGCGGAACGCTGACACAGAAAACGGTTGATGGTTTCGGCTATGACTATTATGAAACCGGTGAATTAACCGGGCCGATGTCCACCATGATGGGCTGCCTCAATAATGAAAAGCATGAGGCATTTATCAGTGCGAATCTGGGCGATGAAGCGTTTGTCCGTTACAACAGCCGCCTGCCGGTTGTGGTTTACGCACCGAAAGATGTGGATGTGAAATACCGTATCTGGAGCACAGATAACCAGCTGCTGGATGCTCCGGCAAAATAATCCGTTAATTTCTGACACATAAAACACGGCATTCGCCGTGTTTTTTTATTCTGTTCTGACATCATTTCGTCGTACACTTAAACCCATACTGTTTACGGGCGTAATTGTCGTCTGTCACTGAGGCTATTGATTATGGAATTTCATCCATCCCGCCAGATAGCAACTGCTCTGCAATGGATTCTGAATATTGCGCTGCTGATTTTAGGTGTACTGCTGATTGTGTTTATGGGAAAGGAAACACTGACACTGATTAATCTGCTCTTTTCCGCACAGGAAAAAACGACCTATCTGTTATTAGACAGTATCGTGACCTATTTCCTGTATTTTGAATTTATTGCCTTAATTGTGAAGTATTTTTCGTCGGGCTATCATTTTCCGCTGCGCTATTTTATCTATATCGGCATTACGGCGATGGTGCGTTTAATTATTGTCGATCACTCTGATGCTAATGCGACATTCCTGCATACCTTGTCAATACTGGCGCTGACGGTGGCGTTATATCTGGCAAATACTGATAAACTCAAACGCAGCTGAAATAACATGGCCCGCAATGTTGCGGGGCAGAATTTACAGACAAACGGGGCTAACGGATAACCATCACTGAGGTTTTGGCGTGACGGACAATCATTGCCGCGGTGGAGCCGAGCAGGAATGTCGCCGCACCCGGGCGGTGAGAGCCCATCAGGATCAGGTCGGCGTTAATGTCTTTGGCATAAGCGAGAATTTCATTTTTGGCTGATCCGATAGCCGCGTGCAGGGTGTACTGACTTTCCGGCACGGCAATCCCTTTAATAATTTCTTTCAGTGCGGCAAGTGCCAGCTCAATACGCTCTCCGGACTCCCGCATACTGACCGGCATTGAGGCGTATTCCACACCAAAGAACATTTCCACGTTAGGGATCACGGTGAAGAAATGGATCTTCGGATTATCAATTTTTGCCAGTGCTTCCACATGGGGCAGCATTTTGTCTGTCAGGTCATCTTCCAGAATATCAATCGGAACCAAAATTGTGTTGTACATACAGCCTCCTGTTAACTGAAATCAGTTTCAGTATGGCAAAAAATGACAGGACGTGCTGTGATCATGACGGCAGCTTATTTAATTTGTGAAATGAAAATAACTATCGTTTATTTTTATTATCAGCAGTAAAGAAAATAATGAAATAAATTAGAGATAATAATGATTGTTTAATCAGAAGAGGGAAATGAAAGAAGTCGTTTTAAAAGCGATAAGAATAATGATTCTCAGTTATAAAAATCAAATAAAATCATAAAATTGGAGACGGAAAAAAATTATTGTGGCATACTGCAGACGCTGAATTAATATTCTGAGCTAACCCTGTTAGCTGTAACTTTTTATTTCCTGTTCAGAAAGAACGGCATTAATCCGTTTGCTGGACTATAATGATCACGATTCACTGCAATTATTTGTTGTGTATTAACCACAAAAATAATGTGGAATTAAATTATGTCTAATATACCTGCACAGGCGGATAAAACCGCCGAAAACAGCGCGGATATCAGCCGTGAGATAAAATTCGCTGCGGCGAAAAAAAGTACCTGGGTCAGTGTCTGGGTGAATACCCTGCTGTCTGTATGGCAGATAGTCGCCGGTATTTTCTCACACTCACAGGGCCTGATTTCCGACGGGATACACACATTGTCTGACCTTATTGCTGACTTTGTGGTACTGATTGCCAACCGCGGCAGCAGCAAAGCGCCGGATGAGGAACATCCCTACGGCCATTTCCGCTATGAAAATGTAGCGTCACTTGTTCTGGGTATGCTGTTGCTGGTGGTCAGCTGCGGTATGCTGTGGACAGCGGGTTCACGCATTATGTCGCCGGAAACTATTCCGGAAGTTCACTCGCTGGCGCTGTATGTGGCGCTGCTGGCACTGCTGGCGAAAGAGGGACTGTTCCGTTATATGCTGCATGTGGCGCGCAAAGTGAAATCCAATATGCTGGAAGCCAACGCCTGGCATGCCCGCTCAGATACGGCATCATCCCTGGTGGTGGCCATCGGTATCACCGGCAGCCTGATGGGATATAAAATACTGGACCCGATTGCGGCGCTGGTAGTCGGGCTGTTTATTTTGCGCATGGGCGTGAAATTTACCCTGCAATCCCTTCAGGATTTGATGGATCGCGGTGCGGATGAAGAAACTGTCGCAAAAATCACACAATCTGTGATGGATACCCCGGGGGTGGAAGGGGTTCATGATCTGAAAACCCGTAAGTCCGGCGATTATCTGCTGGTGGATGTTCATATTGAAATCGATGAAAACCTGACTGTTAAAGAGGGGCATGAAATCGCCATTGCGGCTGAAATGAATATCCGCCGTGACCCGCAGGTGCTGAGTGTGATGACACATATTGATCCCGCCCAGTCCGTCCGTGCCGGGCTGACAACCTGATAATTATCTCTGATGGTGCAACTGCTGCGGATATTCATTTTCAGCAGTTGCCTGTTATTAGTTGCACCCGCAGCCGGTTTAATTAGAATGGCGGATATTATTAATTAATGGTCAGAACTCTGCGGATATGATGAAATTTTCGGGATGGGAAAAGTGCAGCTTCAGTGACTACGAAGCCTGTTGTGAGAAATTTGGTTATAACGCGGAAACCTCACCGCACTATATTAAGTTTGCTATGGAGCAGGGCATTGAACCGGTTTTTTACGCCTATACAAAAAAAGGTGTTATTGAAGGGGCAGTCTGCACAGATAATGGCTGGCTGGCAAATGATATTAAAAATCCGGAGAACAGCCTGAGATGGATGTATTTTCCCTGCTATTCCATCCTGCTGCCCTTTAATAAAAACGTTAAATGTTTTCTGCCATTTAAAACCAAATCGCTGAGCACTGAATGCCGTCAGTTTTATAACAGTTCATTTTCGCTGTTTTCCCGGCGCCATGTGGCCGTTTCAAAAGATCTTTCTGCTTTTTCGGCTAAAACCAAAGCTACCCGGAAAAAAGAGATCCGTAAGTTTATGGCCGATGGCGGAACATTTGAAAATATCAGTGCTGTCGGGCCGGATTTTTTATTTGAAACTTATTTTCGGCTGTATGCTGAACGGCGGGAGCTTGAGGCAGAAAATAATCCGGTCATCCGCGCGCTTTTTCATCACTGTTATAATAACTTCTTTGGTGAAATTGCATTTTTTGACGGCAAAGCGGCGGGAATTCAGTTATTACTTTCCACGCCATCAAAGCAGGGGTCATTTATTGATTTTCTGAACATCGGCTACGACATGAATTTACGCAAATATTCTGTCGGCACGATGCTGATGTGGCGTAATCTCTGTCTGACAGCTGAACTGCCCGCACCGGTGACGTATTCTTACGGCATGGTGTCCGGGGAATATAAAACCCGCTGGTGTGACTCTGTCAATATTGGCCGCTCAATAACATTCTGACCGAAAAGGCAGGCTATCTCTGTGTCTTTGTCTGCCTTTTTTATAAAGAACTGCGGGAAAGGCGGATAAACCGGCCCTGTTTATCCTGGTGCAGAGAATAGAGGGCTTTTTTATTCCGTGCGGATAACCAGATCTCATTCTGTCCCTGATCCTGAGTCCTGTAGAGGTAATAGCCGGTATTATTCAGATAATCTTTCAGGGGAGCACAGTCCTGCGTATCATGAAAAACAATACTGCTCATTTCAGATATTGTTCCTTCTGTCGGGATATATTCAAACTGATAATTCTCTGAGATCCGCGGTACATTACGTATCCCGCTGTCGGTATACATGTAATAGCGGTAAGTATCTGATTCATTATAAATGATGCGCCCCGTTTCATGAAAAAACAGAAATAAACCAAAAAGAAAAACAGGAATACAAAGAAGCGGTAATCTGATTTTTTTCATGTGCTGACCTTTAATACACTGCCTGTACTGTTCTCAAATATCTGTACTCATAAATATAGTGTTACAGGTCAGGATGCTATCGTATTTATCTGATAATTATAAGAAATTAATATTGTTGTGGCGGGCGGGGAATCGCAGATTCAGCAGATTATCCGGTAAAGATAATCTGCTGTGTTCAGATGAGAAAATTACTGTTGCAGTGCCTGCGGATTGACGCAATTCTGACTGACATCGCCTTTCAGGGCGCACAGAATATTATCTGCGGCACAGGCTGCCATCGCATAGCGGGTTTCATGTGTGGCCGAGCCGATATGCGGCATCAGTACCACATTATCCAGTGACAGCAGCGGGGAATCCGGCGGCAGAGGTTCCTGCTCAAAGACATCCAGCCCGGCGGCGGAAATCGTTTTCTCTTTCAGAGCCTGTGCCAGTGCGGCTTCGTCGATTACTGCACCGCGCCCGATATTGACCAGAATGGCACTGCGCTTCATTTTTGCGAACTGTTCACGGCCGAATAAATGACGGGTTTCCGCCGTCAGCGGCAGGGTGATACAGATAAAATCCGATTCTGCCAGCAGGGCATCCAGCGAACGGTACTCCGCCTGATAGGCTTTTTCGGTTTTTTCATGGCGGGAGCGGGCATTGTAGAGCACTTTCATGCCGAATCCGCAGTGTGCGCGGCGTGCCAGTGCATCACCGATGCGGCCCATTCCGGCAATTCCCATCGTTTTATGGTGAACATCACAGCCGTACCAGTCCGGCGTGATACTTTCTGTCCACTCACCACGTTTCACCCGCTCAGAGCTGATGATCATTTTCCGTGCTGTCGCCAGTACCAGTGCCATTGTGGCATCGGCAACGGTTTCTGTCAGAACATCCGGGGTATGCATCAGTACCACGTTCCGCGCACTGAGTGCAGACACATCAAAATTGTCATAGCCGACAGTGATGGTGGAAGCTACCCGCAGTTTGGGTGCCATTGTCAGAAAACGGGCATCAATTTTCCCGCCGGAACCGAGGATAGCATCCGCCCCGGCCAGCAGCGGTTTTACTGACGGATCAATGTCCGGATCTATTTCCGCCACGCGCTGAACATCACATTCAGCGGACAGGCGGGTGAGGATGTCGTCAGGAATATCGCGGTAAACAAGTACGGATGGTTTCATCATGACCTCTCTGAGTGAAAAACTCACAAAATAATCTCACTTTGATAGTATGATCATTATCACTATATTAACAATAAATCTGACACTGCATCCGAAAGGCGTTATTCCATGATAAAAATGCAAAAAAGCCACTGGCTGTCCGGCTTGTGGTGGGCCACCATTCTGGGGATTGCTGTGGCAGAAGCGTCTTTCGGTACTTCTGCGGGCGTGACCGGCGCAAACCTTGCTATCGGGATTGCCTGTGCCGGGCTTATCACACTGGCAATTGGTTTTACCGGCGCCGGTGCCCGTATTGCCCGGATTTTTAACCCGGCGGTGATGGCGGTGTTTATGTTTATGATAGGCGCGCAACTGGTATCTATCTTTCTGAAAGGGATGCTGGGGTTGCCGTTCGGTATTATGCCACCGGATGCTACGGTGAATTATCCGGTCTTTTTCCTGGCACTGGCAACACTGATCCTGGTGCTGGGCGTAATTGTGTATGCTCCGGTATCAGTGGCTAAATATGCCCTGCTGATAGGGGTTTTGCTGGGCTGGGGCGCATATGTACTGCTGTTTTCCCCGCCGGCCCGGGATGTGGCATCCGCATCATGGGAGTTTTTACCGCTCGGCAGTACCGAAGGGTTTGAATTCCGCTGGGGCGTGATTATTACCTGTATCCTGACCGGGCTTCTGAATATCAGTAACACCTTTGGCGCGATCCGTTCGACGGATGTGTTTTACATGGATAAATTGCAGGAAAACAGTGTCCTGTTCCGGCGCAGTTTTATTGTCACCGGCTCGGTGACGCTGCTGACCGCACCGCTGGCGGTAGTGCCGTTTGCACCGTTTGTCTCCTCAGTGGGATTAATCACGCAGACCAATGACAGCAGCCGGACATCGCTGGTGGTCGGCAGTGTGCTGTTTCTGCTGATGGGGCTGATTCAGCCGGTCACACTATTTTTCAGCGGGTTGCCGCTCGCCATCGGCAGTGCTGTGATGCTGGCGACTTATCTGCCGCTGATGTTTTCCTCACTGGCTTTTGTGGATAAAATTTCCCTGAATGCACGCAATATTTACCGGCTGGCGATCCCGCTGTTTGTGGGTATTTTCCTGATCAATCCGCCCGCGGTATTTATCAGTGATCTGCCGGTGCTGCTGCGTCCGATGCTGGGGAACGGTATGCTGGTGGCTATTCTGCTGGCGGTGTTATCAGAAAGTCTGGTGCGCTGGGATAAGGTAAAGTAAGGCCATTCTGCGGCATTTTTCCGGATGCACGGGAAACTGTGATAAACTTTGCGTCTGTTCCGGCTCCGGAAAATGCACTGACAAAAGGATATTTATGACGCACAAACTCTGGCTGGCAACCGCACTGCTCCCGATTTTGCTCAGCGGTTGTGCCGCGCCCCTGCCACCGGCGCAGACACAGGAAAACTGCCCGGATTTCACCGGTATTTATCAGCTTCCTTTGCAGGGGGAATCACAGAATATCGCCCTGACGCTGCTGGATAAATCCACCAATCAGTATGGTGTGGCAGTGAAAGACAAGAACGGCGTTGATCACTTTACCTCACGTCCGTATCAGGGCGATATGGTGCGGATGGATAAAAAAGAGATGAATGGTCAGCTGGCATGCAGTGTGATGATCGATCAGGTGGGGCTGATTAAACAGGTTGAGAAGGGCGGTCCGATGCCGGGGTTCCCGGGGATTTCCCGTAACGACGATATTAAAATGGCCACCGGGTATGCGCTGTTTATTTTCAACCCGCAGGGGATTGATTTTATTAACCTGATCAAAACTTCTGACGTGGTACCTATGGAGTTGCAGCCACCCCGTTTTTGAGTGTACACGCGTCATCCTTCCGTCCATAGCGGTGTTAGCTGCTGCGGGTCTTGCAGCCCCGTGCTGATAATGAAAGAGGCGGGTTGTGACGCCGGTGATTCCGGCGATAACCGGTAAAAATGAAAAGTCGCTGTGAATACGTCCCTGTAAGCTCAGGCTCGCCATCCATGGCTCGCATGCTTTTCATTTCTTTACCGGCTATCACCCTGTTACATAAAGTCAGAGGTTCATAAATACAAAAAGCCACCGTCCGGTGGCTTTTCAGTATCTTCAGGATAATCAGATATTCTCAACGGACTGTTCGCCGCGTTCCAGCGCGGTTTGCGCGGTCGGGGCATCGGCGATTTTCCGCTCTTCTGCGGTCAGGGTTTTCTCATAACGACTGTATTTCCACCAGGCGTAGCCGAGGAAAATCAGGATGCCGCTGACGTTATAGAACAGAATAGTCGCAATATTGGCACCGGTCGGGAACGTCGAAGCCAGGAAGTCGATAGTAAAAATCACAATCAGCAGGGAGACCACCGCAATCCCCGTGGTGCGTGAACCCATACGGAAGTCACGCGGGATATGATCCAGTTTGCGGCGCAGGTTGAGATACGCCAGCATGATAAACAGCGGCGGCAGCATAGAGGCAGCAGCAGTCATGTTGATCACGGTGTTCATCAGATCCTGGACGGTATCGGAACCGAGGGTCGGGATAAACATCAGCGGGATCACTATCAGGAACTGAATCCAGGCGGCACGCGCCGGTACGCCGTGTTTGTTCAGTTCCACGGTTTTGGCACCAAAGACACCTTTCGGGATCTCAGCAAAGAAGATTTTGACCGGCGCTGCCGTCCACATCAGCAGAGAACCGAACATGGCCGTGAAAGAAACCACACCGACAAAGCGGTTCATCAGGATCTCCGGCAGACCGAAATAGGTGGATAACCCTTCAAAGACCTGCACAGAGCCACCGGTAAACTTGAGTGATTCACGCGGCACAAACACGTTAATCACCACGGAAGAGACGGAATAGAGCAGGCCGATGAATAATCCGGCAATAATAATCACTTTCACGAATGCTTTACTGCCGCCTTTGACATCATTGACATACACGGCAACAGATTCCGCACCCCCGGCGGCCATAAAGATCCACGCAGTGATCCCGAGGAATGCCCAGTTAAAGTTTGGAGTCATGGCTTCCACGGTGATCGGGTCGGCTGGCTGTATCCCGCCGACAAGTGCAATACCGGCCAGTGCGATATACGAGAAGGTCAGCAGCAGCAGCATTGAAGAGGTGACAGAGGTCATCGGCCCCAGCAATTTTGCCCCGTTTGTGGAAACATAGGTGGAGAAGGCAAACAGTACGGTACTGAGCAGCGCGGTGGTTACCGGCGTGAAAATATACTCGTAGCCGAGAAAAGCATAAGAGGCATAGGCGATAACACGCGGCAGCAGAGAGGTAAAGAAAACAGGTTCACAAACCAGTAGGTATAGGCGGCCAGGAAGGCCCAGCGGCCGCCGAGAGAACTGCGCACCCAGGCATAAACACCGGCTTCGGAGTTTTTATTCAGGGAGACGAACTCCGCGATAATCAGACAAAACGGAATAAAGTAGAAAATCGTGGCGATAAAGAACATCGGTGCGGAGGCCAATCCGAGTTCGATATTATTATTAATAACATTATTAAAACTGTATACAGCGGCAAAGGTCATGGACAGCAGTCCGAACTTGCCGATGGTATTACGCGCGGATGTGGACATAGCGTTCTCCGTGGATCTCGACGCGGGCGGGTACAGAGCCCTGTTTTGTCGGGTGAAGGCGGGGTGGTTCCCCGCACATTTATTTATTAACTATTTATTTATTCAGGAAATAACCGTCTTCAATGGTCACGGTGAGCACCACTTTGCGGACATCGCCTGAGCAGGTGAACCGGTATGCCTCGTGATTTTCACACACCAGCACATTGCCGGGTTTGCAGAGCAGCGTTTCCCCGTTGCCGCGCAGGGTTTCGCGGTCCGTTTCATCACAGTAGGCATTCACTGGTGTCAGGGCGGACTTGGCGGCATACTCCACGCTTTCTTCCCCCTCCAGCCAGTAATGCACCTGAAAATAACGGCGTTTTCCGAGAAAATCCGGCTGCGGCTCTGCTTTTGTCTGAAGGCGGTATATCAGCGAATCGCCGACGGAATAGGTCACATCCGGATGAATGCGCGGCAAGTTATTGATGGCTTCAATACAACACTGCCATTTTTTTCCCTGACGGAAAAAATGCTGAAAATCAGTTAAATCAGTAAACAGGATCATGCCTCGCCTCCTGAGTGTGTTTCGCCGGAGAAGCGCAGCGTTGCGAGTGTTTCCGCGCGGCAGTCGCCCTCAGTGAACGGCAGCAGTGTGAATCCGAAACGGAACGGGCGGAAATACACACGGTAACTGTCGAGGACTTCGCTGCCCCAGGAGTTAGAGCCCAGTCCGGTCAGGGCGTGGTCAAGATTCAGGGTGATATGGCCGTCCGGTTGCCATTCATGCTGATGTTGTGCGCGGTGGAGCTCTTCCCCCCGGCATGGCCAGCAGCTGAAATTGATCGGTTGATCAGGACGGACAAACAGGCCGCTGCCGTGATTGTCTGTCAGTGCCAGCCAGCGGGTATCCTGATGGTTGCCGTTGTTCTGCGGGAACGGGTAATTGACAAACAGGTCACTGACCGGCGACTGATAGCGGCCGATAAGATTGGCTTTGCAACTGTCGGCATAGTTCTCGCCCGGTCCGCGCCCGTAGTATTCCGCGTGGTCAAAACGGGCGTCGATACCCATATCCATGCCGATGCACGGGATCACATGCGGATAATCGCCGTACGGCTCTCCGCTGAGTGTCACCGCAACATGGCCGTCCGGTGCAATGCTGTAGCGGTAAGTGCAGCGCATACCGAAATCAAACACCGGCGGGGCAACCACGGAGTTCACGGTGATAATCACATGGCCGTTTTCCTGTGCCGTTTCCATACCACGGAAATGTTCCTGCATGATTTGCAGGTGTGCCGGATGCCATAAACCTTCATATTCCTGTTTATGGTTATCAATCATCGGTTTAAAGAAACGCATCCGTGGTGCGGCGGCGAGCAGGGATTGCCCGCGGTTTTCCCAGCGAATTAATTTTCCGTCAGTTTTTGAGAAGGTGAGGGTGAAATCACAACCGCGAATATGCATTTCCAGCCGCTCGTCACAGACTGTCAGCGGCGTGGCATCATGGCGGATAAACGGCAGCACCGGCGCGGATGCCGCCGCCAGCGGGAACTGATAAACCGCGATTTCATGTCCGGCAGTACTGTAGCGGGTGGCATTCAGACGGGTGACGATGATATTGACAAACATCTCTCGGCCATCAGCAGCCGGTAAGTTCAGGGCAACACAGGCGCTTTCGCGGGGGGCGAGTTCAGGCAGCGATAAAATTTCACTGTGAATAATATTGCCGTCAGTTATGTATTCCGCACGGATCTGACACTCCGCCAGCGTGCTGAACCAGAAACGGTTTTCAATAGTGATTTCGCCGCTGTTCGCATCAAAATCGCGCACTTTCACCGGCGCTATGACCTGTTTGTACTCTTTCAGCCCGGCGGACGGGGTCTGATCCGGGAAAATCAGGCCATCCATGCAGAAGTTATAGTTGTTCGGGTAATCGCCGTAATCGCCACCGTATTTATAGAACGGACGACCCTGTTCATCCTGTGCCAGAATGCCGTGGTCACACCATTCCCAGACAAAATGTCCCTGAATGGCATCGTGGCGGTCAAACACCGCCTGGTATTCACTCAGCCCGCCCGGTCCGTTACCCATAGCATGGGCATATTCACAGATAATGCGCGGTTTCGGGTGCGGATACTCACCGAATTCATTCATCATCTGTACACGGGAATACATGGTGCTGATGATATCCACCACATCAGCATCACGATCTTCTTCATAGTGGATAAGGCGGGTATCATCAATGGCTTTCGCGGCATCATACATGGCGCGGATATTACAGCCGTAACCGGATTCATTACCAAGTGACCACATAATTACGGACGGATGGTTTTTCTGTGCATGCACCTGGCGGCGGATGCGATCGACATACACCGGCTCCCATGACGGATCATCCGTGATCTGACTGAGGTTGCCGACGTTGGCAAAACCGTGGGTTTCCACATCGGTTTCCGCCATCACAAATAAACCGTAAATATCACACAGCTCGTAAAAACGCGGATCGTTCGGGTAATGGGCGGTGCGCACGGCATTAATATTATGCTGCTTCATCAGCCGCAGATCCTGCTCCATCCGGCGGATGCCGACAGCACGGCCTTTGTGTTCATCATTATCGTGACGGTTGACGCCGTGTAATTTCACATAATGATTATTGATATAAAACAGACCGTTGCGGACTTTTATATCGCGGAATCCCACGCGCTGCGGGATCACACTGAGCAGGTTGCCGTTACTGTCCGACAGACGGATCAGCAGGTGATACAGATACGGATCTTCCGCGCTCCAGCAGCGCGGGGAATCGATATCAGCGGTGAATGTGACTGTCTGCTCACCGGCTGTCAGGGTTGTTTTCTGCGAAAAACAGACGGTGCTGCCGTCATACAAAACAGCCTCAATCTGCATCCCGGCTGCGGAGCCGGTAATCTCAGCGGATGCTGTCAGGCGGGCGCTGCGGTAATCCGGCGCAAATCAGTACGGACAGTCAGATCACGGACATGTACCGGCGGCTGTGCTATCAGATACACATCGCGAAAAATACCCGCCATCCACCACATATCCTGGTCTTCAATATAGGTACTGTCTGCCCACTGGATGACACGGACCGATAACAGGTTTTCCCCGGCGCTGACAAATTCAGTGATATCAAATTCAGCGGTCAGGCGGCTGCCCTTGCTGAATCCGGCATAATGGCCGTTCACATAGACTTCAAAATAGGTTTCAACGCCGTCAAATTTAATAATGATCTGTTGTTGCGACCAGCTTTCATCCAGTGTAAACATGCGCTGATAGGCGCCTGTCGGGTTATCTGACGGGACAAACGGCACATCAATCGGGAACGGCCAGCCTTCATCGGTATACTGAAGCTGCCCGTGGCCTTCCATCTGCCACATATTCGGGACAGTGATGGATGACCATTCTGTCATCGGCGTATTGTAAAACGCCTCCGGTACATGCAGCGGATGGTCAAAATAGCGGAACTGCCATTGCCCGCTGAGCAGTTTAAAGCCCTGACTCAGTTCGCGCTGATACGTGCGGACAGCGGTATCGTTATCATAGGCAAAGAAATAGGCACGCGGGGGCAGGCGGTTTTCATGCAGCAGGGTGTAGTTTTCCCAGTTATTCACAGAAACTCCTTCTTTATAGTCAGCAATCACTGCGGGCTATCGGATGAGATCAATCATTAACGGGATATTAGTAAAAGTTTTACTAAAAACTATAGGGTAAAACTAAGATGTTTAACCTGATCACATATTCCGCATAACAGCGGCACAATCTTGTGAGCTGAAGCGATAAATTGTGCAAAAGGTGGTCATTTTTGCAGAAGGTAAATTTTACTGAAAGAAAACGGCCACCGGGAAAGGCAGCCGTCAGAATCTTACGGAGGGCGTGTTACTTCGTGGTGCCGCGCAGAATAAGGCGGGAGGCAGCAAAGACCTGAAGCGGCTCCTGCCGTTCATCACGCAGACGTTCAAACAACAGATTCACGCCCTGGCTGCCCATCACCTCGGAGTGGATGCGGACGGTCGACAGTGACGGAATGGTAAATTTGGCGGTCGGAATATCATTAACACTGATAAGGGCAATATCCTCCGGGATGGCGATATGCTGCTCATGCAGCGCCCGCAGCACCCCGATGGCAATGGAATCTGAGGCGACAAACAGGGCTTTCGGGTAGCTCTCTCTGGTCAGCATCTCTTTCGCCAGGGCATAACCGGACGCACTGGAGAAATTGCCGCGATAGATATCCTCCCCGCGCACCACACCGCGCAGTGAGCCGTATTCAGTAAAAGCGACTTCGCGGATATCTGCCGCCGCCGGGGAATCCTGCCCGCCGATAAAGCCTATCCGGTCATAGCCCTGTGCGATAAAAAAGTCTGTCACGGATTGTGCAATGTACGCCAGATCAATATCCACGGCGTCATAATCACTCTGGCGATCACTGAAATCGACAAAACAGACCGCAGAGCAGAGCGCCTGCACCTCTGTCAGTACCGCGCGGGCACCGTGCCCGACCAGCAGCACACCATCCGGGCGGGTGATAGTTTCCGGCAGGTTGTTTTCATAGGCGTGTGTCAGCTCAATACCCAGGCGTTCACTCTGTAACTCAATACCGTGGCGGATGGAGAGATAGTAAGGATCATTAATTTCTGCTGTTTTCGGATAGCTGTAAACCGCCAGAAAATGCAGCCGCTGTGCCTGACGTTTGCCCTGGATGTGACGGCGCTGAGCGGAAACGGTGTATTCCAGTTTCTCGGCGATTTCCAGAATGCGCAGTTTGGTTTCTTCTTTCACACTGAGTGTCGGGTCGTCATTCAGCACCCGGGATACGGTTGCGAGTGAGACCCCGGCTTGCTGGGCGATATCTTTTAGCGTGGCCATTTTTTGTTCTTTCTCCTCCGGCCGGGAACTGCGGCAGGGCAACAGGCTTAATTCAGGCGTAACAGTCATTTATAGTAGCACAGAAAGTTTTAGTAAAAACCATTCAGCGCATTAGTGTAAACGTTTACACAAATAAGATCGGTATCACAGACTCAAATAATATTCATGGTTAGAATCTTCCCCGTCCTCACGTTATACTTTGGTTTTCTCTGAATACATTACAAAGCCTGAGAGGTATATGTGGAAATTCTTGTCACCGGCGGTATGGGCTATATCGGCAGCCATACCTGCGTACAGCTGATGAATGCAGGCATGACACCGGTTATTGTGGATAATCTGTGTAACGCCAATGCCAAAGTTCTGGCGCGGATCACTGCAATTACCGGAAAAGAACCTGTGTTTTATCAGGGGGATATCCGTGATGAAGCCTTTCTTGACAGCGTATTTGCCAAACACCGCATCGATGCGGTAATTCACTTTGCGGGCCTGAAAGCCGTGGGTGAATCCGTGGAAAAACCGGTTGAGTATTATGATAATAATATCAACGGCACACTGGTTCTGCTGCGCAGTATGAAGCGGGCGCAGGTGAAACGGATTATTTTCAGCTCTTCCGCGACGGTTTACGGCGATCCGGCCAGTGTGCCGATCACCGAAGAATCGGCTATCGGCAATACCACAAACCCTTACGGTACCAGTAAATACATGGTTGAGCGCATTCTGAGTGATGTGCTGATCGCGGATAATGACTGGTCTGTATCACTGCTGCGTTATTTCAACCCGGTCGGAGCGCATCCGACAGGTACGATGGGCGAGGACCCGAAAGGTATCCCGAATAACCTGACGCCGTATATCACTCAGGTTGCTATCGGCCGCCGTGAAAAAGTCAGTATCTATGGAAACGATTACCCTACACCTGATGGTACCGGGGTGCGTGATTATATCCATGTGATGGATCTGGCGGACGGCCATGTTGCGGCACTGAAAACCGTGGCACAGTCTTCCGGGCTGCATATCTATAATCTGGGCACCGGCAAGGGCACCAGTGTGCTGGAAATGATCGCGGCGTTCAGTAAAGCGGCCGGTAAACCGATCCCGTATGCGATGTGTGACCGCCGTCCGGGCGACATCGCTGAGTGCTGGTCCAGTCCGGAAAAAGCCGCCCGTGATATGCAGTGGCGCGCCGTCCGTACTGTTGATGACATGGCGCAGGACTCCTGGCGCTGGCAGCAGCAGAACCCGGAAGGTTACACAGACTGACGAAGTACGAAAACCGGTAACGCCTGAGGACAATCATCGCTAACCCGTTTCATCGTCAGAGAGAATTGTGTCTATGATGACTTTTGATCCGTCTGATTGCCCTCACCGCCGCTATAACCCGTTAACGGGACAGTGAATTTTAGTCTCCCCCCACAGGGCAAAACGCCCGTGGCAGGGCAGAGATGAAGTCGCTGATGTGGCGGATTTACCGGTTTATGACCCGGACTGCTTTTTGTGTCCGGGAAATACCCGGGTAAGTGGTGATATCAATCCCGCTTACACCGGCACCTATGTTTTTCAGAATGATTTCTCCGCACTGAGACCGCAACCCTGCACACAGCCGGAAAATACCAGTCCGTTATTTCAGACTTAGGCCGTCAGCGGGCTGAGCCGCGTGCTCTGTTTTTCCCCCGATCACAGCAAAACCCTGCCGGAACTGCCGGTGGCACAAATCCGTGCCATCATTGATACCTGGCAGGTGCAGGCACAGGAACTCGGGGAAAAATACCTATGGGTTCAGTTAATTGAGAATAAAGGGGAACTGATGGGCTGCTCACAGCCGCATCCGCACGGCCAGATCTGGGCAAGTGATTTTCTGCCTGATGCCCTGAGCCGCAAGGACGGGCTGCTGCGCGATTATTCTCAGCAGTACGGCAGTAATCTGCTGCTGGATTACGCACAGGCGGAACTGAAAGACGGCAGCCGCACCGTGACGGAAACGGAGCACTGGCTGGCGGTGGTACCGTACTGGGCGGCGTGGCCGTTTGAAACCATGCTGCTGCCGAAACACCGTGTGATCACCCGGATGGAGGAAATGACAGATGAGGAGCGGGATGATCTCGCGTCAGCACTGAAAAAACTCACCAGCCGCTACGATAATCTGTTCCGCTGCGCTTTCCCGTACTCGATGGGCTGGCATTTTGCGCCGTATTTTCGGCAGAGCGAACCGGTGGATCACTGGCAGTTACATGCACTCTATTACCCGCCGCTGTTGCGCTCCGCGACAGTACGCAAATTTATGGTCGGCTATGAAATGCTGGCAGAAAGCCAGCGTGATCTGACACCGGAGCAGGCCGCAGAGCGGCTGCGTGCGGTCAGCGACCACCACTTTAAAACCCCTTTATAATCTGAGGTTTCCGATGAAAACAGTTATCAGCAAGGCACAAAATGCCTTTGAGCAGTGCTTCGGCGCATCCCCTGACATGCTGATCCAGGCACCGGGCCGCGTGAATCTGATTGGTGAACACACAGATTATAACGACGGTTTTGTCCTGCCGTGTGCCATTGATTTCGGCACGGTGGCGGCTGCCTCGCGGCGTGATGATCAAAAGGTCTGCGTGGTGGCTGCGGATTATGATAATGATCGTGATGAGTTTGCTCTCTCACAGCCGATCGAATACCGCGATAATAAATTGTGGGCGAATTATATCCGCGGCGTGATCAAATACCTGGCGGAGCGCGGTTTTACGTTCGGCGGGATGAATATTGCGGTCAGCGGAAATGTGCCGCAGGGCGCGGGTCTGAGCAGTTCCGCCTCACTGGAGGTGGTGATCGGTCAGACGTCAAAGCCCTGTATGATTTACCCGTCAGCCGCGAAATCATTGCCTTGAACGGGCAGCAGGCGGAGAACCAGTTTGTCGGCTGTAACTGCGGCATTATGGATCAACTGATTTCGGCCTGTGGTGAAGCCGGACACGCACTGCTGATCGACTGCCGCAGTCTGGAAACCCGCGCGGTCGCCATGCCGGAAAACAGTGTGGTGATGATTATTAATTCCAATAAAAAACGCGGGCTGGTGGACAGCGAATACAACACCCGGCGGCGTCAGTGCGAGGCGGCGGCAGCATTTTTCGGCGTTCCGGCGCTGCGGGATGTGACAATGGCGCAGTTCGCCGCGCATGTTCATGAGCTGGATGCAGTGACCGCGAAACGGGCCCGCCATGTGATCAGCGAAAATATCCGTACACTGGCAGCCGCAGAAGCGCTGAAAGACGGCGACTTACCGCGCCTCAGCCAGCTGATGGCGGAATCTCATCACTCCATGCGTGACGATTTTGAAATCACCGTCCCTGAAATTGATGCCCTGGTGGCGATTACCGGTGATGTGATCGGGCTCGAAGGCGGTGTCCGCATGACCGGCGGCGGCTTCGGCGGTTGTGTGGTCGCACTGGTGAAACCGGAACATGTCGCGCCGGTTACAGAAGCGATTAATACACACTATACGGCGATCACCGGTCTGACAGCGGATATTTATGTCTGCCGCGCCAGTGACGGCGCCGGTGTGATCCGCTGAACGGAGGTGATATGACACACACGGAGCCGCGCCCGTATGAACGGGCGCTGGAAACGGAGCCTGCCGCAGACGGCAGACCGGCGGAGATCGTTGTTCTGACCAACCGCAACGGCATGCGCATCAGTATTGCCGATACCGGCGCGACCTGGCTCGGCTGTGAGCTGCCGCTGGCGGACGGCGTGCGGGATGTGGTATGCGGCGTGGCGGACAGCGCCGGGTTTGCACGTCAGACGGCGTATTTTGGCGCGACCGTCGGACGCTTCGCCAACCGGATTGCGGGTGGCGGTTTCACCCTGAACGGGCAGTTTTATCCGCTCGCCTGCAATGAAGGCACCACCTGCCTGCACGGCGGAACGGATAACTTCAGTCACCGGCGCTGGCAGATCCGCCGCCGCGCGGCGGATTCCGTAACATTCTCTCTGTATTCACCGGACGGTGACCAGGGGTTTCCCGGCAATCTCACGGCAGAAGTCACTTATCAGCTGACGCCGGAAAACGAAGTCCGCCTGACATACCTGACACAGACAGACAAAGCCTGTCCGGTCAGTCTGACTAATCACGCTTACTTTAACCTTGCCGGTGAAAACAGCGGCGCGAAAGTGACAGAGGGGGACATGCAGATCCGGGCGGACAAACGGCTCGGGCTGAATGCGGATAACTTACCGGATGGTACACTCTGCCCGGTCGCCGGAACCGTATTTGATCTGCGCGTCCGCAGACCGCTGGCGCAGGGGTTTATGTCAGAAGCGGCTCAACGGCAGACAAAGGGGTTTGATCACGCCTTTGTACCGGACCCGGCGCTGTGTGACGGAAAACAGATGGTTGCGGCATACTGGTCACCGGCGGGGGATGTGTGTCTGGAAGTGGCCACCACCATGCCGTGCATACAACTTTATACCGGCAATTATCTCGGCGGTCAGCCGGGAAAACACGGCGCTTATGAGGATTATGCTGGGCTGGCGCTGGAAACCCAGTATTTCCCGGACGGCCCGAATCACCCGCACTGGCCGGATGCGGTCAGGGGAATTTCAGCGGCAGGGGAACTGCGGGAGAGTGTGACTGTATACCGGTTTGTGTTTTAAATAAGTGGCTCACAACGGTGAGCCACTGCCGTTTTTATCAGACAATACGGACACCGGCAGGCATAACGCGTTCCGGGGCCAGAAGAACACTCTCTGAGCCGTCATCGGTTTCGGCACACAGCAACATGCATTCAGAGGTTTCGCCACGCATTTTGGCTTTTTGCAGATTACACAGCACCACAACCTGCTTATGCAGCAACTCTTCCTCTGTATAATACGGCACAAGACTGGTGACGGTCTGAAGTGAGCGATCACCGACATTTATCTGAACAATATAGAGTTTATCAGCATTTTCGTGACGTTTGACATCCGTGATCCGGCCGGTGCGGATCTCCAGTTTGGCGAAATCAGGGTAAGCGACAGTTTCCATAGTAAAATCCGGTAAAGTTTTAGTAAAAGGTAATGAAAATTAGCAGAGTTACACCGGATGGCAAGTACCGGGATCACAAAATACTAACGGAGTGGTGAATGGCGACCATTAAAGATGTGGCGAAACTGGCGGGAGTGTCTGTGGCGACCGTTTCGCGGGTTATCAATCAGTCACCGAAAGCCGGATCGGAATCTGTCCGTGCGGTTCAGGCGGCAATGAAAGAACTGGCTTACCGCCCGAATGCCGCGGCGCGGGCGCTGGTCAGCCAGAGCAGTGATATTGTCGGCGTTCTGGTGGGGGATGTGTCCGATCCGTTTTTCGGTTCTCTGGTTAAAGCCGCAGATGAGGTGGCACATCAGCACGGAAAACACCTTTTAATCGGCAATGGTTATCACCGGCAGGAAGATGAGCGGCGTGGTATTGAACTGCTGATGAACAGCCGCTGTGATGCCTGTGTGATCCATGCCAAGGCGCTGAGTGATGAAGAACTGCGCGGCTATGCAGCGGAAATGCCGTCGATGGTATTTATCAACCGTATGATCCCGGGACTGGAAAACCGCTGTGTTGCCCTGGATAACCGGCACGGCACCCGGCTTGCCACACAATATCTGCTGAAACAGGGACACCGCCATATTGCCTGCTTATCGTCATCACACACGATTGAAGACAGCGCACAGCGGCTGGCGGGGTACAGAGATGCCCTGACAGAAGCCGGTTGTGAGCTGCCGGAGGCCTATATTGCGGTTGGTGAACCGGTGGCAGAGGGCGGGGAAGCGGCAATGAGTGCGGTGTTGTCCCTTTCACTGCCGGTGACGGCGGTAGTGGCATACAATGATTTTATGGCGGCGGGGGCGTTGTCGGTGATTGAGGCAAACGGGTTGCGTGCGCCGGAAGACATTTCTGTTATCGGTTTTGATGACAGCATGATCGCACGATATATCCAACCCCGTCTGACCACAATACGTTATCCTGTTGACATGATGGCTCAGACAGCAACACAGCTGGCACTGGCGCTGGCGTCTTCACAGGCGCTGCCGTTTTGTCCGCCGTGTTACACACCGGTACTGGTTCTCCGCCACTCGGTGATGAGCAGATTTTCCTGACGAGAATGTGTTAATTTTATTTATCTGTTATCCTCACTATTTACTTTGGTACTTTGTTAGAAGGCTGCAAATTCATCTGAATTTGCAGCCTTTTTTTTGCGCCGCCATTTTCATTTCTGCTGTTTACTCTCCAGCTGTACTTTCCGGTTTAACGATGTTATAGCAATTCATTATCATCATGATAATAATTTTCATTTGTGATTATATTCTCAATAGCATATATCAATGATAGGATTAATCATTCTCATTTAGTATTTCGAATAAAAAATATCAATCTTGTCAGGGAATCCTATGAACGCCTCATTCAAACGCTCACTGCTTGCTGTTGCTGTTATGTCAGCGGCGACCGCCGCTTATGCTGAAAATAAAGAAGATACCATTGTGGTTACCGCATCCGGTTTTGCGCAGGAAATGCGCGATGCACCGGCGAGTATTACTGTTATCACCAAGGAGCAGTTACAAAATAAACCGGCTGCCAACCTGATCGATATGGTGAAAGATGTGGAGGGCGTCAGTGTGATCGGCGGCAGTCTGAAACCGGATATCAGTATCCGTGGTCTGTCCGGAGATTACACCCTGATCATGGTGGACGGACGTCGTCAGAACAGCCGTGAATCCCGTCCGAACGGCAGCGGCGGTTACGAAGCCGGGTTTATCCCGCCGGTGGAAGCTATCGAGCGTATTGAAGTTATCCGCGGACCGATGTCCTCCCTGTATGGTTCTGATGCTATGGGCGGTGTGATTAACATCATCACCAAAGCAGTAGCGGATGAATGGCACGGCTCAATGGGCATGGGCGGTATCATTCAGGAAAGTAAAGATTACGGTAACTCCGCGAATACCGATTTCTACGTCTCCGGCCCGCTGATTAAAGATAAACTGGGATTGCAGGTTTACGGCGGACTGAACTATCGCCGCGAAGATAAACTCCTGGAAGGTACACCGCGCAAAGACGACAAAAATATCACCGCCAAACTGGCCTTTACCCCGGTTGAAGGGCAAAAATTCCTCGCGGAAGTCGGCCGAAGTACACAGGAACATACATCTACTCCGGGTAAATCCATTGATGATACTGCCAACTTCGGGAATATTACCAATCAGACTAAAGACAAGCTGGAAACCAATAACGACCGCAACCACTGGGCGTTAACCTGGAAAGGTGACTGGGATGAGATCAACAGCGAACTCAGCGTTTACCAGGAAAATACTATCCGGAAAACCCAGACCGGTAAACGTGATACAGGCAGCGAGGTCTGGAATATGGCCTACGATTACCGCCGTCCGGAAATTACCAATACTGTGGTTGACGGAAAAATCACCGCCTTCCTGCCCTCCAACATTTTAACTGTCGGCGGTCAGTATCAATATTCAAAACTGAAAGATGATTCCGTCGCAGATTCTATCAGAGTTCCGGACGGGAAAGGCGGCACAAAATTACAACCTATTTACGCCAGTGAATCGGTATCGGTGGATCAGAAAGCCCTGTTTGCTGAGGATGAATTCAGTGTAACTGACGACCTGACACTGACCGGCGGTCTGCGTATGGATGACCATGAATTCTACGGTAAGCACTGGAACCCGCGTGCGTATGCCGTGTATAAACTGACGGATGAAATCACCATCAAAGGCGGTGTGGCGAAAGCGTTCCGTGCCCCGACACTGCGTGAACTTAGTCCGAGCTTCGGGACATCCACCCAGGGCGGTAACGCGGTCATGTATGGTAACCGCGACCTGAAACCGGAAACCAGCGTCACCGAAGAACTGGGTATCTCTTATGATCACGAATCCGGATTTTCCGTCAGCGCGACACTGTTTAACACCGAATTCAAAAACAAACTCACCAGCTACCAGGACGGCACAGAGAAAGATCCGATCACTGGCCTGAACAAATTTATCTACGACAACGTGGGTAAAGCGAATATCCGTGGTGTGGAAATGGCCTCCCGTATTCCGGTGGCAGAAAAATGGAACCTGAATGTGAACTATACCTTCACAGATTCAGAACGTAAGAGTGACGACGAAAAACTCAACGGCAAATCCCTGAAAGGACAGCCGCTGGAAATGACACCGCGTCATATGGCGAATGCCAAACTGGACTGGCAGTACCGCCCGGATATGAACTTCTACACTCAGGCAAATTACACCGGCAAACAGGTCTGGGCAGCACAGCGTAACGGGGCAAAACAGCCGCGTGAACGCAGCGGGATCACCACCCTCGACCTCGGGATGACCTATCAGGTCATGCCAAACGCTCTGCTGAACTTTGCAGTACTGAACATCGCCAACGAGAAAGGGGATGATATCGATACTAACGGGAACTGGCAGATCGATGAAGGGCGCCGGTATTGGGCTAATCTGAAACTGAATTTCTGATTACGCGTCATCCTTCGCCCTGTGGCGGCGTTGGCTTCGTTCGGTTACCCCGGTCACATACTGATGTATGCTCCCGGGGATATCCTCACTTTGCCGCCTTGCCACAGAATGGATAATTTAGCAGATTGATTTTTTTATGAATTTTTTTGTTTTTTGCATAGCTGAAGTACATAAGGGATTAACCGGCAAAAAAAGGAAAGCGTAAAGCGCCAGGGATGGCGCGATCCGAGCGGACAGGGATGTGTCAGCGTCTTTCCGCTTTGCCGGTTATCCCGCCGCCCGGGTTTGAAAGAAGATGGTTTTATTCTTTCCGGGGATAGCGCGATCCGAGCGGACAAGGATGTGACAGCGTCTTTTCGTTCTGTGCGGTATCAGCCGGCGCACTGTGGCAGAATTGATTTCTTAAGTAAGTAATTCCCGGAGTCAGGATGTGGAAAAAAATAATGGTGATTTGTTGCATGATGGCTGTATCTCCCCTGATGGCACGCCCCTCGCAGGAGATCACGCCGCTCAGTGAGGCGGCAGAACAGCAGTTTACGGTAACGCATCATGAGATGAAGCAGGGTGATCGTCACTACCGCCTCTTTATCGCGCAGCCGAAACAGCCGCAGACGGCGTACACCGTACTCTATATGCTCGATGGTAACGGCCAGTTTCCGATGATGATTAACCGGCTCAGTACCGGCAAAAATAAACCATTGCCGCTGGTGGTGGGAATAGGTTATCCCTCTGACCGGGCCTATCCGAAAACCCGTACCTTTGATTACACTCCCCCCGCAGCAGGCGAACAGTTTGCCGCAGGCGGCGGTGAACAGCCTTTCCGGCAGTTTATTCGCGAACAGATTATTCCGTGGGTGAGCAGTCACTATTCTGTTAACGATCGCCGCTACTTCTTCGGCCACAGCCTCGGCGGGCTGTTTGTGCTGCGGACGGCCACAGATGAACCCGGTTTATTTACCGATTACATCAGTGCCAGCCCGTCCCTGTGGTGGGGGCATGGCACTTATATGACAGCGGAGCGCTTTGACCGCCTCCCGCCGGATATCCGGCTGACTATCACTCAGGGCGGACTGGAAGAAAAACCGGATCTGAGCAAAATGAGTGAAGAGCAGAAACACAATCTCTCTGTCCGTTACAGCGACATTACCGCGCGGGAAGTTTGTGATCAGTTACAACTGCGGGACAAACAGTGTCAGTTCCTGACCTTTCCCAGTAAATCCCACGGCAGTGTTATCCCTGATGCGCTGGATACTGTAATTTCATTGTTACCGGCGGATAAGGAAAAATAAGTTATTTTTTTGTTAATCCTCATGTAAAAATACCAAAAATAACAGGGGAAACCCCATATTCCTCTGTTATTTCCTTCCATAACAAAAACTACTCGCAGCCATTAGTTTTTTTGATTTCATTTTTCTCTCACATGGGGCTATATTCCGCTCCGTTTCAGACATAAATTCACAATCCACTGCTTCTATCAATGACCCGTCATCAACCATTTTGGCGATGAAACAGCCTGAGAAAAAAAGCAGCGTCATGTTTTTTTGATTTTTTTGTTTTAGGTGGAGAAAAGCAGTGAGTCACAGCATCCGCACGCCGCGTCCTGACAGCGTGTTAATTCCTGTCGCAGGTCTGACGTTATTTGCGATTGCATCCGGCTATCTGATGAGCCTGATTCCGTTATCGCTGGGTCATTTTGCCATCGGGACTGATTATGCAGGCTGGTTAGCCAGTGCTTACTATATTGGTTTATTACTCGGTTCGATGCTGATTGAGCCGGTGATTGCCCACATCGGTCACCGCCGTTCCTTTATTCTCTTTGTGCTGGCACTGGCGGCAACAGTAGTGGTTTTGCCGTTTTATGCCGATCTCAGCGCGTGGCTGGCATCCCGTATGCTGGCAGCGGTGGCGGTTGCCGGTATTTTTGTGGTGATTGAATCCTGGCTGCTGATTGGTGATAACCCGGCCGTCCGCGCCAAACGCCTGAGCTTTTATATGACAGCACTGTACGGCGGTACCACACTGGGCCAGCTGGCGATTGGTGTGTTCGGAACTGCCGGCGTGGTGCCGTTTGCAGTGGTGATGGTTCTGCTGTTTGCTGCTGTACTGCCGCCGCTGCTCTCCAAAGCTCAGCCGGTATGCCACGGCGGACATAAAAGCTTATCCCTCAAGCAGATCCTGCGTCTGAGTAAACCGGCAATGGTCGGCTGCATGACCTCCGGTATTGTCATGGGCACGATTTACGGGCTGATGCCGCTGGCGTTACAGGAAAAACACTACAATACAGAGCAGGTCGGTGGTCTGATGGCAGCGATCATCCTCGGCGGGATGATTATTCAGCCGGTGATCAGCAAGTTATCCTCGCGGATGAGTAAAGTTTTATTGCTGGCAATGGTGTCTCTCGCCGGGGTATTTGCGATGGGAATGATTTATCTCTCCGGTCACTATCTGGTGATGGTGGCGGCGCTGACACTGCTGGGAATGTCCTCTTTTGCGCTGTATCCGGTGGCGATCACGCTGGCCTGTGACACACTCACGGCAAATGTGATTGTGGCGGCGACACAGGTGATGCTGTTCTGCTACAGCGTCGGCTCGGCGGCCGGGCCGCTGGTGGCCGGGCAGTTTATGAAACAGCCTGACGGTATCATGAACTTCTTCTTTATTGTGCTGCTGTCCACCGCGATTTATATGCTGCTGTCAGCGGTACGACGCAAATCCCGGATTCT
This sequence comes from Morganella morganii, assembly GCF_003996855.1. Classification (GTDB taxonomy): domain Bacteria; phylum Pseudomonadota; class Gammaproteobacteria; order Enterobacterales; family Enterobacteriaceae; genus Morganella; species Morganella morganii_C. Next base: position 10,739 of record NZ_NRQY01000001.1, on the reverse strand, counting down.
GGCAAGCTGATCTCAGTCATAAATAAAAAAACACCGCGTCAGTACGCGGTGTTTTTGTTTCTGCGGTATGCGGATTACTGCGCGGTGTTAGCCGGCAGAATTTCCATGATACCGGCGCGGACATAATACTGCTGACCGGATGCGGCAGCCGGAGCATCTGCCGCCATTTTCGCCAGTGCTTCTTTTGGTGTTGCGGTGGATAATGAAGACTGATACAGCGTGTTGCCGTTGATATCACGGACGCTGGCGCGCACAAAATACTGTTTGCCGTCTTTATTAATTACCGGGGCATCCGCGCTCATTTTTTTCAGGGCTTCGCCCGGCGTGGCGGTTGTCAGTGAGGACTGAAAAACCGGCGCCCGGTTATTGTGGTAACCGCGTTTGTTATGATAGCCGCGTCCGTCATGGTTGCCGCGCATCATGTGGCGTCCGCCGTTGCCGTCACAATAGCCGTTACCATCCATGTACTGACCATTCTGCGGTGGCTGATTTGCCGGGGCTGGTGCGGCGAACGCTGTAAACCCGGCACCTAACAAACTCAATCCGATAACACTGGCAATGATCTTTTTCATATTAATATTCCTTTTGGGTGTTAATTTCTGATACTTCATTTCGTTGTTGGTATCATCATTGCCGATACCGTCTGCACTGGCAATCCATTTTACCCTTACTGACGGTCAAATCATAATTTCTGCACAATTCATCATAATATCTGCACATTCCTTCATTTTTTCTCCATATTCCTGAACCTGATGCAGGAAAATGTGTGTCAGAAATAAAGCCGAAATTTAAGGAATTTTATATTTCCTTACGTAAAAAATGAGCGAACAAGATTTATTCGCTTATGATTAGTATTCGGACTTGTTATCACTACAAAGACAATAAACTCATTAACAAAGGGAACTGATATGAAAAAAATGACAGTGATTGCCGGTATTATCGCAGCGGCATTTTCATTTTCAGCACTGGCGGCACAGACGCCCGTTCAGGAAAAAACGGCTGCGGCCACTGCACAGAAAGCCGGAAATACGGCGGATTATCTGATTGGTAAAACCTGGGTAACCACAGAAGCTCTGGATCAGGATGGTAACGCCATTCCTGCCACTGATGAAGCTGTTGCCGGTTTCTTCGGGCTGGCTGATTATGAAAAAGACGGTTCCGTCAAAATGTATACCCCGGAAGGTAAGCTGAAATTACAGGGGGACTGGTCATTCAGCGCAGATGGTAAAACCCGGACACTGACCGGTAAGAATGACAAAGGGGAAGTGTTATTTACCCGGGTGGTGGAAAATATCAAAGTGACACCGGATGAGTATATTTATCGCGTTTATCCGAAACCGGATGATAAAAGCCATTACGCAGATATTGTTCATAAGCCGAAATCCGCAGAATAAATTCTGACTCCGGTAAAACGCCATTATGGCGCTTTTTCTTTTCCGGTAATTATCAGAGTGTGAGAGCCGTTTCCAGCGCCAGCTCAATCATATTGTGCATTGCATTCTGACGCTGATCGATAGTCAGTTTACCGCCGTTTTTAATATGATCAGAGGTTGTGAGTATCGCCAGTGCCCGTGCTCCCAGCTCCGCCGCGACGGTATAAAGCCCAGCGACTTCCATATCCACCCCGAGAATGCCGTACTGCTCCATTACTGCAAACAGTTCCGGGCGGGTGGTGTAAAACAGGTCAGCTGTGAATACATTCCCGGTTTTGACCGGCAATTGCAGACGTTCAGCTGTTTTCACCGCAGATGCAAGCAGATGCCAGTCCGCCAGTGCCGCCAGGTCGTTGCCGTAAAAGCGGTCGCGGTTCACTTTGGAATCGGTACTGGCGCCCATGGCAATCACCACATCCATCAGTGACACATCATCCCGCACTGCGCCGCAGGTGCCGATACGGATCAGGTTTTTTACACCGAAATCCTGAATTAACTCATAAGCATACATCGAAATTGAGGGAATGCCCATGCCGTGGGCCATCACCGAAATCCGCTTACCTTTGTACTCTCCGGTATAACCCAGCATATTGCGGACGCTGTTTACTTCCCGCGCCTGCGATAAATAATGTTCAGCAATAAACTTGGCGCGCAGGGGATCTCCGGGCATAATAATGGTTTCTGCGAAATCGTTTGCGCTTGCCTGAATTGCAACTGCCATAAAAGCACTCTCCTCTCAATCAAACCGTGTGAAGGGTCGGTATTTGTTGGTCAGCATGTTAACACGGTTTGGTTTTTATGCCGCCGCTGCCGGCGGATTTTTCACTCAGGGTTTTTACCGGATTACACACTATGAATACAGCAATCGGCATTCTCGGGATCGTGGTACTGCTGGGAATAGGCTATTTATTGTCTGAAAACCGCCGCGCGATTAATCTGCGCACGGTGATACTGGCCTTTACCATTGAACTGGCACTGGGCGGGTTAATTCTTTACTCCTCGGCCGGGCAGCACGTTTTATTTGTGATGGCGGAGGCGGTCACTACGGTGATCAACTTCAATAATGCCGGAACATCCTTTATTTTCGGGGGCCTGGTCTCTGACAAAATGTTTGAGGTATTCGGCAGCGGCGGGTTTGTTATCGCGTTGCGTGTATTACCGATCATTGTTTTTTTCTCGGCATTGTCAGCGGTACTTTATTACCTGGGGATTATGCAGATCCTTGTGCGCTGGGTCGGCGGGGCGTTACAGCGCCTGCTGAAAACCAGCCGGGCTGAGTCAATGAACTCGGCGGCGAATATTTTCCTCGGCGTAACCGAAGCACCACTTCTGGTTAAACCTTATCTCAGCAGTATGACCCGCTCAGAACTGTTTGCTGTGCTGTGCGGCGGGCTGGCATCTATCGCCGGTACCATGCTGGTGAGCTATGCCTCGCTGGGAGTAAAAATGGAATACCTGCTGGCGGCATCCTTTATGGCGGCACCGGGCGGGTTGTTGTTTGCCAAGCTGATGATCCCGGAAACAGAACCGACTGCGGATACATCCAATGCTAAACCGGTACAGGAAAACCGTCCGGCAAATATTATTGATGCGGCAGCGGAAGGGGCAATGAACGGCCTGAATATGGCACTGGCAGTCGGCGCGATGCTGCTGGCGTTTGTCAGCCTGGTGGCACTGTTAAACGGACTGCTCGGCGGTGTCGGCGGCTGGTTCGGCCTGCCGGATCTGAGCATGGAACTGATCCTCGGCTATCTGCTGTCACCGCTGGCGTGGCTGATGGGTATTCCGTGGAATGAAGCACTGACATCCGGTGCTATTATCGGGCAGAAAATTGTTATCAATGAATTTTTTGCCTATGCCAACCTGGTGGAATACCTGAAGGGCAATGAAGTGGTGGCGGCTACCGGTCTGCCGATGACAGAGCGGACACAAATCATCCTCTCGTTTGCGCTTTGCGGATTTGCCAACTTCGGCACGGTGGCGATCGCTATCGGCGGTATCGGCAGCCTGATCCCGAACCGGCGCAAAGAAATTGCCACCCTCGGGATGAAAGCACTGGTCGCCGGGGTGTTATCCAACCTGATGGCGGCCACGATTGCCGGATTGTTTATCGGCGGCTGAGTAATAAAACCGGAGAGGATCTTTCCGGTTCACTGATAGCGGGAAAAACGAAAAGTCGCGGTGAATACGGTCCCTGTACGCTCAGGCTCGCCATCCATGGCTCGCATGCTTTTCGTTCTTTTACCTGCTATCGCGAACCTCGCAAATCAGACGATTTACGGGGGCAGGATTACTTATAATCCCCTTGCAGATAACGGTAAAAAGAAGGATTTACCCAGACTTTTTCGCTTGTCCCCTGCATCCCGCTTTTGGCTTTGCGGATATTTTCCGCCTGTTTTTCCGCATTTTCCGGCAGTGCCATCAAATCAGCCTGATAGTGGCCGCCGGTTACACGGGTTTCAGTCACCACATCATAACCCTCCACCGGCACATAACTGCGGTAAAACGGCTGCCACCAGGCGGCGCGGATCAGCCCTTTCTGGTCAGCGGTATTCTTCTTGGCGTACTGGTCAATCAGGCTCTGAAAGCGGTCGCGTTCTTCAATTGCCGGAAATTCCAGGTCGAGATTATATTCGCTGGCAATCGCCACTTTTTTGCCGCTTTTCAGTGTGGTAACCGGGTAATCGGCTTCACCCCATTCATCCAGATAGAGAAATGCGGACGATTTCGGCGTCAGCTGTACTTTCGGATCAAACCCTTCGCGGCGCAGCAGATAAATCAGCTGGGCAGCGTGGTCGATATCATTATGGCCGTAACGGATCATCCGTGTTTTATCAAAACCGGATTCTTCGCGGGTATTCACCAGGTTATAGCCGCTGGTATAGCCCTTATCAATAAAATTATTCAGGGTTTTCAGCGTGTCCGGGTCATTCGGGAATACGGCGGTTTTCCAGGCGGTATGCAGGCGCGGCACAAGATTTTTATCGGATACATTGCCGAGATAGCGGGTGTGACTCTGCTGTTGTGCATCAACAAAGGCCTGAAGTTTATCACTCTCTGCCGCCGGGTTTTTCAGGTCATCCGCCGTCAGGGCACCGATGGTGATCATCAGCGCGTCAAACCGGTTTGCCTCCGGTTGTTGTGTCAGTGCGGCAATCTGTGCCGGACTGTAAGTCTCCGCCAGTTCAGTCAGGGAGAGTTTTTCGGCTGCCTGCTGAGAGCTCAGCGCCAGTGCGGGGTGTAAACCACTGAAAAAGAATACGGACAGCAATGTGCCGATAACTAACGATTTTTGCATGATTTATCCTGTAAATGCAGCGAACAAACGATTGCATAACCTTATCACAGAGTTGCATTCTGAGTGATAAAGTGTCGTGATTTTTTTACACCGGATAAAGATGAAAAATGTGCGCGGAACCTTGCAGGACGGTGCGGGATGAGTAAGATACGCGGTACGTGATAGTTATCACGGTTTTGGAGAGATTATGAAAGCGCTTTACCGTAAGTTTATCAAAAAAGTTGATCAGTTTTCCGTTCTTATTCCGATGCGTTTTTTCTGATCCGGCGTTCCCGTCTCTCCCTGCGAGTCATATGAACGGCACGCTGCAACTGAATAAGCAACCGCAGAGCCTGCCGGCGGGTAAACAGCGGATGTTGCCAGTGTAACAGGGTGAAATACATGATTTGCCTCCCGGCAGATCAGAGAGAACCGCTGCACAAGCGGCCGGAGCATTATCTGCTTCCGGCCGTCTGTAACCTCTTATTTAAATGTCGGCAGCCAGCCGAGCACGTCCAGAATAACTGTCAGATACACAACCGCACCGCAGACAATCACCAGATTCAGTACCGCGTTATTACACGGTGAACGGTAAATGGTAGCGCTGTCGCTGTAGCGTTTGCGGGAGGCTTTTACCAGGAACGGTGGTAAAATCACACTCCAGATAGTAAAGGCCAGACCGGCATAACCGATGGCATAAACGAATCCGTTCGGGAAGAAGAAACACACCACTGCCGGCGGCAGATAAGTCACCACTGCTGTTTTGAAACGGCCGGCGCTGTCATTTTTAAAGTTCAGCAGGTCGGCAATATAGTCAAACAGACCGAGGGTTGCCGCGAGCAGGGAACTGGCCACCGCAAAGTTACCGAAGAATGTCAGGATGACATCCATAGTTTTGCCTGACATCACACCGCCGATAGCCTCAACGAACACATCAATGTTCCCGCCTTTGGCAATAATCGGGGAGAAGTTGGCGCGGCTGATGTTGCCCATCGTGACGCCCAGCCAGAAGATATACAGCAGTACCGCAAATATTGTCCCGATAATGATTGAACGGGTAATAAAACGGAATTTTGTTTTGCCGTACAACTTCACCAGACTCGGTACGTTCCCGTGGAAGCCGAACGAAATAATACAGAACGGCAGTGTCATCAGAACATAAGGCAGATATTTCGTTCCGGGTATTGCCACTGATGCGGAATCCAGCAGATTGGCAATTTCCACATGCGCAACCAGACCGGAGAATGTGGCAAAGAACGCGATAAACTTACCGAAAATTAAAATAGTGGTAATGCGCCCGACCCATAATGAGCTGTACCAGACAATCGCGGCCACCAGACAGGCGACGATCACGACTGCTGCTTTGATCGGCAGGGCAAAACCGGTATATTTTAATATCGTCTGGGTCAGCACGGCGGATGATCCCGAGATATAGGCATACGTCAGAATATAGAGTACAAACCCGAAGGCAATACCCACGACAATATTCCATTTTTTGCCCAGTAACTCAGTGGTAAAGGTATTAAAGCTGGCACCCGGTTCAAAATGCAGGTTAACTTCAACCAACATCAGGCCGGTCAGTAACATTATAATTGAAACTAAAATCAAAATAATGGTGGCACCGGAAAACCAGACACCGGCCATCGCAATCGGCAGTGAAAACATACCGCCGCCAACGACAGTTGCTATAATAAGCATGGTTCCGCTGGTCAGTCCGGGTGATTTATTTGTATCGGCACTATGAATACTCATAATAAAAGTTTCCTATTAATGATAAATATCACCAACAGCATTCATATTTATCGATTTTATTTGTTCTTTATTGTTATAGGGATACAGAGACAAAAAGGCCCCATTAAAATAATGAGGCCACTGTCATCAGATAATTACACGTAATCAAAGCGTGCAGTGAAGAAACGTAACTGCTTCGGCTCGTATACGAACTTCAGCCCTTTAATATCTTCTTTGTGTTTGAACAGCTTGATAATACCGTCAGCAACCAGATCCATGTGTGCATAGGTGTATACACGGCGCGGAATAGTCAGACGAACGGTTTCCAGCTTCGGACGGTGATGGTCGCCGGTTTCTTTGTTACGGCCTGCGGAGATAATACCGCGCTCCATAGAACGTACGCCGGTTTCCATGTAGATGCTCGCTGCCAGGCTCTGGGCAGGGAACTGATCCTGAGTCAGATGCTCACAGAAACGACGTGCATCCAGGAATACTGCGTGGCCGCCGACCGGCTCAACAATCGGTACACCGGCTGCTTTCAGTTTTTCGCCCAGGTAACGAACCTGCTTGACGCGGTGCTCGATATATTCGAACTGCATCGCTTCGCGTAAACCGATAGCCATCGCTTCCATATCACGACCGGCCAGACCGCCGTAAGAAGGCATCCCTTCATAAACCACAACCAGTTCACGTGCGGCAGAGAACATGTCGTCGTCATTCATACACAGGAAACCACCGATGTTCACCAGACAGTCTTTCTTACCACTCATGGTACAACCGTCAGCGTAGCTGAACATTTCGTGAACGATGTCTTTAATGGAGACATCTTCGAAACCTTCTTCCTGCTCTTTGATGAAGTAGGCGTTTTCCACACAGCGGGTCGCATCGTAGAATACTTTGATGCCGTGCTTGTCACATAACTGGCGGACTTCACGCATGTTTGCCATAGAGACCGGCTGACCACCTGCCAGGTTTACTGTTACCGCCAGGCAGATGTATGCGATATTTTCCGCACCTTTCTCAGCAATCAGTTTTTCCAGTTTCTTAACGTCGATGTTGCCTTTGAATTTCACATCCAGGCCCGCATCGTGAGCTTCATCGCGGACGATATCGATGAACGTCGCACCATTTTTTTCCTGGTGATAACGGGTGGTGGTGAAGTACATATTACCTGCAACATACTGACCCGGTTTGATCGCTAATGAAGAAAGTAAGTTTTCCGCACCGCGGCCCTGGTGAGTAGGAACGATGTGTTTAAAGCCGAATAATTCCTGAACTGTTCTTTCCAGGTGGAAGAAGTTTTCGCTGCCCGCATACGCTTCGTCACCCATCATCATGCCGGCCCATTGTTTATCGGACATGGCGTTGGTGCCGCTATCGGTCAGTAAATCTACATAAACGTCCTTGGAATTTAACAAGAAAGTATTGTACCCGGCCTCTTTCATTCTTTTGATACGCTCTTCGCGAGGGATCATGGATACGGTTTCAACACTTTTAATACGATACGGTTCTGCTGGATACATCATGGTAAAATCTCCAATTATTTATAATAATAACTCGATAATTTACACAGGCATTTATCTGTTTATAAATCTCATGCCTTGTGAATGATATAGCATTTGTAAATCCGGTAGTGTTCTTGTCTTAATTCAAATCAAATTCATTTTTTTCTTTCTGGTGTTTCTTTTACTGCCATCCTTTTCGTTTGGCGTGAAATCATCATGCGTGAAAAAAAATGAAAAGGGAATGGGGGAAGTGTAGATAGGCTAAAGGTGTATTAGATGCAGGTGTAAACCGGGTGATCTGTATCACTTAAATTAAAATAATTATTTTTATTCATCAGGTTGCATTTGTTGATGTCATGTTGTGAACTTATGGTGAATATACATTATTTGCACTATTAAAATCAGGAATAAATATGAATAATCTAATGATTTCGGGCGGTTATATAGCAATGAAAATTTGTTTTATTCTGTGTTTTTTTATACAGGTTAAGAAAAAGTAAATAAGTATATGAAGCGGTAATTTAAATCTATCTTTACAGGAGGAATAAAAAAAAGGATGAAAAACGCTGCTCTGTTTTAATCAAAACTATGCATCATATATATCCAAATAGGTATTTAAGTAAAAACATCTAACAAGTACCGTTAGTTATAATCACCTTTGTTTTTATTGATCATGCGGAAAAACGTCATGATTTATTGAATCCTTCAACTGAAATCCGGGATAAAAATAAAAATGTGACACAGTCAGGATAAATTTGATGATAAAGATCACATTGATAGTGTTACGTTACATGAATGAAAAGTAAGCGGCAGCAGGGAATAACAAAGATATTTAATTAAAGCAGTGAATTGTTATGCAATCCGGTATGTGGCTGTTTAGTGATCTTATTCACGGTTTCGCATTTACAGTCATGTTAGTAAAGCAAAATGCTGTACTTAAATGTTTACATTATTGACGAAGGAATAGTAACAGGATGTTTGTAGTATACAGTTCGCTGAAATAAATACCGCAAAATAAAAGTAATGATTTGTCCAAATAAAATAGAATATATATCTGCAATTTTGCTTTTTAATGGCTTTATCTTTGTGTTTAATGTGGTTTTCTGCGTTATTTTGCTTAGGTCACTCCGAGCGTGATTTACAGATGAAGACACCATTTTCTGCCTGTCCGGTAACGGCCCGGTGAAAATACGAAATATATAATTTGTGCATCAGATCACGCAAGGAGGGTGTGAATAAGGAACGAAAAACAGACAAACCGGCAGGGTTTTCCGTATTTTTTCTTGAAAAGCCAGTCGGACAGGCGTGTAATAATGGTGTGCCGGATTAGCTCAGTTGGCAGAGCAGTTCATTCGTAATGAAAAGGTCACCAGTTCGAATCCGGTATCCGGCACCATTACTTATCAAAGAGTTAGCGATCATCTCCAGATGCCAATTTTTCACCTTGGGACGTATTTGGGACGTAACTGTCAAAAATGGCATCTATTTGCTTCGCATGTTCGGTAAGATGATTTGGTGCCAGATGGGCATATCTGCGCACCATTTCTATCGACTCCCACCCGCCCATTTCCTGCAACACTGAAAGTGGTACCCCTGACTGGATCAGCCAGCTCGCCCAGGTGTGTCTCAGGTCGTGAAAGCGGAAATCGTCGATGCCGGCTCTTTTTAATGCTGCTCTCCATGCGGTATTAGAATCCGTCCTCATCTTTCTTACTGCCGAAACCGGTGTTCCGTCATTCCTGTATGACGGTTCCGTGTGGACAAATACCCATTTGTGATGACGACCAATCTGGCTGCGCAAAACCCGGCATGCGGTATCATTCAGGGCTACACCAATCGCTTTGCCTGATTTACTGTCTTCAGGGTAAATCCATGCCACTTTCCGCTGCATGTCTATCTGCTGCCACTCAAGGTTAAGTATGTTCGACCGACGTAGGCCGGTAGAAAGTGCGAACCTGACGACTGATTTTAGCGGTTCCGGACATTCATCAATCAGTCTTTTCGCCTCGACAGGCTCAAGCCACCGGACTCTCCGATCACGAATGGAGGGAATTTTTATCACAGGTGACTTTTCTATCCACTTCCATTCTCTTTCTGCCGCCCTGAGCAGCGCCTTAATAAAAGAAAGGTATCGCGCCTTTGTGGCCGTAGTGACAGGCTTAGCTGTAAATAGCGGCACCTCCTTTCCCTTCCTCTTTGCTGTGTCGGCTTTTCTTCTCCAGCAGTTTTCTGCATGCTTGTTTGTCATCTTGCTGATGATCTTGTAAATGGCATTCTCGGTTATATCCTTCAGCCGGACGCCCTCGAAGTACTCAAGCCAGAAAGCGATAAAGTTTTTATCATCCTCTATCGATTTTTTATCTGCTTTTTCCTCAAGCCACCGCAGGCAGGCTTCCTCATAGGTATAGTCAGGAAAATCTCCTACCTGCTCAATTCGCCATTGCTCGGCCTTTAATTTGTCGTGCAGCTCCTGGGCTTGCTTCCTGTCGGACGTACCAAGCGACTTTTTAATTCTCTTGCCGCCAGGTGTCGCGAAGTCGCAATACCAAGAGTTACCACGTTTGAAGATTGACATTTGTGATCTCCTTTCACATCAATCTCGCTCTCGGCGATAGTGTTGATCGGATTGCTCAGTGCCGCAAGGCAGGCTGACTCTGTAAACAGATAGGGTGACTTTTTTTTGAACGGGTCTTTCCGCTGATACGAAATGCGTCCGGCGCGGCACCATGACGTAAGCGTATCAGGGCTTACACCAATAAATTTAGCGGCCTCGTCGCGTGTCATTGTGACTTT
>NZ_NRQY01000002.1:757586-774156 GCF_003996855.1 Morganella morganii | reverse complement strand
ATTACCCCTGGCGCGAAAAATGCGTGGTCGTCTGGTGGCTGAAATCGGCGAACTGCGCGGCCTCAATACCAAAGAACTCGAGTCTATCAAGGCGTTCGTTACCCGCACGCATGAGAACTGGATCCCTAAGTTTAAGGAGTTCGCCACTCAGTTCCCGCGTCGTTCTCTGATCATCGGTACCACGAACGAGGATGAGTTTCTGGCCGACCGTACCGGTAACCGGCGCTGGCTGCCTGTAGAGGTTCAGGCGGTACAGGTTGATGATATCTCCCGTGATGTTCTGCAGCTGTGGGCGGAAGCCCGCGAGATGTTTAAAGCCGGTGGCATTCAGTTTGATGCGGCGGAACGTCTGGCGGCTGAGGTGCATGAGAAGTACACCATTAAAGATGCGTGGCTGGATATTATCGAGCGCTGGTTAGATGAGCCGGATCTGATGACAGGCGAAAAACCACGAACACGCGATTTTTTACGTGCTGCCGATGTTCTGCGTGAGGCCCTGAACCTTGACCCGAAAAACATCTCAAGACGTGAACAAATGCGAATCAGCAATGTTTTGCAAAATTGCGGGTACAAATCGGTAAGAAAATTTCTCGAAGGTAAGCAACAACGGGTTTTCAGTCCTGAATAAGACAACCTAGACAACCCCGCGGTCCGAGGTTGTCTATATTTAACCTATTGATAGTAAAGGTATAAGACAACCTAGGCAACCTAGACAACCTTTTAAGTAACTACACAGGCGTAAGTATATAAGGCTCTAAAAGATATTAATAGAAACAGGTTGTCTAGGTTGTCATAGGTTGTCTAGGCGATTAATTAGCAATTTTTTACCGGTTCCGGAATGCAAAAGGCTGTTTACCATCAGCGATGCCGGAACTGAACGGCAACTGGTATAAAAAAGGATAGATCAGAAACCATGAGCAGAGACATTCAGAAAATACTTTTGCACTGGGGCGGCTGGTCAGCCGGGAATCACTGTGCCGATGTGAGCTGGCCCCGTATCGCCGCAGGGTTCAGTGGCCTTGTCAGCAGCACCAGAGGCAGCAGGCTGTCATGCAGCGATCGTGACGGCCTTGTTATCGATCTCTGTGTCGCAAAGCTGGGAACCGTCGGTATGGAGCGTGAGCGCAGTTACATTGAGGATTATTACATTAAGGGAATGTCCAAACGTGCAATTGGCCGCAAGTTCAGAACACGGGAGGGCGAAATACGCGAAAGAATGCAAATTGCCGAAAGCTTTATTTTAGGGTGCATTGAAACCCTTAATATTCAATTAGATATAGACTTACTGTATAAAAAACAAACAATCAGGCGTAATAAGTTGGTGCGCGCGCAAAATGTGTGTTAGCCTGATAAAAATGGTTTTCTGTCCACGGCAAAGGCACTCACATTCTGAGAGCCTTTTTCGTTTGGTTTTTACCCGGATAAATCCAGAAAATAAGGCTCAGGCTTCATGATCTGTCCGAAGGGTAAAAGCGGCATTTTGTTAATGAAATGTTGTTATGAAAAAGCGGTAATCTCACCAGAGAAAACCGCTTTTTTTGATGGATTGAGGTGCTTTTTTACCTGTACCCGCTTTTGCTTGTTCGGGTAACAGTCATTATGTTAAACAAGGCGGGATTTAACAAAAAGTTCCTCTTTCGGAAAATCAGAGGCGGAACAAAGTCAGCCAATATTTTTTTGTAACTCTTTACGGGCAGCGGTTGCGATAAAAGCACTGCGGCTTCCGTATTCAGGATGCGCCTTTACTAAAGTATCAATACGGTTCAGTAAGCGATGAGGAAGCGTAATATTAATACGCTCAGCTTTACCATCATACTTATCCATATTGACATCAACGAGAAGCCAGATTCCGTTGTTGTAATCACCTGTTGATGCCACAAGATGTTCCTGCTGAGAACGGGCAGAAGGGATCTCCTGACCTTTTTCACTCAATAACTCAAAATGCGCATCAATTGCTGATTTAGCATCAGCGTGAGCTTCTTCCAGAGTATCACCGGCAAAGTAACAGCCGGGGACATCCGGAAACCAGCCGCTTGCGCTGCCGTCGCTGTCATATTCAATGAAGGCTGGATATAACATATTTCTATCTCCATAAAGAGAGCGCCCATTGTGAGCGCGTCCCTTGATTATTTTTTCAGTTTTGCATCTTTAAGTATTTGATTTAATGTTCCTGTTTTTAAATCTTTACGTGGATGCGGTACAGTGATTAGAACTGAAAAATCGGGGTGGGTGAATTGATGATGACTTCCTTTGATTCTGTCCAGCTCCCAACCATTCTTTTCCAGTAGCTTTATCAGTTCCGAACTTTTCAAGCTTCCTCCATCTCGTTAACTGATATACACATTATACACACCATTGCATTAATAGCAAGTAATTTGTGTGTATGGTGTGTGTTATTTTACTAATCTACATACGGAACACTCCGCAGGGGGTGGATATGCGCATGTCTGAAAAATATTCCAGCCCTGCGGCGTACGCCTGGGGATTTATAACATCCGCCCTGGGTGTTCTGTCTCTCGACCAGTGGGCGGTTCTCATCGGGATTATCTGCACTGTCGGGACGTTCCTGGTGAACTGGTATTACAAACGCAAAGAATTTCAACTTCGGACAAGGGGGTCGCGTGAATAAGCGATTAATTAAAAAGGTAATAGCCGCCTGTGCTGGTGGTGCGATTGCCGGTGCGCTGGTACTGATCCCCGCATATGAAGGTGTTGAATATACGCCTTATCGTGACGTGGCCGGAGTGCTCACCGTATGTTATGGCCATACCGGCAGTGATATTCAGCCCGGCAAGTTGTACACGGATGCTGAATGTAAGGCGCTGCTGCATGACGATCTGACGAAAGTACGGCGCGCGGTTGACCCGATGATCAAAGTGCCGATTGACGACCACACCAGGGCGGCGATCTATTCATTTGTCTACAACGTGGGCCCAGGTGCGTTCTCACGTTCCACGATGCTGCGGAAACTCAATGCCGGTGATATCGCGGGTGCCTGTGACGAAATGAAGCGCTGGACATTTGCCGGTGGTAAGCAGTGGCAGGGGTTGATTAACCGACGCGAGACGGAGAAAGCGGTATGCCACGGAACCCTTTAACGCTGATCATCATTGCTATCATTCTGCTGACTACTGCTCTGTTGTCGGGTTGTTATCTGTATTCACTCCCGAATTACTGTAAGCCGCTGCTGGGTAACCCACTGGACGGTGTGATTCACTATGAGTGTGAAGCGCCATGAGCTGGAAAGAAGCGGCAATTGCCGCGCTGTTTATTGCTGCTGCATGGTGGGTATATGACACTTACCGGGATAACCAGCAGCTGAAAGTGGATAACGCAATCCTGAGCGGGTGTACATCAGGGCCAGCTGTCCGAAAACCAGCAGCGTTACCGCCACCGGCATGGATGATGCAGCCACCGCCAGACCTGATGACGCCGCTGTCCGAAATTATTGGTTACTCAGAGAGCGAATTGCAGAGTCGGAGCAAATGATTAAAGGGTTGCAGGAGTATATCAATACACAATGTTATAAGTGATGGATGCCTAGGTAGTAGGTAGAATGAATTCTACCGTATTAATTCATGGAACATAACCGATGGAAAAATTAAAAGTCTATTTCCGAGAATCTATAGCTCTTTTGGCGTCAGCAGTTGTTTTGACAGCAGGTATCTATTTATTTTCTGATTATTACGTTTCTTCACGAGGCGGAATGATGAGTTACATTCTGTATTTTCTTAGTGCAGTTTCTTTTTTGATCATGACTGTGATTGCATTTGGTCTTGTTGCTTCTGACGCAATGAAAACATATGCCGAAATGAATTCAAATAGAATGAAGCTGCTGCTTTTATTAGTGGTTTTTGTGAACATATTTGGGTTCATTGGTACCCTTATTATTTCCGTTAAGAATGTGGGTAATGCCACAGAATATATAGCTCCCAAGTGTGTTCCGCTCCCAGCATCACTGACACAACCGGTGCTAATATCTCTGCCACCCAGCGACTGACACAATCGCAGTAAGAACATCATGCTGAAAATTCTATCAATGCCATTCAATGAGTGGCATTGATAGAATTTTGTATAGCAAACAGGTTAATCACAATGACAACTAAACTCCCGCAAAAACAAAGAATGTTTTGCCACGAGTATATTGTCGATCTCAATGCTACCCAGGCCGCAATCCGCGCGGGTTACTCGCCGAAATTAGCGGGGCAAATGGGTTATAAACTGCTGAACAAACCGAATGTCTGTGCGCTCATCGATGAGTTAAAACAGAACCGCATCAAACAGTTAGGCATTGATGCTAACTATGTGCTTATGCGGTTGGTTGAAATCGACAAAATGGACGCGGCAGATATTTTTAACGAGGACATGAGCCTCAAATCGATATCCGACTGGCCTGAAGTCTGGCGCCGCTACCTCATTCCGGTTTGATGAGGATGGACTTGGTGCCGGTGTTCGTGGTGATGCCAAAGCGATAAACGAACTGCGCAAAGCAGAACGGCTGCCGCGTATTGAAACAACCCCGTTCCGTGGCAGCGGCGGAGTATTTGATCCGGATGAGGAAGCGGTTCCCGGTGATGACATCAGCAAGGCCCGTCTGAACAAGGATTTCTTTGCCAACGCGAAAGCGCAAAGCTGGTGGCATCTGCGCAAACTGTTTCGTAATACACACCGGGCACGCAACGGAATGGATTACGACCCCGACGAAATCATTTCTATCAGCGGCTCTATCAGGAATAAAGACAAACTGGTGGTAGAGCTGTCACAGCCGACGTGGACTAAAAACTCTGTCGGTAAAATCGTCATTGATAAACAGCCGGACAGCATGAAGTCACCAAACCTCGCGGATGCGGTGATGATCAACTATGCCCCGATGGAAGATGACCTTGATATCTGGGGATTACTGGGCAGGAGCAAATGACAAAGAAAAAACAGAACACAGTTTCTCAGGCCACGGTTGACGGCTATGAGAACTTTGTTGCGCGGGTCGGTATGCAGACGCAGAACCAGCACTCAGCGTCAACATACCGTCCTAACTGGACCAGTCGTAACCGCCTGCTGATTGAGTCAGCATATCGCTCATCCTGGATTATCGGGGCGGCCGTTGATACGGTGGCTGACGATATGACCCGTAAAGGGATCCGTATCACATCGCAGATGGATGTCGGCGAACGTGATGTTATGGAGTCATTGTTCGATGAAATGGAAATCTGGGAGGGGCTGAACAATATCATCAAATGGTCGCGGTTGTACGGTGGCGCTGTGGGGATGATTCTGATTGAGGGGCAGGCTCCGTTCACGCCGCTGCGTCCGCAGACGGTGGGTAAGGGGCGATTTAAAGGCATTCTGCCGCTGGACCGCTGGCAGATTAATCCTGACTTTAACCGGCGCGTAAAAGACATCGGCAAGGATCTGGGTAAGCCTGAAGTTTACGACATCGTGACGACCGAGAACGGTATTCCGGCGTGGCGGGTTCATCACAGCCGCCTGATCCGTCTCGACGGTGTGACACTGCCGTACCAGCAGTCGAAAGCAGAAAACGAGTGGGGAATGTCTGTTGTTGAACGCATATTTGACCGCCTGACAGCATTTGACAGCACATCGGTGGGTGCGGCTCAGCTGGTGTACAAGGCACATCTCCGTACATACAAAGTTAAGCAACTGCGCAAACTGATCGCCCTCGGCGGGGAGCCTTACGAGGCGTTTCTGAAACAAATGGATATGGTCCGCCAGTTCCAGACAAACGAAGGGATGACGCTGATGGATACTGATGATGAGTTTGAAACTCACTCATATTCATTCAGCGGCCTTGACAACGTGCTGGCACGGTTTGCTGAGCAGATAAGCGGTGCGACCGGTATTCCGCTGGTCCGCCTGTTCGGTCAGTCTCCGTCAGGGTTTAATACCGGTGATGCTGACCTTTCCAACTATTACGACAATATCGCAACCCAGCAATCCCGGCGTCTGAAACAGCCACTCCGGAAATTGTTTGAAATTATCCATATGTCGGAGTTCGGCAAACCTCTGCCGGACGATTTTACATTTACATTTAATCCGCTCTGGCAGATGTCTGATCTGGATAAATCCACGGTGGCGGTTAATGTCGTGACCGCAATTAACGCTGCACAGGACGGTGGCATGCTGACCCGCAAAGCTGCAATGTCTGATTTGCGGGATTCTGCGGATGTCACCGGTATCGGCGGAAACATAACGGATGAGGATATTGATAATGCGGAAGATGAAGCCCCGCCGCGCCTCAGTGATGTCCACGCATCAGCAGTCAGACCGGGCGGAAATCCGGTATCGAACGAGCCTACAAAAGATAGCGCAGGAAGTCGGGCGGATAATCAACAGTCGTTACGATGGTTCCAACGACTCGGTATCGGAAATCATGGGGGCACTGGATGATTACAGTGCTCCCATCGACGGATGGGCACGGCGGGTGGCAGAAACATTTGCGGAAGACGTCGGGCTGGATAACTCAAAGCAATGGATGCAGCAAAGCCGGGCAATGAGCCGTGAGCTCAGGAAGCAGATTGACGGCGCTCCGGTTGGGCATGTTATGCGGTCAATAGTCAATGAGCAGATTAAATACATCAAATCGCTGCCGGTGGAAGCCGCTGACCGTGTATATGACATTCAGAACCGTGCCATTGAGGCGGTTGTTAACGGTGAGCGCCCTGAACATTTCGAACAGATAATTGCTGAATCAGGCAACATAGCGAAATCCCGCGCGAAACTGATTGCCAGAACAGAGACCGGACGTGCCACCCAGGCGCTTACGCAGAGCCGTGCTCAGGCTGTCGGATCCCCGGGTTATATCTGGCGGACGTCAAAAGACGGTGATGTACGTGATTCTCACCACAAAATGGAAGGGAAATATGTTCCGTGGGAGCAACCGCCGACCCTCGACGGTATGACCGGACACGCCGGAACGCTTCCGAACTGCCGCTGTTACTGCGAAGTCTCATTTTCAGACACAGAGTAAACCATGAAATATTTCTTTAAGACCAGGCTGGGTAACACCCGTTACGAACTGGCCGACGGTTCCCTGTTGTGTAAAAACGTCCCGGTCGCGCGGACAGGCACTCAGCTTTATTCCTCCCAGGATCTGCCGAAACTCACCCCGGACACCCGCGGGGAAATTCTGGTGGAGCGTTTGCCGGAAGATGTGTTCAGTCCGGAAACAATGGCCTCATTTGAAGGTATGACGATAACGCTGCTCCATCCCAGTGATGATGACGGCAATGTTATTTTTGTGGATACCGCCAACTGGCGCGATCTGGCTCAGGGGCACCTGCAGAATGTGCATCGCGGCGAGGGTGAGCAATCAGACCTGATGGTGGCAGATCTCATCATTAAAGATGAACTGGCGATTCAGGAAATCAATAACGGCAACGATGAAGTGTCCTGCGGCTATGATGCGCAATATGAGCAGTCAGAGCCCGGCAAAGCAAGGCAGGTAAAAATCGTTGGCAATCATGTGGCTCTTGTCCCCAATGGCAGAGCCGGACCACGTTGTGCAATTGGAGACAGTATGTCAAAGAACACACAAAACAGTACCTGGTTTAAGCGCCTGCTGAATGCGCACAGAACCAAAGACTCTGCCGCAATGCAGGAAGTTTTAGACAATGCACCGGAAGCGCTGGTGGGTGACGAAGGCACGGGAGATTTACCCAAAGCCATCAATATTAATATCACCCCGCAGCAGCCGCTGCCGAAAGAAGAACCGGAAATGCCGACCGGAGATGAAGAACCGCCGGCATGGGTGAAAACGATTCTTGCCAGGCTGGATAAACTGGAAGGTAAAACAGCGGACAATCCCGGGGATAACCCCAATGACGATCCGACCGGAGACTCAGAGGAAGAAACCAATATTACCGGTGATGCGGCCTACAAAGCTGAATTAATTCTGCCGGGGGTGGATATTTCCAAACCGGCCAGACCGACGGCATTCAAGCGTCATGTGCTTTCAACAGCGGATCAGAGCATGGTGCGTATGGTTGTCGGGGATGCTGAAATTAAGCGGCTGCCTAAGTCAACCGTAGATATGGCGTTTAACGCCGTGGCCGAAATTGCTAAAAGCCGCAATACTGCGCCTTCCCGTACTGCGGATGCCCGTCGTGCATCCGGTAATCCTATCGCTGACCTGAACAAATCCAACGCTGATTTCTGGGCTAACAGAGGTAAATAATGAATTCAAAACCATACATGTACCGGATGCCTGCGGGTATTGCCGGGGCAGTTTCACGTTACCACGATCTGACAGTTGAGCCGGTATTACTGAAATCGGATACCGCATTCTCTGCTTATGGCCTGGCCGGTAAATATGAAGGTGATTATTTTGTGCCGCTGGCCGAAGGGGATACGGCAGCTGTTATTCAGGGTATTTACGTCCGTCCTTATCCGACGACTGAGACAGCTGATTTTATCCGGCAGGTCGGGAAAGGGAAAAACTTCCCGGGGGATGCGCTTAAACGCGGTTATATGACGGTGACTGTTGCAGACGCCAGCTCACTGAAAAAAGGCGGTAAGGTATTTGTGCGTGTAAAAGCGACAGATACTGAGCCTGTCGGCTCTTTTTCTGATGCCCTCATTGAGGGTGAAACGGTTGAGCTGCCTGACGCCCAATTTACCGGCTCCGGTGATGCCGGCGGCAATGCTGAAATTTCTTACAAGATTTAAGGATCAAAGAATATGCCAATGATTACATACGATCAGCAGACGGTTGACAGCGCCGGTGCTTTTTTAGTCGGCGAACTGGAACGTCTTGATCAGACTATCAACCTGCCACTGGTTCAGTATACCTACACCCGGGATATTCAGTTCCGTGAAGATGTTTCTATCGCAGATGATATTTCCAGTTTTACCCGTACCGGTTTTGCGGCAGCGGGATCCGGTGCTAATCCGAATGGTAAAAACTGGGTAGGCAAAACATCCACAGCACTGGCGGGTATCAATGTGGATATCCAGAAAGAGGGTTTTCCTCTGCAGTTATGGGGAATGGAACTCGGCTGGACTATCGTTGAATTACAGGCCGCTCAGCAGGTTGGTCGCCCCATCGATTCGCAAAAACATGACGGTATGACGCTGAAATGGAATATGGATGCGGATGAGCAGGTGTATATCGGCGATGACGGTCTGGGGGTAAAAGGTCTGCTGAACTTTGACAGCGTGACACTGAATAATGCCGCGAAGCCGTGGGCTCAGTCTACAGCAGATGAAATCCGTGACAGTATCAATAAAATCCTCAGTGACGCCTGGGCAGCTTCTGCCTATTCCATGGTGCCGACTGATCTTCTGCTGCCGCCTGAGCAGTTCGCATTGTTATCATCCACTATTGTGTCGAGTGCCGGTAACCAGTCATTACTGACTTACCTGCAGACGAACACCATCGCATATCACCAGAATGGTATGCCGCTGAACATCCGTGCAGTTAAGTGGCTGAAAGGTCGCGGTATTGGTGGCAAAGATCGCATGATGGCTTACACCAATGATAAAAAGTACGTCCGTTTCCCGCTGGTTCCGCTTCAGAGCATTCCGGTGCAGTACCGCGGTCTGTATCAGCTGGTCGCTTACTACGGCAAACTCGGCGCAGTAGAGCCGGTCTATCGTGAATCACTGTCCTATACCGACGGTATCTGATGCAAGCCCCTCCGGGGGCTTTTTTAATGGAGTTGGTCATGAAAATTCAGGTGAATACACCGTTTAATCTTACGATGGAAAGCGGGGAGGTGATCAGCCTTTCTGCGGGTGTTCATGAAGTCAGTAAAGAAGTTGGTGAACACTGGTTTACCCTGGCGCACAGTAATGTGCTGTCAGCTGATGGCGCTCCGGATTACCGGCAGTTATCCGCCGAACTTCAGGAGCAAAATACGGCCTTGCGGGTTCGTCTGGAAGAAAATGAACAGGAGATAGCTGTTCTTAAACACCAGATCGAAACACTGAAAAACCAATCTGATACAAACCAGACGGGAGCCGGTGATGGCAAGAAATCAGGCACTGCCGACAATAGAACAGGTAAGAAATGATTTTCCGCTGTTTGCGGATAAAGACCGGTTTCCTGACAGCCAGATCACATTCCGTCTTAATCTCGCCGATAAACTCCTGAGTGAAAAATCATCCGGCAGGGAGTTATTCCCGTACTGGGTGGAGCTGTTTGTTGTGCATTACCTCACACTCTGGGATGCAGATAATGTGTCTGCTGCCATGGGCGGGGTCGGTGGTGCTGTCACCGGAGTGGTATCTTCTGAATCCGTTGATAAGGTCAGCGTCAGTTATGACAACAGCATGACGCTTAACCCTGATGCCGGATTCTGGAATAACAGCCGGTATGGTGCCGAATTTTATGATCTGCTGATGCTGTTCGGTGCCGGAGGCCGCCAGATATGAAAAAAAGCGGAATACGTACATGGATTGATAATGCTGAAAAGGTTTTTGAGGCACTGCGTCACCTCGGGGATCGTGATGTACTGGTAGGTATTCCGGCAGAAGACAGCGACAGGGAGGATACGCCGTTCGGTAATGCGGCCATAGGTTATCTGAATGAAACCGGATCACCGGCACAAAATATACCGGCGCGTCCGCATCTGCAGCCGGGCGTCCGGTCTGTTGATGAAAAAACGGTAACCGAACTGAAGACTACGGCAAATGCCATCCTCGACGGAAATATCAGTAAGGCAGAAAACGCCCTGAACCGTGCCGGACAGATGGCAGTGAACGGTGTACAGGCTTTTATCACTAATGCTGATTTCATTCCGCTGGCTGACGATACAGTGGCATCACGCGCCCGCCGGAGACGCACGGGTGCCATCAGGGAACTGAAAAACCGCGCCGCCGGTAATGAACCGAATAATGCAAATGCCAGACCACTGATTGACACCGGAAAATACAGGCAGTCAATAACTTACGTGGTCAGAAATAAGAGGAGGGGAATAATGCCGACACTTGACGTCACCCGCGTATTGTTCAATCCGCGATTTTGTGACCGGTCACTGACCTACACGCGGAGATTCGCCGGGGTTGATGATGACGGTTATCCTGCCGCAGGCAGTGAGGTTACAAAACCTTTTGCCGGAGTGGTGACCGTTGACCGGTCAGTTGAGGCTCAGATGCGCATGTCCGGTCAGATTGTTACCGGCTGCATTCTGGTTGTCACCATCACGCCACTGACGGCGGGTGACAAAGATCATCTCGGGGATGTGGTGAAATACCAGGGCAGGGATTACCTGGTGAAATCAGTCGATCCCTATACCGCATACGGGCGCGGCTTTGTCCAGGCACACTGTGAACTCATCCCGTTTGACGGGGGAGCATCATGACCTCATCAGAAACCCTGGGATGGCTGCTGCCGGACAGTGAGCCGGTTTATGACGAAGAACCTGAACGCCTGATCAGCCGCTGGGTTCGTGCAGTATCCGGTCTTGAAAAAGGGCGGGTGCTGCCGCGCTGGGTATCAAAACAACCTGCCCAACTGCCACCTGAAACAAACTGGTGCGGATTCGGGATCACCGGGATGGCGGAAGACAGCAGTCCGGCCATAGTGCCGAACGACGCTGAGTCAGCCGAACTGTGGCGACATGAAGAATTTGAATGCATGGCATCATTCTACGGGCCGGGGAGTCAGCGTTATATTACCCGTTTCCGGGACGGGATTTCGTTATCACAGAATAATGACGAGCTGGGCCGTAATGGTCTGTCCGTCGTTCGTCACTCCGGCATTACACCGTTTCCCGAGCTCATCAATAATCAGTGGGTGAGACGCTACGACATCACCGTAACACTGCGCCGTAAGGTCGTGCGCGGGTACGGCATCAAAACGCTTACCGACGCCTCTGTCACTTTTTTCGGAGAATAATCTATGCAGGGATTACCTGTTTCTAACATCGTCAACGTGACGGTGAATATGGCTGCGCGTGCTGCTCAGTCCCGCAACTTCGGGTCCCTGCTGATCCTCGGGGCGGGTAATGTGATTGATGCACACGAGCGCATCCGCCAGTACAAATCACCCGATGAAATTCTGGCCGACTTCGGCATCGATTCACCGGAATACAAAGCCGCACAGCTTTATTACTCTCAGTCGCCGCGCCCGGTGGACTGTTTCGTGGGTAAATGGAATAAAACCGCCACAATGGCCATGCTGCGCGGCTCCATTCTGACCAAAGCAGAGCAGGCTGTTGCGAATTTTAACACGATTGCTGACGGCTCTTTTGATATCAGCATCGCCGGTAAGGTGGTCAAAGTCAGCGGTGTGGATCTGACCGCCGAAACGAACCTGAATGGCGTGGCTGAACGGGTGTCTGAAAAGCTGACCGACGCACAGGTGGTATGGACCGGTGAGCGCTTCACCGTCACGCTGACTAAAGCCGGTGAGATGGGTTACCCGTCAGCGGGTACGGATGGCTCATACCTCGGCAGCCTGATGAAGCTGGATGAAAATGCCGGTGGTCTGATCGTGGTACCGCAGGAGGCAGAAACTGTACAGGAAGCCGTTGCGGTGATGTCGGATATTTCCGGCGGCTGGTACGGTCTGATTATCGCCGATGACAGTCTGAGTGATGATGATGTGCTGGCTGTTGCTGACCTGATTGAGTCCGATCCGTTGTCACGTATTTACGGCCACACAGTAATGAACACCACTGTGCTGGATGCGGATATTGATACTGATATCGGCTCAAAACTGAAAGCCGGGAATTATTCCCGCACCTTCTGGCAGTACACATCCGGTAAAAAGTACGTGGCCGCCTCACTTTTCGGTCGCATGTTTACCGTGAATTTTAACGGCAATAACACCACTATCACCCTGAAATTTAAGCAGGAACCGACTGTCACGGCGGAAACCCTGCGCGTATCGCAGGCCGCCGCTATTGATGCCAAAAACGGCAACGTGTTTGTGAAGTATCAGAATGACACGGCCATTATCCAGCAGGGGGTGATGTCCAACGGCGATTTCATTGATGAACGCCACGGGCTGGACTGGCTGCAAAACTACGTGCAGAACAATCTGTACAACCTGCTGTATACCCGCACAACCAAAATTCCGCAGACCGATGAGGGGGTAACCTCTCTGCTGACCAATGTTGAGCAGTCACTTGATCAGGCGGTAACTAACGGACTTGTTGCGCCGGGCATCTGGGGCGGAGACCCGTTCGGGGCGCTGAGTACCGGCGATATGCTGACAAAAGGCAGTTATGTTTATGCGCCGCCGGTGTCAACACAGGCACAGTCCGACCGTGAAGCCCGTAAGGCGCCGGTTATTCAGTGTGCCATTAAACTCGCCGGCGCAATCCACTACAGCGACATTATCATTAACGTGAACCGGTAAGGTGAATCATGTCTACATATTCTTTTATTGATGTATCCGCCTCTATCACCGGGGTGGGTGGCCTGTTTGAGCTTGGCTATGGCGCCGGGGTTTCCGAAGAGGGGATCACCGTTTCCATGGTGGAAGATAAAAACACCATGACAGTGGGGGCTGACGGTGAGGTTATGCATTCACTTCATGCCGGAAAGGGCGGCACGGTCACGGTCGTGTTACTGAAAACCAGTCCGGCCAACGCCAAACTCAGCATGATGTATAACCTGCAGTCTGCTTCCTCGGCCACCTGGGGAAATAACATCATTACTATCCGCAACAAGGTCAGCAATGATGTCACCGTCTGCCGCTCAGTCGCATTTAAGCGCATTCCTGACTGGCAGAATGCCAAAACCGGTAACACCGTATCGTGGGTCTTTGACTGCGGTAAAACTGACACTCTGCTGGGGACGTTCTGATGGAATTTATGATTAACGGCAACACTTACCGATCCGGGAAACTGGACGCATTTCAGCAGCAGGATCTGGCGTTCGCGCTGGTTCCTGCATTCAGTGCGGTAGCTCCCCTGCTGAAGGATATATTACCGGTATCTGAAGACGGTACCGGCGGTGATGAAATCGCTGATATCCGTAAAACAAAACTCATGGATTCTCTGCCGGTTATCCTTCCCGCACTGACTACTGCAGTCAGAACACTGGATAAAAAATCACGGGAAGAAATCAATGATATCTGTCTGGATGTGGTGACGCGGCAGACCGGCAACCAGTGGTCAAAAATCTATTCAGGCGGCGTCCTGATGTATGACGATATCAACGGCATTGAGCTGTTACAGATTGTCGGATACGTGATTAAGGACTCCCTCGGCAGTTTTTTTCCCGCACCACCAGAGAACGACGCGCAAGCCTGACAAGCAGCATTGAGCTGGAGACACTCCCCGGCGGACGGTATTACCTGCTGCGTCCGGTCGGCCGGGGAATGTGCCGGTATGAATCGCTGCTCGATGGCACAGTATCGCTCGCGGATATTGCGCTGATGAATGACTTCCTCGACGTTGAAGCGGAAAACGAGGCAACAATAGAAAGGTACAAACATGAGCAGCGCTGAAACACTCAGGGACTTCCTGGTCTCCCTCGGTTTTGATGTTGATGAGTCCGGGGCGAAAAAGTTTTCCTCGGTTCTCGGGGATGTCACATCGAAAGCAATGAAAGCCGGTGCCGCAATTGAGGCCGCCGCGCTGACCATTGTGGGGTTCACGGCAAAGATATCTGACGGGCTGGATAAACTGTACTGGCAGTCTCAGCGTACCGGTGCGACCGCAAATAACATCCGTTCTCTGGGGTATGCGGTCAAACAGGCTGGTGGTGATGTTAACGGGTTCAGCCAGTCAGTTGAGCGGCTGGCCTCTTTCCTGCGCAATAATCCGGGCGGCGAGGGGTTCCTGCGCAACATGGGTATCCAGACGCGGGACGCCAACGGCAGACTGCGTGATACCGCGTCACTGGTTGCCCTGCTGGGCGACAAACTGGCTAAAATGCCGATGTACCGGGCCAATCAGTACGCCGGTATGCTGGGAATTGATGAAAACACCCTGATGGCAATGCGGCGCGGCATTCATGGTTATTCATCAGAATACGCCCTGATGATGAAAGCCATGGGCTTTAACCCTGACGCAGCAGCAAAACAGGGAAATGCGTTTATGACGCAGTTCTCAAAGATGAAAGCCGCAATGGGGATCGGCAGGGATAAAATCGGCGCAGAACTGGCGCGGGTACTGACGCCGGGCATTGAGCGGTTTACAAAGCTGTTTATTCAGAACTTTCCGCTGATAGAAAAATTTATCCTGAAGGTGACCGGCGCCATCCTGAAGCTGTCCGATATTCTTGAGCACTTCGTGTACCGATCAGTGAGAGGCATTCGTGATCTGATGGGCTGGTGGGAACGACTGGACGAAAGCACCAAAGGTATGATTAAGACATTTGGTCTGGTGCTGGCGGCATGGT
Organism: Morganella morganii; assembly: GCF_003996855.1. Classification (GTDB taxonomy): domain Bacteria; phylum Pseudomonadota; class Gammaproteobacteria; order Enterobacterales; family Enterobacteriaceae; genus Morganella; species Morganella morganii_C. The sequence goes on along the minus strand of NZ_NRQY01000002.1, from coordinate 758,844 downwards.
GGGCGCTCAATAAAGGCTTTCTGACATCTCCGGTGGGGCTGATGATCGCCGCACTGACCGCACTGACCGCACTGACCGCACTGACCGCACTGTTTCTGCTCTGGGATGACTATGAGACCTGGAAAGAGGGCGGTAAATCTGCCATAGACTGGTCTCAGTGGACCGGTACGATTGAGTCAGTCAAAGAAACGTTCAAAGAGGTCTGGGGATATATTCAGGAGATCATCACGTCAGTCGGCGGATGGGAAACAGTATTCTGGGGATTTGCGTTGTTTCTGGGCGGCAAATGGCTGTTCAGCATTCTGGGTACCGTCACCCGCGTTGGTGCGTCACTTGCGTTATTAGCCGGATGGCCGGGTTTGATTATCGCCGGAATGGGGGCGTTACTGATTTACCATCAGAAGCTGCTGGATCAGATGGACTTCGGAAAGATGGGCGAAATGACCGGTGAGCTGGCCGGGAATATAGGCAGGCTGAAAAAAGCGGTTGAGGAATACCAGGCGACTGACAGCCTGACCACTAAAGCCGGAATTGTGCTGCAACAGGCCGGGGGTATTATCCCTATCCCGTTTGCAAGCCAGATTGGCACCTTTATGCGTAACGGCACCGTGGATACGGCGCTGCAAAAGCTGGGGTTCGGGTCAGCAGGCGGGGCGGATTACTCCACGCTGGATGGTGCAGCACGCGGCGTCAGAAACAACAACCCGCTCAATATGAACTTCGCAAAACAGCGCGGTGCCCGGAAAGAATCAGGGGGCGCATTTGCGGTGTATAACTCGGCCTATGAGGGGCTGCAGGGTAATGTCCGGCAACTGATGATGTATTTTAACGGCACCTCGGATGCGGCAGGCAGGAAAAAACTGCAGACTATCAGTGAAATTGTCAGTCTGTGGGCGCCAAAAAATCACGGCAAAAATGATCCTGCTGCGTATGGCAAACGTGTCTCTGAGGAAATGGGCGTCGGTATCAACGATAAGCTCGACCTCAATGATACCGAGGTGATGTATGCGCTTATCCGCGCGATGTCAATTGTCGAAAATGACGGGCAGTTCCCTTACCCGAAAGAGCTGGTGACGGCAGCTATCACCGGTGCACCGGATCCGACGATTACCGGCGGCACAGGCGGCGGGGTTCCCGGGGGCGGCGGCATCATGGAAACGGCGGTTGCCGGATTCAATGATATGAAATCGAAAACCTCGTTTATGCCGCAGCATCTTCTCCGTAACGCCACAAATAACGCCGGAAACGTCTCGTTAAA
>NZ_NRQY01000002.1:754266-757566 GCF_003996855.1 Morganella morganii | reverse complement strand
CAGAGATTACTGAGCATCCGGTGCAGGTTCCGGGCGGTGAGGGATTTACGGTCAGTGATCATACTTTTGACCGGCCATCAGAAGTGACAATGGAAATCGGCTTCGCCGGTGGCGGCTCACTGATCGACGGGTTCGATACGTCCAGTATGTTTGATATTTCAACGGGGCTGAAACTTGGCAGCAGCCCCCGCGAGATATATCAGCAACTGCTGGATTTGAAAGCCGGTAAAAAGCCGTTTGATGTCATTACCGGCAAGCGTGATTACAAAAATATGCTGATCCGTGCCATCGAAGTCACGACCGATAACACCAGTGAAAATGTGCTGATGGTGGTGCTGACACTGAGGCAGGTGATAATCGTTGAGACAAAAAGCAAGCAGGTTGCGCCACTGGAAAATCAGAAAATACCAGAGGCGACCGGCGGGACAGAGGACCGCGGTACAGTGACACCTAAGCCGGTGAGAGAAAGCATTTTGAGCAATGTGGGAGGTCTCGGGGCATTTTTCAATCCATTCGGAAATTAAACATGATGAATACTATAGAAATTCCCGTTTCCATTAAAAATCAGCAGCTTGATATTCGTCTCGGTGGAAAATATTACCGTATTCGTCTGGTATACCGTCAGTTTTGCGGATGGGTTGCGGATATGATGGATCAGGCAGGCACAGAAATCTTTACTGGTGTGCCGCTGGTGAGCGGGATGGATATCCTGGAGCCTTACCGGTATATGGGGTTTAACGGATCACTGATTTTTGTCTGTGATGAAACGGCCGGGGAATTATCCTTCAGTGAATTTGGCCGGAAAAACAGGCTTTATTTTCGTGCAGACTGAACAGCGTTATGTGTAACCCGTCGCCCTGAGCGGCTTTTTTATTGCCTGAAAATGAGGTGCCCATGTCTAAAAACTGGATCCGTGAGTGTCAGATTATTGTTGCGGATGAAAACGGCGACGGTATAGACCTGTCTGAGTTGCGGGTCACGTTCAATATCACCCGGCCAAATACTGCGTATCCTGCAACAGCAATTGTGAAGGTATTCAACCTGAACAAAGAGACTGAAAACAGACTGCGACAGTACGAATTTAAGCAAATTATTATTGTGGCCGGTTATAAAGATAACAGCAGTCAGATTTTTTCCGGGCAGATCCAATACACCTATGCCGGTCGTGAAAATACAACAGACACTTATGTGGTTATTCAGTCAGCGGAAGGAGATCAGGCATACAGTGAAGCGATTGTGTCTCAGACAGTCGCCGCCGGTTACACTCAGCCGGATATTGATACAGCACTGATGAAGGATCTGGAAAAATACGGAATGACCGCCGGGCTGCGTGGTGAGTATGATCAAACGGTGGCGCCGCGCGGCAAGGTGCTGTTCGGAATACACCGGGATGAAATGACCTGTTTTGCGAATCAGAACAACGCCGACTGGCGTTACACCGGTGACAGCGTTGATGTAGTGCCGAAAGATAACTATATCAACGAAATCATCCTGCATTATGATTCCGGCCTTATCGGCACGCCGGAGCAGACCATCGGCGGCGGTATTAATGTGATGTGCATGATTAACCCCGATATTAAACCCGGCACACTGATCCACCTGGATAATGCAGGTATTAACCTTGCTGGCCTGTCAAATAAAGAAATAGGCATGAACGGCGGCCATGAGGGATCCGTAGAGCAACCTTCGCCCCTTGATATTGACGGTGAATATAAAGTAATCAATGTAAGCTACTTCGGGGATACCAGGGGTAATTCCTGGTACCAACAGCTGATTTGTATTGCACAAAACGAAGAGACGTTACTGAATCAGTCTGCATTGCAGGCAATGGCGGTAGAACAATGATTTCAAATGATGAACGAGTAGGGCGCCCTGAGGCGCCTTTTTTATTGCTGAAAAAAAATATTATGTCCGGTCTGTTTGTCGGCCTGCCGTGCATCGTTCAGTCGTTTAATCCGGATGCTGTGACGGTGGAAGCGCAACCGGCGATCAAGTGGGCGGTGACTGAGAACGGTGAGCAAAAAACCGTGCCGCTTCCTCTGCTGGTGGACGTGCCTGTGATTTTCCAGCGTGGCGGCGGCGCCACACTGACATTCCCGGTAAAGCCCGGCGATGAATGTTTTGTTGTATTTGCCGACCGCTGTATTGATTACTGGTGGCAGTCCGGTGGTGTACAGGAGGCTGTTGACCCGAGGAAACATAACCTGTCAGACGGTTTTGCCTGGGTCGGCCCGATGTCACAGGCGGCCAAAATCAGCAACATCAGTACTTCAGCTGTTCAGCTACGCAGTGATGACGGAAGTACTCATATTTCCATTGATACCGGCAGTAAGAACATCACGCTGAAGACGCCGGCCAAACTGATCGCCACGGCGGACGGCGGTACGGAAATCACCTCACCGGAAATTGTCCTGAACGGCAACGTTACGATTAACGGTAATCTGTCGCAGGGAATGGGTAAAGGCGGTGGACAGGCGACGATGAATGGGCCTGTTACTGTGAAAAACGATGTTACCGCAGGCGGCGTAAGCCTGATGAAACACACACATGGTGGTGTCGAAACCGGCGGTGGGGACACAGGAGGGCCGAACTAATGCGGTATCGGAAAGAAATCAGCAGCGATTACACATTTGGCCTTAATCAGTTCAGTGAGAATACACCGGACACGGTCGCTATGGCCGTAAAAAGCCGGTTGCGGCTCTGGCTCGGGGAATGGTTTCTGGATGATCGTGAAGGTACGCCACATGCTCAGAAAGGTCTGGGAAAGAATCCTGCGCAGGGTTACGCACTGGCAGTCAAAGAGCGGATCCTGAATACCCCGGGCGTCACGAAAATTACAGCATTCGGGCTGGATATGAACACCTCAACGCGCAAGGTAACCATTACGGCCACCATAGACACTCTGTACGGTGAAACCAGTATCACAAGTGAGGGATAATGTTAAATATCGAAACTGTCGGGCTTGCGCCGGTTATCACAGAGAAAGGCATCAGCGCACCGGATTATCCGGCGATACTTAACCGGCTGAAAGAGTTGTTAAGAATGATTTACGGCGATGATATTTATATCGAACCGGACAGTAAAGACGGGCAGATGCTGGCGATTTATGCCCTGGCTGTTCATGATGCCAATAATGCCGTGATATCGGTGAATGGACAGGCATATCACGATATATCAGCACACCGATAACCGGTGTGTATTTTTCTCTGGATATGGATGATATCGGACTTGATCAGGGGGTATGGAAGCGGGAATTTGATGCTGACAGCGGATTTACCGAACTGGACGACGAAACATACC
>NZ_NRQY01000002.1:722733-753588 GCF_003996855.1 Morganella morganii | reverse complement strand
ATTATGGCTAAGAATGAATTTTTACCTTTCGGTACAGCCGAAGGGGCCAACGTGCTTTCAAATCAGGAATATGAAGCTCTGGCAGCCCGGCATTACGGGTTTAACAGCGGCGTGGCCAAATCCAAAGAGCTGAACAAAGTCTGGCGGCAGGCATCATTAATCGCGTCTGCAGTCGCTCAGTTTATTGTGGACACCGACCAGAAAGACATGCTTGATACCGGTGATGTTGCGGATATTAAAACCAGACTGGCTTCAGCGATTAACTTGGCCATCAGCAATGGTGATTACGTCACCAATCCGTATTTAAAGCTGGAGCTGCTTAAAAAAATCGATAAGGCAGATATCACTCAGCAGCTGGGAAATGATACCGGCAAAGTGGTGTCACAAAATCTTCTGACCACAGAACTCGGTAAAAAAGCCAGTGTTGCTGATGCCAACAGCAAACTTGCCAAAGACCAGAACGGCGCAGACATTCCGAATAAACCGAAGTTTATCGAAAACCTTGGTTTACCGGAAAAGTTTCAGCCGATAGGAGCTTATGCTGACGGCAAGGTATTTAAAGCCCTGCTAGGTGATGGTGCATCAATGGCGGAATTGTCAGAGAAGTTTGTGCTGGCATTAAAAGAAGACGGCACAGTTGTTCTGCATGACAGAATAAAAGGTAAGTCTTTGTGGGCGATTATTGGCGGGGTTTTGGCTCAGGTAACAGGTTATGACTCTGGTTTAATCATGAGCCAAAAAGCCGTTACTGACGCGCTTAATCTTCTGACTCCGCTGTCATCATTCACCAGTGGTGCCGGTTGGGTTAAATTTCCGGACGGAACTATCATTCAACAGGGAATAAATATAGCGGGACAATTGTCTTACCCGACAACAGTTCAATTTCATATCCCGTTTACTTCACATTGCAAGGTCATGGCCTGTTTTGATTCGGCAAGTAATAAAGCGACCGACTGCCCTTCATTTGCCACATCACCGGCGTGGAATAGTCTTACTCACTTCTACCTGATGAGTTCGAGAACATCAGGTGGTGAAAGTGCCGGGGCAAATTGGATAGCGATAGGACGATAAACATGAAATATATTTTTGATAAAAAAACGAATGCGTTCTACCCCGTAGCCATGAAGCAGGAATATGAAAATGCGGGCATGTGGCCGGAGTCCGGCGTTGAAATTACAGAGGAAGTCTTTGCATCTTTCAGGAACCCGCCTGAAGGTAAAATGATGGGTTCGGATAAAAAAGGTAATCCTGTGTGGGTTGATGTCCCTCCGCTGACACATGAGCAGTGTGTTGCTATTGCCGAATCACAAAAACAGGCTTTGATTGCCGAAGTCCACACCGAAACAGAAATGCTCCGGACGAAACTGGCACTTGGTCGCATCAAAGATGATGAAAAGGCGCGCTTAATCGCCTGGCTGGATTATCTGGACGAACTGGAGGCAGTGGACGTATCCACCGCCCCGGATATTATCTGGCCGGTGAAGCCGGTGGTGTAGGCCCCTGCTGGATAAAGGGTATTCTCGGCAGCAGCTGGCAATTATTTATGGCGTGGGGGTATCGACGATTTACCGGTATTTCCCAGCCTCAAAAAAATCATGATGATGGCTTAAAATCTTCACAATATCATCATGATATCGTCTCTATTTATATGATTTGTATAGGGGTGGTATATTCATCTTATTGTGAATACATATATTAACTAATTGATATTTATATAATAAGCAATGAATTTAAAATCCCTCGGCGGCAACGTATTTGGTTGCGAAGCAAAGACAAAAAAAAAGCCGCGGTATGCGGCTTCTTGTTTTGGGACAGCGGCTACATTAAATATTTTTTCACCGCTTCTGGGTAGTCGTGCTCGGTTCTTTCGAGGTAATCGCTCAACTGAGCGTGCAACCGTTCTGCAACGTCCCATGACAGGTATGTACGCTGGGGAGTTCTGGTTGTTTCTTCTAATTCGTGTGTTTCGAGATTAAAGCTTGTGTCTTTAAATTCGATTTCCATGATCAAAATTTCGTACGGGCTATCTGTCGCAACACGAGCATTAGTGACTTGCGGGAGAAAATCACCGCAGTTACTCTCTTTTGGGTTATTTTTCATGCAGGTACCCACGTATCATCAAGCCAGATTTCTTGGATAATTTCATTAATTTCCTCAGTTTCATCGGCATTCTTGGTGCCGGTGATCATCATGGATTGTGATGAACTGAGTGCCACACGAACGTTTAACTGCCCGTATTTGTCACCAATTTTTTTCAGCACTTGTTCACGTAATGCATCTCGAACTTTTTCAGAGGGTTTTTGTTTGTTCTCTTTATCAAAGAGAATTTCAATGCGTGGCATAGTAGGTTCTCCATTTTGAAAATAACTGTTTATTTATACAGTATATTTATATACAGCAATGGAGGCGATTGCAATGTTTTAGTGAAGAATTATTTGAGTGAAGGGCGTAAAGGAGGGAGGCTAACACTCTAAGTGTTAGCCGAAAATATTCTAACTGGATATTCTTTTTATATTCTTTTACTTATCGTATTTTTAGGTAACTATATGATAAATGTGGAATAAAATGTGTGGTTGGAGTGAAAAATAGCGGAGTTATTATCCGCTATTTCTGAGATTAGTCTATGGTGCGTAACAATTCATTAATTCCGACCTTGCCGCGCGTTTTTTCATCCACTTTTTTGACAATCACCGCACAATAGAGGCTGTAACGGCCATCTTTTGACGGCAGGTTGCCGGAGACAACAACGGAGCCTGCCGGGACACGGCCATAGTGAACTTCGCCGGTTTCGCGATCATAGATTTTGGTGCTCTGGCCGATATACACGCCCATGGAGATCACCGAACCGGTTTCCACAATCACCCCTTCCACCACTTCGGAACGTGCGCCGATAAAGCAGTTGTCCTCGACAATGGTCGGATTGGCCTGTAACGGCTCTAACACCCCGCCGATGCCGACACCGCCGGAGAGATGCACATTTTTCCCGATCTGGGCACAGGAGCCGACCGTCGCCCAGGTATCCACCATCGTGCCTTCATCCACATATGCACCGATGTTGACATAAGACGGCATCAGCACAGTATTGCGGGCGATAAATGCACCCCGGCGGGCAGCCGCAGGCGGCACCACACGGAACCCTTCGCGCTCAAAACGCGCCTGGTCGTAATCCGCGAATTTCATCGGAACTTTATCAAAATAACGGGATTCAGCCCCGTCCATCACCTGATTGTCACTGATACGGAAAGAGAGCAGCACTGCTTTTTTCAGCCACTGATGTGTCACCCAGGTACCGCCGATTTTTTCAGCGACCCGCAGTTTTCCGCAGTCCAGTAACTCAATCACCTGATTAACTGCGTCACGCAGTGCAGGAGTGGCGGTGGCTGGTGTCACAGCGGCGCGATCTTCAAAGGCGGATTCAATAATGGCCTGTAATTGCTGCATCGGTGTTAGTTTCCTTTTATCTGGTGCTTTGATGAATTTACTCTGTTTTATCCTTTGAATTGAGGGCTTTTGTCAACCGCTCAGTCAGTTCTTCCTGAATATTTTTATCCAGCGCTTTATTATCCTTATCCGTCAGAATAAAAATATCCTCGACTTTTTCGCCGGTTGTGGTGATACGTGCCCCGTGCAGCTGAAGCCCGAGTCCGGCAAAAATCTGACCGACCTGTGCCAGCAGACCGGGTTTATCCAAAGCATATAATTCCATGTAACTGCGCAGGCCGCGTTTATTATGGACAAATTTTACCCGTGTCGGCACATCAAAATGGCGCAGTTTGGCGGGCGCAGTCCGCGTGCGGTGATTCGGCACATAATCCGTGGTGACCGCCCCGGCCAGTGCTTTACGGATGGTATTATGGCGGTCGGCGGCGAGCGGTTTGCCGTCCGGCTCCAGCACCACAAAGGAATCCATCGCCATATTATCGCGGTTGGTAAAAATCTGCGCATTCTGAACACTGAGATTGCGGCGATCCAGCTCGCTGACCACAGAGGCAAACAGGGACGGGCGGTCGTCACACCAGATAAAAGTTTCACTGCCGCCGTGGCTGCGCTGATTACTGATCAGGATCAGCGGGGATGCCATATCATTTTTCAGCAGCGCTCCGGCATGCCAGGCAAGTTGTTCCGGGGTATGGCGCAGAAAATAGTCCGCGTGACAGCGCGACCAGAACTGATTCAGTTTTTGCTCATCGGCACCTTCCTGGCGCAGCAGGGCAAGTGCACGGTCGCGGTGATGGCGGATACGCTGGCGCAGATTCGGTTTATTATGCACACCGCGTAATAACTGGTTCTCTGTGCTGATAAACAGCTCACGCAGCAGACTGCGCCGCCAGCCGTTCCAGAGTGAGGCATTGGTCGCCCATATATCGGCAACGGTCAGGCAGATAAGGTAACGGAGCCGCTCTGTGCTCTGCACTTCAGCGGCAAAAGTACGGATAACTTCCGGGTCCTGAATATCGCGACGCTGTGCGGTCACCGACATCAGCAGGTGTTTTTCCACCAGCCAGCTGACCAGATCCGTATCTTTTTCGTTCAGGCCGTGATATTCACAGAACACCCGTGCATCTGCCGCTCCGAGAACAGCATGGTCGCCCTGTCTGCCCTTGGCGATATCGTGGAACAGTGCTGCCAGGCGCAGCAGTTCCGGCTGCGGCAGTTTCGGATAAACGTCCACACACACCGGATGATTCACCCGCTCGGATTCCCGCCCGAATGTGTCGATTTTTCCCAGCACCCGCAGCGTATGCTCATCCACGGTATAGGCATGGAACAGATCAAACTGCATCTGCCCGACAATGTTGCCCCACAGCGGCATATAGGCTCCCAGCACGCCGTGACGGTGCATAGGAACAAAAGCGGCGCTCACACCGCGCGGATGGCGGAGAATCGCGATAAACAGTTCCCGGGCTTCCGGATACTCCATCAGCGGGCGGCTGAGGTGACGACGGGCGAGGCGCAGCCGGCGCAGTGTGCCGGAGTGGATACCGGTGATGGTGTCATCGCAGGCCATGCGGTAAAACATCCGCATAATAGCGGCGGGGTCCTCACTGAACAACAAATCGCGGATTAGCCCGATACGATGGCCGTACAGCTGAAAATCCTTATCAAGTGGTTTGGGGGTGTCGTGGTGCCCGGCATGCAGAATCGCTTCGTCGAACAGTTGCAGCAGCATCTCATTGAGTTCAGATACCCGGCGGGTGACACGATAATAGGCTTTCATCATCCGCTCAACCGGCTGATTGCGTTCGCCGTCATAGCCTAGCTGCTCTGCCACACTGAGCTGGCGGTCAAACAGCAGACGGTTATCATAGCGGCTCAGGGGCAGGTGCAGGGCAAACCGGATACGCCAGAGCAGATCCAGGCACTCATTCAGCTCTTCCCGTTCGGCATCGGTCAGAAATCCGGAACCGGCCATTTCATACAGAGACGTCGTGCCGAAGTGACGGCGCGCCACCCAGAGCAGAGTGTGAATATCACGCAGCCCGCCCGGACTGCTTTTGATATCCGGCTCCAGATTATAACTGGTGCTGTGATAGCGGGCGTGGCGTTCTTTCTGCTCCGCCAGTTTGGCGGCAAAAAAGCGCGGTGACGGCCAGAAACTGTCATCAAAGATTTGGCGCTGTAATTGCAGGAACAGGGGTAGGGTGCCGCAGATAAGGCGGGATTCAATCAGGTTGGTGGCGACAGTCAGATCACCGAGTCCTTCGCGGATACATTCATCCAGGGTGCGGACACTGTGCCCGACGGTCAGTTTCAGATCCCACAGTACGGCAATAAATTCACCGATTTTCGGTGTGAGTGTCTCCGGCAGTGGTGTTCTGCTCAGTAAAAGAATATCGATATCCGACAGCGGGTGGAGTTCCCGGCGGCCGTAACCGCCGACCGCCACCAGGGCGAAATCCGCCACATCATCAAAACTGAAGAACTGCCACAGGCGGATCAGCAACTGATCGATATAATCACTGCGGGTCAGAAGCAGGGTATGAACCGGCTGACCTTCGCGGAAGGCCTCCGCCTGCCAGCGGCGGTAATGCTCCAGATGTTCCCGCAGCACAGGCAACTGCAAATCATCATCGGTAAAGGATAACGGAGAGGCGGGTTTCAGGGCTGATGCGGTATTCCGGGCATTGTCCATACGGGGTCCTTGTGGCAGAGGCGTTCTGCTGCAAGGTTACTGCGTCAGCGGGGAAATAACCAGTTTTTTGCCGGTCAGGCAGGGTTATATCAGCACGGGGCCGGGCATCGGGATAAACTGTAAAATAATGCGTTTGTTTTCGTCATCCACCCGGTAGATCAGACAACTGCGGAAGTAATTATGCAGGACATCACTGAGATTAATATAGGTATCTTCGGCAATCCCGCAGCCGTTGCTCTGCCCGTCCGTGCGGCAAATGCCCTGATTGATAATATCTTTCAGGTACGGGGAAGACTGCAATATTTCCGGTGCGTTATCATCGGTACTGAAGCTGAACAGCGCCCGGTCAGGTGATGCTGTCAGACGGGTGATGCGGTAGCTTTCCCCGGCATTCAGGTATTGTCTGCTCCCGGTTGCCAGTGCAGCAGTATCAATATTCAGGGCCGGAATGCTGATCCGTCCGTTGAAATAGGGATTTTCCGTCGGCAGCAGAATATCTTTCCTGGTCGGAAATGACTGTTGTGACAAAGTAACCAGTGTGAAATAGGAGCCGAGACTGCCGGCCGGGACATACACTGACTGGTGATCAAATACCGGTTTGGTAAAGGCCAGATCAAACAGATTCAGCTCATAAATATTCTGGTGGATCTGCACACCGACAGCATACCCGCGTGCGACAAACTCTTTCTGCCACCAGCCGGACGATTTGGTCAGGAAATAAAACGGCACCAGCATGATAAGCAGAACCAGTGTGACAATACTGATAATAATACAGGCAGATTTCCGGGGGGATGTTGTCATTCCGTCTATTCCTCAGCGTCCCGGCGGCGGGGAGGTATCATGCCCGGCATGTGCGCCGGGCATGAATACAGGGCTGTTACTGTGCAACGAGAATGCGGGAAAGTGTGCTTTCTTCGTCTTTGCGCAGTGTCATAATTTCACAGCCGTCATCGGTGACAACCAGCGTGTGCTCATATTGTGCAGATAAACCACGATCTTTGGTTTTGACGGTCCAGCCGTCTTTCATGGTACGGATCCGGTAATCCCCGGTATTCAGCATCGGTTCGAGGGTGAATGCCATGCCTTTTTTCAGCACCACGCCGCCGTCATAGTGCAGCACCTGCGGCTCCTCGTGGAAGCCTTCGCCGATGCCGTGGCCGCAGTAGTCGCGGACAACGGAGTAATCATGGCTTTCCGCGAATTTCTGGATAGCTGCGCCGAGAGTCCGCAGACGAATGCCCGGTTTTACCATACGCAGTGCCAGATAGAGGCTTTCCTGTGTCACGCGGCACAGACGCTCACCCTGAATCGTCGGTTTCCCGGCGATAAACATGGCGGAGGTGTCGCCGTGGAACCCGTCTTTGATAACGGTGACATCGATATTCACAATATCCCCGTTTTTTAAGATCTTGTCTTCATCCGGAATGCCGTGGCAGACCACATCATTGACGGAAATACAGACAGATTTCGGGAAACCGTGGTAACCGAGACAGGCGGAAATAGCCTGCTGTTTTCCGGTAATGTGCTCGTGGCAGATACGGTCGAGTTCACCGGTACTGACACCCGGCACAACATGCGGGGCGATAATTTCGAGCACTTCGGCCGCAAGACGACCGGCGACACGCATCTTTGTGATGTCGTTTTCTGTTTTGATTGTTATTGCCATAATTATTGATATCCGAACCGGGAATGCCCCGTTACTTTACTTGGGAAACTGGTACTGAGTCGCGATATGTTATCAGCCGGAGAAAAGGATGCCAATCATTGCGCGGAAACCCGGCGGGTGGCGGGTAACTGCCGACATGAAAACTGAAGAAAATGTGGTGTCGCTGCTGCTTTTATGGTATAAAGCGCGCCGGTATTCCGTGTATTTTGCCCGGACGCCGAAAACTTAAATTAACTCAACTGTTATAACACACACGAATCGGCACATGCGCCGGGGTGCTCCGAAGCTTAACGCTGACAGGGAGTCGGAAGCATGGGATTCGTGGAGGCATAACCCCAACTTATTATTTACAGAGGTTTAAAATGGCTACTGTTTCCATGCGCGATATGCTCCAGGCGGGCGTTCACTTCGGTCACCAGACTCGTTACTGGAACCCGAAAATGAAACCATTCATCTTTGGTGCCCGTAACAAAGTGCATATCATCAACCTGGAAAAAACTGTACCGATGTTCAACGACGCGTTAGCTGAACTGAACAAAATTGCTTCACGCAAAGGTAAAATCCTGATGGTAGGTACCAAGCGTGCTGCAAGCGATGCGATACAGGAAGCTGCAATCAGCTGTGACCAGTTCTTCGTGAACCACCGCTGGTTAGGCGGTATGCTGACTAACTGGAAAACAGTTCGTCAGTCAATCAAACGCCTGAAAGATTTGGAAGCACAGTCTCAGGACGGTACTTTTGACAAACTGACCAAGAAAGAAGCGCTGATGCGTACCCGTGAACTTGGTAAGTTAGAAAATAGCCTGGGCGGTATCAAAGACATGGGCGGTTTACCTGACGCACTGTTTGTTATCGATGCTGAGCACGAACACATTGCAATCAAAGAAGCAAACAACCTGGGTATCCCTGTATTTGCTATCGTTGATACTAACTCTGATCCGGACGGTGTTGATTTCATCATCCCCGGTAACGACGATGCAATCCGTGCAATCAAGCTGTACCTGGGCGCAGTAGCGACGTCTGTCCGCGAAGGCCGTTCACAGGATCTGGCTGTTCAGGCTGAAGAATTAGCCGCTGAATAATCTGAGTCCGCTCTCTGAGCGCTCTTATTAACCAGGTATTGCTGCAAATGGTTAGGGAGCCGTCATGGCTCCCTATACGCATCTGATATATGAACAACTCCCCGCAGAAACAGTTTCTGCGAGCTCATCGAGGAAATAAACACATGTCTGGAATTACCGCTGCATTGGTAAAAGAACTGCGTGAACGTACCGGCGCAGGTATGATGGAATGTAAAAAAGCACTGGTTGAAGCAAACGGTGATATCGAATTAGCTATCGATAACATGCGTAAATCCGGCCAGGCAAAAGCAGCGAAAAAAGCAGGCCGCGTTGCTGCTGAAGGCGTTATCTTATCTGCTATCAGTGCAGATGCTAAATTCGGCGCACTGATCGAAGTTAACTGTGAAACAGACTTCGTTGCAAAAGATACCGGTTTCCTGGCATTCGCGCAGGATATCCTGGACTTCGTTATGGCTGAGAAAACTGCTGATGCAGAAGCTATCGTTGCCAAATTCGAAGAACAGCGCGTTACACTGGTTGCTAAAATCGGTGAAAACATCAGCTTCCGTCGCGTTGCTATCTTAGAAGGCGACATGGTTGGTTCTTACATGCACGGCGCGCGTATCGGTGTTCTGGTTTCTGCTACCGGTGCAAACGAAGAACTGCTCAAACATATTGCTATGCACATTGCTGCAAGCAAACCTGAATATACCAAACCTGAAGATGTTCCTGCTGATGTTGTTGCTCACGAGAAACAAATCCAGCTGGATATCGCAATGCAGTCTGGTAAACCTCAGGAAATCGCAGAGAAAATGGTTATCGGCCGCATGAATAAATTCACCGGCGAAATCTCTCTGACCGGTCAGCCGTTCGTTATGGAACCAAGCAAATTTGTCGGCGACCTGCTGAAAGAAAACAAAGCAGACGTGACTGCATTCATCCGTTTCGAAGTGGGTGAAGGTATCGAGAAAGCTGAAGCTGACTTCGCTGCTGAAGTCGCGGCAATGAGCAAATAATCATTGCATATCAGAGCCGCCGGAAGGCGGTTCTGTTTTATCTGTTGTACCCCTGTTTATCATCCGGGCTTCCGTCCGGGTATCTCTGGCAATAAATTCATCTGTTTAGGACAGAACACCATGGCTACCAATGCAAAACCTGTTTATCAACGTATTCTGCTGAAGCTCAGTGGCGAGGCTTTACAAGGGAATGAAGGTTTCGGAATTGATGCGACTGTACTTGACCGTATGGCGCAGGAAATTAAGGAGCTGGTTGAATTGCAGATTCAGGTCGGTGTCGTTATTGGCGGGGGCAATCTGTTTCGCGGCGCGGGGCTGGCAGAAGCCGGTATGAACCGTGTTGTCGGTGACCATATGGGTATGCTGGCAACGGTAATGAACGGTCTGGCGATGCGTGATGCTCTCCATCGTGCGTATGTGAATGTGCGGCTGATGTCTGCAATTCCGCTCAACGGCGTTTGTGACAATTACAGCTGGGCTGAGGCAATCAGTCTTTTACGTCACGGCCGTGTGGTTATTTTCTCTGCCGGAACAGGCAACCCATTCTTTACCACGGATTCTGCGGCCTGTCTGCGCGGGATCGAAATTGAAGCCGATGTGGTATTGAAAGCCACGAAAGTGGACGGCGTGTATTCCGCTGATCCGGCAAAAAATCCGGATGCTGTACTGTATGACAAACTCAACTATCAGGATGTGCTGGAACGCGAACTGAAAGTGATGGATCTGGCGGCCTTTACCCTGGCCCGGGACCATAACCTGCCAATCCGTGTTTTCAACATGAATAAGCCCGGCGCATTACGCCGCGTCGTGATGGGCGAGAACGAAGGTACCTTGATTTCGCGTGACTAAACGCCGGGACACCGGCGGAATTTGACGGTATCATTTGAAAATCGATTCGCCAAAATTATAATGCGGGCCGCGCGACAGGCACGGTCTGAAAAAATTACCCGTTTCCAAGGACTCATAACGTGATTAATGAAATCCAGAAAGACGCGCAGGAACGCATGGGAAAATGCGTCGAGTCGCTGAAATCCCAAATCAGTAAAGTACGCACCGGTCGTGCTTCCCCGAGCCTGCTGGACGGTATCGTTGTTGAATATTACGGTACACCGACCCCGCTGCGTCAGTTAGCTAACGTGGTTGTGGAAGATTCACGTACACTGGCTATCACCGTGTTTGACCGTTCAATGTCACCGGCTATCGAAAAAGCGATTATGGCCTCTGATCTCGGTTTAAACCCGTCATCTGCCGGTACGGTTATCCGTGTTCCGCTTCCTGCGCTGACCGAAGAACGCCGTAAAGACCTGATCAAAGTTGTCCGCGGTGATGCGGAACAGGGTCGTATTGCTGTGCGTAACGTCCGCCGTGATGCGAACGACAAAGTCAAAGCTCTGCTGAAAGACAAAGAAATCAGTGAAGATGATGACCACCGTTCCCAGGACGATGTTCAGAAAATGACTGATCTGTTTATCAAAAAAATCGACGATGCACTGGCAGCAAAAGAAAAAGAGCTGATGGACTTTTGATCCGGATGCTGTGCTGAACAGAACATACAGAAATAGTGCCTGAGGGCACTATTTTTTTACTTATCAGCAGCGGAAATGACTACTCACTCTCTGTTCACCAAAGTGCTATACTTTTTCGATTCGAAATAACGATAAAGTAATATTGAGTATTTATCATGAAAGGTTTGGCAATTCTCGGTTCCACGGGATCTATCGGTAAAAACACACTCTCGGTTATTCGTCAGCATCCGGATCTGTTCCGTGCCGTGGTTCTGGCTGCCGGGAAAAATGTTCAGACCATGTTTGAACAGTGTCTGGAATTTAAACCCCGCTATGCGGTGTTATCCGATGAAGTGGCCGCCGGTGAATTGCGTATTCAGCTGAAACTCCACGGCAGTGCAACAGAAGTGCTTAGCGGCCGTGCCGCTATTTGTGAACTGGTTCAGTCGGATGAAGTGGATCAGGTGATGGCGGCCATTACCGGTGTAGCCGGGCTGCTGCCGACCCTCGCGGCTATCCGTGCGGACAAACGTATTCTGCTGGCGAACAAAGAAGCTCTGATCACCAGCGGACGCCTGTTTTTTGCTGCCATGAGCACCAGCCGTGCCGAACTGTTTCCTATCGACAGCGAACATAACGCAATTTTCCAGTCCCTGCCGACCGGGGTGCAGTTATCTCTCGGGCAAGCCGATCTGAATGCCGCCGGTATTGATTCCATTATCCTGACCGGCTCCGGCGGCCCGTTCCGTGAAACTCCGTTATCTGAACTGGTGAATATGACCCCGGATCAGGCTTGTGCACACCCGAACTGGTCAATGGGACGTAAAATTTCCGTGGATTCCGCCACGATGATGAATAAGGGCCTTGAATATATTGAGGCACGTTATTTCTTTAATGCATCAGCGAAACAAATGGAAGTGATTGTGCATCCGCAGTCGGTGATTCATTCGATGGTCCGCTATACTGACGGCAGTATTATCGCGCAGCTGGGAACACCGGATATGCGCACGCCGATCAGCTATTCAATGAGTTATCCGGGACGTATTACCGCCGGTGCTGAGCGTCTGGATTTCACCCGTTTGGGCGGCCTGACATTTACAGAGCCGGATTATAACCGTTACCCGTGTCTGAAACTGGCGATTGACGCCTGCGATGACGGGCAGGCGGCAACGACTGCGATGAATGCGGCCAATGAAGAAACCGTTCAGGCATTTTTACAAAACAGAATCCGTTTCACAGATATTGCACAAATAAACCGTATGGTAGTGGAAAATCACCGGTTTACGGAACCTCAGTCAATTGATGATGTCCTTATTATTGATAAACAAACGCGGGAACTGACCCGTAAATCAATCGGAAAAATCGCGAAGTAATTAATTTATATTAACGGGTTGCGTTTGTCGGTGAATAGCGCAAGTGATATAGTTCAGCGTTACGATTTCTGTAAATCAGATTTTTAATGACCGGTTAATGACACCATGACGTTATCACTGACAAACAGAGACAACACCGTGAACCTGCACGGTGTTTTTGTGTCTGACGCCATGTATTAACCGATACCTCAAAGGATTAACTTGCGTGACAGTATCCAGTGAAAATGCCTCAGAAAAGCCGGGACCTCAGCATGTCGCCATTATTATGGACGGCAACGGCCGCTGGGCAAAAAAACGCGGAAAATTGCGGGTTTCCGGCCATCGCGCAGGGATCAAATCGGTCCGCAGCTCGGTCAGTTTTGCCATCAAAAACCAGATAAAATCCCTGACGCTTTATGCCTTCAGCAGTGAAAACTGGAACCGTCCTGAACAGGAAGTCCACTCTCTGATGGAGTTGTTTGTCTTTGCGCTGGACAACGAAGTCAAAAGCCTGCACAAACATAATGTCAGATTATCCGTTATCGGTGATGTGAGCCGGTTCAGCCCGCGTTTGCAGGAGCGAATCCGCCGCGGCCAGGTACTGACCGCCAATAACACCGGCTTACAGCTGAATATCGCCGCCAATTACGGCGGGCGCTGGGATATTACCCACAGTGTGAAACAGGTGATAGCACAAGTTCAGCGCGGGGAATTGTCCGCTGAGGATGTCAGCGAACAGGATATCAGCCGTCATATCTCTCTTCATGATCAGCCGCCGATTGATCTCGTGATCCGGACCGGCGGCGAGCATCGTATCAGCAACTTCCTGCTCTGGCAGGTTGCGTATGCCGAATTTTATTTTACAGAAGTGCTGTGGCCTGACTTTGATGAAAATGCATTCAGTAATGCAGTGACATCGTTTACACAGCGTGAGCGCCGTTTCGGCGGAACCACACCTGATGATCAGTCTGAGCAGGCTCCGGGAGGAAATGTTGCTTAAGTACCGTCTAATTACTGCCATTATTTTAATTCCGCTGGTACTGCTGGCGATGTTTATGCTCGCGCCACAGTATTTCGGCTGGGTGGTGATTGCTGTGTGCGGACTGGCCGGCTGGGAATGGGCGCAGTTTGCCGGGCTGAAAGGTGCCGGACAACGTATTGTCACCGGTGTACTGTTTGCCGCTGGTCTGGCTGCATGGCAGCTGACACTGAATATGAATAACCTGATGGCGGATGCTGCCGTGCAGGTAAGCCTGTGGGCGGCACTGGTCTGGTGGGTCTGTGCGGTACTTCTGGTGATCAGTTTCCCGAAATCAGCCGCGCTGTGGAAAGATTCTGTGATTATCCGCCTTATTTTCGGTGTGGTGACCATTGTTCCGTTTTACAGCGGCATGATGGTACTGCGTACTCAGGGATATGCGGGCGGTGATGTTTATCAGGGCGCCTGGTGGCTGCTGTATGTCATGCTGCTGGTCTGGGCGGCGGATTCGGGGGCGTATGCTTTCGGCCGTCTGCTGGGTAAACACAAAATGGCACCGCGTGTTTCGCCGGGCAAAACCTTGGAAGGGCTGGCCGGCGGGCTGATCACTGCCGGGTTGGTGTCCTGGTTATTCAGTCACTATTCGCCGTTACAGACACTGCCGGAAAATCTGATTATTGTGTCAGTGATTGTGGTTCTGATTTCTGTGTTCGGTGATCTGACCGAAAGTATGTTTAAACGTCAGTCCGGCGTGAAGGACAGCAGCCAGCTGATCCCGGGGCATGGCGGAGTGATGGATCGCATTGACAGCCTGACCGCGGCAGTGCCGGTATTTGCCGGTCTGATCCTGTTAGTATTTTCCGGCTTTTAAGCACATCCGGAGCAGACAGAAAACGCATGATGACTTTTATCTGGAACTCAGCAGCATTTATTATCGCGCTGGGAATTTTGGTTACCGTACATGAGTTCGGGCACTTTTGGGTGGCCCGGCGCTGCGGTATTTTTGTCGAACGATTCTCCGTCGGTTTCGGCAAAGCGCTCTGGCGCCGTACAGACAGGCACGGAACAGAATTTGTTATCGCTATGATTCCGCTCGGCGGCTATGTCAAAATGCTGGATGAGCGCGTGGCACCGGTTGCCCCGGAACGCCGTCATCAGGCGTTTAATAACAAAACTGTCGGACAGCGGGCTGCGGTGGTCAGTGCAGGGCCGATAGCTAACTTTCTGTTAGCTATTGTGGCGTACTGGATTGTGTTCATGATCGGGGTTCCGGCAGTGCGGCCGGTTGTGGCGGATATCCGCGCGGGGTCGGTCGCAGAACAGGCAAATATTTTACCCGGGATGGAACTAAATGCCGTTGACGGTATCGAAACGCCTGACTGGAATAGCGTGCGTCTGGCGATGATCAGTAAAATCGGCGACGATTTCACTGTTTTGAATGTGATTCCGGAACCGGGGTCAGCACCGGCTGAAAAACGTCTGGATCTCACCCGCTGGAAATTTGATCCGGAAAAACAGGACGCCGTTCTGTCTCTGGGTATTATGCCGGTGTCCGCACGGGTCAGTAATGAGATTAATGCACTGACGCCCGGGGGGCCTGCTGAAAAAGCCGGTTTACAACCGGGGGACAGGATCGTTAAAGTAAGCGGGGAGCCGCTTACGGTCTGGCAGCCGTTTACTATCTTTGTGCGTAATAGCCCCGGTAAAACGCTTGATTTACTGATTGAGCGGGGCGGAGAACACATTAATGTGCCTCTCACGCCGGAGATAAAAAACAGCGGCGGCAGTAAACAAATTGGTTTTGCGGGTGTCGAATTAAAGGTTATTCCGCTCGACCCGCAGTATATTACTGAACATCAGTACGGGCCGGTGGAAGCGGTTGCTGAGGCAACCGGAAAGACCTGGCAGTTAATGAATCTGACCGTGAAAATGATCGGCAAGCTGGCGACCGGTGATGTAAAACTGAATAATCTCAGTGGTCCGGTATCGATTGCGAAAGGTGCCGGTATTTCCGCCGATTCAGGCTTAGTGTATTATCTGATGTTTCTGGCGCTCATCAGCGTCAATTTAGGGATCATTAATCTGTTCCCGCTGCCCGTTTTAGATGGTGGACACCTGTTATTCCTGCTTATCGAGAAGATAAAAGGCGGACCGGTGTCCGAGCGTGTACAAGACTTCAGTTATCGTATTGGTGTTATCGCACTGGTACTGTTGATGGGGCTTGCACTTTTCAATGATTTCTCCCGCTTCTGATTAAGGAAGACCGGGACCGGTAAGGAAAACGCATAACAACGATGGCGATGAAAAAGTTGCTCATAGCGTCGCTGCTGCTTGGCAGCTTCACTGCATACGGTTCAGACGGATTCGTGGTTCAGGACATTCAGTTTGAAGGTCTTCAGCGCGTCGCCGTTGGTGCTGCATTACTGAACATGCCTGTCCGTGTCGGTGACACGGCAAGCGATGAGGATATCGGACGTACCATTCGCGCATTGTTCGCGACAGGTAACTTTGAAGATGTCCGCGTCCTGCGTGAAGGTAATGTACTGCTGGTTCAGGTGAAGGAACGTCCGACCATTGCAAATATCACCTTCTCGGGTAACAAATCCGTGAAGGACGACATGCTCAAACAGAACCTGGAAGCATCCCGTATCCGCGTCGGGGAAGCCCTTGACCGGACGATGCTGTCAAACATTGAAAAGGGACTGGAAGACTTCTATCACAGTGTCGGTAAGTACAACGCAACGGTAAAAGCCGTTGTCACACCACTGCCGCGCAACCGTATTGACGTAAAATTCGTCTTTGCGGAAGGCGTATCCGCGACTATTCAGCAGATTAATATCGTCGGTAATACACAGTTTACCACGGCTGAACTGGTTAACCGTTTCCAGCTGCGTGATGATGTGCCGTGGTGGAACCTGGCGGCTGATCAGAAATACCAGAAACAAAAACTGGCCGGTGACTTCGAAACCCTGCGCAGTTTCTATCTGGATCGCGGTTACGCGAAATTCAATATTGATTCGACTCAGGTCAGCCTGACGCCGGATAAAAAAGGTATCTATATCACCATCAACGTGACCGAAGGCGATCAATATCAGATTGCCGGCGTTCAGGTTGCGGGTGAAACGGCTGGTCACTCCGCTGAAATTACCGAGCTGACCGCGATTGAGCCGGGTTCACTCTATAATGGTGCACAAGTCACCAAAATGGAAAATGATGTCAAAAATATGCTCGGCCGCTATGGTTACGCATATCCGCGCGTCATGACCCAGCCGGAAATTAATGAAGCCGACAAAACTGTGGTTCTGCATGTGAATGTGGATGCCGGTAACCGTTTCTATGTCCGCCAGATCCGCTTCGCCGGTAACGACGTGAGTAAAGACTCCGTTCTGCGCCGTGAAATGCGTCAGATGGAAGGGGCATGGTTAGGTAACGATCTGGTTGAAGCCGGTAAAGAGCGTCTGAACCGTACCGGTTACTTTGAAACCGTTGAGGTGGAAACCCAGCGTGTGCCGGGTGTGCCGGATCAGGTCGATGTTGTCTATAAAGTCAAAGAGCGTAACACCGGTTCCCTGAACTTTGGTGTGGGCTTCGGTACTGAGAGCGGCGTCAGCTTCCAGGTGGGTGTCACCCAGGATAACTGGTTAGGTACCGGTTATCAGGTCGGCGCAAACGCCAGTAAGAACGACTACTCAACGTACGCGGAATTGTCTCTGACTGACCCGTTCTTCACGGTTGATGGTGTGAGCCTCGGCGGTCGTATTTTCTACAACGACTTCCGTGCGGATGATGCGGACTTGTCCGGTTACACCAACAAAACCTATGGTGTGGACGGAACGCTCGGCTTCCCGATCAACGAAAATAACTCTCTCCGTTTAGGTCTGGGTTATGTGCATAACACTCTGTCACGTATGGAACCACAGGTTAATATGTGGCGCTATCTGCACTCAATGGGTGAAACGCCGAACTATAAAGATCGCGCAGAATTCCGTGCCGATGACTTCACGCTGACGACTGCCTGGGTTTATAACAACCTTGACCGTGGTTATTTCCCGACCTCCGGTGTGAAATCCACCGTGAGTGCGAAAGTGACGGTTCCGGGTTCTGATAACGAATACTATAAACTGATCGCAGATACCACCGGTTACTACCCGATTGATGAAAACGGTAGTTGGGTACTGATGGGTCGAGGTCGTTTAGGTTTCGGTGATGGTCTCGGCGGTAAAGAACTGCCGTTCTATGAGAACTTCTATGCAGGGGGTTCCGGTACCGTCCGTGGTTTCCGTTCTAATACCATCGGTCCGAAAGCGGTCTATTATGACGGGTCATCCGATAAGTTACGTGGCAACAGCCCGTCCCGTGATGCTATCGGGGGTAACGCGATGGCGGTGGCGAGTATGGAACTGATTACGCCGACACCGTTTATCGACGAAAAATACACGAATTCTGTCCGCACATCACTCTTTGTGGATGCCGGTACAGTGTGGGATACCAATTGGGACAATACTGAGCTTATGCAGAAGTATGGTATTCCTGATTACAGTAAAGCAGGGAACATCCGTGTTTCCACCGGTGTCGCGTTCCAGTGGATTTCTCCGCTCGGACCACTGGTCTTCTCGTATGCGAAGCCAATCAAAGACTACCAGGGTGACCGGACAGAACAGTTCCAGTTTAATATCGGTAAGACCTGGTAATTGCGGTACAGGGTTACCATGCGTAATAACCAGTACGCTCAGTGTGCAAAGGAAATCTTTACCATTGGGTTTAATATCCAACCAGTAAATGGTGTTTAAGGGGTTTTATTGTGAAAAAGTTATTAACTGCTGCCAGCGTAGGTATGGTATTAGCGATGTCTGCCGGTGCTGCTCAGGCTGCTGACAAAATCGCGGTTGTCAATATCGGTGAAGTTGTCCAGAAAATGCCGGGCCGTGAAGCGGCAGCAAAACAACTGGAAAACGAATTCAAAAGCCGTGGTACTGAACTGCAGAACTTAGAAAAAGATTTGCAGACCCGTGCTCAGAAACTCCAGAAAGACGGCGCGACTATGAAAGACAGCGAACGTCAGAAACTGGCAGGTGAATTCGATACCAAACGTACTGACTTCGCGAAAAAAGCCCAGTCATTTGATCAGGACTTCCAGAAACGTCAGATGGAAGAGCGCAACAAAGTCATGAAGCGTGTTGAAGATGCAGTGAAATCTGTTGCTTCAAAAGGCGGGTATGATGTTGTGATCGATGCTAACGCAGTTGCTTACTCTGTTTCCGGCATTGATATCACTGCTGATGTTCTGAAACAGGTTAAATAATTAATGTCTTCCATTCGATTAGCTGATCTCGCTCAGCAGTTGAATGCAACGTTACACGGTGATGGCGATCTCGTCATCACCGGTATCGCGCCTATGCATTCAGCAAACAGCGGGCAAATTACCTTTCTGTCTGATGCCCGTTACCGGGAAAAACTGGCCGGTTGTCAGGCGGGTGCTGTGGTATTGCGTGAAGACGATTTACCGTTTTGTCAGGTCGCTGCCCTTGTGGTGAAAGACCCGTACCTAGCGTATGCGCATATGGCGCAGATTATGGATACCACACCGGCTCCGGCTGAGAATATCCATCCGTCTGCCGTGATTGACCCGTCAGCCTCACTCGGGGCGAATGTGTCAGTCGGCGCGAATGCTGTGATTGAGTCCGGCGTTGTCCTGGGTGACGATGTCATCATCGGCGCAGGTTCGTTTGTCGGCAAGAATACCACCATCGGTGCCAAAACCCGTATCTGGGCGAATGTCACCGTGTACCACGGGATTGTGATGGGTGAAGGCTGCCTGGTTCATTCCAACACCGTTATCGGTGCGGACGGATTCGGTTATGCCAACGATCGCGGTCAGTGGGTTAAAATCCCTCAGCTGGGTTCCGTCATTATCGGTGACCGGGTTGAAATCGGCTCCTGTACCACTATCGATCGTGGTGCATTAGAAAATACGGTAATCGGTAATGGTGTTATCATTGATAACCAGTGCCAGATTGCCCACAACGTCATAATCGGCGACAACACCGCAGTAGCCGGTGGTGTGATTATGGCCGGGAGCCTGAAAATCGGCCGCAACTGTATGATTGGCGGAGCAAGCGTCATTAATGGTCATATGGAAATCTGCGATCGCGTCGTCGTGACAGGCATGGGCATGGTAATGCGGCCTATCACCGAACCGGGTGTATACTCCTCCGGTATTCCGTTACAGCCAAATAAAACATGGCGTAAAACTGCCGCGCTGGTGATGAACATCAGCGAAATGAATAAACGCCTCAAGGCGGTCGAACGGCAGCTGGATAACGACGATAAATAACAGCGCATTTTGCGGTATTTTTGCGGCCTGCTAACCGCGTGACGGGTATAGCAGGCCGTGTTATTAATAAGACATATGACAAAGAGACAGGAAGAGTATTCTGATGAGTGACAACCATACTCTCAAAATTGATGAAATTTTAGAGCTTCTTCCGCATCGGTATCCGTTTTTATTAGTGGATCGCGTGCTGGATTTTGAAGAAGGTAAATTTTTACGTGCCGTGAAAAACGTATCATTCAATGAGCCGTTTTTTCAGGGGCACTTCCCGGGCAAACCGATTTTTCCGGGCGTTCTTATTCTGGAAGCGATGGCTCAGGCCACCGGCATTCTGGCGTTCAAAAGCCTGGGTAAATTAGAACCCGGCGAACTGTATTATTTTGCCGCCATCGATGACTGTCGCTTTAAACGCCCGGTACTGCCGGGAGACCAGATGATCCTCGAAGTGACTTTCCATAAGGAACGCCGCGGCGTTGCCCGTTTCACGGGTGTTGCGAAAGTTGACGGAGAAGTTGCCTGCGAAGCTACCATGATGTGTGCACGCCGCCGTGAGGGGTAATAAATGATCGATAAAACCGCCCGGGTCCACCCGTCTTCCATTATCGAAGACGGTGCCGTTATTGGTGCCAATGTTACCATCGGTCCTTTCTGCTGTATTGGTGCGGATGTTGAGATCGGTGAGGGGACTGAAATTAAGTCCCATGTTGTGATTAATGGTCATACCAAAATTGGTCGTGATAACCAGATTTTCCAGTTTGCCTCCATTGGTGAGATAAACCAGGATCTGAAATACAAAGGTGAACCGACCCGCGTTGAAATCGGTGATCGTAACCGTATCCGCGAAAGTGTGACTATTCATCGCGGCACCGCGCAGGACACCGGCGTTACCCGTATCGGTAACGACAACCTGCTGATGATCAATGCCCATGTTGCTCACGACTGTGTGATCGGCAACCATTGCATCATCGCCAACAACGGAACCCTGGCGGGTCATGTCACTCTGGATGATTATGTTATTCTGGGTGGCTTATCGGCTGTTCATCAGTTCTGCCGTATCGGTGAGCACGTGATGGTCGGCGGCTGTTCCGGAGTGGCACAGGATATCCCGCCGTTCTTAATCGCGCAGGGTAACCATGTGACTGCTTTCGGCCTCAATGCTATCGGCCTCAAACGCCGTGGTTTTGATAAAGACGATATCAGTGCGTTACAGAATGCGTATAAAGTCCTGTACCGCAGTAATCTGACGCTGGCAGAAGCCAAAGTGCAGTTAGCTGAACTGGCGAAAGAAAATGTCCATGTAAAAACCTTCGCTGACTTCCTGGATACCGCTGAACGCGGGATCATCCGTCCGTAATTGCGGGGACTGCCATGTCGGTATCACCTCGTCCGCTCACGATAGGTATTGTCGCCGGAGAAACCTCCGGCGATATTCTCGGCGCAGGTTTAATGCGCGCACTGAAAGAAAAATATCCGGATGTTCGTTTCATGGGGGTTGCCGGTCCGCTGATGCAGGCGGAAGGCTGTGAAACCTGGTATGAAATGGAAGAACTGGCCGTGATGGGTATTGTGGAGGTGCTGGGGCGTCTGCCGCGTCTGCTCTCTATCCGCCGTGATCTCACCCGCCGCTTCCGTGAACTGAAGCCGGATGTGTTCGTCGGCATTGACGCGCCGGATTTTAACATCACCCTGGAAGGGCGGCTAAAATCCTCCGGGATCAAAACGATCCATTATGTCAGCCCGTCTGTCTGGGCGTGGCGGCAGAACCGGGTCTTTAAAATTGCTAAAGCGACCAATCTGGTGCTGGCTTTCCTGCCGTTCGAAAAAGCGTTTTACGACAAATACAATGTGCCGTGCCGCTTTATCGGACATACCATGGCAGATGCACTGCCGTTACAGCCGGATAAAGCCGCTGCCCGTGACGCACTGGGGCTGGATCAGTCCGCGCCGTGCCTGGCAATGCTGCCGGGCAGCCGCCATGCGGAAGTCTCGATGCTCAGCGGTGATTTCCTGAAAACCGCGCAATTGCTGCGCCAGTCACTGCCGGATTTACAGATTGTGGTGCCGCTGGTGAATGCCAAACGCCGTGCCGAATTTGAAGCTATCAAACAGGAAGTCGCGCCGGAACTGGATGTGCATCTGCTTGACGGCCGTGCCCGTGATGCCATGATTGCCTCGGATGCTGCGCTGCTGGCATCAGGCACGGCAGCACTGGAGTGCATGCTGGCGAAATGTCCGATGGTGGTGGGCTATCGTATGAAGCCGTTCACTTTCTGGCTGGCAAAACGGCTGGTCAAAACCCCGTATGTGTCACTGCCGAACCTGCTGGCCGGACGCGAAATTGTGCCGGAACTTTTACAGGATGAGTGCCGCAGTGATCTGCTGGCCGATGCATTGCTGCCGCTGTTGCAGGGCGGAGAGGCAGTGGATAAACTCAGAGAAACCTTCCTGGAATTACATCAGAAAATCCGTCTTGATGCGGATAATCAGGCTGCACAAGCCGTATCAGATATAGCGAGTAATTAATGGATTTTGTTTATCCGGACGCGGCACTGATTGCCGGTGTCGATGAAGTCGGTCGCGGGCCGCTGGTCGGTGCGGTGGTAACCGCCGCCGTTATTCTTGATCCGCAAAACCCGGTTGAAGGTCTGGCGGACTCCAAAAAGCTCACGGAAAAAAAACGTGAGCGCCTGTTTGCTGAAATTCAGGAAAAGGCACTGTACTGGAGCATCGGCCGCGCGGAAGCGGCTGAAATTGATCAAATCAATATTTTGCAGGCCACATTCCTGGCGATGCAGCGGGCTGTTGCCGGGTTACCGGTGCGTCCGGGTTTTGTGCTGGTGGACGGCAACAAAGCGCCGGATTTTGGTGTCCCTGCTCAGGCGGTGATCAAAGGCGACGGGCTGGTGCCGGAAATCAGTGCGGCATCGATACTGGCGAAAGTCACGCGGGATCGCGAAATGGCGGAGCTGGATAAACAATTCCCGCAGTACGGATTTGCAAAACACAAAGGTTACCCGACGGCGCTGCATCTTGAGATGCTGGCGCAGCATGGGGTGACAGAGCATCACCGAACCAGTTTTGGCCCGGTCCGCCGCGCGCTGGCCGGTATCAGTCAGTGAGGATGGCGTAATGGCGGAACCGCGTTTTATTCATCTTAATATTCACAGCGACTATTCCATGATCGACGGGCTGGCGAAAACCGGGCCGCTGGTCAAAAAAGTGGCATCGATGAATATGCCGGCGATGGCGATTACGGACTTCACTAACCTGTGCGGGCTGGTGAAATTTTACGGCAGTGCACACGGCGCCGGGGTGAAACCGATTGTCGGCGCGGATTTCCTGATGGAAAGTGAACTGCTGGGTGACGAGTTGGCCTCACTTACTATTCTGGCGCGCAATAATACCGGTTATCAGAACCTGACCCTGCTTATCTCCGAAGCCTATCAGAATGGCTACGGTGCGCAGGGGCCGGCCATTCAGCGCGAATGGCTGGTCAAACACAAAGAAGGGCTGATTATTCTCTCCGGCGGGCGTCAGGGGGATGTCGGTAAGTTTTTGCTGCGCGGTAACCGTGTGCTGGTGGATCAGGCACTGACGTTCTGGCAGACCCATTTCCCGGACAGTTTTTACCTTGAGCTTATCCGTACCGGTCGTCAGGATGAAGAAAGCTATCTGCATGCTGCTGTGCAACTGGCGACAGAGAAATCCCTGCCGGTGGTGGCCACCAATGATGTCCGCTTTATCAGCAGTGAGGATTTTGATGCCCATGAAATCCGCGTAGCCATTCATGACGGTTATACGCTGGCCGATCCGAAACGCCCGAAACGCTACAGCCCTCAGCAATATCTGCGCAGTGAGGACGAGATGTGTGAGCTGTTCGCCGACATCCCGGAAGCACTGCAAAACAGCGTCGAAATTGCTAAGCGTTGTAACGTCACTATCCGTCTCGGCGAGTATTTCCTGCCGCAGTTCCCGACCGGGGATATGAGTACGGAAGATTATCTGGTCAAACGCTCGAAAGAGGGGCTGGAGGAGCGCCTTGCGTTCCTGTTCCCGGACCCGGAAGTGCGCGCGCAGCGCCGCCCGGAGTATGACGAGCGTCTGGATATTGAACTGAAAGTGATTAACCAGATGGGCTTCCCAGGCTACTTCCTGATCGTGATGGAGTTTATCCAGTGGTCGAAAGATAATGATGTACCGGTAGGGCCGGGACGCGGCTCCGGTGCCGGTTCACTGGTGGCGTACTCCCTGAAAATCACCGATCTGGACCCGCTGGAGTTCGACCTCCTGTTCGAACGGTTCCTGAACCCGGAACGTGTTTCCATGCCCGACTTTGACGTCGACTTCTGTATGGAAAAACGTGACCGCGTGATTGATCACGTGGCGGAAATGTACGGGCGTGATGCGGTTTCCCAGATTATTACCTTCGGTACGATGGCAGCCAAAGCGGTTATCCGCGATGTCGGCCGTGTACTGGGGCATCCGTACGGGTTTGTCGACAGGATCTCTAAACTGGTGCCGCCTGACCCGGGTATGACACTGGAAAAAGCCTTTGCCGCAGAGCCGCAGCTCGGCGAAGTGTATGAAGCTGATGAAGAAGTCAGGGCATTGATCGACATGGCGCGTATCCTGGAAGGGGTAACGCGTAACGCCGGTAAACACGCCGGTGGTGTGGTGATCGCGCCGACAAAAATTACTGATTTCTCGCCGCTTTACTGCGACCCGGAGGGGAATAACCCGGTCACTCAGTTTGATAAAAACGACGTGGAATATGCCGGTCTGGTGAAATTCGACTTCCTCGGCCTGCGTACGCTGACGATTATCGACTGGGCGCTGGGGATGATTAACCCGCGCAACGAGAAAAAAGGCAAGCCGCCTGTGGATATCGCGGCTATCCCGCTCGACGACCAGAAAAGCTTTGATATGCTGCAACGCTCGGAAACCACTGCTGTTTTCCAGCTTGAATCCCGTGGCATGAAAGATCTGATCAAACGTCTGCGCCCGGACAGCTTTGAAGATATGATAGCCCTGGTGGCGCTGTTCCGTCCCGGCCCGCTGCAATCGGGCATGGTGGATAACTTTATCGACCGTAAACACGGACGCGAGGCTATCTCTTACCCGGATGTGGAATGGCAGCATGAGTCCCTGCAACCGGTACTGGAACCGACGTACGGCATCATCCTCTATCAGGAACAGGTGATGCAGATTGCCCAGGTACTGGCAGGCTATACCCTGGGCGGCGCGGATATGCTACGCCGTGCGATGGGTAAGAAAAAACCGGAAGAGATGGCAAAACAGCGCTCGGTCTTTGAAGAGGGCGCGGTGAAAAACGGTGTGGATGCAGAGTTGTCCATGAAAATCTTTGACCTGGTGGAAAAATTTGCCGGTTACGGATTTAACAAATCTCACTCCGCGGCTTATGCACTGGTTTCTTATCAGACACTGTGGCTCAAGGCGCACTATCCGGCTGAATTTATGGCCGCCGTAATGACGGCGGATATGGATAACACGGAAAAAGTTGTCGGGCTGGTGGATGAATGCTGGCGGATGGGACTGAAAGTATTGCCGCCGGATATCAACAGCGGACTGTATCACTTCCATGTCAATGATGAAGGTGAGATAGTCTATGGTATCGGGGCGATTAAAGGTGTCGGTGAAGGCCCGATCGAGGCGATTCTGGAAGCCCGTAAAGACGGGTATTTCAAGGACATTTTTGATTTGTGTGCCCGCACAGATATCAAAAAACTGAACCGCCGCGTGATGGAAAAACTCATTATGTCCGGCGCGTTTGACCGGCTGGGGCCGCATCGTGCCGCGCTGATGTCCTCGCTGGAGGATGCACTGAAAGCGGCGGATCAGCACGCGAAAGCGGAAGCTATTGGTCAGGCGGATATGTTCGGGGTACTGGCGGAGGCACCGGAACAGGTGGAGCGTTCCTATGCCAATATCCCGAAATGGCAGGAAGAAATTATCCTCGAAGGAGAGCGGGAAACACTCGGGTTGTATCTCACCGGACATCCGATAAACCGTTATCTGAAAGAGATTGAGCGCTATACTCATGGTTTGCGCCTGAAAGATGTTAACCCGACACCCCGCGGTCAGATGACCACGGTAGTCGGTCTGGTGCTGGCTTCCAAGGTGATCACCACCAAACGGGGAAACCGGATTGGTGTCTGTACCCTCGATGATCGTTCCGGCCGGCTGGAAATTATGCTATTTTCCGATGCACTGGAACGTTACCAGCATCTGCTCGAACAGGATCGCATTCTGATCGCCTCCGGGCAGGTCAGCTTTGATGATTTCAGCGGCGGGCTTAAAATGGTGGTCAGAGAGCTGCTGGATATCAGCGAAGCTCGCGAAAAATATGCACGCGGGCTTGCTATCTCGCTCACGGACGGGCAAATTGACGAACAACTGCTGCACCGGTTGCGCGGTGCGCTTGAACCGCACCGCTCCGGAACAATACCGGTTCACCTTTATTACCAGAAGGACGATGCCAGAGCGCGGATGCGTTTCGGTGCCACCTGGCGGGTCACTCCGACCGATACCCTTCTGACGGATCTGCGGACTCTGCTGGGTAATGAGCAGGTAGAATTAGAATTTGACTAAAATAGGAACATTATGAGTCTTAATTTTCTGGATTTTGAACAGCCGATTGCCGAGTTAGAGGCGAAAATTGATTCGCTGACCGCGGTCAGCCGCCAGGATGAATCACTCGATATCAATCTTGACGAAGAAGTTGAACGCTTACGGGCGAAGAGTCTGGAACTGACACGTAAGATTTTCGCTGACCTGGGTGCATGGCAGATAGCTCAGCTGGCACGCCATCCGCGTCGTCCGTATACCCTGGATTACGTCAAACTGATCTTTACCGATTTTCAGGAGCTGGCAGGCGACCGCGCATACGCGGATGACAAAGCGATTGTCGGCGGGATTGCCCGTCTTGATGGTCGTCCGGTGATGATTATCGGCCATCAGAAAGGCCGTGAAACCAAAGAAAAAATCCGCCGTAACTTTGGCATGCCGGCACCGGAAGGTTACCGCAAAGCTCTGCGTCTGATGGAACTGGCGGAGCGCTTTAATCTGCCGGTCATCACCTTTATCGACACCCCGGGGGCCTATCCGGGTGTGGGCGCGGAAGAGCGCGGTCAGTCTGAGGCGATTGCCCGTAACCTGCGTGAAATGTCCCGTCTGAAAGTACCGACTGTCTGTACCGTGGTCGGGGAAGGCGGTTCCGGCGGCGCACTGGCGATTGCCGTGGGCGACAAAGTGAATATGCTGCAATACAGCACTTACTCTGTGATTTCACCGGAAGGCTGTGCCTCGATTCTGTGGAAAAGCGCGGATAAAGCGCCGATCGCCGCAGAAGCCATGGGCATCACCGCGCCGCGTCTGAAAGAACTGAAACTGATCGACAATGTGATCCCTGAGCCGCTGGGCGGCGCGCACCGTGATTATGAAGCGGTTGCCGCATCCCTGAAAGCACAGATCCTGTCTGATCTGGAAGAACTGGACAAACTGGACAGTGAGTCTCTGGCTAATCGCCGCTATGAGCGTCTGATGAGCTACGGCTACTGCTGATAACCGGTTGTGGATACGGCCTTTTGTGAATCATTGTCTGCCGTGTTCCTCCGTGTGTTTGCCTCTCAGCAGGCAATCCTGGCGGGACTGAGCGGCGGGCTTGATTCCGTTGTCCTGCTGCATGCTCTGCGGCAGTGGCAAACCGCTGAGTGCCCGGCGCTGCGGTTGCGGGCAGTCTACATTCATCACGGATTAAACCCGCTGGCGGATGACTGGGCGGAACACTGCCGGACATTCTGCGGTTCACTGTCTGTTCCGTTTCAGGTGTGCCGTGTGCAGGTCGATCCCCGCAAAAAAGGGATCGAGGCGGCTGCCAGAGACGCCCGTTATCAGGCCTTTCGTGACGTGATCTCCCCTGACGAGGCGCTGGTGACAGCCCAGCATCTGGATGATCAGAGCGAAACCTTCTTCCTCGCGTTAAAACGCGGCAGCGGGCCTACCGGCCTGTCCGCCATGCCGGAACAGATGGCATTCGGTGCCAATCCGCTGATCCGCCCGTTACTCTCCTTCAGCCGTGCTCAGCTTGAACAGTATGCGCAATACCATCACCTTACCTGGGTCGAAGATGACAGTAATCAGGATATTCGCTACGACCGCAATTTCCTGCGTCACGAGGTGTTACCGCAACTGAATGCCCGCTGGCCGCACTTTGCACAGGCGGTGTCCCGCAGTGCCGCCCTTTGCGGCGAACAGGAAGCCCTGCTGGATGAACTGCTGCTGCCGGAACTCATGCAGTTAACGGATGCGGATAACAGTTTGTCTTTTATCCCGCTGCTCAGTGCCGGAACGGCGAAACGCAACGCTATATTGCGCCGCTGGCTGAAACAGTGTGGTGTGCAGATGCCGTCACAACACCAGCTGTCATTGCTCTGGCAGGAAGTGGCTCTGGCGAAACCGGATGCGGAACCGGGCTATTATCTGAAGCCGGCCACCATCCGCCGTTATCAGAACAAGCTGTATGTGGCAGAAAAAACCGCTGGATTATCAGCATATTGTCTGCCGTGGGATCTGCATTCTGCACTGCAATTGCCGGATGATGCAGGGATTTTGCGGGTGGCGGAAACGATCACGCCGCAGGGGGGGGGTCTGTGGTGCGCCCGCCGCGCCCGGATGAAAAGGTGACTGTCCGGTTCGGTTTGCAGGGGCATTATCATATCTGCGGGCGGGATCGCGGACGGTCAGCCAAAAAGCTGTGGCAGGAATCCGGCATTGCCCCCTGGCTGCGCGAACGTACACCACTGCTCTGGTATAACGATACGCTGATTGCGGCAGTCGGGGTATTTGTCACGAAAGAGGGCGAAGCGGATGAGGCAAAACTGATGATTATGCAGGAAAAAAACAACCCCGCGGACGGGGTTGCAGAGTTATTCAGGACGGTGAGTGATCAATAACCACTGTTCCCAGGTCGGGATGACTGAAACTGACGATAGAGTCCAGACGAAGCTCCCGCAATTCGTTGTCAATTGTGACAACAAGGTATTCCACTTTCTTCCGGAGCACCAAATCGGTCGCTTTTCCTGTCAGAACATCGCCCCCCTGTAAGGTCACTTCCAGTACCATATGATGCTGGCAGGCCAGTTCGAGGTTGTCATAGTCATCACAATTAATTGGTTGATATTCATTTTCTGCAGACATATTCCCTCACCATACTTTCGCTTGCGGTATTATCCGCGGATGGTTATTCAAATAGCCTCATCGCTCCGGGAAGACTATATCATAGTTATCATATTGGCTATTACTGATTACATTTTATTATCGGCAAAACATATTGTTTATCACTGTTTTGAGTAAAATCATTGCCAATTTAAAAATAAAAATGCGTAATTGTCTGAAAACGTGTGAATATACAAAAACTGACAATCATTTTGCTAACATTACCTCATCAGATGTTCAGGGGGAATACATGAAAAATCTAACAAAACTCTTATTGGCGGCAGGTATTTTCAGCATTACGGCCTGTAGTTCGACGGTGGTTGTGCCACCGGCGCCGGAAGTTCATGTTCTTGATCGTGCCTATAATGGCGTGGTTCCGTGTGCGGATTGCTCCGGCATGGATGTGACCGTTTTACTGGAAGGTGACGGCACTTATGTTATGCAGCGCACCTATCTGGAAACCCGTGACGGCAACCAGACCTTTTTTGAAACCGGGACCTGGGCGAAAGACGGTGAAAAACTCCGTCTGACTGATACCGCCGGGCAGCGTGCCTATTATGACCCGCAGGATAAATCGCTGGTGATGCTGGATATTGACGGCAATCCGGTTAAGTCAGACATGAATTACACCCTGAAAATGGTGAAACCGGTACAGCTGAAAGGTGAATACCGTTATATGGCCGATGCGGCAACATTTAAAGATTGTCAGACCGGCGTGGTTTACGCAGTGCCGGGTAACCTTGGTTTAGAGCAGGGTTACGGTAAGCTGGGTGTTGAAGGCGGCAAACCGGTCTATCTGGAAGTGGAAGGATATTACACCATCCGTCCGTCCATGGAAGACGGCCAGTTTGATCAGGCACTGATCCAGACCGGTAAATCTGTACTGGATAAATCACGCGGCTGTCAGTAAGTTCTTCTGAGTCCCGCAGAAATAAAAAAGGCTGAACAGATGTTCAGCCTTTTTGTATTCACAGCACTGATAATCAGGCAGTGATGATTTTCGCTTTCAGCGCACTGCGATTATTCACACAATCTCCCGGCCGGCATTAAAAATGCCACCGTTCCCGCTTTCTCTGAGCGGGCAATATTAATCCCGACGGTGTTTATCCCTGATTTTGTCGGAAAGATACATCAGGTACAAACCAACTGTTACAGAAATAATTCCGAGACCCCATGCCGTGAATTTCCCCGGCCATTCTGCTATGAATACAATATAAGTACTTATGCCCAATAAAAAAATCCAGGATATCAGCAATAATAGTAAACCTGTAACTTCTGATTTAAATTTATTCATAATCAGATTCCGTTTATTAACTCTGTAACAAGAGTATCCCAGTCATTTTTATTCTTCATGTTTATCTCTATGGCTTCTAAAGATGGGTCCATGTAATCACGTACAAGAAAATATAGTAAATCTAAATCACCGAGGTTTTTCAAACCGGAGTAAATTAATGGATGGCGACATGAGAGATCCTCTGAAACATATATTGATGTGGATGTTGTACCGGCAAGAGAAACAATACCAACCATACCAAATCTGATAAGGAGACGAGGGATAAAACGCTGGGCGAGTACACG
>NZ_NRQY01000002.1:657081-721687 GCF_003996855.1 Morganella morganii | reverse complement strand
ATTACCCTGATAAGTACTCCGGGGAGATTGCTGTACGCAAAGTGTGATTTACTGAATATCAGATTATTGTTGTTCTGAGGTTTGCCGAAGCCGGTATATCATAACCAAGTAATTATAAACGGAAAGTCAGATACGGCGGGATACTTATATATTACGGTGAGAATCAAAAAAAGACGAAGAATCCTCTTCGTCTTTTTACTTGGAGCACTTCACAAATTAAAAGCTGAAACGGTATCCGCCGTTAATCTGGTACTGGTCAAACCGGTTGCCTGTCGCGCTGTCGGCCTCTGCGTACAGGGTGTGTTTTTTACTGATATTGGCGCTGATGCCCAGTCCGTTGTTCCACCAGTTTCCTTTGAAGCTGTGTGCTTCGCGGGAGCCGTTCAGTTTATAATCGGTATTGCCCTGAAACTCTCTGACAAAGCCGGTTTTCAGGTAAACGTTGATCTGGTTGTCACCTGTTGTGGTTTCATAACCAATTAGTGTACCGGCGCGTCCGATGGTGGAATCATAGCTGCCAAGGTCGATTTTCAGGCCATTACTGGCGTGAATACCTGCGGAATCCTGATGGCTGTAAGTCAGCTGTGCCTGCGGTTCGATATAGAAACCATTACCGGTCTGGCTCAGGCTGAATTTCCGGCCTGCTTCCGCTGACACACTGACACCTGTTGAGCTGCCGTCGCCGCTGACATTATTGTTCTGGCTGTCCGATACGCTGAATTTATTTTTCAGCCGGGAAACCTTGGCTATGCCGTCAACGTAGAAACCGTTATCCGCCATATAAGTGGTGTAGAGCCCCAAATGGTATGACCGGACAGTGCCGTCCCCGCCGCGATAATCCGGTGAACCCTGTGTCAGCCCCGCAAATGCCCCGATATACAGAGGTGTGTCTGGTGCGATACGTTTATCAAAGCCCAGCTGTGTGCCGCCGTAAGTCATCCCGAATCCGCTCATTTTACCGCCGGAAAACGAATTAAACTTACCGCCGAATCCTCTCAGCCATGCATTATGCTCTCCGCCGTTCTGACGCAGATCACCCATGCGCTGCATCAGTGTCTGGGTTTCTGCGTAGTTGATCAGATAACCCACGTTCAGGAAATTACCGCCTGCATCCGCTGTGGTGGTGATCGGTGGTTTTGGTTTTTCCGGCTCCGGTTCTGGTTCCGGATCGGGGTTCGGGACTACCGGCGGCGGCACATAAGCACCTGATGAGTAGAGTTCCCAATTATTGCCATTTTTGCGCACATCATACAGATAGCCGCCTAACTCGACTTCAGACGTGGAAGTAAAGCTGGCTGCGCCGTCTGCGGTTTCCACAACGGTCAGAATCTCATTGCCGGTTGTTGCCAGGCTGCCGCGGTTTAACACTGTTAATGAATAATCACCGGCACTGGTGCCGGTGACTACCAGTTTGTCACCGGCGTTGTTGACACCATCGCCGTCACCGACAATATCGGTACGCAGTGTGAATGCGCCGTTGCCGCTGAGGTTGGCGATACTCAGTGTTGAGTAACCGGTATCGGACAATCTGTGTGATAAATCGACCGCGGTATTATTCAGTATCAGATTATCCAGATTAGAATCATCCGTGACATTCCAGCGGCTGTTGTCCATGGTGACATTCAGCAGGCCGCCGTTGACGTTATCGCTGTAGGCGTTCCCGGTCCACTGTGAGCCGGAAGCCATATCCACATTGATCAGCCCGCCACGTGACTGAATACCGCCGTTGATCAGCATTTTACCTGTTGCATTAATCCGGCTGGCCGCATAACCGTCATTGTGCTGAGTGGCAATAGCTATCTGATCAGCGGTTGCCATATTAATGGTCAGGTCGCCCGTCAGATCAATCTGACTGTTGGTCATGGCATAGACACCACGTGTTCCGGCGGCACCTGTTACCGAGATGTTTTCACCGGTCATGACGCCGCCGCCCAGTGCCCATAATCCCAGACCCAGGCTTCCGTTGCGGTCAATCGTAATATCCGTGTTTTTCAGGTTGATTTTAGCACCGGAGAACTGAGCAGACGCACCGTAAGAGCCTCCGGAGAAAATGGTATTACGGTTATCTGCCGTACCGGCAAAGTTGATGGTCGTACCTGAGCTGT
Source organism: Morganella morganii (assembly GCF_003996855.1). Classification (GTDB taxonomy): domain Bacteria; phylum Pseudomonadota; class Gammaproteobacteria; order Enterobacterales; family Enterobacteriaceae; genus Morganella; species Morganella morganii_C. Next base: position 719,582 of record NZ_NRQY01000002.1, on the reverse strand, counting down.
TAGTGACCAGGCCGCCGCCCAGTTCAGAATACACATGGCTGCCTGCACCAATATTGGCAGTACCGCCGCGCACTTCCAGTGCGTTGGCATTGCTTCCGCGGGCGATAATTGTCAGGGCATCTGCTTTGATGTCACCAAAGCTCCAGATACCGTGGGCGTTATCGCCGTTGGTCATAATTTTGCTGCCGGTACCCAGATCAACAATCGAGTTTCTCTGGATATTCATGCCATATGCACTTGAACCCTGTGCATCGATAGTCAGATTGGTGGCAGTAAAATAGGCGGGGCCGTCGGATGCTGTACCGTTCAGGCCGTCGATACGGATACCATAGCTTCCGGTGCCGTTGGTTTTAATCGTACTGCCGCTGCCCAGATTAACATTACTGCCGTAGTCTGCGATGGACAGGCCGATACCGCTGTTGCCTTTGGTTTCAATGGAAAGCCGGTCTGCGGTCAGTGAGGAGGCATTACGCACTACCACGCCGGTTCCGGTTCCTTCCACTTTTACGCTACTGCCGGTTCCCAGGTCGGCCTGTACTTTTTTACCGGACAGGTCAACACCGATGGCACTTTTACCGGTTACATTCACGGATAAGCCATTGGCATTTAATACGCTGTTATTTCCCTGGATAACCACGCCTTTGGCGTATTTGTCCGTATCTGTCACATTAACAGTCACGTTATTGCCGAGATTGATGGTTCCCGATGCATTGTTATAGGAGTTCAGGACACCGTAGGGATTTCCTGAAGCATCACCGGTATCGCCGGTGATCCGGTCACCGTCGTTAACGGTGATATTGGTGCCGTTCTGACTGCCGATATCCGCAGCCTGTGCCGTCTGTAAACAGACCGCAGTACTCAGGCTGAGAAGCCCGGCGGCGGCTAACCAGCCCCTGAGCGAAAGGGCGGTAAATTCAGAATAAGGGGATCGCTGATATCCCCTGATAAACAGATTAATATTCATAGCATTCCTTTTCATAATTTTTATTACCCAAAAAACATAAAAATTATGTAAATAAGATATTTTTATTGTCATTATTATTGGTGTGAGGCTGGGATCAGGATGTAACTTGCTGATGCATAACAACAATAATTAACGGACTAATTGACTGGTATTTACCAGTTCCTGATGGTGTATTTGCTGAAAAAGTCATGTCTCGTATCAGATATACGGGTAAAAAATTCAGCGGGTGTTATATTAAATACAGCAAGTATATTAATGAGTGTTGATACGGATATTTCACTCGTGGCATTTTCATAGCGCGAGATCTGTTGCTGGCTGATTCCCAGTTCCGCGCCGAGATCAACGCCGCTCATTCTTTTTTCTTTACGTAATTTTCGGATCAGTGCGCCTACGTCATGCAGTAATATCTGATTATTTTTCATAATAGATTCCACTCACCGGGTCATAACAGGATTCAGGTGTGATCTGTTCCTTTATATGACGCGGTGCTGATTCAGCAGGGAGTAATATTAATTAACGCTAAAACAAAAATCGTAACATCCTGTAATAAATTATTACAAATACGGATGTAATAATATTAATTTCAGTTACCCGTCTGCTGCGTATAAATAATTACCATCTGGTAGTAAAATATACAAGACATTTGTGAAAACATAAAAAATTGCTATTAACGATCGATACTACACTTATGATAGGTAAAAACTATCATGAATTGATTGTTGATCGGTTTTAGCGATCTTTTACATATAGGCTGAGTAAGTGAATGTTCTTGGTTTGCATTTGGAATTTTATTTTTTTTAATTATATTCAATTGGTTGGATTGATTGTTATTATTTCGGCGGAAACGAAAAGAAGGGAAAATCATGGTTCGGGTTTTCCGGATCGTGCCCGGAAAAGTGTGATACTTTTCACACAAATACTTACACTTTTCTTTTCAGAATTGTCAGATCATTTGGCTGTTATTTAGTGTATGACGTGTTTTTTCTGGTGTCATTGGCTTTTTATATAGCGATTAGCGATATTCTTCACCATGGAGATGTGAAATCCCGTTTGTTATGCTTTTCAGGGACTGAAATCCGTATTTAGCGTTGCGTTTATTTCTCTGAAAAATTTTATTTTCAGTGACAGATAAATAACAATCCAGCTTAAATTTTATTGCGTTTGTGATTGAGTTTAAAATGTGTTTTTTTTGAAGGTAACAGTGGTAATGGTAACGAGTTATCAGCGTGGCTGTTACAAGAAGATATAACGGTTTTTTTATCTTTATTGATATTGTAATGTATTTAACGGGAATGAAAGTTCATCCGGTGATTGTATGTAATGGACTGATATTTTATATATCTATTTTTCTGTCAGCCAGTGGTTTCTGGTATTTTCCGTTTGTGGTAATACGTTATTTTGAGTTTGTTTTTCGTCAGGTGAAATATTAGGTGTATTTTCCGGTAATGGTGTCAGTGTGGCCGTAACATAAGTGACCCAGCCGACTCTGGCACTGGTTATCTGATATCCGGCACCGGCCTTTTCTGCCTGACGGGCTATTTTGGCTTCCGCGTCAGATAAAGTATCACCCTAGGCAGTAACCGTTTGTGCAAAACCGGAGGCGGAAATAAAAAGCAAAACCGGGAATGTGATTATTTTCAGGATATTTTTTATCATTATTTCCTCTGCCGGATTGTTACCAGAATTATATTACTGAGGAAACTGTACTGCGGATAAACCGTAAAAGAAAGTGCAGAAATGGCGGGTGCTGTACTTTTGCATCCGCCGTATAACAGGTGTGCTGCTGTTATTATTCTGAGAAGGCAGCGGCAAATGCCGAGTTTGACGTCAGGCTGTCTAAATACGCTTTCATGACCGGAGAGATGGTAATCAGGTCATGTTTGGCCAGGAACATCAGGAAATAGCCGGTATAAACATCAACAGCTATCATGGTATTGCCGCATAAATACGGTGCTGCTTCAGCCAGCCCTGTTTCCAGGCAGGCCATCACCCGGTCAAAGGAGCCGAAACCGGACATTTTCTGTTCTTCTTCTGTCAGTATCCAGCCAAATTCTTTGGCGGTAAATGCAGCTTCGACAGGTCCGGCAGTGAACAGGAACCAGCGGTAATACGCGGCGCGCTCCGGAGAGTCAAATGCGGGCGCGAAACCTTTTTCAATGAATTTATCTGCAAGATACATGCAGATGGCGGCCGTTTCTGTAACAACATGGTCGCCGTCTGTTAACGCTGGCACTTTGCCCAACGGGTTGATGGCCAGATATTCCGGGGTATGCATATCGTCACCATAATCCAGTTCAACGCGCTGATACGGCACGCCCAGAATTTTCAGAAATAAATCGACGGTATTCCCGCGTGACATTGCATTGGTATAAAGTGTCAGTCCGCTCATGATGTTCTCCTGTTTAGTATGTTGAGACATCATCATAAGCGGGAGGTGTGTCAGAATCTGTCAGGAGGGATGCAGAGGACTTCTTTGCGCCAGCGGTCGAGCAGGTATTTTTTCGGGTACGGCAGTTTGTCTGTTAATACTTCACAGGATTGGATTCTGTCGAGCCGGAAATGCCGGTAGCTCTGACGTAATTCACACTAGGCGGCAAGAACCTGAACCTCTTTCATATAGCCGATGGCGATCGGCCAGATAACCCGGTTACTGGTCTGCGCCTCTTTATCCTGATAATGCAGTTTGATTTTCAATTCTTCCCGCAGACTGCGGCGTAATTCCCCGGCAATGTAATTATCCACTTGTGTCAGTTGTGAGGCGGGCACAAATAATGTGCTGTCGCTGAAAACAGCACGGGATTCATGTTCCACCACGGCATTGATTTTATTGGCCGCTCGGGCAGCCGAGGCTTTCAGTTCATCATCCGCATTACTCTGTACCCAGCGCAATCCCAGAATTAAGGCTTCCAGTTCATTGACATCAAATATCATCGGCGGCAGCAGTAATCCGGATTTCATCTGATAGCCAATACCGGCTTCGCCGGTAATTTCAGCACCCTGGCAACGCAGGGTTTCAATATCCCGGTAAACGGAACGCACACTGATTTGTAATTGCGAGGCAAGGGAATCTGCGGTGACCGGATAGCGGTTCTCTTTCAGGATCTGCAATAAGGTGAGTAAACGTTGGGTACGTGTCATAAGGTATCAGCCTGGCGTGATGGTTAATCCGGAGTCTGTAATACTGCCTGAAACAGCGCTGCTCATCAGCCAGGTTTTTATTAATGTGAGCAGCATCGGATCAGACAATTTTGTTTTCCCGGTCAGAGCACATTCCCAGATGATTAATGTCCGTAAGCCCGAGCGGTGCAGTTCTGCGCTATATTTTTCATCACGGAGTTTATTCTCTGATAATTTTTTTTGCCAGAATTCTGTCCGGGTGGCGGGGAGACGGAATTTTTCACAATCGTGCATATGCCAGAAGCAGCCGTGAATAAAGATAGCCGTCCGCCATTTTGCCATCCATATATCGGGTTTGCCGGGCAACTCTGCCGGATATAGCCGGAAACGGAAGCCGTTATGATGCAATAGCTTTCTGACATGATGCTCCGGTTTGGTATCCCGGTTGCGGATGGCGCGCATATTCCGGGAACGGGTTTCTTTGTCATGTACATCCATCGGATTTTCAGCCGCTGATTTCAGGAATAAGCCAAGAGTACCTTATTTACCCGGAAAAATATGCGGCAGGCCGCCGGAAGATTATTTTCCCGGCGGTAATGCACCGGCCTGTACTAATGCAGCAGTGAGTTTTTCCGCGATAGCTTCCACGACAGTCATACAGACGGAGTTGCCGAACTGTTTATAGATCTGCCCCTGAGAAACCACATCAGTAATATAATTTTCCGGAAATCCCTGCAAACCGGCACATTCACGCGGGGTGAGTTTGCGCGGGTTTTTACCGTCCCGGGACTGGTCAATCAGGATCTCAGAACCATCTTTATAATAGCGGGCGCTCAGGGTGTTGGTATATTCACTGTTTTTATCAAACAGGCAATATCCGAAGCCGTTACCTCTGGCTTTATGTTCTCTTTTTCGTTTCTGATGGCCGGCCCATAATTTATCGGAGATGGTAAAACGATCTTTTTTATAGCGGGCGGCATCTTCTGCCAGTGCTTTTTTGCTCTGAAGAATATCGCCGAGGCGGGTGGGCTGATAAGTGGGTTCCGGCCAGGAAAATAAGGTATCAAAATCCGCATCCGGAAACTGGTCACGATCAAAGCCGATAATAAAAATACGTTCGCGGTTCTGCGGAATACCAAAATCTGCGGCACGCAGCACACGGAAATCAACCCAATAGTTCAGTTTTTGCGACAGCGCACTGCGGGTCTCTTCACTCAGCGGAATATTATCCGGTACAGTCTGTTCGTACTGTCCGCGCAGAATATCGAGGATGGTCTGTAATGTCCGGCCGCCGTCGTGGCCGCGCAGCTGTTTGACATTCTCCAGCAGAAACGCCTTCGGCCGTTTCTCCGTCATGATGCGCTGAACTTCAAAGAACATGGTACCGCGGGTGTCGTTAAACCCCTGACGCGCACCCGCCTGTGAGAATGCCTAGCACGGAAAACCGCCGAGAAGAATATCGTGATCCGGAATATCTTTTGCCGCGATCCGGGTGATATCGCCGTCAGGCATCTCACCGAAATTGGCAAAATAGGTGCGCTGGGCGAATTTATCCCACTCAGAGGTGAAAACACAGCGCCCGCCCTGTTTCTGAAACGGCAGGCGTATCCCGCCGATACCGGCAAAAAGATCGATAAACGTGAATCTGCAATTATCCGCGGGTGACTGCCGGAAAGGGGCGTCCTCTGGGTGTTTTTTCAAAATCATCTCCGGTTCGGGAAACAGCCGCCGGGCAGTGCGCCGGTTTTATCCCGGCACTATATCACTGCCCGGGGCTCCGGGAAACAACAGCGGCAGTATTGTGTTACTAAAAAAACGATGGCTGCTCTATCTTTCATTAACCTGCAATAATGAAATATCAGGTAAGGTGATTTGATAGTTTTACAGTTGTTTTCTCTGAGGGGTAAATGTGATGGCACAGTCAGTACTGTACTTTTTGCAAACTGAAGGAAATAAGATTATCCGGCTGGATCTGCGGGATTTTTCGCAGACAGTGATTATGGGGCCGGTACCCGGAATGCTCGACGGTATTGCGGTAGATACGAAAAATCGGGTTATTTACTGGACAAACATGGGAGAAGCGCCATTTACGGAAAAAGACGGTGCTGTCGGATGTTGCGGGTTGCGGGGGGAAAATCCGCAGTTACTGACGCCGCTGGGAGCACTGACAACCGGAAAACAACTGTTTTTACACCATTCCCGGCAGGAGTTGTACTGGTGTGATCGTGAAGGCGGTGCTGTTATGCGTTGTACAACCGCAGGAGAAAACATACAGACAATTGTCAGGAGACATTCTGCGGGCAGCACAGTAGCGGATATTGCGGACCAGTGTGTAGGTATTGCCGTTGATACATTAAATAATGACCTGTACTGGACACAAAAAGGAGCATCAAAAGGTGGACAAGGCCGGATTTTCCGGTTGAGTCTGGATAAATTCAGCGACGGCAAAGAAATTAATGAGGCGGATATTTCGGTGCTGTTATCCGGTTTGCCGGAGCCTATTGATCTGAGCCTTGATTTACAGAACGGCAGAGTGTATTGGACTGACCGGGGGGCACCGCCGGATGGTAACAGCCTGAATGTGGCGGATTTTAATGAATCAGGGCTGCATAATCACCGGGTCATCACCCGGGGGTTCCGGGAAGCGATCGGTCTGGCGGTGAAAACAGACGATAATATTGCGTATGTGACTGATCTGTCTGGTTGTATTTACAAAGTGAATTTGTCAGATGGCCGGAAAGAGGTTATTTATCAGCAGGGAGCCATTACCGGGATTGCGCTGGCTCCGGAATAGGAAGGCGGCATAATGGCGATGCCGCCCGGTGAATTATTTTGCCGCTGCGGGCTGTTTACCGCGGCTGACCAGCAGCCAGACGGCCACGCAGACAATCAGTGCGCCGAGGAAGAAGTTCGGGCTGAGTGTCTCATCAAGCACGAGATAGCCCCACAAAATACCGAACGGCGGGATCATAAAGGTCACCGTCAGTGAGCGCATCGGCCCGATATCCGCAATCAGGCGGAAATAGAGAATATATGCCACGGCGGTACAGAGCAGACCCACCGCAATCACACTGCCCCAGACCATTGGCTGTGCCCAGTTAACCGCCGGGCCGGTTGTGACACTGAAACCGAAAAACGGCAGCAGAAAAAGGGTGGCGCCGAGCTGACTGCCGAACGCGACCAACCGTGCGTCCAGTCCGCCTTTTTCACTGATCCAGCGCCGTGTCAGGAATCCCGCCAGCCCGTAACAGGCGGTGGCAAGCAGACAGGCGGCCACACCCCATAATAAATGGGCGGAAGACTGACTTTCCCCGACCGTCGTGATCACCACAATACCGGCCAGTCCCATCATCACGCCCAGCCATTTGCGGGCGGTCAGGGTTTCGGCAAAGAAAGCAAAGCCGATCAGGGCACCCATCAGCGGCGTGGTGGCGTTGAGAATGGCGGAGTAACCTGCCGGCAGCCACTGCGCGGCCAGACAGTACATAAAAAAGGGAATCCCGGAGTTAATCACGCCCAGCAATAATGCCGGTTTTAATTTTCCGTCAAACCGGAAGGTGCGGCGCATGACGAGGAGAATGACCAGCAGTCCCGCACAGCCGAAAAATACGCGCAGAAAGGCAGTGTTAACCGCGCCGAACTGCGGGGAGGCCACCCGCATAAAAAGAAAACTGGCACCCCATATGGCCGCCAGCAGAGTAAGCCGCAGATAGTCCGCAGGTCGCATGGGATTCCTTATCTGAAAATCAGTGAGTTAAGAGAATAATGTCAGGTTCCTGTTTTCAGACAGGATTCGCTTCAACTATATCACAGTGAATAGTCACTCTCTGAATATCCGATATTAAAAAGTAAGCAGTTAATATTTCTTCTTGTGATAATCATTCTCAGTCAATATTATCAGCAGCCTGATACTGAATATTTTGATCCTCACAGGAAAGATACCATGCGCATCCGTTCTCTCTGTCTTCTGACGCCCTGCCTGACCCTTTTAACTACGCCGGAAGTGCTGGCGGTAACTTCTGCTGATGCCGGCGAACCCATTGTGGTATCTGCTTCGCGCAGCTACCGGACAGTCGCTGAAATGGCTCAGACTACCTGGGTAATTGATAACGCGGATATTGCGCAGCAGGCGGAGGGTGGCAAAGAGCTGAAAGATATTCTGGCACAGCTGATCCCGGGGATGAGCGTCAGCGGCCAGGGCCGGACAAACTACGGTATGAATATGCGCGGGCGTTCAATGATTGTGATGGTGGACGGTGTGCGCCTGAATTCATCTCGCAGTGACAGCCGTCAGCTGGATTCGATTGATCCGTTCAATATCAATCATATTGAAGTGATTTCCGGTGCAACTTCACTGTACGGCGGCGGCAGCAGCGGTGGTCTGATTAATATTGTGACCAAAAAAGGGCAGGCGGAAAAACAGGTTGAGGTTCAGATCGGTGGTAAAAGCGGTTTCCGCAACGGTTCGGATCATGATGAAAATGTGGCGGCAGCCGTCAGCGGCGGCAATGATCAGGCTTACGGGCGCGTATCTGTGGCTTATCAGCGTTACGGCGGCTGGTATGACGGCAAAGGCCGCGAAGTACTGATCGACAACACCCAGACCGGACTTCAGTATTCTGACCGCCTGGATGTGATGGGCTCCGGGACACTGACGATTGATGATCATCAGTCGCTGGAACTGATGGCGCAATATTACAACAGTGAATCTGACGGCAAGCACGGGATCGATCTCGGCAAAGATTTTGCAGCAGTCTTAGGAAAAGGCACTGCGCATAACAGTGATAAGCTGGATTCTGACCGTATTCCGGGCACCAAACGCCATATGGTCAATCTGCAATACAGCAACAGTGATCTGCTGGGACAGGATCTGGTGGCTCAGGCGTATTACCGTGATGAAACCCAGACTTTCTATCCGTTCCCGGCACTGGGCGGCAAAAAGCCGGATTATGTGGTCAGCAGTATCAGTGCATCAGAGCAAAAAACCGATTTCTACGGCGGTAAAGTCACCTTTAACAGCAAGCCGCTGGATAACCTGACACTGACGTACGGCGCGGATGCCGAACATGAAAAATTCAGTGCCAACCAGAAGTTCTTTAATCTGCAAAAAGCCAAAGAAAGCAACGGATTGACACTGGATTCTGCCTATAACACCGGACGTTATCCGGGTTACACCACCACCACGATGGCGGCGTTTCTGCAAAGCAGTTATGACATCAACCCGCTGGTGACGCTGAGCGGCGGTGTGCGTTATCAGTACACGAAAAATAAAGTGGATGATTTCACCGGTTATCAGCAGCAACAGCTGATTGCGGAAGGTAAAGGCACGTCTGCGGATGCGGTGCCGGGCGGGGAAACGGATTATAACAACCTGTTATTTAACGCCGGGGTGCTGCTTAATCTGACCGATACACAGCAGACCTGGTTTAATTTCTCCCAGGGCTTTGAAATTCCCGATATCGCCAAATTCTACGGCACCGGCACTTACGGTTCACCGGTCAATGGTCATTATCCGCTGCTCAACAGTGTGAATATCAATGATACGCGGGTAAAAGGTATCAAAGTCAACTCCTTCGAGCTGGGCTGGCGTTATACCGGGGACAGCCTGCAAACCCAGCTGGCGGCGTACTATTCACTGTCTGACAGCAGCTATGACATCAATAAGAAAGATATGACTATCTTCCTGAAGGATGACAAACGCCGGATCTACGGCGTGGAAGGGGCGGCGGATTATGCCATCGCAGATACTGACTGGCGTGTCGGGACCAATTTCAACCTGATCAAATCCGAGACAAAAGCGGGCGACCAGTGGGAAAAATGGAGTGTGAAATTCGCCAGTCCGTCAAAAGTCACCGCGTATGTGGCCTGGGAACCGTCAGACTGGACACTGCGTCTGCAAAGCCAGCAATCATTCAGTCTGACTGATGCGGACGGGGAGAAACTGGACGGATATAACACCGTCGATTTCCTCGGCAGCTACCAGTTGCCGGTCGGTAAAGTCAGTTTTGCGGTCGAAAACCTGCTGGATAAAGATTACACCACCGTGTGGGGGCAGCGTGCACCTATCCTGTACAGTCCGGCATACGGCGCACCGGATTTATACAGCTATAAAGGGCGCGGCCGCACATTCGCGCTGAATTATCTGGTGACATTCTGAGGCCCGTTTTATGCGTATATTCATACTGATGGTGACGCTGCTGCTGAGCACGGGAGCCCGTGCTCAGACGCAGATTATTACCGATTTGCAGGGGCGGTCAGTGGCGGTGAACACGCCGGTTAAGCGGCTGTTTCTTGCGGATGCCCGCGATATTCTGGCGGTGGATATTGCTGCCGGTAAAACACATTTTGCGTCCCTCAGCGGGTGGAGTGATACCCTGACGCATTATGCACCGGATCTGAAAGCGGCTTATCTGGACGCCGCGCCGGAACTGGCGCGGTTACCGGTTCTGCCGAAAAGCAAAGACGGTACCTTTACAACCGAAAACCTGCTGGCGCTGTCACCGGATGCGGTACTGATGCACAAATCGTCCTACGGGCTGATGAAAAGCTCGAATCTGCTGCCGCAGCTGGAAGCGGCGGGCATTCCGGTAATTTTTATCGATTTCCGCAGTGACATGACAGAAAACACGCCGAAAAGCATTCAGATTATCGGCGCACTGTTCGAAACCGGCGGGCGGGCAGCGGAGTTTTCAGAATACTACCGGACTAAGCTGGCCGCACTGCGCCAGCGTCTGCCGGAACAAAAGCCATCTGTGCTGATTGAAAGCAACGCCGGGTTATTCGGGAATGACTGCTGCCGTTTATACGGACGCACCGGATTCGGGGAACTGGCGGGAATTGCAGGCGGCGATAATCTGGTCCGTGACACGATGCCGGCAAACGGCGCGGAAAGCAGCATTGAAAATATCCTGCATCTCAATCCGCAGTTCTATGTGCTGACCGGCGCGGACTGGAAACAGTATAGCCGCCGTTCAGAGGCGGTAACACTCGGGTACGGCGCACCGGCAGAGCCGGCGCGGAAAGAGATGGATGCACTGATGAACAGGCAGAGGTTATCCTCGCTGGAAGCGGTAAAATCACAGCGTGTGATGGCGGTTTACCATAATTTCTATAACAGCCCGCTTAATATTTTTGCTGCCGAAGCATTAGCTGCGTTTTTCCATCCGCAGGCATTCCGTGACCTGAATCCGCAGGCAGAAATGATGTCATTCCATCAGCGGTTTACGGCGATCAGCGGCACCGGTACGTTCTGGGTGACGATGCAGTAATTATTTGTTTGCGATAACCGGAAAGCGGCGTAATAGGCCGCTTTTTAGTCCGGTACAGCGATAATTATTCAGTTCCTTTTAGCTTTCCGTTATCATCGAATAATGTATCCCATTGCTGGATATCATCATTATTAAACAGGATACAGTTTTGTGTGGCAGCCTTAAGCTGTTTCATTTTATCTTTATCCAGTTCAAAATGTTGTTTATATAAGTCTGTTGTATAGGTTTCAATTTGAAGTCTGAGTGTATTTTCAGGGCAAATAAGCTTTTTTCCTGACATTGAAAACAAACTGACGCCTTTAATATATAATTTCCTGTCAAATTTTCCTTGTGTGACAGGATTTCAGTCATTTTTATCAAACATATCTGAAGTGTATTTTTTGCTGTTGATATAGTAATAATGTGGTTGAGAGTCTGAAAAACCAAGGGTGTTCAGGGATAAGTGTATAATACTAACGGATAATCCGGGAACCAGCATACAGACCAAAAAGAGAATGACCAGAGGGGGGGGTAATAATCATTAATGATATTTCGTTTTTTTCTGGTTTAATTAATTTATTATCAAATTGACGATAATAAATCGACGCCGGTATAAAGCAAAAAAATGTAAATGCTAATAAAATTGCTGAAAGAGAAAATATTGATACAGCATCATTAGCAGAGGCTTTATTTAAAATCAATAGCATGGGAAGTGAAATTGATAATGATGATATTGACATGAAAGTAGTTATAGTAATTATTATTCCAATAAGACGAAATGTGTTTTTAGTAAATGATTTTCTTTTTATGTAGGTGTAGTTTATGCTTGTATTTATTATGGTATAAAGTAATGATGCTGAAATTACTATTATCCATGTTATGTCGAAAGAAACATCTTTTTTATAACTGACATTATAGGCTGAGATGGATAATAGTATAACAATAAAAGCACAGGATATGCGTCGTGCTGACGGCCGGTGTTTTCTCTATATATTTAATGTTGTCTTTTTGGTTAAGAATTAAATGAAGAAAAATAAGTAATAAGCCAGGCAGGATAAATATGATACTGAATGCGGTGCCGATAAAGAATAAGGAAGCTAATATGGAAATAAAACTGGAGTAAGAAGAAATAATCTCAGGAAATATATTTATCCTTCCGATATGGCTAAGATAGAACCAAATTGTTATCCCGGAAAATAATATTAAAAATGGGGTATATTTAATCACCAGGTAGAGAGCTTGTTTAAATAGTGCAGTAAATGTATCAGACATAAGAATTCCTTATCAAATATATTCCGGTAAGTTACAAAAAGGAGAACCTGCGGTCAACATTTGTATGGTGTGACTATATGCATGCTACGTGAGTGATATCCGGCGTGTCTTTTTTATCTCCGGTTAAAAATAAATCAATTTTGGCCTTCAGTTTGATCTGCTCCACAAAGTGACGATTCAATGCCCTCAAAAATGTGATGAATATCTTATTTTCATAAATGAAAGTATGACTCAGACCACATATTCAGTTCGGAAAATAAAAGCAGAGAAATTTTCAGTAAAAAGTAATTGCATGAATTAAAAGGATTATTTTTTGCTTTACACGATAAAGCGTTATTTCAGGCAAACGAGAGCGTCCTCACATTCTTAAAACCGGAATGTGATCTTTGTCGCTATTTATTTAGCGGTAAATAGGCCATCTTTAAAATAAGAAAAAATCACATCAGGAGTTCGGTTTTGGATATTCATTTTGAGAGCGGGCTGTTATCCCTGAATCAGAATTTTGCATCTCCGGAAGAGGGTATCCGGTATGCCGGTGAGTTACTGCAAAAATCAGGTGCCTGTACCCCTGATTATATTGAGGAGATGATCCGCGTATATCACGAGTTCGGCCCGGTGATTGTGCTGGATACCGGGGTGGCGATGCCGCACGCAAGACCGGAAAAAGGGGCATTAAAAACCGCGTTTTCCGTGGTGGTGACCGGCACACCGCTGGTGTTTCATCATGAGGAGTTTGATCCGGTCAATGTCATTATTGCCATCAGCGCGACAGATTCAGATACCCATATTCATCTGATTCAGACTGTGGCTGACCTGATTGAAAATAATATTACTGAGTTCGTAAAAGAGAATAACAAAGAACAGATATTACAATTTATCCGGACGTCGATAGAGAGGACAGCATGATTAAAATAAGAACTGTGTGCGGCAATGGTATCGGCAGCTCATTAATGGCCGCCAATAACGTGAAGAAAATTTGTGAGGAGATGGGCATAAAAGCCGATGTGGCTTCAGTGGATTTTGCTAATGCCGTCGGTGAGAAAGCGGATCTGTATGTCACGATTAAAGAGCTGGCATCACAATTTCCGCCGCAGTGTGAAGTTGCCGTGATTCGCAGTTATGTGCATAAAGCCAAAATTGCGGAAGATATTAAAGACGCTTTACTGAAACTGAGTCAATCCTGATAGTTCATTCTTTTTACAGGAATTAAATTATGGCTTATATTCTCTCATTCCTGACTGAGATATTCAGTCAGCCCGCCTTTCTTATGGGAATTATCTCCCTGGTGGGGTTGCTGGCATTACGGTCACCGGTCAATAAATTATTAACCGGGACATTAAAACCGATCCTCGGTTATTTAATGCTGAGTGCAGGTGCTGGTGTTATCGTGGCAAACCTGAATCCGCTCGGCGGTATTATTGAAGCCGGTTTTAATATCCGGGGTGTTATTCCGAATAATGAAGCGATTGTTTCTGTTGCCCAGAAATTACTGGGTGTGGAAACCATGAGTATTTTATTACTCGGCTTCATTTTTAACCTGGCAATTGCCCGTTTCACTAAATACAAATATATCTTTTTAACCGGACATCACTCTTTCTTTTTAGCCTGCTTATTCTCGGCGGTATTACAGGCCGCGAATTTCAAAGGCTGGGAAATGGTGGTTATCGGCGGTTTCCTGCTGGGTGCCTGGTCCGCTATTTCACCGGCAATCGGACAGCGTTATACCAAGCGTGTAACCGAAGACGGCGGTATTGCCATGGGGCACTTTGGTTCCCTCGGCTATTATCTGTCTGCCTGGATTGCGGCGAAAGTCGGTAAAGCAGAAAACTCATTTGCAGATACTGAAATCTCAGAAAAATGGGGCTTCCTGCGCGATACCACTGTGACTACCGGTATTGTGATGGTGGTGATTTATCTGGTGTGCAGCATTGTTGCCGGTTCCGCGTATATCAGCACTATCACAGAGCAGAACATGGTGATTTTCTCCATCCTGACCGGTTTGCAGTTTGCGGTGGGTGTGGCGATTGTCTACAGCGGTGTGCGTTTAATCCTGGGTGACCTCGTACCTGCGTTCCAGGGTATCAGCCAGAAACTGATCCCGAACTCAATTCCGGCGGTTGACTGTGCTGTCTTCTTTACCTTCAGCCCGACAGCGGTGGTCATCGGCTTTATCAGCTCCTTTATCGGCGGCCTTGTCGGCATGCTGATGCTGGGTGGTCTGGGTATGGCGCTGATTATCCCCGGCATGGTGCCGCACTTCTTCTGCGGTGGTACATCCGGTGTATTCGCGGACAAACTGGGCGGTAAAAAGGGCTGTATTATCGCGTCCTTTATCGGCGGTATTTTCCTCGCCTTCTTACCGGCAATGCTGTTACCGGCACTGGGTAACCTGGGATTCGAAAACAGTACCTTCGCAGATTTTGACTTCGCGGTATGGGGCATTGTTATCGGGGAAGCTTTCACCCATTTCGGTCAGATTGCGATTTACCTGATTTGTTTTGTTCTGGTTCTGGCATTACTGGCGCCGTTTGCCTTTAAATCAGTCAAAGTGGTGGGTGATACCCTGAGCTATGACGAATTAATGGAAAAAGACCGCGCACATAAGTAAACATGATACTGACGAAAGGTTTTAAGGAGTTGTTATGGCAGTAATTTCTGTCGGTTTATCCTGCTTCGACCAGTTCTTCTTTCTTAACCGCTGGCCGGAGGAGAATACTAAAAATTTCTCCGGCGATTTTATTGAAAGCGGCGGCGGACCCTGTGCCAATGCGGCATGGTTACTGGGATTGTGGGGTGAGGATATTTATTTTACCGGACACCTTAACCACGATATCTATGGTCAGAAAATTATTGATGAGTTTCATGATGTTGGTGTGAATACAGATTACGTTATTTTTAATGATGAAATGATCACACCACTGGCATTTGTATTAGTGAATCAGTTAAATGGCTCACGGACAATTATTACGCGCAAACTGATTTCTCCGCCGCGTATGACATTCGAAGAGAAACAGAAAATTGATGAGCTGATTACCCGCCTGACACAGGAGGATAAAGGGGAAGTCATCACGGTATTAATCGATGGCCATGAACCGGAGCTGAGTGAATATATTCTGACCCGTCTGCCTGATGCCCGCGTCGTGATGGACGCGGGGTCACTGAGGGAAAGTAATCTGAATCTGGCAAAATATACCGATTATCTGGTTGCCAGTGAAAACTTTGCCCGTGATCTGATTGAGATTGATAAATTCACCACTGATATTCAGTTAAAAACAGCATTAACGGAACTGAATAAACTGGCCCGGGGTGAAGCATTTATTACGCTGGGTGAGAAAGGCTGTGCGTATCTGCAAAACGGAATGCTGACAATATCACTGGCATTTATCTGTAACGCGATTGATACAACCGGTGCCGGTGATATATTTCACGGCGCATTTACGTACGGGGTTCATTATAACTGGCATATTGAGAATATTATTTTATTTGCCAGTCTGTCAGCAGCCATCTCAATTGAGAAAAAAGGGGTGCGCGAATCAATGCCGGATTTGGCGGATGTCCATAATGCGGTGAATAAATACGAAAGAAATCTGAAACACTATTTTGATTAATTCTGGTTTTTGATTAAATTCCAGTTATACGCCAACAAGGGGAAATCCGATGTTAGTTTCGATGGAGAATATGCTCAATCGTGCCTTTGCACGCCAGTACGCCGTCGGTCAGTTTAATATTAATAACCTGGAGTGGACCGGAACGGTATTAAAAGTTGCACAGCAACTGCGTTCCCCGGTTATTTTAGGTGTCTCCGGCGGGACCATAAAACATATGCTCGGGCTGAAATGCATTCACGATATTGTGGTGAATGCAATGGAGTTTCTGGAAATTGATGTGCCGGTGGCACTGCATCTGGATCACGGCCAGTCTTACGAAGCTTGTGAAGCGGCGATTAAAGCCGGTTTCAGCTCAGTGATGTTCGACGGTTCACATATGCCGTTTGCCGAGAACCTGGCAATTACCAAACGTCTGGTGACGTACGCTCACCGCCGTGGTGTTTCTGTGGAAGCAGAACTGGGCACGATTGCGGGCAGTGAGGATGGTATTGTGAATTCTCACGTGATTTATGCAGACCCGGCGGAGTGTCAGACGCTGGTGGAAGAAACAGGTGTGGATTGTCTGGCTGCGGCGCTCGGCTCGACACACGGGCTGTATAAAGGCAAAGCGAAGCTCGGTTTTGCGGAAATGCAGCATATCGCGCAATTGGTGAAAGTGCCGCTGGTACTGCACGGCGGAACCGGTATCTCAGATGAGGATATGAAGAAGGCGATTTCACTCGGTACGGCGAAAATCAACGTCAATACGGAAAATATGTATGCGTGGTGTTTGTCAGTGAAAGAGCAGTTTGAGCAGCAGGGCGCGCATGATATTAACGACCCGCGCAAAGTGATTATGAAAGGGTTGCGGCCGGTCGCGGAGCGCGTGGAAGAGCGGATGCGTCTGTTCGGCTCCGCCGGACAGTCACTGTAATCAGTCAGATCCTGCGGTGGCCGCTGCTCAGGCGGTCACCGGGGATTGGGTCAGATAATCTTTGGCGTTATTAATGATTGCTTCTGAAATCCGCTGTAATGTCCCGGATTCCGGCTGGTAACGGTGCCAGTAAAGCTGTTTTTGCTGCACCAGTTCCGGTACCAGGTTAATCATCCGGCCTGACTCAAGCTCATGTTTAATCTGATGTTCTGCAATCATACAGCAGGCGGAGTTTTGCAGTACCAGCTGAATATAGGCTTCCGAAGACGGCACAATATGGCTGTTCAGGCTTCCCGGCGTTAAACGGAAGTATTCCTGCAAAAAGATATGGTGCATATCTGACGAGTGGTTAAATGACACCACCGGCGCCCGCAGCAGGGTCTCTTTGCTCACCCCGTTACTGAAATATTTTTCCGCAAAAGCCGGGCTGGATACAAAGATATAATCCATCGCCCCCAGATAATCACAGGTTCCGCCGACAGCCGGCAGGGGCTGCATACTGATCGCGCCGACAGCTTCTCCTTTGAGCAGATAGTCGAGTGTCCGGCTCTCATCATCCACTTTAATATCCAGGCGAATAGCGCGGTCATCCAGGATCGGTTTGATAGCGGATAAAAACCAGGTCGCGAGGGAGTCGGCGTTAATGGAGATCGGGATAGTGACCACATGGTTGCCGCTTTCATTATCGAAGGCATCATGCTCAATTAAATCAACATGATAAAGAAGACCCAGCAGCTTTTGCCCGAGTTCAGTCGGTTTTGGCGGCACGGTGCGTGTCAGCAGCAGGGAACCGACCTGATTTTCCAGCTGTTTTACCCGCTGGGAAACCGCCGATTGTGTAATAAAGAGTTTCGCTGAGGCTTTTTCGAATCCCTGTTCTTTGATAATCAGATCCAGCAATCTCAGTGATTTATAATCGACATTCTTCATGGCGGCCCTGCGGTGATGGCGAAAAGTAAGGCTATTCTACACGAAAAGAGCGGCGGGAGGAAAAGCGCCGGTACGGGCATACCGGCGTGCAAATAAGGTCAGTCGATGGTCATAATAATGGAAATATTGCCGAAGAATGAACCGGGTTCCACCGGGCCGGTCGTTTCAAGCGTTCTCTTCAGCAGAGCCGTGTTCGGATAGCCCTCACGGACAATAGATCGGTACGCCGCCGCTGCCGGCATCAAGCAGATAGTTATTCAGTGTCAGCCGGGTATACAGGTTATTTTTCAGTTTCAGCCGGGCGCTTGAGTCAGTAACGGAATAAATTCTGACAACAGTATCTTTACTGCATTTCATCGTCAGATACTCAGATGCCTGATTACCATTAATGGCATTTTCCGCCACCTTCTGATGGTTTAAAACCGCGCCCGGGCGATCGAGATCAAAACTGCATATTCCGCCGGGAGGCGGAGCAACACCACAAACGGCGCCGAGATACATATTGCCGCTCCCGCCATTGGGGGTCGATGTCAGAAAAAGTGTGACGCACTCATTGCGGATCGCGGTTCCGACATGGTTGGTTGTACCGCTGTAGGGTAATCCGCCGAAGCAGGTATTATAAATGTAGCTATAGACCTCAAAGCCATCGCGCAGGGTATTTAAATCCACATTACGGCAGCGCTGGTTAAATGTTTTATCATTACGATCAGCAATTCCGCCCTTGTCGGCATTGGTATGGCGATGGTTAATATTGGCATAGCATTTACCGGATAGTCCGGCGAGTTTACACGGGTTTGCACTGCCGCGCAGAGGCGGATTCCAGGCGGAAATGGTATAGTAATAATCGATATTTGTCGGTTTTCCTTCTGAGCGGGTAATATAACTGTAAATCTCTGCACGGACGGGCAGAGAGATAAATACGAGTGCAGTCAGCACACTGATATAACGGAATATTTTTGTCATACCGGCCTCAGAAATAGTCGATAGTCAGAAACGCGGTGGCGTTAAACGCACCGTACTTAATGGTTTTACCGGCTTTTGCTTTCGGATCAACCTGAAGAAAAGCGGTAAAACGGATTGTATTCCCGCCGTTTCCGGCAATGGTAATGGCGTCAGAAAACTGATTCAGCGGAATCAGTGAAATATTATCGGTCCGTATACCGACAGAGAATCCGCCTGCATCACTTGACGGATCAAACGCCAGATAAGACGGCATATCCGGGTTGCCGGTACCGGTGAATTTAATCTTAAACCGGTTCATATCCGTGACATCACAATCAGACAGGATCAGGGAAAAGGATTTGTGCACCTCAATCCCCTCATACAGATCCGGCAGGGAAACATCACTGAAATCCACCAGCAGATCTTTATTCTCCGGTAATAATGTACAGGGATCGTTAAACAGCTCCCCGGTCACCCGCAGGTTATCTGCGGCATGACCCGCCGGAATAATGGCGGCGGAGAATGTCAGAGCGGCGCTGAATATCAGGCTGAAAACAGAAGGCCGGTTCATCAGAAATACTCCATTGTCACAGTACCGCTGCCGCTGAACGTGCCGGGCGTGACGTTACCATCCGGGTTTTTGGTCAGCACAACGGTGAATGTCAGATGGCGGTTGTTAACCGGGTGCGCTTTCCCCAAATCCAGTTTTACCCCGGCAAGCTCAATATTAAAGCCCAGATTGTTGCGGTTAGTTTTCAGCAGTTTGTTATTGAACTGCGCCCGCGGCCCGTCAACGGTGAGATAATATTTAAAATTGTCAGATTCCTGTTCACAGATAAAAGGAATCTCCACCTCTCTGCGGATATCGGATTTTTCCAGCGTTTTTATCTGGATGCGCTGAAAATCGACCAGGATTTCCTCATTATTGTTCACTTTGCAGGGCGGCGGCGGTACCAGTTTTCCGGTGATCCGGATATCCGCGGAACTGTGTGCCGCTGAAAACGCATATCCCGGTATGGCAATGCAGGCCAGAAGCAGCGTGGTGGTGAAAAATCGCATCACAGTTCCTTATTCGTACTCAATATGGATAGTGGCATTTGCACTGAAATCACCGGCAGGGAGTTTTGCCCTCGGTTTTTTGGCCAGTACGACACGAATGTCCGGCTGAACCGGATACTGAACCGTAATTTTTTCATTCAGCGGCAGTAACCGGTTGTCAGCCTGAAATTTGACAGCCAGATCTCCGGCACTGGTGGCAAGGTAACGGCTGTCAACGGAGGATGAGGTGCCGCTGATATACATTTTTATTCCCCGGGCGCGGTTGTCCTGACACTCGATCAGGTAATCGAGTTTTTCACTGTAATTGTCGTTATCAATTTTCGTAGTGATAACGTCTTTAAAATCCACCAGAATATTTTTCCCCTGGTTTATCTTACAGGGAGAGGCGAGAATTTCCCCGATGACATACACATCTATATAGGTGTAAGAACCGCCGGAGACCACCAGCGGCAGGCTCAGCAGGGCCGCGCAGCCGGTACGGAAAAGCGTGGTCAGTGTCATCAGCGGTTCCTCCTGTGAATTTATTGACTGTCTGACTGCACGGTGCAGTTGTTACCGGCACAGCTGAATTTCAGTGGTTTGGTATCACCGTAGTCATTGACATAATAAACAACCGGCGCGTTACCCAGTGCAGGCGCGCTGAAAGATGCGGAAGCTTTCGGCGATACCATCAGCGGCTCAAATTTCACTTCTTTTCCGCCGGTGGCATCCAGGCGGGTGAGCGACAGATGGTACGGCGTTGTATTTTCAATGGTGTACTGACCGCCATTCTGAGACAGACGGATACCTTCCGCGCCGGTGATTTTTTCCATCCGCTCCTGAACCTGAATCGCTTTCGGGCGGTAGAACAGTTTTATTTTGGTTTGCAGGGCAATTTGCAGCACGTTACTTTTCTCTGCGGCCGGCGGAATCTCACGGACGTTCAGATAAAAGACCGATTCACGATCAGCCGGTAACGAAGCGGCTTCCGGGGAGAGCTGCACTTTAATCTGGCTTTTGCTGTTAGGCTCAATCCGCTGAACCGGCGGGGTAACAAACACCGGTGAGGTAATTTTTTGTCCGGCATTGTTCTCAATCCAGGACTGTGCAAGATAAGGTTTGCTGAGGTGTTCATTGGTGACCGTCAGCGGCACAGCTTTGTCACCTTCGTTATAAATAACACGGGTTCTGTCGAGTGCGATGGCAGCACCGGCAGTCACCGGAATGGCGGCCAGAGTCGTGAGTGCGGCGCAGAATAAAGTAGTCACTTTTCTCATGTTAAGGTTCCTTACGGATTCATCTGTTAATTCTGTAAAGTACAAACCGGTACTGCCTGATTTACTGACAAGGCAGCAGCATATTAAACTGAACGTTATCATCCTTTATTTCCGGGATCCGGACAGTACATTGTGTCTGTCCGCTCCAGGCCACAGTCAGCGTCTGACCTGATTGTATACCGGTCAGATAAGCCGAGCCGTTATCAGCAACGATGCCGATCTCTGCATTTTTGTCATTCATGACAGAGGCGCCGAATGGCGGATGAGTATTATCATTCATAGCAATAATACCCATGATTTTATAGCCTTCGACAACATTAAATTTCCGGTAACCGATCGCTCCGGATGTCAGTGTTGCCTGCTGCACAGAGGTCAGTGCTTCCGCATTATCCGGCATGGCATCGAGATCAAGAGACAGCTGGCCGCGCGAGTAGGCCGTCGCGGCCGGGATAACGGCTTTCCCGAAGGCGTTGGTCCGTACTGCTTTGCCGGTACCGCGCACATCAATGTCCGGTGTACCGCTGGTATCCACCAGAATGCGCGGTGCCATACTGTTGCCGCTGCGGTGGAATGCCGCACCTTCACGGGTCAGGGTAAAGCCGCCGCGTGACTGGCCGGATACCGTGATCACATTGTCCTGAATGTAGGTTCCGCTCAGTGAAAGGTAGTTATTTCCCCCTTCATTGGTATAGAAACCGGCCAGGTTTACTTTGCCGTCACCTTCCCCGGCAGACAGTGAATAGTTACTTGAATTATCAATATCAGTGTAATAGTTAACGTTATTGCTGTGAGAATTCTTATTGTAACTGCCGCTGTAACTGAACATACCCTTGTTGTTATCGAGCGGAACCGAGAGACTGACGTACATGCCGTTATCTTTTGCCGGGTCTGACTCTGTCCGGTAGGCTGATAAGCTCATACTGAGGTTCTTTTTCTCCCCCCAGTCAAAGTTGCGGGAGAGGGTCATGCTGTAGTTATTAATGCCCAGTTTGTTCCAGAATGTCTGGTGGCTGTAGTTCAGATAGACATTCATGCGCAGAGACGGGAACACCTTGTTAAAGATGATGTTATACATCTCTTTACTGCTGTCGGTATTACCGTTGCGGTAGCGCAGATCCACAAACTGGTTCATGGTCATATAATTCCGCTCCGAGAAGCGGTAACCGGCGAATGTCAGCTGGCTGTTGATGGCATCGAATTCTTTGGAATACGTGATGCTGTAAGCACTGCCGGTTTTATGCTGTTTATCTGAAAAATTACCCGTATTTGCCCGTGAATAAGAGACTTTCGCGGAAAAGACCCCGAACGGTGCGATATCCCGGCCAATCCCGAGAGACACGTTCTGATAGTCTGTTGCCGCAAGTACTCCGCCGAACAGTGTGGTGTTATTGCTCATCCCCCGCGAAAAACTGCCTGTAGCGAACGCCGGTCCCTCAGTTTTGTGAGCATCCGAGAGCGGTTTACCCGCAGCCAGTTTAAACAGGAACTGGCCGGGACGGATCAGCATTGAAAGGCGTGATGCTTCAATGCTGAAATGCTGCTCACTGCCATCCTGTTCTTTAACAGTGACATTCAGTGTACCGTCGCCGATGTAGTTCATATCACGGATACGGAACGGTCCTTTACTGACCTGTTCCTGATAAATGATACGTTCACCCTGGCGGATGATCACCGTGGCGTTGGTACGGGCAACCCCGGCAACTTCCGGCGCATAGCCGCGCAGCAGCGGCGGAAACATATTTTCATCTGTTTCCAGGCTCAGGCCGGTGTAACGGAAGCTTTCAAACAGTTCTGAGGTCAGATACTGTTCACCGAACATCAGACGGGCACTGAGATCACGAAGTGCCCGGTACGCGTAAATCTGGTTCCAGCGCCAGCGTTTTGAATGTTCCGCACTGTCACCTCCGGTCGCCTGCCATTCCGCACGTACACGCCAGGTGCCGAGATTGACACCGGTATCACCATAGCTGATAACATCCGTTTTGCTGCTTTTATCGTCATCACTGCCTGACTGGTAATTGCTGCGGGAGGCAGTGGCGTTATAGTCGAATATCAATCCGGCGATACCGTCATCCCAGCGTTCAGGCGGGTCCCATGACGGATCACTGTAGGCCATATAGGCCTGGGGGATCTGAATATTGAGTTTATTATCCGCGATATCACCAGTGGCCTGCATCTCAGGAATAGTGCGGATATCAAGACACTGCTGTGTATCCTGTTCTGTCCAGCTGACTTTATTCTGCCATTCATCTTTCATGGCAAGTTGTGTAAATAATTCCGGTGTAATGCAGGGAACTGTTATTTCAGGGTCATAATCGGGAGTATAAAAAAGAATATTTTCATCACCGGTAATAACATTGTTGTTCAGTTTTGTCGCCAGAGGATAAGTGCCAGGCATAACATAATTAGCCCGGCTGAATTTTGAGAAATCAATTTCCTGACTGTCTTCATCTAAAAATGATGTATTGAAATTAACCGCTTCTTCAGCAAATACGTTATTTATCTGAATGGCTGCAATAACAGAAGCTGTAATTATTTTTATTATTTTTCTGAGCTTCATGAAATATGTCCGCCACCACTAATCTATTATGCAGTGGCGGGTGCTGTCCTTGCAGACCACTGCATATATAAAAAACTATTCAGCAACTATCCTGTTATTGATAAAAAATCTGGAAGTTAACCGGGGTATCGAAATGACCGGTAGTCGCCTGTTCACCGGCAACAGCAGACTGGTTACCTTTTACATAAGCGGCAAAGTTCAGCGGAGTTATCTGATCTTTGCCGCCGTTCAGGGCGTATTTTTCAGCAGGGAAACGTGAACCCAGCTCAATAGCTTTACCGCCGCTGTCGGTCAGCGCGATACCGGCATTCTGGATTGAACCCAGACCGACATATTTGGATGTTGCAGTACCGTCTTTCAGTTCAACTGTGGGTGCAGTGAATTGGATCTGCGCAGTTTTATAAGTGCTGGTATCACAATTTTTCAGTTCGATATTAAATGTTTTGCTATCTGTACGGTAAGTACCGGTAGTCAGTTCATTACGGCTGATTTCACCGAAATCAACTGTCTGATCCAGGAATTTACTGTCGATAGAGCAAGGCACGTTATTAATAAAGCCTTTGAAATGTACGGTACCGAGACCGCTTTTTACTTCTGGTGGTTGCACAGGTTCTTCTGCCATAGCAGTACCCGCAGCAAATATAGATCCCAGAACAACTGAGAGTAATACTTTCTGAAGTTTCATGTTATTTCCTTTATCAGGGATGTTCGTCAATATTTAAGAATAATTTTTTTATTAATATTATTAAAATAAAAAATCCCGTGAAGCTCATGCCGGGATGAATTAATAATGATTATGAGTAATATTCTTTGAGTGCCTGAGTATTATCATAATTGTTTATTGGGGTGTCAATAATACGGCGGGTTCTGCTATTTTTTATATTATGATAACATTTAAATTTAAATATCATTGTATGAGTGAGAGGTGAAATTATATATTGAGAATGAACAAAATTCTTTCATGGAAACGACAAAAAAACAGTGGTTTGTTTGGCATCAAAAACTGATTACCTTTTCACTGTATTTCATTAAGTTATATTTATGGTGATAAAATGTATTTAGTTGGCCTGATGGCCTACGTTTAACTACGAATGACAATCTTAATATGTTCATATCCGGATGTAGTCACTATTTACAAAAAGTGTTTGATTATAATCAAATACAAAAGTGATTAGTTTTAGCGATTAGTTTTATATTAATAATTAATAAGGAAGGGGAATTGATGGCTGTTAAAAATAAATAATACAGTTTTATTTATTATTTCTGAGTTTTGCGATGCGATCAGATGCCATTCTTACCCTGAGACAACAACTGTTTTCTGTCTCTGATAATATTGCGGCATACATCACAGTTAAGTAAATTTTATTTATACGCTATGGTGCTCACATACTGAAATACTCTGATATTGATGTGTTTTTTAAGTAATTATGTGTGAGCAAGTGCAAAATATTTTTGAGACACAATGAAACAGATATCATCCCCAAAAAATAAAACCACAATTATGTAACAATTTAGTAATGAGGATTGGCTAATCAGGGATCGCTCTGTCCCTTTCGCCTGTATTTCCTGCTGTTGGCGGAAAGGCCGCCAGCCGGAGGTGTATCAGTGTGTGAAACCCATTCGTTATAGCACTGTTTTTCCGGATTACGGCTGAGAGAACCGGGAGAATAGTCAATATTGTGACCTTTGTCGATATTGATGAAATAATGTGATCTATATCTGATTTATTCATGTTGTCTGCCATGACGGTAATTTTTTATCACTAGTCAAATATTTTGCCATAACAGTGATAGGGAGATGCAATAAGATGTTTATACCGGTAAAGATTGAATAATTTCAGTGTTAAAACAGGGTTTTCATCATTATATAAAATCATTCTCATTAAAATAAGAATGGTGGTGAATTAAAAAAATAAGATCCGGTTCACATTATTGGTTTATTTGAACATTACCCTGTTTATTTTAATTAAAACCAACATCACTTATCGAATAATGTTTTTTACAAAATTATAGCATTTTGTATCATCATGAAAATAAAGGAATTATCTATTAATTGGTAACCAGAAATAAGTAAATGCGACAGGGTTAATCAATAAATATTAATTTATTAATTTATTAATTTATGGCATTCCCAAAAGGCATGGGTGAGGAATTTTCGGAATATTGTCAGGAAAACAGTCCCGCGGGTAGTATGAATAGGGAAAGGGTACGTTTTTTATATAAATACACATGAGTAATTCTCAATAACAATTCCTATAAAGGTAACACTATGGATATATTAAAAGATAGTAAATTGCTTTTGGTCAGCTTATTTATCATTCTTCTTGCGGAAGCGATAGGGCAAATTAAAATCAGTCTGGTGATGGTTTTTCCGATGCTCTACTCCATGCTGATGGGTGGTATTATCAGTTTTCCGAAATTTAAAATTCTCAACGAAAAGAATATGGCGCATGCGACCTCTATCATGAGTGTGGCACTGGTGATCCTGATCGCCAAGCTGAGTACTTCCGTCGGGGCATCCTGGGAAAAAATCATTCAGGCCGGTGGTGCGCTGGTTCTGCAGGAAGTGGGCCATTTTATCGGTACCATCCTGCTGGGTCTGCCGCTGGCTATTATGTTAGGTATGGGCCGTGAAGCGGTCGGTGCCACCTACTCTGTCGGCCGTGAGCCGAACATCGCTATCATCGAAGCCAAATACGGGTTAAGTTCACCGGAAGGCCGCGGTGTGATGGCAATGTACATCTGCGGTACTCTGTACGGTGCTGTCTGGATGGGTATTCTTGCGAGTGTGATCGCCGGTCTGGACATTCTCAGCCCGCTCGCCCTGGCGATGGGTGCAGGGGTCGGCAGCGGATCTATGCTGGCAGCAGCGGTAGCACCTCTGCTGGAGCTCTATCCTGACCAGGCTGCGGATATCCAGGCGTTCTCGTCTTCCGCGAACCTGATGTCTTCCGTGTTAGGTCTGTACATCTATATCTTCTTCTCCTTACCGTTTGCGTCTTACCTGTACAACAAATTTAAAGGAAAACGCGCAACGGCGACTGCGGATACTAATAAGGATAATTAATCATGAAAAAGATGACAGAAATAACCGTAATCCTGATTCTGGTGGTGTTCTTTACCGCGCTCGGTGATGCCGTCGGCGGGTCAATGTACGGCCGCGGTGAATTCGGACAGGTGTTCAGCGATACACTGCTGGCCATGGCGCTGCTGGGCGGAATGTCTTTTGCGGCATATCTGATTGCGATGATCCCGCCGTTAGGCAAACTGCCGGTAATCTTCTGGGTTTCCCTGATTGCCGCCGGTCTGTGTTCGCCGCTGTTCCCGTATGACAAAGAAATGATTGCCATGACCGGTAAAGTTTCCATCGCGGTTATCAGTACCACAGTACTGGCCTTCGCAGGTCTTTCACTGGGTAAAGATATCGATAAATTCAAAGCGATTTCATGGCGCATTATCCCGGTCTCACTGGCCGTGTTCTCAGGGACATTCTTATTTGCCGCACTTATCGGCCAACTGACGCTCTCATGGAGTGGCGTTATCTGATCAGAGGGGAATATTCAGCATGACAATGACCAAAGAGCAACTGAAAGCCAAAGTCTGCGAAGCGATTGCCGCCCGCAAGGGTGACATTAAAAAACTGGCGGAGAATATCTGGGCAGAGCCTGAGCTGGGTTATAAAGAAATCCGCACAGCGAAGAAAGTCGAAGCAGCCTTTGATGCGCTGGGCGTCAGCTACCGTAATCAGCTGGCTCTCACCGGCGTCAAGGCCCGCCTGAAAGGCGGAAAAGGCAGTAAGCGCAGTGTTGCGGTGATCGGTGAGCTGGATGCCATTATCTGTGCTGAACACCCTGATGCGGACGACCAGACCGGCGCGACGCACTGCTGCGGGCATAATGCGCAGATCGCCAATATGATGGCGGTTACCATGGGGCTGATTGATTCCGGGGCAATGGAATATCTGGCGGGGGACGTGGTGCCCTTCGCTGTTCCGGCCGAGGAATATGTGGAACTTACCTACCGCAACAAGCTGATCGAACAGGGAAAAATCAGTTATATCGGCGGTAAGCCGGAGCTGATTTCTCTCGGTGAGTTTGATGATGTGGATATGGCACTACAGATCCACCTGACCAGCGTCAAACCTGAGCGTGATAACGGATTTATTGAAATCTCCACTACCACCAACGGCTTTATCGGTAAGCTGATTAATTACAAAGGCAAACCGGCACATGCGGCGGCGGCTCCGCATATGGGTATCAACGCCCTGAATGCGGCAATGATGGGTATTATGGGTGTGAATGCTATCCGTGAAACTTTTCAGGAGAAAGATTATATCCGTTTCCATCCGATTATCACCCAGGGGGGTGATCTGGTGAACGTGACCCCGAGTGATGTGCGCATGGAAAGTTATGTCCGTGCCTCAAACGTGCCGGCGATGATTGACGCCAACGAGCGTATTACCCGTGCGCTGGTGGCGGGAGCCATGTCTGTCGGTGCGGAAGTGGAAGTGAAAGATTTACCGGGCTATCTGCCGCTGTACAACAACGATGTACTGAATGATCTGTTACAGCAGAATGCGGAAGGTCTGATTGGTAATGAAAACGTCTGGGTTGCCGAGCATATGACCGGCAGCACTGATACCGGGGATCTGTCCCACATCATGCCGGTCAGTCATCCATGGATTGGTTCAGTGCGCGGCGGGCTGCACGGCAAAGATTATGTCGTTTTTGATGACGATATGGCCTATATCCGTCCGGCTCAGATGATGGCAATGACGATTATTGATTTGCTGTTTGATGATGCCGCCGGTGCGGAAGATCTGCTGGCGGAGTATAAACCGCTGATGAGTAAAGAAGAGTACCTCTCGTTTATCAGTTCCTTTAAGAACTGATCATCCCCCCGAAGGCCCGGAAACGGGCCTTTTTTATCGCTCCCGCTTTCAGACTGACGGCAAGGATCTTTCCGTCTGCTGATGATAAAATAATCATCGTATAAAATGTACAGAGATTATTCAGGGACAGAATGGCAACATTATCATTTCCGTTATTAATCTGTCAGTCGCAGCGCCGCCGGGATGATTATCGTCCGGACGATATGCGCAGCGGTGATTTTGAGTTACTTCAGCTTCGTGATCTGTTGCGGCTGCATGATGTCTCCGCACAGGTAGACCCCTGGACCATGCGGAAACCGGAAGCGGGCAGCCATCCACTGCTGATGGGGCGTGATTACACGCCGCAGATTTTTAACCTCGGGGCAAAAGCTGTCAGCCGGATATTGTTTGATGAGATGCGGCAGTTATCCTCACAATTCTCCTGGTCAGGCGGTTATCCGGGCGTTCTGAAAAAACTGATCACCCATATGTAGAATGCCAATGGCAGGCCGTATCGTGACCGCGCGCTGGATTATTCCTTCCGGGATAATATTCTGGATCAGGATGCACTCAATCCGTTACAGACGGCGGTGAAAAAAATTATTGCCGCACAGATTGACTGGCAGACGGTGAAACTTCGTGAGGATGCTGATTTACAGGACAGCCTCCGGGAAGGACTGAATAAAACGCTGTTTCCGGCATATAACCGCTGGCAGGATCTGAAAAAGAGAACGCCTGTGATGCTCAATGATACCTGGGCGACAGAAATCACCCTGGATTCTCTTCATATTAAAAGTAATCACTTCACTGCACAGCTGAGTTATCAGCTTCAGGGGCATTTCGGGCTGAGCACTGCGGATATGAAACGCTACGGTGACAGTTCCCGTTTTTTCCGGATCTGGTATGTGTTGCAGCGCTATAAAAAATTCGCATTTAAACCGTTTGTTATCAATATTAAAGCCACCACGGAAATTAAAGGAAAAGCGCGGGGCAGTAGCGCAGAAAATAAAGACGATTAAAAAAGACCCGCGGAGGGCCTTTTTTCGCCGGATATCGCCGCCATTATTTCAGCGGCATAATATATTCGATAGCACCGGATTTATTCGCCACCCAGTCATACAGACGCTGACCACGGGTATTGTCTTTATGTGTGTGCCAGTAAAGACGACCGCACGGACGGGCCAGCGCCTGCTGCTGCACAAACTCAATCAGCTGTTTTCCGATATGCTGGCCGCGCACGGACGGGTCCACATACAGGTCTTCCAGATAGCAAAACTCTTTTTCCGCCCAGGTGGAACGGTGATAGAGATAATGCACAAACCCGGCGACTTTACCGTCCAGTCGTGCCACGGCGCAGAACACCGGTTCTTTTTCATCAAAGAAACGTGACCAGCTGGTCAGTGTTACTTCTTCCGGAAAGCTGACCTTATAAAATTCCTGATAAGCCAGCCAGTGCGGCAGCCAGCCCGCATAATCATTCTGTGTGGCAGGTGCCACTGTCACCAGATCCAAAGCGGATGATGTCATTGTATTATTCATGGTGTTTCCCTCATTATTCTGATTCTGCTGTTATGAAGAAAACGCGCGTTTTCCGTGATGTGAAGAGTACGTGTTATTTTGGTTCTTTATAAGATACACTTTTTGTATTTTTAACAGATCCACTTTTCAGGCAGATCACAATGCGAAAATCCGGCGCGGCAGCCTTCCCCGAATTACTGACCGGTAACGGGATCATCAAAGATCAGGTATATCACGCACTGCGTGAGGCGATCCTCAGCGGCCGCCTGCATGCGGGCAGCAAAGTGCCGTCCGGGCGGGCGCTGGCGGAAATGATGGGGATCTCCCGTAACTCAGTGATTGCCGGGTTTGAGCGGTTGCAGGATGAGGATTATCTCATCACCCGGCGCGGTGCGGGCACCTTTGTGGCGGATAATCTGCCGGATCATGCCATCAGCGGGCCGGTGTCATCTCCGGCTGATGATGGCGGGGAGCCGGTGACCGCAAATATCAGCCCGCTGACAGAAGAATTGCAGTCACAGCGTATTGCATCCGGCGCGCCGTCTGATGCGCTGTTTATGGTCGGTACCGGGTGTGTGGATCTGTTTCCGCATGATGTCTGGGGGCGGCTGCTCGGCCGTGTCTGGCGTCAGTCCCGCTATGCGCTGCATGCACACAGTGAGCCGCACGGCTATCCGCCGCTGCGCCGGGCAATCTGTCATTATGTCCGGGCCACCCGGGGATTGCAGTGCGATGAAGATCAGATCCTGATTGTGAACGGCACCCAGCAGGCGATTAATCTGACAGTACAGACACTGTTACAGCCCGGGGATGAAGTCTGGCTCGATGACCCCGGTTATGACGGCGCGCGCGGTGCGTTTTTATCACAGCGGCTGATCGTACGCCCGGTACGGACGGATGAAGAGGGTATGGATGTGTATGACGGCCTGCGCCGCTGGCCGGATGCAAAACTGGTTTTTACTGCACCGTCGCATCAGTTTCCGTCGGGCGGCACACTCAGTCTGGCCCGGCGCTCGGCGCTGCTGTCGTGGGCGGCGCAGCATCATGTCTGGGTCCTGGAGGATGATTATAACGGCGAATTCCGTTATGCCGATCGCCCGCTTCAGGCATTGCAGGGGCTGGACAGGCATCAGCGGGTCATTTATGCGGGTACCTTCTCCAAAATGCTCTATCCCGCTTTCCGGCTGGGGTTTCTGGTGGTGCCGAAAGCCCTGATCCCCGCGTTTGAGGTGACAAAATACTATGCGGATACCGGCTGCGGTTATCTGGAACAGGCCACGCTGGCCCGGTTTATTAATGAAGGACATTATGCGCGCCATGTCCGGCGGGTGCGCAAAGCCTGTTATGAACGGCGGCAGGCGGTGACGGATGCGATCAATCACTATCTTCCTGCTCTGCTGGATATTGTGCCGAGTGATTCGGGTATCCACCTGCTATGCCGGATGAAAAACAGTGTTCCGGCACAAACTGTGATTCAGGCCGGGCGTCAGTGCGGTATGGGCATGCAGCCGTTATCGCTCTACTGCCGTCCGGATGCACAGCAGGAGGGCGTTCTGTTCGGGTTTGCCGCTTATCCGGCAGAGAAACTCACTGACGGCATCCGCCGTCTGGCTGAGGTACTGCGGGTACAGGGCGTGGTGACGGTTTAGAACAGCTTCAGCATCATCATCACGGCACTGCACAGGATCAGAATCAGAGTGGCGTACTGAAAAGCGCGATCCGGCATCCGCATGAGCAGAATTTTAGTCAGCGGTATGCTGAGCAGTGATCCGGCAAACAACCACAACGCCAGGCGGACATCCGTATGCCCGTCCTGCATATACGCAATGGCGGAAGAGGCGGAGAGCAGGGTGGTGACAAAAATAGAAGTGCCGATGGCCTGACGGATATCCATCTTTGCATAACGCAGCAGCATCGGCAGAACCACAATCCCGCCGCCGACACCGGTTGCTCCCAGCACCGCACCGGCGGTGATCCCCGGCAGAAGCAGCTCCCGCACTGACATGGGGGTTTCAGCCGTATCCGCCGGTAACGGAGGCGGGAAAAACATCCGCTGAATAAACAACCACAGTGAAAACAGGATCGCGGCTACCACCAGCAGATTAATGCTCTTTTCTGTGATGACCTGCCAGGCCGGCACAGAGGCAAGCCATGTCACCAGCAGGCTGGCACCGAAAGTGGCGGGCAGCATAATCCCCAGCACAATCATGGCGCGCCGGAGCGGAATATTACCGAGCTTATAGTGCAGCCAGGAAGAGGCGATTTTCATCAGCCCGGAGAGAAGGTTGGCGGTGGCGACGGCCATCAGGGCATCCATACCGTAGAGATACGTGAGGATTGGCAGCACTATCACCCCGCCGCCGACACCGGTAGTACTGATAATCAGCCCGGTTAAGGCACCCGTGATCAGTGTAGTGATAATGGCCATTGTTCTTTTCCCTGAGCCGGAATAAACAGGGGAGTTATCATACCCCATGGCGGACATATAGGAACACTTAAGGATAATTCCGGTCAGGATTTTTCATTTTTTGCGCTATGATCACCACGGATTTCCGGTAATTAAATAAAGGATGAGTCATGAAAAGGGGTGTTTTTTTATCAGTGGTATTTGCATTGCTGGCCGGATGTAAGGAAACCCCGCCGCCGGCGCCGGACGGCTATTATGTGATTGATGATATTACCGTCACTTATGATAACCCGGCGGATAATGCGCCGGAGAACAGTGATCCGGAAAAAAATGTGAAAGCCGCTATCCGCGACACGATGATCAGCCTGAAAGACACCACATTCTTTTATTTTGAGCCGGACAGCGTCACGGTGGATAACAACGGCAACCATTTTGACAGTAAGATCCATGGTAATACCTTTGAACTGAATGAGATACAGGCGACCTGGACATCACCCGACAGCGGACAGACTGTTTATCTGACTACAGAAAAAGAGGGTGCGTGCGGATTTTTTAACTGCGAAATAAAAATGACCCTCTCCCGTGCCGATCAGACGTCAGAAAAACTGGCGGGTATGAAAGCGGTATCTGACGCCAGAGCTTCTTCCTATGAAGCTTATCTGGAGACACAGCGTCAGTATTACAAACAAAACGGCTTCCCGCCGGTTTCCGGTGATACTATCAGAATGACTGAAAATATCTCTGTAACCCTGCCGGAAATGCTGGCCTTCAATCTGAAAAAACAGGAAGACGGTGATTATGTCCGGGATATCGGCGGCATTCATATCGAAAGTGATGATAGTAACACTGAGATTTACCGCTTCCGCGATCCGCTCAGTGATGCGGAAGGGATCATCCACCTGGTGAAAGTGCCGAAATACCGCTGGCGTTTTGAGGAATGGCTGAATCAGCAGAAAGGTATTGTCTATCAGGAAGAGAACGGCGCGATTTACTACAACCGCCGGGGTAAACCGGAATGTACCTATTTCCGCTATGACCAGAAAGAGCGGCGCTATGTGATTATTGTTGCGGAAACCACCGACGGTGCGATGATGCAGCGGATGTATAGTATTGCGCGATCTGCCGAGAAGAACCTGCCGCCCGAGGCGAAAAGCAGCAAATAAATAAAAAATGCCCGGCAGTACCGGGCATTTTTGATAGTGATATATTATGACTCTTTGGTGCTGATATAGATGTTTTTCACTTCTGTATACGCATCCAGCATCATTTTATGGGTTTCCCGTCCCAGTCCGGAATTTTTATATCCCCCGAACGGGGCATGAGCAGGCAGCTCATGGTAGGTATTGACCCACATCCGGCCGGTTCTGACGGCTTTCGCCACACGCAGCGCACGGTTGATATCCTGTGTCCAGACCGCACCACCCAGTCCGTATTCGGAATCATTTGCCATTGCGACAACCTCATCCTCATCACTGAACGGGATCACCACCAGTACCGGCCCGAAAATTTCTTCGCGGGCAACCCGCATCTGGTTAGTGACATTGGTGATAATCGTCGGCTTCATAAAGAACCCGGCATCCAGCCCGTCACTGGTCAGGCGCTCGCCGCCGGTGAGGATGGTGGCACCCTCTTTTTTCGCCAGTTCCACATAGCTGAGGATGGTATCGAGCTGTCCCTGACTGACCTGACTGCCCATCTGCGTGTCTTTCGCCATCGGATCACCGACTTTGACAGATTCAAAACGGGCTTTCAGTTTTTTCAGGAATTCATCGTGAATATCTTTGTGCAGGAACAGGCGTGAACCGGATTCACAGGCCTGACCCTGGTTCATCAGGATCGCGATAGCCGCATATTTGACGGCTTTTTCCATATTGGCATCCGGGAACACGATATTGGCGGATTTACCGCCCAGCTCCAGAGTGGCCGGGATCAGTTTTTTCGCGGCGGCGGCGGCAACGGTGTAACCGACGCTGGTGGAGCCGGTGAAGGCCACTTTATCTACATCCGGATGGTCAAGGATAGCCTGGCCGACTACAGAACCGCGACCGGTAACAATGTTAATTACCCCGGCAGGCAGCACATCATTCATGATGCGGCCCAGTTCCAGCAGAGTCAGCGGGGTCAGGCTGGCCGGATTGATCACCACGGTATCTCCGGCGGCAATGACCGGAGCCAGTTTCCAGGCAGCCATCAGCAGCGGGAAGTTCCACGGGATAATCTGACCGACAACGCCGAGCGGTTCGCGGATCACCAGACTCAGGGTGTTTTCATCCAGCACATCGGCCTGGTCGGAATGGGCGCGGATAGCGCCTGCAAAATAGCGGAAATGGTCAATGGCAGCCGGTAAATCGATAGAAATAGCTTCATTGTACGGCTTACCGTTATCGAGGGATTCCAGGGTGGCGAAGCGTTCTTTTTCGGCGTCCAGTCGGTCGGCAATTTTCAGTAACAGCTGCTGACGCTCAGCAGGGGAGGTATGGCGCCAGGTTTCAAAGGTTTTTTTGGCGGCAGCAACCGCAGTATTAACATCCTGCGCGGTACCGGCCGGGTAATCTGCTAATAATTCACCGGTTGCAGGGTTGAATGTCTGGCTTTTGGCGTGATCGCTGCTTTCGGTCCACTGGCCGTTAATCAGCATTTTGTAGGATGGCTGAGGACGCAGAGCCTGTTCTATATCTTTCAGTTTAATCATTATTTTCTCCGTTCTGTTCGGGTGACTGATGAGTGCCGGGACGGCCTCATCGGTACAACAAGGCGTAAATACATGAGCGTATAAAGACACGTATTTATTAACGTCCTTAAACATTACCATATCAACCTATTAACGTGGCAATGAATTTGGCTATAACTGCAAAAGGCAGCATTAATTACCAAAAATCAGACCGCCAGCAAAAGACGCCCGGCAAACAGCAGCAGAACGGTGCCGATCACATTGTCGAATAACCGGCTGTGGGCGAGGAATCGCTCACGGATGCGCTGGTGTGAAAACAGAACAGAGACGGCCATAAACCAGGCTGCATTCACGCCGCACATCCACACGCCGTAGAATAATTTTACGGATACCGGTGTGGACGGACTGACCAGTGTGGTGAATATGGCCAGGAAAAAGAGCATGGCTTTCGGGTTGGTTGCGTTGGTCAGAAATCCCATCCAAAATGCTTTTCCGGCTGTTTGTGCCGAGCGGGAATCCGGGTTATCCGGCGTGATAGCGGCTGTCGCTCCTTTGCTGCGCAGAAACTGAATCCCCAGCCAGATAAGATAAGCCGCACCAATGTATTTTGCGGTATCCATCAGCCATGGCGTGGCCTGCATCAGCGCCGTGACGCCAATCAGTGTGTACACCACATGAACAGAAATTCCGGCGCCGATACCGAGCGCCGTCATCAGTCCGGCTTTGCGTCCGTGATAAATGCTCTGGCGCAGAGTCACGGCAAAGTCCGGTCCCGGCGAGACAACAATGAAAAAATGGACGAGCGCAAGCGCCAGAAATTCACTCTGGTTGAACAGATTCATCATAACCTCAGCAGATTAACAGGGGCGGCGGGCATGCCGCCGCAGAGAGACAGGCTCCGTCAGACGACGTCGTACTGAACGGACAGAATGCCCTTTTTGGTTTTCAGGGATTTCAGCACCAGTGTGCCGATTTCGCCGAGTGACTGAACATGTGTGCCGCCGCAGGAGTAAGGTTCAAAATCCGCAAACTGAATCTGAAACATGCCATCCTCATCCTGATAGTGATGGCAGGGGTGATCCGCGTCGATCAGCGCCTGACAGTGACGGCGGACATCTTCCGGCTCAATGATCACCGGGGAGCCGACCGGGATATACTGTATCCGCCCTTCATCCGGCCAGTGATGTCCTTTGGTCGGTTTCCAGCCGAACGTTTCCATCACATGAGAGAGCAGGTGTCCGCCGGTATGCAGCCGTGAGTGCAGCTGACGTTTTTCCGCATCGACCTGCATCAGCACATCGCCGGGGGTAACCGGGATATCCGTGTAGTGAATGATACCTTCCGGCATAAATGCCGTGTGAATAACAGTTGCGTCACCGAGTGTACCGGTATCACCGGACTGGCCGCCGCCCTGCGGATGAAACAGGGTTTTATCGAGGATAACCGCATAGCGCCCGTCTTCTGCCGGACGGCACTCCAGGACAGTGGCGGTGCCTTGTAAGGCACGGCTGGTCAGGTAGCATTTTTCTGTCATGGTGATGTGAGCCTCATTATTATTGTTCCGGGTTGTCTGACATTGTATTGCAGGCACTGTAATATGATAATACGGCAAAAATGCAAAGGATTTATTCCCTGTGATCACAAATGAAACCCTCGCATTACTCGAAGAAATGGCGGTGTTTGCCAAAGTGGTGGAAACCGGCAGTTTCTCGGAAGCCGCCCGGCAACTGGGGGCGACGCCTTCTGCAATCAGTCGTGCCGTTTCACGGCTGGAGCGCGCGCTGAATACCCGGTTATTGCAGCGCACGACCCGGAAGCTGCGCCTGAATGAGAGCGGCAAGGCGGTTTATCAGCACTGTCAGGCACTGGTGAATTCTGCGGGTGCGGTGATGAGTGCCAGCGGCCAGTTCAGTGAAACGCCTTCCGGGCAGGTACGCCTGGGTGCACCTAAAGCTCTGGGTTACTTTATGGTGCATCCCCTTATTAATGAATTCCTCGCGACGAATTCCGGTGTGAATGTGATGCTGCGACTGGAAGATCGTTATATGGATTTGATTGATGAGGACATCGATCTTGCCATCCGCATTACCAATGAACCACCGCCGGGACTTATCGGCAAGCGGCTGTTTACGGTCAGTCATATTTTATGTGCCACGCCGCAATACCTGGCGGAGCACGGTACGCCGTCCCATCCGCAGGAACTGAAAGAGCACAGCTGTTTGTTTCTCAGTGAGGAAGCGGCAGATACCCGCTGGCGTTTTCAGCAGGGAAGTAAAGTGGTGTCTGTGAATGTGCACGGGCGTTATTCATCAAACCACAGCGGTGTGCGGCTCGGCGGGGTGAAATTACATCTCGGGATAGGCGGGCTTCCGGTGTTTACGGCGCGTAAGTCTCTGGAGAGCGGGGAGATTGTGCAAATTCTGCCGGACTGGACGTTTAAAACCCGGTACAGCGGGGATGCCTGGCTGCTTTATCCGCCGTCGCGTTATCAGCCGCCGCATATGATGGTGTTTATTGATTACCTGGTAAAAAAACTGCGGACATAAAAAAAGCGCCTTTAAGGCGCTTTTTTTGTATCTGTCTGATAAATCAGAATGCTTTGCTGTATTTTGCAATGATAGCAGCAGCACGGGTCAGATTAGAGAAGAAAGTTTTGATACTTTTCATAATGAACTCCTGCTTTGAATTAAGTTAGTAAGCTGTTTTGCTTCGATGGGTGCATCTTACCATTTTTGTGATGTGCGTCAACATTAAATTCAACTATTTTTTAATGATTACAAAATCATTTTAATAACAAAAAAGCAGTGAAAAATAGCAGATGTGAACATCATAACCGGGATAAAACAGCGTGTTTCTGCTGAATGTGATTTACTGAATTGATTTAAAATAATTTTTTATAAGAGAAAAGATGTTTGAAATGTTAGTGGTGCGTTATGACAGCGAAAAAACAGGTTGTTGTGCATCAGTACCGGTAAGTTGTTTCAACTTTTTTTGAAAGCCGGATAGCAGGCAATAAAAAAGCGCCTTTAAGGCGCTTTTTTTAAATCTGTCTGATAAATCAGAATGCTTTGCTGTATTTAGCAATGATAGCAGCAGCATGGGTCAGGTGAGAAAAGAAAGATTTAATCATTTTCATAATGAACTCCTGCGTTTGAATTTAGTTAAGTAAGCGTGTTTCGCTTCGATGGGTGTATCTTACCAGTTTTGTGATGCAGGTCAATATTAATTTCAACTATTTTTTAATGATTACAAAATAATTTTAATAACAAAAAAGCAGCGAAAAATAGCAAATGTGACTATCATAACCGGGATAAAACAGTGTGTTTCTGCTGAATGTGATTTACTGAATTAATTTAGCAGATTTTTTTATAAGATGAATGATGTTGAAAATGTTAGTACGGCGTTACAGCGGCAGAGAATCCGGTTGTTTTGAATCTGTACCGGTAAGTTATTTAAACTTTTTTTGAAGAAATTACACGGTACTAAAAAAAGGGGTGGCCGGAGCCACCCAAAACTGTGCATTTAAAGGACGAGACTGTTGTTGTTAATTAATGACGGTTGCGCACTAACTGGTAGCGGCGCGTAATGTATTCGACCGGTGCACTCCAGATATGTACCAGACGGCAGAACGGGAAGATCAGGAACAGCGTCATACCCAGCACCAGGTGCATACGGAAGATAAAGGCAACCCCTTCCAGATGTTCTGATTCGCCACCCTGAAATGTCACGACAGACTGCGCCCAGCCGACCAGTTTCATCATCTCGCTGCCGTCAGTGTGCTGTGCGGAGAACGGAATCGTGCCCAGCCCCAGAATCACCTGAATTACCAGCAAAGTGATAATCAGAATATCGCCCGCAGACGATGTTGCACGGACACGCGGGTTGGTCAGATGGCGTTTGAGCAGCAGACCGCCGCCGATCAGCGTCATCACCCCGCAGGCACCGCCTGCCACCATCGCCAGCATCTGTTTCTGCGCCACAGTGATAAACGGCTCATACATCCAGTGCGGGGTCAGCATCCCGACGAAATGCCCGAAGAAGATGCCGATGATCCCGATATGGAACAGGTTGGAGGCCAGACGCATCCCTTTTTTATCCAGCATCTGACTGGAACCGGCACGCCAGGTGTATTGCCCGTAGTCGTAACGCAGCCAGCTGCCGATGATAAAGACTGCGCCTGCGATATACGGGTAGATATCAAAGAAAAACGTATTCAGGAAATTCATGGAGTTACTCCTTTCGCCGCAGGGGAAACCGGCGCGTCACCCACCTGAATGTAATTCGGGGCGACACTCTGTGAAAAACGACGCTCATGTTGTGTCAGAACAGAATTGTCACAGCCTTTATCGGCCAGGAATGTCACCTGTTCTTCTTCCCAGACGGCATCCAGCGCGGCCGGGGTGTCATCACGGGCTTCACCGTCCACCTGACGGGTCAGCGAGCTGAGTGTCAGATCGCTGTCCGCCATTGCCAGCAGCAGGCTGAACAATTCATGATAATGACTTTCGCGCTGACGCAGGCGCTCACCGAGCAGGGCGAGGATCGGTGCAATATCTTTCAGTCCCTGACAGGCCTGTTCCGGTGGCATAACAGAGAGATATTCCAGGTAAACCGGCAGATAATCCGGCAGTTCACGGCTGTTGAGGGTGATCCCGGCCTGCTCATATTGTTCCAGCAGCGACACCATCGCCTGGCCGCGATCGCGCGACTCACCATAAACGTGTTCAAACAGCAGCAGAGAGGTGGCTCTGCCGCGATCAAACAATTCACTGTAGCGTGCCTGGCTGTCGAGCAGCGGCTCTGCGGTCAGTTCAGCGACGAAGTACATCAGTGCGGCGGCCTGAGTCAGGCGCAGCTCGTGCGCCTGTTCAATCTCTGCAATCAGTTCGTCGCGGTGTGCCCAAAGCTCCTCATTCGGGTAATCCAGCAGGCAGCCGATGATTTTTAAGCTGATCATGATGAATGCCTCTCTGAGATTGGCGCATCTGCCGATGTTTTCTGCGTGATATCAATGGCATCGATACGGCGGCTGTTAAACAGATTAAATTTGGTATCGCTGCCGTGGCAGCCGTCACCGAAGCTGAATCCGCAGCCGTTGCGCTCAGGGAATGCCTCACGGGCCAGTTCGCGGTGTGAGGACGGAATAACAAAGCGATCCTCATAATTCGCGATAGCCAGATAGCGGTACATCTCCTGTGCCTGGGCTTCTGTCAGACCCACTTCTTCCAGCGCACTGATATCGCGGGTTTTATCCACGGTTTCCGCGCGTTTGTAGTGACGCATGGCCAGCATCCGTTTCAGGGCGCGCAGTACCGGCGCGGTATCCCCGGCGGTCAGCAGGTTGGCGAGGTACTGAACCGGAATGCGCAGACTTTCCACATCCGGCAGTACGCCGCTGTGCGGCAGCATACCCGCATCGCTGACAGACTGAATCGGTGACAGAGGCGGCACATACCAGACCATCGGCAGTGTGCGGTATTCCGGATGCAGCGGCAGAGCCAGTTTCCATTCCATCGCCATTTTGTAGACCGGTGATTTTTGTGCTGCATCGATCACACTCAGCGGGATTCCGTCTTTCTGTGCCTGGCGGATCACTTCCGGGTCATTCGGGTCGAGGAAGATCCCGAGCTGGCGCTCATACAGATCTTTTTCGTTATCCGCACTTGCCGCTTCTTCAATGCGATCCGCATCATAGAGCAGCACACCGAGGTAACGGATACGGCCGACACAGGTTTCCGAGCAGACTGTCGGCTGACCGGCTTCGATACGCGGATAGCAGAAAATACATTTCTCGGATTTGCCGCTCTTCCAGTTGAAGTAGATTTTTTTGTACGGACAGCCGGTCAGGCACATACGCCAGCCGCGGCACTTGTCCTGATCGATAAGGACGATGCCGTCTTCCGCACGTTTATAGATCGCGCCGCTCGGACAGGTCGCGACACAGGCCGGGTTCAGACAGTGTTCACACAGACGCGGCAGATACATCATAAAAGTCTGCTCAAACTGGCCGTACATCTCTTTCTGCATGTCGGCAAAGTTTTTGTCCGCGCTGCGGCGGCTGAATTCACCGCCGAGGTCATCTTCCCAGTTCGGGCCGTTTTCGATTTTTGTCATGCGCTGACCGGTGATCAGTGAGCGCGGACGGGCGGTCGGCAGATTGCCTTCCGGGGCGTTTTTCAGATGATCATAGTCGTAAGTGAACGGCTCGTAGTAATCATCCAGCTCCGGCTGGTCAGGGTTGGCGAAGATTTTTGACAGCAGGCCGATTTTGTTACCCATACGGGGAACCAGTTTGCCGCGGATATTTTTGATCCAGCCGCCTTTCCATTTTTCCTGGTCTTCCCAGTTATGCGGGTAGCCCAGTCCGGGTTTGGTTTCGACGTTATTGAACCACGCGTATTCCACCCCTTCGCGGCTGGTCCAGACGTTTTTACAGGTGACAGAGCAGGTATGACAACCGATACATTTATCCAGGTTCAATACCATGCCGACTTGGGAACGTATCTTCATTATGCTTTCTCCTGCCCGCTCAGGGTCTGTTGATAACCATCCTGCTCACCGTCGAGCCAGTCCACATTTTTCATTTTGCGAACCACCACAAATTCGTCACGGTTGGAGCCGACAGTGCCGTAATAGTTGAAGCTGTACGCCAGGTGGCTGTAGCCGCCGATCATATGGGTCGGTTTCGGGCAGACACGGGTGACGGAGTTATGAATACCGCCGCGCATACCGGTCACTTCCGAGCCCGGCAGGTTAATCTGACGCTCCTGGGCGTGATACATAAAGATCATGCCGTCCGGGATACGCTGGCTGACAATCGCACGGGCAGTCAGTGCGCCGTTGCTGTTAAAGGCTTCGATCCAGTCGTTATCCTCAATCCCCAGTGAACGGGCATCTTCCTCGCTCAGCCACACCACCGGACCACCACGGCCGAGGGTCAGCATCAGCTGGTTATCACTGTAGGTGGAGTGAATACCCCATTTCTGGTGCGGGGTCAGGAAGTTCAGAGCTTTCTCCGGATAGCCGTTCGGTTTGGCGCCCAGCAGCGGCTGTGCCGCACGGGTATCGACCGGCGGACGATACACCACCAGTGCCTCACCGAATGCGCGCATCCATTCGTGATCCTGATACAACTGCTGACGACCGCTCAGAGTGCGCCACGGGATCATCTCGTGAACGTTGGTGTAACCCGCGTTATAAGAGACATGTTCATCTTCGAGGCCGGACCAGGTCGGGCTGGAGATAATTTTGCGCGGCTGCGCCACGATATCGCGGAAGCGGATTTTTTCATCTTCTTTATGGATGGCAAGATGGGTATGGTCGCGGCCGGTGACTTTACCGAGCGCATCCCAGGCTTTCACCGCCACATGGCCATTGGTTTCCGGTGCCAGCGAGAGTACGACTTC
This sequence comes from Morganella morganii, assembly GCF_003996855.1. Taxonomy (GTDB): domain Bacteria; phylum Pseudomonadota; class Gammaproteobacteria; order Enterobacterales; family Enterobacteriaceae; genus Morganella; species Morganella morganii_C. The sequence continues at coordinate 676,843 of NZ_NRQY01000002.1, read as the reverse complement.
TGCCGCATCAATCGCGGTTTCAATCGCCGGACGACCTTCCGCCGCGCCTTCAGTACGGGTGCAGTTGAGTTTTTTCAGGAAATCGACTTCTTCCTGTGTATTCCAGCTGATACCTTTCCCGCCGTTGCCGAGTTTATCCAGCAGCGGCCCCAGAGAGGTAAAGCGGGCGTAGGTATTCGGATAATCGCGCTCCACCACCATCAGGTGCGGTGCGGTTTTCCCCGGAATCAGATCACATTCGCCTTTTTTCCAGTCTTTCACATCAAACGGCTGCGCCATTTCGGCCGCGGAGTCATGCTGGATAGGCAGGGTGACAACATCCGTCTCTTTACCTAGGTGGCCCGGACAGAGTTCAGAGAAGGATTTGGCGATCCCTTTGTAGATTTCCCAGTCGGTTTTGGATTCCCAGGCCGGATCAACAGCGGCGGTCAGCGGATGAATGAACGGATGCATATCTGAGGTGTTCATATCATCTTTTTCATACCAGGTCGCGGTCGGCAGCACGATATCCGAGAACAGACAGGTACTGGACATACGGAAATCGAGTGTGACCACCAGATCCACTTTTCCTTCCGGGGCATTATCCACCCATTCCGCTTCTTCCGGTTTCACGCTGCCCTGTTCGCCGAGATCTTTACCCAGCAGACCGTTTTCGGTGCCGAGCAGGTATTTCAGCAGATACTCATGGCCTTTACCGGCAGAGCCGAGCAGGTTGGAGCGCCAGATAAACAGGTTACGCGGGAAGTTCTGCGGATTATCCGGCTGTTCCGCCGCAAAACGGATTGTGCCGCTCTTCAGCGCTTCTGCGGTGTAGGCCTGCGGGTCCTGACTGGCTTCTTTTGCTCTCGCCGCGATAGTCAGCGGGTTCACGTTCAGCTGCGGCGCGGACGGCAGCCAGCCCATGCGCTCGGCACGGATGTTGAAGTCCAGCAGGCTGCCGCTGAAGCGGGATTTGTCCGCCAGCGGAGAGAGCAATTCCTGCGGCTGAACAGTTTCATAACGCCACTGGCTGGAGTGGTTATAGAAGAACGAGGTGCTGTTCATATGGCGCGGCGGACGTGACCAGTCCAGCCCGAACGCCAGCGGTAACCAGCCGGTCTGTGGACGCAGTTTTTCCTGGCCCACATAGTGTGACCAACCGCCGCCGCTCTGACCGACACAGCCGCAGAACACCAGCATATTGATGATGCCGCGGTAGGTCATATCCATGTGATACCAGTGGTTGATACCGGCACCGACAATCACCATTGAACGGCCGTGGGTTTTCTCGGCGTTATCGGCAAACTCGCGGGCAATGCGGGAGATATGGTGCTGGCTGACGCCGGTCACTTCCTCTGCCCAGGCCGGGGTATAGGCCTTGATTTCGCTGTAGTCCGCCGCGCAGTTCACATCATTCAGACCGCGATCGATACCGTAGTTGGCGAGAGTTAAATCGAAGACACTCGCCACACGGACGTCACTGCCGTCTGCCAGACGCACCACTTTTACCGGCAGTTTGTGCATCAGCACTTCATCCAGTGCCACACCTTCAAAGAATTCATTTTCAATGCCGCCGAAATACGGGAAAGCGACATCGGCAACATCATCGTGCTTATCCAGCAGGCTCAGCTGCATGGTGATTTCGTCACCGTTTTTGCCGTCACGCGGCTTCAGGTTCCATTTGCGGGATTTGTCCCAGCGGAACCCGATAGAGCCCTGCGGTGCCACCAGTTGCTGACTGTTTTCATCAATGGCAATAGTTTTCCATTCGGCATTTTCTTTCTCGCCGAGTGAATCCACCAGATCTGATGCCCGCAGCATACGACCAGGCACATAGCCGCCTTCCGCCCGTGGTTCCAGCATCACGAGCATCGGCATATCACTGTAAGTACGGACATAATTGGTGAAGTATTCCGCCTGACGCTTCGCGTGGAACTCATTGAGGATCACGTGCCCCATGGCCAGCGCCATGGCACTGTCTGTTCCCTGTTTCGGATTCAGCCACTGGTCGCACAGTTTGGCGATTTCAGCATAATCGGGAGTGACCGCGACAGTTTTAGTACCTTTATAACGGACTTCAGTGAAGAAGTGCGCATCCGGGGTGCGGGTCTGCGGGACGTTGGAACCCCAGGCTATCAGATAAGAGGAGTTATACCAGTCAGCGGATTCCGGCACGTCAGTCTGCTCACCCCAGGTCTGCGGGGAGGCCGGCGGCAGGTCACAATACCAGTCATAGAAACTCAGGCAGGCACCGCCGATCAGGGATAAATAACGGGCGCCGGAGGCATAGGAAACCATCGACATCGCCGGGATCGGTGAGAAACCGATAATACGGTCAGGGCCGAACTGTTTGGCAGTCACAATATTGGCTGCCGCAATCATTTCATTCACTTCCTGCCAGTCGGAGCGGACAAATCCGCCGCGGCCGCGGGCCTGTTTGTAGCTTTTGGCTTTTGCCTCATCATTAATAATGGACGCCCATGCATCCACCGGGTCCGCGTGCTGCGCTTTGGCCTCACGCCACAGTTTGATCAGGCGTTTGCGTACCATCGGATACTTCACGCGATTCGCGCTGTACAGATACCAGGAATAGCTGGCACCGCGCGGACAGCCGCGCGGTTCATGGTCCGGCAGATCAGGACGGGTACGCGGGTAGTCCGTCTGCTGCGTCTCCCAGGTCACCAGGCCGTTTTTCACGTAGATTTTCCAGCTGCATGAACCGGTACAGTTCACGCCGTGGGTGGAACGGACAACTTTGTCATGCTGCCAGCGGCTGCGGTAACCATCTTCCCAGTCGCGGTTGACGTTCAGTTCTTGTCCGTGGTCGCCGGAGAAGGTTTCCCCGCGCTGCTTAAAATAACGGAATCTGTCTAAAAACTTGCTCATTCGGTAATCCCCCGATAAGCGCCGGGCGCTCACATTGCTCTGATTATCAGAATTGAATTAATTATTTTTTACGGCCGTATACCAGCCATGTGGTCAGAATGCAGACCACATAAAAGACAACGAACACTTTCATTGCACCGGCAGGCGAGCCGGTCAGTGTCAGTGAAATACCAAAGGCATTCGGGATAAAGAACCCGCCGATAGCGCCGATGGCCGAGATAAAACCGAGTGCGGCAGCACTCTCGGTGATAGCTTCATGCTGGGCTTCTTTTTCGGTTCCGCCCTGTGCCAGCACGCGCTCAGTGGTGATTTTGCGGAATACCACTGCAATCATCTGGAATGTCGAGCCGCTGCCGAGACCGGCAGTGAAAAACAGCACCATAAAGACGCCGAAGAACGCGGCAAACGAACCGGCATCGTTTTTACCCGGCAGGGTGAAGAACAGCAGGAATGCGAAAACGGCCATGACCACAAAGTTAATAAAGGTCACGCGGATACCGCCGAATTTATCGGAGAGGAAGCCCCCCAGCGGGCGGGCCAGCGCACCCAGTAACGGGCCGAAGAAGGCGAATTTCAGGATAACGATATCCGGGAACTGGGTTTTCGACAGCATGGCAAACCCGGCGGAAAACCCGATAAATGAGCCGAACGTGGAGAGATAGAGGAAGCTCAGGATCCACAGATGTTTGCGTTTCAGAACCGGTAACTGCTCTTTCAGTGAAGCTTTATTGGCGGAGAGATCATTCATCCCCAGCCAGGCTGCGGCGGTAAACAGCAGCAGAAACGGTACCCAGATCCACGCGGCATTCTGTAACCACAGCTCAGAGCCGTCCGGCTGAGTCACACCGGTACCGCCCATAAAGCTGAACACACCGAATGTCACAATAAACGGTGCAACCAGCTGCATCACGCTGACGCCGAGATTACCCAGTCCACCGTTGATACCCAGTGCTCCGCCCTGTTTCGCTTTTGGGAAGAAGAAACTGATATTACCCATACTGGAGGCAAAGTTTGCCCCGGCAAAGCCGCACAGCAGGGCGATAATCACAAACACCGCATACGGCGTTGACGGATTCTGCACTGCAAACCCGAGCCACACACACGGCACAATCAGGATCAGGGTACTGAACGCGGTCCAGCGGCGGCCGCCGAAAATCGGGATTACGAAGGAATAAGGAACCCGCAGGAGTGCCCCGGAAACCGAAGGCAGGGCCGTCAGCATAAACAACTGATCGGTGGTAAAGTTAAAACCGACTTTCGGGAGATTGACGGCAACGGCGCTGAACAGCATCCATACACAGAATGCCAGTAACAGACAGGGAACGGAGATCCACAGGTTGCGTGATGCAATCCGGTGTCCGCTCTCTGCCCAGAATTTTTCCTCTTCCGGGCGCCAGTCGGTAATGACGCCCGTGGCTGCCTTGCCTTTGGATACCTGAGCCATAATACACCTCAAAATTATGCTAAAATTAAAGGCGTTTTACGTGGGTTATAAGGTACTGATACTGATCTTAATCAAAGGGTGAACCGATTGATTTTTAAGCGTAAAACCGTCATTCTACTTTAGAGGTACGGTTGTTAATCTGATGAAGATATGTAAAATCAAAAGGTTAGTATCAGTATTGTTAGTGTGGGTTATAACGGTTAATCCCTCAAGGTTTTAAGGGGTGCTACTTTAGTGGTAAGTGTTTTTTCAGAGAAATCGGAGAGAATAACCGGTCAGTACAGAGGAGCATCAGTGCATGCTGAAACACACATCTATTCTCACTCAAATCACCGGTTTTATGGTGCTGCTTACTGTTTTCGCGGTGATCGGCATGGGGCTGACCAATCAGATCACCGAAAGTGTGCAGGGGAATGCGCACGCCATTAATAAGTCCGGTACATTGCGGATGCAGAGTTACCGTTTCTTATCTGAAATCCCCCTGACCGGACATTCACAACAGTATCTTGATGATTTTGAATCAGATTTAACCCTGCTTGCCGGGATGAAAGCGGTGAGTCCGGCAAAAATACAGCAGCAGTTTCTGGCTATTGAACAGACCTGGCGACAAAAACTCCGTCCGGCACTGGAAGCAGCAAAACAGCCGGAAGAGGCCCGTACACTGGTGGCGGAATTTGTCAGACAGATTGACAGCCTGGTGTCTGCCATCGACCATCAGACGGAATCCACGATCCGGTTGGTGGCGGCCATTCAGCTGGTCTTTATCGCGCTGATGATTTTGCTGCTGCTGCTGTCGGCGCGTCATTTCCGCCGCCGGATACTCCATCCGTGGCAGCGGCTGCTGGCACAGGCTGATGCCATGGGGCAGGGAAACTTTCAGCCGCGCTTTGCGGATTATGACCACCGTGACGAAATCACCATGATCGGCAATACCCTTAACCGCACGGCAGAGGAACTGTCTGCGCTCTACGGGGAGCTGGAGTCACGGGTGGCGGTGAAAACACAGGATTTGCAGGAAAAAAATCAGATGCTGGCCTTCTTATATAAAAGCGGGCAGCGATTGAATAACACCAGAGACCTGACCACACAACTGACCGATATTTTGCGGGATCTGCATCAGATTATGCCGGAAGGCGCGTTGTGTCTGCGGATTTTTGAGGACAATAACGCCTCCCGTTATACTGAAATCGGGAACTGCGGCCGCGTGCCGCCACAGACGCAGGAACAGCTGACCTGGAATCTGAGCGGGCCGATTAACCGTTACGGGGTATTGACACTTCTGTTACCGGCCGGTCAGCAGCTCAACAGTGAACAGCAGAATATGATGCAGATGCTGAGCAAACAAATTATCTCGGCCTTTGCGCTGGCTTATCAGCATGAGCAGCAGCAACAGCTGATTCTGATGGATGAGCGGTCGGTGATTGCCCGCGAACTTCACGATTCTATCGCTCAGTCATTATCCTGCCTCAAAATTCAGATAAGCTATTTACAGATGCATTCCGCGCAGATCCCGGAAAATTGTCAGACACTGCTGACAGAAATGCGCCGGGAAGTAAACGGTGCTTATCATCAGCTGCGTGAATTGCTGACCACTTTTCGCCTGAAACTGACCGAGCCCGGGCTGCTCGCGGCATTGCAGAGCACGCTGGACGAATTTGAGCAGCGGCTGGGCTATCGTATCGGTTTTGATTTTCAGCTCTCCGGGCGGCAGGTTTCCGCGCACCAGACTATTCATGTGGTGCAGATTGTCCGTGAGGCGCTGAGCAACATTCTCCAGCACGCCAATGCATCGGAGGCGCTGGTGGTGTGCCGGTCAGAAGATCAGATAATTTATATCAGTGTGGAAGATAACGGGGAAGGGCTTCCGGAACATCCGGAAAAAAATAACCATTACGGGTTATCCATTATGCGGGAACGGGCAGCCACACTGCACGGAGCCTGCCGGATAACCGCACGGGAACAGGGCGGCACGCAGGTGCTGATAAGCTTTCCCTCTAATACAACTATAAGAATAAATGAAGATGATTCAGGAGCAAGGTAAACAATGACGAACAGAATATTTTCTGCCGGAGATATTATACTCAGTGACCCGGATGAAGCCGCTGATCCGGCCTCTCCCGCCACGATCCTGCTGATAGATGATCACCCGATGCTGCGTAACGGTGTCAGGCAGTTAATCAGCATGGAGCCGTCACTGACGGTGGCAGGTGAAGCAGGGAACGGCCGTGACGGCATTGCACTGGCGGAATCACTCGATCCGGATCTGATTTTGCTGGATCTGAATATGCCGGAAATGAACGGTTTTGAGACCCTGGATATTTTGCGGCGTAAACCCCTGTCCGGCCGGGTGGTGGTATTCAGCGTGTCCAACTACCGGGAAGATCTGATTACGGCACTGCGCCGGGGGGCGGACGGCTATCTGCTCAAAGATATGGAGCCGGAAGAGCTGCTGGTGGCACTGCGCCAGGCGGCTGCCGGTAAAATGGTGGTCTCCCCGGCACTGACCGAAGTACTGGCCGGCGCGCTGCGTGAGGTACGCAATGATGATGAACCGGATATCAATGCACTTACCCCGCGTGAGCGCGATATACTGAAATTGATCGCTCAGGGGCAGCCGAATAAAATGATCGCCCGTAAACTGGATATCACCGAAAGCACGGTAAAAGTGCATGTGAAAAACCTGATGAAAAAGATGAAGGTAAAATCGCGGGTGGAAGCGGTGGTCTGGGTATTACAGAACAAATAATGTCCGCATGATTCTTTGACCGGCCTGTATATAAAGGAACAGATTATGATTATTGCAGCACACCGCGGCTTTTCCGCCCGTGCACCGGAAAACACCATGACGGCATTCCGGCAGGCTGCGGAGTTTGGCTGTCTGTGGATTGAAACTGACGTTCAGATCAGCGCCGACGGTGTTCCGGTGCTGATCCACGATGAAACGGTTAACCGCACTACCAATGGCAGCGGAAAAGTGACGTCACTGACCTTACGCGAGCTGCGGACAGCGGATGCCGGGTTATGGGCAGGAGAAGTGTACCGGGGAGAAAAAATTCCGCTGCTGACGGATCTGCTGGAGTTGGCGGAAGAATATGATCTGCATCTGAATCTGGAACTGAAAACTGAGCTTACAGACAGTGACCATGCGATTGCACAGCTGTGTGAAGCCACGGCGGCAGTGCTTGAAATGCAGAATTTTCCGGCTGAACGGATTCTTTTTTCCGGTTTTGATACCCGCACACTGCGGTATATGTACAAACGGATGCCGCACATCCGGCGCGGACAGCTCTGGGAAAAAATCCCGCCGCAGCCTCTGGCGCTGCTTCAGGAGATTGAGGCGTTCAGTGTACACTGTGACTGGCTGTTTCTGCGGGAAGAAACCGCGAAATCACTGAGAAATGCGGGTTATCAGGTTTTTTGCTATACACCTAATTATCCGGAACTGGTTGCGCATTTTGCGGACTGGGGGGTGGGTATGCTGATAACCGATAACCCTGCAATATACAGGGACGAAAATCGTTTTTCTTAATGCTATATTGCATCATTATTACACCGGCTTTCTCTGACAGGCCGGTGTTTTTATTTAACCGGCATAAAATACAAGTTATTGGAGTTATATTTAATTAATCATAATAAAATTCTTTTTATTATACTTATATGAATAAAAAGAGGATTAAAACTGTAACAAAGTGATACAGGTTTAATCATGCAGGGAGTTATCTAAAATATCATTTTTGTTACGCCATCATTACCCGTGCGGTTTGTTTTATATAATAAACTGAAATTACATGGTTATTTCCCCCGTTATTACTATTTATGGTTACTCACAGATAGATTTTACCAATTGTTCTTAAGGTAACGAAAGAAGAATGATTATTTGCATGACTGCTCAGGATTCACTTATTCTTTACCCGATCTGATAGTGATGATTTATCGGTATTATTTTGTTATCAGCGATCTTATTGCTGCTGAATAATGGTGATTAAACTCACTTAACTTGTATTTGGCTGAATAATATCAACTGAAAATAAAAGCAGTGGCTGGCTTCTTTTCCGATAAAGGATGCAGTAATTAACAGGGAACGTTACCTTTCCGGTCTGATTCTCCGGTGGATATAGTGCGTAATAACAGGATTTTTATGTTCATTACTGTCGTTAATTATTCCGGATAAACCTAAAAGGAGTTAAATATCCCGGGTAAATCAGGTTTTGCTATGTGTGATAATAATATATCTCTATTGAAAGAAGTGGTTTTTTTTTAAAAAGAAGGCGAAAAAGTCAGGGATTAACAGGTTCGGAAGTGGCTGAAAAACTGAATATCAGCCAGCAGCAGATATCCCGCTATGAACGCGGGCTGTCGGTGCTTAGTCCGGACGTCATGCTCAGATACTGTGCGGCACTGGGAATGACGGAGCGTGAGATCAGCGAACTTTTCTCCATTATCAGCACCCACTATCAGTCTGTTATTTCCGGAGAGGAAAATACAGATGACACTGATAATCCGTAATGCTGACTATCCGGCTGTTATGACTCTCCCTTTACTCGTGTATTTAACATCACCAACCTATTTCTGTCTGATGACATCTGAATGCTGTTAATAATATGTTGCACTAACTTCATATCATCGGCAGTCAGGTGTTTTTATTAAACCTGTAATTTCTCTCTGTAAGAGTTAATTTTATAAATAGGAATGAATGAAAATGATGATTAACAAAAAAGCACTCGTTGTAGCCGGTCTTTCACTGGTTATTTCTGCCTGCTCAACATCACCGGTAAAGAAAAATACGGCAGCAGTTAAAAATCCGCCGGTGAAGCAGCAAACCCGTTCTGCCACTCCTAATGTGACCGGTAATAACGCGGCACAGGCGTATGTGGGAAGTAAACAATTAGCATCACAGGGAATTGTTATTGCATCCACAAATAACGCGTGTGTTGACGGGTTTAATTTCCTTAAAGGTGTCAATCAGGCTGAGTTTAATGATTTCTCATCCAGCTACGGACGTATTAATCAGAACTACACCTTCTTAAACGTCAATAAAGAGATTATGGATAAAGACTCCCGTGAGGTGTTATCCATGACGCTGAATAAAAAACTGGACACCTTATGTACCAAAGTGCAGTACGCAGGTTTCATTGGTGTGAAGGATAAAATAAAAGCACTTTCTGATATTTAATTTTTCCGGGTTTTTAATCTTATTTCGGGGATGTATTCATGCCTGTGACTTCGTATTACTCAAAAACAAAGAGAGTAACAGCCTATCTGTTGCTCTTTTTGCAGTTATTTTTTCCGGTGTCGACGGCAACATTATCTGTTGCTTATGCGGCAGAACAAAATGATGCATTAATCATGTCAGAAACGTTTGACGGACTTAATGCACTGATGGATACATCCCCGGCTCCGCCTCCGAAATTACAGGGCGGAAAAACTGCGTCCGGCAGTACTCTGAGCAGTGAGGGATTTACCGTTGAAATGCCGGCAGGCAGTGAATACGGTGTAATGCCGGCCGGTTCTGACAGCGGTTTTATCTCCGGACAGAACGGTATGCCGTTCCCGATGAGTGTCAGCACACTACCGGACCCGGCAAACCCGGCACCGCGCGATAATACCGTGCGGACAGATGATGTTTTCAGCGCATTACCGACTCTCGGTCTGCCGGATATCTCTCCGGAAGATGAAGCGGCGCAAAATGAATCCCGCTGGGCGGGCAATGCTTCACAGGCTGGTCAGATCCTCTCCAGTGATGATGCAGTTGACGCGTCTCTCGGCTATGTGCGCAGTATCGGTGAAAACCTGCTGAATCAGCAGGTAAATGACTGGCTGAACCAGGTGGGTCATGCCCGCATTCAGTTCGGCAGCAATAAAACCGGTGATGCGGATGTTCTGGTGCCGTTAATCGATAACCCGAACAGCCTGCTGTTTTCACAGGTCGGGCTTCGTGCCAATGAAGAACGCACCACCACCAACCTCGGTCTGGGCTATCGTCAGTATGAAGATGGCTGGATGTGGGGTGTAAACAGCTTTTATGATTACGATATCACCGGCGGTAACTCGCGGGTTGGTGTCGGTGGTGAGTTATGGGCTGATTACCTGAAATTTGCGGCTAACGGCTATTTCAGGGTAACAGACTGGCATCAGTCAAAACTGCATGAAATGCGAGATTATGATGAACGCCCGGCTAACGGGTTTGATATTCGTGCGGAGGGCTATCTGCCTGATTATCCGCAGTTAGGTGCATTTGCAAAATATGAACAGTACTTCGGCGACGGCATCAGCCTGGCCAGTACCACTTCTTCCGGTGAACTGAAAAATAACCCGTCAGTTTCCACCTTCGGACTCAGTTATACCCCGTTCCCGCTGATCACGTTCAAAGGTCAGACATCCCGTGGTGATTCCAATGACAGCCAGATTGGTATGGAACTTTCCTACCGTTTCGGCGTGCCGTTGTCACAACAGCTGGATACCGAAAATGTTGATCTGATGCGTAACCTGGCAGGTAACCGTTACGATTTTGTCGACAGAAACTACAACATTGTGATGCAGTACCGTAAGCAGGAACTGCTGCGGATTGCACTGCCGCCGGCACTCAACGGTGAAGCGGCACAGACATTGCCGGTGACGGTCAGTGTGCTGAAAGCCAAATACGGCCTGAAATCACTGCGCTGGTCAGCGCCTGAACTGCTGGCAAACGGTGGTGAAATTAAACAAACCGGGCTGACCACGGCAGATATTACCCTGCCGGAATATATCTTTATGGATCGCAACGGCGGGCCGCAGGGCTACCGTGTGACGACGGTGGGTGAAGATAACGAGGGTAACCCGTCCAACACCGCAGAAATGTGGGTGAATGTTATTCCGTCTGTGGAAACCATTACCCGCCTGACGGTAACGCCGAATCAGTCATTAATCGCCAATAACAGCGACCAGTTCACGGCCGTTGCTCTGTTACAGAATGACAAAGGTGAAGTGCTGCCGAATAAAGCAGTCACCTTCAGCGTTTCCGGCCTGAAAAATCCGGAAGGTGTGACAATTTATGATGCGGACGGTAACAGCGGCCAGACCCTGACCGTAATCTCCGGGCCGGACGGCACGGCGACCGTGAAAATCATCAGTAAATCCGCCGGTAAAGGATTGCTGAAAGCCAAGATGCGTAACGGTAACAGCCGGACGGAATCAATCACTTATCTTGCTGATATCAGTACCGCAAAAATCAAAACGCTTGAGTTAACCAATAACAAAGCCGTAGCGGATGGCCAGGCGAAGAACATCGCTGTGGCAACGGTCACTGACCAGTTTGATAACCAGGTGGAAAACTTCCCGTTAACCGCCAGAGCGGATAATGGCGCGACAGTTGTTGATCCGAACCAGCAGACCGACACTAACGGACAGGTCACTATCCGTTTCAGCAGTGAGACGGCCGGGGATTCAAAACTGGTGGTTGAAGGAACAGGCACTTCGAAGAGTGTGACCTCACAGTTTGTTGCAGATATCAGCACTGCGAAAATCCAGAGTGCGGTAGTGACTCAGGATGGTGCCAAAGCTGACGGTAAAGCGAAAAATGAGGTTCTGGTGACTGTCACCGACAGCCGCAATAACCCGTTAGCCGGTGCACCGGTAACCATCAACGTGCCGGGAACTGCGCGCTATCAGACCCAGCCTGTCAGCGGTCTGACAGACAGCCGTGGTCAGCTGCGTATCAGTATCAGCAATACCAAAGCCGGTTCTGATAACTATACCTTCAGCATTAACGGCGATGATGCGGTACGCCCACTGAAATTTGTGGCGGATGAAACCACGGCAACCATCACAGATGCAAGCCTGGTTATCGTCACCAATAATCAGAAAGCAGATGGTGCGGCAGCAAACAGTGTGAAAGCCACTATTGTTGATGCCTACAATAACCCGGTTCCGGGAATGGCGGTACAGTTCATCACTGACCACGGTGCACTGCCCTCTCAGATGCAGATCAACACTGATACGGATGGCAATGCGCTGTTTGAACTGACTAACACCCGTGCGGGTAACACGAAAGTCACCGCACAAATCAATGGTAAATCCGCATCAAAAACAGTGATGTTTACTGCGGACAGCACGACAGCGGAAATTCTGGCACCGAACCTCACGGTGACCGCAGATAACAGCGCCGCAGATGGTGTATCCGTCAACAGCGTGAAAGCGATTGTTACCGATGCACAGGGTAACGTTGTGCCGTATGTGGCCGTTCTTTTCTCGGCTGACAATGGTGCGGCTCCGGCCTCGCAGTCACTGCTGACCAATGAGCAGGGCGAAGTAACATTCAGCATGACCAGTACCCGCGCTGCACAGGTTGCTGTTAAAGCGAAGATTAATACCAGTGAGCCATTTGTCACCGTCACCTTTAAGGCAGACAGTGCGAACCCGGATGCTCAGAAATCTTCACTGACAGCGGACCCGATGACGATCGTGGCAGATGATCAGACAACATCGACGCTGCATTTTATCTTAAAAGATCGTCAGGGGAACCTGATCCCGGGTCAGACAGTGGTCTTCAGTGCTCCTCTGACAGGGACAACGGTGAGCGATACTACCGAAAATCCGGATGGTACTTACACGGCGACGCTGAAAGGTGTTAAAGCCGGGGATGCGAAAGTCAGCATTACGCTGAACGGAAAAGCGTTCGCGGTTGCGCCGGTCATCGTAAAACTGACGGCTGATAACGGTAACCTGAGCGGGGATAAATCTGAGCTGACGGCTGTTCCTGACACTATCGTGGCTGATGGCAAGGCAGCGTCAACGCTGACTCTGAACCTGAAAGATGCTAACGGTAATAGCGTGAGCGGCCAGACAGTGGTATTCAGCACAACCACCCTGGCAGATACTGTGTTCAGTGCGGTAAGAGACAATGCGGACGGGACTTATACTGCCACTCTGAAAGGGACTAAAGCCGGAACCGCAAAAATCAAAGTAACAGTAAATGATGCTGTACTGGCTGTTTCTGAAGTGAGTGTAAAACTGACCGCAGACAGCAGTAAGCTGGATAAAGATAAATCCTCGCTTACAGCAGTACCGGACACCATCGTGGCGGACGGTAACACGACATCCGCAATCACACTGACTCTGCGGGATGTGAATAATAACCCGGTTGCGGGGCAGACTGCGCTGTTCAGCACCGGCCTGCAAGACACCACCTTCAGTGCGGTAACGGATAATCAGGACGGTACTTACACGGCCACCCTGAAAGGGACCAAATCCGGTGATGCGCAGATCAGTGTCACGCTGAACGGCAATAATTTTGCTGTTGCACCCGTGACGGTGAAACTGACGGCGGACAGCAGTCAGCTGGATAAAGATAAATCTGTACTGGCAGCGACACCGCTGAGTATCGTGGCAAACAACACCGCGACCTCCGTGCTGAAACTGACGCTGAAAGATGTTAACAACAACCCGGTGACCGGTCAGGCTGTGCTGTTCAGTACTTCACTGGCAGATACCACATTCAGTGCGGTAACGGATAATCAGGATGGCACCTATACCGCGACGCTGAAGGGGAAAACTGCCGGTAATGCGGCTCTGGAAGTGACCGTAAACGGCGCTGTGCTGGCTGTTGCACCGGTAACGGTAAAACTGACCGCGGACAGCGGTAATCTGGATAAGGATAAATCCTCACTGACTGCAACACCGCTGACTATCGTGGCGGATAACACCGCGACCTCTGCGCTGAAACTGACCCTGAAAGACGTTAACGGTAACGCCGTCAGCGGCCAGACAGTATTGTTCAGTACCACACTGGCAAATACTGCGTTCAGTACGGTGATCGATAATCAGGACGGCACCTATACGGCGACGCTGAAAGGGAAGACCGCCGGTGATGCCGCTATCAAAGTGACTGTCAATGGCACTGTGCTGGATGTTGCAGCGGTAACAGTGACACTGACACCGGACAGCACGAATCTGGATAAAGATAAATCCTCACTGAACGCAGTGCCGCTGACTATCGTGGCAGATAACGCAGCGACGTCTTCACTGACCCTGACCCTGAAGGATGTTAACGGTAACCCGGTTCCGGGACAGGCAGTCGCATTCAGCACTGCGCTTGGCGGTACCACCTTCAGTGCGGTAACCGATAATCAGGACGGCACTTATTCTGCGACCCTGAAAGGGAAAACCGCCGGTGATGCGGCACTGAAAGTGACCGTAAACGGTACGGAACTGGCAGTGGCAGCGGTGACGGTGAAACTGACAGCGGACAGCGGTAATCTGGATAAAGATAAATCTGTTCTGGAGGCGACACCACTGAGCATTGTGGCAAATAATACCACGACCTCAATGCTGAAACTGACCCTGAAAGACGTCAACGGTAACCCGGTTTCCGGACAAACCGTGCTGTTCAGTACCACACTGGCGAACACCGCCTTCAGTACGGTGAACGATAATCAGGACGGGACTTATACCGCGACACTGAAAGGGAAAACCGCCGGTGATGCTGTTATTAAAGTGACGGTGGGTGGTAATGCGCTGGATGTGGCACCGGTCACGGTGACACTGACGCCTGACAGCAGTCAGCTGGATAAAGATAAATCCGCGCTGACCGCAGTACCGCTGACTATCGTGGCAGATGATGCATCATTATCGGATCTGAAACTGACGCTGAAAGACGTTAACGGTAACCCGGTTCCGGGACAGACAGTGGTATTCAGCACTGCGCTTGGCGGTACGACCTTCAGTGCGGTAACCGATAATCAGGACGGCACTTACACCGCGACCCTGAAAGGGAAAACGGCCGGTGATGCGTTGCTGAAAGTGACTGTGAACGGTACGGAGCTGTCTGTTGCACCGGTGACGGTAAAACTGACGGCGGATAACGGTAATCTGAGCAAGGATAAATCCGTCCTGACTGCTGACCCGCTGAGTATCGTGGCAAATAATACTGCGACCTCATCACTGACACTGGCTCTGAAAGATGTTAACGGTAACCCGGTTCCGGGACAGACAGTTCTGTTCAGCACCACACTGGCGGATACCACCTTCAGTGCGGTAACCGATAATCAGGACGGGACTTATACCGCGACGCTGAAAGGTACCAAATCCGGTGATGCTCCTCTGACGGTTATTGTTAACGGCACTGGGCTGGCTGTTGCGCCGGTAACTGTTACGCTGACACCGGACAGCACGCATCTGGATAAGGATAAATCGGCACTGACCGCGACACCGCTGACTATCGTAGCGGACAACACCGCGACCTCCGCGCTGAAACTGACCCTGAAAGATGTTAACGGCAACCCGGTTCCGGGGCAGACCGTGCTGTTCAGTACAGATCTGGCAAATACGGCCTTCAGTACGGTGAACGATAATCTGGACGGTACCTATACAGCGACCCTGAAAGGGAAAACAGCCGGTAATGCGGCTCTGAAAGTGACCGTAAACGGTACGGAACTGGTTGTTACACCAGTGAGTGTAAAATTGATCGGCGACCAGGATAATCTGGATAAAGATAAGTCGGCACTGACGGCTGATCCGCTGACTATCGTGGCAAACAACACCACGACCTCAACACTGAAGCTGACCCTGAAAGACGTCAACGACAACCCGGTGACCGGCCAGACTGTGCTGTTCAGTACTGCACTGGCTAACACTACGTTCAGTTCAGTGACAGATAATCAGGACGGTACCTATACGGCAACGCTGAAAGGGAAAACGGCCGGTGATGCAGTGATTAACGTCACTGTGGGTGGTAATGCGCTGGATGTGGCACCGGTCACGGTGAAACTGACAGCCGACAGCGGTAATCTGGATAAGGATAAATCGGCACTGACGGCTGATCCGCTGACTATCGTGGCAAACAATACTGCGACCTCCGCGCTGAAACTGACCCTGAAAGATGTCAATGGTAACCCGGTTGCCGGGCAGACGGTGCTGTTCAGTACCACACTGGCCAACACCACCTTCAGTACGGTGATCGACAATCAGGACGGCACTTATACGGCAACCCTGAAAGGGAAAACAGCCGGTGATGCAGTGATTAACGTCACTGTGGGCGGTAATACGCTGGATGTGGCACCGGTCACGGTGAAACTGACGGCGGACAGCACGAATCTGGATAAGGATAAATCGGCGCTGACCGCAGTACCGCTGAGTATTGTGGCTGATGATACAACGACATCTTCACTAAAGCTGACCCTGAAAGATATCAACGATAACCTGGTCTCCGGACAGACTGTGCTGTTCAGTACTGATCTGGCCAACACCACTTTCAGTGCAGTAAAAGATAATCAGGACGGCACCTATACGGCGACCCTGAAAGGGAAAACAGCCGGTGCGGCGGTGATCAAAGTGACGGTGGGCGGCAATGCACTGGATGTGGCGCCGGTAACCGTGATGCTGACACCGGACAGCAGCAAGCTGGATAAGGATAAATCGGCACTGACCGCAGTTCCGCTGACTATTGTGGCAAACAACACCGCAACGTCCGCGCTGACACTGACGCTGAAAGATGTCAACGGCAACCTGGTTCCGGGACAAACCGTGTTGTTCAGTACCGGCCTGTCAAATACCACTTTCAGTACTGTGACGGATAACGGGGATGGCACTTATACGGCGACCCTGAAAGGGAAAACCGCCGGGAATGCATTGCTGAACGTGACAGTGAATAGCGCTGTACTGGCTGTTACACCGGTGACAGTGAAACTGATCGGCGACCAGGAGAACCTGGACAAAGATAAGTCGGCACTGACGGCAGATCCGCTGACTATCGTGGCAAACAATACCACGACTTCTGTGGTGAAACTGACGCTGAAAGATATCAACGATAACCCGGTGACCGGTCAGACCGTGCTGTTCAGCACAGCACTGGCAAATACCACATTCGGTACGGTGACGGATAATCAGGATGGCACCTATACGGCGACCCTGAAAGGGAAAACAGCCGGTGCGGCGGTGATCAAAGTGACGGTGGGCGGCAATGCACTGGATGTGGCGCCGGTAACCGTGACGCTGACAGCGGACAGCAGCAAGCTGGATAAAGATAAATCAGTGCTGACGGCGACACCGGAAACTATTGTGGCTGACAATGCGACAGTATCAACGCTGACGCTGACCCTGAAGGATATCAACGATAACCCGGTTGCCGGACAGACCGTGCTGTTCAGTACCGGCCTGGCCAACACCACCTTCAGTACTGTGACGGATAACGGAGATGGCACCTATACCGCGACTCTGAAAGGGAAAACTGCCGGCGATGCGTTACTGAAAGTGACCGTCAACGGTACTGTGCTGGCAGTTGCACCGGTGACGGTGAAACTGACAGCAGACAGCAGTCAGCTTGATAAGGATAAATCGGTACTGACAGCTGATCCGCTGACTATCGTGGCAAACAATACCGCGACTTCAACGCTGAAGCTGACCCTGAAAGATATCAACGATAACCCGGTTGCCGGACAGACGGTGCTGTTCAGTACCGGCCTGGCCAACACCACCTTCAGTACTGTGACGGATAACGGAGATGGCACCTATACCGCGACTCTGAAAGGGAAAACGGCCGGTGATGCGTTACTGAAAGTCACCGTTAACGGTACGGAACTGGCAGTTGCACCGGTAACAGTGAAACTGACGGCGGACAGCAGTAATCTGGATAAGGATAAATCTGTCCTGACAGCAGATCCGCTGACTATCGTGGCAAACAATACCGCGACTTCAACGCTGAAGCTGACCCTGAAAGATATCAACGATAACCCGGTTGCCGGACAGACCGTGCTGTTCAGTACCGGCCTGGCCAGCACCACCTTCAGTGCGGTGACGGATAACCTGGACGGTACCTATACCGCCACTCTGAAAGGCACCAAAGCAGGAGATGCGTTACTGAAAGTGACTGTTAACGGAACTGTACTGGATGTGGCACCGGTGACGGTGAAACTGACAGCAGACAGCAGCAAGCTGGATAAGGATAAATCGGTGCTGACGGCTGATCCGCTGACTATCGTGGCAAACAATACCGCGACTTCAACGCTGAAGCTGACCCTGAAAGATATCAACGATAACCCGGTTGCCGGACAGACGGTGCTGTTCAGTACCGGCCTGGCCAACACCACCTTCAGTACTGTGACGGATAACGGAGATGGCACTTATACTGCGACACTGAAAGGTAAAACAGCCGGTGATGCTCTGCTGACAGTTACTGTTAACGGAACAGCGCTGCCGGTTGCCGGTGTTACTGTCAGCCTGACAGGTGATGCCGCAACAGCGACTATCACGAGCGTGAAGCTTAACGGTGCGCTGACACGGAAGATTGCAAACGGTACAGATTCCTTTGAATTTATTGCCGAAGTCCGTGATGCGAACAACAACCCGGTGAGTGGTGTGACCGTTAACTGGACCAGTACGGCCGGTGCTTCTGCTAAATTATCTGCGACTTCACAGCAGACCGATGCAACAGGTAACGCGACTGTCAAATTGACCAGTACCAAGACACCGGTCTATGACATTGTGATCAGTGCTGCACAGGGAAGCCAGACGGTTAAAGCGGATAAGGAAGTTTCCTTTGAAGAGCTGTTCTCAACGTCAGTGCTGGTGATTGACGCGGTTGTAGCCGGAGATAAG
This sequence comes from Morganella morganii, assembly GCF_003996855.1. GTDB lineage: Bacteria > Pseudomonadota > Gammaproteobacteria > Enterobacterales > Enterobacteriaceae > Morganella > Morganella morganii_C. Next base: position 657,966 of record NZ_NRQY01000002.1, on the reverse strand, counting down.
CCGGTTGACGGAGCACACATTAAGATCTTCTCGGAAGATGGAACAGAATTACTGTACGAGACGACAACGGATGCAACCGGTAAGTTTAAGGTTGACCTGGTTGGCGGAAAGTATGCAGTTAAGATCACCGCGAATAATTACGACGATTACGATGACTTCATGGTTGTGAAGAGTGGTGCAGACACTAACTTTAAGTTTGCATTGTCTCCGGCATTGAGAACAGAATTCGGTCGTATTATTCTGCAATGGAGTGAAGCACCTAACGATCTGGATGCGCATTTACTGGTTCCGCCTGTCGGCGGAGGAGCCCGAATCCATGTGTTCTACCCGGACACTTCTAATAATCCGGCAGGTGCGGACGCATCACTGGATAAAGATCAGAAAAGCCCGCCGGGAGTCGAAACGATTACGATCAGGAAAGGACATAAGGGGACTTATACCTACTTTGTTAAACGCTATTCCGCAGGTACTGACACTGAATTATCAACAGCGAAAGTATTACTTTTCCTGAATAAGGATTTAACCCTGAAGTCAGGTACATCCGAGATGATGAGTTTTGATGCGCCGGATGTGGTTGTCCCTGCAAAAGCAAACTGGATTGTATTTGATATTATTGTTGATGAGAATAATGAAGTCCAGGTTGTACCAAAAGGAACGGTATCATCCGTTGACCCAACTTAAATAAGAAAGATTACTGTTAATCAGTAACAATAATAAAAGCCACAGACAGAAATGCCTGTGGCTTCTTTATTTTGCAGTAACAATATAATTGTGGTTAATAATGTCGATCGTGATTGATTTATATGAATAATATTCTGATTTTGTCATCTTTTTTGGTATTATTTTAAGGAATAAAATTTTGGAAATATGTTATAAATTGGTAAT
>NZ_NRQY01000002.1:587568-656147 GCF_003996855.1 Morganella morganii | reverse complement strand
CTCAAATCACAATTGGTTTTAAATTTCTCTCACACCGGCGGGAAAATTATCGCTCAATACTATAATTTTCTGCATTTAGGTCGTGAGGGTTACACAAAGATCCATAATGCATGTTATGCAAAGGCACAATTTCTTTCACGTGAAATTAAATATATTAGGTGGATAGTATGACAGCGACAGCGTCTGGTGCTAAAAAACTAACTTTATTAGGTTTTTTTGCGATTACTGCCTCTATGGTCATGGCGGTATATGAATATCCGACATTTGCAACATCCGGTTTTAGTTTGGTTTTTTTCCTTTTATTAGGCGGGTTATTGTGGTTTATTCCTGTTGCTCTTTGTGCGGCGGAAATGGCGACTGTGGAAGGTTGGGAAGAGGGCGGAATATTTGCCTGGGTTTCTAACACATTAGGTGAGCGCTGGGGTTTTGCTGCTATTTCATTTGGTTATTTGCAAATTGCAATTGGTTTTATACCTATGCTCTATTTTGTATTAGGGGCATTATCTTATATTCTTAACTGGCCGGAACTTAATAACGACCCGATAGTTAAAACTATCGGTGCATTAGTTATATTATGGATATTAGCATTTACTCAATTCGGTGGTACAAAATATACAGCAACTATCGCTAAAATAGGTTTCTTTGCCGGTATTTTATTACCCGCGCTCATTTTGGTATTCCTTGCTATAAACTATCTCGTCAGTGGTGCGCCTTTAGCAACTGAAATCAGCGCATCGACTTTTTTCCCTGATTTTACAAAAATAGGGACATTGGTCGTTTTTGTTGCTTTTATATTGAGTTACATGGGGGTTGAAGCCTCGGCAACACACGTTAATGAAATGGAAAACCCGGGAAGAGATTATCCGGCTGCAATGTTTTTACTGATGATAGCGGCTATTTGTTTAAGTTCAATTGGCGGGTTATCTGTCGCGGTTGCCATTCCGGTCAGTGAAATAAATCTGTCCGCAGGCGTGGTACAGACATTCAATGTTCTGGTCTCAAATTTTAACCCTGCACTTGAGTGGACTGTCCGTATTATTGCGGCACTTTTATTATTAGGTGTGCTGGCAGAAATAGCATCATGGATTGTGGGTCCATCCCGCGGAATGTATGTTGCTGCCCAAAAAGGTATTTTACCGAAAAGCTTTGCTAAGGTGAATAAAAATGGTGTTCCGGTTACATTAGTCATTTCACAATTATTGATTACGACCATTGCCATCATTGTGCTTACCAATAGCGGCGGAGGTGGTAATACATCTTTCCTGATCGCATTAGCTCTGACGGTTGTTATTTACCTGTGCAGTTATTTTATGTTATTTCTCGGATATATGTATTTAATTTGCAGGCAGCCTGAGAAAAAACGGGTATTTAATATACCGGGTGGTAAAAGTTTTAAACTTGTTGTGGCATCTGCTGGTTTTATTCTGTCAGTCCTTGCTTTTGTTGTTTCTTTCTTTCCGCCAAGTTCATTACCAGGAGGTGCAAGCAATGAATCCTATGTGATGTTACTTGGTATCAGCTTTGTGGTCATTTTTCTGGTGCCATTTGTTATCTATGTGTTTCATAATAAGCAAGGTAAAAAAACCGGCATATCGATGATTCATATTAAAACGCATAACGCACCAGCGGGTCATTTCTTTATCCATCCCCGGGCACGATCCGCATATCATTTGGTTCATGATGATAAAAAAGACCAAAATGAATAAGATATAAATCGGATAGGACCACCAATGGTGGTCTTATCTGTCAATATCCCTTTTCACCCTCCTGCGCAGAATGGTGTATACTTGCCGGAATGAAATTCATTCACGGTTAATTAATAATGAAAGAAATCGAAAAAGCAAAAATTAAACTTCTCAGCGACCGTTTAGACCTTACGCGTCACCGGATGGCAAGTATGCAACTGACGAACGAAGCGGAAAAATACGCAGAGCTTGAGAAAGAAAAAGCAGCGCTGGAAATTGAAATTGCCGGCCTGAAGGCGGAACGCAGCAAGAAACTAAGCAAAGAAGCGCAGAAGTTGGTGGATATGCCATTCAAACGTCCCATTACCAAGAAAGAACAAGCTGATATTGGCAAGCTGAAGAAAACTGTGCGGGGCCTGATAATTGTTCATCCGATGACGGCATTAGGTCGTGAAATGGGACTGGATGATATGACAGGTTTTTCTAAGACTGATTTCTAGTCAGAAAATTAACCCGGCTAAAATCTGTAATTAGCCGCCAATGTTTGCTACGTCCGCTCTCCCCCCTTCAGCGTTTTTGAGCAGAAACATCAAATGTCTCTTTAGCATTTTTCCGGAATGAAAACAGATGTTACCAATATATCCGGAAAATAAATGTTAAAATACCCTTATTAATTAGTTGGTTGCTGATGATTTTCGGTGATCGCGTTTAACTGTATGCGAAGAGGATAATTGGCGGAAGATCACAGGAGTCGAACCTGCCCGGGACCGCTGGCGGCCCCAACCGGATTTGAAGTCCGGCCGCCCCACCGGGGACGATGATCTTCCATTTTGAGGTTGCACAGTATACGCTTTCCGGCAGGGATTCAAAAGTTCTCTCGCGTTTTTTCCTTTGAGTTACATCAGTATCATGCAATTTTTTACGGGAATGATTTTTAATCAGCTTAATAACACGAAAAATCATTGAACTTGCTGCTGTGTATCCCCATCTTATAGAGAGTTTCGATTTTCATTTTTCATGTGTATGTGCGCCGTGGCGGACGTGCACCAGCAGCCAACAGGATGGTTTATGATGAACCCTTTGCTTACCCCGACTCAGAATCAGTTACCGGCATTTTCTGCCATCAATCCGGAATGTATTGTGCCTGCGGTGAAAGAAACGCTGGATAATTATCGTCAGAAGGTAGAGCTGGTCGTAAGTCATGCACCTGATTTTACATGGGAAAATGTGTGTGTCCCGCTGGCAGAAGCCGGGGATAAATTATCCCGTGTCTGGTCGCCGGTCAGTCATCTGAATTCTGTCAAAAACAGTCCTGAACTGCGTGAAGCTTATGAGCAGTGCCTGCCACTGCTGTCAGAATTCAGTACCTGGATGGGTCAGCACGAAGGGTTGTATAACGCCTATAAATCACTGAAAAACAGCCCGGAGTTTGCGTCACTGTCTCAGGCGCAGCGCAAGTCAGTGGAAAATTCTCTGCGTGATTTTGAGTTATCCGGCATTGGTCTGCCACCGGAGAAACAAAAGCGCTACGGTGAGATTTCTGCCCGTCTGTCCGAGCTGGGTTCACTGTTCGGCAATAATGTGCTGGATGCAACTATGGGCTGGAGCAAGCTGATCACCGATGAAAGCATGCTGGCCGGTCTGCCGGAGAGTGCGGTTGCCGCTGCACAGGCACTGGCGGAGTCCAAAGGTGAGAAGGGCTGGCTGTTTACCCTGGATATGCCGAGCTATCTGCCGGTGATGACTTACGCGGATAACCGCGAATTGCGCAAAGAGATGAGCGAAGCCTACGGCACCCGCGCTTCCGAACTGGGGCCGAACGGCGGCAAGTGGGATAACAGCAGTGTGATGGCGGAGATTTTAGCGCTGCGTCATGAGCTGGCACAGTTACTCGGCTTTAAAAACTACGCGGAAAAATCCCTCGCCACCAAAATGGCGGAAAACCCGCAGCAGGTGCTGGATTTCCTGAATGACCTGGCGGAGCGCGCCCATCACCAGGGTGAGCAGGAAGTGGCTCAGCTGGCAGCCTTTGCCAAAGAACATTACGGTGTTGATAAACTCGAGCCGTGGGATATGGCCTATTTTGCGGACAAACAGAAACAGCATCTGTTCTCTGTCAGTGATGAGCAGCTGCGTCCGTATTTCCCGGAAGAAAAAGCGATCAGCGGATTGTTTGAAGTGATCCGCCGGATCTACGGGATCACCGCCAAGGAGCGTTTCGGGGTGGAAACCTGGCATCCGGATGTTCGTTTCTTTGATTTATTTGATAAGAACGGTGAATTACGCGGCAGTTTCTATCTGGATCTGTATGCCCGCGAGCACAAACGCGGCGGGGCGTGGATGGATGACTGCATCGGTCGTATGCGCCACAAAGATAACTCCCTGCAAAAACCGGTCGCGTATCTGACCTGTAACTTTAACAAACCGGTCGGCGGCAAACCGGCGCTGTTTACCCATGATGAAGTGCTGACACTGTTCCATGAATTCGGACACGGCCTGCATCATATGCTGACACAGATTGATGTGGCGGATGTTTCCGGCATTAATGGTGTGCCGTGGGATGCGGTCGAACTGCCGAGCCAGTTTATGGAAAATTGGTGCTGGGAGCCTGAGGCGCTGGCCTTTATCTCCGGTCACTATGAAACCGGTGAGCCGCTGCCGCAGTCACTGCTCGACAATATGCTGGCTGCGAAGAATTATCAGTCCGCTATGTTTATTCTGCGCCAGCTGGAGTTCGGTCTGTTTGATTTCCGTCTGCATGCGGAATATGACCCGGCAACCGGTGCTCAGGTGATGCCGACACTGCTGTCCGTGAAAGAGAAAGTCTCTGTGGTGCCTGCTGCGCCGTGGAACCGCTTCCCGCATGCATTCAGTCATATCTTTGCCGGCGGTTATGCTGCCGGTTACTACAGCTATCTGTGGGCGGATGTGCTGGCGGCGGATGCGTTCTCCCGCTTCAGCGAAGAGGGTATTTTCAACCCGGTCACCGGGCAGTCTTTCCTGGATAATATTCTCAGCCGGGGTGGTTCGGAAGAGCCGATGGTTCTGTTTGAGCGCTTCCGCGGCCGTAAGCCGGAACTGGATGCGATGTTAAAAGGCTACGGAATCAACGGGTAATACGTGAAGATTCGTTTACAGTGTGAACAGGGCGCAGACAGCTGCACCCTGGATGTATTGGCGGCGCGGTGGGGTCTGGAACATGACGATACCGCGTTGATGGCACTGGTGCTGACGGCGGAAGGGCTGGAGCTGCGCAAGTGCGATGAACCGAAGCTCGGCGGGATACGCGTGGATTTTGCCGGAGGAACAATGGCACACCGGCGCCGTTTCGGCGGCGGGCGCGGTGAAACAGTGGCAAAGGCTGCCGGGATAAAAAAATCATATCTTCCGTCAGTGGTGGACGCGACAGCCGGTCTGGGACGAGATGCGTTTGTTCTGGCGTCGCTGGGCTGCCGGGTACGGATGATTGAACGCCATCCGGTCGTTGCGGCATTGCTGGATGATGGCTTACAGCGGGCTTACCGGGACAGTGAAATCGGTGAATGGATGCAGGAGCGGATGATCCTTATCCATGCGTCCGGGATTGATGCGCTGGCGGACATCACACCACCGCCGGATGTGGTCTATCTCGACCCGATGTATCCGCACCGGCAGAAAAGCGCGCTGGTGAAGAAAGAAATGCGGGTGTTTCAGTCGCTGGTGGGCGCGGATGAGGATGCCGATCTTCTGCTGGCACCTGCGCTGGCGCTGGCAACCCGTCGTGTGGTGGTGAAACGGCCGGATTATGCGGAGCCGTTAGCCGGGCAGAAAGCTGCGGCGGCGATTGAAACCAAAAACCATCGTTTTGATATCTATCCCTGCGTGAAAGCAGAGGAATAACACTGAATAATATCTGAAAAGGGGACAGGGCAGTTCCCGTTTCGCGAAGGGGCAACAAGTGAGACTTCCGTAACGCTTGTCATACCCCCTTCGACACTGTGACATTGTTCAGTAACAGTTTAACGACTTACAGCACACCCTGCGCCAGCATGGCATCAGCGACTTTCACAAAGCCGGCGATATTCGCACCCTGCACATAGTTGGTCTGTTTTTCCTCACTGCCGTACTCAACGCACGCATTATGGATATCCAGCATGATGTGATGCAGACGCTCATCCACCACGTCACGTTTCCAGCCGAGACGGACAGAGTTTTGTGACATTTCCAGACCGGATGTTGCCACGCCGCCCGCATTCGCTGCTTTGCCCGGTGCAAACAGAACATTTGCGGCCAGAAAGGCATCAGTTGCCGGGATAGTCGTCGGCATGTTTGCGCCTTCTGCCACCGCTTTAACGCCGTTTTTGATCAGCACTTCAGCATCTGCCAGATCCAGCTCATTCTGAGTGGCGCACGGCAGGGCGATATCCACCGGTACAGCCCACGGGGTCTGACCTTTCAGATATACCAGGCCGAACTCTTTCGCATACTCTTCCACACGGCCGTAACGGTCTTTGATTTCGGTCAGGCGCGCCAGTTTTTCGGCGGTGAAACCATCTTCATCGACGACAGTACCGGAGGAGTCAGACGCGGTGACCACTTTTGCACCCAGCGACAGACATTTTTCGATAGTGTACTGCGCCACGTTACCGGAGCCGGAAACCGCAACACGCATACCGTCGAAGCTCATCCCGTGACGTTCCAGCATGGCCTGAGTGAAGTAAACCAGCCCGTAACCGGTGGCTTCCGGACGGATCAGACTGCCGCCGAAAGAGAGCCCTTTGCCGGTAAACACACACGCGGTGTTGTTGGACAATTTTTTCATCATCCCCGCCATGTAGCCGACTTCACGGCCGCCGACACCGATATCACCCGCAGGGACATCCGTATCCGCACCCAGATGACGGTACAGTTCGGTCATCAGTGCCTGGCAGAAACGCATCACTTCACCCTGGCTTTTACCTTTCGGATCAAAGTCAGAGCCGCCTTTCCCGCCGCCCATCGGCAGTGTGGTCAGGGCATTTTTCAGTGTCTGTTCAAAGCCGAGGAATTTGAGGATGGAGAGGTTCACGGACGGATGGAAGCGCATACCACCCTTGAACGGGCCGATGGCTGAGCTGAACTGCACACGCCATGCGCGGTTTACCTGCACCTGACCCTGATCGTCAACCCAGGTCACCCGGAACTGAATCACACGCTCCGGCTCAACAAAGCGGGCGAGCAGGTTCTGATCGCGGTACTGCGGATTCTTTTCAAGGAACGGCCACAGTGTGGAGAAAACTTCGCGCACGGCCTGGAGGAATTCCGGCTGTGACGGGTCACGGCGCTGAACACTTTCCAGAAACGATTCCAAAGAGATAAAGTTACTCATGTTGATTTCCTGTCTGTCATGCCCTTCTCATTCATGCAGCAGTTATGCAGGCCACACTTGTCTCCCGGGGCAGGTTCTCCGGAATATTCCTGCGTACGGCATATCTGTGACACGAATGATCTCGGGTTACGTTACTTTGTGAGGTATCCCGAACATTTTTGTTTTATTTTTCGAATAATGTGAGATGTGTTTGCATTTACCACTTGAATTTATCTCTTGTTTATATCCTGTTTTCAAGCTATTTTTTTCATATATAACAAAAAAAATTCATTGACGGCCTTTTTCACCGATCCGGCTGCCGTATTTTCAGCCAAAAAAATGCCTGCATAAGCAGGCATTTCAGATGAATAATTTTTCAGCAGATGATTATGCGTTATCATCATCCCGCAGCGGAACAATTAACATATCGACATGAACGGTGTTAATCAGCTGACGGGCAGAGGACATCAGCTTGCTCCAGAAATCCTGGTGGTGTCCGCAGACAACCAGATCCATATCATATTTTCTGATGGCATCGACTAATACCTGGCCGAGATCACCGCTGCCGCTGAGCATTTCCTGAATCTCATAACCAGAGTTTTTTGCCAGATTTTTCAGTGAATTACTGGTTTCTTCAGTAATGCGTTGCTGCATATCACCCAGGTTTACATCGATAAGTCCGGTGTATAAGTCAGAGTAATTGACATCAACGTGGATCAGAGAAACTTTGGCGTCGTAAGGTTTTGCCATAGAAACCGCTTTGCTTACCAGTACTTCACTTTCAGGCGAAAGATCGACTGCGACCAGAATATGTTTATATGCCATAAGAAACTCCTTCCGTTCAAAGGGTTAAGGGGTTGGCAGGGCTTGCGCCGTTATCCTTTATGAATAACTATAACTGCTTAATATCATTAAAGAGTGTAATACGGATCACAACTTAATGCTTTTATCATGCAGCAGAGAATGTCTGATTTATAAGATATACCAGTCTGCGTACTTCCCACAAGGATGAAAGCGACAAAACAGATATTTTCAGGAGGCTGAACTATTAAATTGCATCATGAAAGAATGCGGGAGTTTGTGGAACTTCACAGCATTGTTCATACTGAATACATAAAATGCTATCAGTATGATGTGATAGACACTGATATCACCGGTTCCTTCTCCGCAGATAGTTTAAGGAGTGGATTATGTTCAGTATACCTACACTGTTCTGGGCGTTATGCTTTCTTTGTCTGATTAACATGATCCGGTTTTATTCATCCACCCGGGCATTACTCTCTGTCCTGCGTGACAGCGATCCGCTGCTTTACCATGCTGTCGGCGGCAATAATGCGTTTACTGACCACACTCAGTGGCAGAAACAGCTGCGCCTTATCCGCTATATCAACCAGCGGGAATATCTCACTCATCATGATCCTGAAGTGGTTTTACGCTGTGAACGTATCCGCCGTCAGTTCACCATGATCAGTGCGATATGCGGCATTGTCATTGCCTCACTGCTGATGATGATTATCTGGCCGTAAGCGATATCAGGGTGCAAAAAAAAGCCTGACACACGTGTCAGGCTTTTCAGTTTCAGAGGACAGCAATCTGCGATCAGATGATTTGCAGAGAGATCCAGTAGAGTGCGCCGGACAGCACGATGGATACCGGCAGTGTCAGAATCCAGGCCAGCATGATGTTTTTGATGGTTTTGGACTGAACACCACCACCGTCAACAATCATCGTACCTGCCACCGCAGAGGAGAGCACCTGGGTGGTGGACACCGGCATCCCGGTATAACTTGCCACACCAATGGAGACGGCCGCAGTGACCTGCGCAGACACGCCCTGGGCGTATGTCATGCCTTTCTTACCGATTTTCTCACCGATAGTCACAGCAACACGTTTCCAGCCGAACATGGTGCCCAGAGAGAGCGCCAGCGCGACAGAAATGATGATCCAGATAGGTGCATACTCAACAGTATTCAGCAGGTCATTGGACAGACGTTTCAGGAAACGTGCGTCTTCCGGTTTGGTTTCCGGTAATTTCGCCACTTCCGCAGCGGTATCCGAAATACACATCAGCAGACGGCGCATCTGGCTGCGCTGTTCCGGTAATAAATCATCATAGGTATGAATATTACCGAGCAGATCCTGAGCCTGTCTCAATACGATACCGGTACGCGAACTGTCACAGTGGAACTGTTCATTGAGAACGGTATTCTCGGTGCTCAGTGCCGGTGTCAGCTCAATAGCGTGCGCCAGTGCTTCCCTGTGGGTGGTGTAATACTGCTCCAGGTTGATCACGGCGTCGCGCGTACGGGCGATTTCGTAATCACTGGAATTCATATTCACCATAAAGCCGGCAGGTGCCACACCAATCAGAACCAGCATAATCAGACCGATACCTTTCTGCCCGTCGTTTGCGCCGTGTGAGAAACTGACGCCGACTGCGGAAAGGATAAGGGCGGTACGCGTCCAGAAAGGCGGTTTGCGTTTGCCGTCTTTTTTCTCACGTTCTGCCGGTGTTAAGTGGATACGGCGGCGTTTCTTCGTGCCGCTCCAGTAGCGGCGCAGGAACCAGATCATTAATCCGGCAATCACCAGGCCGACCAGCGGTGACAGAATCAGAGAAAGGAAAATACTGATCATTTTCGGAATATTCAGCGCATCAACCACGGAACTGTTGGTCACAATTGCGTTGGTCAGGCCGATCCCGATAATGGCGCCGATCAGGGTATGAGAACTTGAGGCTGGGATACCGAAGTACCAGGTGCCCAGGTTCCAGATGATAGCGGCGAGAAGCAGGGAAAAGACCATGGCAAGACCATGGGCCGAACTGACATTCAGCAGTAAGTCCGTGGGCAAAAGATGCACGATCGCATACGCCACGCTCAGACCGCCGAGCAGTACCCCGAGGAAGTTAAACACACCCGCCATGACGACAGCAAGCTGCGCGCGCATTGCACGGGTATAGATAACAGTTGCTACCGCGTTTGCGGTATCATGGAAGCCGTTAATGGCTTCGTAAAACAGCACAAAGATTAGTGCCAGTACTAATAAAAGGCCGGTGTGAAATTCCAAGCCTGTAAATAGATGTAGCATAGACGTTAAGCCAGTTGTTGGACATGAACGCGGCGCATTATCAGCGACAAATGCGTCACGGGGAAGTGAAATATGGCCTTTTTTTGATTTGATACCTTTACCAAATCAGCTTAAGGAATTATTAATCCTTGTATATCATCGGATTAGACTCCTTTATTGAAAATAATAAATTTCAGACCCGATTTAATCATCATGACAAATTTAAGACATTTATCGGAATTTCTCCACATTTAAAGACACAGAGAACACTATTTTGGAAAAGTTTGACACTATTGTAATAGGTGCGGGTGCCGCCGGGCTGTTCTGTGCCGCGCAGGCAGGGCAGCGCGGACTGCGGGTGCTGGTGCTGGATAACGGCAAAAAAGCCGGACGGAAAATCCTGATGTCCGGGGGCGGGCGCTGTAATTTTACCAATCTTTATACCGAACCGGCGGCGTATCTGAGTAAAAACCCGCATTTTTGTAAGTCAGCGCTTGCCCGCTATACACAGTGGGATTTTATTGCCCTGGTGCAGAAATATCAGATTGCGTATCACGAAAAAACGCTCGGTCAGCTTTTCTGTGATGATTCCGCACAGCAGATTGTTGATCTCCTGCTGGCGGAGTGTGAACAGGGGAACGTGGTTATCCGACTGCGCAGTGAAGTGACGGAAGTGCAGAAACAGGGCAACGATTTCTGTGTGACTGTGAACGGAAAGGTTGTGAGTGCTCACTCACTTGTGGTGGCCAGCGGCGGGTTATCGATGCCGGGACTGGGTGCGACTCCGCTGGGTTACCGTCTCGCGGAGCAGTTCGGCCTGCCGGTATTGCCGACCCGTGCCGCACTGGTGCCTTTCACGCTGCATAAACCGCTGCTGGAAGCATTACAGACGCTGTCCGGTGTGGCGGTACCCGCCACCGTCACCGCACAGGATGGCACCCGCTTCGCGGAAAATATCTTATTTACCCATCGCGGCCTGTCCGGCCCTGCGATTCTGCAAATCTCCAGTTACTGGCATCTCGGGGAGTATGTGAGCATTAACTTACTTCCGGGCACTGATCTGGCGGAGTTCTTCTCCGTGCAACGGGAAAAACACCCGAATCTGAGCCTGCGTAATGCACTGGCGAAACTGTTACCAAAACGGCTGACGGAGTGTTTACAGGCAACCGGTGACCTGCCGGATACCGCGCTGAACCAGTTATCCAAAGCCGCGCAGCAGGAAATCACCGAAAAATTAAAGAACTGGCAGGTGCAGCCGAACGGAACAGAAGGTTACCGAACAGCTGAAGTCACTCTCGGCGGCGTGGACACTCAGGCGCTTTCCTCCAAAACCATGAAGGCACGTGATGTGCCGGGACTCTATTTTATCGGCGAAGTGACGGATGTGACCGGCTGGCTCGGCGGTTATAACTTCCAGTGGGCGTGGAGTTCAGCGTGGGCATGTGCGCAGGCACTGCCGTTTTCGCCGGATGCCTAATCCATGATAACCCTATGGAATTATTTAATTTTATTAAAATAAATCACGGTATCAGTGGGTTAACAGAAAACATCAGTGATTATATGAAATATTGAGCAAAAAGTGCTTTACAAATGATACTGAGAACCATTATCATCAAATCACTTTCAGATGACCACCTTCAGGGTTCAGATGAAAGAACGACATTGCTCACATTGCTTCCAGTGTTTATTTAGCCAGCCCAGTGCTGGCTTTTTTTTCCCCTTTTTTCCCCAGGGCCATTCGCGCCGCAGGTGCGTTGGCTTTCCTCGCTCACCCCGGTCACATACTGATGTATGCTCCCGGGGATTCACTGCGTCGCCGCCTTCCTGCAACACGAATGGCGTCGGGGAAACGCAGCCTTGCCACAAACCGGATGATTTAGCAGATTAATTTTTCTGTTTTTAACAGAGTTGAAGTACATGAGGGGTTAACCGGCAAAAAAAGGAAAGCGTAAAGCGCCATGGATGGCGCGATCCGAGCGGACAGGGACGTGTCAGCGACTTTCCGCTTTGCCGGTTATCCCGCCGCCCGAATCTGAAAGAAGATGGTTTGATGCTGCACTTATTCAAATTTTTTGAATCCTTGCGTTAAACCCGGCTACTGGTGAAATTACCGGCAGGACGTAAACTTAACCTCATCTGATTGAGGAGAAAAATTATGATCTATGTACGCCCTGCAAATGAACGTGGTCATGCCAACCACGGCTGGCTCGACTCCCGGCACACTTTTTCGTTTGCCGATTATTATGACCGTAACTTTATGGGCTTTTCCGCCCTGCGGGTCATTAATGAAGACTTTATTGCGGAAGGCCAGGGCTTCGGCACCCATCCGCATAAAGATATGGAAATTCTGACCTATGTGCTGGATGGTGCGGTAGAGCATCAGGACAGCATGGGAAATAAAGAGCAGGTACCTGCCGGTGAGTTCCAGATTATGAGCGCCGGAACCGGGATTCGCCACTCGGAATATAACCCGAGTAATGATAATCCGCTGCATCTGTATCAGATCTGGATTATCCCTGAAAAAACCGGTCTGACCCCGCGTTATGAGCAACGCCGGTTTGATGCGGCAAACGGATATCAGCTGGTGCTTTCCCCGGATGCCCGTGACGGTTCGCTGAAAGTATTCCAGGACATGACACTGTGGCGCCGGACACTGGCCGCCGGTGAAGAGGGTGACTATCAGCCTCAGAGCGGACGGATGGTCTGGATTCAGGTGGTGAAAGGTGAATTAACCGTGAATGGCCAGACAGTGAAAACCAGTGACGGTGTGGCCGTATGGGATGAGTCGTTAATCAGCCTGAAAGCCGCGGAAGACAGTGAAATTCTGCTGTTTGACCTGCCGCCTGCACAATAAAACAGAAAGCCCCGGATCATCTGACCCGGGGCTACTGTGTTGCTCACACTACTTTTCTTGTTATCCGGTTACAGCGAAGGCCCTGCACTGATCAGAGCCTGACCTGCCGGGGTGTCGGTATATTTATCAAAGTTAGTTATAAACCGTCCCGCAAGGTCTTCCGCTTTTTCCTGCCACTGCGCCACATTATCGTATGTGTTGCGCGGGTCGAGTATATGACTGTCGACACCCGGCAGTTCGTGAGGAATGGCCAGATTAAAGACCGGCAGCGTATGTTTCGCCGCTTTATTAATATCCCCACTAAGAATGGCGTCTATGATAGCACGTGTATTCTTAATTGAAATGCGTTTTCCTGTTCCGTTCCACCCGGTGTTCACTAAATACGCTTTTGCTCCGGCGGCTTTCATCCGTTTTACCAGCACATCTGCATACTGTGTCGGGTGCAATGTCAGGAATGCCGCGCCGAAGCAGGCGGAGAAGGTGGGTGTCGGCTCTGTGACGCCCCGCTCGGTACCGGCCAGTTTTGCGGTAAATCCGGATAAGAAATGATACTGCATCTGCTCCGGTGTCAGTTCCGCCACCGGCGGCAGTACGCCGAAGGCATCGGCAGTCAGGAAAATCACATTGTTGGCGTGTCCTGCTTTTGAGACTGGTTTAACAATGTTTTCAATATGGTAGATAGGGTAGGAAACCCGGGTATTTTCGGTTTTACTGCCGTCATCAAAATCAACACTGCCGTCAGGGCGGACAACTACGTTTTCCAGCAGAGCATCACGGCTGATGGCGTGATAGATATCCGGCTCGGCTTCCGCGGATAAATTAATGGTTTTGGCGTAGCAGCCGCCTTCAAAGTTAAAGACACCGTCATCATCCCAGCCGTGTTCATCATCACCGATCAGTTTACGTTTCGGGTCGGTGGAGAGGGTGGTTTTACCGGTACCGGACAGGCCGAAGAAAATGGCCACATCACCTTTTTCCCCCACATTTGCCGAGCAGTGCATTGAGGCGATGCCCTGTAGCGGCAGCAGGTAGTTCATGATGGAGAACATACCTTTTTTCATCTCACCGCCGTACCAGGTGCCGCCGATCAGCTGGATGCGTTCGCTCAGGTTGAATGCCACAAAGTTTTCGGAGTTCAGCCCCTGTTCCTGCCAGTCCGGATTCACACATTTCGCGCCGTTCATCACAATGAAATCCGGTTCAAAATTATGCAGTTCACTTTCATCCGGGCGGATAAACATGTTTTTGACGAAATGAGCCTGCCAGGCAACCTCGGTAATAAAGCGGACTTTCAGGCGGGTATCGGCATTTGCACCGCAGAAGGCGTCCACCACAAACAGGCGCTTGCCGGACAGCTGACGGGTGATCAGGTTTTTCAGCGCGTTCCAGGTCTCTTGTGACAGCGGTTTGTTGTCATTCTTTCCTTTTCCCTGATCTGCCCACCAGACGGTATCGCGGGTGAGATCATCTCTGACCAGATATTTGTCTTTCGGCGAGCGGCCGGTGAAAATGCCGGTATCCACCGCCACTGCTCCGCTGGTGGTGACAACGCCGTGTTCATAACCGGTCAGGCCGGGACGGGTTTCTTCATCAAAGAGTAAGTCATAACTCGGGTTATAAATTATTTCTGCGGCATCGCGGATACCATACTGCTCCAGTTCATTCACAGTCATTGTTTTTACGCTCATCCAAAGCCTCCGGGTTGTCGGAATATCTCCATATATCATAATTATTTACGACTGGTTAACAGCGATTGCTATCAAATAAATGAAAATCCGGAGTTTATTTGGCTTTATTTTGTGAGCTGGCTCGATACCATAAGAAAAAATAAACAAAAAGGCCGCATCCGGAAAGCTCGGTGCGGCCTGGTGTTGCGTCAGCTAAAACGAATCAGTGAAGAGATGCGTTTTTCCGGCTGCGGATTTCACGAATATCCTGTTCATTAAAGATATGATGAGTACCGCAATATTCACACTCCATATCAATTTTGCCATCTTCCTGCAAAATATGATTAACATCGTCTTCCGGCAGAGTTACCAGTGTATCTGCGCAGCGTTCGCGGGAACAACCACAATGAAACGCTACCGGTGCCGGTTCATACAGCACAACCTCTTCTTCGTGATAGAGGCGGTACAGGATGGTTTCGGCATCCAGGGTAAAGAGCTCATCAGACGAAATGGTGGCGGTCAGCTGCATCAGGTGGCTGAACATGTTTTGGGTTTCTTCCGGGGTCCGAGCTTCTGCCGATGCCGGCAGTGCCTGTAACAGCATCCCGGCGGCCTGCATTTTACCGTCGTGTTCCGCAACGCGGACAAACAGGCTGGTCGGCAGCTGTTCGGACTGACGGAAATAGGCATCCAGACAGGCTTCAAGGGTTTCCCCTTCCAGCGCCACAATACCCTGATAACGCTCGCCCTGACGCGGTGTAATGGTGATGACCATAAAGCCTTTGCCGATCATGTCGTGGAACCCGGCACCGGCAGGTACATCCCCGTTCATACGGGCGATACCGCGCATCTGCTGACGGTCGTTGCCGTTGATGACGGCGAGACGGACCGGGCCGTCGCCCTGGATCTGAACGGTAATATCCCCTTCAAATTTCAGGGTCGCGGTCAGCAGGCTGGTGCAGACCAGCAGTTCACCGAGCAGGCGGCGGACTGGTTCCGGATAATGATGGTTATCCAGGATTTGCTGCAATGTGCCGGAGACATTGACCAGTTCTCCCCGGACATCGCTTTTGTTAAACAGGAACCGGTGTAATGTATCTTGTCGTGCAGACATAATTTTCTCTCGTCTTAACCGCCGGTTATTCCGCGGTATCTGAATTACTGTGTTTAAATTTTAACAATGTCCGTCGTTCCTTTTTATCAGGACGTCGTTCCGGGTGCGGCATCGTCAGGGCATTCATTTTACGTGCAAGTGCGGTTTTTTCACGTTTTCCGATGCTTTCCGGGGTTTCTTCCCAGAGTGTTTGTGCCAGCGGCGTGCTCAGGCGTTTATCAGTGATCCCCAGCACGCGGATTGTCCGTTCATCATTTCCCTGACGCAGGACGATAACCGCACCGTTTTCAACCAGTTTACCGGGCTTGGTCCGCTGCCCGTTATAATGAACCTTACCGCCGTCAATCATGGTTCTGGCGATGGAGCGGGTTTTGTAAAACCGTGCCGCCCAGAGCCATTTATCAAGACGGACAGGTTCTGTGACCTGTGAAGCCTGTTGCATGGTTACTCCGTGACAGACAGTGCAGCCGTTACGGCTGCGCCTCAGAGGAAGGGTAGTCGTGCCGGAAGCAGTTGTCGTAATAACGGCGGATATCGATCATCCGGCGGCGGCGCTGACGCCAGCGGATAAACGTATATGTGCCGTTGATAATGACCAGAAGGGAAAAAGCGACCAGTAAAATGCAGCTGCCGATAAAACGCGCCAGCATGACATTATCCGGCTGGAAGTGCAGCAGGATATGACGGGTACCGTTAGCATCCACAGACACATCCGTGATAATGCCCTGAACCTCAAACGGCGTGTGCAGCAGCATATTGGAGAGCTTTTGCAGGGACAGCCAGCGGGCCAGCGGCGCCATTTCCTCTGTCTGTTCATTGGCCGGGGCATTCTCCACCAGTGATTTGCCTTCATCACTGATAAGCAGCACACCGCCGGGCGGCGGACTGTTCAGCCGCATCGCCGCATTTTCCACTTCTTTGTTTATAGCAGTAGATGTGGTGGCGATAACCAGCTTTTCCAAGGCCTCCGCGCTTGCCGGGCGCAATAAAACATTCGATTGCTCCAGCTTACCGGCTTTGGCGCGGGCCAGTAAATTTTCCCAGTTAGGGGAATTCCCCAGATTGACGAGGGCATTTTTCAGCCGGACACAGTCACTGTTTTCAAATTCACATAATGCCTGGGTTTTCAGAACCAGTGAGGAAAAGTCGTCCAGCAGGCTCATCCCGGAGCGGGAGATGACATTGCGCAGACTGTCGTTCACTTTACGGGCTCCGGCATCGGGATGCAGCTGGTTATTGAGCTCTGCAAGCAGTGCGGCGGCGCGATCAACCTGTTCGGACTCAGGAACCGGGAGCGGAGAGGTGTTGTTCCAGTAAATACCGGAGCAGTCAAACGCCCGGAAGTTGGGTTTGTCCTGGGCGGAGAGGTTCGGCGGCATGTAGCACATCCCCACGCCTTTAGCCTCCAGAAAATCCCCCACATAGAGCGGCATATTCTGGAGTTCACTGAAATTGGTGGTGACTTTGGTTTCTGTGCCGGTCAGCCAGTTTAAGGCCAGTTTGAGCGGCAGATTGACCGGCTGATTACAGGCCAGAACCAGCAGGGAAAAGGCGCTGATCAGAGTGTTCAGCAGGTTTTTTCCGTAACGGTAATAGGGGAAGCGGGTGGATTCCTCACGCAGAGAAAGGTATTTTCCCTGGCGGACAACCTGCTGATCCTCATACATTTCAATCTGAGTGACAGATCCCAGATCCTGATGCAGCCAGGGTTCCCAGTGGCGCGGGTAAACCAGGTCGATACCGCCGAGCGAAATACTGTGTTTTTGGCTGTGGTCAAAATCGCCGAACAGACCCCAGCGCTTCGGAATACCCCGGTAGCACTGAATATCCCGCAGACGGCGGCGGTTACGGATTGGGAACAGGGATAATATGACGCCCGGCAGTAACAATCCGGCACCGGCCGCTATCATCCAGTAAAATAAAAACGGCGGCATGAAGACAGCAGTGAGTGCCGTCAGCACGCCACAGATAATCAGCGTTCCGCTGATAAATCCGTGACTGTGTTGCAGGTTATATTCCTGCCGGCTCTCTCTGCGTGTACCGAGAAACTCAATATCAGCATTGCTGTTAGTCAGTATCGCAGCCTGTACCGGTACGTCATTATTTTTTGTCATTGGTCCTGTCAGCGGGTAGTCATCCGTAAACTCACGTAAATCATGGCCGTTCAGCCCGACAATCATCGGCACCCGTGCGGTAAACATGACATCAATGACATTCGTGGCCTGAATAAATTCATCCAGAACCGCAGGAAGATAAACTTCGTTGCCTTCAATGTAGTAATGCCACTGCTGTCCGTTTTTTTCCGGGATAGCATAACGGGTGATGCGGTTGCACAGACGATAGACGTGATCGCTTTTTCCGGGGAACGCCGGTAATGTAAAATGCAGGTCATCACTGACAGCCTGCCGGGCTGCCGGGCTGCACGGGTCAGGTGGTGCTCAATGGCCTGAATTTCATCGGTACCCGGCCGGTGATGTGTCAGACTTGCCAGAGAAGGTAACACGTAACCCGCCCGGTGCTGTTTCCGCCGGCGGCTGATAACCGAAACCATTATAAGACAGCCGATTACCAGAGCGGCCGCTATAATGAGGGTGATATTCATTTTTTCCCCGTCGTAATTGCTTGTGCAGCATAACAGTGAAGGCGGCCGTTAAAAAATCGGCCTTTTCTGATTATGCAAAAAAAATTATTTTAAATAACAGTCTGTTATAACTGATTATTTTCACTTTTACCTGTTGATTATTCTGTAGGTTATTGTTATTCATTCATTCCGTCCGGTGCTTTTCTTTGTCTCAGGAACGGGTAATATGACGGAGAGCAATAAGTGAGTGAACCAGGGAATTTACCCCGGTTTTTACTTATTCGCAAAGCAGTACTGTTTCACTTTGTACAGTTTTACGCTGTATGGTTGTACTGTGTTTTTATATTACGTACTGAGGCATACATGGCTGAATTACAAAAACCGAAAATTATCCGCATCGAGACTGTTGCCCAATCCCGTCTGTTTACTGTCCAGTCTGTTGCTCTGAAATTCAGTAATGGTGCGGAACGGATCTATGAGCGTATGCGTCCTGCGACCCGTGAATCTGTCCTGATTGTTCCTGTGGTAAATCACGAGCTTATCCTGATCCGGGAATACGCGGCCGGTGTGGACAGCTATGAGCTGGGTTTCCCGAAAGGCGCCGTCGATCCCGGTGAGGATATGCTGACAGCCGCCAACCGCGAGCTGAAAGAAGAAATCGGGTTTGGCGCCCGTACTCTGACACCGCTGCGCCGGGTCACAATGTCTCCGTCCTACTTCTCCGGGCAGATGAATATCCTGCTGGCGGAAGGGCTGTATCCTGAAAAGCTGGAGGGCGATGAGCCGGAACCACTGGTTCAGGAGCGCTGGCCGGTCAGTAAGATGATGGATCTGCTGACGCATCCGGATTTTAACGAAGCCCGTAATATTACCGCGCTGTTCCTGGCGCAGCAATTTTTACAGCGTACCGGCCGGTGAGCTATTTTTAACACAAATTGATCTGCGTTAATCATCGAAAAAAGACATTCATTTGTGTTAAGTAACTGCGATTGAAAAAAAGGGCTGCCCGCAGGCAGCCCTTATCTGTTTATCAGCCTGATCAGAATAGTTCTTCTG
This sequence comes from Morganella morganii, assembly GCF_003996855.1. Lineage (GTDB taxonomy): Bacteria > Pseudomonadota > Gammaproteobacteria > Enterobacterales > Enterobacteriaceae > Morganella > Morganella morganii_C. Next base: position 636,795 of record NZ_NRQY01000002.1, on the reverse strand, counting down.
AACCGCCGTCCTGCTGAATAATTGTCGTCCCCACTTCAGACACGCCGTAATCTGTCGGTTCGGTGCCTTTGATAAAGTATTCGGAACGGGAGTTGGCGCCGGAGCCCAGTTTACCGGTGCTGCGGTTGATCTGAACGGAGATAATTCCCGGCGGCGGTGGATCTTTACGCTCCGGCACATCTTCCAGCGCGACTTTCATAAAGTCGTTCCAGATTGGCTGGGCGCTTTTCGCACCGGCCTCACCACGGCCGAGGTCACGGGCGTTTTCATCAAAACCAATCCAGACCGCAGCCACAATGTCCGGGCCGTAGCCGACAAACCAAGCATCTTTTGAGCTGTTGGTGGTGCCGGTTTTACCGCCGAGGTCGCGGCGTTTGATATCCCGCATTGCCCGCCAGCCTGTACCGCTCCAGCCCGGTTCGCCATAGATATTGGAATTCATGGCATCTTTGATCAGGAAGGCCACCTGAGTGCTGACCACATGCGGAGCATACGGAGAATCACTTCCGGCCTGTGGCGCTTTTTCCAGATCGGCTTCCGGGGCTGCCGGCTGGTCATTTTCCTGCGGCTGACTGTCTGATGTCGCCACATCTGTTTCCAGCGCGTCTTTATTCAGGCTGCTTTCCAGGTCATGCGAACCTTCGCCGTAAATCACCGGGATGTTGGTGCACTGCGGACAGGCAATTTTCGGCTCTGCGGTGAACAGCGCTGTGCCGTCCGTGTTGTCAATCCGGCTGATAAAATACGGGTCAACCAGATAACCACCGTTAGTCATAACCGCGTAGCCGCGCACCATCTGCATCGGGGTGAAGGAGGAAGAGCCGAGCGCCATGGATTCTGTCCGGACAATGTTGCTGTCCGGGAAGCCGAAGCGCAGCAGATAATCAGCGGCATAGTTCACGCCCATTGCCCGCATGGCACGCACCATTACCACGTTTTTGGACTGACCCAGCCCCTGACGAAGACGGATCGGGCCGTCATAACGCGGCGGTGAGTTTTTCGGCCGCCAGTCCGGACCTGCGCCGTCCGCGCGGACAATCGGCAGGTCATTGAGCAGGGAGGCGAGTGTCAGACCTTTATCCAGGGCGGCGGTGTACAGCAATGGTTTGATGCTGGAACCGACCTGGCGCAGGGACTGGGTAACACGGTTGAATTTGCTCAGTTCGAAATCAAAACCACCGACCAGCGCGATCACTGCACCGTCTGCCGGATTGAGCGCCACCAGAGCGGAGTTGACGTCCGGTATCTGTGCCAGCATCCAGCGGTCTTTATTCTGACGTACCCAGATCTGCTCACCGGCATGCACCACGCCGTTTACCGCCCGCGGAGCCGGGCCCATGGCGCGGTCAGAGATAAACTTACGCGCCCAGCGCATGCTGTCCATGGTCAGATCAATAGTGGAGCCGTCTTTGAGCATCACCTGTGCGCGGTTAGCATCCGCATTCAGCACAACACCCGGATTGAGCGGGCCGTAGACCTGTAAGGTTTTCAGTTTGCTCAGGATCTGCTCTGTATCCCATGCCGCGCTGTTCTGCGGCCACAATACCTGCTGAGCTCCCCGGTAACCGTGGCGCATATCGTAGTCGATGATACCGTTATGAACGGCCTCTTCGGCGCTGAGCTGATCTTTGCGTTTGACGGTGGTGTAGACCTTATAGCCATCGGTATAGGCATTTTCACCGTACTTTTCAATCATTGCCATACGAACCATTTCTGCCAGATACGGTGCGGAAAAGTCGATTTCCGGGGCATGGTAACGGGCTTCGATAGGCTCATTACGCGCCTCATCATATTGCGCGCGGGTAATGTAATTCTCTTCCAGCATCCGTGTCAGTACCACATTGCGGCGGGCCAGGGCGCGGGATTTGGAGTAAAGCGGGTTAAAGGTGGAGGGGGCTTTAGGCAGCCCGGCAATCACCGCGATCTCACTGAGTGTCAGCTGTTCAAGGCTCTTACCAAAATAGACATAAGCCGCAGCCCCCACGCCGTAAGCGCGCTGGCCGAGGTAAATTTTGTTCAGATACAGCTCAAGAATTTCATCTTTGGTCAGCAACTGTTCAATGCGGATTGCCAGGAAAGCTTCCTTTACTTTACGGATAACGGTTTTTTCCGGGCTGAGGAAGAAGTTACGGGCAAGCTGTTGTGTGATGGTGCTGGCGCCCTGTGATGCCCGCCCTGAGGTCATGGCAACAGATGCTGCACGAAAAATCCCGATCGGGTCGATTCCGTGGTGGTCATAGAAACGGCTGTCTTCCGTCGCGATAAAGGCATTCCTTACCATCGGCGGGATCTGGCTGAGTGTCAGCGGAATACGGCGTTTTTCGCCGAACTGAGCAATCAGTTCACCGTCTGCACTGTAGACCTGCATTGGTGTCTGTAATTTGACATCTTTCAGTGTGGCCACATCGGGCAGGTCTGCTTCGACATATTTGTACATGCCATATATCGATGCTGCTCCAAGAAAAATGCAACAGACAACAAAGATCAATAAATACTTTAAGAACTTCACCTGAAAATTTCCGTTAGCCGTGTGGTGGACAGTTTATAAACAGCGATCGTGTAGTATAAAGCTTCATGCGTTTCTTGAATACGTATTTTATAACTATGAGAAATTTAACAGGAAAAATTTATTTCTCATATTAATAATACAGGGATTGTTTATGCAGATTGCTTCACGGATGGCTGGAATTGCTCTTCAGGACGGAGAATTAAGGATAGCTCTGGCGCGGTATAAGTGCCGGCGGTGGTGTTTTGAGGATTTTATCACACTGACACTGCCGGAAGCGGAATCAGCCGAAAACGGTGTGCCCGGCCTGTCTGTGGTTGCGGCGGCACTGGGAAAATGGCGGCGGCGTATCCGGGGGACGCCCGGTGTGCCGGGCTGCGCTGCCGGTGTCACTCTGTCTTCAGCAGCAGATACGTCTGCCGGAAAGCCGCGTGGCGCAGTCTGCCGTGGTTCCGGTGATTGATGCCTGGCTGGCGCGCACATTTCCGGGGCGTCATCAGGATCTTGTCTATGATTACCGGCAGTTTTCCGGCGATATCATTCTGACGGCGCTGCACCGTGCTGTCCGTGAGCAGTGGCTGTCGCTGGCGGCAGAGCTTCGTGCCGAGCTGACTATGCTGAGTATTATTCCCTGTGCACTGCGCAGTTTTGCCCGTGCCCGGGGGGTGACAGACCGGGACTGGCTGGTTTTTCGTTAGGGTAACAGTGTCTGCTGGACTGCCGGTGAAACACAGCCGGTACTGAGCGGCCGGACTGATCTGACGCTTCCGTCATTACTCACCGAGCTGAAAATACAGGGTTTTGATGACACACAGGCGGCACTGTGCTGTCTGCATGATCTCACCCGTCTGCCGGAAGCATGGCAGGCAGAATGCCGGCGTTATGATAATACAGAGGCGGATGATGTCCCGCCGGGCTATGCGGCGGCGGCAGGCATGGTACTTTGCGGGGAGGATCAGCTATGACACACAGGGTGAATCTGACTGCATGGCGTCCCCCGGCTGAAACGGCAAATCTGCCGCCGGATGGCTGTCCGGTTTCTGACAGCGGGAGGTGTGATGTTATCCGCGTTGCTGCCGGTTTATCTGCTTCATTCTCTTAACGTGCAGCATCTGGCACTGTTGCAGACTGTATTTGATGAACGGGAAATCCGCCTTGCGCCTCAGCGGGCTGAGTTTGCCCGCCAGCTTGCCGTACAGCGGCAGGCGGAAGCGGACAGACAACAGCAGCAGCAAACCGGGCGGGAAAACCGCCGTTACCGGGATTTACTGTACTTCTTGCAGGCGCAACTGCCGGAAGATGCCTGGCTGGCGCGTTATCAGGCTGAGCGGCAAAACCATGATACAGAAAGTACAGTGCGTCATGCTCTGGCGGTCAACCGCCGTCAGGTGATAGCCCCGTCACATCCTTTATTACACCATGCGCCGCCGGGCCTGATGCCGCTTAGCCTGATCAGCCTGCATCACCATAAAACAGCACATGTCCGGCAGTTCATATTGGTGACAGGAGGGAGCCTGCCATGAATCTGAATACCGTATGGCGTTTTATGCAGTACCGGCGTGTGCAGAGGGGAGTGATTTCCGGGATCTGGTTATCGGCCGGAGTGGTGTTCTGGTGTTTTTATCTGCAACCAGCGGCCGGTGAAACCGCAATACAGTTCCGGCAGCTACAGCGGCTGACAGCGCTGTCAGAACAGGCGGTGCCGGAGGTAAGTTCATTACCGGCACCGGATATCCCGCCGTTGTTTACCCTGCTGCCGGAAAATGCTCTGCCGGTACTGACCGGCTGGCAGCAGGAGCCGCCGGAACAGCCGGAACGCTGGGTACTGACATTTGAGGCGCATTACCCGGAGCTGGCGGCGTTGCTGGATACCCTCAGCGGGGAACTGACCCGGTTACCGATTACCCAGCTCTCGCTGCATCCGCTGACCCCCGGAACGCCGTCATTCCCGCCGTTGTTGCAGATGACACTGCATCTGGCATTACTGGGCTTTGATTTACAGAATTCAGAAAAGGAATGGCATGATGATTAACAAAATAAAATCAGCTGCCGGGCTGATCAGCGGCGGCTGTCTGCTGTTTGCGGCAGCAGCCTGTGGCGGGCAGCACCCGCGTGATCTTTTTCAGCCGGTCATGATCAGTGAGGAACCGGCCGCGCTGACAGAATTCTCTGCGGTATATTCTCCGCCGCTGATATCAGAGAGCCTGCAAAGCCGCACGTTTCCCCTGCAATATGCGGATGCGGCAGACATGCTGGACATACTGAAACAGCATCACGCGGAATGGTTTGCCGGAGACAGGATGCCGGAAGCTGACCTGCTGACAAATTCCCTCTTTATAGAAGCACAACCGGATGTGCTGTCACGGGCGGAAGCCTGGCTGATACAGATGGATCAGTCGCAGCAGCAGGTGCAGATCACGGCACATATTGTGTCCGGTTCCCGGGAGGGGCTGCATGAGCTGGGGCTGCAATGGGGAACCGTACTGCCGTCACCGGAGTCCGGCAACCGCCTGCAACTGCATCAGGCACGGGGAAACAATACATTCACTTTTAATATCGCCCGTCTCGGCGGACACCTGCTGGAGATGGAACTGAGCGCCCTGGAGCAGGAGCAGCAACTGGATATTGTCGCCAGCCCGCGTCTGACAACAGCACATGAACATCCCGCCAGTATCAAACAGGGGGCGGAGATTCCTTACACCACACAAAACCATGAGTCCGGCTCTCAGGTACAGTTCCGTGAGGCGGTATTGGGGATGGAGGTAACACCGCAGATCCTGAGAGATAATAAGGTACGCCTGACACTGCATATCAGCCGTAATGCCCCCGGAGCGGTGCTGATGCAGAACGGCAGTGAACAGTATTCTATCGATAAACAGGAGATCACCACACAGGTGGTTGTCCGTAACGGGGAAACCCTGATCCTGGGCGGAATTTTTCAGCAGGATAAAGGCAGACAGGTGACCGGTGTGCCCTATTTATCGTCGATCCCATTGATGGGAAAGCTTTTTACTCATCAATACGATAAACTCAGCCGCCGTGAATTAGTGATATTCATTACACCGCAATTGATCGATATTTAGTAACCACAGAAATATCAGTATGTTGCATCATTATTCACGGATGGTATGCACAGAATAGCGGGTTTTTTTACCGGTTTCGCAGTGTTATACATTTGACGATTGCAACGATTTAGCATACAAGAGTTAGCAAATTTAGCAGGTATGAAATCACTGCCGCCGTAAAATATGCCGTTAATCCGTTGACGGACAACGTCCTGATTTTCAGATCGCGCCTTATGTTTCTGTACAGCTCCTGTTTTCAGGAGGATTCACGGAAATATAAGGCGCGGTTTTTCGCAGGCGTTATGATAGTATGTGCGGATGTTCAGAGGCCGGATTGCGACAGGCATCACACAGCAGCACCTGAGGTATCTTTCCGGTTTTGTGCCGGTATGGTTGCAATCGGGCGGAATGTGCGGAGATAATTTCAGGTTACTCACGCAGATTCACTCATGAGGTTTCATTTGAGGTCCCGCCGCTGATCGGGTGAGCGGGGCGGGTTATCATTAACGAATATTCTTAGTTATACCAAAAACATGGCAGAGAAACGCAATATCTTTCTTGTCGGCCCGATGGGTGCCGGCAAAAGTACTATTGGTCGTCAGCTGGCTCAGCAATTAAATATGGAATTTTTTGATTCCGACCAGGAAATTGAACGCCGCACCGGAGCCGATGTGGGCTGGGTGTTTGATGTCGAAGGTGAAGAAGGTTTTCGCCTGCGTGAAGAAAAAATCATCAATGAACTGACTGAAAAGCAGGGTATCGTCCTGGCTACCGGCGGGGGTTCCGTCAAGTCACGGGAAACCCGCAACCGCCTGTCTGCGCGGGGTGTGGTTGTGTACCTTGAGACCAATATTGAAAAACAACTGGCCCGGACACAGCGCGATAAAAAGCGTCCGTTGTTACAGGTCGATGAGCCGGTCCGGGAAGTCCTGGTCAAACTGGCCGATGAACGTAATCCGATGTATGAAGAGATCGCGGATATCACTATCCATACCGATGATCAGAGTGCAAAAGTGGTTGCAAATCAAATTATTGAACTGTTAGAAACTAACAGTTAATTTTATATTACCGGCAACATGCGGAGGTGCCATGGAAAAAGTGACTGTGACTCTGGGTGAGCGTGCTTATCCTATTTCAATTGCTCCGGGTCTCTTTTCCCTCTCCGGCACCTTTGCGCCGCTGACCACCGGTCAGCGTGCAATGATAGTCACCAACGAAACACTTGCCCCGCTGTACCTTCAGACACTGACCGATAACCTGGCGAACGCGGGTGTGCAGGCGGATTCCGTGATTCTGCCGGACGGTGAGCAATACAAATCCCTGACCACGCTTGATCGCATTTTTACCGCACTGCTGGAGCACAATCACGGGCGTGATACCACGCTGATTGCGCTGGGCGGTGGTGTTATCGGTGATCTGACCGGATTTGCGGCAGCAAGCTATCAGCGTGGCGTCCGTTTTATCCAGGTGCCGACCACCCTGTTGTCTCAGGTGGATTCTTCTGTCGGTGGTAAAACCGGTGTGAACCATCCGCTGGGTAAAAATATGATTGGTGCCTTCTGGCAGCCGGTCAGTGTGGTAATTGACCTCGATTGCCTGAACTCCCTGCCGCGCCGCGAGCTGGCTTCGGGTCTGGCGGAAGTCATCAAATACGGCATTATTCTGGATCACGATTTCTTTATCTGGCTGGAAGAGAATATCGATCGTCTGCTGTCACTTGACCCGCAGGCGATGGCGTACTGCATCCACCGCTGCTGTGAGCTGAAAGCTCAGGTGGTGGCTGCGGATGAAAAAGAGACCAGCGGGCTGCGCGCACTGCTGAATCTCGGCCACACATTCGGCCACGCTATTGAGGCGGAGATGGGCTATGGTGTCTGGCTGCACGGCGAGGCCGTCGCCGCAGGGATGGTGATGGCTGCACGTACGGCTGAACTGCTCGGTACCTTCCGCCCGGAAGAGACTGAGCGGGTTATTGCACTGCTTACCCGTGCCGGGCTGCCGGTGCGCGGACCGGAATCCATGCCGGCGGAAGCCTATCTGCCGCATATGATGCGGGATAAAAAAGTACAGGGCGGTAAACTGCATCTGATTGTCCCGGAAACTATCGGCCGGTCGGTTGTCCGTGCGGATATTCCGCATGACAAGGTGCTGGCTGCCATTCAGTCCGTTTAACGGGAGATGCGCGACAGAATGTTTTTTTATATCGGTCTCGCTGAGTGCCGGGAAAATGGTTACACTACGCATTATGACGCGCTCACCGGGCGTCAATTCTCTTCTGTTATATCCAAAGATACAGTTTCTGCTCTGATGGGAGGGCAAAATGGACGGCTTTAAACCCGAAAAGCAAGAACCACAGATTTTCAGCCAGCCGGATGATGAATCTATCCGTCCGGACGCATCTGACAGGCCGGAGCGCCGTAATCCGCGTCCGCGCCCGCCGCAGTCACGGCCTAAGTTTGCCGTCTCCCGCCAGCAGATGATGATTGGCGTGGCGGTTGTGGTCCTGGTATTACTGATTATTGCGATAAGCTCCGCGCTGAAATCGCCGTCAGAGCCGGAAGCACCGCAGCAGGCACAAAACGACGAACGCCCGATTACGCTCGGTACCGGCAGTAATGACGGTGCAACACCGTTACAGCCGGCCGAACCGGTTCCGTCTCAGAGCGGGCAGACCGGCATAAATCTTCCGGCTATCAATAATCTGCCGACACAGGCACAACAGCCGTCACAGACAACCGGCACCGGTCAGCGCGTGGATATCCCGGGGGATATTAACGATGCCCTGAATCAGGGAAATACGCAGACGGGTATCAATAATGCGGCGCAGCAGAATATGAATAATCTGCCGCCGGTGGTCACACCGCAGGAAGAGCCGAAGAAACCGGTACAGCAGGTGAAACCGCAGCCGGTGAAAACCACTACGGCAACACCGGCTAAACCACGCGAAACGACCAAACCGGCCACAGCGGCACCGGCGAAAAGCAGTACTGCGATCGCCAAAGCCCCTGCCGGGAGCTATACCCTGCAACTGAGCAGCGCGAGCCGTGCGGATACACTGAAAGCCTTTGCACAGAAGCACGGTTTATCCAACTATCAGGTTTATGAAACAACACGCAACGGAAAATCGTGGTATGTCCTGGTATACGGTAATTTCCCGACAGTCGGGGATGCAAAACGGGAAGTTGAGCGTCTGCCTGCTGAAATTCAGGGGAAAAAACCGTGGGTCAGAAAGATGCAGCAAGTGCATCAGGACATGAAAAAATAAACACGGATTCCGTCAGGTGCTGATTTGCTGTCTGAAACAGAGCAGAATCGGCGGCTCTGGCCTTTTTGAGCAATGATTACAGACAGCATGAAGAAACAACGCGCATTTTTGAAGTGGGCCGGCGGAAAATACACTCTGGCAGATGAAATAAAACGGCATCTGCCGGAGGGTGATTGTCTTATAGAGCCCTTTGTCGGCGCGGGGTCAGTTTTTCTCAATACAGATTATCCGCGCTATGTACTGGCGGATATCAACAGTGATCTTATCCACCTCTACACGATGGTAAAACAGCGGACTCAGGAATTTATTGATGAGTCCCGCAAACTGTTTACGCCGCAATTTAATGATGAATTACAATACTATACCCTGCGGGAACAGTTTAATCAGAGCACGGATCATTTCCAGCGCAGCATTCTGTTTCTCTATCTGAACCGCCATTGTTATAACGGTTTGTGCCGTTATAATTCCAAAGGCCGGTTTAATGTGCCCTTCGGGCGCTACCGCAAACCCTATTTTCCTGAAGCTGAACTGTTATGGTTCGCGGAAAAAGCCCGCAACGCCACGTTTGTCTGCCAGTCTTATGTGACCAGCATGGAAAATGCAGGTGCCGGGGATATTGTCTATTGTGATCCGCCTTATGCGCCGTTATCACTGACAGCCAATTTTACGGCGTATCATGCCAGCGGATTCGGGTTGCCGGAGCAGCAGAACCTGGCACAGCTGGCACAAATGCTTTCGTCGGATCGCAAAATTCCGGTTCTGATTTCGAATCATGACACCCCCCTGACCCGGGAGTGGTATCATCAGGCGCAACTGCATATTGTCAAAGTGCGCCGTACTATCAGCCGCAATACACTTAACCGCCAGAAAGTGAATGAATTACTGGCGCTTTACCGCGGACAGTAAGCCGTTGAACCCGGCGGCGTCTTATTAAGAGGAAACAGGAATGAAAGAGTTTTTGATTGCTCCGTCCATTTTATCTGCTGACTTTGCCCGTCTGGGGGAAGACACCGCGAAGGTTCTCGCCGCAGGCGGCGATGTGGTTCACTTCGACGTGATGGACAACCATTATGTCCCGAACCTGACTATCGGGCCGATGGTGTGTAAAGCCCTGCGTGATTACGGTATTACCGCACCGATTGATGTGCATCTGATGGTCAAACCGGTGGATCGCATTGTGCCGGACTTTGCCAAAGCGGGCGCAACCTACATTTCATTCCACGCGGAAGCGAGCGAGCACGTTGATCGCACCATTCAGCTTATCCGCGAATGCGGCTGTAAACCGGGCCTGGTATTCAACCCGGCCACGCCGCTCAGTTACCTCGATTATGTCATTGATAAACTGGATCTGATCCTGCTGATGTCAGTAAACCCCGGCTTCGGTGGTCAGTCCTTTATTCCGGAAACACTGAAAAAAGTGGAAGAAGTCCGCCGCCGCATTGATGCCAGCGGCCGTGACATCCGTCTGGAAGTGGATGGCGGGATTAATACTGAAAATATCGCAGCAGTGGCGCAGGCCGGTGCGGATATGTTTGTGGCCGGTTCCGCGATTTTCGGCAAGCCGGATTACAAAGCCGTGATTGATGATATGCGTAAAGAATTAACAAAGGTTTCAGCATGACAGAGAAAACAGCAGTACAGCAATTTACAGGGATTAAAGCCGTTGCATTTGACCTGGACGGCACACTGGTTGACAGTATTCACGGCCTGGCAGATGCCACAGACCGTGCGTTAGAGGCACTCGGCTATCAGAAAGCCGGGAAAGAGAATGTCACCGTCTGGATTGGTAACGGCGTTGATATTTTACTGGAGCGCGCGCTGACGTGGGCGACCGGCTCTGCACCGGATGCTGCGCTGCATGCGAAATGCCGTCAGTTATTTGATGAATTTTATGCTGATGCCGTGAAAACCGGCAGCCCGCTGTTTGCACACGTGAAGCCGGTATTACAGGTTCTGGCGGATGCAGGCATGGATCTGGCTATCGTCACTAACAAACCGACCCCGTTTATTGCCCCGCTGCTGAAAGAACTGGATATTGCTGATTTCTTCTCTGTCGTGCTCGGCGGGGATGATGTGAAAAATAAGAAGCCGCATCCGGCTCCGCTCTACCTGACGCTGGGTGAGTTCGGGCTGCGTAAGGAAGAGATGCTGTTTGTCGGGGATTCCCGCAATGACATCCTGGCGGCACAGGCAGCAGAATGTCCGTGTGTCGGCCTGACCTACGGCTACAACTACGGTATTCCGATTGCTGACAGCAACCCGGATTGCGTACTGTCCGACTTTTCCGGTCTGTTACCGGCGCTCGGGCTGTCTCCGTTAACTCATCAGGAAGGATAATCATGAGCGGAACTAACACCAAAGCACATAAACCCGTTGTTTTCAGCGGCGCACAGCCTTCCGGCGAACTGACTATCGGTAACTACATGGGCGCGCTGCGTCAGTGGGTGAAAATGCAGGATGATTTTGACTGCATTTACTGCATCGTCGATCAGCATGCGATTACCGTCCGTCAGGACCCGGCAGAGCTGCGCAAACGCACTCTGGATACGCTGTCACTCTATATGGCCTGCGGTCTTGAGCCGGCGAAAAATACGCTGTTTGTTCAATCCCATGTGCCGCAGCATGCACAGCTGGGCTGGGCGCTGAACTGCTACACCTATTTCGGCGAACTGAGCCGCATGACGCAGTTTAAAGATAAATCAGCCCGTCATGCTGAAAATATCAACGCCGGTCTGTTTGACTATCCGGTGCTGATGGCCGCAGATATTCTGCTGTATCAGACCAATCAGGTGCCGGTCGGTATCGACCAGAAACAGCATCTGGAGCTGAGCCGCGATATCGCACAGCGCTTCAATGCCATTTACGGTGATGTGTTTGTGGTACCGGATCCGTTTATCCCGTCGGGCGGCTCCCGCGTGATGGCGTTACAGGACCCGGCGAAAAAAATGTCGAAGTCTGATGACAACCGTAACAACCTGATCGCACTGCTGGAAGATCCGAAATCGGCCGCGAAGAAAATCAAACGTGCGGTAACAGACTCCGAAGAGCCGCCTCGTGTGATTTATGATTTGGAAAATAAACCGGGTGTCTCCAACCTGCTGGATATCCTCTCCGGTGTCACCGGCAAACCGGTTGCCGCACTGGAAGCGGAATTTGAAGGCCAGATGTACGGTCACCTCAAAGGTGCGGTGGCAGATGCTGTTTCCGGAATGCTGACAGAGTTACAGACCCGATATCACGAAATCCGTAACGATGATGTATTACTGAACCGTGTGATGAAAGAGGGGGCTGAGAAAGCTTCTGCCCGTGCACAGGTCACTCTGGATAAAGTCCACGACGCGATTGGTTTTGTGCGTCGCCCGCTGTAACAGCTGAGACAGATAAACTGAAGAAAGCGCCGTAAGGCGCTTTTTTTATATCCGTTACAACCAGCCTTTTTCTTTCCGTGAGCGGCATACCGGACATAATGTTTGTCCCGGCTGCCAGCTCATAAAAGGCAGGTGGCAGCTGCTGCAATGAGCATCAAAATAAGCATAGCGAACCGGCTGACTATTTTTCTCTGCCTGCGGTGTGACATCAATCGCTTTCGGGAAACAAACATCGCGGCAGCTCATGCAGCCGCTGCATTTCGTTTTATCCACGGTAAACTGATTGTCCGCAATCGTGATCCCACCCTCCTGGCACACTGCCGCGCAGGCGGTACACAAAATACAGTTTTCTGTATCCGGGCGGACATCAAACCAGCTGTCATCCGGCCAGAGTTTTTTGCGCTCATTCAGCCCGGTTCTGGCACGGCCGGTATTCAGCTCCGCACTGACGGTTTTCTGCCGGAACAACGCAAAGCGCTTTCCGGTATCCACCTGCGGCAGAGGGATGATAGTCAGCTGCCAGATCGGCTCGCCGAGTGCTTTCAGGCGCAGATTCAGTTCTGCCACTACCGGCAGCCATTTATCAACTTCCGGTTCAGATATCTGTATTCCGCGGATATGGTACTGCCGGTGCCAGACCATCAGTTCTTCCGCACTGGCCGGTGTTTCTTTCTTTTCCACTACCAGTTGTCCGCTATTGTTATAACTGCGTTCGCGGACAGGTATATGTTCAATCGCATCAGACGGGCAGACAAACAGGCAGTTTCCGCACTGAAAACAGCGGTCATTATCAATGCTGACGTCAAGATAACTGAACGTTACCGCATCTGCCGGACAGCAGGCGGCACAGTTATCACACTGACTGTTTTTAAGTCTTTTCCTGACACAGTGATCATTCACTGATGGCGGTGTGGTTTTTTCGCCGTTTATCAGGTAGTTGAGTGTGCTGCGTCTGATAACGTTAATTCCTTTGCCTGATTATCATATTAATCCGGCCGCTATTTTCCCATGACCGGATGTCGTCTGCCACTAACGGGATCAATAATCTGCGTTTCACACACTCATTTTTTGATACAAGACAACCCGGCTGAATCGTAAAACCGTAAAATAAATGCAGGTTATTGTATTGCAAATAATTTGTTGCGAATAGTTACCAGTCGTAATCAGAAAATAAGCCGTTAATCCGGCAATAACAATAATAACGATAACAAAACCAATTAAGCGAGCAATGTATATGACAAAGATGAAAAAAACGGCGTTATTCACCGCGCCGCTGACGCGCAGGGGGTTTGTCAAAGCCTCCGGTGCGGCGGGCGGTCTGGCAATTGCAGCGGGCGGGTTATCTCTCCCGTTCAGCCGTGCAGTTTCTGCTGCTGAAAATACCCCCGCACCTGTGGCGGCGTCTGATGAGAAAGTGGTCTGGAGCGCCTGTACGGTTAACTGCGGCAGCCGCTGCCCGTTACGGATGCATGTGGTTGACGGTGAAATCAGATATGTTGAAACCGACAATACCGGAGATGATGTTTACGAAGAGCTGCATCAGGTACGCGCCTGTCTGCGCGGCCGATCCATGCGCCGCCGGGTGTATAATCCGGATCGCCTGAAATACCCGATGAAACGTGTCGGTAAACGCGGCGAAAATAAGTTCGAGCGTATTACCTGGGAAGAAGCGTTTAATACCATCGCAGGCACGATGAAGCGCCTGATCCGCGATTACGGTAACGAATCCATTTATCTCAACTATGGTACCGGCACTCTCGGCGGCACCATGACCAAATCCTGGCCGCCGGGAGGCACGCTGATCGCCCGCCTGATGAACTGCTGCGGCGGTTATCTGAATCACTACGGCGACTACAGTACCGCGCAGATTGCGGCTGGTCTGAATTACACCTACGGTGGCTGGGCGGACGGTAACAGCCCGTCAGATATTGAAAACAGTAAGCTGGTGGTACTGTTCGGCAATAACCCGGGCGAAACCCGCATGAGCGGCGGCGGTGTGACCTATTATGTTGAGCAGGCACGTGAAAAATCAAATGCCCGCATGATTATCATCGACCCGCGTTATACCGATACCGGGGCAGGGCGTGAGGATGAATGGATCCCGATCCGTCCGGGTACCGATGCCGCACTGGTCAGCGCGCTGGCGTATGTGATGATCAATGAAGACTTGGTGGATAAGCCGTTCCTCGACAAATATTGCGTCGGTTATGACGAAACCACGATGCCGGCCGGTGCCCCGGCCAACGGCCATTATAAAGCCTATATTTTAGGTGAAGGGCCGGATGGTGTGGCGAAAACCCCGGAATGGGCGGCAAAAATCACCGGTATTCCGGCTGCGCGGATTGTGAAACTGGCGCGGGAAATCGGTACTGCCAAACCGGCGTATATCACCCAGGGCTGGGGTCCGCAGCGCCGCTCAAACGGCGAAACTGCATCCCGTGCCATTGCCATGCTCTCTATTCTGACCGGCAACGTGGGGATCAACGGCGGTAACACCGGTGCACGTGAAGGCTCTTATGCCATCCCGTTTGTCCGCATGCCGACACTGACCAACCCGGTGAACACCAGTATCTCCATGTTTATGTGGACAGATGCCATTCTGCGCGGCGAAGAGATGACCGCCACCCGTGATGGTGTGCGCGGTAAAGACAAGCTGGATGTGCCGATCAAAATGGTCTGGAACTATGCCGGTAACTGCCTGGTAAACCAGCACTCCGAAATCAACCGCACCCATGACATCCTTCAGGATGAGAGCAAGTGCGAGATGATTGTGGTGATCGATAACCACCTGACCTCCTCCGCCAAATATGCGGATATCCTGCTGCCGGACTGCACGGCTTCCGAACAGATGGATTTCTGTATGGATGCCTCTGCGGGCAACATGGGGTATGTGATTTTTGCCGATCAGGCAATCGCCCCGCGCTTTGAAAGCCGCAACATCTATGACATGACCAGCGAAATCGCCAAACGGATGGGTGTTGGTGATCAGTTTACCGAAGGGCGTACCCAGGAAGAGTGGCTGCGTCATCTCTATGAACAGTCCAGCGCCGCGCTGCCGGAACTGCCGGAGTTTGATGAATTCCGCAAACAGGGCATTTTCAAAAAACGTGACCCGCAGGGACACCATGTGGCGTACCGTGATTTCCGTGAAGATCCGCAGGCTAATCCGCTGACCACACCATCAGGCAAAATCGAGATCTATTCCGCGCAGCTGGCGGAACTCCGTGATACCTGGGAACTGAATGAAGGGGATGAAATCCATCCGCTGCCGGTTTATTCCGCAGGCTTTGAGCATGCCGGTGATCCGCTTCAGGAAAAATACCCGTTACAGATGACCGGTTTCCACTACAAATCCCGGACTCACTCCACTTACGGCAACGTTGATGTGCTGAAAGCCGCCTGTCCGCAGGAGCTGTGGATTAACCCTGTTGATGCAGCGAAACGCGGGATTACGCACGGCGATAATGTGAAGGTCTTCAACGATCGCGGGGAAGTGCGCGTCAATGTGAAAGTCACACCGCGTATTCTGCCGGGCGTTGTCGGTCTGGGTGAAGGCGCATGGTACAGCCCGGACGGCGATCGCATCGATCACGCGGGCAGCATTAACGTGTTAACCACTCAGCGCCCGTCGCCGCTGGCGAAAGGGAATCCGTCCCATTCCAACCTGGTTGAAGTCGTTAAGGCCTGAGGAAGCGAATTATGTCAACGCAATATGGTTTCTACATTGATTCAGGTCGCTGCACCGGCTGCAAAACCTGCGAGCTGGCCTGTAAAGACTTTAAAAATTTATCACCGGACGTGAATTTCCGCCGCATCTATGAATATGCGGGGGGAGACTGGACAGAGCAGGATGGTGTATATCAGCAGAATGTGTTTGCTTACTATCTCTCTATCTCCTGTAACCACTGTGATGACCCGGCCTGTGCCAAAGTCTGCCCGAGCGGTGCAATGCACAAGCGGGAAGACGGCTTTGTGGTGGTGAATGAGGAAGTGTGTATCGGCTGCCGCTACTGCCATATGGCGTGCCCGTACGGCGCACCGCAGTTTGATGAGGTCAAAGGGCATATGACCAAATGTGACGGCTGTTATGAGCGCGTCGCGGAAGGCAAAAAGCCGATTTGTGTCGAATCCTGCCCGCTGCGGGCACTGGATATGGGGCCGATTGAGGAACTGCGTGCCAAATACGGCACACTGGCGGAAATCGCGCCGCTGCCGTCTGCGGAATACACACATCCTAATATCGTTTTAAAACTGAATGCCAACAGCCGTCCTGTCGGGGATACCACAGGCCATCTGGCGAACCCGGAGGAGGTATAACATGGGATCGGGAATTCATGAATGGCCGCTGATGTTCTTTACCACCATCGGGCAAAGTGTGGCGGGGGCGTTTATCGTGATGGCGGCGGTGCTGCTGTCCGGGAAACTGTCACCGGAAATGAGCCGTAAAGTGCATTACAGCATGTTCGGCCTGTGGGTGCTGATGGGCGTGGGTTTCCTGCTCTCTATGATGCACATGGGCACACCACTGCGTGCGTTTAATGCGTTTAACCGCCTCGGCAGTTCGTCGCTCAGTAATGAAATTGCGGCAGGTTCGGTCTTTTTTGCGGCCGGTGGTTTTTACTGGCTGCTGGCGGTGCTGAATAAAATGCCAGCGGCACTTGGTAAGCTCTGGCTGCTGGTGGTGATGGTTCTCGCGGTGGTCTTTATTTACGCCATTCCGCAGGTTTATCAGATTGCCACGGTGCCGACCTGGTATACCCCGTACACTACTATCCACTTTGTGCTGACGGCGCTGCTTGGCGGGCCGGTACTGGCTGCTCTGCTGCTGCGGATTGCCGGGTTTGACCTGCGCTGCACCGGCTGGCTGCCGCTGGTGAGTATTCTCGCGCTGGTGGCGAGTGCGGTCGCGGTGACCTCACAGGCATTTGATTTGGCCTTTATCCGCAGTTCCGTACAGAGTGCTTCCGCGCTGGTGCCGGAGTTCGGCCTGTATATGGGCTGGCGTCTGGTTCTTCTGGTACTGGGCCTGGCCTGCTGGGTTCTGCCGCTGGTGAAACGGGCGAATCCGCCGGTGATCATGATGCTTGCCGGTTTTATCCTGGTGCTGGCCGGGGAAATTATCGGCCGGGGTATTTTCTACGGACTGCACATGACGGTGGGTATGGCATATCTGTCCTGATACCTGTGGTACGTATCCTGTTACTGTTTTCCGGCCGGAAATCGTGGCAGGATACGAAGATACTTTATTGTGAGAATCCTGAATTATGAGTGAGCAAGTTGTCAGTGATGTTGCATTAACAGCCCGTATTCTCGGAGCGGCGTTTTACTATCCGCCGTCAGAGATAGCGCAGATAACGGAACTGCTCTCTTCCGGGGAGTGGGTGGCGGAATGGCCGTATGGTGATAATGCACAAAAGCAGACTGCTGCACAGAAACTGAATACAGCCGTCACCGGTGAGGAAACCTTACCGCAGGCGTATCAGCGGCTGTTTATCGGCCCGCAGGCTTTACCCGCATCACCGTGGGGCTCTGTCTGGCTGGATAAAGAACAGGTGCTGTTCGGGGATTCCACTATTGCCCTGCGTGAGTGGATGCGTGCACATCAGGTGGATATTGCGTTGTCACAGAATGAACCGGAAGATCACATCGGCCTGTTACTGATGATGACAGCCTGGACGGCAGAAAATCGTCCGGATACCCTGAATTCACTGCTGGCGGAACATCTGCTGCCGTGGGCGCGTTTCTATCTGGCGCGGATGCAGGAAAAATGCGGCAGTCCGTTCTATGAAGGGTTATCTGCTCTGACCGCCCTGACACTCAGCGGCTGGCAGGATGCGCTGCTGGTGATCCCGGCAGAAAAAACCATTTTCGCCTGAGGCATCACACAATCAGATTAAAAAGCCCTTCCGGCCTGTACCGGAAGGGCTTTTTTTACGGCTGATGTCACTGGCCGAGGTCAAATTCATTAATTTTCGCGAGCATTTCCGGGTCATTGCGGTATTTTTCGCGCAATACTTTTTGCTGCTCTTTGGCCGGGGGACAGGTTTCATTCAGTGCTTTTTTGATATCTTTTTTCTGATCTGCGGGCAGGGACACATCCCATTCACCGGCGAAATGGATGCAGTTCTCTGCATTATCCGTAAAGATTTCCAGCTCATCCGCACTGTTCTGATCTGCCGCGGCGGCGGGCAGTGAAAGCGCTGCCAGGCTCAACAGCATTATCAGGTATTTCATCCGTGTCTCCCGTTTAAAAGGTCGTCTGTGTGCGCTGCCGGGTCCGCAGCAGTCATCGTGAAACGAGTATGATAATCACACATTCCGGAACCGGTTTAAAGCAGGGAGAACCCGGGATTACATATTCTTACACGGCAGCGGCGGAACCGAATAGCCGGCGGTTAAAATCCTCGATTTTGCCGGTCATCAGGCGGCGCTGCATGGTCAGTGTCCAGCTGGCAGATAACCCGGGTGAATGCAGCAGATGGCGGTATTCGGTTTCATCAAACGGCAGATGAAAAGCGATCGCCGCGGCTTCCCTGACAGATACCGCGCTGGTGCGGGTCAGCAGTTTCAGCGGCTGATCACTGCTGACATCCCCTTTCCCGGCGACACGGTACAACCAGCCGGTACGGCCGCAGTCCTGCATCACCTGTGCAAAATCAGATACATCAGTCAGCGGATTAAGTTTGTAACACGGTGAGCGCGGCTGGGTGACCTGAATCACGGCGCTGCCCCACTGATAAATATCCCCGATAAATACGGTTTCTTCTGTCATACCGAGGGTGGATATATTTTCCCCAAAGAACGGCGCGACAAAGCGATCCTCAATCTCCGGATACATCATTTTCCAGTAGTCATAGTGTTCGCGGGGATAATGACATAACGCGCGGTCAGGGCCGCCGTGAAAGGCTTTTTCCGCCTGTTCGTCACCGGCGAGTCCGGTAGCACTGAGGGCAATTACGCCGTCGGTCTGACGCTTCTCAATTGCGCTGCGTCCGCAGCGGGCTGTATCCCTGACGGGACCGGTGAAAACTAAAGGTGTGTATGCCATGCCGCCTCCGTATTGAGTGAGACAGACATCATAATCGAAAGCGGGGAAGAAGAATATGTGCGGACAGCGCCCGCACATATTTCAGAACTTATTTTGCAGAAGTGAAACGCGCTGCGGCTTCATCCCAGTTGACTACAGACCAGAATGCTTTGATGTAATCCGGACGGCGGTTCTGGAATTTCAGGTAATAGGCGTGCTCCCACACATCCAGACCGATGATCGGATAACCGGAAGTACCGGAAATCGCTTCACCCATCAGCGGGCTGTCCTGGTTAGCGGTGGAAACAACAGCCAGTTTGCCGTCTTTCAGCACCAGCCATGCCCAGCCGGAACCGAAACGGGTTGCCGCGGCTTTTTCAAACTCAGCCTGAAATGCGTCAACACTGCCGAAATCGCGCTCAATAGCAGCTTTCAGGTCACCCTGTAATGTGGTACCGGTTTTCAGGCCTTTCCAGAACATGCTGTGGTTGGAATGACCACCGGCGTTGTTGCGGATAAAGGTACGTTTGTCCGCCGGGAATTTATCGAGCAGCGCGATCAGATCGTCGATATCAAGGCCGGCCATCTCCGGGAAAGCTTCCAGAGCGGTGTTGGTGTTATTCACATACGTCTGATGATGTTTTGTATGGTGAATTTCCATTGTCATTTTATCGAAATGCGGTTCTAACGCATCATAAGCGTACGGTAATGCAGGTAATACATAGCTCATAATTATAACTCCAGTAATTGACCGAACCGCTCACACCGGGTGTGAACAGGCCTGACATTATAATGAAACAGATGATAATGAAAATGATTATCAGATTTGTGCGATCTGTGCGGATTCTTTTTATTTGTTATTTTACTGTCTTATTTTAGTTAAAAATTTTAGCTGTAAATCCTTGTGTGATGTTATGCACTATTTTTTGTCCCAATAGTGATTTTTTATATTGCCTGTGCTTTTCGCATCAAATGATAACGCTGTGAATCTCCCCTTTTTCAATCCGTGATCTTTAGCGCAAAAAAGAAACAAAGGCAGAAGGGTAACTTTATTTAACGTGATTTTGACATAGCATTAACAATTAAAAGGAGATTCATCATGACAAAAATAACGAAATATCCTGTACCCGAAGCAATTGCAAAAAATGCGCTAATCAATCATCAGCAGTATCTGGACGAGTATCAGCGGTCTGTTGAGGATCCCGACAGCTACTGGCGTGAGAAAGGTCGGATTGTCGACTGGATAAAGCCCTATACGCGGGTGAAAAACACCTCCTTTGATCCGGGCCATGTCAGCATCAAATGGTTTGAGGACGGCACACTAAATCTCAGTGCCAACTGTCTTGACCGGCATCTGGCGGAGCGTGGTGACAAACCGGCAGTGATCTGGGAGGGCGACAGCCCGGATGAATCCCGCACACTCACCTACCGTGAACTGCATCATGATGTCTGTCAGTTTGCCAATGTTCTGAAACAGCAGGGGATCAGCAAAGGTGATGTGGTTGCCATTTATATGCCGATGATCCCGGAAGCGATGGTTGCTATGCTGGCCTGTGCCCGTATCGGTGCAGTGCATTCGGTGATTTTTGCCGGGTTCTCGCCTGAGGCGGTGTCCGGCCGTGTGATTGATTCCGGTGCAAAAATGGTGATCACCACAGATGAAGGTCTGC
Source organism: Morganella morganii (assembly GCF_003996855.1). GTDB lineage: Bacteria > Pseudomonadota > Gammaproteobacteria > Enterobacterales > Enterobacteriaceae > Morganella > Morganella morganii_C. The sequence continues at coordinate 615,894 of NZ_NRQY01000002.1, read as the reverse complement.
GTGCCGGACGCACTATCCCGCTGAAGAAAAACGTCGATGACGGCCTGAAAAATCCGGGTGTGACCACTGTCAGCGGTGTGATCGTTTTCCGCCGTACCGGCAATCCGGTGGAATGGCAGGAAGGGCGTGATATCTGGTGGCATGATGCTGTCAGCGGTGTCAGTGCGGACTGCCCGCCGGAAGAGATGAACGCGGAAGATCCGCTGTTTATCCTCTATACCTCCGGTTCGACCGGTAAGCCGAAAGGGGTGCTGCACACCACCGGCGGTTATCTGGTCTACGCCACGCTGACATTCAAATATATTTTTGATTATCATGGTGATGAAGTGTTCTGGTGTACAGCGGATGTCGGCTGGGTAACCGGACACACCTACCTGGTTTACGGCCCCTTGTCCAACGGGGCTGTCACGCTGATGTTTGAAGGCGTACCAAACCATCCGAAGGTCAACCGGATGTGTCAGATTGTCGATAAACATCAGGTCAATATCCTGTATACCGCACCGACGGCTATCCGCGCCCTGATGGCGGAAGGCCTCAATGCTATTGAAGGCACATCCCGCAAATCACTGCGCATTATGGGGTCGGTCGGCGAACCGATTAACCCGGAAGCCTGGGAATGGTATTACAAAACCATCGGTGACAGCCGCTGCCCGATTGTCGATACCTGGTGGCAGACCGAAACCGGTGCCTGCATGATAGGTGCGATGCCGGGTGCTATTGAACTGAAACCGGGCTCCGCGACCGTGCCGTTCTTCGGGGTTCAGCCTGCACTGGTGGATAACCAGGGCGACATTCTGGACGGTGAGACAGAGGGGAATCTGGTGATCCTGGATTCCTGGCCGGGCCAGGCACGTACCCTGTTCGGTGATCATGAACGCTTTGAACAGACTTATTTTTCCGCCTTTAAAGGCATGTACTTTGCCGGAGATGGTACCCGCCGTGATGAAGACGGCTATTACTGGATCACCGGCCGGGTGGATGATGTGCTGAATATCTCCGGACATCGCCTCGGCACTGCCGAAGTGGAATCTGCGCTGGTTTCACACCCGAAAATTGCCGAAGCCGCGGTGGTCGGGATTCCGCACAGTATCAAAGGGCAGGCTATTTATGCCTATGTCACACTTAACCACGGCGAGGAGCCGACACCGGAATTGTATGCGGAAGTGAGGAACTGGGTCCGTAAAGAAATCGGCCCGATTGCTACCCCGGATATTCTTCACTGGACCGACTCTCTGCCGAAAACGCGATCCGGTAAAATTATGCGCCGTATCCTCCGTAAAATCGCCACCGGTGATACCGGTAATCTGGGTGATGTATCAACACTGGCCGACCCGGGGGTGGTCGAAAAACTGCTCGAAGAAAAGCAGGCCATCAAAATGAATTAGCACGCTAACCTCTGTCAGTGCCGGATTATGCGGCACTGACACTCCGGATAACAAAAACAGAGGAGTATCCTCAATGAGCGCATCCATTTATCAACAGGTGGAGAATGACCCTCGCTTTCAGGAACTGGTCAGAAAACGCAGTCGGTTCTCATGGACATTGACCGTTATTACACTTGTGCTGTATGTCAGTTTTATTATTCTGATTGCTTTTGACCCGCAATGGCTGGGTACACCACTCGGTGAAGGCCTGACGATCACCCGCGGGATACCTGTCGGGATCGGACTGATTGTCAGTGCTGTTGTCCTGACCGGTATTTATACCGTTCGTGCAAACGGTGAATTTGACCGTCTGACCGCCGAAATTATCAGCGGAGTGAAACAATGAAAACGCGCCTTTCTGCTCTTCTGTTATCCCTGATGTTCCCGCTGTTCAGTCACGCCGATGCCATCAGCGGGCCGGTGGAACGCCAGCCGGTAAACTATCAGGCCATTATTATGTTCCTGATCTTTGTCGGTCTGACACTTTATATCACCTATTGGGCGGCAAAGCGGACTCGTTCCCGGGCGGAATATTATACCGCCGGGGGAAAAATTACCGGGTTCCAGAACGGGCTGGCGATAGCCGGAGACTTTATGTCCGCTGCTTCATTCCTCGGGATATCCGCACTGGTATACACCTCCGGTTATGACGGCCTGATTTACTCTATCGGCTTCCTGATCGGCTGGCCGGTGATCCTGTTTCTGATTGCGGAACGTCTGCGTAATCTGGGCCGCTACACTTTTGCGGATGTGGTTTCTTACCGCCTGAAAGCACGGCCAATCCGGGTGCTTTCTGCCAGTGGTTCACTGGTTGTGGTGGCATTATATCTGATCGCGCAAATGGTGGGGGCGGGTAAACTGATTGAGCTGTTATTCGGGCTGAATTATATCGTGGCAGTTGTGCTGGTCGGTATCCTGATGGTGTTTTATGTTCTGTTCGGCGGCATGCTGGCAACGACCTGGGTGCAGATTATCAAGGCAGTTCTGTTACTTGCCGGTGCCAGTTTTATGGCGCTGATGGTGATGAAAACCGTGGATTTCAACTTTAACACGCTGTTTAAAGATGCGGTTGCGGTACATAAAAACGGCCCGGCGATTATGAGCCCGGGCGGTTTGGTGTCAGATCCTGTTTCCGCATTATCCCTGGGACTGGCACTGATGTTTGGTACTGCCGGGCTGCCGCATATCATCATGCGTTTCTTCACAGTCAGTGATGCCAAAGAAGCCCGTAAGAGCGTGTTTTATGCCACCGGATTTATTGGTTACTTCTATATTCTGACTTTTATTATTGGTTTCGGAGCCATTTTGCTGGTCAGCCCGAATCCGGTATTTAAAGATGCGGCGGGGGCACTGATCGGCGGCACCAACATGGCAGCGGTGCATCTGGCGGATGCGGTCGGCGGAAATCTCTTCCTCGGCTTTATTTCAGCCGTGGCGTTCGCGACAATTCTGGCGGTTGTGGCCGGGCTGACCCTGGCGGGTGCATCCGCGGTTTCCCATGATCTGTACGCCTGTGTCATCAAAGACGGTAAAGCCAATGAGCGGGATGAATTAAAAGTCTCTAAAGTTACTGTCATTATTCTCGGGATTGTTGCTATCGGGTTGGGTATTCTTTTTGAGAAACAAAACATTGCCTTTATGGTGGGGCTGGCCTTCTCTATTGCGGCGAGCTGTAACTTCCCGATCATCCTGCTCTCCATGTACTGGAAACGCCTGACCACTCGCGGTGCACTGGCGGGAGGCTGGCTGGGATTGTTAACCGCAGTGATTCTGATGATCCTGGGGCCGACAATCTGGGTTGGTATTCTCGGACATGAAAAAGCAATTTATCCGTATGAATATCCGGCACTTTTCTCAATGTTTGCTGCCTTTTTCGCGGCCTGGCTGGTATCTGTAACGGATAACTCCGTACAGGGTCAGGAAGAACGCAGCCGTTTTGAGGCGCAGTTCATCCGTTCTCAGATTGGCCCGGGAATTGAGCAGGGTAAATCTCACTGACAGACATCACAGCGCGGTTTCCGGCCGGGAAACCGCATTTTCTTTTTCTCCGGCACTTGTTTTATCAGGTTGTTAATGGTTTACTGCAACCCGCTTGTTTATGTTGCTTAAAAGTTAATTTATGCGTCTGTTTTCTTCTGTTTTACTGATTGTGCTGATTGCTCTGGCACCGGCGGTGTTAGCCGGCGGACCGGGCGCGGAGTACAATGTGAAAATTACGGTGATGGGCACATTACTGCTGCTGGCGAATGTGTATCTATGCCGTTATACAGCAGGCAAAATTGTCGCTGGCCTGCTGACGATTTTGTGGGGACTGAATTTGTCTGCCTCGGCTTTTTTTCGCCGGGAGGCGGGTGCCGAATATCTGACGAATCTTCCTGACCTGCTTCATCAGGGTTACTCTCTGTCAGCCGGTGATTTCCTGGCTGAAAACAGCGGTATTGTGCTGTTTTTTATTATGGTTTCCGGGGCTTATTTCGTTGTGGTTCATCTGCTGAGCAGCGCATTACCGCGCCGCGCTATCCGTAACGCTGGTATCTCTTTGTTACTGCTGTCGTTTATTCTGCCAATTGAATATTATGCGATGGAAAAAGACAAAACCCCGGGGCTGACTGTGTATGATCATTACCTGTTGGGTACCCCGCTCTATAATCTTGCTGTGGTGCCGATGGCATGGCGGGGCTGTTCCGGTATCAGCTGAGTACCGGCAGCCGCCCGGAAAATCCGGACGGCGCTGATATCAGTCAAACTGTAAATTATAATGCAGGATTGGTCTGTATTGCTGCGCTCACTGCCTGATAGGCGAATAGTCCGGCGGCACCGCCGGTATGCACAAACAGAAGCGGTGAGGTATCCTGAGGATGTCCGCGAACCTGGTCAATCAGTCCGGCCATCGCTTTACCGGTGTAAACCGGGTCCAGCAAAATGCCTTCGTGGCGTGCCAGCAGCTCAATGGCTTCCAGTCCGCCGGCATTCGGCATGCCGTACTCCGGTGCAAAATAACTGTCCCACAGCGCGACCGGTGCCGGGGTTTCAATACCAAACAGCGGCGCCAGCTCATTTTGCAGTTTCACGACTTTCGGCGCCTGATCAGCATAAGTCCGCGATACGGTGACACCGATAACCGGCGTTTTCGGCATGACCAGCTGCAATCCGGCAGAAAGCCCGGCGTGTGTCCCGGCGCTGCCGGAAGCCACCACGACAGCACCGAATTCCGTCCCTTCCGGTGTCTGCTGCGCGATTTCCAGGGCGCACTGCACATAGCCGAGCGAACCGAGCATATTTGAGCCGCCGACCGGCACGATATAGGCATCGCTGAGCTGCATATGGTTGATCAGCGCCTGCATCTGCGCATCAGGATCGGTCAGGGCATCACACATCACGCAGTGAGCACCGAATAAATCCGTCAGCAATTTGTTGCCGTTATTCAGGAAATCCGCGTCCTGACTGCCGATCGGATTTTCCAGCAGTGCCACACATTTCAGGCCGTACATCGCCGCAACAGCTGCGGTCTGGCGGACATGGTTAGACTGAATGGCACCGGCAGTGACAATAAACTGTGCACCTTTTTCCAGGGCATTCGCCATCAGGAATTCCAGCTTGCGCAGCTTGTTGCCACCCGCTGCCAGCGGCGTCAGATCATCGCGTTTGATGTAAATTTCCCGTCCCAGCAGACGGGAGAGATTATTCAGTTTATTCAGCGGGGTAACGCCGCCGAGCAGATTAAGCTTACTGAACTGCGCTAATGTCTGTTGCAGCCGGGTTGCCCCGGCAGTGGTTACAGATGAAGACATATCATTTCCTTATTGAATTCGCGGTCATACTCAGTAGGTGAATCCTAACCAGAGGTAGACGGCCAGTGCAAAACTGGCGGTTAATACCGCATACGGCATCTGGGTACGGATATGCTCAATATGATCACAGTCTGTCGCCATAGACGCAACAATCGCATCACTGGAGATAGGGGATGTCATATCACCAAAGATAGACCCGGCGATAGCGGCACCAATCATATATTCCGGCGGCATACCGACAGACAGACCCAACTGAACACCAATCGGGATCATGATGGCGAATGTGCCCCAGGAGGTGCCTGTCGCCAGTGACATAATGGCACTGATCAGGAAGATAAAGCCGATAGAGAATCCCGGTGCGATAACCCCGGATGTCACCTGGGCAATATAAGCGCCGGTGTTCAGATCAGAAGAAACATGCCCCATCAGGAAGGCGAGGATCATCACCGAACTGATTTTGATCATACTGGCATAGCCGATATAGAGCTCTTTAAAGAAGGTATCCACATTCATCACACGGCGTGCGAGGAACCAGATAAAGGAAACCATCGTACCGAACATTACACCCCAGTAAACAGAGGTGGAGCCGCTGCCTTTGCTGAACTCGCCGTCACCAGTGATATACAGTGCCACCGGCACCATCAGAATGGTGGAGAGGATCGGGATAAAGAAGTTCAGTGAGGTATGGCAGTTCGGATGACTGATAATGTCTTTATCATCTTCAGGCTCGTCATGTGTTTCTTCCGGGGTGCCGGTAATAACATCCGCAGAGCTGATGAGCGCCTGCGCACGCATTTCTGCTTTGCGCATCGGTCCCCAGGAGACATTACTGAAGATATAGAACAGGATGCTGGCGAGAGAGAACCAGGCCATGATGTTGTAAACCATGGAATGTGCCAGAATATCAAACGGTTCGCCGGTAATCAGTCCCTGAGAAATCTGTACCCCGATAACGCCCATCATCGCCGCACCCCAGCCGTTGATCATGGCGGAAGAGCAGACAGACACACAGGCAGTCTGGATGATGTAAGACATTTTCTCCGGCGGTACGCCGTATTTTTTCGCCAGGGCTTTGGTGGAAGCGCCGGAAACCAGCTGGTTAATCGAGCTTTCGATAAAAATCAGGGAGGTGATGATCACCGCCAGCAGCTGTACACCTTTGCGGCCTTTGATGATCTGTGTTTTGTTGGTAAGCAGCCGGACAAGTGCCCGAACACCGCCGGTCACCACAACCAGCCGCATAATCCCGCCAATCATCAGCATAAAGATGATAGTTTTGGCGTTTCCTGAGGATTTGAAGACATCAATAATCCCTTCCAGGGTCGCGCGGACACCCAGTAAGAGGTTGTGATCATGAATAACAGTAAAGCCGACAAGTATCCCGATCAGCAGTGATAAAATCACCTGACGGGTACAGATGGCCAGAATAATTGTGACGACCGGAGTGATGACCGTCCAGATACCATAGTCCTGCATACGCTTTCTCTTTTATTATTGTGGTCAGGGATGCTGTGTCAGGCCAGAGCCTGCTGTAAATCAGCCAGTAAATCGCCGATATCCTCGATACCGACAGATAAACGCAGTGTGCTGTCGAAAACACCGATAGACTCGCGCTCTTCGCGGGTCATGGAGCCGTGGGACATGGTTGCGGAGTGATTCACCATGCTTTCCACGCCGCCCAGCGATTCCGCGAGCACAAAATAGCGCAGTTTTTTCACAAAGGCTTCGGTTTCGGCCAGGCCGCCTTTCAGCTGAATAGTGACCACGGCACCGCCGGTGCGCATCTGTTTCTTGCATAATTCATAATGCGGATGATCTTTCAGACCGGGATAAAACACCTTCTCAATTTTGCCGTGACCGGACAGGAATTCCGCCACAGCCTGTGCATTACTGCACTGTGCCGCCATACGCAATGCCAGGGTTTTCAGGCCGCGCAGGGCGAGGTAGGCATCAAACGGTGATGCAATCGCGCCGGTGGTGGTTTTCAGGAAATTCAGTCTTTCCGCGAGGTCATCGCGGTTAGTGATGACCGCACCGCCGATTAAATCGGAGTGACCGCCGATATATTTACTGGAGGAAACCATGATCAGATCCGCGCCCATGGTCAGGGGCTTCTGGTTCCACGGTGTCGCGAACGTGTTATCAATACAGGTCACGATGTTGTGTTCTTTGGCCAGTCCGCAGATAGCTTCAATATCAACCAGTTCCAGTAACGGGTTGGTCGGGCTTTCTATCCAGATCATGCGGGTATTGTCTTTGATTTTGCTGCGGACGGCTGCCAAATCATTGAGATCAACATAATCAAATTCATGGCCGCAGTTTTCTTTTGCCACACGTTCAAACAGACGGAAAGTGCCGCCGTACACGCCTTTCATCGCAATAATATGAGAACCCTGCGGGAAGATATTCAGCACCAGCGCCGCCGCGGCCACACCGGAGGCGGTCGCGGTGGCGTAAGTACCTTCCTCAACATCGGCAAGCAGTGTTTCATAGGCGTGACGGGTCGGGTTACTGACGCGGGAATAGGCGTATTCGCCGTGTTCGCTCAGGCTGGTCTGTACAAAAGTACTGGCGGTGGTGATCGCCGGGAAAATAGCATGGTTGACTTTATCCTGCTGCTGTCCGCCGTGGATCAGCACAGTGGCAATTTTCTTACTCATAGTTGGTGTCCTGTAAAATATGCGATGAATATTTAATGGTTATTGTAATAGCCGGATAGTGGCACAGGTAGTCAGAAAAAATTTTCTAAAAAAATTCCGCAGCCGCAGACGGCAGAGAATAAATTTCTCTGTTATAAAATATATGATATATATCAGTGTGTTGTATATTTTATATGAATGAGAGGTGAATCACACTATGAATAATAAGGTTATTATTTTTATTTTACGGTCAAAAAAACCGGGCTGATTTTGCCCGGTTTCTGATGTCTGAGGGTAAAAAAAGTGTGCGGCGGAATCAGTTCCGCACCAGGTCAACAGGGTAGGAATTGAACAGATAACCATCAAAGTTCGGGTCATCAATATCGGACAGCTCCAGCAGGCGCTGTTTCACATTTTCCAGATGCTGCCACATGGCTTCTTTAGCGGCGGCCGGATCTTTTTTAATCATTGCGGCAAGGATAACCTGGTGATCTGTCATCCACTCTTTGCGGTAATCTTTATTGGTGATCCGCGTGTGCAGCTTCAGCCACATCGGGTTATTTTCCCGCCATGCCCAGGATTGTTTCAGTAATTCCACCAGCATGCTGTTATGTGTCGCCTGCGCTATCGCCAGGTGAAATTCGCGGTCACCGGTTTCATCTTCCCCGGTTTTCAGTTCGTCGCGTTCCCGCTGGAGGGCGCTGCGCATATTCGCAATATCCACCGGTGTGGCCTGGGTGGCCGCAAATTCCGCAATATTGCTTTCCAGTAACTGCCGGGCCTGTAACAGCTCAAACGGACCGGCTGCATTGAGTGCACACGGGTCAGTTGCCGCACTTTCTCTCAGATGAGGCAGTGCAACAACATAAATACCGGAGCCTTTGCGGACTTCAATCAGATTTTCCAGTTCCAGCATAATCAGTGCCTCACGGACAACTGCCCGAGAGACATCCAGCATTTCCGCGATTTCGCGTTCAGGGGGCAGTTTGTCACCGATGACATAATCCATATTGGTGATCATCTGGCGCAACGCATGGCCGACTTCCTGATAAGGGCGTTTGGGTTCAGTCAACTGTGTCATTATCATGGCCGTATAAAGAGAGTTCTTACCCAGAGAGTTTATCAGAAATTGGTCAGCCAAAAATGATTTTACGCCGGTGTTTGTCAAAAAAAGCCGCTGAATCCGGAATACAGTGCAAAAAAAGAGATACACAGCGGGTTGCCTGTGTATCTCTCCGGTACGAATTTCAGCAGATTAGTGTGATGCTATTAATGTTTCACCACTATCCTGCGCAGGTCCCTGCGGTTCTTTTTTCTCTTTGATCAGTATCCACAGTGCGGCAGCACCGATAAGGTCGAAAACAGCCAGAGCAATAAAGAACGGACCGAAACCGATAATACCGACGAATGCACCGATAAATAAGTTAAAGATTAACTGACCGGACCATGCACATGCACCGGCCATACCCACAGCGGTTGCCACTTCGTCTTTCTTGAACAGATCCCCGCCGAGGGTGGCGGCAACGGTGGATAACAGCTGGTGGGAGAAGCCACCGATACTGATTAACAGCACCGCGACATACGGGTTATCAACAATACTGACCAGACCGATAGTCGTCATCAGAACCGCACCGATGGTGAAGGTGATACGGCGTGAGTTGATCAGGGAAACACCGCGGTCGTTGAAGTATTTCGCCACGAATCCGCTGGCCAGACAGCCCAGGTCTGCCATCAGGAACGGCAGCCAGACAAACATCGCTATCTCTTTCAGGCTGAAATGGAGGGTTTCCACGAAGAAAATCGGCACCCAGAAGTTAATCGTCCCCCATGCCGGGTCCGCGAGGAAACGGGAGACACCGATACCCCAGAAGTTACGCTGCTTCAGGATATTGATAACGGAGGTTTTCTCTTTCTTCACTGATTTGAGGTGTTTTTCCTGGCCGTTTTCAATATAGGCACGCTCTTCATCAGACAGGCGTTTTGCGTCTTTCGGGTCTTTATAAAAGAAGAACCAGACAAAGGCGGCGATAATGGCCAGCGCACCGGCAACAACAAAGGCGAGCTGCCAGCTGTGGAACATGATACACCAGGCGATCAGCGGCGGAGCCAGCATCGCACCGAAAGATGTTCCCATGTTAAACACACCGGTCGCGATCCCGCGCTCTTTTGCGGGGAACCAGGTCGTGGCGGTTTTCACCCCGGCAGGAATGGCGGAAGCTTCACTGAAACCCATGATCCCGCGCATAACGGCCAGACCCTGCCAGGAGCCGGTCAGGGCGTGAGCCATAGTGGCAAGACCCCAGATGATGGCACAGATAAAGAAGCCGAGTTTCAGACCAATCGTATCAATAAAGAAGCCCATGATTGGCTGACCGATGGTGTATGCCAGCTGGAATGCGCTGACAACCCAGGAATACTGTTCTTTGGTGATCCCCAGCTCATTCATAATCGTCGGTGCTGCAACACCTAACGCGGTACGGTCAAGGTAGTTAATGATGGTGATGAAGCACACCAGCAGAATCATATGCCATCTGTAATGCTTAATTGTTTTCATAGTCAGCCTTTTGAATTTTATGCTGTTTTTCCGTCAACCCTGTCTTTCAGAATGGTTAAACCGGCTTGTGATATTGGTTAACCAAATTTAGGGGCGATCCATCGCTGTTAACTTATTTTCTTATTGATTCAACGGGATTCTGCATAAAAGATAGGCATTATTATGTGATCAAGCTCTTGGTTTTATATTGGCCGCCCAAAATGATTGCCTTATTGTGATCTGGTTAACCAAATTGATTGACCAGAATGGTTTGCTATGATGTTGTATGTCACTATACCGTTCCGGAAACCTGCTGACGCGTTTTCCGGTTATCTTTACGGAGCATAAACGAGGTTTAGTATGAAACAAACTTGGCGTTGGTACGGACCGGCAGATCCGGTTACTTTATCTGATATTCGTCAGGCGGGCGCTACCGGTATCGTGACAGCGCTGCACCATATCCCGAATGGCGAAGTCTGGACCACAGAAGAAATTCAGAAGCGTAAAGCGCTGATTGAAGCCAATCACCTGGAATGGACAGTGGTTGAAAGTGTGCCGATCCACGAGGACATCAAAACACAGACCGGTGAGTATGAAAAGTGGATTGCCAACTATCAGCAATCCCTGCGTAACCTCGCCGCCTGCGGTATTTATACTGTCTGTTACAACTTCATGCCAATTCTCGACTGGACCCGTACCGATCTGGAATATGAGCTGCCGGACGGCTCAAAAGCATTGCGTTTTGATCAGATTGAATTTGCGGTGTTCGAGATTCACCTCTTGCAGCGCGAAGGGGCTGAGCAGGACTACACACCGGCAGAACTGGCGCAGGCCAAAACCCGCTTTGAAACGATGCGGGATGACGAAAAACAAAAACTGATAAACACTATTATTGCCGGTCTTCCGGGTGCGGAAGAAGGCTATACACTTGAACAATTCCGCCAACACCTGAAACGTTACGCCGGTATCGATAAAGCGAAATTACGTGAGTATTTTGCGTATTTCCTGAATAAAATCATTCCGGTGGCTGAAGAGTGCGGCCTGAAAATGGCTGTGCATCCTGATGATCCTCCGCGTCCTATCCTCGGCCTGCCGCGCATTGTCTCCACGATTGAAGACATGCAGTGGATGGCGGATACCGTCAACAGTGATGCTAACGGTTATACCATGTGCACCGGCTCTTACGGCGTGCGTGCTGATAACGACCTGGTCAATATGATTAAGACCTTTGGTCCGCGGATTTACTTCCTGCATCTGCGTTCAACGATGCGTGAAGAAAATCCGAATACGTTCCACGAAGCGGCGCATCTGGCCGGTGATGTGGATATGTATAATGTGATCAGCGCGGTTGCCGCCGAAGAGAACCGCCGCCGTGAGAGCGGGGAGGAATCCCTGATCCCGATGCGTCCGGATCACGGTCATCAGATGCTGGATGACCTGAAGAAGAAAACCAATCCGGGCTATTCCGCTATCGGCCGTCTGAAAGGGCTGGCTGAAATCCGTGGTCTGGAAATGGGTATTCACCGCGCATTCTATACAAAATAATATCTCATACCTTTGTACCTGCCGGGCTGCGGGATCTCTCCCGCAGCCTGCTCCCCGGGAGCCTGTAATGGAAAAGAATCTTGTCACTGCGGAAATCACCGCAATGCGTCCTGACTGGACGACTGATCGTCTCACCACCCGTATTGTTCACCTCGGCTGCGGCGCTTTTCACCGCGCACATCAGGCGCTGTACACTCATCACGTATTAGAAAAAACAGACAGCGACTGGGGTTACTGTGAAGTTAACCTGATGTCGGCGCAGGATGCGGCATTGATTGAAGGGCTGAAAGCCCAGTCCATGCTGTATACCGTGGCGGAGAAAGGGGCGGATAAAACAGAGCTGAAAATTATCGGCTCGATGAAAGAAGCGATGCACCCGTTGATCGACGGTATTGATGCGGTGATTGAGAAAATGGCGTCCCCGGATGTCAGTATTGTTTCCCTGACGGTGACCGAAAAAGGTTACTGCACAGATCCGGCCACCGGGCAGCTCGACCCGGAAAACGCGCTGATTAAACAGGATCTGGCCACACCGGAGACACCACGTTCTGCTATCGGTTACATCACTGCGGCACTGAAACTCCGCCGTGAACGCGGCCTGCCGCCGTTTACTGTACTCTCCTGTGACAACGTTCGTGAGAATGGTCATGTTGCCCGTGAAGCCGTACTCGGTCTGGCGCGGTTACAGGACCCGGCGCTGGCGGCATGGATTGAAGCCAATGTCACTTTCCCGTGTACCATGGTTGACCGCATTGTTCCGGCGGCTACCCCGGAAACGCTGGCGGAAATCGCGCAGCTGCTGGGAACGGAAGATAACTGTGCTATCGCCTGTGAGCCGTTCCGTCAGTGGGTGATTGAAGACAATTTTGTGAACGGCCGTCCGGCGTGGGATTGTGCAGGCGCGCAGTTTGTGCAGGATGTGGTGCCGTTTGAATTAATGAAGCTGCGGATGCTCAACGGCAGCCACTCCTTCCTGGCGTATCTCGGCTATCTCGGCGGTTATGCCCATATTTCCGATACCATGACTAACCCGGATTATCGTAAAGCAGCCCGCGCACTGATGCTGGATGAGCAGGCACCGACCCTCACCATGCCGGAAGAAACCGACCTGGTTGCCTATGCGGATAACCTGATTGACCGGTTTACCAATCCGTCTCTGAAACACCAGACATGGCAGATAGCGATGGATGGCAGCCAGAAGCTCCCGCAGCGCCTGCTGGACCCGGTTGCACAGCATATCGCGGACGGCAGCGACTATCGTCACCTGTCACTGGGCGTGGCGGGCTGGATGCGTTATGTCAGCGGCACCGATGAGCAGGGCAACAAAATCGATGTGCGTGATCCGCTGGCAGAGACCTTCGCGGCAATCTACGCGAAACATGGCCTGTCTGTCACGGTGGTGGATGAACTGCTGGCGATTGAATCCATTTTTGGTGACAACCTGCCGAAGCAGAAGGGCTTTGTTGATGCGGTGAAATGCGCGTATCAGCAGTTACTTGATGTCGGTGCCCGTCAGGCCGTTGCCGCACTGTAATCCCGGAGAGTTTATGAAACAGTTTCTTTGCGAAGACTTTTTACTGCACAGCGACATTGCCCGCCGTCTTTATCATGACTACGCGGCGGACATGCCAATCTATGATTACCACTGTCACCTGAACCCGCGTGAAATCGCGGAAAACCGCCGTTTTGATAACCTCGGGCAAATCTGGCTGGAGGGGGATCACTACAAATGGCGCGGCATGCGTTCGGCGGGAATTCCGGAATCACTTATCACCGGACGCGACAGCAGTGATTATGAGAAATATCAGGCGTGGGCAAAAACTGTGCCGATGACGATGGGTAACCCGCTCTATCACTGGACACATCTGGAACTGCGCCGCCCGTTCGGCATCACCGGCAAAGTGTTCGGCCCGGAAACGGCACAGCGCATCTGGGATGAAGCCAATGAAAAACTGGCGCAGCCGGAATTTTCCGCACGCGGCATTATGCAGCAGATGAATGTGCATATGGTCGGCACAACAGATGACCCGGCAGATTCACTGGAATACCACCGGCAGATTGCCCGGGATGACAGCTTTGATATTGAAGTGCGCCCGAGCTGGCGTCCGGATCGTGCCTTTAAAATTGAGCTGGACGGTTTCACGGATTATATCGCGAAGCTCGGACAGAGTGCCGATGTGGATATCCGCCGTTTCAGTGACCTGCTGACCGCGCTGGATCGCCGTCTGGTTCACTTTGCACAGCATGGTTGTGTTGCGTCTGACCACGGCATCGAGATCCTGCGTTACGCGCCGGTGCCGGATGAATCCGTGCTGGATGCGATTCAGCAGAAACGCCTCGCCGGGGAAATCCCGGATGAAACCGCTACCGCGCAGTTTGCAACAGCGGTGCTGGTCTGGCTCGGAAAGCAGTATGCGAAACGCGGCTGGGTGATGCAGCTGCACATCGGTGCGCTGCGCAACAACAATACGCGCATGTTTAAGCTGCTCGGTGCCGACAGCGGTTTTGATTCTATCGGTGACGCGCCGGTGGCTTATCCGCTCTCACGTCTGCTCGATGAAATGGATAAAACCGATGAGCTGCCGCGCACCATCCTTTACTGCCTGAATCCGCGTGATAACGAAGTGCTGGCGACCATGATCGGCAACTTCCAGGGCGGCGGTATTGCAGGTAAAGTGCAGTTCGGTTCCGGCTGGTGGTTCAACGACCAGAAAGACGGCATGCAGCGTCAGCTCGAGCAGCTGTCACAGCTGGGGCTGTTAAGCCAGTTTGTCGGTATGCTGACAGATTCCCGCAGTTTCCTGTCCTATACTCGTCATGAATACTTCCGCCGCATTCTGTGCAATATGCTCGGCACACTGGCGGTAAACGGCGAAATTCCGGCCGATGAAACCATGCTGGGGCAGATGGTACGTGATATCTGTTTCAATAATGCACAGCGTTATTTTTCCGCTGCAAAAGGTGAATAATGACAGTGAAACGCATTGGTCTGATCGGCGAGTGCATGATTGAGCTCAACGGCGCGCCGTTCGGGGAGATGGTTCAGCGTTACGGCGGTGATGCTCTGAACAGCGCGGTTTATCTGGCCCGTGCGGCCGGAGACGCCGTTGAGGTGAATTTTATCTCTGCCATGGGAACCGATCCGCTCAGTAAAGGTATGATCAGCCGCTGGCAGGCAGAAGGGGTGAATACCGCGCATGTGCTGATCGATCCGCATCATCAGCCGGGGTTATACCTTATCCAGCTGGATGAGCAGGGCGAGCGCACGTTCCTCTACTGGCGCAATGATTCCGCGGCGCGCTATCTTGTCCGCCATCCGGAATACCCGGCGCTGCTGGCACAGATGGCGCGGATGGATGCCATCTACCTCAGCGGGATCAGCCTTGCCATTCTGCCGCCGGAAGACCGTCTGCGGGTGCTGGATGACCTGAAAGCACTGTCACAGCAGGGCAAAACCATCCTGTTTGACAGCAATTACCGCCCGGCACTGTGGGCGGATGAAAATGAAACCCGTGACTGTTATCAGGCTATGTATGCACTGACAGATATGGCGCTGGTCACTGATGATGATGAAGCGCGCCTGTGGGGCGACAGCGACCGTAACGCCACCTTCGCCCGTCTGGCAAAGGCCGGGGTGAAGCAGGCGATTATCAAAGCGGGAGCGCAGGGATGTGACTATCGTGATCTGCGCACTGATGCGCCGGTCATCAATATTACCACCACCCCGGTGGAACAGGTGGTTGATACCACGTCCGCCGGCGATGCATTCAACGCCGGTTTCCTGGCGGGCTGGCTTACCGGTGCGGATATTGAACATGCTGCCCGTATGGGTCACCGGCTTGCGGGTGTGGTGATTCAGCACAAAGGGGCGATTATCCCGCAGGCGGCAACCCGCCCGGTTACTGATACTTTACTGAATAACACGTTTTAACGGGAAAAGAGGAGAACGAGATGTCCGAATTACAGGCAATGATTACCCGTTTCCGGCAGCTGAAGATTGTGCCGGTGATCGCCGTGGATAACGCGGAAGATATTATCCCGTTAGGTCATGCACTGGCGGACAACGGTCTGCCGGTGGCGGAAATCACTTTCCGTACTGAGTGTGCGGCGGAAGCGATCAAACTGCTGCGTGAAGCCCGTCCGGATATGCTGGTGGGTGCGGGAACCGTGATTAACCGCGAGCAGGTGCGTCAGGCAAAAGCCGCCGGGGCGCAGTTTGTGGTTTCTCCCGGTCTGAACCCGAACACGGTGCAGGCATGTCAGCAGATGGATATCCCGATTGTGCCGGGGATCAACAACCCCAGCGCGGTTGAGCAGGCGCTGGAGCTGGGAATCGACTTTGTGAAATTCTTCCCGGCTGAGCTGTCAGGCGGTATTCCGATGATCAAAGCCATGCTGGCACCATATCACCAGTTACAGGTGATGCCGACCGGCGGCATCGGGCTGAATAATATCCGCGACTATCTGGCGATCCCGCAGATTGTGGCCTGCGGCGGCTCCTGGATGGTTCCGGTTGCGCTTATCAAAGCAAAAGACTGGGATGCTATCGGCAAACTGGCGCGTGAGGCCAGCGAGTTTGTGAAGTAACAATTTTTTATCATTCCGGCAGCAGACCCCATCTCTGCTGCCGTATTGTCAGTTTTCTCCCGCCGGTAACCTTCTTGATCATCAATTATCCTGTTGTTTTTACAGAGATTCCGGAACTATGACCGCTCGCAAAGATATTTTTTAATCAGTTGTATATGCTGGTAAATCATATTGTTTTTCAGACGGGCCTTCTGTGTTGCATAAATATTATCCCTTCAGTCTGCGTGACAAACTCATACTAATGGCCATTCTGCTGGTCACCGTGCCGACACTTATCATCGGCTATTTTGTGGAAACAGAGGGGCGTTCTGCTCTGTTGCAGGAGAAACGGAACAAACTCTATTCCGTTGCCGGTTTGCTGGAACAGGCACTGAATGATGAATATGACCTTGCCGCATCCCTGCCGCGCGACCAGCGCCTGGCACTGATCAGTGAAAAGCTGTATCCGGCGGCGGAAATTATCACCTCCACCTTCCCGGGGGTCGGCGCCGGGTATTATCACCGTGAGCTTGACGGTATTGTGACCTATTCCCCGCGGGCCCGTTACGGCAATAAAACCGGCACCCGCATCAGTGAGGATCACCCCGGCCGCCATGTGATGTCAGCGGGGGAACCGGAAGTCGGCTGGGGAACCCAGGTGCGCGGCAATATCATGAATGCGATGATCCCGGTCAGACGTGACGGTGAGGTGATCGGTTATATCTGGGCAAATGAACTGACGGATGATATTGACCGCCAGGCACTGGCAATGGATGTCAAAATAATCGCGGTCATTGCACTCGGTATTCTGTTCAGCCTGCTGATTATTATTATTTTTTCCCGTCATTTCAGCCGTGATATCGGCGCGATTAAAAGTGGCCTCAGTGATCTCTCTCATGACCTTAATACCCATCTGCCGATGATGAAAGGGGAAATGAGGGAAATCAGCGACAGCGTTAATGCCCTGGCACAGACACTGCGGGAGATGAAAACCCTCAACGAACTGATCATTAAAAGTGCGGCGGATGGCGTGATCGCGGTGGATATCAACGGCTGTGTCACCATGATTAACCCGGCGGCGGAAGAGATAACCGGCTATCTGGAGCGGGATCTGCACGGCAAATATTACGGTGATGTCTTTGAAGGGCGCAGCTTTTCCAGCCCGGTGCTGGACACCCTGACGCGCGGTATTGAGCATGTCAGCCTGGAAATTGAGTATCCCGCCCGTGACCGCACGATTCAGATAAACGTCAGCACCAGCCGCATCCGCAATGCGGGCGGGGAGCTTATCGGCGCGCTGGTGATATTTAAGGATCTCACCGCGCAGAAAGAGGTTCAGCGCCGTATGCAGCAGGCGGAAAAGCTCGCCACACTCGGCGAGCTGATGGCGGGTGTGGCGCATGAGGTGCGCAACCCGCTGACGGCGATCAGCGGTTTCGTGCAGATCCTCAAAGAACTGGAAAATCATCCGGATAAACTGGAGTACATCAGTATCATTCTCAAGGAAGTGGATTCCATTGACCGGATCATCCGTCAGCTGCTTGATTTCTCCCGGCCGCAGACCGGCACATTCCGGCCGATCAGCATCAACCGGCTGATTGAGGAAGCACTGGTGCTGATCAAAACCAAAGGCGTGGAGGCGCGGGTTACATTCACCTGGATGCCGGATGAAACACTGCCGCTGATTGAAGCCAACAGCGAACTGCTGCGTCAGGTGCTGCTCAATATCATGATAAACGCGGTGCAGTCGATTCCGGCCAGAGGCAATCTCTTTATCTCCACCTGCTATATGGAGGAGCAGCGGATTATGGTGGTGATCCGCGACGACGGCACCGGGATTCCGGCGGCGCTGCAAAAGAAAATTTTTGATCCTTTTTTTACCACCAAAGCCTCGGGAACCGGGCTGGGGCTGGCTCTCCGTCAGCGGATCATCACCGGTCACGGCGGTGATATTTTCCTTGAAAGCCGGGAATATCACGGAACGACGTTCACCATAACATTGCCGATAGTGCAGAGTAAAAAAAATGATTACACATAAATCGTACCGGCTTCTGATAGTTGATGATGAAAAGAACCTCTGCCGGATGTTACAGACCGCATTTTCAATTGACGGACATGAAACCCGTGTGGCAGAGGATGGTGAGGCCGCGCTGATAAGTTTTGTGCAGGACAAACCGGACGTGGTGCTGATGGATATCCGCATGCCGAAACTGGACGGTATTGAAGCGCTCAAACGGATGCGCGAACTGAACCCGGAAGTGCCGGTGATCCTGATGACTGCCTACGCGGCAGTGGAAACCGCCGTGGATGCGCTGCGCCTCGGGGCGTTTGATTATGTGATAAAACCCTTCGACCTGACAGAACTGAAGCTGCTTATCTCCCGCGCATTACAATTGCAGGAGATGAAACAGGAAATCAATCTGCTGCACCGCGAACTGAGCGACAGCTACCAATGGGGACGGGTGCTGACCCGTAACCCGAAAATGATGGAAATCTGCCGTGATATCGCCAAAGTCTCGCGAAGTCAGGCGACAGTGCTCATTACAGGGGAAAGCGGCACCGGGAAGGAAGTGGTGGCGCGGGCGATCCACTACAACAGCGAAAGAGCCAACGGCCCCTTTATTAAAGTGAATTGCGGGGCACTGCCCGGCTCATTGCTGGAGAGTGAACTGTTCGGTCATGAAAAGGGCGCATTTACCGGGGCGCAGGTGCAGCGGCAGGGGTTGTTTGAACGCGCCAGCGGCGGCACACTGTTGCTTGATGAGGTCGGCGAGATGCCGGCAGATTTACAGGTGAAGCTGCTGCGGGTGGTGCAGGAAAAAGAGTTCGAGCGGGTCGGCGGCAGTAAAACCATCCGTGTGGATATCCGCATTATCGCCGCGACCAACCGCGATATGAATGAACGGGTGCGGGAAGGACACTTCCGCCAGGATCTGTTTTACCGTCTGAATGTTATTCACCTGAATTTACCGCCGCTGCGTGAGCGGCCGGAGGATGTCGGGCTGCTGGCTTCCCATTTTCTGCAAAAGTTCAGTCAGGAAAATAACCGCGATATTGTCGAGCTTGCTCCGGAAACCCTGGCATTGCTGATGAACTATCAGTGGCCGGGCAATGTGCGGGAGATTTCCAACGTGATTGAACGGGCAGTGATTATGAGCACCGGGTATGTGATTTTCCCGGAAGATCTGCCGGAGCAGTTACTGGCACAGGTCCGCAGCCAGCCGGTGGCATTGATTCCGGTCACGCAGGAGCCGGGGCTGAACCTGAAAGAAAATATTAAAGCCTACGAAAAAGAGCTGATTATTTCTGCACTGGCCGAATTTCAGAATAACAAAACCCATACTGCATCTGCGCTGGGGATCAGTCGCCGGGCATTAATGTATAAATTGCAGGAATACGATATTGAATAATCTGTATTAATAATAATTTTGTATAGATAATTAATAATAATTTTTAAAAACACGGTGAAAATAAATTCACCGTGTTTTTTTGCTGTGAATAATTTTTCACACTGTGCACTTTATTTCACCTCCCGGAATGAATTTTTTATTTACATTATGTTAATGAATTTATTTTTGTTATTTTAAAAATCATTAATATCATAATGTTAAAAGTATAAAGATATAACAAAAAATAAATTTTATTATTGGTATAGCCCTTGCTATTACCTTTGCGTCTATATTTTTTTATAAAAGGGAAGTGCTATGAAGAATAAACAAATAACGGTTAAAAAAGCCGGTGAATTTTTTCGTGACGGCATGACAATTATGGTTGGCGGATTTATGGGTGTTGGTACGCCGCCGCGTTTAATGACTGAATTATTAGAATCCGGTGTAAAAGATCTGACTATTATTGCCAACGATACCGCATTCGTGGATACCGGCCTGGGTCCGCTGATTGTGAACGGACGGGTGAAAAAAGTGATTGCTTCCCATATCGGGACAAACCCGGAGACCGGACGGCGCATGATCGCCGGTGAAATGGAAGTGCAACTGATCCCGCAGGGTACGCTGGCAGAACAAATCCGCTGCGGCGGTGCCGGTCTGGGCGGATTTCTCACACCCACCGGTGTCGGTACGGTCGTGGAAGAAGGCAAACAGAAAATTACCCTCGATGGCCGCGATTATCTCCTCGAACTTCCCCTGTGCGCGCTGACCTGGCGCTGATTCAGGCGCAAAAAGCTGACCCGCTCGGCAACCTCACGTATGACCTCAGTGCCCGCAACTTTAACCCGCTGATGGCGCTGGCGGCGGATATCACCATTGCCGAGCCGGACGAAATGGTCGCGGTGGGGGATATCGACCCGGATTGTGTTGCCACACCAGGGGCAATTATTGACTGGCTGATTGCAGAATAAGGAAAACATCATGAATGCAAAAGAATTAATCGCCCGCCGTGTGGCACTGGAACTGAACGATGGTGATGTGGTGAACCTCGGTATCGGGCTGCCGACACAGGTGGCGAACTATCTGCCGGAAGGCGTGCATATCACATTACAGTCAGAAAACGGCTTTCTCGGCCTCGGGCCGGTGACGACGCCGGATAAGAATCTGGTCAATGCAGGCGGTCAGCCGTGCGGTATTTTGCCGGGCGCATCGATGTTTGACAGCGCCTTTTCTTTCGCCCTGATCCGCGGCGGTCATGTGGATGCCAGCGTGCTGGGCGGCTTACAGGTGGATGAACAGGCCAATCTCGCCAACTGGGTGGTTCCGGGCAAAATGGTGCCGGGTATGGGCGGGGCAATGGATCTCGTGACCGGTGCGCGCAAAGTGATCATTGCAATGGAACACTGTGCAAAAGACGGTTCCGCCAAAATCCTGCCGGAGTGCACTATGCCGCTGACCGCCGTGAAAGCGGTTGATGTGCTGGTGACGGAACTGGCGTTATTCCGTTTTGAAAACGATCAGATGATTCTGTGCGAATACGCGCCGGGTACGGATATCGGTACTATCCGCGAAAAAACGGCCGCGCATTTTATTGTTTCACCGGATATCTGTGAAATGCCGCTGGTGAGTGCGGGGGAAACCGTATGATAGGACGCATCTCACGAGTCATGACCCGTGTGGTGAGCCGCTATCTGCCTGATCCGCTGATCTTCGCAATGCTGCTGACCATGCTGACATTTGTCATCGCGCTGGCCAGCTCCCCGCCGGTTAAACGTATTCTGCGGCTCACCGCATCACTGGCAAAGACCCCGGTTCAGGGGGTCATGCTGGTGACGTTTTTCGGCTCGGTCGCCTGTGTTATTAACTGGGGCTTCGGATTGGTGGTCGGGGCAATGTTTGCCCGCGAAGTGGCCCGCCGTGTGCTGGGTTCCGACTACCCGCTGCTGATCGCCTGTGCCTATATCGGGTTTATGACCTGGGGCGGCGGTTTCTCCGGCTCCATGCCGCTGCTGGCTGCCACACCGGGTAACCCTGTCGAGCATATCGCCGGGCTTATCCCGGTCAGCCAGACCATGTTCACCGGGTATAACCTGTTTATCACCCTGACGCTGATTCTGGTGATGCCGTTTGTCACCCGCATGATGATGCCGCGCAAAGACGACATCATGATGATCGACCCAGCGCTGCTCGAAGAAGAGCCGGATTTCCAGAAAAAATTACCGGAAGACGCACCGGTTTCTCTCCGGATGGAAGAGAGTCGTCTGATCGCGTGGATTATCGGGATTCTGGGTTTCACATTCCTCGGCATGTATTTCATCAAAAACGGTTTCAATATCACCATCAACACCGTGAACATGATTTTCCTGCTGACCGGCCTGCTGCTGCATAAAACCCCGATGGCGTATATGCGTGCCGTCAGTGCCGCTGCCCGCAGTACCGCCGGTATCCTCGTGCAGTTCCCGTTCTATGCGGGTATCCAGCTCATGATGGAAGGCTCCGGACTGGGCGGGCTTATCACAGAATTCTTCATCAACGTTGCCGACAAAGAAACCTTCCCGCTGATGACGTTCTTCAGCTCTGCGCTGATCAACTTTGCCGTGCCGTCAGGTGGCGGACACTGGGTGATTCAGGGACCGTTTGTGATTCCGGCCGCTCAGGCATTGGGGGCGGATCTCGGTAAATCCGTGATGGCGATTGCCTACGGTGAGCAGTGGATGAACATGGCGCAGCCGTTCTGGGCTCTGCCGGCACTGGCGATTGCCGGGCTGGGGGTCAGGGACATTATGGGGTACTGCATCACCGCCCTGCTGCTCTCGGCCCCGATTTTCATTCTCGGCCTCATTTTCTTCTGACAGATAATAAACAGTAAGGATTTCGCAATGGAAAATATCGTTATTGTCAGTGCTCTGCGCACAGCGATTGGTAATTTTAACGGCGCACTGGCGGGTGTCAGTGCAGTGGATCTCGGTGCGGCAGTAGTCAGCGCATTGCTGAAAAAAACGCAGCTGGAGCCGGGGCTGGTCGATGAAGTGATCATGGGGAATGTGTTGCAGGCAGGACTCGGACAGAACCCCGCACGCCAGGTTCTGCTGCGCAGCGGCATACCGGAGAGCGCCTGTGCTTTCACCGTCAATAAAGTGTGCGGTTCCGGCCTGAAGAGCGTCGCGCTGGGCGCTCAGGCGATCAGCAGCGGTGACGCGGACATTATTATCGCGGGCGGAACGGAAAATATGAGTCAGGCGCCGTATTTGCTCGACAGCAGAGCCCGCTGGGGTTACCGCCTGGGTGACGGCGCGGTGCATGATGTGATTCTGCGTGACGGGCTGTTATGTGCCGAGAATAATTATCACATGGGGATCACGGCGGAGAACATTGCCAAAGCTTATAACCTGACCTGGGAAGAGCAGGATGCTCTGGCGCTGTCCTCACAGCAGAAAGCCGTCAGCGCGATTGAGCGCGGCGCCTTTAAGGCAGAAATTGTGCCGGTAACGGTGAAAAGCCGTAAAGGGGATATCGTAGTGGATACCGATGAGTTTCCGAAAGCCGGTTCAACCGCAGAAGGGCTGGCGAAACTGCGTCCCGCTTTTGATAAAGCGGGAACCGTGACTGCCGGTAATGCGTCCGGTATTAATGACGGTGCGGCAGCGCTGATGCTGATGACGGAAACCCGCGCCAAATCACTGGGACTGACGCCGCTTGCCCGCATCCGGGGTTATGCCTCCGGCGGTGTTTCGCCGTCAATGATGGGGCTGGGGCCGGTTCCGGCCACGCGGAAAGTGCTGGAGAAAACAGGGCTGTCGCTGAAGGACATCGATCTTATCGAAGCCAATGAAGCATTTGCCTCCCAATTCCTCGCTGTCGGCCGTGATTTGGGTTTTGATCCTGAAAAAGTGAACGTCAACGGCGGGGCGATTGCTCTGGGTCATCCGATTGGTGCGAGTGGTGCCCGTATCCTGGTGACATTACTGCATGCGTTACAGGCGCAGAACAAAACCACCGGACTGGCGACACTGTGTATCGGTGGCGGACAGGGGATTGCGATGGTGATTGAGCGTCTGTAATCCGGTTAAATCATATCGGTGTATTCAGCCGGTGGCAGGTATGACTGCCACCGGCTTTTTTATGCCGGTTTCTGTATTTTTGACAAAATCCGAAGTAAGTTAATTTTTCGTGTAAAATATTTACATAAATTTAATTTATTAAATTCTGTTTTGTGCTCATATTAGGATTAGCCATTGAACTGTTATGCTGAAATCCGATGTGTGGGATCAAACACACTTTTTCACATCCTGTAAAAACTCGGAATTTGCATTCGAATGGAGTGAATACATGTTATTTTTCTAATTATTTGGTATATAACACTTATTCTACTAATTCATTGCACTTTCAATCGATTTATATTTTGTCATATTATTTCGTTACACTATGATTTTAAAGGCGAAATATATCGAAACAATCCGTCTCATTTACCCCCTGATGTACTCACAAACAGCATAACCTTTGGTTTTTCAAAAATGGCCCTATGTACGATAAACTACTTATAGTTTTAAGTGTTTTTTCTATGATCAGTGAGCTAAATAAGGAATTTTAGTGATGGTCTTTATAGGGTTATTGATTAATGATGAAGAAATATGCAATCTCCGAAGCTATCGGACAGGTTATCAGACAATACCGGACCAATGCAGGCTTAACCACAAAGCAGCTGGCACACAGAATAGGGATTAGCCAGCAGCAGCTCTCACGTTATGAGCGGGGAGTAAACCGTATTGATGTGGATACACTACTGCGAGTCAGTCTGGCTTTCAAACTCACACCGGGTCGTTTCTTTGAGGAAATGAATATGACCGGAACCGGACTGGATGAAATTCTTTATGAAAATGAAGAAGGGGATATTCAGGAAATCCGGATGAGCCTTATTGCGGACAGTATTATTTCTCCCCGTGATTTTTAATTACCGGGACTTTCATTTTTAAATAAAAAAGACAGGCCGGTACAGCTGATTTGCGGATTACTGTACGGGTTTGCCGTGCCCGGTACACGGCTAAAATAAAACGGTGATAATGGTGAATAGCCCGCCAGGGGCGGATTTCAGACGAAAAAAAGCGGGAGATAATATCTCCCGCAATATGCTAACCAATCAA
This sequence comes from Morganella morganii, assembly GCF_003996855.1. Lineage (GTDB taxonomy): Bacteria > Pseudomonadota > Gammaproteobacteria > Enterobacterales > Enterobacteriaceae > Morganella > Morganella morganii_C. The sequence continues at coordinate 590,869 of NZ_NRQY01000002.1, read as the reverse complement.
GGAACTTAATAAATATGGTTAGAAGGACAGAGGTTTTTTTATTCAGACTGCGGTGCTGAGTTTTTTAACTTTCCGGAACCGGTACTGTGACCGGTTCCGGGGTATTACTTTATTTCAGTCAGTGCGGGGCACCGACGGATGGCCTGTTTTCTCTTACCCGTCACTCAAGGTATTTGAAGAACGGTGCGATGAGCAGCAGAATACCGAAGCCCATAACACACCAGGCTTTCCAGTCTTTGAATTTTTTCAGTTTCGCGACACGGAATACCAGGTAAACAGGAATTAAGCAGGAAACGATAGCATATAACGGGCTGCCGATCTGGAAGAAGACAACCACGGAGAACCCTGTGGACACCCATGCAGTCAGTAATGCAACGATGAAGACAGAGATACAGATGTTTAATAAAGTGTGGTTGATTTTTTCTTTATCCATGAAGCGGGAAAGGATGTTAACCGCAAGGCCTTTCACGGATTCCTGGAAGCCCAGATAGATACCGAAGAATGCTGTCAGAACTGCAAAGATATTCAGAACGGTTGTCATCACACTCACGACCGCGCCCGGAATAACCTGGGCAGCAATTGCCAGTGCAGAGATGTTCTGTTCAAACGCGGATACGGCCTGATCATGACTGATAGAGAACGTAAAGGAGAATGAGAAGAACAGGATGATAGTCACCAGAGTGATATATGCCACGCGGTGGGCGCGGATAGCACGGTAGGTGGCCACACGTTTGTCAGATTCCAGTTTACGGTACGCGATGTTCATCGGGTTCAGGATCTGAACGAAAACCGCAGAGAAGAAGGTAAACGGTACAGTCAGCAGCACGTCACGGGTAAAGTCACCAATCGGCGGGAATGCAGTGATATTATTGAAATCCCAGTGAGGGATCATCACCAGACCCAGCGATATAATGATACCCACTTTCACGATAACCATCGGACCGGAGATTTTGAACAGCAGTTTCTCGCCCTTGGAGGCAATGAAAATCAGTGCGGAAAAGACAGCCACACGATAGATCAGTGAGCTTGAGAGCACACCCTCTGTAACACCGAAAGTATGGAGATAAGAGGCACTGTCGAAAATAACAGAAAGAGAGTAAATAAAGATACCGTGGATAAGCATCAGGAAGTAAATAACCCCCAGTGCCACACCCCAGTTACTGCCCAGATACTGTGTGATGATGTTTGTGTAGTCTTCACATTCTTCACTTTCAGACAACGTATTCATGTACAGCTTCTGCAACATATATGTTGCCGGATACGCAATCATGAAAGCTAAAATAAATACCCAAATACCTTTCAGACCGATCTGAATAGGCATTACAACGGTACCGGCACCGATCGCCATACCAATACAAAGCACAACCCAGCCGGCGTCATACATTGTAAATGGTATTTTGCCCAGCGCTTTCGCGGAATTATCGGTTGAGGTCATGTCCGCCATACTAAGCCCCCTTGGTTTTCATAATAATTTATTGTGATTATGGTTTCTAAAAAATTTCAGCACTGCATTGTTCTTGTTATTACCGCTAAAAATAACCTGTTAAATACTTAAAAAGCACGCCGGAGAGAATTCAGAGTGGCTCTCAATGAATTTTTCCGCGTGCTTCGTGTACTCACCCCGTCTGAGTGTTAATGGCAAATGAGGTGAGTACATACTGCAAGACTTAATTTTCCGCTCTGATCTTAAGCAACTGCTTTCGCAATAGCCTGTTCCAGGTCAGCAATGATGTCTTCAGGTGTTTCCAGACCGACAGAGATACGAATCAGACCATCAGTGATACCTGCTTTCAGACGCTCTTCAGCCGGAACCGGAGAGTGAGTCATTGATGCAGGGTGCTGAATCAGAGTTTCAGTATCGCCCAGGCTTACTGCCAGCATGCATAACTCAACAGCATCCATCACTTTACGGCCTGCTTCGATACCGCCTTTGATTTCAAAGCTGATCATACCGCCGAAGTTGCTCATTTGTTTTTTCGCTAACTCGTGCTGCGGGTGAGACGGCAGACCAGGGTAGAATACTGCTTCTACATTCGGGTTAGATTCCAGATATTGAGCTACTTTCATCGCGTTAGAGCAGTGACGCTCCATACGGACGTGCAGTGTTTTCAGACCGCGCAGGGTTAACCATGCGTTGAACGGGCTCATTACACCACCGGTGATATCTTTAACACCAACCAGGCGTGCAGGAACCAGGAACTCAGCAGGACCGACAATCACACCGCCGATAACGTCGCCGTGGCCGTTGATGTATTTGGTCACACTGTGAACAACGATGTCTGCACCTAATTCCAGAGGACGCTGGCAGTACGGAGACATGAAGGTGTTATCCACAACCAGCATAGCGCCGCCTTCGTGAGCAACATTTGCCGCTGCTTCGAGGTCGATCATTGCCAGAGTCGGGTTAGCCGGAGTTTCGACGTAAACCATTTTGGTATTTGGTTTCATTGCCGCTTTGATGTTCGCAGGGTCATTTGCGCGAACGAAAGTGACTTCGATACCGAATTTAGGCAGGGTGTGAGACAGCAGAGCATAAGTACAGCCGTACAGTGTATCAGAAGCAACGATATGGTCGCCCTGGCCGCACATAGTCAGGATAGTGGTAGAGATAGCAGCGATACCGGAAGAAGTCGCCAGAGCAGCTTCGCCGTTTTCCAGTACACGCATTTTTTCTTCTAATGCTGCGTTAGTCGGGTTACCTAAACGTGAGTAGATATAACCTTCTTCTTCTAATGCGAAACGTGCTGCCCCTTGTGCTGCGCTGTCGAAGACGAATGTAGAGGTCTGATAGATTGGGGTTGATAACGCACCGGTCAGTGGATCAGCCTGCTGGCCAGCGTGAACAATCTTAGTGTCATAACCTTTATTCGTATAATCGTGCATAAATCCTCCAAAGAATAATTTTTTATTATGCCAACATGTGCTGTTGTTGCAGTAATAAAAGCAATAGCCGTGCCAACTCAGGAGTTATTTTTATAACACATTGAATTAAAAGAGATAAATAATTTTAAAACATAACTTAGACAAAGTTAGTGCGGAAGAAGTGGAAAGAGGAGTGTAAGTAAAAATGACAAAGTGGAAAGAAAATTGACAGTAAGTTGCCACTTTCTGGTAGTGGGGTTAATCACATTAGGGGATAAAACCGGACTTGCGTCACATTATAGCCCTAAAAGGGAAGGGTGATCCAGATCTCTTTTTAAATTTTTTCCTGAATCGATACGTCCGGCGATTGATAATGATCAACGTAAGGAATAATCAGTTCTATTAATTGCCGCATTTTTAATGATTTTCCATCCCAATG
>NZ_NRQY01000002.1:489529-586358 GCF_003996855.1 Morganella morganii | reverse complement strand
ATTACCCAATGAGTTCAGATGTAAACCTGACAACTGACGGACTTTTTTCATAGAATTGAGATATCTGGCGGGTACAAGCAGGCTGAAGTTGTTTATAGTAAGTAACGTAACTGAACCTAGCATAACAATAACACTAGGTATAATAAGCTTATTTTATTAAGCGGCTTTTTTTATTGCGCACTATTTTGTTTTATTTTTATTTTTTTGTTCGTCGCTCAGTAACACCCTCTAATGGGTTAACTCTGATTGGTGAGTGAAAAATGAGCACTACATACACTAACCGGGAGTGCTAATCACATGTCTGCATATAGATGGTTAATTAATACCATTGACCGCGTCGCCATGGTGGAAGAAGTCATCAATGAGTTTTCGGCCTCAGAAATCAGCATTAATTCCATGGAAGTTTTTCCGTGCAAAATTTATGTCAAATTTAATGCGGAGTGCGAGCGGGATGTTAAGCTGCTGCTGAGTAAACTCCTGCTTAATCCTGATGTTATCAGTGTTACCCGTTCTAAACTACAGCCCTACGAACGCAAAGAAAAAGAATTACAGGCTATTCTTGAATCCACCACTGACGGTATTATCGGTATCAATAACCAGGGTAATATCAACTACTTTAATAAAGTGGCGGAAGATTTTTTCTCTATATCGCGGGAAAATATTGTCGGTGTGAATATCAGTAAAATTCTCAGCGGCAAAAACCAGGCCGTGCTGACCAAACTGCTCGCCGGCAACAGCTTTGATCACTATCAGATGGTAACCGGCACCCCGAAAGGGGAGTTGTACTATATTTGTTCCGGCCGCCCGATTCTGAGTGAAGAATCCCAGGTCATGGGGGCCGTGATCACCTTCAAAAGCCTGCGCTCTGTGCAGCAGATGGCTTCTTCAGTTAATAAAAGCCTGCCATTCAGTTTTGATGACATTATCTGTGAAAGCGGAATCATGATGAACCTGATTGATTTCGCTAAAAAAATCTCAATAAGTCCTTATACCGTATTGATCCGTGGTGAAACCGGGACCGGTAAGGAATTGTTTGCCCGTGCCATCCATAATGCCAGTGACCGCAGCGCCCATCCGTTTGCGCCGATTAACTGTGCGGCACTGCCGGAGAACCTGATTGAGAGTGAGCTGTTCGGTTATGAGGGCGGCGCATTCAGCGGTGCCAGCAAGGGCGGAAAGATGGGGCTGTTTGAATCCGCCAATCACGGTACTGTATTTCTGGATGAATTCGGCGAGCTTTCTCTTATCCTGCAAAGTAAATTATTGCGGGTATTACAGGAAGGGGTGATCCGGCGGGTCGGCGGGCACAAAGAGATCCCGGTCGATGTGCGGATCATTGTGGCGACCAACCGGAATCTGGAAGAGATGATCGAGAATAAATCGTTCCGTGAAGATCTCTATTACCGGATCAACGTGATCCCGATTAATATCCCGCCGCTGAAAGAGCGAAAAACAGATATTCCGCTGTTATTACAGCGTTTTATCAGTAAATACACGACGGAACTAAATAAACAGCTCAGCTTATCTCAGGATGCATATCACCAGCTAATGGCCTATTCGTGGCCGGGCAACGTGCGTGAACTGCAAAACGTGATTCTGCGGGCTATTCACCTGGCTTCCGGCCGGGAAATTACCGTCGGGGATTTATGGCTGCCGCATGAGGAAGTGATGGCATCTCCGGTACAGCGGCATCAGCCGGTACAGAGAACAGAAATGCCGCCGGTGCCGGAAGAGATCAACCTGAAAGAGTCTCTTGCGCGGCAGGAAAAAAGTCTGCTGGAGGATTATCTGCGCCGCTATGGTTCGGCCCGTAAGGTGTCGCGCGAAATCGGGATGTCCCATACCACGGTACTGAATAAAGCCCGTTATTATAATCTGGAGCATCTGCTGACCTACAGCACGGTGCGCCGGTCAGCAGACAAAACAGATTAATACGGATTGTCATCCCCGCCGGTAACGGTCCGGAGGGCGGTTTCGTAAGCATCGATAGCCCTGATCCTCGCCATCCGGTGATCAACCACCGGCTTCGGATAATCAATCTCCCGCTGATTCTTCTCCGTCCATTCATGGGAGGTGTGAATGTATTTCGCCGGGACGTCTGCCAGTTCCGGCAGCCAGCGGCGGATAAAACTGCCGTCCGGGTCAAACCGTTTTCCCTGGGTGACCGGGTTGAAAATCCGGAAGTACGGCACCGAATCATGGCCTGTGGAGGCCGCCCACTGCCAGCCGCCGTTATTGGCGGCAAATTCACCGTCAATCAGCCGTGACATAAAGTAGTGCTCGCCGCGCCGCCAGTCCGTTAATAAATCTTTGACCAGAAAACTTGCCGTGATCATCCGCAGGCGGTTATGCATCCAGCCGGTTTCATTCAGCTGACGCATGGCTGCATCGACCAGCGGAAAGCCGGTCCGGCCCTGCTGCCAGGCTGCCAGCCCGTCACTGTCCGGTGACCAGGCAATAGCCTCTGTCCAGCGCTGCATCGGACGGTGGCGGCTGATATCCGGGTGGAGTGCCAGCTGATGCAGATAAAATTCACGCCAGATAAGCTCACTTAGCCAGGTATAAGCGCCACTCTCCGGCTCATCTGACACCATCGGAAAATGCAGGCGCAGACGGCTCAGGCACTGGCGCGGGGACAAAATTCCGGTCGCGAGATAGGCGGAGATCCGGCTGGTGCCGTCAATCGCCGGGAAATCCCGTTCTGTTTTGTAATCCGCAGCATGCTTCTGACAGAAATCCGCCAGTCGTTGCAGGGCTGCCTCTTCCCCGGAAGGAAAAAGAGTATGTTCCTGCTGTGGCAGATTAAGAGGCACCGGGGAAACCGGCGGCCCTTTGGCATCCGGTACCGGCAGGACACGGACAGTGGTCTGCATCAGTGCGGTGAGAAAGGCGCGACGGAATGGCGTAAACACTTTGTAGAGTCCGCCCTGTTGTGTGCTCACACTGCCCGGTGGCAGCAGGACACTGTCATCGGAGGCATAAAAACGGCAGCTTTCCGGCAGACGGGCCGCAAAACGGGCATCCCGGCGCTGTTCATTCAGCCCGTACTGTTTATTAACATATACGGCGGGGATGCGATGCTCACGGCACCATGCTGCCAGCCAGTCAGCGGCATCCTCAAAGGTATTGCACGGCTGCACATGCAGGGTGATCCCGAGTGCGGCAGCGGATGTGTTCAGGGCATGCAGCTGACAGAAAATCAGTGCCTGCTGTGACGGGGACATAGCGTGCTGTTGCCATTGCCCCGGCGTGAGTGTAAAAATCAGTTTTACCTGCCGGTGTGCCTGACAGGCGGCGTAAAGCGCCGTGTTATCCGTCAGCCGCAGATCCTGCCGCAGCCAGACAACGGCCGGTGCTGAGTCTGTCATCATCTTACCTCCCGCATAAACAATAAAAAGGCCCGCGTCCGGAGAGGCGGGCCTGAGCAGGACATCAGTCCAGTTTCGGATGCTGATCAATCAGTGACTGACGGCGTTTTTGCAACGCGGCAATCTCCTCATCAACCGCCTCAATCTTATGCTCAATATTATCGTAATGCTCAAGTAAAATCTCTTTGGATTCCGCCCGGTCTGAAGCTGCCGGTGTGGCACCGCGTAATGGTTTATTGGCGGTTTCTTTCATCACAATGGCAGTAATCATTCCGATAACGGCAATCACCATCAGATAATAGGCCGGCATATACAGGTTATTGGTGACTTCGACCAGCCAGGCTGCGGCTGTCGGGGTGGCACCTGCAATCAGCACCGAAATATTGAATGAGATAGCCAGTGCACTGTAGCGATTTTTGTCGGGAAGATGGCCGGTAAAATGGAGGCCATCACGCCGGTAAAGCAGTTCAGCAGAACTGCCAGGATCAGCAACCCTAAGAAAATCAGGCCGATGATGCCACTGTTAATCAGCATAAATGCCGGGATAGCAAGGAAAAATAACCCGATACTGCCTGCGAGAACAAACGGCTTACGGCCGATGCGGTCACTCATCATCCCGATCAGCGGCTGTACAAACAGCATACCAATCATAATCGCGATAATAATCAGCACCCCATGATCCGCACTGTAATTCAGGTTATGCGACAGATAACTCGGCATATAGGTCAGCAGCATGTAATACGTGACGTTGGTGGCAATCACCAGTCCGACACAAATCATCAGACCCTTGCCGTATTGTGAGGCAATGCTGCGCAGTGAAACACGGGGCTTATCTTCGCCGGTTTCAGGATTGGCATTTTTCATATCCTCAACATGCTGCTGGAAAGCCGGTGTTTCCTCCAGAGCATGACGCAGATACAGGCCGATCACCCCCAGCGGCAGTGCCAGGAAGAACGGGATACGCCAGCCCCATTCACGGAATGTCTCTTCACCGAGAATACTGGAGAGCAGAACCACCACACCGGCACCGCAGACGAAACCGGCAATCGAGCCGAAATCCAGCCAGCTGCCCATAAATCCGCGTTTACGATCCGGTGAATATTCCGCTACAAAGATAGCTGCACCGGAATACTCACCGCCCACGGAAAACCCCTGAGCCAGTTTTGCCAGCAGTAACAGAACCGGTGCCCAGATTCCGATGCTTTCATAAGACGGGATCAGACCGATACAGAAAGTACTGATAGCCATAATAATGATAGTTACGGAAAGTACTTTCTGGCGGCCGAATTTATCGCCCATGATGCCGAAAAATACGCCGCCCAGCGGACGTACCAGAAACGGTACGGAGAAGGTGGCTAATGCCGCAATCATCTGTATGCCCGGAGAAGCTGAAGGGAAGAAGACCTGACCCAGCACATACGCCAGGAAGCCGTAGACCCCGAAGTCAAACCACTCCATGGCATTACCCAGTGAGGCGGCGGTGATGGCTTTCTTTAATTTCCCATCATCAATAATAGTAATGTCATTGATATTTAAAGGTTTTTGTTTTGTTTTCTTGCGTCTCGTCGTTGTATCCTTTTGTTTTATGACGGGGATTCACGTGACTGAGATTCACCCGAACCCACAACGACTTTTTGTATGATAGTGAATTCATCGGTAGCAGGAGATGCTTAATACCAAAGTGGTAAGTATAAATACGTGGTTTTTTTTCCCGTATTCATGTTTCCTGTTAAATAGATTAATTAATCAGCATAACGCCACTAACGGCAGGCAGTACAGGAAACTGCGGACAGGACAGGAAGAATAGGAAAGTCGTGTGTTGTAATAACCAAAAAAAGCACCTTTGTTTTGAAACGAGGTCACCTAATTTAGCATAAATCGTATTTTTTGTAAAATTAACGGGTTTTTATACTGGCTGTCATGATGTTATTGGCATTTAACTTCTTGTTATCGTGAAATTTTCAGCGCTATTTTTTCTGAAAAATCACCGTGCGCACAGGTTATTCTGAAAATAATACATCCTGAATTGATGCCTGCCAGGATATTTAATTGCACTAAAGTCGAAATTAATGGTATCTAAACCAGATGTATTAAAAATTATTAGTTAAATAATAGCGTGAATAGCTTAAATATAGGTAAAATATAGCGCAATCTCATAAAACAAAGAATGTTATCAGTATGTTTCACTTCATTTCTCAATTTTCTGTATGAGTTTTTCTGTTGATTACCTCATATGTAATTAACGCATAATCACAGTCCTCAATAATTTCTTTACGTAATAATAAGATAAACTTTGGAATTATATGCTAAATATTAAAATAACACAGCAATATCTGTTAATGGCAATTTGAGAAAGATATAAATGTTTCAAAATATATCGGTTTTTTTCTATTTAATTGTGGTTTGTTACTCCATTAAAGTTAAATAGTTACTATTTTATCCTAATAATGAGTCATTTTATTTTTAGTGGTTTATACCTGGCCCCAGGGTGATGTAGAATATAAATATAATATAATACATAGGGTTATCATTCTTTTGCACACCGAATAATTCTTTTTTTACAATCCGTTAAGTGCATGGAAGTCAGGTTTCAATTTGGTAAATGAATATGTAATATATGTTTCAACATGTGTACGTTGCTGGTTTGCATAAGTACATTCATGCGGAAGTTAAAACAACAACAAAGAGTAAAACTTTGTGAATATCAATTGGTCCACTTTCTTTAATAAACGCATATTTTTGTTAGTCCCCGGAGAGGAATCCGGTGACTATCACAGCCATATGTGAGGGATAGCGACATGACCAAAGCAAAAAACTCGATAGCACGTGCTGTCGGGCAAAAAATTCAGGTGTTACGCAAAGATCATGGTATTACAGCAGCAAGACTGGCTGAAATGATTGAGATCAGCCAGCAGCAGATGTCACGTTATGAACGTGGTGTAAACCGTGTGGATGTGGATTGTTTAGTCCGTATTGCAGATATCTTTGAAGTACCGGTTGGCTGGTTCTTCACCGAGATTGAAGGCCGGAATAAACGCGACAGCGGAAATGAACGGGAATCCTGGAAAGCAGAAACCGTTATTTTGCCGGTCGAATCTGAACTGATGTAATTTCGTGATATTGAGTGATACTGAATCTCATCTTAAAAATCCGTTATTAGCCTGCTAATAACGGATACCGTTTTTTGCGGGACGTGTTTATTTCTTCATCATCAGCCTTGTGCTATCATCCTGATACACAGCATGTTGTATTACTCTTATAACCCTGTTTATTAATAATTTTAATATTTTGAATCCGTTTTATAACTGGATAAATAAGCAATGAACATTAATCAGCTCAAAAGTTTTGTTGAGGTGGTCAGGAGTGACTTTAATATCACGAATGCTGCCGAGAAGCTGTATACCTCACAGCCGACAGTGAGCAAGCAGCTTAAAATTCTTGAAGATGAACTGAACGTTTCTTTATTCAACCGGAAAAATAATAACTTATTATCGCTCAGTCCGATTGGTGAAGAAGTTCATCGTGTTGCCTGCGATATTCTCGCGCAGTTTGATAAAATTAAAAGTCTGGTATCACACGAAGATACCACGACAAAACAGAATCTCCGTATTGCCACCACACACACGCAAATCCGCTATAAATTACCGAAAGTGATTGAACGCTTCAATGCACGTTATCCGAACATTTCGCTGCATTTTCATCAGGGTGCGCCGGCACAGCTGGCGGAAATGGTGAAAAACGGGGATGTGGATTTTGCGATCGCCACCGAATCCCTGCATCTTTATGACGACTTACTGACGCTGCCCTGCTATCAGTGGTCCCGCAGTGCGATTGTGCCGCACGATCACCCGCTGGCACAAAATGAGCAGCTGACGATTCAGGAGCTGGCGCATTATCCGCTGATCACTTATGTATTCGGATTCACCGGCCGCTCCAAGCTGGATCAGGTATTTTATCAGAACCATCTGACGCCGAATGTGGTATTAACCGCCGTTGATACAGAGATTATTAAATTCTATGTGAAGCGCGGAGCGGGCGTCGGTGTTATTTCATCCGTGGCGTTTGATCCGACGGAAGACAGTGATTCACTGCGCTGCATTAATATCGGTAACCTGGTAAAACCGAGTTATACCCATATTTGTATCAGCCGTCATACACATCTGAAGGATTACATGTATGACTTTATTTCCTGTTATGCACCGCATCTTGATCTGAATTATATTCATCAGCCGGAACAGTGGCTGCCGGTTGATCAAAAAGCCCGTGATCTGCTTTACCGTGCATTACCTGAGCTCTGATTTTTTCTGTATTTATAATAAAAAAGCCCGGCAACATCTGTTACCGGGCTTTGTATTTGCTGTGTGTAATCTTTTTTATCGGGTGGCAATATTAATAAAGATTTGCGCACCGATCAGCAGGCAATCGTCATCAACAAAATACGGATTGGCATGCAGATAATTATTAATTCCTTTGGCTTTATTACCGCTACCGAGGAAATACATGGCACCTAATCTGTCTTTGGTGGCATTAATCATATAGCTGAAATCTTCACTGCCGGTCATCGGTTTACCGTTTGAATCAATATTTTCAGCCGGTAAGAAGGCCGCTGCCGCGTTTTTAATCACTTCTGCTGCTTTCGGGTGGTTAATGACAGCCGGGTAACCGCAGGCTTCCAGTGTGGTTTTAAAACCACCGGCTTCACTGCGGGCAACAATCTCTTTGAAGCTGGCTTTTAAGATTTTATCGGTTTCTTCATCCATAGAACGGATGGTGCCGCGTGCCTGTACGTAATCAGCCAGTGCATTCGGAATAGTACCGCCGTTTATCATACCGCAGCCGAAAACAGCCGGGCTGAAAGGGTCGGTTTTCTTGGCGACGATATAATCCATGTAATCAATGATGCGGGTGGCTTCGCGGATAGCATCCAGTCCTTTGTGCGGGGTGGAGCCATGTGCGGAAACGCCGTGCACGTCCAGCGTCCAGGCGGAGCCGTAAGAGGACATCACCCCCGCGTTAAAACGGATACAGCCGGTTTCAATCGCCGCGTCGTTATGCAGGCCGTAGACTTCATCCACGCCGTCCATACAGCCCATTTCCACCATTTTATCCGCACCCGGCACACGCATATCTTCTTCTGCCATCTGGAAGATAAAACGGACGTTGTGTGTCAGCTCATCACGGTGTTCGCTGAGGTATTTTGCCGCAGTCAGGGCGATGGTCATATGGGTGTCATGGCCACAATTGTGGGCACAGCCTTCGTGCACCGAACTGTGCTCGTTGCAGGTCATGTCCGGCATTTCCAGGCCGTCGATATCGGTGCGGTAAGCAATCAGACGGTATGCCGGGTTCACCGTCAGTTCGGCGGTAAAGCCGGTGTAGCTTTCAAACTGACGGATGGTGTAGCCGAAGCTTTCCATCAGTTCGCGGCAGTATTTTGAGGTTTTATATTCTTCACCGGACAGCTCAGGGATTTTATGTAAATCCTGACGCGTTTTCTTGCTGAACGCCTCAAGCGCAAAGAGTTTTTCACTGACATTGTATTTATTGGTCATTACATTTACCCCGTAACTGAAACCGGTTTGTGTGCTGATAAAGAATCCCTGATGTAAGCGCGGGTATGACCGGAAACCGGTCATACCACAGCGCCGGCGCAACATGAGTACATTTTATTTTTACGAAAAAAAATCTGCCTTCCGGAACCGGCGGGTTTCTGTCAGCAGCTGTTTTCGTTATTATTTGCAGAAGGGATTTTAACGTCAGTATTAAAAAAGTGAGCGTGACGGAGATCGTATTTATATCATATCAGTATTTCATGGTGCATGAATAATAAGGATGATATCTGCCAAAAATAATATTGGCATGATAAATTAATATTATATTATTCATTTATATCAAATGATTAGATGAAATTTAATTTCCTGATTTTTTATGTTTACTCTGTGTGAAATATAAATTCGCCACCCGAAATAACAATAATATTAATATAATTAAACAGAAATTAAGAAAAGTGTATTTATATATCATCACAGCCATTTTTGTATTATTCCGCCGGATCTCCGGCAATATCCTGAATTAGTGCTGAAAATTTACCTTATTACTGGTGGTTTTATCTGTGGCGAGCCCGGGCTACACTGGATTGACAGGATAAACACACAGAGCAGGCCGGAATTGTTCTGTGCAGCACCTTAATTGCGAATCAGATTTATCACCAGTAAGAGGGAAGATTTACGATGAAGCAGACTGTAGCGGGTTATATCGCAAAAATGTTGGCGGATGCAGGAATCAACCGTATCTGGGGTGTCACAGGCGACTCACTGAACGGGTTGAGTGACAGCTTACGTAAACTGGGCAGTATTGAATGGATGGGTACCCGGCATGAGGAAGTGGCGGCGTTTGCCGCCGGGGCGGAAGCACATCTGACCGGTAAACTGTCGGTGTGTGCCGGTTCCTGCGGTCCGGGTAACCTTCACCTGATCAACGGATTATTTGATTGTCAGCGCAACCGTGTGCCGGTGCTGGCGATTGCCGCACATATTCCTTCCGGCGAAATCGGCAGCCACTACTTCCAGGAAACCCATCCGCAGGAGCTGTTCCGCGAGTGCAGCGTCTATTGTGAACTGGTATCCAACCCGGAACAGATTCAGCAGGTGCTGGGTATTGCTATGCGCAAGGCGATTCTGGAGCGCGGCGTGGCTGTGGTGGTGATTCCGGGGGATGTGGCGTTAAGACCGGCGCCGGAATCGGCCCGCAATGTCTGGTATGAGCCGGCTTTGCCGCTGGTAATGCCGCAGCGGGATGAACTGGTGAAACTGGCGGATGCTCTTAACGGTGCGAAAAACATCACGCTGATGTGCGGAGCGGGATGTGCCGGGGCGCATGATGAGGTCATCAAACTGGCGGAAACCCTGAAAGCGCCGGTGGTGCATGCACTGCGCGGGAAAGAGCATATTGAGTATGATAACCCGTACAGTGTCGGGATGACCGGGCTTATCGGCTTTTCTTCCGGTTATTATGCCATGGAGAATGCGGACACCCTGGTGCTGCTCGGCACGCACTTCCCGTACCGGGCGTTTTATCCGGCTAAAGCAAAAATTATTCAGGTGGATATCAACCCGGGAAGCCTCGGCGCGCACTGTGCGGTGGATATGGCGGTTATCGGGGATATCAAAGCCACACTTAATGCCATTCAGCCGCGTTTACAGGCCAGAGAGGACCACTCTCACCTGGATGCCGCGCTGAAACATTATCAGACCGCCCGCAGTGACCTCGACGCGCTGGCAACAGCCAGTAAACGGGAACTGATTCACCCGCAGTATCTGGCGAAGAAAATCAGTGAACTGGCGGATGACGATACTGTTTTCACCTGTGATGTGGGCACGCCGACGGTCTGGGCGGCACGCTATCTCACCATGAACGGCAAACGGCGGCTGATCGGCTCTTTTAATCACGGCTCAATGGCGAATGCTATGGCACAGGCTATTGGTGCTCAGGCACTTGATCGTAAACGTCAGGTGGTGGCAATGTGCGGTGACGGCGGGTTCAGTATGCTGATGGGGGACTTTATCTCCCTGGCACAGATGCAGCTGCCGGTAAAAATTGTCATCTTTAACAACAGTGTGCTGGGATTTGTTGCTATGGAGATGAAAGCAGGCGGTTATCTGACTGACGGAACTGATCTCCATAACTCGGACTTTGCTGCGATGGCTAATGCTATGGGGATCAAAGGGATACGGGTTGAAGACAGCGAATCACTGGATGATGCCCTGAAAACCGCGTTTGCTCATGACGGCCCGGTACTGGTGGATGTGGTGACAGCCAAACAGGAACTGGCAATGCCGCCGGAAATTAAATTTGAGCAGGCCAAAGGCTTCAGTCTGTATATGCTGCGCGCGATTATTAACGGGCGCGGCGATGAGATTGTGGAGCTGGCAAAAACCAACTGGCTGCGCTGAGTTAACAGAGGAAAAAATGCCGCATACGCGGCATTTTTTTGCTCAGTACCCGGCGGCAGACTCCAGCCGCCACAAATGTGCTGCCATCAGTGCCCGCCAGGGCGCAAAATCCGCCAGCCACGCCTGAGTTTCATCTGCGGTTATCTTCTCATCCCGCGCCAGCAGACGCTCCAGATTACGCCGCACCGCAACATCACCGTGCAGTGAGCCGTTCAGATAGTTAAAGCCGCGCAGCAGGGCATAACTGACGGTCCAGGTGCCGATACCTTTAATCGCTGTCAGTGAGGCGGAAACCGCATCCGCATTATCCGGCGTGACCACATCCGGCAGTATCAGTGTCCCGTTTTCCAGTTGTTCACTCAGTGCCAGCAGAGCACTGGCTTTACCGGCAGAAAAACCGCAGCTGCGCAGCCCGTCAAAATCAGTCTGTAAAATATGTGCCGCATCCGGGTAGCACCACAGTCCGGAGGAATGACGCAGATTAATATGCTGAATCAGGCGGCGGAGGATGGAAATCGCGGCCTGCACACTGATTTGCTGCCCGATAATTGCCCAGTTAATGGCTTCAAACGGTGTGGCAGACTGGTAGATCCTCAGTCCTTTCTGCCGCCGGATCAGTGACCCGGCCAGAGGATGATCCTGATATTGTGCCTCAAATTCCTCAACCGGCTGGATCAGGCCGAGCATATGCCGGGCGAGATGATGCATCAGTGCCTCATCTTCCGGCAGGATGCCTGGGCCGTCAGTACAGAGGGTGACACGGGCTTCTCCGGTGCAGATCTCAATCGTGAGCAGCGCAGGATAGCTGTGCAGGCAAATTCCTTTCATCACCCGGTTATCCGTGACCTGTTCGGCCACATGGTGATTATCACGTAAATGAAATGCGAGAAAATCCGCGGTATGATAGGGCTCCGGTAACGGAGTGGTAATCGTTAATTTTTTGTTATTAATCAACTTCTCATACCTCAGAACAGGGCGGTCAACTGTTCGGATTATAACTGTTTTTGCTCCCGGGCGTGCAATTTTGGTCAAAATGTATATTTCCGGAATAATAGGTGGATTATTCTGAATGAAGTACAGATATAAAATGTGGTAATTATACGTATGAACAAATTAGTTTAATTTCAGCATATTCATTTTTTGCAGTGCTTCGTTTGGCATATCCGGGACAAAAGCAGAGGTTATTGTTGCCACAATGAATATAATTGACGCCCGAAGTTCTTATGTCCCCCGGAAGGAGAGTTCAGCCGGAGACTATTACAGCACAGCAGCACAATTCAGAGCGGATAAAGGCATTACCGATGGATATAAAGCAATATTACCTCGAGGTTGCGGAAGGTAAAGGTAAGAGGATGACGTCGGAGGTAGTGGCATTCCCTCCCTCGCGGCTTAACCTCGCAGAGTTAGAAGAGCGTCTGGCATCACAAACCTTTTTCACACAGGGTGATATTGAATACGCAGAACATGATGAAAACAGCTTTTATTACAGCTGTCATTATGGTGATGAAGAACTGATGTTTCTGGTGTCACTGGCACCGCGGGCACCGGAACTGGAAATCAATCCTTACTACTCAACGGACCCGCTTTCTGCCGGACTACTGGCTGAAGTGAACCAGACCGGGCAGGATATTTATGTTGAGTGCCTTTTACAGAATGACGTGCTGAGAAGCTACCGGCATCAGCTGAAAATGGTGCAGATTCTGGTGCCGGATTTACTGCTGGGTATCGATATTTCGGCGGCCGGGCGCGGTTTTACCCGTGAGTGGCTCAATTTTCAGCTGGAAAATGACGTGCAGCTGAACATCGAGTCTCTGTATACCATTCATGCTATCTATGACACGGAAAACTCCCCGCCGACCATGTACTGGTTCCACACACACGGTCTGCTGCGCTGCGGCATCCCTGAAGTGGAACTGTTGCTGCCGCATACCATCAATGCATATTACGGTATTCCGGATCTGCTGCGCAGTTTTATCGGGCAGAGCCTCAATGAAGGCAAAGTGCTGTTCAATGAGCCTATGCTGTGCGGCCAGACTGAAAAACAGCTGGAATATATTGTGGCACTGCCTTATCAGGAAGGTATCCGTCAGATCAACAAAAATACTCCGATAGACCAGTTGAAATCGTTAGAAGATATTGATTATTCTCACGATAATATGCCGGAAAATGAGTTTCTCGGTGATCGCGGGGATCGCGATGATCAGCATGATCATCCGTCCTGTATGTTGTTCCGGGTGAATGAAAGTTCGCCGGAGTTACAGACATTTTTCCGTGGTTTCGACGATGATGCCGCCATCATGTTTTATCGTCCGAATAGTGAAACTCACGAAATGGCGGTTAAGGCGCGGCTGCGCTGGCACTATTTTGCCCAGATGTTTACAGAGTACGGGCAGCCGGAGGCTAAAACGAAAAAAGGTCTGTTCGGCGGGTTATTCGGTAAAAAATCCCGTGATGATGAAGACGATAATCCATGGGTGTTTATGGTCAAATGCGGCATTCCGTACGGGGATGAAGGTGACCTGGAGCACATGTGGTTTATCCCGGAAACACTGGATAATGATGTATTTACCGGAAAGCTGATTAACCATCCGTTCTATGTGAAAGAGATGGATGAGGGCGGTGTGTATCCGCTGAATACGGAAATGCTCACCGACTGGAATATCTATTTTTCCGGTGAGAAATATACCCCGGATACGATCTATCAGCTTCTCAGCCCGTCACAGGTACACTGAGAACAACCGATCCGGAAAAGCGCTGAAAGGCGCTTTTTTTGTGCCTGTCATTTTGTGCAGTAACCCACGTTATTAATACATACTAAATTATGTCGTTGCTGCTTTTTTTCTGTTCCGGCTATAATCAATGATCGCCTTCTTTGTCAGGTGATATATCCCGTAAAAATAAGATTTTATCTTATAATCTGTTATGCATTATCTATTATGGAGTGCATTATGCCTGATTTGACGTCATTACTTGCATTTGCTCTGGTTGCGCTGGGAATGGTATTAACGCCCGGTCCGAATATGATTTATCTGATCTCCCGTTCACTTTGTCAGGGAAAACGGGCGGGGTATATTTCTCTTGCGGGTGTCGGTCTGGCATTTATTTTTTATATGCTCAGTGCTGCATTCGGGATCACGGCCCTCTTTCTGGCGGTTCCTTATGCTTATGATGCCCTGCGTATCGCGGGCGCATTATATCTGCTTTATCTGGCCTGGCAGGCAGTAAAACCCGGCGGGCGCTCTGCATTTTCAGTGCGGGAACTGCCGGAAGATAAGCCCAAAAAACTGTTCACGATGGGGTTTCTGACCAGTATTGCGAACCCGAAAGTGGCGGTGATGTATTTGTCGCTGCTGCCGCAGTTTATTGTGCCGGGGCACGGCAGTGTGCTGGTGCAGTCTCTGGCGCTCGGAACAACACAGATTATGATCAGCCTGACAATCAACGGACTGATCATTCTGATGGCAGGCTCGGTCTCTGTCTTTATGACGGGCCGCCCGCTCTGGCAGGTAGTGCAGCGCTGGCTGATGGGAACGGTGCTGGCCGGGCTGGCTGTCCGGATGGCGCTGGAATCCCGGCGCTGAGGCAACAAAAAACAGACCGGCCTTCTGAGCCGGTCTGTGCTGTTATCTTACTGTTCTTCCCGGCGGAGCCACTGCTCCACCTGACGCTGTTCTTCCTGTGTTAGCCACATCCCGAGCTTGGTTCTGCGCCAGAGTGCATCTTCTGCGGTGATCACCCACTCGTGCTGTACCAGATAGCGCAGTTCGGCTTCATACAGGTTATGGCCGAATAACTGTCCGAGGTCGCTGAGGGATTGTGCATCACCGATGATTTTTTCTGTCTGGCTGCCGTAGGTGCGGGCAAGGCGCAGCGCCAGCCCGTTCGGCAGCCATGGCCAGCGTTCGGTGAGTGTCCGTGCATAGTTGTCGCGGCTCAGGCCGTTCAGTTCACCGCCTGTCAGTACCGCCTGTTTTGTCCATGCTTTCCCGGCCTGCGGATAGTAGGCCGCCAGTTTGTCCAGTGCGTGCTCGCCCAGCTTACGGTAAGTGGTGAGTTTCCCGCCGAAGACCGACAGCAGCGGAGTCTGCCCGTTATCATCATGCAGATCGAGTGTGTAATCACGGGTGATTGCCTGCGGCGAGTCCGATTCATCATCACACAGCGGGCGGACGCCGGAGTACGTCCAGCGGATATCGTCACGGGTCAGGGTTTTGCGGAAGTGGTCGTTATACACATCCAGCAGATAATTAATTTCGTTATCATCGATTTTAACGTCCGCCGGATCACCGTGATATTCCACGTCGGTGGTGCCGATAATGGAAAATTCATCCATCCACGGGATAACAAATACAATGCGGTGATCTTCGTTTTGCAGGATATAGGCCTGCGGTTCGTCATGCGCACGCGGTACCACAATATGGCTGCCTTTGATAAGACGGATACCGTAAGGGGATTTGAGTTGCAATCCGTCATCAAAGAAGGTTTTCACCCACGGCCCGGCGGCATTGACCAGCCCTTTTGCCTGCCAGCGCAGGGTTTCGCCGGTCAGGGCATTTTCAGCTTCCACCTGCCATAAGCCGTTTTCACGCCATGCACGGGTGACTTTTGTCCGTGTGCGGACTTCGCCGCCCTGACGCACGACTTCCTGTGCATTCAGAACCACCAGACGGGCATCATCCACCCAGCAGTCGGAATATTCAAACCCCTTTTTGAATTCTGCTTTCAGCGGTGAGGCGTTGCTGAAGGTCAGGCCGCGACTGCCCGGCAGTGTAGTCCGTTTGCCAAGATGGTCATACAGAAACAGCCCGGCGCGGATCATCCATGCCGGACGCAGATGCGGCTGATGCGGCAGGCGGAAACGCATCGGAAAGGCAATATGCGGTGCCATTTTTAACAATACTTCGCGTTCAGCCAGCGCTTCGCTCACCAAACGAAACTCATAATGTTCGAGATAGCGCAATCCGCCGTGGATCAGTTTTGAACTGGCCGATGAGGTGGCACAGGCCAGATCCCCGGCTTCCAGCATCAGTACCGACAGCCCGCGTCCGGCAGCATCTGCGGCAATACCGGCACCGT
Source organism: Morganella morganii (assembly GCF_003996855.1). Lineage (GTDB taxonomy): Bacteria > Pseudomonadota > Gammaproteobacteria > Enterobacterales > Enterobacteriaceae > Morganella > Morganella morganii_C. Next base: position 569,962 of record NZ_NRQY01000002.1, on the reverse strand, counting down.
TGATTCCGCCGCCGATAACGATCAAATCTTTCGTTTCCATCCTCACTCCCGCATGACCACATTTGTTCTTTAATGTTCGTTATCGCTCATAATGGTTCAATGTGAACGATATTCCAACATTCAGGACATAAAAAAACGTTCTCCGTGACACGGATAACAATTTATTAGCATATCCATACAGAAAGTAATGAATTAAGACAGAGGAGAAAATAGGGTGAAATACCGCGCCACCGGGCGGTGACGCGGGCAGAAAAGATCAGCAGACTTCGAGCTGTACCTGTTGCTCGTCCAGAATTTTGATGATGCTTTCCGGCGGGCGTTTGTCGGTAAACAGGCAATCAATCAGCCCCATATTTCCGAGGTTAACCATGGCGTTACGACCGAATTTGGAATGGTCGGTAACGAGCATCACACAGCGGGAGTTTTCAATAATCGCCCGTTTGGTGCGGACTTCGTGATAATCAAATTCCAGCAGGGAGCCGTCAGTATCAATACCGCTGATCCCGAGGATACCGAAATCCAGACGGAACTGAGAGATAAAATCGAGAGTGGCTTCGCCGACAATTCCGCCGTCGCGGGAACGGACTTCGCCGCCGGCCAGGATCAGACGGAAATCTTCTTTCGCCATCAGCAGGGTCGCGACATTCAGGTTATTGGTGACGATACGCAGATTTTTGTGTTCCAGCAGTTCGTGCGCAACAGCTTCTGGTGTGGTGCCGATATCAATAAACAGCGTGGCGCCATCCGGGATCAGTGCCGCGACGCGGCGGGCAATCCGGCGTTTTTCATCCGACCACATGCTTTTTCGCTCATGATATGCGGCATTCACCGAGCTGGACGGCTGTGCCGCCCCGCCGTGGTGACGGTGGATTTTATTCTGCTCCGCCAGCTCATTGAGGTCACGGCGGATGGTCTGCGGGCTGACCTTAAAGTATTCGACCAGCTCTTCTGTGCTGACATAGCCCTGTTGACTGACTAACTCAACGATAGCATCGTGACGCTGTGTTTGTTTCACAAAATCCCCCGGTCAGATCAATACCACCGCATATTCAGGATCGTGCCGTGACAGGCGGTGGTGGTGTCATATTGTCATTATTATTCAGGCCGCCCGGCGGCGGTTATCCCATACCGCCATCAGCAGACCGGTCGCGAGACCGGATGCATGGGCCATATTTGCAATCGGTATTGTACCAAATAAATCAAAGTAACCGATAACCAGCCATAATACCGAGAACATCATCATGGCGGCGGGCAGATAAATACCGGCCGACGGATTGCGCGCGCCGGTGTACCAGACATAGCCGATCAGCGCGAAAACCACGCCGGACAAGCCGCCGAAGGACGACCCGCTGAAAAAGGACTGCGACCAGCAACTGACCAGAGCGGAGATCAGGGTGATCACCAGCAGCCGTCCGCTGCCGAGCTGTTTTTCCACCTGACCGCCGAGATACCACCACAGCGCCAGGTTCATCAGAATATGCGTCAGACCGAAATGCAGGAAAACCGGGCTTACCCACCGCCACAGTTCACCCTGCTGATCAGGCTGCGGCCATGCCAGATAGTCCATCACCACGTCAGTACCGCTTATCTGCATCCACAGAAAGACCAGTGCACACAGCACCGTGACGGCGATGGTCAGCGGTCCGGCCGGGGTCACCAGGTTACTGAAGACATGTGAGGCCGGATAGCGGAACGGGGAATCGGTTTCACCGGATTCCCAGCTGGCTGCGAGGTAACGTTTGTTTATCGGATCACGCATAAAGGTGTCCAGCTCAGACTGCGTCTGTGCCAGCTTACTTTCGTCTTCGAGCCATAATTCCGCACCGCGCCCTTCGCGGGTGGCACGCATGGTGAGCTCAATATCCCGGGATGCCATATAATCGATAAACGACTGGGCAATGCGCGGGTTGGCGATGGTGATCAGATAAACCATATAGCTGTCCGTTATTATGCGAGTGATCTGACTGTGTCCGGGTAATTGCGCAACCAGGCCTCAAAGCCGCCGTTGATGCTGTATACCGTTTCATAGCCGACATTAAGCAGATACTGAGCCGCGCCCTGACTGCTGTGCCCATGGTAACACATGACCATAACCGGCTGCTCATAATCTGTCTGATCCATGAAGGTATTCACGGTATCGTTTGTCAGGTGGAATGCGCCGTCAGTGTGGCCGGCACGGAAGCTTTGCGGATCACGGATATCAACCAGGACAGCCCCGTTCTGCTGCCAGAGTTCATACGCCGTATCCGGTGTGATTAAACGGATTTGTTCCATAATGATTTTTCGTATGCAGGTGAATATCAGCGGTGACAGAGCACCGCCGGAAACCCGTCCGGCAGTTCACCGGACGGTGTATTATCACGGCCGTGCGATATCCGGCCGGTACAGCACTATCAGTAATAAGAGTGTTCGCCGCGCTGATGTTCAGTCAGGTCTTTAACGCCTTTCAGTTCACCGGCAAACATATTCAGTAACTCTTTTTCGATCCCTTCCTTCAGAGTGACATCGACCATTGAGCAGCCGTTACAGCCGCCGCCGAACTGGAGGATGGCATAGCCTTCATCTGTAATTTCCATCAGGGAAACACGTCCGCCGTGTCCGGCCAGCTGCGGGTTGATCTGAGATTGCAGAACATACTCGACACGCTCGACCAGCGGCGCGTCATCATCCACTTTGCGCATTTTGGCGTTCGGGGCTTTTAAGGTGAGCTGAGAGCCGAGCTGATCGGTCACGAAGTCGATCACAGCTTCGTCAAGGAACGGCGCGCTCAGTTCATCAACATAGGCGGTCAGCTGCTCAAACGGCAGCGCGGTATCGGTCGCTTCCACAGCATCAGGCGGACAATAAGAGACTCCGCATTCCGCATTGGGAGTGCCTGGGTTAATAACAAAAACACGGATTTGTGTGCCGGGTTCCTGGTTGGCAAGCAGTTTGGAAAAATGTGCCTGCGCAGCGTCAGTAATAGTAATCATAACATTGCCCAAAAATAGTTGACTGTTCCGGTTGGTTATAATACGCCCATTTGCGGGTTCACTACAAGGTGCGGCAAAGGCACCACACCCGGACTGCCGCCGCACCCGCACGAATGAGCAATTCAGACAGCGCTGTCATGGTCGCCCCTGTTGTGATGACATCATCGGTCAGTGCAATATGCAGTCCCCGGACATCACGGGTTAAGGCAAACGCAGAAGACAGGTTTGTCAGGCGCTGCGGGCGGGACAGCATCCGCTGGCTCAGTGTAGCACGGGTGCGGATAAGGCCGGAACTGTCATAAGGGCAGTGCAGCCATTTTGCCAGCGGGCGGGCGATAAGATCGCTCTGATTAAACCCGCGCCGCCATTGACGGTAGCGGTAAAGCGGTACGCTGAGCAGTAAATCCGGCTTCGGACATTCCCCAGCGCGGTAAGCTGCCAGTACCCGGCGCAGCAGCAGTCGTGCCAGTGAGCGGGCAACGTGGGTCTGCCCGCTGTATTTGAGGCGGTGAACCAGGGTGGCCAGTGGCAGCTGATAGCCGGTGACGGCCAGCAGGCTCTGCCATGGCGGCGGAGATTGCAGGCAGCGGCCGCATTTCGGTTCCGGTGTTACCAGCGGCAGGCCGCAGCGCCGGCAGACCGGCGGCATCTCCGGTAGTCCCCGTTCACAGAATCCGCAGATACCGTGTGCGGCAATTGCCAGCGGCTGATTGCACAGCAGGCAGTAATTCTCAATAATAACCATCCGTCTTCCCTCCGGATAAATAAGGAAACAATAACGATGGCAACGCTTTTTTGGCAGCAGAGCGGACAGGGTTCGCGCGATCTTGTGCTGTTACACGGCTGGGGACTGAACAGCGAAGTGTGGAACAGCATTGAAATGCGGCTCGCACCGCATTTCCGTATTCACAGGGTTGACTTACCGGGTTACGGGCGCAGTAAGGAATTTGGTGAAATGTCACTGACGGAGATGTCGGATACCGTCTTCGCGCAGATGCCGGAAAATGCCGTGCTGGCAGGCTGGTCGCTGGGCGGACTGGTGGCAGCGGATATTGCGCTGCGTTACCCGCAGGCAGTGAGTCATCTGGTGACAATCTGTTCGTCGCCCTGTTTTAGTGCACAGGAAGAAGAAGGCTGGCCGGGAATTAAACCTACGGTGCTGAGCGGCTTTCAGCATCAGCTGGCAACCGATTTTCAGCGCACGGTGGAGCGCTTTCTGGCATTGCAGACACTGGGAACAGCAAGTGCCCGCCGGGATGCCCGTACACTGAAATCCGTAGTACTTGAACAGCCGATGCCGGATGTGGCGGTACTGAACGCCGGACTGGAGATTCTGAGAACCGCTGATTTGCGCAGCGGACTGCCGTCCCTGACGATGCCGTTCCTGCGGATCTACGGCTATCTCGACGGGCTGGTGCCGCGCAAAGTCGCGTCACTGCTGGATGAACAACTGCCGTCATCACCCTCCGTGATTATGCGCAACAGTGCCCACGCACTGTTTATTTCACATCCGGATGAGTTTTGTGAGGTACTGACGGGGTTTATTAAATAAAAAAATACCCGCACAATGGCGGGTATTTTTATGAATGGATCTGATACACCCTGGTATCGCAGCCCTGACTTTCCGGACACTGTTTACAACTGCTGCTCAGGCAGCTGCTGACATCTACTGCCTCGATTTTTCCCATGGCCGCCAGCTTTTCCATGATGGCCTGCACCAGGGGTTCTGGGGCATTCAGCTGGTGGCTGAGAAGCCGGGCATCTGCCCGGCCATTCAGGGCAATGGCGTCACGTACTGCGATCAGGCTGATCATGTCCGTGTCCTTTTATCAGTGGCACTCGTTGCCGGAGCAGCCACCGCAGCGGCTGTGTGCATCACGGCGGAAGCCGCTGAGATTCACCCGGCTGCGTGTGCGGCGCAGCAGTGCAAACAGGATCAGGTTGAAAATCACCACCACGGCGATAATCACTGAACTGCTGCCCGGATGTGCGCTGAATGTGGCTGCCTGGTAGAACAGCGCGGCCAGTGAGTAAGCCACGTTCAGACCCCACAGGATGGAGAATGTCATCCAGCCGCGGCTGGTTTCACGGGCGATAGCCCCCATCACAGAGACACACGGTACATACAGCAGCACAAAGATCAGGTAGCTGTAAGCGGCAACATCAGAACCGAATTTCGCGGCCATAGTGCCCATGGTGCCGCCATCCATCTCGCCGTCGCCTTTGCTGGCTTCAATCGGGTTGGATAAGGCTGCTAAAGTGAAGGTTTCTGCCAGGGAATCCAGGGTTTCATTGACGGCATCACCCAGTTCGCCCCATAAATCGAAGGCTTCCGGATCAAACGGCTCGCTGGTGATACTCTCGGCGGTGTAGAGGGTGTTCAGTGTCCCGACCACCACTTCTTTCGCCATGGCACCGGTGATCAGGCCGACAGTCGCCTGCCAGTTATCATTGGTCACACCAATCGGGCTGAGCAGCGGAGTGACCACTTTACTGACCGAAGCCAGTGCGGAATCATTGATGCTGTCCGCCGGTTTGCCGGAGAAACTGAAGCTGTTCAGTGCCCCTATCACCATACTGGCGATAATAATCACTTTACCGGCACGTACCACAAAGCCTTTCAGGCGCTGCCAGGTCTGCATAAACAGGGTTTTCATATGCGGCACATGGTATACCGGCAGTTCCATCACGAACGGTGATGCTTCGCCGCGCATAATAGTGTGCTTGAGCAGCAGGCCGGTGAGGATAGCCACCACAATCCCGAGGATATACAGGGAGAACACAATGCTTGCGCCGTTTTTGCCGAAGAAAGCCGCAGCGAAAACCGCAAAGATAGCCAGCCGCGCCCCGCAGGACATAAACGGTGCCATCAGGACGGTGATCAGGCGTTCACGCGGTGCATCCAGGGTTCTGGCACCCATAATGGACGGCACGTTACAGCCGAAACCGACAATCAGCGGCACAAAGGATTTGCCCGGCAGTCCGAGCGCCTGCATCAGTCTGTCCATCACAAATGCGGCACGGGCCATATAACCGGAATCTTCCAGGAAAGAGAGGAACAGGTACATCATCCCGATTTGCGGCACCAGCGGCAGCACAGTGTTGATACCGCCGCCGACCCCCTGGGCGAGGAAAATAGTCAGCCAGTCCGGGAAGCCGAGAGTGATCCCCAGCCATTGTGTCCCGTTAATGAAAATAGCTTCCGAACCGCCTTCAAACAACGGCTGCAATGCCCCGCCGATATTGATGGCAAGCACGAACATCAGATACATCACAAACAGGAATACCGGCACGCCCAGCCAGCGGTTCAGGACAATTCTGTCCATCGCGGCGGTCAGTTTATTCGGCTCGGAATGGCTGTTATCAATGGTTTTTTCGCAGATATCCGCAATAGTCTGGTAACGGGCATCCGCAATCACTACTTCCGGTTCTTCCTGCTGCTGTGCCTGCATGGTATCACGGACAGACTGCACATGCTCCGGTGTGAAACCGGCGCGCGCCTGGCTGTAGATATCCCCTTCCAGGCTTTGCAGTGCCAGCCAGCGGCGCTGTGTGGCACTGAACTCTTCCGCAGGAATCGACTGCGCGAGAGAATTCATGCTGTCGAGCAGAGCGGCCGGATAATTCACCAGCACGTCATGCGGTGTCATTGTGTGTTTGTCGATGGCGGCTTTCAGCTCACAGATACCGGACGCGCGGGTGGAAACCAGCGGAATGACCGGGCAGCCGAGGCGTTCTGACAGGGCGTTGACATCAATATTAATATTCGCTTTGTCGGCGATATCCAGCATATTGAGGGCAATAATGCAGGGAACACCCAGTTCCAGCAGTTGCAGTGTCAGATAAAGGTTACGCTCGAGATTGGATGCGTCGACAACGTTAATCAGCATGTCCGCTTCACCGCTGAGGATAAAGTGACAGGCGATTTGTTCGTCTAAAGAAGTCTGTTCGGAGATGGTGGTCAGTGAATAGGTGCCGGGTAAATCCACCAGCTCAATCTTGTGTTCCGGCGTGGTGAAATAACCGATTTTCCGCTCCACAGTCACACCGGCCCAGTTGCCGACGCGTTGTTTGGAACCGGTTAACTGGTTGAACAGCGTGGTCTTCCCTGAATTGGGATTACCGATGAGTCCCAGGGTGAGTGCTTTCATAGTGTCATATGCCAATCAATAAATACAAACCCCTCTGCCGGCGGCAGAAGGAAAAGAGTGAGTCAGCGCGGGATGTGCGGCGGATTATGCCTGCACGTCATCAAGCATCAGCAGCGCCAGGTCTTTTTTTCTGAGCATCAGGTTGACGTGCCGGGTTTCGATTTGGATCGGATCGCCCAGCGGAGCGCTGCGGATCACCCGGAAAACGGAGCCGGGCAGCATGCCCAGAGACAATAATTTCTGACGGTATGCCGGGCTGATTTGCCCGGAAAAGCCCAGAATTTTATAACTGTGTTGTGGCTGAAGTGTCATAAAGGCTCCGGTTAACCATGCAAACAGGAATGATATTGCAAATGATTATCGCACGAACAGTCAGGCGGAAAAATATCCCTTACAAATTTAATTGATACTGTAAATGCAAATCATAACCAACAATATTTTACCTATTTAGCCCGAAAATTAACCAGCAAAGTTTGATGTATATCAAGATATCCGGCGTATAAAACAATTGAGAGCAGATATTTTACGTATTGATTTACGTTAATAACAATTTTTACGACTGGTTAACGCAATATGTGACTGACAGGAAGGGAAAGTACGGGCAGCCGGAGCTGCCGCGCACATTATAACAGAAGAATTACTTTCGCTTGCCGAAGGCGGCGGAGAGAGCATCACCCATCGCACTGTTACCGGCAGAAGTGTCATTATTACCGTTACGGGCAGGGCGGCTGTTCTGACGTTTTTCAGCCCGTGGCTTATCACTGCCGCCACCGCGGCGGGCTGCCGTTTCCGGCTCCTCATCCATCCGCATGGTCAGCGCGATACGTTTACGGGAGATATCCACATCCAGCACTTTGACACTGACGATATCCCCGGCTTTCACCACGGTATGCGGGTCTTCCACATAGCGGTTTGCCAGCGAGGAGATATGCACCAGTCCGTCCTGATGAACACCGATATCCACAAAAGCACCGAAGTTGGTGACGTTGGTGACGGCACCTTCCAGCACCATGCTCGGACGCAGATCATTCATGGTTTCAATACCATCGGCAAAGGTGGCGGTTTTAAACTCCGGACGCGGGTCACGGCCGGGTTTTTGCAGCTCTTTGAGGATGTCAGAAACTGTCGGCACACCGAATTGTTCAGTAACAAAGTCCTGCGCTTTCAGGTTACGCAGCACATCACTGTTACCCATCAGGTCACTGAGGGTTTTCTCTGTGGCCTGAAGGATTTTTTCCACCACCGGATAGGCTTCCGGGTGAACGGTGGAGGCGTCCAGTGCGTTTTTTCCGCCCGCGATACGCAGGAATCCGGCACACTGTTCAAAGGCTTTCGGGCCGAGACGTGCGACTTTCAGCAGCTGTTTGCGGTCAGCAAAACGGCCGTTTTCATCACGCCAGTCAACAATATTCTGTGCAATGACTTTGCTCAGCCCGGCAACGCGGGTCAGCAGAGCGACAGACGCGGTGTTGAGGTCAACGCCGACGGCGTTTACGCAGTCTTCCACCACGGCATCCAATTTGCGGGCGAGTTGTGTCTGGCTGACATCATGCTGATACTGACCGACCCCGATGGATTTCGGATCGATTTTTACCAGCTCAGCCAGCGGGTCCTGTAACCGGCGGGCGATGGAAACCGCACCGCGCAACGAGACATCCAGATCCGGAAACTCTGCCGCCGCCAGTTCTGACGCGGAGTAAACCGACGCTCCGGCTTCGCTGACAATCACTTTCTGGGCTTTGATATCCGGGAACTGTTTCTGTACATCCGCAAAGAAACGCTCGGTTTCGCGGGAGGCGGTACCGTTACCGATAGCCACCAGTTCAACATGGTATTTCAGGCAGAGTGCCGCGACTGACGCCGCCGCTTTGGCGGTCTGTCCGGTGTGCGGATAAATGGTGTCGGTGGCCAGCACTTTACCGGTGGCATCCACCACCGCAACTTTCACCCCGGTACGCAGGCCCGGGTCCAGTCCCATAGTCGCACGCATACCGGCCGGTGCGGCCATCAGTAAGTCACTGAGGTTACGGGCGAAGACATTAATCGCCTCATCTTCCGCTTTCTCGCGCAGTGCGGCCATCAGTTCGGTTTCCAGATGCAGCAGCACTTTCACCCGCCATGTCCAGCTCACCACCGCTTTGCGCCAGCTGTCCGCCGGGGCATTGTTAAAGCGGACACCGAGGTAATCGCGGATTAATTCTTCGCAATAACTCTCTTTCGGCGGCTCCTCACACTGCGGATCGGCATTGAGGGAGAGTTGCAAAATCCCTTCATTACGGCCGCGGAACATCGCCAGGGCGCGGTGTGACGGGACATTGGCAATCGGTTCATGGTGATCAAAATAATCACTGAATTTAGCGCCTTCCGCTTCTTTTCCGCTGATAACAACAGAAACCAGGTGTGCATTGCGCCACAGATAATCACGGACTTTCCCCAGCAGGCCGGCATCTTCCGCAAAACGCTCCATCAGAATATAGCGGGCGCCGTCGAGGGCGGCTTTGGTGTCTGCCACGCCTTTTTCGCTGTCAATATAGGTGGCGGCGAGGGTTTCCGGGTCTTGTGACGGGTCCTGCCACAGGGTGTCTGCCAGCGGTTCCAGACCGGCTTCCGCCGCAATCTGTCCGCGTGTGCGGCGCTTGGGTTTGTAAGGCAGGTAGAGGTCTTCCAGCTCCGTTTTGCTGAGAGTACCATTGATTGCCCCCGCCAGTTCAGGGGTCAGTTTACCCTGTTCCTCAATGGTTTTGAGGATGGTCTGACGGCGGTCATTCAGTTCGCGCAGGTAGCTGAGACGGGTTTCCAGCTGACGCAGCTGGGTATCATCCAGGCCGCCGGTGACTTCTTTCCGGTAGCGGGCGATAAAAGGGACAGTATTTCCCTCATCCAGCAGGGTAATCGCGGCGGTGACCTGGCGGGTTTGCGCATTCAGTTCACCGGCAATAATCTGGCTCAGAGATTCATTCATCATGATATTCTTTCCGGCTGCGATAAATTGACGTAAAAAAATTTCAGGGGACAGTTATACGTGTTCAAAACAGGAATTACCAGCCGATATAAAGTAATATAAATGAATTATGCATAGCTGTTATCTTTCAGAAAATGCATTTAGTATTACAATTTATTTAAATAATTTATTTTTTGTTTAGGTAACATATGGCAAAAAGTAACCTGATTACCCGTGAAGGATGGGATGCGCTGGATCAGGAGTTAAAATTCCTCTGGAAAACAGAACGTCCGCAAGTTACTCAGGCAGTGTCAGAAGCCGCAGCACAGGGTGATCGCTCGGAAAATGCCGAGTATATATACGGAAAGAAACGTCTGCGTGAAATTGACAGACGCGTGAGGTTTCTTTCAAAACGTCTGGATAATTTAAAGATAGTTGAGCCGGATCCCCGCCAGGAAGGAAAAGTATTTTTCGGGGCGTGGGTGGAACTGGAAAATGATGATGAGGAAATTCAGACTTTTCGCATTGTCGGACCTGATGAATTTTCACCGGCAAAGAAATGGATTTCAGTTGATTCCCCTGTGGCCCGGGCATTAATCGGAAAACAGGCGGATGATGAAGTAACGGTAATAACACCTAATGGTGAAGTGAATTATGTCATTTTGTCTATCCGCTATCAGCCGATTGCTGAATAGGCACAATTAATCTGAAGAGTTGCATGAAAAAATGAACCCGGGAGTCAAACATGCAGGAAAGTTATAAGATCCTTGTCGTTGATGATGACATGCGTCTGCGTGCGCTGCTTGAGCGCTATCTGAGTGAGCAGGGTTTCCAGGTCCGTACCGCCGCGAATGCGGAACAGATGGATCGCCTGCTGACGCGTGAATCAATTCATCTTATTGTCCTGGATCTGATGTTACCGGGTGAAGACGGGCTGTCTATCTGCCGCCGTCTGAGAAGCCAGAATAACCCGATTCCGATCATTATGGTGACGGCGAAAGGGGAAGAAGTGGATCGCATCGTCGGGCTGGAAATCGGTGCGGATGATTATATTCCGAAGCCGTTTAACCCGCGTGAACTGCTGGCTCGTATCCGTGCGGTGCTGCGCCGTCAGGCGAATGAACTGCCGGGGGCGCCGTCCCAGGATGATGCGGTGATTCAGTTCGGTAAGTTCCGGCTTAACCTCGGCACCCGTGAGATGTTCCACGAAGATGAGAACATGCCGCTGACCAGCGGTGAATTTGCTGTGCTGAAAGTGCTGGTGTCACACCCGCGTGAGCCGCTGTCCCGTGATAAGCTGATGAGCCTGGCACGCGGCCGTGAATACAGTGCAATGGAGCGTTCAATCGATGTGCAGATTTCCCGTCTGCGCCGCATGATTGAGGAAGATCCGACACATCCGCGTTATATCCAGACCGTCTGGGGACTGGGTTACGTCTTCGTTCCGGACGGCAATAAAGCATGAAGCGACTGCGGTTCTCGCCGAGGAGCACCTTTTCGCGCTCGTTATTTCTGGTCATTTTCCTGTTGTTTGCAACCATAACAACAAGTTATCTGGCCGTTGTGAACTTTATTGTCATGCCCAGTCTGCAACAGTTTAACCGGGTTCTGGCGTATGAAGTCCGCACACTGATGAGCGAAAAAATGGTGCTGAAGGACGGAACCGCAGTACGTGTTTCACCGGCGCTGCGTAAGAAAATTTATGAAGAGCTGGGCATTACCTTTTTTACCGAAGAAACGGCCGATGAGGGCGGACTGCGCTGGGCGCGTCATTTTGACTCCCTCAGCAAACAGATGAGTCATTATCTGGATGGCTATGCGGATGTCCGGCTGGAAGTCAGCCGTGATTATCCCGTGCTGTGGCTGAACTCCTATATTGCCCCGGATGTCTGGGTGAGAGTGCCGCTGACCGAAATCGGACAGGATCAGTTCTCGCCGGTCTTCCGTTATATTTTTGCCTTTCTGCTGATTGTGTTTGCCGGGGTCTGGGTGTTTATCCGCTATCAGAACCGCCCGCTGACCGAGCTGGAATCCGCTGCACGGCAAATCGGCACCGGCGGGCCGCTGGTTCCGGTACGTGAAGCGGGCGCAGCAGAAGTGCGCTCGGTGATCCGCTCGTTTAACCAGATGTCCCGCGATATCAAAACGCTGGAGCAGGATCGCACCGTGTTGATGGCCGGTGTCAGCCATGACCTGCGCACGCCGCTGACACGCATCCGCCTAGCGACAGAAATGATGAATCCGGACGATGACTACCTGGCGGAATCCATTAACAATGATATTGAAGAGTGTGACGGTATCATTGAGCAGTTTATGGCGTATCTGCGCACCGGCCGTGAACTGGAGATGGTGCATCTGGAACTGACATCCATCCTTAATGAAGTGATTGAGGCGCAGAGCCATGCGGATGTGACGATTCAGAATGATGTTGTTCAGGCACCGGTTTACCTCACCGGTAATCAGATCGCGATTAAACGGGCTCTGGGTAATATGCTGGTGAATGCCACCCGCTACGGTAACGGCTGGATTCGTGTAAGCAGCGGCAAAGATGATCATTTCGCCTGGTTTCAGGTGGAAGATGACGGTAACGGTATTGATGAGGCGGATATTCCGAGCATGTTCCAGCCGTTTGTGCAGGGTGAAAAAGCGCGCAGTAATAAAGGCACCGGGCTGGGACTGGCGATTCTGCGTCGTATTGTGGATGCGCATGACGGCAAAATTGATGTCGGCCGCAGTCAGCGCGGCGGATTCCGTATCCGTGTGATGTTGCCGCTGCCGGATGACAGAGACGATTAATTATTATGACAGCCGCATGTCATCGTCATGTGGCTGTCATAAATCCCCGCGGTAAGCCATTATCCCGTAAATTTTGTTTTTAATCTCAATAAAATCAGTCGATTGGTTGTATATCCTGCTTTTGTTCTTCCGTGTCATTTTTCCGGATTTGTGTGCCCGCGCACCTGCAATGTCATAAAACTGTCATATAAACTACATATTATTGTCACCAGATTGTCCTATTTTCCCTCATGTTCCGACATTAACCAGATACAACGTTTATCGTCATTATCTATAAATCCCGTCAGGAGGGATCATGAAACCGATGCGTACCGCAGTAGCCACTGTTATGGCAGCGACCCTTTCTCTCTCTGCATTTTCTGCATTTGCCGCGACCAGTCTGACCGGGGCGGGTGCAACATTCCCGGCGCCGGTGTATGCGCAATGGGCTGATACTTACCAGAAAGAAACCGGTAACAAAGTAAACTACCAGGGGATTGGCTCCTCCGGCGGTGTGAAGCAGATTGTGGCCAATACCGTTGATTTCGGGGCGTCAGATGCGCCGCTGTCTGAAGATAAACTGGCCGCAGATAACTTATTCCAGTTCCCGACCGTGATCGGCGGTGTGGTACTGGCCGTCAACCTGCCGGGTCTGAAGTCCGGTGAACTGGTGCTCGACGGCAAAACCCTGGGTGATATCTACCTGGGTAACATCAAAAAATGGAATGACCCGGCGATCACCAAACTGAACCCGTCGGTCAAACTTCCGGATCAGGATATTGCGGTTGTCCGCCGTGCGGATGGTTCCGGTACCTCTTTCGTCTTCACCAGCTACCTGTCAAAAGTCAGCCCTGACTGGAAAGAGAAAGTCGGCGCAGGCTCTACCGTTAACTGGCCGGTCGGCCTGGGCGGTAAAGGTAACGACGGTATCGCGGCATTCGTTCAGCGTCTGCCTGGCTCTATCGGATACGTGGAGTACGCCTACGCCAAACAGAACAAACTGGCTTACACCAAGCTGATTTCTGCGGATGGCGAGGCGGTATCCCCGACCGGCGAAAGCTTCAGTAACGCAGCGCGCAAAGCCGAGTGGACAAAAAGCTTCGCTCAGGATCTGACCAACCAGCCGGGTCCGGACGCATGGCCGATTACCTCCACCACTTTTATCCTGGTTCACACCAATCAGAAAGATGCCGTCAAAGGGCAGGAAGTCCTGAAATTCTTTGACTGGGCATACAAGAACGGCGGTGAGCAGGCAGAAAAACTGGATTACGCAGTACTGCCGCAGGAAGTGATTGAACAAATCCGTGCATCATGGAAAACCAGTGTCAAAGACAGCAGCGGTAAGCCGCTGTACTGATACGGCAGATGATGAAGTAATGTTGATTTATCAGTAATTGATCCCCCCGTACCGGGGGGATCTGTGTAAAGACGGAAGCGACTATGGCCGAACTGAAAACGGCAATGAAACCACCCGGCAAACACGGCGACCAAATTTTCAGTGCCCTGGTAAAACTGGCGGCGCTGATTACGCTGTTGTTGCTGGGCGGAATTATTATTTCACTGATTATTGCGTCCTGGCCGAGCATTGAAAAATTCGGCTTAGGTTTCTTATGGAATAAAGAGTGGAACCCGCCGGCGGAAGAGTACGGGGCGCTGGTACCAATTTACGGCACCATCGTGACCTCGGTTATCGCACTGCTGATTGCCGTCCCGGTGAGTTTCGGGATTGCGCTGTTCCTGACAGAACTGGCACCAAACTGGCTGTGTCGCCCGCTGGGTATCGCAATCGAACTGTTAGCGGCCATTCCGAGTATCGTTTACGGCATGTGGGGGCTGTTTGTCTTTGCCCCGTTGTTTGCCACCTATTTCCAGCAGCCGGTCGGCGAGGTGATGTCCAGCATCCCGATTGTCGGCGAGCTGTTCTCCGGTCCGGCATTCGGTATCGGTATCCTGGCAGCGGGTGTTATCCTCGCCATTATGATCATCCCTTATATTGCCTCGGTTATGCGTGATGTGTTTGAGCAGACTCCGGTGATGATGAAAGAATCTGCGTACGGCATCGGCTGTACCACCTGGGAGGTGATCTGGCGGATTGTGCTGCCGTACACCAAAAACGGGGTGATCGGCGGCGTGATGCTGGGTCTGGGCCGCGCTTTGGGTGAGACCATGGCGGTGACCTTTATTATCGGTAACACCTATCAGCTGGACAGCTTCTCGCTGTATATGCCGGGCAACAGTATTACCTCTGCGCTGGCGAACGAGTTCGCGGAAGCGGAATCCGGGCTGCATACCGCAGCACTGATGGAGCTGGGGCTGATTCTGTTTGTCATCACCTTTATCGTTCTTGCTATCTCCAAATTTATGGTGATGCGTCTGAATAAGAAAGAGGGGCGCTGAGATGGCTGAAATGAATATTCAACAACCGAAAGTGGATATCAGCGCACGGCAGAAGCGTCAGTACTGGCGCCGTCAGAAAAACCGCATTGCCCTGTTCTTATCCATGTCCACGATGGCATTCGGGCTGTTCTGGTTAATCTGGATACTGTTCTCGACAGTCACCAAAGGGATGGACGGCATGTCGCTGGCGCTGTTCACCGAAATGACGCCGCCGCCGAACACGGAAGGCGGTGGGCTGGCTAACGCCATTGTCGGCTCCGGCCTGCTGATCTTATGGGCTACGGTTATCGGGACACCGCTGGGCATTCTTGCCGGGGTTTATCTGGCGGAGTACGGCCGTAAATCCTGGCTGGCGGAAATCACCCGGTTTATTAATGACATTTTATTATCCGCACCGTCGATTGTGGTCGGGCTGTTTGTTTACACCATTGTGGTGATGCAAATGCAGCACTTCTCCGGCTGGGCGGGGGTGATTGCCCTTGCGCTGTTGCAGATTCCGATTGTTATCCGCACCACGGAAAACATGTTGCGTCTGGTGCCGGACAGCCTGCGTGAAGCGGCGTATGCCCTCGGCACGCCAAAATGGAAAATGATTTCAGCGATTACCCTGAAAGCCTCGGTCTCCGGGATTATCACCGGGGTACTGCTGGCGATTGCCCGTATTGCCGGGGAAACGGCACCGCTGCTCTTTACCTCCCTCTCCAACCAGTTCTGGAGTACGGATCTGATGCAGCCGATTGCCAACCTGCCGGTCACCATCTTC
Organism: Morganella morganii; assembly: GCF_003996855.1. Classification (GTDB taxonomy): domain Bacteria; phylum Pseudomonadota; class Gammaproteobacteria; order Enterobacterales; family Enterobacteriaceae; genus Morganella; species Morganella morganii_C. The sequence continues at coordinate 553,963 of NZ_NRQY01000002.1, read as the reverse complement.
AAGTTTGCCATGAGTCCGTTCGCGGAGTGGCAGAGTCTGGCCTGGGCGGGTGTTCTGCTGATCACACTGTGTGTGCTGTTAATTAATATCGTGGCGCGTGTGCTGTTTGCGAAGAAAAAGCACTGATTAAATGACTGCGGATGAATGAGAGAGAGTCATGAGTAAAATTCAAAACGTAACTGAAAGCAAAATTCAGGTCCGTGATCTGAACTTCTATTACGGCCAGTTCCACGCGCTGAAAAACATTTCGCTGGATATTGCCAAAAATAAAGTCACGGCCTTTATCGGCCCGTCCGGTTGCGGGAAATCGACCCTGCTGCGTACCTTCAACAAAATGTACGCGCTATATAATGAACAACGGGCGGAAGGCGAAATCCTGCTGGATGGCACCAGTATTCTGACCGATACCCAGGATATCGCGTTATTACGCGCCAAAGTAGGTATGGTGTTCCAGAAACCGACGCCGTTCCCGATGTCTATTTATGACAATATTGCCTTTGGTGTCCGTCTGTTTGAAAAACTGCCGCGTGCCGAAATGGATGAGCGCGTGCAGTGGGCGCTGACCAAAGCGGCGTTGTGGAATGAAACCAAAGACAAGCTGCATCAGAGCGGCTACAGCCTCTCCGGGGGTCAGCAGCAGCGTTTGTGTGTTGCGCGCGGTATTGCTATCCGCCCTGAGGTTCTGCTGCTTGATGAGCCGTGCTCGGCGCTGGATCCAATCTCCACCGGGCGCATTGAAGAACTTATCAGCGAGCTGAAATCGGAATACACCGTGGTGATCGTCACCCATAACATGCAGCAGGCGGCGCGCTGTTCTGACCACACTGCGTTTATGTATCTGGGTGAACTGATTGAATTCAGTGATACTGATACCCTGTTTACCACCCCGGGTAAGAAACAAACCGAAGATTACATCACCGGTCGTTATGGCTGATGCGGAGACAATCATGGAAAATCTGAATCACAATAAACATATTTCCGGGCAGTTTAATGCTGAATTAGAGCATATCCGCACAGAAATGATGACGATGGGCGGGCTGGTGGAAGAACAGCTCAGTAAAGCGATCACCGCCATGCATAACCAGGATGAAGACCTGGCGCGTGAAGTTATTGCCGGTGACAAACAAGTCAATATCATGGAAGTGATGATTGATGAAGCCTGTGTCCGTATTATTGCCAAGCGCCAGCCGACGGCGAGTGATTTGCGCCTGATTATGGCAATTTCTAAGACGATCGCAGAACTTGAGCGCATTGGTGATGTGGGCGATAAAATCGCAAAAACCGCACTGGAAAAATTTTCACAACAGCATCAGCCACTGCTGGTCAGTCTGGAATCCCTCGGACGTCATGCGATTCAGATGCTGCATGATGTGCTGGATGCTTTTGCGCGCATGGATATTCAGGAAGCTATCCGTATCTATCGCGAAGACCAGAAAGTAGACCAGGAATATGAGGGGATTGTCCGTCAGCTGATGACTTATATGATGGAAGATCCGCGCACTATCCCGAGTGTCCTGACCGCACTGTTCTGCGCCCGCTCTATCGAACGTATCGGTGACCGTTGCCAGAATATCTGTGAATTTATTTTCTACTATGTGAAGGGACAGGATTTCCGCCATGTGAAAGGGGATGATGTGGAACGCATCCTGCTCGGCGAGCATGTGATTGAAGTCTCCGCGCACAGTAATAACGGCGAAAAAGGGAATGATCCGGCATAACAGGGCTGTTTCTCCCGCGATATTGTCAGAAGTGCGGCACCGGCTTATTAAAGCCGGTGTTTTTCTTTTTGTGGCATCAGTCAGCCGGATAAAAATAATACTAAATTAATTGATTGAAACATCATTTAGTTATTCCTGTAAGTTATAAGTGATGTTTATACAGGCAAAAAAGAGGGGAACAGCAGACCTTAGAACAATCAGTTATTGAATTATTCTTTCTTAGTATTTCAGGAATTAAGCGGGAGTTGATAGCGTGAGATGGTGATTTACACAAATTGACGTTTTCCGTGACTGATTCCAGGGGTGTGTATGAAACCGACATTATTTGTTCCGGCTCTGTTTGCCGGTTTAGCATTAGTAAGTGGTACTGCACAGGCTGATAAGCTTGATGACATTCAGAAAGCCGGTGTGATCCGTATTTCGGTTTTTGACAGCAACCCGCCGTTCGGATTTATCGATCCGCAGACCAAAAAACTGGCCGGTTATGATGTGGATATTGCACAGGCCGTCGCGGATGACCTCGGCGTGAAACTGGAACTGCGCCCGACCAACCCGGCAAACCGTATTCCGCTGCTGGTCTCCGGCAAAGTGGATTTAATCGGGGCGAACTTCACCATTACGGATGAGCGTGCCAAACAGGTAGATTTCTCCATTCCTGATTTTCAGACCGGACAAAAATTTATTGCCCGCAAAGGTGTGCTGAAAACCCCGGAGGATGTGGCCAAACTGCGCATTGGTGCGGATAAAGGCACGGTTCAGGAAGTGACACTGCGCGAGAAATATCCGGGCACCAAAGTAATTTCTTATGATGACACCCCGCTGGCTTTCGCGGCGCTGCGTAATGGTAACGTCGATGCTATCACCCAGGATGATGCCAAACTGGTCGGGTTGCTCGGTAATCTGCCGGAGTCAGTAAAAGCGGAGTTTGAACTCTCTCCGTTCAGTCTGACCCGTGAATATCAGGCACTGGCGGCACCTAAAGGGGAAACCCGTCTGGTGGAAGCGGTGAACAAAACTCTGCTGAAACTCGAAAGTGAGGGCAAATCACAGCAGATTTATAACCAGTGGTTTGGTCCGGGCACCAAAGCCGAACAACCACGCGGTGAATTTACGTTTGCTCCGCTGGCTGACCAGCCGAAGTAATGTGACTGTGTTATCTGATTCAGGCCTCACTCCGGTGAGGCTTCCTGCATTTCTGCGGTAACAGACAGGATTAGCGGATGTTTGAGCAATTTATAAGTACGCACTTACTTGCCCCGGAATATCTGGGATGGCTGGGACAGGGGTTTGTGATCACCCTGCTTATCTCATTCTGGACAATCCTTGCGGCCACGCTGCTCGGTTTTCTGCTGGTGGCAGGGCGGGACAGCCAGCTTGCACCTGTCCGCTGGTTAGTCAGTGCTTACACAAGTGTATTCCGTAATACGCCGCTGCTGGTGCAGCTGTTTTTCTGGTATTTCGCCTCCGGGGAAATTCTGCCGCAGGCGCTGAAAATATGGCTGAATACACCGCATGAAATTGAACTGGCCGGGCTGACACTCGCCTGGCCGTCATTTGAATTTATCGCAGGGTGGTTCGGGCTGACGCTCTACTCCGCACCGTTTATTGCGGAAGAACTGCGGGCGGGCATCGCCGGGATCGGGCGGCAGCAAAAATCAGCAGCACTGGCTCTCGGGCTGACGCCGTGGCAGTCCATGCGTTATGTGGTGCTGCCGCAGGCGGTCAGAATCGCCATGCCGCCGCTGCTCGGGCAGTATATGAATGTAGTGAAAAACTCGTCCCTGACCATGGCGATCGGCGTGGCCGAACTTTCTTACGCCTCTCGTCAGGTGGAAAGTCAGTCCTTACAAACTTTTGAGGCTTTCGGGGTCGCGACGATCCTCTATATCGCCATTATCGCTGTGATGGAAGCATTCGGACAGTGGCGGACACAGCGGGCACTGGCACAGGGGCATTAAGATGGATTTTTCCGTAATTCGTGACAACTGGGAATACCTGCTGTTCGGCACCTTCCCTGACGGCCCGCTTGAAGGTGCGGCACTGACGCTGGTGATCAGCCTGATTGCCGGGGCCATTTCCGTGGTACTCGGGACTATCGGCGGCGTGATGCTGGCAATGCTGCGCGGCTGGTGGGTAAACCTGTTTGCGGCATTTCTCGGGTTTTTCCGCGCTATTCCCATCATTATGCTGATATTTTGGGTCTATTTCCTGCTGCCGATCGCGTTCGGCGTGGATGTGCCGGAAATCACCACCGTGGTCTGTGCGCTGGCATTGGTCACCTCGGCGTATATCGCCCACGGCGTGAAGGCCGGTATTCTGGCGATCGGCAAAGGGCAGTGGCAGGCGGGGATGTCTCTCGGCTTCAGCCGGTGGGAAGTGCTGTGGCATATCGTGTTGCCACAGGCGCTGCGGATGATGATCCCGTCCTTTATTAATCAGTGGATTGCACTGATTAAAGATACGTCGCTGGCCTATATCGTCGGTGTGGGGGAACTGTCGTTTCTTGCGACTCAGGTCAATAACCGCAGTATGGTGTATCCGACAGAGATTTTCCTGTTTGTTGCCTTTATCTATTTTGTGATGTGCTCCGGGCTGGAACTGGGCGCGAATGCCCTGATGCGCCGTTACTCATTGCAGCCGCAGCCCCGTCAGTCATGGCTCTCCCGCCTGTTTGGCCGTGTCAGGGAGAAACCGGTGCGGTTGTCAGAGAAACCTGCATCCTGCTCATCATAAGTTTGATCAGTAACAATCCCGGTACAGTTAACGGCCGGGATTTTCCCGCAATGAAACGCAAACGTTTTCTTTTTGAAAATGATGCGGTAGGATAAACCGAAAAAACAAATTTCCGGGACTCCTTATTCATGACTACTCCGACTTCCGGCACTGATTCTCATCAGGGCCTGCTCCAGCGCGTGTTTAAATTACAGGAACACGGCACAACTGTCCGCACAGAAATTATTGCCGGGCTGACCACCTTCCTTACCATGGTGTATATCATTTTTGTCAACCCGCAGATCCTCTCGTTCGCCGGGATGGATATCAAAGCGGTGTTTGTCACCACCTGTCTGATTGCTGCCATCGGCAGTATCGGAATGGGGTTATTTGCTAACCTGCCGGTGGCGGTTGCGCCTGCAATGGGGCTGAATGCCTTTTTCGCTTTTGTGGTAGTGGGCGCGATGCACTACTCCTGGGAAGTGGCAATGGGCGCCATTTTCTGGGGAGCGGTCGGGCTGTTTATCCTGACTTTGCTGCGTATCCGTTACTGGCTGATTGCTCATATTCCGCTGAGTCTGCGGGTGGGGATCACCAGTGGTATCGGGTTGTTTATCGCCATGATGGGGCTGAAAAATGCCGGTATTATTGTGCCGAATCCGGATACGCTGGTGACTATCGGTAAGTTTACCGAACACGGTGTGGTGCTGGGGGCGCTGGGCTTTTTTATTATCGCCATTCTGGCTGCGCGCAATATTCATGCAGCGGTGCTGGTATCAATTGTGGTGACGACCTCCATCGGGCTTTTCCTCGGCGATGTGACCTATAAGGGCATATTTGATATGCCGCCGGGGATCACCTCTGTTGTCGGCCATGTCGATATCATGGGCGCGCTGGATTTATCTCTCGCCGGGATTATTTTCTCGTTTATGCTGGTAAACCTGTTTGACTCCTCCGGCACCCTGATCGGCGTGACAGACAAAGCCGGGCTGGCGGATGAAAAAGGCCGTTTCCCGAACATGAAAAAAGCGCTGTATGTGGACAGTATCAGCTCCGTCGCCGGTTCTGCGATGGGGACATCCTCCGTGACCGCATTTATTGAAAGTACTTCCGGGGTTTCTGTCGGCGGACGTACCGGTCTGACAGCTATTGTGGTCGGCCTGCTGTTCCTCGCGGCTATCTTTATTTCACCGCTGGCGGCCATGGTTCCGGCTTATGCTACTGCCGGGGCACTGATTTATGTCGGCGTGCTGATGACTTCCAGCCTGGTGCGCGTGAACTGGAATGATCTGACCGAATCGGTTCCGGCGTTTGTGACGGCTGTCATGATGCCGTTCAGTTTTTCTATCACTGAAGGAATTGCATTAGGGTTTATCGCTTACTGCGCAATGAAACTGGGCACCGGCCGCTGGCGTGAGCTGAACCTGTGTGTGGTGGTGGTATCGCTGATGTTTATTCTGAAAATGGTATTTGTTGACGCCTGATTCAGGCCGTCAGTCAGATGTGAAAAACCGCGCGGTGATACCGGCGCGGTTTTTTTGTTTCTGTTTTAGTGTTCCGGATAAACAATGCCTAGGCAGACGGTTTCTTCTTTTGCACCGGGTTGTGACTGGTATACGACTTGTTTCCGTTTCGCGATAACCAGATCCGGCCAGTCTTCCAGCGCGCCGGTAAACGGCTCATCCTCACAGGTGCGGTTCGCTTTGCCGATCAGCAGGGCACCGTCACGGCGGATATCATCACGGGTGACATGCAGGTTATAAATATTAGTTGCCCGGTAGATATGGCCGAACTCATTGATCCACGGCTGGATAGTTTCCGGCTGGTGCTTACCGTAAAACGTTATCCATTCATGCAGATATTCCCCGCCGGTGTATTTCAGCGGTTTTCCGGTTTCCTGCTCCCACCAGCTTTCCGCCTCCGTTATGAAGGTTTTCAGCCCGATGTTTTTCTGTCCGGCGTCACGGATATTGAGTCCCATCACTGTGACATAGCCCGCGATCACGATGACAGCAAAGGCAATCAGTCCGTTCATCACATTTTTCAGCGGTTTGACCGGCGGCGTCACCACAGAACAGATCAGCGCGGGAATACTGAGCAGGACAAAAGGCTGTAACCACTCGGTAATACGTCCGCCTTTATGGAAGGTGAACCAGATATAAATCACGGCGAGCGGCGCCAGAATCATAATATTGATAAGCCGTTTTGCCTGTTCTGCCGGCCAGCCGAAATGGCCGCCTTTAAGACGGATAATGACGGCAATAATGATCAGCGGATAAAAAACCGTGAACAGTGAACCGGTGGTTTTCAGGGTTAAACCGGTTTTAATCTGTGAATCGACCCATTTAAACGCGGCAAAATCATTATTCACCAGCCAGATAACATTCGGAATGACCAGAGCAAACCAGAGGGCGATAGCGGCATAAAACCAGGGCGAGCGGTAACTTTCCCGCACTTTCGGCACAAACAGGGTAAAGAGAAAGACCATACCGACCAGCGCCAGTGTGGAATATTTTCCCATCGTGGCAAGCCCCGACGTCAGGGCAAAACCCATCCACCAGGCGGGATTGTCATAAACCGCACGGACAAAAAAGTACAGCACCCATGGCCAGAAGGTGACCAGGATATAGTTATCATTATAAGGAATTAAATCGAAATTAATGATCCCTGACAGATTCAGCGACAGCAGTGCCAGCCAGGCAAAATCAGAACGCTGTGTGAGGTGGTGTGTCAGATACCATACGCCGCACATACCGATGCCGATGCCGGTAAAATGAATAAAATACCAGTAAAAATCGGCGGCAATCAGGTCAGGGAAGGCGATGACCGGATACATCAGCATGCCGACCAGCCACGGGTTTTTCGGTGCACCCCATTCACCGGTTTTTCCCCAGTTCAGGGCTTCCACAGCATCATACGGTACTGTCGGATCGAATCCGTAACTGATAATTATCCAGAGCGTGACATAAGCGGTGACCCAAAACCAGACGGGGCGATGTGACGTTTGTTGTGAAATGTGCATAATTCTATATCTTGGTTAAAATAATAGCGGTGTTCATTATTCATCCGGAGGCGAAATGATAGATCGTTTTGACGGAAATCAGGGTAAACTAGCCGCCAGCGAATCATTGTCATGGCTGCGGGTAGCCCGGAAGCCGTGAATATAGTTTTGTACTGTTCATTTACGTGGTAAATGTTAACACAAATTAATCAGTTATTTTTTAAGCGAGTAAGGTATATGGCCGCTATTTCAAAAAAACCATCCCGGTCACGGACACCCAAAAAAAGCCGTGAGGAGCTCAACACGGAAGGCCGTGAACGCAAACGGCAGAAAAAGCATCGCGGTAATCCGTCCGGTGCCCGACAGCAGGATGATACCCGCAAGACCGGCCGTGGTGCGGATAATGCGGTTGCTGATCCGCGTATCGGCAGTAAAAAACCGGTTCCGCTGATTGCTGAAGGTAAAACCTCCGTCAAACCGGCGGTAAAAAAACCGGCTGAGCCGCTCAAAGCCAGATTGTCTCCGGAAGAAGAACTGGCGAAACTCGAAAACGACGAGCGTCTCGATGCATTGCTGCTGCGTCTTGAGAACAATGAAACCCTGACCGCAGAAGAAAATACTTACGTCGATACCATGCTTGAACGTATCGATGCGCTGATGGAAAAACTCGGTATTTCTCTTGATGAAGATGATGATGAAGAGAAAACCGACGACATCATGCAGCTGCTGAAAGGGCGCTGATCTTCCGTTGTTCCGCTGAAACCGGCGGCACTGCATCAAAACCGGCGTAACGGGCGACTGTTATGCCGGTTTTCTTATATTCAGCCTACGTGTTTGCCGTGTTATCTGCCTTAATGGCGGATTAAATATCGTCCGGGAGGCTGTTGTCTGCAATATCAGCGCTGTTTTTCTGTGACAGTGCGGTCAGATATATTATTGAAAATAATAAATAATTCCGAAGAATAATACAGGATTATGCTGATACTGTTCTCCGGGAGATTCCAATGAGTAATACACAACGTCAGCCGCATGATCACAGCCGCTTTATCCGCTGCCTTGGCTGGGTGGCAACCTTTACGGCATTCTGTATGTATGTCTCTTATATTCCTCAGATAATGGACAACCTTGCGGGACATAAAACATCACCGTTACAGCCGCTGGCTGCCGCATTTAACTGTACGCTCTGGGTGATTTACGGCATTAAAGTGAAAGATCTGCCGGTGGCTGTCGCCAATGCGCCCGGTGTTCTGTTCGGATTAGCAGCGATGCTGACTGCACTGTAGTTATGTCACCGGATCAAGTGATGTACACCGGATTGTCCGTCTGTGGCGTGATCATATTAATCAGGCGGCAGATCCGATAAACTGTGCGGCACACTAAACCGTCAGAGAACGGAAACATATTAATTCTGCAAAGGTGAAGCAAAGGGGAGAGCATGTCTGACGCGATCATCTGGGATCTGGCATTGATCCGGAAATATAACTATTCCGGTCCGCGATACACCTCGTATCCGACCGCACTGGAATTTAATCAGCAGTACAGTGACAGTGATTTTATCGCCTCGGCACACCGCTATCCGCAGCGCCCGCTGTCGTTATATGTGCATATCCCGTTCTGCCATAAATTATGTTACTTCTGCGGTTGTAATAAATTAGTCACCCGGCAGAAGCATAAGGCGGATGAATATCTGGCCGTGCTGGAGAAAGAAATCGCCGCCCGTGCTCCGTTATTTGCCGGACGCGAAGTACACCAGATGCACTGGGGCGGCGGCACGCCGACCTATCTCGATAAAGCGCAGATCAGCCGTCTGACCGGTATGCTGCGCAAGCATTTTAATTTTGCGGCGGATGCCGAGCTTTCTATTGAAATCGATCCGCGTGAAATAGAATTGGATGTTATCGACCATCTGCGGGCGGAAGGATTTAACCGCCTGAGCATGGGGGTGCAGGATTTCAATAAAGAAGTGCAGCGTCTGGTCAACCGCGAGCAGGATGAAGCTATGATTTTTGCGCTGGCGGAACGTGCCCGTGAAACCGGGTTTGAATCCGTCAGTATCGACCTGATTTACGGGCTGCCGAAACAAACTCCGGAGAGTTTTGCGTTTACCCTGAAACGGGTGGCGGAACTGTCACCGGATCGCCTGAGTGTTTTTAATTATGCTCATCTGCCGGATCTGTTTGCCGCTCAGCGGAAAATCAAAGATGAAGATCTGCCGTCCGCAGAGCAGAAGCTGACGATTTTACAGCAGACGATTGAAAGCCTGACCGGCAACGGCTATCAGTTTATCGGCATGGATCACTTTGCCAAACCGGATGATGAGCTGGCCATCGCCCAGAATAACGGCATCCTGCACCGTAATTTCCAGGGGTATACCACTCATGAAGAGTGTGATTTGCTGGGCTTTGGTGTTTCTGCGATCAGCATGCTGGGTGATCACTATGCCCAGAACCAGAAAGACCTGAAAACCTGGTATGCACAGGTGGAAGAGCGCGGTAACGGGTTGTGCCGTGGTCTGGTACTGACTGAGGAAGATTGTCTGCGCCGTGATGTGATTAAGGCGCTGATCTGCAATTTCCGGCTGGACTATTCGCAGATTGAAAAACAGTATAACCTGGATTTTAAAACCCGTTTCGCCGAAGATTTGCAATTATTGCAGCCGATGGCCGATGACGGGCTGGTTGAGATCCGTGACGATGCCCTGGTGGTCACACCGCGCGGACGGCTGCTTATCCGTAATATCTGTATGTGTTTTGATACCTATCTGCGCAACCAGATGCGTCAGCGTCAGTTCTCCCGCGTGATTTAATCTGTTTCCGGGGTTGATGCGGAGTCATCAATCCCGGCCTCTTTCAGTTTCCGCGTCAGTGTATTGCGTCCCCAGCCCAGCAGGCGTGCGGCATCCTGTTTGTGTCCGTTGCTGTAATTCAGTGCGCACTGCAACAGGGTGCGCTCAAACAGCGGCAGAGCATCTGCCAGCAGATCTGTTTTTCCGGCCTGTAACTGTGCATCCGCCCATTGCGCCAGCTGTTTATCCCAGCCGCCGGCCGCCGGGCCATAACTGTTTTCATAACGGATCTGTTCTCCGGCAGCGCTCATGGTCAGGTCGGCAGGCAGATCCTGCGGCAGCACTTCCTGGGTGGCGGACATCACGGTCAGCCAGCGGCAGACATTTTCCAGCTGGCGGACGTTACCGGACCACGGCAGCTGCATCAGCAGCTTTTCGGTATCCGGATGCAGGGTTTTCGCTTCTGTTCCCAGCTCTTTTGCGGTTTTTTGCAGAAAATGGCGTGTCAGGCGCGGAATATCTCCCGGCCGTTCCCGCAGCGGCGGCAACTGCATGCGGATAACATTCAGGCGGTGAAACAGATCTTCGCGGAATTTACCTTCCGTCACCAGCCGCTCCAGATCCTGATGGGTGGCAGCAATAATTCTCACATCCACCTTCACCGGCGCGTAACCGCCGACGCGGTAAAACTGACCTTCCGCCAGCACGCGCAGCAGCCGAGTCTGAATATCGAGCGGCATATCACCGATTTCATCAAGAAACAGCGAGCCGCCGTCAGCCTGCTCAAAACGTCCCCGCCGTACCTGTAATGCACCGGTAAACGCCCCTTTCTCATGGCCGAAGAGTTCTGATTCAATCAGGTCTTTCGGGATCGCCGCCATATTGAGGGCAATAAACGGCGCATCCGCGCGCGGGCTGTGATGATGCAGGGCGTGAGCCACCAGCTCTTTGCCGGTCCCGGATTCACCGTTAATCAGCACACTGATGGAGGAGCGGGATAACCGGCCTATCACCCGGTACACTTCCTGCATTGCGGCAGATTCGCCGATAATGCCGGAAACCGTATCAGCAGTGACTTCCTGCCGCACCGGCAGATGCTGTTCCCGGTAATGTTCCAGAGCACGGGCGACCAGCGTGACGGCATCATCAATATCAAAGGGTTTCGGCAGATAATCAAACGCGCCCTGCTGGTACGCATTCACCGCGGCATCCAGATCGGAATGGGCGGTCATAATAATCACCGGCAGCAGGGGGTTATGCTGTTTGATAGCCGCCAGCAGGGACAACCCGTCCATGCCCGGCATCCGGATATCGGAGATCAGTACGTCCGGCTGTTCACTGCTGAGCGCCGCGAGGGCATTTTCAGCACTGTCAAAACAGACACAGGCATAACCGGCGCTGTTCAGTGCGCGCTCAAGCACCCAGCGGATCGCGCTGTCATCATCAACGACCCAGATTTTTCCCGGCTGCATATGACCTCCTCAACAGGCTTACTGACGGATTGGCAGATAAAGTGAAAATAAGGTGTGACCCGGCCAGCTGCTGAATTCAATTTTGCCGTTATGCTGATCGATAAGATTGCGGGCAATGGATAAACCCAGCCCGGAGCCGCCTTCACGGCCGCTGACCATCGGGTAGAACAGGGTATCCAGAATATGCGGCGGAATACCGGGGCCGTTGTCCTCGATATCAATCCGGGCCGCCAGCCGGTAGCGCTCACCGTGCAGCATCACCTGGAATGCGGTGCGGGTACGGAGAATAATGGTACCGCCTGCTGTGTGCAGAGCTTCCAGGGCATTACGCATGATATTGAGGATAACCTGCTCGATCTGGTCGGGATAATGCGATAACTCCGGCAAACTGGGGTCATAATCTTTGACCAGCTCGATATTGTCCGGCTTTTCCAGATTGATGAGCTGAAAAACCCGCTCTGCCACATGGTGAATACTCTGCATACTTTTCTGACCCGGATGCTGGGGGCCGAGAAGACGATCAACCAGCGCCCGCAGGCGATCAGCCTGTTCGATAATGACCTGTGTATATTCCTGAAGTGACGGGTCCGGCAGTGCGCGGGATAACAGTTGCGCGGCACCGCGCAACCCGCCGAGAGGATTTTTGATTTCGTGAGCCAGCCCGCGCACCAGGTCACGGGCGGCAGCCTGTTGTGCCTGCTGTAGCTGTTCCCTGGTAATGCGCCGGTGGCTGTCGAGCGGTGTCAGCTCCAGCAGAATAAAATTCCCGGATACCGGCTGCGCACTCAGTGAAAGCGCATGCATCCGGTTATCCACCACCAGAGTCACATCGTTGTCAGTAAAGCTTTGGCCTTCTGCCAGTGTGGCCTGCAAAGTGGCGGTATCGAGGGAAAGGTAACTGTATAAAATAGGGAGCGGCGTGCCGGTGAGTTTACGGGCACTCTGGGCGAATAACTGCATAGCCGACTGATTGGCATAGCGGATAATCAGATCATTATCCAGCAGCAGGACACAGTTAATCAGAGAATCGAGGAGCTGTTCTGCCTCAGGTTTGATATCCGGGTTCATTGTTATCCACCTCTTTGCACCAATTTGGTGCATTGTAGCGTATTTACCCCGCAGGAGAAAAGGACCCGCCCAACGGCGGGTCAAGTGCTTCACGGCAACAAAATAAACCGGAACCTGTCACTCTGTGTGCCCCAAAACTGGGACACAATCAGAATCACACGCTGTAATACATATCAAATTCAACCGGATGCGGTGTCATATTCAGGCGCTGAACATCAGCACGCAGCAGGTCGATATAGGTGTTAATTGCATCTTCGGTAAACACACCGCCACGCACCAGGAACTCATGATCCGCTGCCAGTGCATCCAGCGCGTCGCCCAGAGACGGTGCGACTGTCGGGATTTCTTTCGCTTCTTCCGGCGGTAGGTCATACAGATTTTTGTCCATTGCATCACCCGGATGAATTTTATTGATGATGCCATCCAGACCGGCCATCAGCTGTGCGGCAAAGGCCAGATACGGGTTAGCAGCCGGGTCCGGGAAGCGGACTTCAATACGGCGGGCTTTCGCGCTGGACACAATCGGAATACGGATTGATGCCGAGCGGTTACGTGCCGAGTATGCCAGCATAACCGGTGCTTCGTAGCCCGGCACCAGACGCTTGTAGGAGTTAGTGGTCGGGTTGGTAAAGGCATTCAGAGCCCGGGCGTGCTTGATGATCCCGCCGATGTAATAGAGCGCCATTTCTGACAAACCGGCATATTTATCCCCTGAGAACAGGTTAACGCCGTCTTTTGACAGAGACATGTGGCAGTGCATACCGGAACCGTTATCACCGATCAGCGGTTTTGGCATAAAGGTTGCGGTTTTGCCGTAGCGGTGCGCCACATTCTGCACCACGTATTTGTACATCTGGGTTTCGTCCGCTTTCAGCGTCATCGTATTGAAGCGGGTGGCAATTTCGTTCTGGCCGGCAGTACCGACTTCATGGTGATGTGCTTCAACGACCAGACCCATTTCTTCCATAACCAGACACATTTCAGAACGCAGATCCTGTGAGGAATCGACCGGCGGCAGCGGGAAGTAACCGCCTTTCACACGCGGACGGTGGCCTTTGTTGCCTTCCGGATACACGGTGCCGGTGTTCCAGGCCGCTTCGATATCATTGATATGATAGTAAGCGCCGGAGATATCTGCACCGAAACGGATGTCATCGAACAGGAAAAACTCAGGTTCAGGCCCGAACAGGACGGTATCCGCAATACCGCTGGTGCGCAGAAAATCTTCGGCACGTTTGGCGATAGAGCGCGGGTCACGGTCATAACCCTGCATGGTGTTCGGCTCTAACACATCACAGCGCAGAACCAGTGTCGGGACTTCAAAGAACGGGTCGATCAGAGCGGATTCCGCAATCGGCATCAGTACCATGTCGGATTCGTTGATGCCTTTCCAGCCGGCCATTGAGGAACCGTCAAACATTTTTCCGTCTTCGAAGAAATCTTCATCTACCTGATGAGCAGGGATCGACACATGCTGTTCCTTGCCTTTGGTATCGGTAAAGCGTAAGTCCACGAATTTAACGTTGTGTTCTTCCATCATGGTCAATACATGTTCAACAGACATATTCAGATCTCCTGGTTTGGGATGTTCCGTCAATCCTCTGGTGGTCACCCGGAGGGACACTGATTGCGGTTCTCACATTGCTTGATAAATATAAAGCGAAAAGCGTGCCAACTTTTTTAAAAGGGGGGTAAACCGCGTTACAGCAGCGGGTTACTCAAATAAGGATAGCGGAAATATGATAAATTGCACCACATTGGTGCGTTTCTGATTCCGTCGGTGATACCGGAATGCACCGATATGGTGCAATCAGATCTGCGTTCTTGTTTCCCGGCCACAAACGCAAAAAAAGTATCTCTTTTATCCTGAATAGGTTTATGATATGCCCCTCTGAATTCGTCGCTGAGCGTGGTATGCGCCGCTGATTTTGTAAAAAAATGGCAGGATGAATTTTATCTCTATGTTTTATAATCATTTATTTTTTAAGTGAGATGTATCACACTTCTTTCACTTGCCTCAGAGAACGTGTAAAATACCACCAAACATCTACACCATAGATGGGCGTTGTTGAAAAGAATGCTATCTGTGACGTAATTCCCATCCATTAACGAAAACGGTACAAGTCTTTGTCTATCGAGAAATTAAGAAATATTGCCATCATCGCTCACGTTGACCATGGCAAGACCACGCTGGTCGATAAATTATTACAGCAGTCCGGTACGTTTGATGAGCGTTCAAAACCGGAAGAGCGTGTAATGGACTCCGGCGATCTGGAAAGAGAGCGCGGCATTACTATTCTGGCAAAAAATACCGCGATTACGTGGAACGACTATCACATCAACATCGTTGATACCCCGGGGCACGCCGATTTCGGTGGTGAAGTAGAACGCGTGATGTCCATGGTTGACAGCGTACTGCTGCTGGTGGATGCGATGGACGGTCCGATGCCGCAGACCCGCTTTGTAACGCAGAAAGCGTTTGCAAACGGCCTGAAACCAATCGTTGTTATCAACAAAATTGACCGTCCGGGCGCACGTCCTGACTGGGTTATTGATCAGGTGTTTGACCTGTTTGATAACCTCGGTGCAACTGACGAGCAGCTCGACTTCCCGATCATTTACGCGTCTGCGCTGAATGGTATTGCGGGCACCGATTATAACGATATGGCGGATGACATGACCCCGCTGTACGAAGCTATCGTAAAATATGTTGAGCCGCCTCAGGTTGACCTCGACGGCCCGTTCCAGATGCAGATCTCCCAGCTCGATTACAACAACTATTTAGGTGTTATCGGGATTGGCCGCATCAAGCGCGGTAAAGTCAAACCAAACCAGCAGGTAACGATTATTGATGCGGAAGGTAAAACCCGTAACGCTAAAATCGGTAAAGTGCTGAGCCATCTGGGTCTGGAGCGTATCGAGTCTGAATTAGCGGATGCCGGTGATATCATCGCACTGACCGGTCTGGGCGAACTGGGTATTTCTGATACTATCTGTGACACCGGGTGTGTTGAAGCATTAACACCACTGGCCGTTGATGAACCGACAGTCAGCATGTATTTCTGTGTTAACACCTCTCCGTTCTGCGGAAAAGAAGGGAAATATGTGACTTCCCGTCAGATCCTTGACCGCCTGAAGAAAGAGCTGGTTCATAACGTGGCTCTGCGCGTTGAAGAAACTGAAGACCCGGATGCATTCCGTGTATCAGGCCGTGGTGAGCTGCACTTATCTGTTCTGATCGAAAACATGCGCCGTGAAGGTTTTGAGCTGGCGGTATCCCGTCCGCGCGTTATCTTCCGTACCATCGATGGCCGTAAACAAGAGCCGTTCGAGCAAGTGACTCTGGATATTGAAGAGCAGCATCAGGGTGATGTCATGCGCGCACTTGGTGAGCGTAAAGGCGAACTGAGTAACATGATGCCGGATGGCAAAGGCCGCGTACGTCTGGATTACAGCATCCCGAGCCGTGGTCTGATCGGTTTCCGTACTGAATTCATGACCATGACTTCCGGTACCGGTTTACTGTATGCAACCTTCAGTCACTATGATGATGTTAAACAGGGTGAAATCGGCCGCCGTCAGAACGGTGTGATGATTTCTAACGGTCAGGGTAAAGCAGTTGCCTATGCGCTGTACAGCCTCCAGGATCGCGGTAAGCTGTTTGTCGGTCACGGTACTGAAGTGTACGAAGGCCAGCTGATCGGTATTCACTCACGTTCAAATGACCTGACTGTTAACTGCCTGACCGGTAAGAAACTGACTAACATGCGTGCGTCCGGTACAGATGAAGCGACCACTCTGACGCCGTTTATCGAGAAAACCCTGGAACAGGCGTTAGAATTTATCGATGACGACGAATTAGTGGAAGTAACGCCGAAGTCTATCCGTCTGCGTAAACGCCACCTGACTGAAAACGACCGCAAACGCGCACACCGCAGCAAAGATTAATCTCTGCCGGTTGTTTTGATTCATGCCACTCAGGGCGCCCTGAGGCGCCCTGAGCTTTTTCTGCCGGCTGATTACATACCGGCCACAGGCTGATAACTGTACGGAAATATGGGCGGGGATCGCAGTCCCGGATATTTTTTCTCACCGAAAACGGTTTTCACTCTGTTCAGGAAGAGAGTCTGCGGGTAGAGTAAAAATAATTCATCAACCCGGAGGGATGGTATGCTTTATATCTTTGACATGGGTAATGTCATTATTGATATTGATTTTAAACGTGTTTTATCAGTCTGGAGTAATCTGAGCGGCAAGCCGCTGTCTGAACTGAGCAGTGATTTTATTCATGGCGAAACCTTTAAACAGCATGAATGCGGCAAAATTTCCGATGTTGAATTTGCCGAAGCTATTAATGACCAGCTGGGGATGTCGCTGAGTTTCGATGAGTTTGCCGAAGGCTGGCAGGCTATCTTTATCTCTGTCCGCCCTGATGTGATTGATATCATGAACAGGCTGCGTGAGCAGGGACACCGCGTGGTGGTACTTTCTAATACCAACCGTCTGCATCAGGATTACTGGCCGCAGCACTATCCGGAAATCGCTGCCTCTGCGGATTTCCTGTACCTCTCCCAGGATCTGGGGCTGCGCAAGCCTGACCCGGATATTTATCAGTATGTGCTTGAAACCGAAGAGTTTGAGCCGCAGGATGCCGTGTTCTTCGATGATGTCCGCGAAAACGTGGATGCGGCGGCTGCACTCGGTATCAAAGGCGTATTTGTCACTGACCGCGACACGGTCTCCCGTTATTTTGCAGAATATGATTTTTCCGCAGACGTGACTGAGTAATTCGGATTTGATTGTTTTTTAAACGGATATGACATGATTGCATTAATACAACGTGTGACCCGTGCGGATGTCCGGATCGCCGGGGAGATTGCCGGTGAAATCGGTCCCGGATTACTGGTTCTGCTGGGTGTTGAGCGGGATGATGACGAACAAAAATCAAAACGCCTGAGTGAGAAAGTGATGGGTTACCGCATTTTCAGTGATGCGGACGGAAAAATGAACCTGAATGTGGCGCAGTCCGGCGGTCAGCTGCTGGTGGTGTCACAGTTTACCTTAGCAGCGGAAACACAAAAAGGAATGCGTCCGGGGTTTTCAAACGGCGCGGCACCGGAAAAAGCCAATGCCTTATATGAGCACTTTGTATCACAGTGCCGGACAGCAGGAATGGTGACGGAAACAGGCCGGTTTGCGGCAGACATGCAGGTCAGTCTGACAAACGATGGTCCGGTCACTTTCTGGTTACAGGTATGATACAACAGTCCCAGGCCGGTCACCGGTTACCACTGACAGGAGAAAGTGCGATGTATCATTTACGGGTACCAAAAACCGATCAGGAGCTGGAAAGTTATTTTTATTTCCGCTGGGCGATGTTGCGCAAACCGCTGAATCAGCCGCAGGGGTCGGAAAAGGACGGTTATGATACCTATGCACATCATCAGATGGTGGTGGATGAAACCGGGCAGCCTGTGGCTGTCGGCCGTTTGTATATCAATGCAGAAAATGAAGGCGCGATCCGCTTTCTGGCCGTTGATCCGCAGATGCAGGGACGCGGGTTCGGAACACTGATTGCACGCGCACTGGAGTCAGTGGCCCGTCAGGAAGGTGTTAAGCGGATTGTGTGCAGTGCCCGTGAGGAAGCGGTCGCATTTTTTGAAAAATCAGGTTTTGAAAACAGAGGACCGATTACAGGCCCGCAAACGACGCCTGTTCGTCATTTTTTTATGATTAAATCCGTTGAAACCCTCGATGCCATTCTGCATCGTCCCGACTGGTGTGCTGAGTTACAGAAAGCATGGTATGAAACCATTCCCCTGAGTGAAAAAATGGGGATTCGTATTACGCAGTATACCGGCCGGGAATTTATGACCACCATGCCGGAAGGCCCGAATCAGAATCTGCATCAGACAATTTTTGCCGGCAGCCAGTTTTCAATGGCAACACTGACCGGCTGGGGGCTTATCTGGCTGCTGTTACAGGAAAATTCCCTGGACGGCGATATTGTGCTGGTGGATGCCAATATCCGTTACCGCAAGGCAGTGGCAGGCAGACCGGAGGCCATTGCTTCCCGTGACAAACTCAGCGGTGATTTGGATCGCCTGGCACGCGGAAGCAAAGCGCGGATCAAGCTGGAAGTGACTGTCGGGCAGGGTGATGAGGTCGGGGCTGTCTTTACCGGCACCTATATGGTGCTGCCCGGACAGAAACACAGCGCGGAATAACGGGTAAAACAGCGCCTTACGGCGCTGTTAACTGAATTTGTAAGATCCGGGACGCTCTGATAACAGGCAAAACGAAAAGACGCTGTAAACACGTCCCTGTGCGCTCGGATCGCGCCATCCATGGCGCTTACGCTTTTCGTTTTGCCTGTTATCATCTCGGCACATAACCCGCCGTGTTACCGATACAGAAACAGCGCCATAAGGCGCTGTTTCTGTATCAGCAGGGGTTACAGAATTTCCCCGGTTTCCCCCGCTGTGCAGGCGGGGCAGAAGGCACCGGCTCTGCGGATGCCGGGGTATTATCCATCTGTCCCTGTGTGATAGCCCGGTTTATCTGATTCCCCTGTTTATCCTGTCCGGAGAGCATACCGCTCAGTGTGCTGCGGATATCTTCTGTCCGCAGTTGTCCGTTCAGGCGCAGTGTATAATTGGCGCTGCCGGTCAGCGGAGCAGGCTGCCAGCCCCATTGTGACAGGATCTGGCTGTCCGCCCCGGTTGCCTGTAATGTGAAACTGAAAGGCGAGGTACCGGATGGTGTGGTCTGAAACTGCATCTTCAGCAGACCTTCTCCGGCGGAGGCGGCAAATTGTGTGGTTGCCGCGCTGTCAGCTCCGGCAGTCAGTGTCAGATACGGACGGTGCAGTTCGACGCGGTTAAAGGTAGCATTACCGGCACTGACAGACAGTTCGCCGTCCCATAATCCCCACTGACCGGATTTCAGGATCTGCATGGTTTTAATATAGCCGTTCACATTGGTAAGCTGGAACGGGAAAACCGGCTGTGTATCAATCAGCAGGGCATTGGAGACTTTAATATCCTGTAAGCGGATAGCGTCAATCCCCTGCGGGGCGGCTTCCTGTAGTGCGGCGAACCACTGTTCCGGGAGACTGTACAGCAGATTGTCGGCGACACCGCTGGTGATATCGAGTGTCCGGGTGGCGCGGTTCCAGTTCCCGGTAAAGCGCAGAATGCTCTTGTCATAGCGGCCGGTCAGGCGGTTGACGGCAATCTGATCGCCGCGCAGTTCCAGGGTGCTGATAATATCAGAAAAATGCTGCCCGCTGAGCGTCAGATCCGCTGCGGCGATATCCGCCTGTCCGTTGTCCGTCTGCCAGCGCCCTTGTTTAAAGGCCAGATTTTTTACCGTACCTTCCAGGTAGTTAACCGCCCACTGATGGCCTTCAAGTTTTATATTCGTGGCGGTGATATTTCTGACCTGAATATCCGGCAGATCGCCGGTACTGTCTGCCAGCTGCGTCAGCGATTGTGGTGTCTGCCAGCGGATATCATTGAGCAGCAGATTATCAAGCTGCCACTGACCTTCGGCGCTGCGGCGGCCGGTGGCGGTGATCAGCCCGTTTTCCAGGGTGGCGGTCAGGTTATCAAACGTGAATTGTCTTCCGCTGACATCCCCCTGTGTCAGGATATTTTTCAGCGGCAACCCGTAGTAGTTCAGGCTGTTGGCGGAAAACTGGTATTTGCCGTTGCCGGTCAGATCACTGCCCTGCGGCTGCCACGGGGTGATACCCCCGGTGACACCTTCCGCGTTAATAACCCGGTTGCCGTCGGTGCGGCGGACTGCGGTCTGATTGAGCTGTAATAACCCCGCGCTGACCGGCAGGGTGCCGCTGTCAGCGGCATCAGAAATTTCGATATCCCCTTTCTGCACAATAATGCGGGCAAACCAGCCGGGTTCAGAGAAACTGCGCCAGTCCAGAGTCAGTTCAACATTGGCTGCTTCCAGGGCAAAATCCCCGGAAACTGTGCTGATGCTGATATCACTGAGCGAAATAAGTGAAGGAGAGGAGAGCGAGTGACTTATCGCGGAAAGCGACACTTTGTAGCGTGTGTTGTCACTGATAAGGGCTGAAATCTGTTTTGTGCCCCATGATGTCTGCACCACAAGGGCAGTGGCAACGATAAGGATAATAACCAGTGTTATCAGCCAGAAAACAGCCCGTCCCAACCATTTCATAATGCGCTCCCCGAGAGATAATCCTGAGGGCATACTAGCGTGAGGCTCTTTATGGTGACAAGGATTATCGCGGTTTTTCCGCACAGAGCAGTCCGCGTGACCGTTTCCGGTCACGCGGTTAAACAGATGATTATTTCTCCGGCGGGAAAATCAGATTCAGGGCAATTGCGGTCAGGCCACCGGCGGCAATCCCGGAAGAGAGCAGGGTTTTCAGCCAGTCAGGTGCAAATTGCAGGATCAGCGGCTGCTGGGAAACGCCCATGCCGACAGCCAGTGACAGCGCGATAATCATAATCGCCCGGCGGTTCAGGGTTTCGCGTGAGACAATCCGCACACCGGATGCCGCAATCGTCCCGAACATCACAATAGTGGCACCGCCGAGCACCGGTTCCGGAATGTGCTGCACAAAACCGGCGACGGCCGGGAACAGCCCCAGAACGATCAGCATCAGCGCCACCACATAACCGACATAACGGCTGGCAACGCCGGTCAGTTGGATCACGCCGTTATTCTGCCCGAAACAGGAGTTGGGGAAGGTGTTAAAGACCGCAGACAGGGCGGAGTTCAGGCCATTTGCCAGCACACCACCTTTCAGCCGCTTCATATAGAGCGGGCCGGATACCGGCTGTTCGGAGACATCAGATGTGGCGGTAATATCACCGATGGTTTCCAGTGAGGTCACCATAAAGATCAGGATCAGCGGCAGCAGCAGGTTCCAGTCGATGGATAAGCCGTAATAGAGCGGTGCCGGGATCACCATCACTTCTTCCGGGATTTCCGCATGGTTATCCGGCAGCATACCCATCCACCAGGCAGCAAGATAGCCTGCTGTCATCGCCAGCACCAGAGAGGCGACACGCAGATACGGATTTTTCTGGCGGTTAAGCAGCACAATCACCCCCAGTACAATACCGGCGAGGATCAGATTATTGGCTGAACCGAAAGTGTTGTCAGACATTGCAGCATAACCGCCGCCGATGGAGGTCAGGCCGACCTGGATCAGCGAGAGCCCGATAATCATCACTACCACACCGGAAACCAGCGGTGTGATAATGCGGCGCGCCAGATGCAGAAAACGGGAGAGGATCACTTCTGTCATGGCCGCCAGCATCAGTGTGCCGAACAGCGCCGCCATCATTCCTTCGGTATCCACACCATTATTTTTCAGCGCCATACCGCCCATAATCAGCGGGGCCACAAAGTTAAAGCTGGTGCCCTGGATAGAGAGCAGCCCGGAACCGACCGGCCCCCAGGTACGGATTTGCAGCAGTGATGCCAGCCCGGAAGCGAACAGCGACATACTGATAATCCGCTGGGTGTCATGGGCGGAGAGGCCGAGCGCCTGGGCAATCAGCAATCCCGGCGTAATCACCGCCACAAACATCGCCAGCAGATGCTGACAGGCAGCAAAGAGTGTCTGCGGCAGCGGCGGACGATCTTCCAGGCGGTAAATAAGTTCACTATTTGTGTTAGTCGCGGGAGTTACACTGATTTTATCTGAAATTGCAGAATTCATGTCAAAAGGTCCGGGATAAGCAATTTCCGTATTTTAATGATCTGCGGCACAAAAGCAATCGTTTGCGCGAATGATATGTTATTTTTTATAGCGGAATATAATCACAGTTTTATTTATTTTAACTTGTCTTTATCCGCTTTTTTTCTTTAATCCGGATACCTGCTTTTTTCTTTTGCGTAATAGGGACGTTATTAACGCGATACTGATGTAACAAATACCAACAATAAAAGGGGTACGTGAATGTATCAACTCGACGTTTACGGCACGCTGGTTGCGGCCACACTCGTCCTATTACTGGGACGTAAACTCGTAAAGACTGTACCATTCCTCGAAAAGTATACTATTCCTGAACCTGTGGCCGGTGGTCTTCTGGTCGCGATTGTATTATTGGGGTTCAAATCCGGTATGGATCTGGAAGTGAAATTTGATGATTCACTGAAAGACCCGCTGATGCTGGCTTTCTTTGCCACTATCGGGCTGAACGCTAACTTAGCCAGTCTGAGAGCGGGCGGTAAAACGTTATTTATCTTTGTGATTGCGGTTGTGGGCTTACTGATTGTGCAGAACACTGTCGGTATCTCTCTGGCGAAAATGATGGGGCTTGACCCGCTGATTGGTTTGCTGGCCGGTTCTATCACACTCTCCGGCGGTCATGGGACAGGGGCAGCATGGGGTAAAATTTTCAGTGACAGTTATGGTTTTACCGCAGCAACCGAAATCGCGATTGCCTGTGCAACCTTTGGTCTGGTGCTCGGTGGCCTGGTGGCCCGTTTCCTGATCAAAAAGACGGCCATGAGCGATGTGAAATTACAGGATGATGAAGCACCGACCGCGTTTGAGAAACCGCAGGCCGGCCGCATGATCACTTCAATGGTTCTGCTGGAAACTATTGCACTGATTGCTATCTGTCTGCTGGCGGGGACGTATCTGTCCGGTAAACTGTCTGCATTTTTCACGTCGATGGAATGGAAGTTTCAGATTCCGACATTCGTGTGTGTCCTGTTTATCGGGGTTATTCTGAGTAACAGTCTGTCACTGATGGGTTTCTACCGTGTGTTTGAGCGGGCAGTGTCGGTGCTGGGTAACGTCAGTCTGTCGCTGTTCCTGGCGATGGCACTGATGAGCCTGAAACTGTGGGAAATTGCCTCTCTGGCGGTACCGATGCTGGTGATCCTGGCGGCACAGACTATCGTGATGGCGTTGTATGCTGTCTTCGTCACTTACCGGGTGATGGGAAAAAACTATGATGCGGCGGTTCTGGCAGCCGGTCACTGTGGTTTCGGGATGGGAGCCACACCTACCGCAATTGCCAATATGCAGGCAGTAACAGACCGCTTCGGTCCTTCCCATGTGGCCTTCCTGGTGGTGCCGATGGTGGGGGCATTCTTCCTGGATCTGATCAACGCACTGGTTATTCCGTTCTTCCTGGCGTTACCTGTTTTCCCTGTTGCGGGCGGGTAACAGAACAGCGCTTAAAGCAGGCAAGCCACCCTTCCGGGTGGCTTTTTTCATCATACGTTTGTGTATTGTGTACGTTCCG
The DNA here is from genome assembly GCF_003996855.1 of Morganella morganii. Classification (GTDB taxonomy): domain Bacteria; phylum Pseudomonadota; class Gammaproteobacteria; order Enterobacterales; family Enterobacteriaceae; genus Morganella; species Morganella morganii_C. The sequence goes on along the minus strand of NZ_NRQY01000002.1, from coordinate 529,949 downwards.
GCAGCCAGCGTTCGATCAGCGCTTTCGCCTGTTCGGGATAATTCTGATGCAGATGGCGTGCCACGCGCTGCACTTCCGGCAGCATACCCTGATCCCGCAGTAAATCCGCGACTTTAAATTCTGCATTACCGGTCTGCCGTGTGCCGAGCAGTTCACCCGGCCCGCGGATTTCAAGGTCTTTCTGCGCGATAACAAAGCCGTCGTTGCTGTCCCGCAACACCTGAAGACGCAGTCTTGCTGTCTGGGTGAGCGGGGTTTTATACAGCAGAACACAGTGAGATACAGCAGAACCGCGCCCGACCCGGCCGCGCAGCTGATGCAGTTGTGCCAGCCCGAGCCGTTCCGGGTTTTCGATGATCATCAGGCTGGCATTCGGCACATCCACCCCGACTTCAATCACCGTAGTGGCGACCAGCAGATCCAGCTCACCGGCTTTAAATTGTGCCATCACCGCCTGTTTTTCTGCCGGTTTCATGCGGCCGTGCACCATCCCGATCCGCAGATCCGGCAGGGTGGCGGAAAGCTCATCAAATGTGACCTGCGCCGCCTGAGCTTCCAGCAAATCAGATTCATCAATCAGTGTGCAGACCCAGTAAGCCTGGCGTTTTTCATCCTGACAGGCGCTGCGCACCCGCTCAATAATCTCATGGCGGCGGCTGTCCGGAATCGCCACGGTGGTTACCGGGGTTCTGCCCGGCGGCAGTTCGTCGATAACGGAGGTGTCGAGATCCGCATAGGCGGTCATTGCCAGGGTGCGCGGGATCGGTGTGGCGGTCATAATCAGCTGATGCGGATGAAATCCCTGTTGTTCGCCTTTTTCCCATAACGCCAGCCGCTGGTGGACACCAAAGCGGTGCTGCTCATCGATAATCACCAGTGCCAGGGAATGGAAACGGATATGTTCCTGAAAAATCGCGTGTGTGCCGATAACCATCGCCACATCACCGGCGGCAATGGCGTCTTCCTGTGCCTGTCGTGCCTTGCCTTTCTGTTTTCCGGCAACCCAGCCGACGCGAATACCCAGCGGCTCCAGCCACTGGCGGAAGGTATTGGCATGTTGTTCGGCCAGCAGCTCTGTCGGTGCCATCAGTGCGACCTGTTTGCCGTGTGCGATAGCGCGGAGTGCCGCCAGCGCGGCGACCAGTGTTTTTCCGGAGCCGACATCCCCCTGAATCAGGCGCATCATCGGCACCGGTTTTTCCAGATCCTGCTCTATTTCCGCCACCACGCGCTGCTGGGCGTTAGTCGGAGAGAAGGGGAGTTGCGCCAGGAACTGACTTTTCAGGGTTTCCTGTGGTGACAAAGGCAGTGCGTGATAACGCTGTGCACCTGCCCTGACCGCCAGCATGCTGAGGTGATGCGCCAGCAGTTCTTCCAGCACAATCCGCTTCAGTGCCGGATGCTGCCCGCTTTCCAGTTCGGTCAGCTGTGTATCTGCCGGTGGCCGGTGCAGTGTTTTCAGTGCCTGCGGCAGGCTCATCATGGAACGGGTCAGTTCCGGCGGCAGTAATTCATTGATGGCGCAGGTATCGAGCAGTTCCAGCGCCTGATCAAGCAGTTTGCGGAGCGTGGCCTGGCGGACACCTTCGGTGGTCGGGTAGATGGGGGTAAGTGTTTCCTGTAATTCAGCGGAAGTATCACTCTGACGGACTTTATATTCCGGGTGGAAAATTTCCGGGCCGTTTTTGCCGCGCCGGATTTCACCGTAGGCGGTGACCTGTTTTCCGGTTGCCAGCGTATTTTTCATTGCCGCCGAAAAATTAAAGAAACGCAGGGTTAAGATGCCGGTACCGTCACTTATCTGACAGGTCATCATCCGTTTACGGCCGAAAACCACATCGGTACGCAACACTTCGCCGCTGACGGTGGCATAAATCCCGGGTAACAGATCGGTGATGGTATAAAGCCGGGTCTGGTCTTCATAACGCAGCGGCAGATGGAACAGCAGATCCTGAAGGGTATGCAGACCGATACCGGCCAGTTTGCCCGCCTGCCCGGCCCCGACGCCGTGTAAAGTCGTGAGTGGGATAGCATCAAGCAGTTGACCTTTCATTTTCTGCTCCGTTTCGTATCAGGCGGATGGTTTCTTCTGTTGCATGGCAGCCCACCAGCTGTCCGGCGCAATGATATGGCCCTGTTCATCAATCTGCGGACGGGGCAGTTTCTTCTCACGGGCGACCTGAGCCAGCACCGGATAACCGCGTTCAAACAGCAGGCGCTGCTGTTCATCCTGTGCCAGAGCGCAGCGGGGATGCTCATAGAGACCGGCGGCTTCGCGCTGGCGCTGTGCTTCATAGAGGATCACGGCGGCGGCAACAGACACATTCAGTGACTGTACCATGCCGGACATCGGGATCATAATATGCTGATCCGCCAGTCTGACGGCCTCCGGAGATATACCGGTTTTCTCCGAGCCCTTGATAATGCAGGTCGGACGGGTAAAATCGATTGTCCGGAAATCCACCGCACTGTCAGACAGATGGGTGGCCAGTATCTGCATGCCCTGTGATTTCAGCAGGGTCACGGCATCACCGAGTGTGTCGTGGTTATGCACATTCACCCAGCTGTTGCTGCCGGCGGCGGAAGAAACCAGCGTTTTGATTTTCTCCGGCCAGACAGCATGCAGATCATGGATACCGACCGCATCCGCACTGCGGATCACGGCGGAGACATTGTGCGGCTTATGCACTTTCTCAAGACACAGAGTGAGGTCGGGCTGGCGCATCGCCATCATCCGGCAGATGCGCTCATAACGTTGGGAATTCATACCGTGTGATTAATTCCGGTTGCGGCTGACGCGCAGGACATCCGGCATAATGCGGATCTTACGCATAATATTCGCAAGCTGGATACGGTCTTTTGCGGTCAGGCGGATAAAGGCGCAGTAAACGCGGCCATCTTTCTCCTCGGTATTCATGCTCTGAATACTGGAGTTGGCATCATTAATTGCGGCAGTCAGGTTAGCCAGTGCGCCCTGGTGGTTAAACATATCCACTTTGATTTCAGCAATAAAATCAGTGTCGATGTCACTATCCCACTCAACAGCCATGAATTTTTCCGGCTCTTTTTCATATCCGCGGATATTGCGGCAGGATTCATGGTGGATAACCAGCCCTTTACCCGGACTGATATGGGCGATAATCGGGTCACCCGGTACCGGACGGCAGCATTTGGCGAAGGTGATAAGCACCCCGTCCGCGCCTTTGATAGGAAGCTTGCGGGCGGAATTCTCTTCGGTGCTGTTCTCCGGCGCATTAAGCAGGTTACGGGCAACCACCACACTCATGGCATTTCCCAGGCCGATTTCCGCCAGAAGATCATCCAGAGTGGCCAGTTTCATCCGTACCAGCTCACGGCTGATATTTTCCTGCGGGATATCCGTGATCTTACGGCCGTTACCGAGTGCATGGTTAAGCAGGCGACGGCCGAGATTGACGGAATCATCCCGCTTGAGGTTTTTCAGCAGCTGACGGATTTTCGCCCGGGCTTTTGAGCTGACAACAAAGTTCAGCCATGCGGCATTCGGTCTTGCACCCGGTGCGGTAATAATTTCAACGGTTTGTCCGCTGGTCAGTTGCTGGGAGAGCGGATACGGCTGGCGGTCAACACGCGCGCCGACACAGGAGTGGCCGATGTCCGTATGCACGGCATAGGCGAAATCTACCGGCGTGGCGCCGGTCGGCAGCTCAACAATCCGCCCTTCCGGGGTGAAGACATAAATCTCATCCGGGAAGAGATCCGATTTCACGCTCTCAATAAATTCAAAGGTGTTGCCGGTGCTTTGCTGAAGTTCTATCAGGCTCTGCATCCAGCGGTGAGCACGCACCTGTGCGGTGGTGCCGGATTCACCGTGCTCTTTATAAGCCCAGTGTGCCGCCACCCCCATTTCTGCCATCTGATCCATATCTTCGGTACGGATCTGCACTTCCACCGGTACTCCGTGAGGGCCGATAAGGGAGGTGTGTAATGACTGATAGCCGTTGGCTTTCGGGATGGCGATATAATCTTTGACGCGGCCGGGACGTGGTTTGTAGAGGCCGTGAACCTGGCCCAGTACGCGGTAACAGGTATCGACACTGCTCACAATTACGCGGAATGCATAAATGTCCATGATCGAGTGAAATCGCTGCTCTTTCAGGTGCATTTTCCGGTAGATGGAGTAGAGATGTTTTTCCCGCCCGCTGACTTTGCAGCTGATACCGGCTTCCGTCAGACGCCCTTCGATTTCAGATAAAATCTTCTGGATCATCTCCTTACGGTTGCCGCGTGCTGCTTTCACCACTTCTTTGATGACGCGGTAGCGGTTCGGGTAAAGAGCTTCGAATCCCAGCTCCTCAAGCTCCGTTTTGATATGGTGGATACCAAGACGGTGAGCCAGAGGACTGTAGATTTCAAGCGTTTCGCGCGCAATACGGCGGCGCTTATCGGGACGCAGAGACCCGAGCGTGCGCATATTGTGCGTGCGGTCTGCCAGCTTGATGAGAATGACGCGGATGTCTTTCACCATCGCCATCACCATCTTGCGGAAGTTTTCAGCCTGAGCCTCTTTTTTATCGCGGAAGTTCAGTTTGTCTAACTTCGATACGCCTTCCACCAGCCCGGCAACAGTGGTGCCGAACAGTTGTTCAATATCCTGAAAGGTAGCAGGTGTATCTTCGATAACGTCGTGCAGCAGTGCTGCCATGAGTGTTTCGAGGTCGAGACGCATCTCGGCCAGGATACAGGCAACCGCGACCGGATGAGTGATATACGGTTCGCCACTGGAGCGGGTCTGCCCTTCGTGAGCATCCCGCGCAACGACATAGGCTTGTTTTAACAGATCAATCTGCTCTTTCGGCAGATAATCCTTAACAATATGGTTCAGGCTTTCAAACAGGTACAAGGCAGACCTACCTTAACTTAACGACGTCCTTCGGCGATTGCAGAAACCGCTTGCATTTCAGCAACTTCCTGCTCCTGTTGTTCCTGGCGCTCACGGGCGTCAAGGATCTGGCCGTTGATCAGATTTTCTTCGATTTCGCGCAGAGCGATCACGGTGACTTTATCATTTTCTTCCGGAACCAGAGGCTCTTTACCGCCGGTCTGTAACTGACGCGCACGGCGTGCTGCCACTAATACGAGGTCAAAACGGTTACCAATTTTTTCTACTGCATCCTGGACTGTTACGCGTGCCATAGGTGTGCTACTCCACAGATAAATAAATGACTCGGCATGATACTGAAAGTTGTATCACTGTGCCAATAATTTGGCGATTAAAGCATCATGTCGCTGAACCTGGCGACCTGAACGCAGACGTTCCGCTCGGATAATGGTCTGCAAATCGGTCAGCGCGACATTAAAATCATCGTTCACAATCAGATAATCGTACTCGCCATAGTGCTGCATTTCACTGACCGCCTGTGCCATGCGTCCGGCAATGACTTCGTCACTGTCCTGACCACGGCCGCGCAGACGGCGCAGCAATTCTTCACGGGACGGCGGCAGAATAAAGATACTGCGGGCTGCCGGCATCTGTTCCCGGATCTGGCGGGCTCCCTGCCAGTCAATATCAAGAAATACATCAACACCGGAGTTCAGAATATCTTCCACTGTTTTACGGGCGGTGCCGTAATAATTCCCGAAAACACAGGCATGCTCGAGAAACTCATTGCGGCCGATCATGCTTTTGAATTCATCTTCAGTGGTGAAGAAATAGTGCTCTCCGTGCACTTCGCTCGGGCGGACACCGCGGGTGGTGTGCGAAACAGAAACCTGGGTGTCATATAAAGGCTGTGTTTTCAGTAATGCCTGAATAAGACTCGATTTTCCCGCACCACTCGGCGCAGAGACAATATATAACGTACCTTGGGTCATTGTTGATGTCTTGTCTGATTGGAGGTTGAAAAAGCCACGGGGAATAAATCCCCGCATATAGTATACACACACGCGCAGCGACATGCAGCGTTCAGGTGATTATCTGCTGAAAATTTCTTATTTTTCCGGTCAGATGAAGACGGATGTTTCATTTTTCCGCACCGGCGGAATAAAAATGTACGTACAGATCTCGGATTACATGACAGTGCGATATAACAGGAAAAAACAGACAAACAGGGCTGATAGCCGGAACCGGAGCAGGTATTGTCCGGTTCCGGGGAATGTTGTTATTGCGGCTAGTCCTGGTTTTCGTAATTAAAGACCGGCAGTCCGAGGCGGTAGCGGATGGCAATTAACCTGGATGTCAGACCGGCCACCAGGGTAATAATAATGACAGCATCACGGGGCAGCGGCGTATAGAAAAGTAATCCCATATAGAGCCAGGCAGCGGCAAAGGAGATACCGGCATACAATTCTTTCTGGAAAACCAGCGGGATGGTGTTACACAGCATATCACGCAGCACACCACCGAAAACACCGGTGATAACAGCGGCAATGGCTGCAATGATCGGACCGTAATTCATATCGAGTGCTATCTGGGCGCCGATAATGGAAAATACCATCAGTCCGATAGCATCCAGGATCAGGAAAAGCCGCCGCAGATGTTTCATCATCGGCGCAACCCAGATAGTAATAACGGCAGCACAGGCAACCGTAATAATATATTCAGGATGTTTGACCCAGCCCAGCGGGTAATGGCCCAGCAGCATATCGCGGACAGACCCGCCGCCGATAGCGGTTGCGGAGGCGATAATAATTACCCCGAATACATCCATTTTGCGGCGGCCGGCAGCAAGGGCACCGGTCATGGCTTCAGCGGTAATACCAATAATGTACAGGATACTGAGTAACATAATTTTATCATTGCCGGTTTATCGGAAGGTTAGCATAGTCAGCACAGCCATAAGTCTCGACTGAGTTTTTTTAGTCTGACCCAATCGGATTACCTCAGGTTATCCGAACTGATGGTATAAAAAGAGAGTATCACTCTAATGAATGAATATCAGATAACAACAATACCCCGTCATCATCAGCTTACTAATATTAATATATGGACGCCGGATAGCCAATGGCTTGTTTATGATGTCCGGCCTCAGGGATCATTATTTACCGGTGAAACGATAGAAAAAATTCATGTGGATACAAAAGAAATCCGTGAAATTTACCGGGGAGCTGCCGGAGCCTGTGCGGGGGTGGTGACTGTCAGTCCGCAGCTCCCGGTGCGTTATGCCTTTATCCGCGGGCCGCAGAACCCGGATCAGCAGTGGCAGTATGATTTTCATCACCGTCAGGGGGTGATGGTCAGAGATGACGCACCGGGTATCGCACATAACATTGATGCTTTCTGCATTACACCACCTTATCAGCCCGGTGCTCTGCGCGGCGGAACACATGTGCATGTGTTCAGTCCGGACGGGGAATGGCTGAGTTTCACTTATAACGACCATGTGTTACACGAACGGGACCCGGTGCTGGATCTGCGCAATGTGGCAGTGGCGGTTCCGCTGCATCCGGTATGTACCGGAAAACAGCATCCGCGTGAATATGACGGGGAATTTTTCTGCTGTGTGGTGTCCCGGACAACCCCGGTACCGCAGCCGGGCAGTGATGAGATCAGCCGGGCGTATGAAGAAGGCTGGATTGGTCAGCAGGGCTATCTGCGTGCTGACGGCAGCCATCAGCGGCGGGCGATTGCATTTATCGGTGACACCCGGGCAGAGAACGGGGATGTGATTCCGGAAGTTTTCCGTCTGGATCTACCGGAACAGCCTGAGGATTATGCCATTGCCGGTGATGAGCCGCTTGAGGGGACAGACAGTACGATGCCGGCACCACCGGCCGGTGTCATCCAGACCCGGCTGACATTTACACATCAGCGCAGATATCCGGGGCTGGCAAAGCAGCCGCGTTTCTGGCTGCGCAGTTCACCGCAGGGCGACAGAATTGCGTTTCTGATGCAGGACGATCAGGGAATCGTTCAGCTGTGGACGATTTCCCCGCAGGGTGGTGAGCCGCGTCAGGTCACTTCCGGCAGTGACAGTATTGAATCCGCATTCAGCTGGGACAGTACCGGGCAGTATCTGGCCTTTGTCCGTAAAGGTCAGGTGATGGTGTGTTGTGCAGAAACCGGAATATGCCGTGCGGTGACAGCACCATCGGCTGAACCGGTTTCAGGAGATGCGGTAGTGTTCTCACCCGATAACAGCCGGGTGGCATTTCTGCGACGTACAAACGGCTGGCAGCAGATCCGGGTGGCTGATACCGGGCTGTAACGGCAGGCAGATTATTCCTGTGGTGCCGGTACCCGGGAATTGTTAGCAGTTTCGGCAGATTCGAGGCGTTTTACCCGCTCCGCAGGGGATGACTCACTGTTGTCTTTGCCACCGAATGCATAATCGACCGGCGCCAGAAGGGTATCGAGCACCGCAGAGAAAGGAAGGTCAATGGCGACAATCGGTTTCATTACCCAGCCGGTTTCGTCATCCTGCAACATCGCGATGCTGTTTTTGGTGCCGGGATAGTAGCCTTCTGTCGGGCCTGTCCGGGTCATAATACTGGAGCAGCCGCTGAGTATCGTACTCAGTCCCAGCAATCCGCTTATCATCATACATTTACGTGTCATAACATGTCCCTGCATATACAGCGGGCGGGTACCGGTAATTAATTCACCCGACCGGCGTACTATTCCATAAATAGTGTGTACTGAGAAGTTTTTGTTTTTTTGTGTGATCCGGATTTCTGTCAGATCACAGACAAAGGGTATCATTCCCGGTAACTGTTTTAACAGAACCGGCGGAATTATCTGTCAGAAAGTGTGACAAAATTTATTAAACAGTGCGGTTTTTTGACGCTAATACAATGATAATTACAGGATTATTTCAGTCATTGCCGAATGAACTTCTGGGTAAACAGGGACGCATTACTGAACGGTGTGAGGAAAATATGCCTTGTGCTTTACACCGGTCAGTGATGTCAGTTAACAGATCCAAAGTCCTCGTTATACCTTTACCCCGTTATGTTCTTACCACATAACGGGGATTTTTTTACCGGCTGCGGCAATGCGTCAGGTGGTCATCAATCATACCGACGGCCTGCATAAAGGAATAACAGATAACCGGCCCGCAGAATTTAAATCCGCGTTTTTTCAGGGCTTTTGCCAGTGAATGAGACAGCGGGGTATCCGCGGGGATCGTGCTGCTGTCCGTATGATGGTTAATCAGCGGTGTGTTGCCGGTGAACGCCCACAAAAATTCACTGAAATCTTCACCGGCCTCTCTCATCGCCAGATACGCTTTGGCATTGCTGATAATGGCATTGATTTTTGCCCGCTGGCGGACAATGCCGGGGTTCTGCATCAGCCTGTCGGTATCCGCGTCTGTCATGGCTGCCACTTTTTCCGGATCAAACTGAAAGAACGCCTGCCGGTAATTTTCACGCTTTTTCAGGATCACCAGCCAGGAAAGCCCCGCCTGCTGGCCTTCAAGGCAAATCATCTCAAACAGCTTGTGATTATCCCGCTCGGGGACACCCCATTCCGTGTCATGGTACTGAATATAGAGCGGATCATCAGTAACCCAGGCACAACGGGTCTGAGCAGCAGCGGATATTGGCATTTATGTTCTCCCGGAAGACAGCGTTTTTATTAATTTATACTGGATAAATATCCATGTAAACGGGGATATTCCCGGTTTTTCGATCCGGGCGGAAAAAGATCAGAGAAGCGCTGTATAGTCCGGCGGTCAGAGGGTATACTGAATGACTTTTATTTTATTATTCATTTTCTCGCGTGCGGATCCAACATGCAAAAGTTTGATACCAAAACCTTCCAGGGTCTTATCCTGACATTACAGGATTACTGGGCGCGCCAGGGCTGTACCATTGTTCAACCACTGGACATGGAAGTCGGCGCCGGCACTTCACACCCGATGACGTGTCTGAGAGCGTTAGGGCCGGAGCCGATTGCGGCGGCCTATGTGCAGCCATCCCGTCGTCCGACGGACGGCCGTTACGGGGAAAACCCGAACCGCCTGCAGCACTATTATCAGTTTCAGGTCATCATTAAACCGTCTCCGGATAACATCCAGGAGCTGTATCTCGGCTCTCTGAAAGAGCTGGGTATTGATCCGACGGTTCATGACATCCGTTTTGTTGAAGATAACTGGGAAAACCCGACGCTGGGTGCCTGGGGATTAGGCTGGGAAGTCTGGCTGAACGGGATGGAAGTCACACAGTTTACTTACTTCCAGCAGGTCGGCGGCCTGGAGTGCAAACCGGTTACCGGGGAAGTCACTTATGGTCTGGAGCGCCTGGCGATGTACATCCAGGGCGTGGACAGTGTTTACGATCTGGTCTGGTGTGACGGCCCGCTGGGCAAAACCACTTATGGTGATATCTATCATCAGAACGAGGTTGAGCAATCCACTTATAACTTTGAATACGCGGATGTGGATTTCTTATTCACCTGTTTTGAACAGTATGAGAAAGAAGCGCAGGCCCTGCTGGCACTGGAAACCCCGCTGCCGTTACCGGCCTACGAACGTATTCTGAAAGCGGCTCACTCTTTCAACCTGCTTGATGCGCGTAAAGCGATTTCGGTGACGGAACGTCAGCGTTATATCCTGCGTATCCGTACCCTGACCAAAGCCGTTGCCGAAGCTTACTATGCCTCCCGTGAGGCTCTGGGCTTCCCGATGTGTAAAAAGAACTAAGAGGCTGTCATGACACAACAGACTTTCCTGACGGAAATCGGCACAGAAGAGTTACCGCCGAAGGCGCTTCGTTCTCTTGCTGAATCTTTTGCGGCTAACCTGACCGCAGAACTGGCCTCAGCTAACCTGGCTTACGGTGATGTGACCTGGTACGCTGCACCACGCCGCCTGGCGGTAAAAATTGCCGGTCTGGCGGAATCTGCCGTTGATCGCGAAGTGGAAAAGCGCGGCCCCGCGATTGCTCAGGCATTTGATGCCGAAGGCAAACCAACCAAGGCCGCCGAAGGCTGGGCCCGTGGTTGCGGGATCACCGTTGATCAGGCAGATCGCATGGTCACTGACAAAGGTGAGTGGCTGCTGTACCGCGCGGTGGAAAAAGGGAATAAAGCCAAAGAATTACTGGCAGGTATGGTCAGCCGTGCGCTGGCAAAATTGCCTATCCCGAAACTGATGCGCTGGGGCGATAAAGAGACTCACTTTGTGCGTCCGGTTCATACCGTCACTATGCTGATGGGGGCGGATGTCATTCCGGGTGAAGTCCTGGGGATCACCTCTGACCGTGTTATCCGTGGTCACCGTTTTATGGGTGAAGCGGAATTTACTATCGCACATGCAGATGAGTATCCGGCGATTCTGGAAACCCGCGGTAAAGTGATGGCGGATTACGATGCCCGTAAAGCCATGATCAAACGCGATGCGGAAAAAGCAGCTCAGGCACTGGGTGGCGTAGCCGACCTGACTGACAGTCTGCTGGAAGAAGTGACCTCGCTGGTGGAATGGCCGGTTGTGCTGACGGCGAAATTCGAGGAAAAATTCCTCGCGGTTCCGTCTGAAGCCCTGGTTTACACCATGAAAGGTGACCAGAAGTACTTCCCGGTTTATGACAAAAACGGCAATCTGATGCCGAACTTTATCTTTGTCGCTAATATCGAGTCTTCCGACCCGGTACAGATCATCAGTGGGAACGAAAAAGTGGTTCGCCCGCGTCTGGCGGATGCTGAATTCTTCTTCAAAACCGACTGCAAAAAACGTCTGGAAGATAACCTGCCGCGTCTGAGCATAGTTCTGTTCCAGCAGCAGCTGGGCACACTGCGTGATAAAACAGATCGCCTTGAAGCGCTCGCAGGCTGGATTGCCGGGCAGATTGGCGCAGATGTGAATCACGCTACCCGTGCAGGTCTGCTGGCCAAATGTGACCTGATGACTAATATGGTCTTTGAATTTACCGACACCCAGGGTGTGATGGGAATGCACTATGCACGCCATGACGGTGAATCTGAAGATGTGGCACTGGCACTGAAAGAGCAGTATCAGCCGCGTTATGCCGGTGACAGCCTGCCGTCAACGCCGGTTTCTGATGCTCTGGCGATTGCCGATAAAATGGATACCCTGGCGGGGATCTTCGGTATCGGACAGCATCCGAAAGGGGACAAAGACCCGTTTGCACTGCGCCGTGCCGCGCTCGGTGTGCTGCGTATCATCGTTGAGAAAGGTTACAACCTTGATCTGGAAACGCTGACACAGGAAGCAGTTCGTCTGTATGGCGATAAGCTGACTAACGCGAATGTGGTCACTGACGTGGTTGATTTCATGTTAGGCCGTTTCCGTGCCTGGTATCAGGAGCAGGGTTTTGCGATTGATACTATCCAGGCGGTTCTGGCGCGTCGTCCGACCCGTCCGGCAGACTTTGATGCCCGGATGAAAGCGGTCTCTCACTTCCGCACGCTGGACGAAGCCACTGCCCTGGCCGCAGCCAACAAGCGTGTGTCCAACATTCTGTCGAAGAGTGATGATGCACTGAATGATGCAGTTCTGGCGTCATTAATGAATGCACCGGAAGAAATCCGTCTGGCAGCGTATGTGACTGACCTGAAAACACAGTTGGCTCCGCTCTATGCGGAAGGCAAATATCAGGAAGCACTGACTGAACTGGCTTCTCTGCGTGAATCGGTGGATGCATTCTTTGATAGTGTGATGGTGATGGATAAGGATGATAATATCCGCCGTAACCGTCTGACATTATTGAATGAACTGCGTAACCTGTTCCTGGGTGTCGCGGATATTTCGCTGTTGCAGTGATTTAGTATCAGACAGTAATGTCACAAAATAAAGCCCGGTCTGACTGGGCTTTATTTTTTTACTCAGGCGACAGTAATAATGCCCCTTCAGTTTGCCGGATATCCATTTTATTCAGCTCAATATCCTGCTTTCCGCTGATATAATTTGTGCCGTCGAAAATCAGTGTGAAATCGCTGATCGGGCTTTTCGGATTACGGTAATTTGTTTTCATCTGACCATTATTTTCAATGCTGCTGTTACTCATAATGGTATTCATCAGTAATGTATTTATTTTACCGGATGATTTATTTTCAAATATGGAATGATGCAGATCCATTGTCAGCTGGTTATGGCCGTACATCGGTGTTTTTTCCGGGGCTGTCAGTTGCAATTCCGGCCCGATAGTTATCTGTCCTGCATTCCGTATTTGCGCGGCAGCAGAATGAATATACATATTATCCGCTTTGATATGGCTGTTTGCTGTGATATTCAGAAAGTTATTGGTATTTTTTCTGTTTTCCAGAGAGTAATCCGGATTGATCAGTTCTAAATCACGAAGACCGCTGGTTGTTTTTGCCAGATCATAATGTCCGATATACGTTGCCAGGTTTTTGGTTTTGAGCTGGCTGTTTTTCATATCAATGGCGGCGGCAACTAATGTGAGTTTATCCGTATCAGCAAAATGCTGTTCTGCGGTATTCAGCATACGAACTTTGCCGCTGATATTCCGGTAACCGGAAAATTGCCCGTCCGGTGTCATACTGACATTACCGGCGGCCAGACTGAAACTATTCACACCGGAAACACTGCACCCGTTACAGGCAATGCCGTTCGGGTTGGCAATAATCAGATGGGCTTTTTTGCCATCCACATGCATATTGCCGCTCAGGCGTGATTTTTCGGTTGAAAGTACTTCGTTAATAATTGTCCCGGCGCCGGATTCCCGGTTATTAAATACCACACCATTTTTATCAACGTTAAACTGATCATAGGCATTATAAGAAACACCGTGTGTGTTTGCCGGGGCGATATTAATGGTTGTGTTATTTCCCTGACGGACGACCTGAGTTGTCTCTGCGGACGCCGGATTAACGGTAATATCGGCGGCTGATGCGGCGTGAGCGAGTAAAAGGGCACTGCTGATAACGGACAATTTTACTATTTTTGGCATAACCACTCCCTGGTTGTTGCTGAGGTATAAAGAACACGGACAGGATAAATAAAGTCCCTGATGACGGATATGAATGACGTGGTTATTTTTTGTCAGTTTTCAGCATCCCGATAGCAAATAAAAAACATATCGTTTACCAATAAGAAGATAAAAAACAGAAATTTGGCTGATAAACCGGCGAAATAAAAATAATGCGGTGAAAAACAAAAAATTCGGGTTTCAGCTCTTGACGTTTATCCTTTCCGGCAGTAATATCCATCCCGCTTTCGGCGAGTAGCGCAGCTTGGTAGCGCAACTGGTTTGGGACCAGTGGGTCGTAGGTTCGAATCCTATCTCGCCGACCATTTTAAGAAAAACCCTGCTTTTACAGCAGGGTTTTTTGCTTTTCAGCATCCGTCATTTTTCCTCTCTGTTACTCTCAAAAATTCCGCCGCTTTTTTGATATCGCTGTTTTCTGTTATCCGTTTTACTGCCCGCTGAAAGGATTTCATCAGACGGACGGATACATGATAAAAAAAACAATCGCTGCTGCTGCGATAGCGGCTTGTGGCTGTGCATGGGGCAGCACATACACTTCTTCGCCGGTTTCTCCGGCCTCCTGCGCCATACTGTCAGAGGTGGTGATTACGCAGCGTGAATTAATCGGGCCGTCTTATCTGGCGGATGAATTTGAAAAGAACGTGACCGGGCGCTGCCTGACATCAGAACAGATGGCGGAGGCGGTGATGACACTGGAGTCCGCGGTACATCAGGCGGGTTTTATCACGGCACAAATCAGTGTGCCGCCGCAGAATGTCAGTGACGGTACGCTGACTCTTCACTATCTGCCCGGTTATCTGAGCGGTTACCGCGATAAGGAGAGCGGGGATACACGATTCGGCCTGAATCTGATTTTTCCGCAGCGGGCGGACGGACAACTGAATATCCGCGATACCGAACTGGGAATGACCCATCTGAATCAACTGTCCGGGCTGGGTGTTCAGGCGGCGGTTGAGCCCGATCCGCTGAATCCCGGCAACAGTGTGATCACGATTACACAGCAGAAAAAACGCAGCATAAACGGTTCACTTGAAATCAACAATTACGGTAGTCCGTCAACCGGCAGCCGGCAGATAAGTAACCGGCTCGGTATTGAAAATCCGTTGCAACTGTATGATCGCCTGTTTATTTATACTCTGCGGGATATGGACAGCGATCATTCTGCCGGGGTGAAATTTATTTATGGGCAATACCGGCTCCCTTTCCGGCACTGGGAGTTTACGGCAGGCGGCAGTTATATTGAACAAAAGCAGCAATACCCGGTATACCGGGGCTCACTGGACTATTTTACCCGCAGCAAAACGCTGGATCTGAACCTCGGCCGTAAGCTGCTTCTGACTCCGGCACATGATATTACCCTCAGCAGCGGAATTTCTGCGGTAACCCGGCATGTCACATTCGGACATGCTCCGCTGACATTACCTGAGCGCCGTTCTGTTTACTGGAATACCGGGCTGAATCACCGCTGGTATCTGCCGGATTTTACCTTTCAGTATCAGGTGCAGTATAAGCATTCACTGAATCGTTTTGGTGCTCTGCCGGTAACAGAAAAAAAGCTGAAACACACCCGGCAACTGATGGCGGAAACAACACTGACCGTGCCGTTCCGCCTGGCTGGTCAGGTATTTTATTATGAGAATGTTATGCGCGGCTCTGTCAATGCAGATAAAGCGGATGAGATGGATTATGAATCTTTGAGTGGTCGTTATTCGGTGCGCGGTTATCCGTTTTCTCACAGTATGAGCGCCGCACGGGCCTTTATCAGCCGTAATGAAGTGGTCTGGCAGCAGGTACTGCCTGATCACAACCTGTATCTGGCGGTGTCTGCAAGCGTCAATGCGGCGGGAACGCTGGTTTTTTGTTCAGAGGGATCACCGGAAGGGTTTAACCCGCAGTTGTTCACTTCGGGAACCACTTATGATGCCAGTTCCGTGCCGTTGTATAACCGGCTGGTGGAGTTTAAAGCCGGTACCACTGAACTGGAGCCGGGTCTGGCTGAATCCTGGGATGTAAGCGAAGACGGGAAAACCTATACTTTTCATCTGCGCAAAGGGGTGAAATTCCACAGCAGCAAGGAATTCAAACCAACCCGTGATTTTAATGCGGATGATGTGGTCTTTACTTTTGATCGTCAGAAAAACGCGGATAACCCGTATCACAAAGTATCCGGCGGCAGTTATGAATATTTCAGCGGCATGGATATGGACAAAATCATCGACAAAGTTGAGAAAGTTGATGACAACACCGTCCGTTTTCAGCTGAGCCGCTCAGAAGCACCATTCCTGGCAAACCTCGGGATGGACTTCGCCTCAATTCTTTCCGCGGAATATGCTGACCAGATGCTGAAAGCCGGTACGCCGGAGAAAGTGGATCTGAACCCGATCGGTACGGGGCCGTTTGTGTTACAGCAGTACCAGAAAGATTCCCGTATTCTGTATAAAGCCAACGAAGATTACTGGAACGGTAAACCGAAAATTGACCGCCTGGTCTTCTCTATTACGCCGGATGCCTCTGTCCGCTATGCCAAGTTACAGAAAAATGAGTGCCAGGTAATGCCGTACCCGAACCCGGCAGACCTGGAGCGCATGCGTGCGGATAAAAATATTGTTCTGAAAGAGCAGCCGGGGCTGAATGTCGGCTATCTCTCCTATAACGTCACGAAAAAACCACTGGATAACGTGAAAGTCCGTCAGGCGCTGAATATGGCCGTTAATAAAGATGCCATTATTGACGCGGTTTATCAGGGGGCAGGCCAGAAAGCGAAAAACCTGATCCCGCCGACCATGTGGGGCTATAACAACAGTATTGAAGATTATCCGTATGATCCGGAAAAAGCCAAAGCCCTGCTGAAAGAAGCGGGTGTGGAAAACGGTGTTGAAATCGATTTGTGGGCGATGCCGGTTCAGCGTCCGTATAACCCGAACGCCCGCCGTATGGCTGAGATGATCCAGGCTGACTGGGCGAAAGTCGGTGTGAAAGCCAAAATCGTGACTTATGAGTGGGGTGAGTACCTCAAGCGCGCGAAAGCGGGTGAGCCTCAGACTGTCATGATGGGCTGGACCGGTGACAACGGGGACCCGGATAACTTCTTCGCCACACTCTTCAGTTGTGCGGCCAAAGAACAGGGTTCGAACTACTCGAAATGGTGTGATCAGTCCTTTGAAAATATCATTCTGCCTGCACGAACCACGGCTGATCCGAAAGAGCGCGCCAAACTGTATGAGCAGGCTCAGGTAGTGATGAAAGAGCAGGCACCTGCACTGATTGTTGCACACTCCACGGTGTTTGAGCCGGTGCGCAAAGAAGTGAAAGGCTATGTGGTGGATCCGCTGGGTAAACACCACTTTGACAATGTCTCTATCGAAAAATAAGTAAACCGGAAATGAGTGTTACCGGTCTGCCGCCTCCTCCGGGGGGCGGCAACCCTGTATCGAACCGCATTGCACGGACGACGCAGAACACATAATTAAAATAATATTATTCATCGTGTGAGTATAAAGGGAAAGTCCTCCCTTTCGTCCGGTCTTATGACCTGAGCGCTGTCAGCGGCCATTACAAGAGAAACAGGGATATGCTGCAATTTATCCTCCGACGGGTCGGGATGGTAATACCGACGTTTATCGGTATTACGTTACTGACGTTTATATTTGTTCATCTGATCCCGGGAGACCCGGTCACTATCATGGCAGGTGAGCGGGGGATCTCCCCTGAACGCCACGCCCAGCTGATGGCGGCCCTGGGGCTGGATCAGCCCTACTGGAAACAGTACCTTCATTATATCAATGGTGTCCTGCACGGTGACCTCGGCCTCTCTCTGAAAAGCCGTCAGCCGGTATGGGACGAATTTGTTCCCCGCTTTAAAGCCACGCTGGAACTCGCGGCCTGTGCCATGATTTTCGCTATATCGGTCGGGATTCCGGTCGGGGTGCTGGTGGCGGTCAAACGGGGGTCGGTCTTTGATCATACCGCTATCGGGATCTCCCTGACCGGCTATTCGATGCCGATTTTCTGGTGGGGCATCATGCTAATCATGCTGGTGTCCGTAAATCTCGATCTGACACCGGTTTCAGGGCGCTTATCGGACAGTGTGTTCCTGGATGATACTCAGCCGCTGACCGGATTTATGCTGATTGATACCCTGATCTGGGGTGAGGACGGCGATTTTCATGATGCGGTGATGCATCTTATTCTGCCGTCAATTGTGCTCGGCACTATCCCGCTCGCGGTGATTGTCCGTATGACCCGCTCGGCAATGCTGGAAGTGCTGGGTGAGGATTATATCCGTACCGCCCGTGCCAAAGGGCTGAGCCGCCTCCGCGTGATTGTGGTGCATACACTGCGCAACGCACTGCTGCCGGTGGTGACGGTTATCGGCTTACAGGTCGGTGTGATGCTGGCCGGAGCGATTCTGACTGAAACTATCTTTTCCTGGCCCGGTATCGGCCGCTGGCTGATTGATGCCCTTCAGCGCCGCGACTATCCGGTTGTGCAGGGCGGTGTTTTGCTGATCGCTATTCTGATTATCCTGGTTAACCTGTGCGTGGATTTACTCTACGGCGTTGTTAACCCGCGGATACGCCATAAAAAATAACAGGAGCGCACAATGTCTGAGACGACAAATACTACCGTGACCCGCGCGCCTGAGCCGCTTTCTCCGCTGCGCGAATTCTGGCACTACTTCCGGCGTAATAAAGGCGCACTGATCGGCCTGATTTATATCCTGGCGATGCTGCTGATCGCCGTTTTTGCCCCGCTGCTTGTCCCGCATCTGCCGGATGAGCAGTTCCGTGACCATTTATTACAGCCGCCGGTCTGGCAGGAGGGCGGCTCATGGCAGTTTATTCTCGGTACTGATGATATCGGCCGCGATATATTGTCGCGCCTGATGTTCGGCGCCCGGCTTTCACTGCTGGTCGGTTGTCTGGTA
The DNA here is from genome assembly GCF_003996855.1 of Morganella morganii. Taxonomy (GTDB): domain Bacteria; phylum Pseudomonadota; class Gammaproteobacteria; order Enterobacterales; family Enterobacteriaceae; genus Morganella; species Morganella morganii_C. Next base: position 511,132 of record NZ_NRQY01000002.1, on the reverse strand, counting down.
GTGGCGCTGTCGCTGCTGCTGGGTGTGGTGATTGGTCTTGCCGCCGGGTATTTCGGCGGCTGGGTTGATGCGCTGATCATGCGTATCGTCGATATTATGCTGGCACTGCCGAGCCTGCTGCTGGCGCTGGTGCTGGTGGCGATTTTCGGTCCGTCGATTGTTAACGCCTCGCTGGCACTGACCTTTGTGGCACTGCCGCACTATATCCGTCTGACCCGCGCGGCGGTGCTGACAGAAGTGAGCCGTGATTATGTGACCGCCTCTGCGGTGGCGGGTGCAGGCCCGGTGCGCCAGATGTTTGTCAATATTCTGCCGAACTGCCTGGCACCGCTGATTGTGCAGGCATCGCTGGGCTTCTCCAACGCCATTCTGGACATGGCCGCATTAGGTTTCCTCGGGATGGGTGCACAGCCGCCGACACCGGAGTGGGGAACCATGCTGTCCGATGTTTTACAGTTTACGCAGAGTGCGTGGTGGGTGGTGACCTTCCCGGGCCTGGCGATTTTACTGACGGTACTGGCGTTTAACCTGATGGGCGACGGATTGCGTGATGCCCTTGATCCTAAGCTTAAGCAGTAAGAGGTGCAGACATGGCGTTATTAACAGTTGATAAATTATCTGTTCACTTCGGTGAAAAAGAGATGCCATTCCGCGCCGTTGACCGGATCAGTTATCAGGTTGAGGAAGGCGAGGTGCTCGGGATTGTCGGGGAATCCGGCTCCGGTAAATCTGTCAGTTCGCTGGCGATTATGGGGCTGATTGATTTTCCCGGCCGGGTGATGGCGGATAACCTCGAGTTTGACGGCCGTCATCTGCTGACTATCTCTGAAAAAGAGCGGCGCGAGCTGGTGGGCGCAGATGTGGCAATGATTTTCCAGGACCCGATGACCAGCCTGAATCCCTGCTATACCGTGGGATATCAGATTATGGAAGCCCTGAAAGTTCACCAGGGCGGTAACAGGAGAACCCGGTTACAGCGGACTATCGACCTGCTGACACTGGTCGGTATTCCTGATCCGAAATCGCGGCTGGATGTCTATCCGCACCAGTTATCCGGCGGGATGAGCCAGCGGGTGATGATCGCGATGGCGATTGCCTGCCGTCCGAAGCTGCTGATTGCGGATGAGCCGACAACGGCGCTGGATGTGACCATCCAGGCACAGATTATTGAACTGCTGCTGGAGTTACAGCAGCAGGAAAATATGGCACTGGTGCTTATCACCCATGACCTCGCGCTGGTGGCGGAAGCCGCTCACCATATTATTGTGATGTATGCGGGGCAGGTGGCGGAGTCCGGCAAAGCTTCGGATATTTTCCGTGCACCGCGTCATCCGTATACTCAGGCACTGCTGCGGGCGCTGCCGGAATTCGCCGGAAACAAGAGCCGTCTGGCATCACTGCCAGGTGTTGTGCCCGGAAAATATGACCGGCCGGAAGGCTGTCTGCTGAACCCGCGCTGCCCATATGCCACGGATTTATGCCGCAGCACGGAACCGGAACTGCGTACTGTCGGGGCGCGTCAGGTGAAATGTCATACCCCGCTGGATGATGAAGGGAGACCGGGCTATGAGTGAGACCACGCAGCCACTGTTGCATGTCAGTGATCTGAAAAAATATTATCCGGTGAAGAAGGTTTTTTTCTCACCGGAGCGGATGGTGAAAGCCCTCGACGGCGTGTCGTTTGATCTGAACCGGGGGAAAACCCTGGCCGTGGTCGGGGAGTCCGGCTGCGGGAAATCGACACTCGGCCGTTTGCTGACCATGATTGAAAAACCAACCGGCGGGGAACTGTTTTATCAGGGGCAGAACCTGCTGGTGGCGGATAAACATACGGAGAAACTGCGGCGGCAAAAAATCCAGATTGTGTTCCAGAACCCGTACGGTTCGCTCAATCCGCGCAAAAAAGTCGGGCAGATTCTGGAAGAACCGCTGGTTATCAATACATCACTCAGTGCGGCTGAGCGCAAAGAGAAAGTGCTGGCGATGATGGCAAAAGTCGGTCTGAAAACCAAGCATTACAGCCGTTATCCTCATATGTTTTCCGGTGGTCAGCGCCAGCGTATTGCGATTGCCCGGGGTCTGATGCTGGACCCGGATGTGGTGATTGCGGATGAGCCGGTATCCGCGCTGGATGTGTCAGTCCGCGCTCAGGTACTGAACCTGATGATGGATCTCCAGGATGAACTGGGTCTGTCATATGTGTTTATTTCTCATGATTTGTCCGTGGTGGAGCATATAGCGGATGATGTGATGGTGATGTATCTGGGGCGTTGTGTGGAAAAAGGCACTAAAGCGCAGATTTTTGAGAATCCGCGTCATCCTTATACACAGGCGTTGCTTTCCGCGACACCACGGCTGAATCCGGCACAGCGCCGCGAGCGGATAAAACTGACCGGTGAGCTGCCGAGCCCGCTGAATCCGCCGCCGGGATGCGCCTTTGCCGCCCGCTGCCGCCATGCATTCGGCACCTGTACCCAGTTCCGTCCGGAGCTGAAATCCTACGGCGGACAGCTAATTGCCTGTTTTGCGGTGGACAGGGAAGAACAGGCAAAAATATCCGCATAACGTTCTGTTTTACAGTAAATTACAGAAAAACATGTTTTAACTTAAGACAAACAGCGATAATGGAGGGTTCTGTTATCGCTTTTTGCTGTCTGAGGAGTGAGATTAGATCAGCACAAAGCACAATGATGACGTATAATCACTGCGTATGACGAAAGATGTGATAACTGAATTGTAACGAAAGGCGTGGAATATGCGTGTAAAAGTCAGAAAATCACTGACTATCAAACAGATGTCAGTTGTCGCTGCGGTGACTTTGGTGACTATCGCATTTTTTATGACACTTTTGTTATCACATTTGATACAACAGCGGAAAGCGGATTACATGAATCAGCTTTATAATTCGTCAGTACAGGTCAGGAAACCGCTGGCAGATGCCTTGTTAGGGTCAGACTTAAACGCTGTAAAATCGACCCTGATGACATTGCGGGCCAGCGGGATTTTAGGACGGGCGATTGTGATGACGCCGGAAAATGTTCAGGTGATAAGCCTGGATTTTGCCACACACCGTCCTATTCCCGGCACAGCAAAAATGATTTTCGGTATTCCGGTTGAGATTCAGGTTCCGCTTTACGCCTACGGCGTGGCGCATACCGGAAACCCCCCGCAGGGCTACCTCATTCTTCAGGTGGATGATAACCGTATATACCGCTTCGCGATGAATATTGTGGCACTGATGGTGACCAGTTATCTGTTACTGGCGCTGGTGCTGGTGATCGCGATAAGCTGGTGTATTAATCGCCTGATAGTGCGGCCACTGCGTAGTATGGCCTGTGAACTGAATAGTGATGAGCCTGTGGATCAGCTCAGTTGCCCGGCATATCATGAGGATGATGAACTCGGTTTGCTGGCGAAGGGTTACCGGAACCAGGTGAACAAACATAAATCAGGGTCATCATAAAACTTCCCGGACGGTTTGCTGTCTAAACCCAGACGAGTCAAAGGGGGCGTCCCGGAAGCCGGTCAGTTTTTGCCTGTGTATATCGTCTGACATAACAGTATTTCCGGCATCAGTGGTAAATCTCAGAAGAAGGCATACCAGGGATTCATATTAAAAGAGGTTAGCATGCAACGCTCTTATTTACGTGTTTTACTCGGTGGCGTCCTGATTGCCGTCACATCTCAGTTACACGCAGAAGCATTACAGCCGGACCCGGCATGGCAGCAGGGTAAACTGGCAAACGGATTCAGCTGGCAGCTGCTCCAGACACCGCAGCGCCCGAATGACCGCATACAGATGCGCCTTTCTGTTCAGACCGGCTCCTTGATGGAAAAACCGGCTGAAAAAGGGTTTGCTTATCTCATCCCGAAAGTGGTGATGTTCAACAGCCAAAGCCTGAACTCACAGCAGTTATCGAACCTGCTGCGTAACGGGATCAGCCCGGACATGCCACTGCCGCCGGCGATTGTTTCTTATGATTTCACACTCTATAACCTGAGCCTGCCGAATAACAATCCGGAGGTGCTGAAAGCGGCACTGAGCTGGATGGCGGATGTCTCAGGTCATGGAATTTTTAATCAGGAAACTGTTGCCGCAGCCCTGGCCGCACCGGATTCACCTGTCGCCACGTATCCGCCGAATATCAATGATCCTATCTGGCGTGCCCGGATAAAAGGCACTACCCTCCAGGGGTTTGACCCGCTGCCGCCGCCTGCGGGCAAGATTGATGTTGAGGCTCTGAACAGTTTCTATCAGCGCTGGTACACACCGGATATGGCGACACTGTATGTTGCAGGCCCGGTTGATAAACGTGCGCTCGAAGACAGCATCAGCAAAGCATTCGGCTCCCGGGAAGGTAAACGTCAGACGCCGGTCAGTGTCGCCACACTGCCGCCGATGAAACCGCGCTCAGTCCATGCTGTGAATGAAAATCAGAAAGACGATATGCTGGCGCTGGTCTGGGATCTGAACTGGTCTTCAGTCAAAGATTCGGATGCACTGAACCGTTACTGGTTAAATGACCTTGCCCGTGAAGCGCTTTTTGGTGCATTACAGCAGGGCATCGGCAAGAAAAATGAAAAATTCATGGCGATGAATATGGATTGCCGGATGCAGTATCAGCGTGCCAGCTGTATGCTCAGTCTGCGGGCACCGAATGAAAAAATGCCGGTGATTGTCTCTGAGCTGGCGAATGAACTGGCCGTTCTGAAAGAAAAAGGCATCTCTGCTGAGAATTTTGATTCCCTGATTGCCATGAAACAGGCTCAGCTTCAGCAGCTGTTTGCTATCTATGCCCGTACCACCACCGATATTCTGATCAACCAGCGTCTGATGTCCCAGCAGAGTAATATCATTGATATTCCGCCGGAACAGTATCAGCGTCTGCGTCAGACATTCCTGAATAACCTGACACCGGAAGTGCTGAACGCGGAAATGCATGCGATTTTAGAGCAGGATACCGCATTTTTCTTCACTCAGCCGAAAGGGGAGCCGGAAATGAATGTGGATCAGCTGCGTGCTCAGTTTGATAAGATAATGCATCCGGAGAAAGCCGTTGCTGCGGCAGAGAAACAGGCTGCGGCTGATGCGGAACTGGCTGAAAAAGCAGCTTCGGAAAAAGCAGCGGCAGAAAAAGCTGCAGCAGAGCAGGTTAAAGCACCGGAAGCGGCAGCATCGTCATCTGTTGTGAAGCCTGCGGCACCGGAAGTACCGGCTACAAAAGGCGGACAAAACGGTAATGCAGAGCCGGCGGCGGCAGATAATAACACCGACGGTGTCAGTGCCTGATTTTTGGTAACGGCATGAAATAAAAAGGGTATCTTTCAGATACCCTTTTTTTATAATTATTCATCGTTCTGACACAAACTGCTTTCCAGCAGATTCATCAGCCACGGCCGGGTATCCCGGTTATTCACAAATCCGGCAGCCGCGATTTTTTTCTGCGGATGATAATAAGCTGCGGTTCCCCAGAATCCTAAATGATACCAAAGTGTCTGACCGCCCCGCTCTGTGACCATCACGCCGCAGCGGTATTCTTCCGCACCGTCATGACTGCCCGGTTTCATCATGGTTTCAAGTGTTTCCGGTTTATCAAAAATACGCCCCTCAAACAGATTTGCCATAAAAACGGCCAGGGCGTTTACGGACATAATCAGTCCGCCGCCGCCCCAAAGATCCATGGTCGGGCTGATGGTATCCCCGTCAATATTGCCGAGATACTGGTGCGCGCGCGGCGGAAGGCCTGCCGGAGCCGGTTCTTCCAGCTCCCAGTAAGCGGACTCCATGCCCGGCATATCAAAGCGCAGCAACTGCCGGACAGCCTGTGCCAGCGGCAGTTGTGCGACCCGCTCAATAATATCCCCCAGCAGCAGATATCCGGTATCAGAATAGAGGTAACAGAGACCCGGTTTTATCAGCGGATAACCCCGGCTTACATACAGACGGATTTGCTCATCCCGTGTCCAGAGGTGGCCGGGGTCCGCGAGCACATCGCGGATATACTTTTCATCCGCATGGTCATACAGCCCGCTGCTGTGACTGAGCAGATGCTGCACTGTGATGGCATTCAGATCATAACCCGCATCCGTCAGCCGGCGGACATACTGCGGGGAGAGCAGTGGTGCTACAGGTGAACTGAGGCTGAGTTTTTGCTGTTCATACAGGCGCAACACCGCCGCCGCAGTAAAGGTTTTGGTATTACTGGCGATCCGCACCGGGGTATCCGGCGTGACCGGGGTACTGTCATTTTTACTCAGCCGCCGTGTGCCGCACTGTCAGGCAGATCACAGCCTTCACCGGTGAAACAGAATGCCGTGGCAAAACCTTCCGGCTGCACATCCTGCAACAGTGCTGACAAATTCTGCGCCGGCATGGTTATTTCTTCGCGTCAGCGCGCAGTTTTGTTACGGTCTGCCCGCCGACACCCCAGTTGTCGGTTTCCACCTCATCAATAATCACAAAGGTTGAGGCCGGGTTTTTTCCCAGCACATCAACGAGTAATTGTGTGGCACCTTCAATCAGTTTTTGTTTTTGCTCTGCGGTCGCACCCTCTTTGGTGATGCGGATATTGATGAATGGCATAGAGGCTCCTGATGACGTCGTTATGATGATCCCGGAGGATACCGGCAAGTGTCTGAACATCAGGCCGTATTGCTTTGTCAGACTGCATAAAAGCGGCAGATGCCTTATCACATCATAGAGTGAAGCGGTGTGTTGTGCGAGCCTGAAATGCGGATTCTGTTGTCTGCGCAGATCAATCGCCTGTGCACTGTGAATAAGTAAAATACTCAATAATTCATAACAGTTATCAATTTGTTGCTGCAAATGTTGCATCACCGGGAGAGCCCGGGTGGCGATATCTTCAATACCTCCGGCGACAGGCAGATAATCCATTGAAAGCGGCATTGCCAGACTTTTATTATGCAAAGCGAGCGCTATCATATCTTTTTCAATCGCGCCGAAGGCATGCACGGTTTTCTCTGTTGCCAGAAAACGGCTCAATCCGGTAAATGCAGGGGTGTTTAATACGACCAGTTGTTGCGCGCTCAGCAGAGAATAGCGGGCGACAGACAGACTGAGCTGCTCAAAAGCAGATACCCATGGCAGCGGTTCGAAATTGGCGGAGGGAATAACCGCTCCGGCGGGGTAATTTTTACCGGGAGGAATAACCACCGGATTATCGTCGGCGCTGTTAAGTTGAATAAGTAACCGGCGGTATGCACGCTGGTAACTGTCTCTTAAATCGGTCAGAAAAAAGAGGGCAGAACGAAAACTGAGAGGATCCTGCAACCGGCGGTCAGGATCCTGTTCTGACAGTGATGAACCTCTGAGCAGCAAACAGAGTATCTGTCCGCTTTCAGTCACGGAGGGATAAGGTCGTTGTAATAATACTTCTGCGGTGAAAGGATGAATGTTGCCGTTAAGTGCCTCCAGCGCCAGAGCATAAACAGCAAAGCTTAAATCAGTCAGACGGGCGGCATCATACAGTGCGAGTGCGGCCATGGCGGATGAAACCGCATTGGAACTGATAATAGACAACGCATCTTTTGCTGAAGGTCTGAAAAGAGGAATACCGGCCGTTTTTAGTGCATCTGCGGCAGTCATCTGTTTTCCCTGATAATCCACATCACCTTCCCCTGACATAGCCAGTCCGATATGGCTGAGCTGTGTGATATCTGCCTCTCCGACAGAACCTGCGGACAGAACCCGGGGTGTAATAAACTGATTGAGGAAACGGAGATACATCCCGGCCAGATCAGGATGTGCGCCACTGCCGCCTGTCAGCAGCATATTAAGCCGCGTTACCATAACCGCCCGGGTTTGCCGGATACTCAGCGGTTTTCCTGTTCCTCCGCCATGAGCACGAAGTAAATGCAGATTAAATTCTGTGGCGGGCATATTCACTTTTTTGTCTTTATTCAGGCCGACACCCCGTGTCAGGCCATATACCGGTTGCTCTGTACCAGTGGTTTTTATCAGAATCTCATGTGAGCGGCGCACAGAGACCAGTGAATCCGGCGCAATGCTGACAGGCTCACCATCAGCAACACGGGCAATCAGAGTGGGGGTCAGTGTTTTACCATCGAGAAGAACAGCGGCGCAGACGGGGAAGCTGAGCAGCAATGATATCCATATACTAAATATTGTTTTCAATAACATGTCTCCGGTGAATGGGATGTAATTCATCCGGAGACTATAGGGGTAAGAATGATGAGGTGATTATCTTAAAAAATCTCAGGGGCTTTTATTTTTTTGGATGTCGGTCGCAATCCAGGCGGCGGAAAAGAGGATCAGCCGCGCGAAAAAATAGAAAAAGGCCATCAGGCCGATAACGGAACCAAATGCAGCGCCGGACGGGGAAGCCGCCATATTCGGCAGCAGCCTGGTCATAATGGTTTTCAGGATCTCAAATCCGATAGCAGCCAGCAGTGTCCCTTTCAGCAGGGATGTACGGTTCAGCTTCATGCGCGGCAAGATCCAGAGAATCCAGGTAAACAGCAGATAGTTGGCGAGGATAGAGATTGTCAGGCCGATGGCCGTCCAGGCGGGGCGCAGCCACTCAATAGCATCGAGGCCGAGAAACGCGACTATCTGGGCTTGTGCGGCACCGGCAATGGATGTCAGGGAGAGAGTAACCACCAGCGCCACCAGCAGGCCGATCAGCGCCAGGAAATCCCGCAGATAGCGCAGAAACATATTCTCTTTGACTTCGATATCCGGCTCCCACTGGTCGTGGTACTGTGCACGGATAGCCATCCGCAGATTTCCCACCCAGTTCACCCCGGAATAGAGCGCCAGTGCCAGACCGGTTAACCCGACCGTTGCACGCTGGCGGATAGCGGTATCAATACTGCGCTCAATAGTGGCGGCGAGTGTCGGGTCGCTGATACTGTTGGCAACACCGCGGATAAGCCGGGTCAGCAGTTCCGGATTGAACGCCAGCACATAACCGGCGGCGGCAAAAGAGACCATCAGAATCGGGATCATGGATAAAAATGAGAAATAGGTAATCGCCGCACCGAACGGGCTGCCCATTCTGTCATTAAAGCGGGTCGCCGTACGGATAAGATGGGCAATAAACGGAATATTGCGGATATAATCCCCGGCTTTCACACTCCATTTCAGGGCTTTTTTCCCCTGCTTTATCCCTTCATCAAAATTCTTCCGCAAGGGCTTTAATGATGATGTGCTGTTGTCATCTTCCGGTGTGTCGTTTTCCCGGGTCATGTATCCTCGCTTATTCGGAAATTGATTCCGTTTAAGTTTACTACATGACTAACCGGATGAACAATTCAGGTTTTGATTTGGTTCTTATATAACGAGCTTCAGAATTTCCCGATTGATTAACCGGGACAATAATATGTAATTATTCGCACTCATTCCTTCTCAAAATAATTAAAATAAATGCTATTTTATAAGATGTTCATAAAATGAATAATAAATGTGTTTTTTCCGGAAATAACAAGCTAAATAATTTTTCTTTGCTGATGCTTATTATTACGCTGCTTATTACTGGGTGTATTTACAAACCGGAAGGGCCTTATTTACCGGCGAAAGTGGTGGTGGTTTCAAACCATGCCTGCCTGCTCATTCATCCGCAGGGAGATGAAAAAATAATCCGGCTGGATATTAATGAGGTCGGTAGTGTGAATAAACGGCTGTTAACACATACCTTCACACCGGAACAGGCCACAGTCAGTCAGTGGCGCTGTATTTCAGTGCAGAATTATCCCTTCCGGAGCGGGTATTCTTATACTGCGCTGATCACGGTCGGGTCGGAGGTGCAACGCCGTCTGAATATTCATCCCGGAACACGAAATTTTGAAATCCGCTTCCGGCTGACCCGTTATTTCGGTCAGTTAAGGGCGACAGAATTTTAATACCCGCTGCCGGTTTTTTTTTAAAAACCGGCAGTGGTATGATTACTTTAATGCATCCAGTTCAGCCTGTGCTTCTTTTAATTCCGCTTCGGCTTCAGCCAGCTTACGTTCCCGCTTGGCAATCTTACTGATATCACCTTTATCAACGGCTTTCTGTAAATCCGCTTTGCGCTCAGCGACTTCTTTTGTCCGGTCGCTGACTTTATCACGGGCATCATTACGCAGGCTGTTTGGTGTGCAGTAAGTATTTACATTCTGCAAAGCCCGCTCCAGCCCCTGCACCCGGTGTGTATTGCCGTGTGCTTTGGCATAGCTGATCTGCTCCTGAATTTTGCTTTTTTTGATGTCACAGCCATTTTGTGCACTCAGTGCGGAAGTACTTACCAGTAATGTTCCCAGGGCCAGAATAGCAGTTGTAAAACGTGTCATGTTTACCTCGTTTTTTATATTAATCGTCATTTTATGACTACCTATAATGATAATGGTTCATTATCACGCCGCACAGATGAGGAAAGGGCATTGGTTCTTTCCTGCCGAAATCAGGTTATACTGAGCACTTCAATCTGTACTGATATTCTTGTTCCGGGTGGTTCACACCCGACCATCTGAGGCCCTTGTATGCTTAGTTACCGCCACAGCTTTCACGCCGGCAACCATACGGATGTGTTAAAACACACCGTCCAGAGTCTGATCATTGAATCATTAAAAGAGAAAGACAAACCCTTTTTGTATCTGGATACGCACGCCGGTGCCGGGCGTTATCAGCTCAGTGGTGAGCATGCGGAGCGTACCGGGGAGTACCTGGAAGGGATCGCCCGTATCTGGGAGCAGGAATCTGTACCCGAAGAACTGAAAACGTACCTTGAAGCAGTGAGTGCACTGAATCCGCGCGGTGATCTGCGTTTTTATCCGGGTTCGCCGCTGATCGCCGCACATTTGCTGCGTGATTACGATAAATTAAATATCAGCGAACTGCATCCGTCTGATTTCCCGCTGCTGCGTAATGAATTCAGCCGTGATAACCGTGCCCGTGTGGTACGGGAAGATGGCTATCAGCAGCTGAAATCACAGTTGCCGCCGTTATCCCGGCGCGGATTTGTGCTGATTGACCCGCCGTATGAACTGAAAAGTGATTATCAGGCTGTGGTTAAAGGGATTCAGGAGGGTCACCGCCGTTTTGCTACCGGCACTTATGCGGTCTGGTATCCGGTGGTGCTGCGCCAGCAGATCAAACGGATGGTAAAAGATTTTCAGGCAACCGGAATCCGCAAAATTCTGCAAATCGAACTGGCTGTGCGTCCTGACAGTGATCAGCGCGGCATGACCGCATCCGGCATGATTGTGATTAACCCGCCGTGGAAGCTGGAATCACAGATGAAATCTGTCCTGCCGTGGCTGCATAAAGTGCTGGTGCCGGAAGGCACTGGGCATACACTGGTTGAATGGGTCACACCGGAATAATTCGTTTCCGCTGCGGGCATGACGGCAGCGGGTGTTTATGTATTGACTGATAAATGGAACGAGCCAACTATGAGCAAACATTACGATTATATTGCAATCGGCGGCGGCAGTGCCGGTATTGCGTCTGTAAACCGGGCAGCGATGTACGGGCAGAAATGTGCCCTGATTGAAGCAAAAGCGCTCGGCGGTACGTGTGTTAACGTCGGTTGTGTCCCGAAAAAAGTGATGTGGTACGGCGCGCAGATTGCGGAAGCAATCCGCCAGTATGGCCCGGATTACGGGTTTGATACCACCATCAATCATTTCAGCTGGGACAAACTGCTGGAAAGCCGTTCTGCGTATATTGATCGTATTCACCAGTCTTATGAGCGCGTTCTCGGCAATAACAAAGTGGATGTCATCACCGGGTTTGCCCGTTTTAAAGACGCGCATACCGTGGAAGTGAACGGCGAAACTTACACGGCGGATCATATCCTGATCGCCACCGGTGGCCGTCCGGTTCCGCCGTCCATTCCGGGCGCGGAATACGGTATTGATTCTGATGGTTTCTTCGCACTGAAAGCCCTGCCGTCACGTGTGGCGGTTGTCGGGGCCGGGTATATCGCTGTGGAGCTGGCCGGGGTGCTGAATGCGCTGGGCAGCGAAACACACCTGTTTGTCCGCAAACATGCACCGCTGCGTAACTTTGACCCGCTGATCACCGAAACGCTGGTCGAAGTCATGAACACCGAAGGGCCGTCACTGCACACTAACTCTGTACCGAAAGCCGTTGTGAAAAATGCAGACGGCAGCCTGACTCTGCAACTGGAAAATGGCCACGAGCAGACCGTGGATTGCCTGATCTGGGCCATCGGCCGTGAACCTGCAACAGACAATATCAATCTGGATGTGACCGGCGTGAAACTCAACGATCGCGGTTATATTCAGGTGGATAAATACCAGAACACTTCGGTTCCGGGCCTGTACGCGGTGGGTGATAACACCGGCGCTGTTGAACTGACTCCGGTTGCGGTTGCCGCAGGCCGCCGGCTCTCTGAGCGTCTGTTTAACAACAAGCCGGACGAGCACCTGGATTACACCAATATCCCGACGGTTGTCTTCAGCCACCCGGCTATCGGCACCGTGGGTCTGACTGAGCCGCAGGCGATTGAGCAGTACGACGCGGACAATGTGAAATGCTACACATCTTCTTTCACCGCCATGTATACCGCAGTCACCAGCCACCGCCAGCCATGCAAAATGAAACTGGTGTGTGCGGGTAAAGACGAGAAAATCGTCGGCATTCACGGCATCGGTTACGGCATGGATGAAATCCTTCAGGGCTTTGCGGTTGCACTGAAAATGGGTGCCACCAAAAAAGATTTCGATAACACCGTGGCAATCCACCCGACAGCCGCAGAAGAGTTTGTGACGATGCGCTGACAGCACTGATTCATATCAGTATCTGTAAAGCAGGCCGTGACGATGTCCGGCCTGCTTTATTTTTACAGGTACACCGTTTTTATGCCGTCACCGGCAGCCCGCTCTCTGCGGCTTCCGGTGATTTTGCCGGTAAGCCGCGCGCAGTACGCCTGTACGGAAGGTGCACCAGTGTCATGAGGTTGTTATCTGTAATGGTGAAAATTTTCCGGCGATGACTTTAAACCATTCGGCGAATTGCTCCGGATGATTCTGTATTTCTTTTTTCAGGTCAGTGAGTGATATCCAGCGCACGGCAGCCACTTCCTGCGGATTCAGGGAAAATACCCCGTTATAGTGACCGGTGAACAGGTGATCATACTCGTGTTCAATGAGTGACGGCGGAACCTCTGCGCGGTAAATGATATGACCGGCCGGCTGTAACGGACAGGAGATACCTAACTCTTCCCGCAGGCGACGCTGTGTGGCCTGCTCCAGAGACTCTCCGCGCCGAGGATGGCTGCAACAGCTGTTCGCCCATAATCCGCCGGAATGGTATTTACTGAATGCGCGCTGCTGGATCAGCAGTTCACCGGCATCATTAAACAGAAACACAGAAAATGCACGGTGCAGTAACCCGAGCTGATGAACGCGGAGTTTTTCGTCGTACCCGGCGGTATTATCATGTTCATCGACCAGAATCAGTTCATCATTCATTATATCTTTTATCCGGTAAAGCGGCTGAAAGATATACTGTAGCAAATATGCAGCGGAAAGTTTGCCGGAATAGTGGCATAAAAACGCCGGAATATATCTCCGGCGTTTCATTATTTATTCGGGGGAATTATTTATTGCGGGCAGCCAGGTAATCCTGAAGCGTGCCTTCCGGGAATTTCTTGCAGAATTCAACAATTTTTGGTGCTTCCGCAACGCCTTTTTCTGACAGTGCCACGAAGTCACCGCCCGGATATTGTGTGTCTTTGCTGATCACCCACAGGGCAACAGGTGCCCAGCTTTGCGGGTTCAGATTAACGAATTCTTTGCAGGTCATTTTATCGGGAACCTGAATATCAGCAGGTTCAGCGAGAGCGACGGAAGAAAATGCACTTGCAGCAACCAGACACGCGGTGACGAAATACTTTTTCATGATAAATAAACCTCATTTTTTGTTTCAGGAAATACAACAAATATGTTATTCAGAATAGATCAAATAATGTCATATTCAATATTTCTCTGTTTTTAAAGAGGGAATAATAATATTAAATGGTTTTTTCAGAATAAAAAGCATGAGCATGCAGAACAAACTCATATCGGGACGGGTAACATGATTTTATGTCAGTCCCGATATGAGTGGCAGTTACGGATTATTTTCCAGCCAGCTGATAACAAAGTCGCGGATGGCGGTGATATTGTTGATATCCAGCTGCGGCACAGTGACATTCTGCCGTGGCTTGTCTGAAGCAAACGCAATAACAAATTCATCCAGCAGTGTCTGGTACGGGCGGTCAGTCACATCACGGAACAGGGCGATTTTCGGCACAGATTCGCCCTTAAACCCTTCTGCTAGGATAAGATCCAGCTCCCGCGTATCAAAGCGGGCGGCCAGTTGCGTCAGGTCCGGCTCCGCACCGTCCGGGGTTTCTGTCATCAGCGCAAACCGCGCCTGACTGACCACCAGGGTCTGATAAGCCCCCGCTTTTCGCAGCTCATAGCTGTCTTTCCCCGGGGTATCGACATCCATATCGTGGTGCGTGTGTTTAACCAGACCAATGCGCAGTCCGCTTTCCCGCAACTGCGGGATCAGCTTTTTCAGCAGGGTGGTTTTGCCGGTGCCGCTGTAGGCGGTGACTGCCAGCAGCGGCACCGGATGCGGCAGCCGGTGCTGTTTTTCCCACTCCCGGCACTCCGCAAGGGTATTGAGATTGATGAAATCGCCGGGATTTGCATCAAATGTGACGGCTTTTGCACCGATTTTATCCATAAAGAGCAGAAGTTTGCGATCACCGCCGGTGAGGTATTCTGTCAGCGGAGTGATCAGCGAGCGGTGACACAGCGCAAAGGCCGGATGCGCCCGCTGGTGGTCACCGGCATAAGCGCACAGGGCATCACCTTTCTGCTGCCAGAGTTTCTCCGCCAGGTCTGCCGGGAACTGCGGCACATCACACGGCACAAACAGTACCCAGTCGTGCAGGGCATTTTCAAGGCCGGCCAGCATGCCGGCAAGCGGGCCCGGGAAATCCGGTAATGTATCTGCCACCACCCGCAGACCGGTGGCGTGATAATCCCGCACATTGCGGTTGGCATTGATAAAAACGTCGTCTGTCTGCGGGGCGAGCAGTTTCACACTGTGCTGATAAAGCGGAATCCCGCCCAGTAATACCAGGCCTTTGTCCTGTCCCTGCATCCGGGTGGCCCGGCCGCCGGCAAGAATACAGCCGCTGAGTTGCATCATCATTTTCAGTTTCTCTGACAATCTCTGATAAATATTCTGAACTTATCTTAACAAGGATTCCGGTATAGTGAGCGCGAATATCAATGCAATGGTCGTGATAATCACGGATAATACGCCGCAGTTATTACAGCCTGCCAATATTTACGCATCCTGACAGTCCTGTTCTTTCCGGAGCGGCGGATAATTGGTAATGTGTTACGATCTTGCTTATAAGGAATTTATTATGAAATGTCATCGTCTTAATGAAGTTATTGAACTTCTGCACCCTGTCTGGCAGCAACATTCTGATCTGAACCTGATGCAGATGTTACAGAAACTGGCCGATGAAGCCGGGTTTGAAGGCGAGCTGTCAGAACTGACCGATGATATTCTTATTTATCACCTGAAAATGCGCGGCTCTGAAGCAACAGATGCGATTCCGGGCCTGAAAAAAGATTACGAAGATGATTTTAAAACGGCACTGTTACGTGCCCGCGGCATTATCAAAGAGTAATGCAGACAATGACCCCGCCGGTTTTCACCTTTCAGGATTTCCGGCCTGACCGCCTGATAGACAGCCTGAGCCGTTACGGTATCTGGTTAGATTCCGGTCTGACCGAGCTGAACAGCTATGAAAACCGTGTCTATCAGTTTACCGATGAAAACCGCACCCGCTATGTGGTGAAGTTTTATCGTCCGGCACGCTGGGATGAGGCTCAAATCCGCGAGGAGCATGAGCTGACTCTGACACTGGCACACGCCGGGCTGCCGGTTGCGGCACCACTGGCCTTCGGCGGCGATACATTGCTGTCACATGACGGTTATCTGTTTACGCTGTTCCCGTCGATCGGCGGGCGGGCGTATGAAACCGATAATCTTGATCAGCTGGAAAGCGCCGGACGTCTGCTCGGACGACTGCATCAGATAAGCCGGGAGCGCTGTTTTGAGCACCGGCCGACTATCGGATTGCAGGAATATCTGCTGACACCGCGTGAGATCCTCGTGCAGTGTCCGCTGATCCCGAAGGCGCGGCGGGACGGTTTTATACAGACGCTGGATACCCTGATCCGTGAGACATCAGCCCGCTGGCACGACGACTGGCATACCATCCGTCTGCACGGGGATTGTCATCCCGGCAATATTTTATGGCGTGATGAGCCGTGGCTGGTGGATTTCGATGATGCCCGCAACGGCCCGGCGGTGCAGGATCTGTGGATGCTGCTCAGCGGGGATACCGATTCACGCCGTTATCAGTTGGATATTTTGCTCGATGCCTATCAGGAGTTTTGTGACTTCGATACGCGCGAGCTGGCACTGATTGAACCGCTGCGCGCCATGCGCATGGTTCATTTTTTATCCTGGGTGGCACGCCGCTGGCAGGATCCCGCTTTTCCTAAAGCTTTTCCATGGATGGCGGAAAGTGATTTCTGGTCACAGCAGCAATCACTGATGACTGAACAGATAGCTGTACTGGCGGAGCCTCCGCTGACACGTTATCTGCCTTATTGATTTTCAGGAGAGATAAAGATGAAGAAACTTTGGTTAGCGCTGATCGGATTTGCAATGTCATTCAGTGTCTTTGCAAACCCGGTGGCCGGAAAGCAGTATAACGAGCTGAGCACACCGGTAACAAATCAGCCGGATGTGGTGGAGTTTTTCTCCTTCTACTGCCCGCACTGCTACCAGTTTGAAGAAAACTTCAAAGTGCCGGAATCCATCAGCAAAAACCTGCCGGAAGGTGCAAAGCATGAGCGCTATCATGTTGATTTCCTTGGCGGAGCGATGGGTCCTGAAATGACCAAAGCCTGGTCTGTGGCAATGGCGATGGGTGTTGAGGACAAAGTAACACCGATCCTGTTTGAAGGCATTCAGAAAACCGGCACAATTAAAACGCCTGCTGATGTCCGTGAAGCCTTTATCAAAGCAGGTGTGACCGGCGAGGATTATGATTCCGCAGCCAACAGCATCTTTGTTAAATCGCTGATTGCCAAGCAGCAAAAAGCGGCGGCAGACTATAAATTACGCGGTGTTCCGGCAGTCTTTGTGAAAGGCAAATATCAGATCAACAACGCGGGTCTGGAAGTCAAAGATGTGAATGAATACGGTAAAGCGTTCTCTGATACGGTCAATTATCTGCTGAAGCAGAACTGATCTCAGCATCTGTATCTCCCGGAAGCAATGGCGGTAACGTCATTGCTTTTTTACTATCCACATTAATCAAGTGATTACAGCGGCAGATTATGTTGCGATATTCGTTTATAACCTATTGATTTTTTTGAATGTGATTCGGGCATATCGCGTTGCAGACAGCGATTTACATAGGGTTCATAAATTTACCCACAAAGTTATCCACAGCTTGTTATTTTTTATTTTCCGGGCAACCCCGTCCTGTTTTGATGTGCAGTAAGATTAACGGCTGCGGCGGATAATTGTCGTCTGATGCCGCAGTCTGTGGCATGCTACCCGCAAGACTCCATTTAATACTGTGAAGGCAATTATGGCTCAGATTGCAGACAACCCTTTGATTTTAGTCGATGGTTCATCGTACCTCTATCGTGCTTACCACGCATTCCCCCCGCTGACCAACAGTGCCGGACAACCAACCGGTGCCATGTACGGCGTGCTGAATATGCTGCGCAGCCTGATAATGCAGTATGAACCCAGCCATGTTGCCGTGGTATTTGATGCCAAAGGTAAAACATTCCGTGATGAATTGTTTGAAGCCTATAAATCACACCGTCCGCCGATGCCGGATGATCTGCGTGAGCAGATAGCGCCGCTGCATGACATGGTCATCGCGATGGGGATGCCGTTGTTATCTGTGTCCGGTGTGGAAGCCGATGATGTTATCGGAACACTGGCGAAACAGGCGGCGGCAGAAGGCCGTGCCGTGCTGATCAGCACCGGTGATAAAGATATGGCGCAGTTGGTCACGCCGGATATCACGCTGATCAATACCATGAATAACACTATTCTCGGGCCGGAAGAAGTGGAAACCAAATACGGTGTTCCGCCGTCACTGATTATTGATTATCTGGCGCTGATGGGCGATTCCTCCGATAACATTCCGGGCGTTCCGGGGGTCGGTGAGAAAACCGCTCAGGCCTTATTGCAGGGACTGGGCAGCCTGGATGATATCTATACCGATCTGGATAAAATTGCCGGATTGAGCTTCCGTGGTGCTAAAACCCTCGCGCCGAAGATGGAAACCAATAAAGAGATGGCGTATCTCTCTTACACTCTGGCGACCATCAAAACCGACGTGGAACTCGATCGCACCTGGGATTCCCTGGCGCTGTCAGAACCGGATTTGGATAAGCTGCATGCATTATTCACACAATATGAATTCAAACGCTGGATAAGTGATCTGGAAAACGGCGGCTGGCTGGCGAAGAAAAGTACTCGCAGCGCACCGTCAAAAGCAGCGGTAACCACCGCAGTACAGACTCCGGCAGCCACGCCGGAAATCAGTAACGAAAACTATGAAACCATCCTTGATGAAGAGGCACTGAACCGCTGGGCAAAAATCCTGCGTGAGGCCGGTGAGTTTGCATTCGATACCGAAACTGATAGCCTGGATAATCTCTCTGCGCGTCTGGTCGGGATGTCATTTGCCGCAAAAGCAGGCCACGCGGCTTATGTGCCGATCGGCCATGATTATCTGGATGCACCGGATCAGCTGTTAACTGAGCAGGTGCTGCGGGTGATGAAACCGATCCTGGAAGATGAAAAAATACGGAAAATCGGTCAGAACCTGAAGTTTGATCGCGGGATTATGGAAAATTACGGCGTGGAACTGCGCGGAATCGCTTTCGACACCATGCTGGAATCTTATGTGCTCAACAGTGTCGCCGGGCGTCATGATATGGACAGCCTGGCTGACCGCCATCTGAATTATAAAACCACGACATTTGAAGAGATCGCCGGGAAAGGCAAAAAGCAGCTGACGTTTAATCAGATCCCGCTGGAAGAAGCCGCCAATTATGCGGCGGAAGATGCGGATATCACGTTGCTGCTGCATCAGGCACTCTATCCGCAGCTGGAGGCGGAAAAATCCCTGCTGCATGTCTATCAGGATATCGAAATGCCGCTGGTGCCGGTGCTCTCCCGTATGGAGCGGACAGGGGTTCTGATCGACGCTAATGTGCTGGCTGCACAGTCGGTACAACTGACGGCCCGTCTGGATGAGCTGAAAAAACAGGCGTTTGCTATCGCCGGAGAAGAGTTTAATCTTTCTTCGCCTAAGCAGTTACAGGTGATTCTGTTTGAAAAACTGAATCTGCCGGTGGTGAAAAAAACCCCGGGCGGCGCGCCGTCAACCAATGAGGAAGTGCTGGAAGAGCTGGCGGATAACCACGAGTTACCGCGCGTGATCCTGGAGCACCGCAGCCTGTCCAAACTGAAAACCACCTATACGGATAAACTGCCGCTGATGGTGGACCCGAAAACCCGCCGTGTGCATACCTCTTATCACCAGGCGGTGACCGCAACCGGCCGTCTTTCTTCCCGTGACCCGAACCTCCAGAATATTCCGGTCAGAACCGATGAAGGCCGTCGTATCCGTCAGGCATTTATTGCCCGTGAAGGTTACTGCATTATGGCGGCGGACTATTCACAGATTGAACTGCGCATCATGGCACATCTGTCACAGGACAAAGGGCTGCTGAAAGCCTTTGCCGAAGGCAAGGATATTCACCGCGCAACCGCCGCAGAAGTGTTTGGTATGTCGCTGGACGAAGTGACGGCGGATCAGCGCCGCAGCGCGAAGGCGATCAACTTCGGTTTGATTTACGGCATGAGTGCATTTGGTCTTGCACGTCAGCTGGGCATCCCGCGCGGTGAAGCACAGCGCTATATGGATCTCTATTTTGAACGTTATCCGGGTGTGCTGGAGTATATGGCCCGCACCCGTGAACACGCGGCAGAAAAGGGCTATGTGGAAACGCTGGAAGGCCGCCGCCTCTGGCTGCCGGAAATTAATTCCCGCAACGGTATGCGCCGTAAAGCCGCCGAACGTGAGGCAATCAATGCGCCGATGCAGGGCACCGCAGCGGATATCATCAAAAAAGCGATGATTGCCGTGGATGACTGGCTGCAAAAAGAGAATATCGATGCGCTGATGATTATGCAGGTGCACGATGAACTGGTGTTTGAAGTCAGAAAAGAACAACAGGCAGAGATGGCAGAGAAGATCCGCGGGCTGATGGAAGCAGCGATGAAACTGGATGTGCCGTTAAAAGTGGAAGCGGGGGTCGGAGCCAACTGGGACGAAGCCCACTAATTTACGCGTCATCTTTCAGTCCGTGGCCGCGTTGGCCGCACTCAGAAATCCGGGTCACATACTGGTGTATGCTCCCCGGATTTCTTCCTTTGCCGCCTTGCCACAGACCGAAATCTATAGCGTAAAGGTATTGTGCCCCGGTTCCTTCTGCTTGCTGCCTTGCTGCAAACCGAATGATTTAGCCTTAGCATCCGGTATCATTTTTCAGCCACAAACTGAAATCCATAGCGTAAAGGCATTGTGCTCCGGATGGGGGCGGCCTGTTACGCGTTTTCTTCCCGCATTTTCAGGGTTTTCTTCACTTTTTTCTCGATGCGCTGGCGTTTCAGTGCAGAGAGATGGTCGATAAACAACTTACCATTGAGATGGTCGATTTCATGCTGAAGGCAGCCCGCCTGTAATCCTTCCGCCTCAAGGGTATGCTCTGCGCCGTTTATATCCTGATAACGGACAGTGACTGAAGAGTAGCGCTGTGTCTCCGTATAACTCTCCGGCAGAGACAGGCAGCCGTCCATCATCATCATTTCTCCGTCACACTGAATAAACTCAGGATTAATCAGTGCCATCGGCTGATCCCGGTTTTCAGAGATATCAACGATAATCACACGTTTACAGACGCCCACCTGCGGCGCGGCAAGGCCGATACCCCGCTCGGCATACATGAAATGTTTTCAGTTCGTCATCAAAAACCGTGACGGGTTGGGCCGTTTCCCGCAGGCAGGGATCAGGAAAATGCCGTAATGTCAGTAATGCCATAGCTAACTCACTAATATAAATAAAAATAATGGGGAGACGTACTCCCGGATGCGCTCAGATTATCATAACAGTATGGTACGAAAACGGCATCATTTGTGCTGTTTTGTTGCTATTTTGTGCGGGCAGCCACGAACTACCTATAGATCCAGATCGCATAAATATGTAATTAAAGAACATTTGGTGGGAGTTTGACGGTTTTGTGACAAGCTGAATCGTGCTTAATGTGAAAGAAAATTACAAAAAAGGTTTTTTTGTCCGTAAATTTGCTGTAAAGTTATTCGCGTAGGGTACAGAGGTAAGATGTTCTATCTTTCAGACCTTTTACTTCACGTAATCGGATTTAGCTGAATATTAGCTGCTCCGGTCAGACAACGTCTGACCGGAGCATTTTTTT
>NZ_NRQY01000002.1:464328-489160 GCF_003996855.1 Morganella morganii | reverse complement strand
GCTTTAAAGAAAGGCGGGGGAAGGGTTAATCGTCAGTGAGAAAGGCATTTGCATCAAAAACCGGTTCGGCATCTTCCCAGAGTTCTTTCCGGTAAAGGCGGAGTGCCATGATATCATTCAGGGCATCAGCGCCTTCATCTGAATCTTCCCCGTATTCCTCAACTCTGCGAAGGAGTGCTTCTTCCCTGGCATGGAGTGATTTCCACAGTAAGTTAAATGTGCTTCTGTCGATTTTAAGTTCGAGTACCCGCATTTGTTATGCTCTCTTCATATATTGTTTTTCACAGAACATGGCCACACTTTCCAGCAGACTGATATATTTTGCCAGCGGCATATTTTCCGCCGGCACAATCATATGATGGCCCTTTGAACCCCGCTTAACAATAGTCAGGCCTGCAGGCAGGATAGTACCTGCTTTTAATTCCCATACCCACCCCGTCAGCGGACACTCATCCAGACCTTCTTTGGTAAACACACTCACACCGTTGTTATCAGCAACAATAAAATCAGTTTCACCAATCTCTCTGGTATTAATATCGCTCCTTCTGACATTCGCCAGCCGGGACGAACTACTGTTGCCCATACGGTATAAATCTTCGGCAAGAATATATAATGTTTTTTCCCGCATAAAACACATCCTTATGTTTGTGAACATATCATCAGATTGTGTATAGCAGGGAAGGGGGCTGCCGGACAGGTTATCGCCCGCAGAGCGGCTTCTTTCGGTCTTTTGGCTAAGGGATGATAACTATAAGAAAGAACAGATGGTCAGTAATAACCATCTGTTTCCGGAGAGGATCACTCTGTGTCGCTTTCGCTGAACCAGGTGTCCAGTTTCAGACGTAACTTATCAATGCCGATTTTTTTCAGGGCGGAGAAATATTCCACCTGAATATCGCCGGTGTCACTCAGTTCTGTCAGTGCATTACGAACCGCCATCAGCTGCTTTTTGCGTGCGCCGCTGGCCAGTTTATCGGCTTTGGTCAGCAGCGCCAGTACCGGCACCTGCATTGCTACTGCCCACTCAATCATCTGCATATCCAGGTCTTTAAGCGGATGACGGATGTCCATCAGTACCACCAGGCCGCGCAGACAGTCACGCTTTTGCAGATATTCGCCCAGTGCGGCCTGCCATTTCCGTTTCATGGCTTCCGGGACTTCGGCGTAACCATAGCCCGGCAGGTCAACCACGCGGCAGCCGTCAGTGACTTCAAACAGGTTGATAAGCTGAGTACGTCCCGGTGTTTTACTGGTTCGTGCCAGGCTTTTTTGCTGTGTCAGTGCATTCAGCGCGCTGGATTTTCCGGCATTGGAGCGACCGGCAAACGCCACTTCGATCCCCGTATCTTCCGGTAAATGACGGATATCCGGTGCGCTGATGACAAAATGGGTCACTTGGTAGTTGTGCGTTTTAATGGTCAAAATTCGTTCTCCTCAGGTCGAAACCGGGATGATTATAGCCTAATGCATGTTGTTTAAGAACTGCGGCAGACAGATTACTGTACCGGTTTATTTTCAGATCAGGGAAAAGTAACAACAATAATATGCGGAGTGTGGTAGACGATATAGTGCGGCGAAAACAAACTCTTTCCGGCGGGAAAGATACTGATATTTACACGTAAAAAGATAAAAAAACAGAATAGTTTATTATTGGTTATACAGTCAGGTGTCTGTTTTTTATTTGGCATAAGTTGAATTTTAATCAAAAAATGAAATTTACATATAAAAATCAATATGATATTTATATTTATGAGCTAAATACAATAAATGTATCAGCAGAATGAACAGTTCCGTCGTATTTTGCTAAATTACGGGCTGTGCGCAGAATATCGTCAGTACAAATACGTGAAAAATTCTTATCTTAATTCGTCAGCCCTGCCGTGAAGGTAAATTAAAGTAAATCGGTGGCACTTAACGCCATTGCCCATTAAAATCGATAAGATTAGTGTCAGTTTATTTCGTTGAAAGGAATTGGGAATGTTAAAACGTGTTTTAGTTACATTTGTGGCAGCCTGTACCCTCAGTGCAACGTCGCTGGCGTTTGCGGCGGAGCAGATGCATGTTAAATTTACCACCACCGCAGGTGATTTCGAAATTGCGCTGGATAATGAAAAAGCGCCGAAAACCGTGGAAAATTTTAAACAGTATGTCGCAGATAAGTTCTATGACGATACAACATTCCACCGTGTCATCCCGGGCTTTATGGTGCAGGGTGGCGGTTTCACGGCGGATATGAATCAGAAACAGACCCGCCCGCCGGTTAAAAACGAAGCGGACAACGGCCTGCGTAATCTGCGCGGCACCATTGCGATGGCACGTACCGCGGATAAAGACAGTGCAACCAGTCAGTTCTTTATCAATGTGGCGGATAATGCATTCCTTGACCACGGCCAGCGTGATTTCGGCTATGCAGTGTTTGGTAAAGTGGTGAACGGTATGGATGTTGTCGATAAAATCTCAAAAGTGAAGACAGAAAACATTGGTCCTTACCAGAATGTGCCGTCAACACCGATCAAAATTATCTCTGCAACTATCGTAAAATAAACCGTATTTTCGTGCAGACTAAGGGGAATATTTCCGGATATTCCCCGTAAGCATGTCAAACTCCCTGATAGTCTGAATAAGACGATATCTGCCTCTGCGGCTCCGTGCCGCATTCGGGCTATTTTCTCTGTCCGGCTGTGGTATTATAGCCCGCTTCATGAAACCGTCTGCGCAATCCCCCGGGTTGCAGGGTATTGTCAACGTATACCTGATACGGCGGTTTGAAAATAAAAAAGATAAATATATCAGTCGGATATAGATAATCATGCTATTAATTATCGATAATTATGACTCATTTACTTATAATCTGTATCAATACTTCTGTGAGTTAGGTGCAGATGTACAGGTTAAACGAAATGATGCCGTCAGCCTCAGTGATATTGAGCAATTATCGCCATCTCACCTGGTGATTTCACCCGGCCCCTGCACACCGTCAGAAGCCGGTATTTCACTGGATGCGGTCAGCCATTTCGCCGGTGAGATCCCGATCCTCGGGGTTTGCCTCGGGCATCAGGCTATCGGCCGGGCATTTGGTGCGCAGGTAGTGAAGGCGCGTAAAGTGATGCACGGTAAAACCACTGCAATCCATCATAATCAGCAGGGGGTGTTCAAAGGGCTGAACCGTCCACTGACAGTCACCCGCTACCATTCGCTGGTGATTGCCCCGGAAACATTACCGGCTTCCTTTGAGGTCACTGCATGGAGCCTGAATGACGGCAATGTGGATGAAATCATGGGTATTCGCCATAAAACCCTGCCGATTGAAGGTGTGCAGTTTCATCCGGAAAGTATTCTCAGTGAGCAGGGGCATGAACTCCTGAATAATTTCCTGAAATACTAATCAGTTATCGGTTATTTTATCCCCGGTTCTGTTTTTTCATTCGTTTTGATTTGATTTTTTATTCATATTTGGTGATTATATTTTCACTTGTGGATAGATCAGGTAAGGAACGATGACAAAACAGAATGCGGTAACGCGCGGCACTTATGATGAAGTGATGCTGCCAATTTATGCACCGGCTGATTTTATTCCTGTCCGGGGACAGGGAAGCCGAGTGTGGGATCAAAACGGCACTGAATATGTTGATTTTGCCGGTGGCATTGCCGTACTGGCGCTGGGACATTGTCATCCGGCGCTGGTCGCGGCACTGAAAACCCAGAGTGAATCACTCTGGCATGTCAGTAATATTTTCACCAATGAACCGGCGCTGACACTGGCGCAGAAGCTGATAAATCACACGTTTGCGGAACGGGTTTTCTTCGCCAACTCCGGTGCGGAGGCGAATGAAGCCGCATTCAAACTGGCGCGTCATTATGCACTGACCCGTCATCATCCTTATAAAACCAAAATTATTGCTTTTCACCATGGTTTTCACGGCCGGACACTCTTTACTGTTTCTGTCGGCGGCCAGCCGAAATATGCCGATGGCTTCGGGCCGAAACCGGCGGATATCATTCATGTACCTTTCAATGACCTCGATGCTGTCAAAGCGGTGATGGATGATCACACCTGTGCAGTCGTACTGGAACCCATCCAGGGTGAGGGTGGCATCACGCCTGCCACACCAGCCTTTATGCAGGGTGTGCGTGATCTGTGTGATAAACATCAGGCACTGCTGGTCTTTGATGAAGTGCAAAGCGGAATGGGACGCAGCGGAAAGCTGTTCGCCTATATGGATTACGGCATTGAGCCGGATATTCTGACTACAGCGAAGGCGCTTGGCGGTGGTTTCCCGATCAGTGCGATGCTGACAAAACAGGATATAGCGCAGGTGATGGTACCCGGCACACACGGCACAACCTACGGCGGAAATCCGCTGGCCTGTGCTGCCGGCAATGCCGCCTTTGATCTGATTAATGACCCTGTACTGCTGGCGGGGGTAAATGAGCGTCATCAGTGGTTTGCTGAGGCGCTGCAATCTCTGAACAGTACCTTTGGTGCGTTTGCGGAGATCCGCGGGAAAGGACTGCTGATAGGTGCCGAACTGGCAGGTATTTTCCGCGATCAGTCAAAAACACTGCTGGGACTCGCGGCCAAAAATGGCCTGATGCTGCTGAATGCCGGCACCAATGTCCTGCGTTTTACGCCGTCGCTGATTATTGAAAAAGCCGATGTGGATGAGGGGATGAAACGACTGGCAAAAACTCTGAATGATTTCCGGGAAATGCAGTAAAAAGAAAGAAAAACAGGCGCAAATGCGCCTGTTTTGGTGATAAAGGCGGTCCGGATTAACGGGTGCCGTATACCACGATGGTTTTACCGTGTGCGGAGATCAGGTTCTGATCTTCCAGCATCTTCAGAATACGGCCGACCGTTTCGCGGGAACATCCCACAATCTGGCCGATTTCCTGACGGGTAATTTTGATTTGCATGCCATCCGGGTGGGTCATGGCATCAGGTTGTTTCGCCAGATTCAGTAATGTCTGGGCGATGCGGCCTGTAACATCGAGGAATGCAAGGTTTCCGACCTTTTCTGATGTTGTTTGCAGGCGGCTTGCCATCTGCGCGGAAAGGCGCATAAGGATATCCGGGTTAACCTGGATAAGCTGGCGGAACTTTTTGTACGAGATTTCTGCAACTTCGCAGGCGCTTTTTGCCCGTACCCACGCCGTACGTTCCTGTCCTTCCTCAAATAATCCGAGTTCACCGATGAAATCACCCTGGTTGAGATAGGATAAAATCATCTCTTTACCTTCTTCATCTTTGATCAGCACCGCAACAGAACCTTTTACAATGTAGTAGAGTGTTTCTGCCTTTTCGCCCTGATGAATAAGTGTGCTTTTGGATGGATATTTGTGGATATGGCAGTGAGACAAAAACCATTCAAGCGTGGGGTCTGTTTGTGGCTTGCCGAGAACCATTCGCGTTATCCTCTGTTGTTAGTTATTGCAAACCGTTGTTTACGCTCTGCAATTATATAAAGTCTTAGCTTATCATATTAACTTGCTGAATTTCGGGCAAGTTAGTTTATTAAAATAGTATAATAATCCTCACGGAAAGATATTGATCTTAGCCATAGATAAATCCTTGCCGTGTTTTTAGCACAGGAAAACAGTCCTGTCTTCCACTGTCTCGCTTCAGCATAATAAACTATGAGATAGATTGCCAGCCCATGAATGAAAGGGTAGTCTGTCGTGAATTATATTGATGATGAGGGTATAAAAATGGAAGCGCGTGTAAAGTGGGTTGAGAACATGACTTTCTTAGGGGAATCCGCGTCAGGACACCAGATTACAATGGATGGTAATGCCGGTGAAAAAGCCCCGAACCCGATGGAGATGGTTCTGATGGCAACCGGTGGTTGCAGCGCCATTGATGTTGTCTCTATTTTGCAAAAAGGCCGTAATCAAGTCATTGATTGTGATGTAAAACTTACTGCTAAACGTCGTGAAACCGCGCCGCGTTTATTCACTCACATTAATCTGCATTTTATTGTAACCGGCCGTGATCTGACCGAAAATGTTGTCGGACGTGCCGTGCAATTATTCACTGAAAAATATTGCTCTGTTTCATTAATGTTAGGCGAAAGTGTTAACATTACACATAGTTTCGAAGTAAAAAATATTGAATGATTTTTTGAAATGTTCTTTTTATTTTTGAAGATAAACCGGGTAATAGATTATTACCCGGTTTTTTATCGCTTGTTTATTTGTTTTCCCTGTAATAATTGCTCTGCCAGTGGTGCCATAATTAATTCCATTGCCAGCCCTAATTTTCCGCCGGGGACGACAATCGTATTTGAGGCAGAAATAAAAGACCCCTGAAGCATGGATAATAAATAGGGGAAATCAATTTTTTTCAGGCCGCGGAAGCGGATCACGGTAAAGCTCTCATCCTGTGACGGAATGGATTTGGCCGAAAACGGGTTCGAGGTATCGACCGTCGGTACCCGCTGGAAGTTAATATGGGTACGGGAAAACTGCGGAGTGATGTAGCGGATGTAATCATCCATCGAGCGCACAACGGAATCCATCACGGCTTCCCGTGAATGACCGCGATCATTGGTGTCGCGGACTAACTTCTGTATCCACTCCAGATTGACTATCGGCACCACGCCGACCAGTAAATCGACATGTCCGGCAATATTATGCTCCGGTGTGACCACGCCGCCGTGCAATCCCTCATAGAAAAGTACGTCCGTCCCGGCAGGCAGTGCCTCGCGCGGGGTGAAGGTGCCGGGTTGCTGGTTATAGGGCACGGCTTCATCATAGGTATGCAGGTACTTACGGCGCTCGCCGCTGCCGTTTTCGCTGTACTGACGGAATGTATTTTCGAGAAGGGCAAAGTCGTTGGCTTCCGGCCCGAAATAGCTGATGTGACGTCCCTGCTCGCGGGCTTTGCGGATGGCGGCATCCATTTCCGGCCGCGTGTAACGGTGGAAACTGTCGCCTTCAATAATGGCCGGAACTGCATCCAGCTGCTGGAAAATCTTACGGAAAGCCTGACTGGTGGTAGTAGTACCGGCTCCGCTGGAGCCGGTAACGGCGATAATCGGGTGGGTCCGTGACATGCGGCGTTTCCTCCGGCTGAATCAGCCGCGGAATTGTGCCGACGGCATGATGTTGAGTGTTTCGTGTAATTCCGACCAGACAATCACAATGTCGCCGTTTTTGAGTTGCGTGTAAAGATCCGCCACTTTATCACTGAGTGATTTTTCATGTTCGCCGTAATCGGTGCCTTCGCGCAGCACCCCACTTTCCAGGATGCTGTGAAGTGTTTCCGGCGCAATATCCTGCCAGGGAATGATCATACTGTCTCCTTCGCGGCAAGATGCGGCGCCAGCCATTCAGGGATGCGTTCCTCCAGCCATAAACGCGGGCGGCGCCAGCTGCCGGAGACAAAGCCGACATGGCCGCCGTGTTCGGTCATCTGGTACTCCACACACGGCGGCAGTTGTGACAGATCCGGCACCACTTCCTGCGCCATAAAGGGATCATCTTTGGCGTGGATGATCAGCATCGGCTTACGTACAGCCGGGAGTTTCGGCAGGGCGCTGCACCGGCGGTAGTAATCCGAGGCATTCCGGAATCCGTGGATACGGGAGGTGATAATGTCATCAAATTCCCGGATTCGTTTAATTGCGCGGATATGCAGCAGGTTTGTCGGCAGTGAGTTCGGGTAGCGTATCAGCTTGCGGGTGGCATTGCGTTTCAGCCCCTTAAGCAGATACCACTGATAAAAACGGGAAAAGCCTTTTTCCATTTTGAAAGAGCAGGGTTCCAGCATCAGCGGGGCGGAAACCACAATACCGGCATCCACCGCAGCATTCTCACCCTCTTCGGCGAGATAACAGGCCAGCATATTGCCGCCGAGTGAATAACCGACTGCGCCGGTCGGAACTTTGCCGTAGGTATCCTGCAACCACTTCAGCATATAACGGGCATCGCCGGTTTCCCCTGAGTGGTAAATTCGTTTTGAGCGGTTCGGTTCACCGCTGCATCCGCGAAAATGCATGACAACACCCAGCCAGCCCTGACGGGCGGCCGCAGCCAGGATACCGTGGGCATAAGGGCTGCGGAAACTGCCCTCCAGTCCGTGGAAAATGACCAGGCGTGGTTTGTGGCGTGCGGTCTCCGGATCTTCACTCCATGCAAGATCAATAAAATCATTATCCGGCAGCGTCAGGCGCTGCCAGAATGGTTTTATCATCGGTTTCCGGCGGAAAATCCGGGGCAGCAGCGTTTGCAGGTGCGGATTTGTTGCCCAGGAAATCGGTTGAAAATGACTAGACATAGTTTGGTTCGTAATGAAAAAACGTCTCTTGTTTAATGAAAAACATGCTGGTAATTTCCGGTAAAGAAAATGACCATGTTGCCGGATTATTCATGACTGCACACCTTTTTATCTCGCTTTCTGTCTTTATGTTTATCGCGGCAGTCACGCCCGGGCCTAATAATCTGCTACTGACCGCCTCCGGTGCGCAGTACGGTTTCCGCCGCACACTGGTACTGATGGCCGGTATTATGCTCGGTATGCAGACGGTATTATACCTTTCCGCCTTTGGTGTTGCGGCTATTTTACTTATTTATCCCAAATTGTATACTGCTATGAAAATTGCGGGCAGTCTTTACCTTCTGTGGCTTGCCAAAAAACTGGCTACTGCCCCTTATCAGCCTCTTAATGAACCTCAGGTCAGTAAGGCGGTTACCTGGTATCAGGGGGCGCTGTTACAGTTTATCAATCCCAAGGCCTGGCTGATGGGGCTGGGGGCTGTCGGCAGTTACAGCCTGAGCGGTGATGCTTATATGCTGTCTGTCGGGGTGATGAGTATTGTGATGGTCTCTGTGAATCTGGTTGCCGGGTTTATCTGGATCGGATTCGGTGCTTTTATCGGCCGTTTTCTGCGCAGCCGTAATGCCTGGTTCACTTTCAATATTGTGATGGGGTTACTCACCGCTGCCTGTGTGCCGCTCATCTGGCTTGAATAGCCGACATAATATAACCTGCGGAACAAAAACAGAAGCTGAATGAAAAACAGACCGCATTGCGGTCTGTTTTTTTATCGCTATAGCGAA
This sequence comes from Morganella morganii, assembly GCF_003996855.1. Lineage (GTDB taxonomy): Bacteria > Pseudomonadota > Gammaproteobacteria > Enterobacterales > Enterobacteriaceae > Morganella > Morganella morganii_C. The sequence continues at coordinate 480,100 of NZ_NRQY01000002.1, read as the reverse complement.
ATCAGCTTAAATCCACATTCTTACTGCCGAACAGCAGGGTGAGCAGGAATCCGGCCAGATAGGCGACGAGCAATCCGCCGGTATAGACTGCCATCCCGGTGAAAATACCGCTGCCGGATGTCATGACCGGAATGGCGATAATCCCCGATGGCCCGAAAACGGTATTCAGCCCGACCGGATAGCCGAACCAGGCGATAAGTCCGATAAAGAACCCGCCCGCTGCGCCGCCGAAACAGGCGGTAATAAACGGTTTCACGCGCGGCAGGGTCACGCCGTAGATCAGCGGTTCGCCGATCCCGAGGAAACCCGGGATAATCGCCCCGCGGATTTGATTACGCAGAACCGAGTCTTTTTTGGCGCGGATATACAGTGCCAGTGCCGCACCAACCTGACCGGCACCCGCCATGGCGAGGATCGGGAACAGGGAGTTAAAGCCCTGAGTACCGACCAGTGCGGTATACACCGGGATAAAACCCTGATGGATACCGAACATCACCGCAATCAGGAACAGACCGGCGAGAACCGCTGCCCCGAACGGATTGGCGTTGAGGTGCATAAACAGCCAGGACATGCCGTCAAACAGCCAGACACCGATCGGCATAATCACAATAAAGGTCAGCGCACCCATAATCAGCAGGGTGATGGCGGATGTCAGAATGATATCCAGGTTAGCCGGGATAAAGCGCCGCACCTGCCGCTCCACCCATGCGCCGGTGATAGTGGCGATCAGAATACCGATAATGTTACCGCGCGGATCAATACCATGGCCGAAGAAGGTCTCCATACCGGAGTAGAAACCTTTGGTCGCCTGCGGATCATAACCAAGGATAAACAGCGCCGCGATGATAGCACCATTGACACCTGATCCGCCGAAGGCTTTCTGTGCATTATAGCCAATCAGTATCCCCATAAAGGTAAACAGCCCCTTGCCGAAGATTTTCATGTAACTCAGCACTTCCACCAGGGTGCCGTTCGGGGACGGATTTCCGGTGACCCAGAGTGACTCAAACAGTGTGGCAAAGCCAAGCAGCAGACCCACGCCGATAAAACCCGGAATGAGCGGGGTAAAAATCGTGGCGAATTTAGCGAGAAAACGTTGTACCGGGTTTGTCTGTTTTTCTTTCAGATGCTGTTTCTGATCAGCAGCAATCTCTTTCAGACTGCGGCTGTCCGGTTCACTGCCCGGAACATAGTCATCCAGATGTTTCTGCATCAATTCCGCGGCGGTTTGTGCTTTTCCCGGTCCCAGCACAATCTGGAACTGCTCATCACTTTCAATCACACCCAGCACGCCCTCAATTTTCTTGATGGCGATTTTATCCGCAAGTTGTGTGTTGTTCAGTGTCAGACGCAGGCGGGTCATACAGTTTCCGCTCTGCGCCACGTTACCCGGACCGCCGATGGCATCCAGAATCTGTATGATGGTTGACTGACTGATTTTGGCCATGGTGATTACCTTGCGTTAAGAGTGTGCCGCACCGGTCAGCGCGTCACGGATAAACCCCTGATGCTGTGCCAGCAGGGCTTTGGCGTCACCGGCACTCAGCTGTGCCAGGATCATCACGATGGCGGTTTTGCAGTGCCCGTTGCAGGCAGCAAGTGCCTGTTCTGCGGTCGCTCTGTCACATTCCGTTGCGGCCATCACAATACGTTTTTGCCGCTCAACCAGTTTGGCGTTGGTCGCTTCCACATCCGCCATCAGGTTGCCGTACACTTTCCCGGAGCGGATCATGGCACCGGTGGTGATCATGTTGAGTATCAGTTTTTGGGCAGTCCCGGCTTTCATACGGGAGGAGCCGGTAATGACTTCCGGGCCGACCACCGGTGTGATAGCGATACCGGCCAGGCGGCTCATTTCACTGTCCGGGTTACAGCTGACGGCGGCAACGGTTGCGCCGAGAGACAGCGCGTATTCCATGCCGCCCAGCACATAAGGGGTACGACCGCTGGCGGCGATCCCGACTAACACATCTTTCGCACTGAAATTCAGGGCTTTCAGATCATTCACGGCCAGTTCCCGGTTATCTTCCGCATTTTCAACGGCTTTCAGGATGGCTTTGTGGCCACCGGCAATCAGACCGACCACCTGCTCTGCCGGGGTGCCGAAGGTCGGCGGGCATTCGCTGGCATCCAGTATCCCGAGGCGGCCGGAGGTGCCCGCGCCTATATAAATCAGCCGTCCGCCGCAGCGGAATGCCTGTGCCACCGCATCCACCACCTGTGCCACCTGCGGCAGCGTCTTTTCCACGGCAAGCGCGACGGTCTGGTCTTCGCGGTTAATCACCCGCAGCATATCTAATGTCGGCAGGCTGTCGATATCCGCGCTGGCCGGATTGCGGCTCTCGGTAATCATTGAGGTTAAGTCAATCTTCATGCGTGATCCTTTGTATAAGATATAATCGGCATGCTAGAGAATTAAATATTCTTTTTGTGTGAGAGTTATCACAGAGCAATCTATTCAACTATGGTAATATAGCAGGAATACTTTTGTTTTCGTCTGTCATTTATTTTTTATATTAAATTGAATATAAATATATTTTTTATTATTCAGATACATTGTTTATCAGGAATAATTCGTCATTGTTATTAAAAATAATTTATTCCTTTTTTATTATCCGGATAAGGAAAACAGACATTCATGGCGATCCTGACAAAAATCAGCTGGGCAAAAGCAGAGCTGGCAACCAATCAGCAGCACATTGCTGATTTTATCCTGGCTCAGCCGGAAGAGACGGTAACGCTCTCCTCTCAGGTACTGGCAGAGCGGGTGGGCGTGAGTCAGTCCGCTATAGTGAAGTTTAGTCAGAAAATGGGATTTAAGGGATTTCCGGCACTGAAAGTGGCTATCAGTGAAGAGATTGGCCGCAACTGGGTGCTGGCAGCTAATCAGCAGCAGGCGCTGCATAACCGGATAGAGGCACATGACCCGCTGCTGGTGATTGCACAGAAACTGGCGCAGGAAAAACAGAATTCCATCACGGAAACCACACGGCTGCTGGATTTTGAACAGATGGCAGAGATTGTCACGTGTCTGGATAATGCCCGCTGTATACAGGTTGCCGGTATCGGCGGCTCCGGGCTGACGGCGAAAGATCTGGCGTATAAACTCCAGAAAATCGGGCTGATGACACTGGCGGAAGCGGATCACCATATCCAGATTGCGTTTTCCCAGACGCTGACTGAAAAGGATGTGCTGGTGGTGCTGTCATTCAGCGGTAAACGCAAGGATATGCTGGTCACGGCGGCTACCGCGAAAAAACAGAATGTCACGCTGATTGTGATTACCGGAAACCGTCAGTCGCCGCTGGCGAAAATGGCAGATTATGTGCTGGAAACGGTCGCGGAGGAAAATGAGTGGCGCAGTTCATCGATTTCCTCGCGGACGGCGCAGAATACGGTGACGGATCTGCTGTTTATGGCGCTGTTGCAGCGGCGGGAAGAGCAGGCGCGGCAACTGGTGATCAATGCCCGCACCATGATTAACAGCCTGGACGGCTGATAAGAAAAGAGAGCGGCTTCCGCCGCTCTTCATCACTTACGGGTTTTCAAATGCCTGTGTCATGGCTTCGAGATTTTCCTGAATTTCCATCCAGGCCATTTCGGCCTCTTCCAGTTCAGTTTTGAACTGTGCCTGTTCCTGAAGGCAGGTGTTCAGCTCTGCCTTGCGGGACTGATCATACAGGCCGCTGTCACCGAGTTGTTCCTCAATGGCAGCAATGGCATCTGATAACCGGCTCATGGTTTTTTCCAGTTTTTCCGATTCTTTGCGCAGCCCCCGGGTCTGCTGGCGGAATTCCGCTTCACGGCGTTTCTGCTCTTTGCGATCCTGCGCGGTGACGGTATTTTTTTCCTCACCGTTTTCCGCTGCCGGTTCAGCATTCTGGCGCATCTGTTTCTGGCTGTCCGCCAGCCAGCGCTGATAATCATCCAGATCGCCGTCAAACGGTTCGACCTGACCATCATGTACCAGATACAGATCATCCGTGGTGGATCGCAGAAGATGACGATCGTGTGAAACCACGACGATCGCGCCCTCAAATTCGATCAGGGCTTCAGTCAGTGCCTGACGCATATCGAGATCCAGATGGTTGGTCGGTTCATCGAGCAGCAGAAGGTTCGGGCGCTGCCAGATAATCATTGCCAGCACCAGACGCGCTTTTTCCCCGCCGGAGAAACGGCCGGTGTTATCGGTCACCTGGTCACCTTTGAAACCATAACCACCGAGATAATCGCGCAATTGCTGTTCGGTCTGATCCGGTGCGAGGCGCACCATATGCTGTAACGGCGATTCATCCGCCCGTAAAAATTCCAGCTGATGCTGGGCGAAATAACCCAGTTTAATCCCTTTTGCGAGACCAATTTTCCCCTGTAACGGCTCCAGTTCACCGGCAAGCATTTTTATCAGGGTGGATTTACCTGCACCGTTACGTCCCAGCAGGCCGATACGCGAACCGGGTACCAGGTTCAGTTTGATATTGTCCAGCACCACTTTTTCGCCGTATCCGGCACTGACTTTTTCCATTTTCAGCAGCGGGTTCGGCAGGGTTTCCGGCGGGCGGAAACTGAAACGGAATGGGTTATCCGCCAGGGCCGGGGCAATCAGTTCCATCCGCTCCAGCATTTTCAGGCGGCTCTGTGCCTGTTTGGCTTTGGTGGCCTGGGCGCGGAAACGATCCACATATTTTTGCAGGTGCGCGCGGTGTAACTGCTGGCTTTCATACTGTGCCTGCTGCTGTGCCATTTTCTCGGCGCGCTGCACTTCAAAGGAGGAGTAGTTGCCGGTGTATTCAAACAGGCCGTTTTGCTCAATATGCAGTATTTTATCAATGATCGGATCGAGAAAATCGCGGTCATGGGAGATCAGGATCAGGGTGCCGGGATAGTTTTTCAGCCATTTTTCCAGCCAGATCACGGCATCGAGATCAAGGTGGTTGGTCGGTTCATCGAGCAGCAGCAGATCCGAGCGGCAAATCAGTGCCTGTGCCAGGTTCAGGCGCATCCGCCAGCCCCCGGAGAAAGCCTGCACCGGTGTTTCCAGCTGTTCCTGCGAGAATCCCAGCCCGTGCAGCAGTGTGGCGGCACGGGAGCGGATAGTCCAGGCATCGAGGGTATCGAGCTGGCCGTGGATCACAGCAATCGCATGGCCGTCATTGTGTTCATTCGCCAGCTGTAATTTTGCCTCAAGCTCACGGAATTCGCAGTCACCGTCAATGACATACTCAATCGCCGGTTCATCCAGTGCCGGGGTTTCCTGGTTGACCCAGGCCATGGACCAGTTTCCCGGTAAGGTCACATTGCCTGCTTCGGCCTGTAATTCGCCTTTAAGCAGTGCCAGCAGAGTGGATTTACCGCAGCCGTTTTTTCCCACCAGGCCGACTTTCTGGCCCGGATTGATGGTGGCCGTTGCGTTGTCGAGCAGAACACGGACGCCGCGGCGGACCTGAAGTGAAGAGAAAACAATCATAAATATCGATAGGGTAAGTAATTGAGAGTAAAATTAATGTAATTCGTGCGTTGTCAGCAGCAAATCACCCGTCAGCAGGCGAGGAGTATCGTTGCAGCGGGCATAGTAGCGAAAATCACAAAGATTCTCACGTTTTTAAGAGGAAGTGATGATAAATAATCCGACCATATTACTGATTTACGCGCATCCGGAACCGCATCACTCCATCGCCAACAAGGCGCTCGTCACTGCGGCGTCTGAACTCGGGCATGTGACGGTGCATGATCTGTATGGTACCTATCCGGACTTTTTTATCGATATCCGGCATGAACAGGAATTACTCCGGCAGCATGACATCATTGTGTTTCAGCACCCGCTGTATACCTACAGTTGTCCCGCGCTGCTGAAAGAGTGGTTTGACCGCGTTCTGACCCGTGATTTCTCCGGTGAGCAGGGCGGCAGACAGCTGTCCGGTAAATACTGGCGGCAGGTGATCACAACCGGTGAACCGGCGGAAGCTTACCGGCACGGCGGTTATAACCGTTTTCCGCTCAGTGATTTGCTGCGCCCCTTTGAACTGACGGCGGCACTGTGTGAAATGCACTGGCTGGCACCGGTGATCCTCTATGCCGCGCGCCGTCAGGGGAAAGCTATGCTGCATGAACAGGCGCAGGCGTATTGTGACTGGCTGCGGGCACCGCAACTGAACGGAGGACGTAATTATGGAGCCCGCTGACGGCAACCTGCTGCATGCAGGTATTGTTTTTCTCGCGGCGGCCGTGGTAATGGTGCCGGTGGCACAGCGGTTGCGTATCGGTGCGGTACTGGGGTACCTGCTGGCGGGGATTGCTATCGGCCCGTGGGGGCTGGGGTTTATCAAAAACGTCAATGAATTACTGCACTTCTCCGAACTGGGGGTGGTGTTCCTGATGTTTCTGATCGGGCTGGAGCTGAATCCGCGTGAGTTATGGAAACTGCGGCGGTCTATCTTCGGAACCGGAACCGCCCAGGTGGTGTTTTCCGCGCTGATCCTCGGGATACTGCTCTGGCTGACCGATTTCTCATGGCAGGCGGCCGTTGTCGGCGGGCTGGGGCTGGCAATGTCCTCCACTGCGATGGCATTACAGCTGATGGATGAAAAAGGGATGACCAACAACGACAGCGGTCAGATGGGATTTTCTGTGCTGTTGTTCCAGGATATGGCCGTGATCCCTATTCTTGCCGTGATCCCGCTGCTGGGCGGGGAAACGGCAGGCAGTGACTGGTATCGTATCGGTATCAAGATTCTGGCCTTTGCCGGGCTGCTGATCGGCGGGCGCTACCTGTTGCGGCCGCTGTTCCGGCTGGTGGTTAAATCCGGGGTCAGTGAGGTTTTTACCGCCGCCTCACTGCTGGTGGTGATTGGCTCAGCGGTCTTTATGGAGCAGCTCGGGTTCTCCATGGCGCTCGGGACATTTATTGCGGGTGTGATGCTGGCGGATACGGAATACCGCCATGAGCTGGAAATCACGATTGAGCCGTTCAAAGGGCTCCTGCTGGGGATGTTCTTCATTTCTGTCGGCATGTCGCTGAATATCGGCGTGTTGTGGCAGTATCTGCCGCAAATCCTGCTGGGCGTGATTGTGCTGGTGAGTGTCAAAATGACGGTGCTGTATCTGCTGGCACATCTGACCTGCCGCCGCAGCGGGCGTTTACAGTTTGCCGGGGTACTCAGCCAGGGGGGAGAGTTTGCTTTCGTCCTGTTCTCGGCGGCGCTGGCCAGCCGTGTTATCACAGATCATCAGATGGCACTGCTGCTGGTGGTGGTTACTCTCTCCATGATGACCACGCCGCTGCTGATGCAGGGCATCGATATGATTCTGGCGCGCCGTTACAATAATGCGGAGCCGGGAACCGGCGAAACCCCGTTTGTGGAGGATAACCATCCGCATGTGATTCTGGTCGGTTTCGGGCGGATGGGGCAGGTGATAGGCCGCCTGCTGATGGCCAACAAAATCCATCCGACGGTACTGGAAAAAGATGTCAGTGCGGTCAGCGCCATGCGCCGTTACGGCTATAAAGTTTATTACGGGGATGCGACCGGACTCGCATTGTTACGCTCTGCCGGTGCGGAGACAGCAAAGGTGATTGTCATTACCTGTGATAAGCCGGAAGATACCATGACGATTGTGCAGTTGTGTCAGGAGCACTTTCCGCACCTGCAAATCATTGCCCGCGCGCGGGGGCGGGTGGAAGCACATGAGCTGCTCACGCACGGTGTGACACAGTTCAGCCGCGAAACGTTCTCATCGGCACTGGAACTGGCGCGTAAAACTCTGATCGGGCTGGGGACACATCCGGCGGAGGCTCACCGGGCACAACAGCTGTTCCGCAGGCTGGATATGCAGCTGCTGCGTGAGCTTATCCCGCAGGCGGAAGAGGAAATCTCACATATCTCCCGTGTCAAAGAAGCGCGGCGTGAGCTGGAAAATCTGTTTGATAATGAAATGAAACGGGAAAAACATCTGCCGGACAGCTGGAACCTGACGGAAGATTCTCCGGGCAGCGGACGGACAGATGACAGGAGCTGAGAAATGAGCAACCGGAAACGGTTTATTGCAGGCGCGGTATGCCCTGAGTGTCATGCGCAGGACACACTCGCCATGTGGTGTGAGAATAATGTGGATGTGGTGCAGTGTGTGCAGTGCGGCCATCTTGAGCGCCGGGCGGATGCACATGCGGAGCAGCATATACGCAACGATGAACAGGTGATTGGTATCTTCAGACAGGGGGAATAACAGGCCGCTGCTTTTCACAGAGAATTTGGGGGAATTTGTCCCAAAACAGATACAGTGGCTGTAAATTCCGTTACAATCGGCGCGTTAATTAAAATCTTATCCCCCCGCGGATGTGTAGGAGATACCATGAAAGTAGCAAAAGACCTGGTAGTGAGCCTGGCTTATCAGGTAAGAACAGAAGACGGCGTATTAGTTGATGAGTCTCCGGCAAGTGCTCCGTTAGACTATCTGCACGGTCGTGGTGCGCTGATCAGCGGGCTGGAAAGTGCACTGGACGGCCGCATTGCCGGTGATGTGTTCGACGTTGATGTCGGCGCTAATGACGCATACGGTCAGTATGACGAAAATCTGGTTCAGCGTGTACCGAAAGACGTTTTCGTCGGTGTTGATGAGCTGGAAGTCGGCATGCGTTTCCTGGCAGACACCGATATGGGTCCTGTGCCGGTAGAAATCACCGGTATCGAAGGCGACGAAGTGATCGTCGACGGTAACCATATGCTGGCCGGTCAGAACCTGAAATTCCACGTCGAAGTTATCGGTGTGCGTGAAGCAACAGCAGAAGAGCTGGAGCATGGTCACGTTCACGGCGAAGAAGGCGGCTGCTGCGGTGGTCACGACCACGGCGAAGAGGGTGGTTGCTGCGGCGGCGGTCATCATGACCACGATCACGGCCATGAACACGGTGAAGGCGGCTGCGGCGGCGGCGGTGGTCACGGTAAAGGTCACGGCCAGGGTAACGGCGGCTGCGGTTGTCACTGATAACCCGTATCTGAACCGGACAAAGAAGCGCATTCCTGACGGATGCGCTTTTTTTTTGCCTGCGGTTTATCAGTAGTGCGGCGGCGGCACTTCTTCTGACTGCGGCGCCACATTAGAACCCGGGGTGGCTTTCAGGCGTTCGGTCAGCAGGCGGAGCCTTTCATTCAGCCTGGTGATATCCATCTGCTGCTGTGTGACCACCTGATTGAGTTCCTCAATGGTCAGATCCTGGAATGCGGTTTTGCTTTCCAGCTGTTCGAGGCGTTGTTCCAGTTCAAAAAGGTCCATCGTTTTCTCCTGTCTGAGACGGGGATTACTGTGTAAAAGTATGTAATATTCCGGTGAAATACACTTGGTGTGAGAGGATATCTTTTATTGGGGGGTTACTATGAAACCTCTTTTTGCTAAGGTTGTCTCAGCATCACAAAACCGTGACATTATGATGTCGCCCGGTGACGGCTGCAAGGACTCTCTGGCGTGATTTGCTGTGCGGTATGTCCTGTAACTGTTGCAAAATTTATGGAGAGAAGGATGAAATCACTGTTTAAAGCGACTGTTGTCGCAACCTCGCTGGCAATGACATTAGGTATGTCACAGGCTTATGCGGAGACCGCGCCGAAGAAAGAAGAAGTGAAACTGAACAGCGCATTTAAAACCGCTAATCAGCAGAATGCTTATGCGCTGGGTGCGTCACTGGGCCGTTATATGGAAAATGCCCTGAATGAGCAGAAATCCATTGGTCTGGATCTGGATCGTGACCAGATGATGGCGGGCGTTCAGGATGCATTCAACAATAAAAGCAAACTGAGTGACGAAGAGATCAACCAGACTCTGCGCGGTTTTGAAGAGCAGGTAAAAGGCGCTGCCCAGGAAAAAATGGCACGCGAAGCCACTGAGAACAAAGCAGCCGGTGATAAATACCGTGCGGCATTTGCCAAAGAAGCTGGCGTGGAAAAAACCAAAAGCGGTGTGCTCTACAAATCTGAGAAAGACGGTAACGGCGCATCTCCGAAAGAAACAGACACCGTTGTTGTTCATTATAAAGGCGCATTAATCGACGGCACCCAGTTTGACAGCTCTTACGACCGTAAAGAGCCGCTGACTATCCGTCTGGACAGTGTGATCAAAGGCTGGACCGAAGGTCTGAAGCAGATGAAAAAAGGCGGTAAAGCCAAACTGGTTATCCCGCCGGAAGCCGCTTACGGTACTGACGGTGTTCCGGGTATCCCTGCAAATTCCACCCTGGTCTTTGACGTCGAGTTACTGGATATCAAGCCTGCGGCCAAATAAGCCCTGCTGATACCGGAAACTGACAAAACCCGCACCCTGTTGTGCGGGTTTTTGTTTCCGCGATGACCGGGATTATGAAAAATTTGCAAAACATCCGTGTTTTTTGTATTTTTTACCAGAATTTGATCACCTCAGGCGCAAAATGGCCTGTTTTTCGCTATAACTTAACCTGCGGGTACCTGCACAGAACCGGAAGCCCGTCATTTGCTGCTTTCCTGCACCCGGGAAATCCGGGTATATAATTGATACATGATGACAGGGTAATCCTCCTCCCGCAGTGAAAGATTACAGATGAGTAAAACCAACGACGTTCACACGTTACAAAGAGTGGTGTATTAAATGTCAAACCCAGTATTATTTAATGACAATGATTCGGATTACATTGTAAATCATCCGTTTACTGAAACGGATTATGAAATCCTGAAGTCCTATGAGGCGGCCGTTGATGGTCTGGCGCTGCTCATCGGTGAGCACTGTGAAATCGTTCTCCACTCACTGGAAGACCTGAAGCGCTCAGCGGTGAAGATCGCAAACGGTCACCATACCGGCCGTAAAGTCGGTTCTCCGATCACAGACCTGGCGCTGCGCATGCTGCACGACATTACTGATGAAGATTGCAGCACGTCTAAAGCCTATTTCACCCGGGCGAAAACCGGGGCACTGATGAAATCGCTGACCATTGCTATCCGCAATAAGTCACGCCGTATCATCGGGTTGCTGTGTATTAATATGAACCTGGATGTGCCGTTCTCCCAGATAGTTCAGACGTTTATCCCGAAAGAGCTGGCGGAAGAAACCTCCAATGTGAACTTTGCCTCTTCTGTTGAAGACCTGGTGGCACAGACGCTGGAACAGACAATTGAAGAAGTGAATGCTGACCGCAACGTGGCAAACAACGCGAAGAACAAACAGGTGGTACTGAACCTGTATGAGAAAGGGATATTTGATATCAAAGATGCCATCAACCTTGTGGCGGTGCGTCTGAATATCTCCAAACACACGGTTTATCTCTACATCCGCCAGTTTAAAAACGGCGAGTAAGGCAGCGCGGAGCAATGATACCGTTATCTTACTGCCTGCTGGTTACCGGCCCGGCTTACGGCACACAGCGTGCCGGCAGCGCACTGTTGTTTGCTCAGCATGTGATTGCGGCCGGGCACCGGATTCAGTGTGTATTCTTTTACCGTGAAGGGATCAGCAACGCCAATGTGCTGACATCACCGGCCGGGGACGAAACCGATATGGTACGTCAGTGGCAGCAGCTTGCCCGCGATAACGACATTCAGCTTGCGGTTTGTGTGGCGGCGGCACTGCGCCGCGGTGTCACTGATATTGCTCAGGCAGCGTCGCTGAAACTGCCGGCGGCTAATCTGGCGGACGGGTTTGCCCTCAGCGGTCTGGGCACTCTGGCGGAAGCCATGATGACCTGTGATCGTGTCATCCAGTTTTAGGGAGATCCGGTGAAACGTATCGCATTTGTTTTCAGAAGCGCACCCCACGGCAGCAGCAGCGGCCGGGAAGGGCTGGATGCACTGCTGGCAACCAGTAATTATACGGATGAGGTCGCGGCCTTTTTCGTTTCCGACGGGGTGTTGCAGTTATTACCGGAACAGACACCGGCAAAAATTCTCGCCCGTGATTATATCTCCACCTTCAAAGTTCTGCCGCTTTACGATATTGAAGAGTGCTACTGCTGTGCGGAGGATATGGCCGCCCGGGGATTATCCCCGGAGACGCGGTATATCCTGCCGGTTACCTGCCTGAGTGCGGCAGAACTGGCCCGGAAACTGGCGGCATTTGACGCCGTGGTGTCATTTTGATCTACATACGGTGAGCAAGATGCTATATACTGTCAGCCAATCGCCATTTCGTACTGATATTCAATCATTACTGAATCTGTTATCCTCGGAGGATGACATCCTTTTTACCGAAGATGGCGTAATCGCAGCAACAGAAGGTAACCCGTTGTTGCCGGCGCTTATTCAGTCGGGTCATATTCCCTGCGTGTTGCGGGAGGATGCCGAAGCACGCGGTTTATTACCGTTCCTTTCGGACAAAGTGAGAATCACAGACTATACTGGTTTTGTGGTGCTTACGGTCACACACACGCAACATTTTGCGTGGGAATAGCAAATATCATTGTATATTTCTTGACACCCTGTTGCGTCAGCAATAAAATTTCGCGTCCTCGTGTTTTGTCTTTGACAGACACGAGGCACAAATCCGTGTTTACGAAGCAAAAAACCAGGAGCTTTTTTTATAATGGCAACGATTAATCAGCTGGTTCGCAAATCCCGTAGCTCGAAAGTTGTGAAAAGCAACGTTCCGGCGCTGGAAGCCTGCCCGCAAAAACGTGGCGTATGTACCCGTGTATATACCACCACACCTAAAAAACCTAACTCAGCACTGCGTAAAGTATGCCGTGTACGTTTAACCAACGGTTTTGAAGTTTCTTCATACATTGGTGGCGAAGGTCATAACCTGCAGGAACACAGCGTGATCCTGATCCGCGGTGGTCGTGTTAAAGACTTACCGGGTGTTCGTTACCACACTGTTCGCGGCGCACTGGACTGTTCCGGTGTTAAAGACCGTAAACAAGCTCGTTCTAAGTACGGTGTGAAGAAGCCAAAAGCTTAATGGTTCTCCGTTAAGTAAGGCCAAACATTTATCGCATTAATGTCAAATAAACTCATTGAGTTTTGGACAACCCTGAATTAACAACGGAGTATTTCCATGCCACGTCGTCGTGTAATTGGTCAACGTAAAATTCTGCCAGATCCTAAGTTCGGATCAGAGCTGCTGGCCAAATTTGTAAATATCCTGATGGTAGACGGTAAAAAATCTACCGCAGAATCAATCGTATATACCGCGCTTGAGACCCTGGCTCAGCGTTCAGGTAAAGATCACCTGGAAGCATTCGAAACCGCACTGGATAACGTGCGTCCGACTGTCGAAGTTAAGTCCCGCCGTGTTGGTGGTTCTACTTACCAGGTGCCGGTTGAAGTTCGTCCGGTCCGCCGTAATGCATTAGCAATGCGCTGGATCGTTGAAGCTGCCCGTAAACGCGGTGATAAGTCCATGGCTCTGCGCCTGGCAAATGAATTATCCGATGCAGCTGAAAACAAAGGCACTGCCGTTAAGAAACGTGAAGACGTTCACCGTATGGCAGAAGCTAACAAGGCGTTCGCACACTACCGTTGGTAATCAAACCGTAGTGAATTGTGTATAGGGTAGCCGTAAGGCTGCCCGACCAAATTAAACGAACGTCCAAGAGAGAGGAAAAAATGGCTCGTCAAACACCCATTTCACGTTACCGTAATATCGGTATCAGTGCACATATCGACGCCGGTAAAACCACCACAACAGAACGTATTCTGTTTTATACAGGTGTGAACCATAAAATTGGTGAGACCCACGAAGGTTCAGCAACGATGGACTGGATGGAACAGGAACAAGAGCGTGGTATTACTATCACCTCCGCAGCAACCACTGCGTTCTGGTCTGGTATGGGTAAACAATTTGAACCACACCGCATCAACATCATCGACACCCCGGGGCACGTTGACTTCACAATCGAAGTAGAACGTTCCATGCGTGTTCTTGATGGTGCTGTTATGGTTTACTGTGCCGTTGGTGGTGTTCAGCCACAGTCTGAAACCGTATGGCGCCAGGCAAACAAATATCATGTACCGCGTATCGCGTTCGTTAACAAAATGGACCGTATGGGTGCAAACTTCCTGAAAGTTGTTGAGCAGATCAAAAGCCGCTTAGCGGCCAACCCGGTACCACTTCAGTTAGCTATCGGCGCTGAAGAGTCATTCACCGGTGTTGTTGACCTGGTTAAAATGAAAGCGATTCAGTGGAGTGAAGAAGACCAGGGCGTTACCTTCACTTACGAAGATATCCCAGCAAACATGCAGGAATTAGCTGACGAATGGCACCAGAATCTGGTTGAAGCCGCAGCTGAAGCCTCTGAAGAGCTGATGGAAAAATATCTCGGCGGTGAAGATCTGACTGAAGCTGAAATCAAAACAGCATTACGTCAGCGCGTACTGGCGAACGAGATTATCCTGGTAACCTGTGGTTCTGCCTTTAAAAACAAAGGTGTTCAGGCGATGCTGGATGCGGTTGTTGAGTACCTGCCATCTCCGACAGAAGTTCCTGCAATTAAAGGTATTCTGGACGACGGTAAAGATACCTCGGCTGAGCGTCACTCTTCTGACGAAGATCCATTTGCTGCGCTGGCATTTAAAATCGCAACTGACCCGTTCGTGGGTAACCTGACGTTCTTCCGCGTATACTCTGGTGTTGTTAACTCCGGTGATACCGTACTGAACCCGGTTAAATCCAAGAAAGAGCGTTTTGGTCGTATCGTTCAGATGCACGCTAACAAACGTGAAGAGATTAAAGAAGTTCGCGCTGGTGACATCGCGGCTGCTATCGGTCTGAAAGACGTCACTACAGGTGATACTCTGTGTGCGATTGATGCACCAATCATCCTGGAGCGTATGGAATTCCCTGAGCCGGTAATCTCTGTTGCAATCGAGCCGAAAACCAAAGTTGACCAGGAAAAAATGGGTATTGCACTGGGCCGTCTGGCACAGGAAGACCCGTCATTCCGCGTATCAAGTGATGAAGAGACTAATCAGACTATCATCGCCGGTATGGGTGAATTACACCTGGACGTTCTGGTCGACCGTATGCGTCGTGAGTTCAAAGTTGAAGCGAACGTGGGTAAACCACAGGTTGCTTACCGCGAAGCAATCACTATGAAAGTGACTGATATCGAAGGTAAACACGCTAAACAGTCCGGCGGTCGTGGCCAGTACGGTCATGTCATTATCGACATGTACCCGCTGAACAAGAAAGATGCTGACGGCATTAATATGGAATACGAATTTGTCAACGAAATCAAAGGTGGTGTGATTCCTGGTGAATACATCCCTGCGGTTGACAAAGGTATTCAGGAGCAGCTGAAATCTGGTCCGTTAGCAGGCTACCCTGTTGTGAACATGGGTGTTCGTCTGCACTACGGTTCTTACCATGATGTTGACTCCTCTGAACTGGCGTTTAAACTGGCGGCATCTCTGGCGTTTAAAGACGGCTTCAAAAAAGCGAAACCAGTTCTGCTGGAACCAATCATGAAAGTTGAGGTGGAAACACCGGAAGACTACATGGGTGACGTCATTGGTGACCTGAACCGTCGCCGCGGTATGATTGAAGGTATGGATGACATGCCTACCGGTAAAATCGTCCGTGCGCAAGTGCCACTGTCTGAAATGTTTGGTTATGCAACTGACCTGCGTTCACAGACCCAGGGCCGTGCTTCTTACTCCATGGAATTCCTGAAGTATAATGAAGCGCCAAACAACGTAGCTCAGGCTGTTATTGAAGCTCGTAATGCAAAATAATCGGTAATTTACCGGTTTAACTCGTTAATTTCAGTCCCTTCTCAGAATGAAGAAGGGACTTCATAAGGAATAGAGTCGTGTCTAAAGAAAAA
>NZ_NRQY01000002.1:424824-463135 GCF_003996855.1 Morganella morganii | reverse complement strand
ACGGATGTAATAATCCTAAAAAGGGCATCAAATGATGCCCTTTTTCTGCGTTGTCTTATGAAGAACCTATCTCATCACTAGTTGATCATCAACTACTGGTGAGATAGGCTCTCACGCAACGAATGGTGAGTATCTCGAAGAATACGAAACTCATGCTGGATTATGACGCCAAGTCAGATACAATTGCATCTGTCCTTAATTTTGGTCTGATTTGTTTTGCAACAGCGAGGCAGTCCGGCTGACTTTTTTATTTCATGGTTACAGGTTGGTTTATGAGTGCGAATAGCGAAGCTCAACAAAACGGCCGTGGTGCTGACGTTGCCAAATGGTTAGTGGTCGCAGTTCTGCTGATCGCAGCCATCGGCGGGAACTACTACTTCCGCGAATTTAATCTTGCGCTGCGTGCGCTGGCAGTCGTTGTCGTCATCGCATTAGCCGGTGGTATTGCACTGTGGACAACGAAAGGCAAAGCGACACTGACTTTTGCCCGCGAAGCCCGGGTTGAAATGCGTAAAGTGATCTGGCCTACACGTCAGGAAACACTGCATACAACACTTATCGTTGCGGCAGTCACAGCAGTTATGTCGTTAGTGTTATGGGGCCTTGATGGTATCCTTGTCCGTCTTGTTTCCTATATAACATCCTTCTGAGGTTCTAAAGATGTCGGATTCTCCTAAAAAACGTTGGTATGTCATCCAGGCTTTCTCCGGATTCGAGAGCCGGGTTGCGCAGTCTCTGCGTGAACATATCAAAATCAACGGGATGGATGATTCATTTGGCGAAGTCATGGTGCCAACGGAAGAAGTCGTCGAGATCCGCAGCGGTCAGCGCCGCAAAAGTGAGCGCAAATTCTTCCCGGGATATGTCCTGGTTCAGATGGCGATGAACGATGCATCCTGGCATCTGGTGCGTAATGTGCCGCGTGTAATGGGATTCATCGGCGGAACATCCGATCGTCCTGCACCGATCAGCGATAAAGAAGTTGATGCGATTATGAACCGCCTGCAACAGGTAGGTGATAAGCCGCGTCCGAAAACGCTGTTCGAGCCGGGCGAAATGGTTCGTGTTTCCGATGGTCCGTTTGCAGACTTTAACGGTGTGGTTGAAGAAGTCGATTACGAAAAGAGCCGCCTGAAGGTATCAGTCTCTATTTTTGGTCGTGCAACACCGGTCGAACTGGATTTCAGTCAGGTCGAAAAACCGTAACGGTTTCTTTTCCGGACTTGCAAAGGGCGGGAAATTTATCTACAATTTCGCGCCTTTTGTTTTTCAGGGGCACGCGTTTCTGCGCGGGCCTGTATTCATAGGGGAGCCGGGATAACCGGCGCTATTACCCACATTGAGGATTTTTTAAATGGCTAAGAAAGTACAAGCCTATATCAAGCTGCAAGTTTCAGCTGGTATGGCGAACCCGAGTCCACCGGTTGGTCCGGCACTGGGTCAGCAGGGTGTAAACATCATGGAATTCTGTAAAGCGTTTAACGCCAAAACAGACAGCATGGAAAAAGGTTTACCAATCCCGGTTGTTATCACAGTTTACGCTGACCGTTCTTTCACTTTCATCACTAAAACTCCGCCAGCGGCAGTTTTACTGAAGAAAGCTGCGGGTCTGAAATCTGGTTCCGGCAAACCGAACAAAGAGAAAGTAGGTAAAATTACTTCTGCTCAGGTTCGTGAAATTGCTGAGACTAAAGCAGCGGATATGACTGGTGCCGATGTAGAAGCTATGATGCGTTCTATCGAAGGTACTGCTCGTTCCATGGGCCTGGTAGTGGAGGGTTAATCGATGGCTAAACTGACCAAGCGCATGCGCAATATCCGTGAAAAAGTTGATGCTACCAAACAGTACGACATCAATGAAGCCGTAGCCCTGCTGAAAGAATTAGCAACTGCTAAATTCGTTGAAAGCGTTGACGTTGCTGTCAACCTGGGTATCGATGCACGTAAATCTGACCAAAACGTCCGCGGTGCAACTGTACTGCCGAACGGTACCGGTCGTTCTGTCCGCGTAGCTGTGTTCGCACAGGGCGCAAACGCTGAAGCTGCTAAAGCTGCAGGTGCAGAACTGGTTGGTATGGAAGACCTGGCTGACAAAATCAAAGCCGGCGAAATGGACTTCGACGTTGTTATCGCATCTCCGGATGCAATGCGCGTTGTTGGCCAATTAGGTCAGATCTTAGGCCCGCGCGGCCTGATGCCAAACCCGAAAGTGGGTACTGTAACTCCTAACGTTGCTGAAGCTGTGAACAACGCTAAAGCCGGTCAGGTTCGTTACCGTAACGACAAAAACGGGATCATCCATACCACCATCGGTAAAGTAGATTTCGATACTGATAAACTGAAAGAAAACCTGGAAGCTCTGCTGGTTGCGCTGAAAAAAGCAAAACCATCTTCAGCGAAAGGCGTGTACATCAAGAAAATCAGCCTGTCTACCACCATGGGTGCGGGTGTTGCAATCGACCAGTCTGGTCTGACTGCTGTTGCTTAATATCTGCGGATAATAAGCACTTTACATTGGGGTCAGGTTTCTGTAGAATCTGACGCCCAATGTTTACTGTATTTGATTTGTGAAATTATCACAGAATCAGGCACAGCTCAGAATTTCGGTTGGAGCCCGGCCTTTTCCGGGCCCCGTCCAAGACCGCAGGTGTAAGTGATTACTTAATTTTCCTGCGTAGACGGTGACAGAGCCACAAGAATTTTATTCGAGTATTCTGCTCACCGTGTTTTAGCGCTCTCCACCTTCCGGTGCTGAGTGAAGTGAGTTCCGGGGTTGTATACCCGGCTAAACCAGGAGCAAGAAGCTAATGGCATTAAATCTTCAAGACAAACAAGCGATTGTTGCTGAAGTCAGCGAAGTTGCCAAAGGCGCGCTGTCTGCAGTTGTCGCGGATTCCCGTGGTGTAACTGTAGATAAAATGACCGGTCTGCGTAAAGCATGTCGTGAAGCTGGCGTTACTGTACGTGTAGTACGTAACACCCTGCTGCGTCGTGCTGTTGAAGGTACCTCTTCTGAGTGCCTGAAAGACGTATTTGTCGGTCCTACCTTGATTGCATTTTCTCATGAACATCCGGGCGCTGCTGCTCGTCTGTTCAAAGAATTCGCGAAAGCGAACCCTGCATTCGAGATTAAAGCCGCAGCCTTTGAAGGTGAGTTAATTGCAGCGAAAGATATCGATCGCTTAGCAACACTCCCGACTTACGAAGAAGCAATCGCGCGCCTGATGGCAACCATGAAAGAAGCCTCTGCAGGCAAACTGGTTCGCACTCTGGCAGCGTTACGCGATCAGAAAGAAGCAGCTTAATTGCCCTTTCTTTTCTTCGTTGCTTTTTAACGTATAAACTTATTCTGAATTTTAGGAACATATCGTATGTCTATCACTAAAGAACAAATCCTGGACGCAGTTGCTGAAATGTCTGTAATGGACGTTGTTGAACTGATCACCATGATGGAAGAAAAATTCGGCGTTTCTGCTGCTGCTGCTGTAGCAGTTGCTGCGGGTCCTGCTGAAGCTGCTGAAGAGAAAACTGAGTTCGACGTTATTCTGAAAGCTGCCGGCGCTAACAAAGTTGCAGTAATCAAAGCTGTTCGCGGCGCAACTGGTCTGGGTCTGAAAGAAGCTAAAGATTTAGTTGAAAGCGCACCTGCTGCACTGAAAGAAGGTGTGAGCAAAGATGAAGCTGAAACTCTGAAAAAATCTCTGGAAGAAGCTGGCGCAGAAGTTGAAGTTAAATAAGCCACTTTTTGCAGTAGCAGCCTGAAAATGGCTGATGGCTGGTGACTTATTGGTCACCAGCCTTTTTGCGCTAATGCGCTTGCGCGTGTTTTCGGGATAACAGTTGTGTTATCTGACACCCGCAAACTCTCCGAATACTTTTTGCTATTGACGACTTAATATACTGTGTTATATGACTGCGATTCGCTCGGGTAGCTCGGTAGTCAGCAGCGCAATGAAATGATTTAAGAGTAATAGCAATGGGTATTAACAGAAAATTTTCAATTTTCTGTCCAAATTAGATAGTTGTAGCGACTGTCCGTCAATACGGGCAGGCTGGGTCACTGATCAAGCGAGCTGAGGAACCCTATGGTTTACTCCTATACCGAGAAGAAACGTATTCGTAAGGATTTTGGTAAACGTCCGCAAGTGCTGGATGTGCCTTATCTCCTTTCTATCCAGCTGGATTCATTCCAGAAATTCATTGAACTCGATCCGGACGGTCAGAACGGCCTGGAAGCCGCGTTCCGTTCCGTTTTCCCGATTCAGAGCTACAGTGGTAATGCTGAACTGCAATATGTCAGCTTTCGTCTGGGTGAGCCGGTATTTGACGTTAAAGAATGTCAGATCCGCGGCGTTACCTTTTCCGCACCACTGCGCGTAAAACTGCGTCTGGTTGTTTACGAGCGTGAAGCACCGGAAGGCACAGTTAAAGATATTAAAGAACAGGAAGTTTACATGGGCGAGATTCCGCTCATGACAGAAAACGGAACGTTCGTTATCAACGGTACTGAGCGTGTTATCGTTTCCCAGTTACACCGCAGCCCGGGCGTGTTCTTTGACAGTGACAAAGGTAAAACACACTCTTCCGGTAAAGTGCTGTATAACGCACGTATCATTCCTTACCGTGGTTCATGGCTGGACTTCGAATTCGATCCGAAAGACAACTTATTTGTCCGTATTGACCGCCGCCGTAAATTACCGGCATCGATCATTCTGCGTGCGATGAATTTCAGCACCGAAGACATTCTGAATCTGTTCTTCGACAAAACCACCTTTGAAATCCGCAATAATAAACTGACCATGACCCTCATTCCTGAGCGTCTGCGTGGTGAAACCGCCTCCTTCGATATCGAAGCG
Source organism: Morganella morganii (assembly GCF_003996855.1). GTDB lineage: Bacteria > Pseudomonadota > Gammaproteobacteria > Enterobacterales > Enterobacteriaceae > Morganella > Morganella morganii_C. The sequence goes on along the minus strand of NZ_NRQY01000002.1, from coordinate 458,279 downwards.
AACGGTAAAGTTTATATTGAGAAGGGTCGTCGTATCACTGCCCGTCATATCCGTCAGCTGGAAAAAGACGAAGTTAACCAGATTGAAGTTCCTGTCGAATATATCGCAGGCAAAGTGGTTGCTCGTGATTACGTCGATGAAGCGACCGGCGAATTAATTTGTGCGGCGAACATGGAAATGTCACTGGATCTGCTGGCGCGTCTGAGCCAGTCCGGTCACAAAACCATTGAAACCCTGTTCACCAACGACCTGGATCACGGCGCCTACATGTCAGAAACCCTGCGTGTGGACCCGACCAATGATCGTTTAAGCGCACTGGTAGAAATCTACCGCATGATGCGTCCTGGTGAGCCGCCAACCCGCGAAGCTGCTGAAAATCTGTTCGAGAACCTGTTCTTCTCTGAAGATCGTTACGATCTGTCTGCGGTCGGCCGCATGAAGTTCAACCGTTCACTGGGTCGTGATGACTCTGACGGTACCGGGATTCTGAGCCAGCAGGACATTACTGATGTCATGAAGAAACTGATCGACATCCGTAACGGCCGCGGTGAAGTGGATGATATCGACCACTTAGGTAACCGTCGTATCCGTTCTGTCGGTGAAATGGCAGAAAACCAGTTCCGTGTTGGTCTGGTCCGTGTTGAGCGTGCAGTGAAAGAGCGTCTGTCTCTGGGTGATCTGGATAACCTGATGCCTCAGGATATGATCAACGCCAAGCCGATTTCTGCTGCGGTTAAAGAGTTCTTTGGTTCCAGCCAGCTGTCTCAGTTTATGGACCAGAACAACCCGCTGTCAGAAATCACGCACAAACGCCGTATCTCAGCATTAGGCCCGGGCGGTCTGACCCGTGAGCGTGCCGGCTTCGAAGTCCGGGACGTTCACCCGACTCACTACGGCCGCGTATGTCCGATCGAGACCCCTGAAGGTCCGAACATCGGTCTGATCAACTCCTTATCTGTTTATGCACAGACTAACGAATATGGTTTCCTGGAAACCCCGTACCGTTTAGTGCGTGACGATATTGTTACTGATGAAATTCATTACCTGTCTGCAATCGAAGAAGGCAACTTCATCATTGCACAGGCAAACACCGTATTAGATGACGATGGCCACTTCGTTGATGAACTGATCACCTGCCGTAACAAAGGTGAATCCAGCTTATTCAGCCGTGATCAGGTTCAGTACATGGACGTTTCCACCCAGCAGGTGGTTTCTGTCGGTGCATCCCTGATCCCGTTCCTGGAACACGATGACGCCAACCGTGCATTGATGGGTGCGAACATGCAACGTCAGGCGGTTCCGACTCTGCGCGCTGACAAGCCGCTGGTTGGTACCGGTATGGAACGTGCGGTAGCGGTTGACTCCGGTGTTACAGCCGTAGCTAAACGCGGCGGTACTGTTCAGTACGTTGACGCATCACGTATCGTTATCAAGGTCAATGAAGATGAAATGTATGCCGGCGAAGCGGGCATCGACATCTACAGCCTGACCAAATATACCCGTTCTAACCAGAACACCTGTATCAACCAGACCCCTTGCGTATCGCTGGGCGAGCCGGTTGAACGCGGTGATGTGCTGGCTGATGGTCCGTCAACTGACCTCGGCGAACTGGCACTGGGTCAGAACATGCGCGTGGCATTTATGCCATGGAACGGTTACAACTTCGAAGACTCCATCCTCGTATCCGAGCGTGTGGTTCAGGAAGACCGTTTCACCACTATCCATATCCAGGAACTGGCTTGTGTGTCCCGTGACACCAAACTGGGGCCGGAAGAGATCACCGCTGATATCCCGAACGTGGGTGAAGCAGCGCTCTCCAAACTGGATGAATCCGGTATCGTGTATATCGGTGCGGAAGTGAAAGGCGGCGACATTCTGGTCGGTAAAGTGACACCGAAAGGTGAAACACAGTTAACCCCGGAAGAGAAACTGCTGCGTGCTATCTTCGGTGAAAAAGCGTCAGACGTGAAAGATTCATCTCTGCGCGTTCCGAACGGCGTTTCCGGTACCGTTATCGACGTCCAGGTCTTTACCCGCGATGGCGTGGAAAAAGACAAGCGTGCTCTCGAAATCGAAGAGATGCAGCTGCGTGACGCGAAGAAAGACCTGACCGAAGAGCTCCAGATTCTGGAAGCCGGTCTGTTCAGCCGTATCCGTTCCGTTCTGATCAACGGCGGCATGGAAGCTGACAAACTGGACAAACTGCCGCGCGAGCGCTGGTTAGAACTGGCTCTGACTGATGAAGAAAAACAGAATCAGTTAGAACAGCTGGCAGAGCAGTATGATGAACTGAAATCTGAGTTCGCCAAGAAACTGGAAGCGAAACGCCGCAAAATCACCCAGGGCGATGATCTGGCACCGGGCGTGCTGAAAATCGTTAAAGTGTATCTGGCTGTTAAGCGTCAGATCCAGCCTGGTGATAAAATGGCGGGTCGTCACGGTAACAAAGGGGTTATCTCCAAAATTAACCCTATCGAAGATATGCCATACGATGAAAAAGGTAACCCTGTTGACATCGTACTGAACCCGCTGGGCGTACCATCGCGTATGAACATCGGTCAGATTCTGGAAACCCACCTGGGTATGGCTGCGAAAGGCATCGGTGACAAAATCAACCAGATGATCAAAGAGCAGCAGGAAGTCGCAAAATTACGCGAATTCATCCAGAAAGCCTATGACCTGGGTAACGACCCGCGTCAGAAAGTGGATCTGAATACCTTCAGTGATGAAGAAGTTCTGCGCCTGGCGGACAACCTGAAAAAAGGTATGCCGACAGCGACACCAGTATTCGATGGTGCAAAAGAGCAGGAAATCAAAGCATTACTGACTCTGGCTGATTTACCGACTTCCGGTCAGATCACACTGTTTGATGGCCGTACCGGCGAGCAGTTCGAGCGTCAGGTTACCGTCGGCTATATGTACATGCTGAAACTGAACCACCTGGTTGATGACAAGATGCATGCGCGTTCTACCGGTTCTTACAGCCTGGTTACCCAGCAGCCGCTGGGTGGTAAGGCGCAGTTCGGTGGTCAGCGCTTCGGGGAGATGGAAGTGTGGGCACTGGAAGCATACGGTGCCGCTTACACCCTCCAGGAGATGCTGACTGTGAAATCGGATGACGTTAACGGTCGTACGAAGATGTACAAAAACATCGTCGACGGCAGTCATCAGATGGAACCGGGAATGCCGGAATCTTTCAACGTATTGCTGAAAGAAATCCGTTCCCTCGGTATCAATATCGAGCTGGAAGACGAGTAATTACCGTTGTGGCTGCCCGTGGTACACGGGCAGCACCAGTAAATCTGGTTTAAGGGACAAACAGATTACCGTTTGTCTCACAGGTCTAACTCCGACAGGAGCCATTTCGTGAAAGACTTATTAAAGTTTCTGAAAGCGCAAACCAAGACCGAAGAGTTTGATGCGATCAAAATTGGTCTGGCCTCACCTGACATGATTCGTTCATGGTCATTTGGTGAAGTGAAAAAGCCGGAAACCATTAACTACCGTACGTTCAAACCTGAGCGTGACGGGCTTTTCTGTGCGCGTATCTTCGGGCCGGTAAAAGATTACGAATGTTTGTGCGGTAAGTACAAACGTCTGAAACACCGTGGTGTGATTTGTGAGAAGTGTGGTGTTGAAGTGACTCAGACTAAAGTGCGCCGTGAGCGCATGGGTCACATCGAACTGGCATCACCGACCGCACACATCTGGTTCCTGAAATCACTGCCGTCCCGTATCGGCCTGCTGCTGGATATGCCGCTGCGTGATATCGAACGTGTTCTGTACTTTGAATCTTATGTTGTTGTTGAAGGCGGGATGACCAGCCTGGAGCGCAGCCAGATTCTGACAGAAGAACAGTATCTCGACGCTCTGGAAGAGTTTGGTGATGAGTTCGACGCGAAAATGGGTGCGGAAGCCATCCAGGCATTGCTGAAAGCAATGGATCTGGAACAGGAAGTCGAAAACCTGCGCGAAGAACTGAATGAAACCAATTCAGAAACCAAACGTAAGAAACTGACCAAGCGTATCAAGCTGCTGGAAGCCTTCATTCAGTCAGGTAACAAACCTGAGTGGATGATCCTGACAGTGCTGCCGGTGTTACCACCGGATCTGCGTCCGTTAGTTCCGCTCGACGGTGGTCGTTTTGCGACATCAGATCTGAACGATCTGTACCGTCGTGTGATCAACCGTAACAACCGCCTGAAACGCCTGCTGGATCTGGCTGCACCTGACATCATCGTACGTAACGAAAAACGTATGTTGCAGGAAGCCGTGGATGCGCTGCTGGATAACGGCCGTCGTGGTCGTGCAATTACCGGCTCTAACAAGCGTCCGCTGAAATCTCTGGCAGACATGATCAAAGGTAAACAGGGTCGTTTCCGTCAGAACCTGCTCGGTAAGCGTGTTGACTATTCCGGTCGTTCTGTTATCACCGTAGGTCCTTACCTGCGTCTGCATCAGTGCGGTCTGCCTAAGAAAATGGCACTGGAACTGTTCAAACCATTCATCTACGGCAAGCTGGAACTGCGTGGTCTCGCAACCACCATCAAAGCCGCCAAGAAAATGGTTGAGCGCGAAGAAGCGGTGGTATGGGATATCCTGGATGAAGTTATCCGCGAGCACCCGGTTCTCCTGAACCGTGCGCCGACACTTCACCGTCTGGGTATTCAGGCGTTTGAACCAATCCTCATCGAAGGTAAAGCTATCCAGCTGCACCCGCTCGTTTGTGCGGCCTATAACGCCGACTTCGATGGTGACCAGATGGCGGTTCACGTCCCTCTGACTCTGGAAGCGCAGCTCGAAGCCCGTGCCCTGATGATGTCCACCAACAACATCCTGTCACCGGCAAGCGGCGATCCGATTATCGTACCTTCTCAGGACGTTGTTCTGGGTCTGTACTACATGACCCGTGACTGTGTTAACGCCAAAGGCGAAGGCATGGTACTGAACGGTTCAACTGAAGCTGAGCGTGTATACCGCGCCGGTCATGCCTCTCTGCATGCCCGTGTGAAAGTCCGTATCACTGAAGAAGTGAAAGATGGCGAAGGTAATATCACCAAGCGTACCAGTATGATTGATACCACTGTCGGCCGTGCCATCTTATGGCGTATTGTTCCGCGTGGTCTGCCTTACTCACTGGTTAACCAGCCGCTGGGTAAAAAAGCAATCTCTAAAATGCTGAACACCTGTTACCGTATTCTGGGTATGAAGCCGACCGTTATCTTTGCTGACCAGATCATGTATACCGGTTTTGCCTATGCTGCCCGTTCAGGCGCATCTGTTGGTATCGATGACATGGTTATTCCGGAGAAAAAAGCCGGGATCATCGCGGAAGCGGAAGCGGAAGTGGCTGAAATCCAGGAGCAGTTCCAGTCTGGTCTGGTTACCGCCGGCGAACGTTATAACAAGGTTATCGATATCTGGGCTGCGGCGAACGAACGTGTTGCCAAAGCGATGATGGAAAACCTGTCTACCGAAACCGTGGTTAACCGTGACGGTGAAGAAGAACAGCAGGTTTCTTTCAACAGTATCTTTATGATGGCCGACTCCGGTGCGCGTGGTTCTGCCGCACAGATTCGTCAGCTGGCCGGTATGCGTGGTCTGATGGCGAAACCGGATGGTTCCATCATCGAAACGCCAATCACCGCGAACTTCCGTGAAGGTCTTGACGTACTCCAGTACTTCATCTCAACCCACGGTGCGCGTAAAGGTCTGGCGGATACCGCACTGAAAACAGCAAACTCCGGTTACCTGACCCGTCGTCTGGTTGACGTGGCACAAGACCTCGTCATCACTGAAGATGACTGTGGTACGCACGAAGGTATCGTCATGACCCCGGTTATCGAGGGTGGTGATGTTAAAGAACCTCTGCGCGACCGCGTATTAGGCCGTGTGGCTGCCGAAGATATTCTGAAGCCGGGTACTGCGGATATTCTTATCCCGCGTAACACCCTGCTGCACGAAAAACAGTGTGACCTGTTAGAAGAAAACTCAGTCGACAGCGTGAAAGTCCGCTCTGTAGTTAGTTGCGAAACTGACTTCGGTGTGTGTGCTAAATGCTACGGCCGTGACCTGGCGCGTGGTCACATCATCAATGCCGGTGAGGCAGTGGGTGTTATCGCGGCACAGTCAATCGGTGAGCCGGGTACACAGCTGACGATGCGTACGTTCCACATCGGTGGTGCGGCATCCCGTGCTGCTGCGGAATCCAGCATTCAGGTTCGTAACAAAGGTACGGTGAAACTGTTCAACGCGAAGCTTATCGGTAACACTGCCGGTAAACTGGTAGTGACTTCACGTAACACTGAACTGCGTCTGATCGATGAATTCGGCCGTACTAAAGAAAGCTATAAAGTCCCTTACGGTGCTCAGCTTTCCAAAGGTGATGGCGAAGCCGTTAACGGCGGTGAAACGGTCGCTAACTGGGACCCGCATACCATGCCGGTTGTCAGTGAAGTGTCCGGTGTTATCCGCTTCACGGATATGCACGACGGCCAGACTATCACCCGTCAGACTGATGAATTAACCGGTCTGTCCTCACTGGTTGTTCTGGATTCTGCGGAACGTACCACCAGTGCGAAAGAAATGCGTCCGGCACTGAAAATTATCGATGCACAGGGTAACGATGTTCTGATCCCGAACACCGATATGCCTGCCGCTTACTTCCTGCCGGGTAAAGCGATTGTTCAGCTGGATGATGGTGTTACCATCAACGCCGGTGACACGCTGGCACGTATCCCGCAGGAATCTGTCGGTACCAAGGATATTACCGGTGGTCTGCCGCGCGTTGCTGACCTGTTCGAAGCGCGTCGTCCGAAAGAGCCTGCGATCCTGGCTGAAATCAGCGGTATCATCTCGTTCGGTAAAGAGACCAAAGGTAAGCGTCGTCTGGTGATCACACCAATCGACGGCAGCGATCCATACGAAGAGATGATTCCGAAATGGCGTCAGCTCAACGTGTTTGAAGGTGAAATGGTTGAACGTGGTGACGTCGTATCCGATGGTCCGGAATCACCGCACGATATCCTGCGTCTGCGCGGCGTCAATGCGGTTGCCCGTTATATCGCGAACGAAGTCCAGGAAGTTTACCGCTTACAGGGCGTTAAGATTAACGATAAACACATTGAAGTTATCGTTCGTCAGATGCTGCGTAAAGTCACCATCACCTCTGCGGGAAGCTCTGAGTTCCTCGAAGGTGAGCAGGTTGAATATGCACGCGTGAAAGTGGCAAACCGTCAGCTGGAGCAGGAAGGTAAAATTCCTGCAACCTTCGAACGTGATCTGCTGGGTATCACCAAAGCGTCTCTGGCAACAGAGTCCTTTATCTCTGCGGCATCGTTCCAGGAGACCACCCGCGTTCTGACCGAAGCGGCCGTTGCGGGTAAACGCGACGAACTGCGCGGTCTGAAAGAGAACGTCATCGTGGGTCGTCTGATCCCGGCCGGTACCGGTTTTGCGTACCACCAGGATCGTATCCGCCGCCGTCATCTGGCGGAAACCGCCGATGCAGTACCACAGGCGGTCAGCGCTGATGAAGCAACAGCTAACTTAGCTGAGCTTCTGAACGCCGGCTTCGGTGGCAGCAAAGAGTAAGTGATACAGCGATGTAACTGACTGAACAGCCCTCCTTTTTAAGGAAGGCTTTTTTGTGCAGTACCGTAAGTAAATGGACATATTATGCGCAACGTATTGTTTATTATTATAGTTTTATTCTCTGTCACCGGTATCAGCCGGGCGGCGGAAGCGCCTTCAGATTCACAGGAATGGTTACTGAAAGACGAACCGCCGGTGCTGATCCAGGTAAAAGAGCCTCAGGTGATTTTTGCTCCGGTTGCCGGTGTGATGCAGGGGGTTGCCGAACTGAATCCGTCATACGGCTTTTATATTTACCCGATGAAGGGCGAATTCCGTGAATTACAGTTTGGTAATGACCGTGGGTTTATCGGCAGTGAACATCTGTCAGATAAAAAGCCGAAAATCGTACCGCCGCTGGATACACTGAATGAACTCAATAATCCTATTTATGATTATCTGATAACCATCAGTAGTACCAATGTATTCGGTACGCCGGATGATTCGAAATCCCCTGTTGCCACATTATTTGGCGATCTGCGTTATCCGGTTCTGGCCAAAATGGTCAGGGAAAACCGGGAAGGTGAAAAAATTGTCTGGCTGACGATCCGTCTGGCGGACAGACTGGCATACATCCGCTTGTCGGATGTGGAACTGGATAAAGGGATACCAATCCTGACTTATCACCATATCCTGAAAGACAGTGAAAATAAAAACTTCCGCCATACTTCGACGACCACATCCGTTGAGGCGTTTAAGGCGCAGATGGACTATCTGAAGCAGGCCGGTTACCGGACGATTTCCCTTGATGATGTGGCCGGTTATCTGGCGAAAGAAAATAACCTGCCGGGGAAAGTAGTCGCGCTGACGTTCGATGATGGCCTGAAATCAGTTTACCGTTATGCTTATCCGATTCTGAAACAGAATGACCAAAAGGCCACGCTGTTTGTGATTTCCTCACGGGTGAAATCAAAGCCGCAGAAATGGGCGCCGGACGGATTACAGTTTATGTGCTGGCCGGAACTGATGCAGTCACGGGATGTATTTGATATTCAGTCACATACTCACTTTTTACATCGTCTGGATAACCGAAAAAACCCGATTATTTTCAGCCGCAAGGAGCATACGATCCTGCTGGATTACCAGCGTTCACAGCGAGTGCTGGCGAAACTGAATCCGGTGCAGCATTATCTGGCATATCCTTTCGGGGCATATAATCAGGATGCTATGGATGCCGCACAGCAGGCCGGCATGACGATGGCCGTCACGACTATTCAGGGAAAAGTCCGCCTCGGTGATAACCCGTATGCCCTGAAACGTCTCTATGCACTGCGAACCGACCCGATTGAGAAATTTGCCACCATGATTGGCAACAGTGGTCCGGAAGTGGTGAATAAGGATATTGTTGTCGACAGATAATATTGTTTTTATATAACAACTCACGGCCTGATAATTACGATTATCAGGCCGTTTTTTTTGCGGAATATATTATGAAATCAGAAATTGCAGTTCATATGGTGCTGATTCATAGCTGACCAGGTTATCTTCAAATTCATTGGCAATGACCATCTGTGGTTTTTCTTTTCCGTGAAAATAGCGTTTAACTATTTCTGCATCGATATTTTCACTGAGATAATGACAGATACAGCAAAGGTAAAATCCGGCCGGTAAACACACCAGGTTCGGAGAATCAAAATCCGGTTTCTCTTTCAGGTAAATCAGGTATTTTGACGGGTAGAAGGTTTGTTCAATAATGTTTTGATAATTCAGCACATAGGCGTACTGCCGCAGATAATCGAGTGACTGGTTTTCCGGTCTGGCTTTCATTTCAGCCAGCCGCAGTTCCATTTTTGAAATCGGGCGATCTGCCGGATAGCAGGGAACAAACAGACACCAGCGCTCCGGTAATTCAGTAGTATAAAAAGCCCCGTTACGTGGTTTATTATCGGTGAAGGTAAAGTAATCCAGATACCAGCCCAGGGTTTCAATGGTTTTTTTTAATTCTGCCATCTGCTGTAATTTACGGGATTTTTCCTGAATTAAATATTCGGTTAATTTATTTTTGTCACCACTTTCCATAATGGTTTTAATATCATTCAGGTTCATGTTCATCTTCTGAAGATATTTAATTCTGTCGATATAATGAAATTGTTCAAATGTATAATAACGGTATCCGTTTTCATTATCCGTATAACCGAGTTTGAGAATGGATTTCTTATCATAAAAACGCAGTGTCTGTGTTGAAACGCCTAATAGCACAGCGGTTTCCCCGATAGTAAAATATTTCTTCATGATTGCTGCCTGTAAAATAATTACTTTTATTTAAATTATCAGATTTAAAATTAACATACTATTTTCCGGTGAAATAATTTTGTGATTATCTTCTCATAACCTGAATTACGGATTTAACCTTATTCCAGCTATAAGGTTTAGGGTGTGCGCATTGTTATTTTTTGTTAAAAAAAGCAGGATAAAAAATGAAAGAACGCACACAGCTATTGTATTCAGGGGAAATAAATTTACCGGGTCATATTCATCCGGATGCACCCGCTATTTTTCCGGCCACCGCCTATGCCATGCAGGATACGCAGCACTATTTTGCTGTCAGCAGCGGTAATGGCGAGTACCAGTATAACCGTACCGCAAACCCTAACCGGGACAGCTTATCGGCTGCAATTTCACTGATGGAAGATGGTGAAGTATCTGCCGTCATGGCCTCCGGGATGGCGGCCATTTCGGCGACATTACTGAGCCTGCTCAGACAGGGTGACCATATCGTTGTTAATGAGGCTATCTACGGAGAAACCATTGAACTGATTGATTTAATTCTGATTCCGTTCGGTGTGACAGTAACCTATGCTGATTTCTTGTCACCGGAATCGGTGCAGGCGGCTGTCAGACCGGAAACGGTGATGCTGTATACCGAAATTATCAGTAACCCGCTGATTAAAGTTGTCGATATCGATGCTATTGCCTGTATCAGTAAAGCGAATGATTGTCTGCTGGTGGTGGACAATACCTTTTCAACTCCGTTTGTCATCAAACCATTGCAGCACGGCGCGGATATCGTGATCCACAGCCTGACCAAGTTTTTCGGCGGCCACAGTGATTTAACCGCCGGTTCGGTGACCTGTTCTCAGGCGCTGATGCAGTGATCCTTATACCGCGTGGCTTTGTCTGCGGAGTATCCGGACAATGGAAATGCGGGTATCACGCCAGATGGAAAATGCGCAGCGTATTGCGGAGGCGCTCAGCAGCGACCCGCGCGTGGCACAAGTGAATTATCCCGGACTGGCTTCACATCCGCAGCATGATTTAGCGAAATCCCTGTTTCTGCAGGGCTGTGGTCCGATGCTCAGTTTTCGTGTCACTGACGACCAGGCAAAGGTTGATGCCTTTATCCGCCGCTTAAATCTCATTACCTATCTGGGCACGCTGGGCGGGTTCCGTACCTCTATGGCGCATCCGGCAACCGCATTCCGCACCGAATTTACACCGCAGCAGCTGATTGATTTTGGTATGCACGAAGGGCTTATCCGTATTTCTGCCGGATGCGAAGCTGCCGAAGATTTAATTGCTGATATTACTCAGGCACTTGATGTGTTTAATTAAACCGGATACTCATTATGGACACGATTCTTAATATTATTAATCAGTTTTCAGATTTTATCTGGACTTATCCGATGCCGGTTTTATTAGTCAGTCTCGGCATCTGGCTGACTATTAAATTCCGTTTTAAATATCAGCTTAATTTTCGTTTTAATATCAAAAATACCTACGGCGGATTATTTAAGAAAAAAAATGCCGGTGAACAAATTCAGGGGGCGGGATCGGTTTCCAGTTTTGCCGCAGCCTGTACCGCGCTGGCGAATACCGTGGGTATCGGCAGTATCGGCGGGGTGGCAACAGCGATTACGATGGGCGGGCCGGGCGCGATATTCTGGCTTTGGTTCTCCGCTTTTTTCGGAATCGCAACGAAAGCCTGTGAAATTATTCTCGGCCAGCGTTACCGCGTCAAATATGAAAAGTCGATGGATGAATATGTCTGTGACCGTTCATTTGTGATGGAACATGCACTGGGCTGGAAAAAAGGTGCGGTTGCACTGTCGGTGTGCTGTTTTATGCTCGGGCCGTGGACATGCCTGGTACAAAGTGAATCCGCAACATCATCTGTCGAAGAAGCGTTTAATGTCGACAGTTATCTGACATTGCTGGTGATGGTTATTTTTATTGCCAGTGTCATTATCGGCGGACTAAAAGGTATTTCCTCCAAAATGGAAAGTGTGGTGCCGAAACTGGCGATCACCTATCTGACCGTCGCGGTTATTCTGCTGGTGATGAATTATGACCAGATTTTGTCTGCGTTTGCCCTGATCTTTAAATCGGCCTTTTCACCGGCAGCCGGTGTCGGCGGCTTTGCCGGTGCTACCGTGATGGAGGCCATCCGTTTTGGTATCGCGCGGGGTATTTATTCCAATGACGCCGGAACCGGCTACGGTATTGTGGCACATGCGGCAGCAACAACGGATCACCCGATCCGCCAGTCCAGCTGGGGTTTTGGTGAGGTTTTCCTGACCATTATTATCTGTACCGTCACGGCGCTGGCCATTCTCACCACCAATGTTTGGGTGGATTATGCCGGTATTACCTCATCACGTCTGACTACTCTGGCATTTAAAGTGACATACGGTGATGCAGGAAGCTGGTTTATGGCAATATTTATTACCCTGCTGGCCTGTACGACGACCATCGGTATGTATTTTACCTGTGAGAAAGCGGTTAACTTTTTCTTCGGGGATACCAGAGCCAATAAAATCGCGAAGAATCTGTACCGAGTTTATTACCTGGCGCCGATTGTGTTATTCACAAACCTTCAAGCCGATATTTTATGGGCGCTGACCGATATTCTGAGTGCGGTCTATGTGCTGATCACCATGACATTAATACTGAGCCGGCGGAAAGAGATTTTCCGGTTATTTAATGATTTCTGGGATCGCTATATTCCGGCGAAAAATGCCGGACAGGATGTGCCGCCGGTGACTTACTGTAAGCGGATAGAATAAAAAAATCAGGCCGGTGAATACCGGCCTTTTTACATCATCTTCCCAGATGTTTATCCCAGTCCTTCCAGACCGGCTGGAGACCGGCGGCGAGCAGGGCATCGGCGACCTGCTGCGGTGTACGGTTATCATGCGGGCTGAACTGCTCCAGCTCCGGATCATCGTCCTCGGCGTAGCCGCCGGGCTGAGTCCGGGAACCGGCGCTGACCTGGTTTATCGCCACCGGCACCATATGGTCACGGAAATACGGCGATTCACGGGTGGAGAGTGACAGCTCAATATCCGGCGCGAACAGGCGGAATGCACAGATAAGCTGTACCAGCTCCGTTTCATTCATCAGGGATTCCGGCTCAATACCGCCTGCACACGGGCGCAGACGCGGGAAAGAGATGGAATAACGGGTTTTCCAGTAGCGCTGACGCAGATAATGCAGATGCTCCGCGACCATATAGCAATCTGTCCGCCACTGTCCGGACAGGCCGATCAGCGCGCCCAGGCCGATCTTGCTGATCCCTGCCTGACCAAGGCGATCCGGTGTCTGTAACCGCCAGTGAAAATCCTGTTTTTTCCCTTTCAGATGGTGTCGCTGATAAGTGCTCTCATGATAGGTTTCCTGATACACCATCACGCCGTCCAGCCCCAGCGTGCGCAGTTCGGCGTATTCCTCTGTCGCCATCGGCTGCACTTCCATCATCATGGTGCTGAAATAATCGCGGATCAGCGGGAATGTTTCACGGAAGTAGTCCATTCCCACTTTGCGCTGATGTTCGCCGGTGACCAGCAGCAGGCTGTCAAACCCGAGGGCTTTTATCGCCTTACATTCTGTATGGATTTCTTCCGGTGTCAGGGTCTTGCGTTTAATGTGGTTGCTCATGGAGAAACCGCAGTAAGTGCAGTCATTGGCACACAGATTAGAGAGATAAAGCGGGACATACATCCCGACGACATGACCGAAACGCTGACGGGTCAGTGTCTGTGCTTTCTGCGCCATGATTTCGAGATACGGCCGGGCTGCCGGGGAAATCAGTGCCATAAAATCCGTGGTGGTCAGTGTGTCTGCACTCAGTGCCCGCTCAACATCCCGGGCGGTCTTACTGTTGAGTTGCAGGGTGAGATCATCCCAGTCCAGCTGCTGCCAGCGATCGCTGAAGGTTGTTTCACTCATCACAACGCCTCCAGGAATGAGGTCAGCGGGCTGGAGGCCGAAGCCTGCTGCTGTTTCGGTGCCAGTTCAGCCTCCCGCGCCAGCAGTCCGGCCTCGATAGCCTGACGGAACGCTTTCGCCATGGTGACCGGTGAGCGGGCAACCGCCATCGCGGTATTGACCAGCACGGCGTCCGCGCCCAGCTCAATGGCCTCAAGGGCGTGGCTTGGTGCGCCGATCCCGGCATCAATCACCACCGGAACGGTAGCCTGCTCAATAATAATGCGCAGCATATCGCGGGTCTGTAATCCCTGATTGGAGCCGATAGGTGCCCCCAGCGGCATGACAGCGGCGCATCCGGCCTCTTGTAATCTGCGGCATAATACCGGGTCCGCACTGCAATAAGGCAGGACAACAAAGCCCTCTCTGACCAGAATTTCCGCTGCGGCCAGCGTTTCAACCGGGTCCGGTAACAGGTAACGGGCATCGGGGTGGATCTCCAGTTTGATCCAGTTAGTGCCGAGTGCTTCCCGTGCCAGTTGTGCGGCAAACACCGCTTCCCGGGCATTGTTTGCGCCGGAAGTATTCGGCAGCAGTTTAATACCGAGTTCACGGAGCGGGGCGAGGATATCGTCGTGCCCCTGAGAAAGATCGATGCGCTTCATCGCCATCGTGACTAACTGGCTGCCGGAGGCAGCAATGGCGTCCTGCATCACCCGGCTGTTGGTGTATTTTCCGGTACCGGTGAATAAATGGGATGTAAATGTGGTATCTGCAATCGTCAGCATGATTAACCTCCTGCGATAGCCTGAAAAAGTAAAATCTGATCGCCGTCGCGGACAACGTGTTCTGACCAGCAGCCACGAACCACAATGGTCTGGTTCACCGCGACAGCCATGCCCGCCGCCGGACGGCCGAGGGAGGCCAGCAGTTCACTGACGGTGACAGGGGCATCAAAATTTATGACCTCGTCATTAACCGTTATGCGCATGCGGCTGCCTCCTGACACACCGGGCAGTCTGCCGCCCGCCGGAGTTGCAGTGTGCTCCAGCTTTGCTGTCTGCCGTCGAAAAGGCGTAATTTTCCGTTCAGAGGGGAGGATAATCCGGCCAGCAGTTTGATCGCTTCCAGCGCCTGGAGTGTGCCGATCACCCCGACAACCGGGCCGAGTACACCGGCGGTGCGGCAGTTGCGTTCCGGAATCACATCATCCGGATAAAGGCAGCAGTAACAGCCGTGCTCAAACGGCGGTTGCAGTACCAGAAGCTGCCCGCTGAATCCGACCGCACTGCCGCTGACCAGCGTCTTTTGCCGGGTGACACAGGCGGCATTGATAGCATGGCGGGTCGCCATGTTGTCGGTGCAGTCGAGGACAATATCTGCTGTTTGTACAATGTGTTGCAGCGTTTCCCGGGTCTGACGTTCGGTGATCACATTGAGTGTCAGTGCGGGATTCAGCGCCCGCAGACGCGCTGCCGCCGTACGGGCTTTATTGTCCGGTACATCGGCTTCGGTATATAAAATTTGGCGCTGAAGATTGGAGAGATGCACCTCATCATCATCAATCAGGGTCAGTTCACCGACACCGGCGGCGGCTAGATACAGCGCCGCAGGTGAGCCCAGTCCGCCGAGGCCGGTGATCACCGCATGAGACTGTTTGAGTTTCAGCTGACCTTCCGGGCCGATATCCTCCAGCAGCAGCTGGCGGCTGTAGCGCATAAAATCATGATCATTCAGCATGGTTAACCTCCTGATGCTCTGTGATTTCCCCGGTCAGTATCATCAGTCGCCGGGTGACGGCCTGCCAGTCAGCGGCTTTGGTGATGGCGCTGACCACTGCAATGCCACCGACCCCGGTGGCGGCCACAGCAGGGGCACGTTCAAGGGAAATACCGCCGATGGCGACCAGCGGAAAATCCGGCGTGGCGGCAACCTGGCGGGCTAAGTTTTCTAATCCCTGCGGGGAAGAGGGCATGATTTTGGTTTGTGTCGGAAAAATATGTCCCAGCGCGATATAGGAGGGATGCAGTGCTTTGGCGCGCTGCAATTCGGTGTCATCGTGAGTGGAAACCCCGAGACGCAGCCCAGCCTGCTGAATGGCCCTCAGGTCGGCAATATCCAGATCTTCCTGGCCGAGATGCACACCATAAGCACCGTGTTTTATCGCCGGACGCCAGTAATCGTTGATAAACAGCCGCGCCTGATACTGTTTTCCCAGTGCAACAGCAGTGCGGATTTGCTCATCCACCTGTGCATCGGTTTTGTCTTTGATGCGTAACTGAATCGTCCGCACGCCGTATGCCAGCAGCCGTTCAACCCACTCCGGGGAATCTACCACCGGATATAACCCTAATTTGTGTTCCGTCCGGGCAAACGGCGCGTCAGGCAGATTCATTGAGACGCTCCTCTGCACTGTGGTACAGCTCGCTGCCTTTGGCGCGGAAGGCGTCAGACATCTCTTCCATCCCAGCGGCGTAGTCACGCACTTCCTGTGAGATTTTCATTGAACAGAATTTCGGCCCGCACATTGAACAGAAATGCGCGACTTTTCCGGATGCCTGCGGCAGCGTTTCATCGTGGTAAGTCCGGGCGGTTTCCGGGTCCAGCGCTAGGTTGAACTGATCTTCCCAGCGGAATTCGAAACGCGCTTTTGACATCGCGTTATCGCGGATTTGGGCTCCCGGATGTCCCTTGGCAAGATCGGCGGCGTGCGCGGCAATTTTATAGGTGATAAGCCCTTGTTTAACATCTTCTTTGTTCGGTAATCCGAGATGTTCTTTCGGCGTGACATAGCAGAGCATCGCGCAACCGAACCAGCCGATCAGTGCCGCGCCAATGCCGGATGTAAAATGGTCATAGCCCGGTGCGATATCGGTGGTCAGTGGCCCCAGCGTGTAGAACGGTGCTTCGTGGCAATGTTCCAGCTCTTCCGTCATATTTTTGCGGATCATCTGCATCGGCACATGACCCGGGCCTTCAATCATCACCTGCACATCATATTCCCACGCGATTTTGGTCAGTTCGCCGAGGGTATGCAGTTCCGCAAACTGGGCTTCGTCGTTGGCATCCTGAATTGACCCCGGACGCAGACCATCACCGAGAGACAGCGCCACATCATAGGCCGCACAGATTTCACAGATGTCACGGAAGTGCTGATACAGGAAGTTTTCCTGATGATGAGACAGGCACCATTTCGCCATAATCGAGCCGCCGCGTGACACAATGCCGGTCAGACGCTTCGCCGTCATCGGCACATAGCGAAGCAGAACCCCGGCGTGAATGGTGAAGTAATCCACCCCTTGTTCCGCCTGTTCCAGCAGGGTATCGCGGAACATTTCCCAGGTCAGATCTTCGGCCACACCGTTCACTTTTTCGAGTGCCTGATAGACTGGTACTGTACCGATAGGCACCGGACTGTTACGCAGTATCCATTCGCGGGTTTCGTGAATATAACGGCCGGTGGAGAGATCCATCACCGTATCCGCGCCCCAGCGGGTGGACCAGACCAGTTTTTCCACTTCTTCCTCAATGGAAGAGGTGACAGAAGAGTTGCCGATATTCGCATTTACTTTCACCAGGAAATTGCGGCCGATAATCATCGGCTCGGATTCCGGGTGGTTGATATTGCACGGGATAATGGCGCGTCCGGCGGCGACTTCATCGCGGACAAACTCCGGGGTTATGTTATCCGGCAGATTGGCGCCGAAATGCTGTCCCGGATGCTGTTGCAGCAGGACTTCTCCTCGGATACGTTCACGTCCCATATTTTCGCGGATGGCGATAAATTCCATCTCCGGGGTGACAATCCCTTTCCGTGCATAGTGCAGCTGTGTCACGCATTTTCCGGTTTTGGCTTTCAGCGGTGCAGGACGGTCCGGATAGCGCAGATGGTCCAGTCCGTTATCGGCCAGCCGGTCACGGGTAAAATCAGAACTCAGCTGTGTCATCGCTTCGGTATCACCGCGCTCTGCAACCCACTGCTCACGCAGACGGGCAAGACCGGCGCGGACATCTAGTTTCACCTGCGGGTCGCCGTACGGCCCGGCGGTATCATAAACCGGCACCGGCTCATTCTCTTCATATTGCGGATTGGCTTTATCGCCGCCGATCAGTGTGGGCGACAGGGCAATCTCCCGCATCGGCACACGAATATCCGGACGCGAGCCGGTGAGATAAATACGGGAGGAGTTCGGGAAATTCACCCCTTTCAGCGTGCTGATATATTCTTCTGCCGCATCGCGCTGCTCACGGCGGTTGCGGGCTTTGGACGGGGCGGCGGTTTCCGCGCCCGGGGAGAGATCAGTGGTATCAATACGTTGTTCACGGGACATAGCAAATTCCTTACAGTGAAACCGGCAACGCCGGAAGAAAAAGTGAGAAATTGCTTGTCTGGAGGTGCGTCAGGAGTAATGCGTGATAACCGGCTGTACACAACATCCGCATTACGGCGGCTGAAAAACGGCGGTTAAAAAAGGAAAGATTACTCTTGTTCCCTTCGCGGGTATTAACCCGATCAGGTTCCGCGGATCCCGAATTAACGGTCTCAGCCCGATTTATCACAGGGATAAATGCTGGGCACTCCGACAAGAAAGACTTCAGTATAAGAAGCTGCCCGGAAACTACAACCTTTTTATAACATCATCCGTTCACGTGCGGTGTCTCCCTGTCATTCTCCCCGGTATTCACCGGTTACACCACAGCGGCTAAATATAAAAAAAATTAAATTAAAACTGATAATTTCCGGTCAGTTGCCGATGTTTTCTGTCGGCGTGCCTTATTACGGCATATTAAGAAAAGATATTTGGTTATTTATTGGCCTTATTGATTGCTTTCTGCATCAGGAAAAAATATGAATCTTAAAAATACGACGATTCGTGTCAGGTTATCTGTCACATTCGGTGTTCTGAGCGCCATTCTGGCTCTGGTTTCCGGGATGGCGATTATGAACCTTTATAAAGACAAAGAGATGTTCACGAATTACGTCAACGGGACATATGCACTTCAGGTTCAGGCATATGAAGTCCGCCATGCAACGGAAGAGCGGGCGATCATGTTGCGGGATATGATCAATTCGACTGATAAGAAAGATAAAACAGAAGAACTGAACCGTTTTGAAGAAGAAGACGGGAAAGTGAGTGAAAGAACTCAGACACTGCTGGATATGGTCAATGAGTTCGGTATGGACCCGCAGGGACGGGACTTGCTTGATAAAATGATAGCGGATGAAAAGCACTATACCGCAGTGACCCGTGAAGTACTCGCACTGGATCAGCAGGGACGGCATGAGGAAGCGATTGCGAAAATGATGGATGCGGAATATGCCGCATCGGATGCCTATATTATGTCATTCCGTGCCAGCAGAGATCACGGCACTGAAACCGGTAACCAGCTCATTCAGGAGTTTAATTCGAATTTTGAGCGTCAGAGCAACATTATTCTGGTGTTCGCGCTGCTGGCGTTGACGCTGGCGATTGCCTCCGGGGTGATGATTATCCGCAATCTGACCCGTGCTCTGGGCGCCGAACCCGCACAACTGAAAGAAGTGGCTGAACGGGTGGCCTCCGGTGATCTGTCGCCGTCCTGCGAAACACATCCGGTTCCGGACGGTAGTGTGCTGAGTACACTGAAAGCGATGCAGATGAATCTGGCAGATATTGTCGGTACAGTGCGTAATAACAGTGACAGTATTGTGACCGGGACAATGCAGATAACCAGCGGTAATGCTGACCTGAGCCAGCGGACGGAATCCCAGGCCAGCAGTCTGCAACAGACTGCGGCATCAATGGAACAGTTATCTGCCACGGTGAAAAGCAGTGCGGAGATTGCAGCCAAAGCGAACATGATGGCAGCGGAAGCGTCCGAAACGGCCCGTCACGGTGGTGAGAAAGTGGATCTGGTTATTCATGCCATGCAGGATATTTCACACTCTTCACGGACAATCACTGACATTATCGGTGTGATTGATTCCATCGCATTCCAGACCAATATCCTTGCATTGAACGCGGCGGTGGAAGCAGCGCGTGCCGGTGAACACGGGCGCGGTTTTGCTGTGGTATCCGGCGAAGTCCGGACACTGGCACAGCGGAGTGCACAGGCGGCCGGTGAAATAAAAAATCTGATTAATACCAGTGTTGAACAGGTGGATGCCGGCAGTAAACTGGTGGCAGAAGCCGGTGAGTCGATGCAGGTGATTGTCACTCAGACACAGGGCGTCAGTCAGATGATTGACGAGCTGACACTGGCGGCGAATGAGCAGTCTCAGGGAATCTCTCAGGTCGGGATTGCCGTACAGCAGATCGATGAAGTCACACAGCAGAATGCCGCGCTGGTGGTTGAAAATGCGGCGGCAGCGGAAAGCCTGCATCAGCAGGCAGGGCAGCTCATGCAGGTCATGACTCAATTCAGACTGGGAACCGGGACGGCCTGACCCCGCTGATACCCGCTGCCGGATTACTTCAGCGGGCAGAATATTAAGGATTGCCTTATCCGTGATTGAAGGGAGGATCAGCCGCTAATGTTGTTTAATGACCACGTCAGCTGTGTCCATCCCTGCTTTTCTGCTTCCGCCTGCAATACCGGGTCGGCGTTGACCGTCAGCACATCTGTGGCGTAACGGCACAACGGTAAATCGTTGGCGGAATCGGTATAAAAAATCGTACGTTCCGGTAAAAACTGGCGAATATCCAGAAAGTTAGCCAGTTTTTCCACTTTGCCTTCACGGAAGGTGGTGATCCCCTGTAATGCGCCGGTGTAGTGATCATCCCGGACTTCGAGTTCAATACCAAACGCCAGATTCACCCCCAGCATCTTCGCCACCGGTTTGACAATAAAATCGGCGGTGGCGGAAATAATAATCACCGGTACACCATGCTCTTTGTAAAATGCGAGAGTTTTGATGGCGTCAGGATAGACCAGAGGACGCACTTTGCTTTCGGTAAACTCAGCCACCCATTCATCAATCTGCCCGGTCGTCGCATTTCTCAGAGATTGCAGGCTGAATGCCATATACGCAGCCATATCCAGCTTACCGGCGCTGTAATCCGCCATCATCTGCTTATCAGCGGCAAGAAAGGCAGGATCAGTAATAATACCTTTTTCCCACAGATAATCTGTCCATAACAGGCTGCTATCTGCGGCGATTAAGGTGTGATCGAGGTCGAAAACTGCTAATGTTGACATGACGTTCCTTTAATTAACTGACGGGGCAAGGGCGCGGATTTCATTTTTATTGAACATCAGTTCCAGCTGTGTGCCCTGTTCAAACAGCCGCTCTGAGGAGCGGTTCAGCAGATCCACGGTCAGTGCGCCCAGTCCGGTATCCACCTGATAACGGATAATATTGCCCAGTAACTGACTGTCACGGATTGTACCTGAAACCGGATGGGAAATGTGTTCCCCGTATTGTCTTCCGGCCTCACGCACATAAATGGATTCCGGGCGGATCGCCACAATGCCGCTGAGATTCAGGCCGAGCAAACTGTTGGCGTTGTGCGCGTTCACCAGATTGTAATGTCCCATAAAGCGCGCGACAAACTCATTGGCGGGCTGGGTGTAGAGATTTTCGGCAGTATCACTCTGTACGATTTCACCTTTATTCATCAGGAAGATGCGGTCAGACATCAGCATAGCTTCTTCCTGGTCGTGGGTGACAAAAATCGTGGTCAGGTTCAGTTCCCGCTGGATCTGGCGGATTTGCTGGCGCAGATGTTTGCGGATTTGTGCATCCAGCGCAGAGAGCGGCTCATCGAGCAGCAGGATGCGCGGTTTCATCACCAGTGCCCGCGCCAGTGCCACACGCTGACGCTGGCCGCCGGAAAGCTGATGCGGCAGATGCTGCTCCTTTCCTTTCAGCCCGACCAGTTCAATCACATCCGCAACGGCTTTGCGCTGTTCATCCGCCGCGACTTTCTGCATCTTCAGGCCGAAGGCAATGTTGCGTTCGGTGGTCATATTCGGGAACAGGGCATAGCTCTGAAACACCATGCCGATTTCCCGCTGCTGTGGCGGGGATAAAGTAATATCCTGTTTATTCACATAAATCCGACCGTCGTTGACAGGCTCCAGCCCGGCAAGACAGCGCAGCAGCGTGGATTTGCCGCAGCCGCTCGGGCCGAGCAGGGTAATAAATTCCCCTTTACTGACAGAAAAATTCAGACCGGAAAAGACCGGAGTGGCAGCAAAGGATTTTGTCAGGTTTTCAGCAATTACATAGCTCATCAGTGATTCCTCAGCGGCTTAAGCGTGTTGCGATCAGGGTCAGGATCAGGGTGAAAATAAAGTAGCTCATCACCAGAGCAGAGGTGAAATGCCCGCTGGTCTGACGCATGTTGTAGAGATAGATTTGCAGTGTTTCGTAACGGGTGCCGACTAGGATATTGGCAAACACAAACTCGCCGAACAGGAAAGAGAACGCGATCAGCAATGACACCAGCAGCCCTTTGCGGATATTCGGTACCACCACCAGCAGAAATGCTTTAAAAGTACTTGCGCCGAGGAGATGGGCGGCATCCAGCAAATCTTTCAGCGGCACGCCGTTCAGGCTGTTGGCCAGCGCCCGGTACATAAACGGCAGGGTGATGGTGAAATAGGTACCGATCAGAATCCACGGGGTACCGGCAATCGGCAGCGGCCCGTCAGCAAACAGTTGCAGTAATCCGACAGAAGAGACAACCGGCGGTACGGCGAACGGCAGAATAATCAGGATCTCCATCAGCCCTTTCAGCCGCGGGAAGTAATAAAACACGGCAAATACCAGCGGCAGGATCACCAGCGTGCTGATGGCGAGGGTGACAAAACAGATAAACAGCGAGCGGCCGAATGCGGCAAGAAAACGCGGGTCCTGCCACAGCTTCAGATACCATTGTAATGTCAGGCCGTCCGGCAGCACCGTGGCCCCCCAGCGGGTGGAGAAGGAATACACCAGGGTTGCAATAATCGGTAACAGCAGCAGGATCACAATCAGACTGAGCATGATTTTGTGATAACGCGCCATGGATGGCGGATTGAGTGTGAGATCAGCACGTGGCATGGTAACTCCGTTTCAGCAGCCAGTGATAGACAGCAGTGATGAATCCGAGAATAACCATCAGCAGGACAGAGAGTGCCGCCGCCATATTCGGTTCCAGGAACAGGTCGCCGGACACCAGGCTGGCGATGCGGATAGTCACCATATTGTAGTTCCCGGTAGTCAGCGCATAGGTGGAGGCATAAGCCCCGGCAGCATTGGCAAACAAAATGATAAAGGTGCCGAGTAGTGCCGGAGAAAGCACCGGCAGCGCGACATAACGCCAGTAGGCCAGGCGTCCGGCTCCCATGGTTTTGGCCGCATCTTCCCATTCCGGTTTCAGGGCATCAAACGCCGGATAGAGCAGCAGTATCCCCAGCGGGATCTGAAAATAGAGGTAAATCAGCATCAGCCCGGCGGCGCTGTAGAGATTGAAATCCTCAATCACTCCCCAGGCTTTCAGTTGCAGGGTGATAGCTCCGTTGACACCAAGAATGATAATGAAGGCAAACGCCAGCGGCACACCGCTGAAATTGCCGGTCATATTGGTGAAGGCAATCAGCCAGCGGCGCGGACGCGGCGGGGCGTGCTGTAAGGAGGCGGCGAACAGTGTCGCGAGGAGAAGCCCGCCGACCGCTGATATTCCGGAAATCCACAGCGTGTTTTCAAAGGACTGAATATAAAAAGGGCTGCTGAAGATTTCGGTGAAATTCCCCGATGACCAGGCATCTTCATACACGAAGCTGTTAATAATCACCCACAGCATCGGCGCGAGCTGGAAAAGCGCGAACAACAGCGCGGCAGGGAGCAGTAACAGCATCGGTTTCAGCGGCAGACGGCGTGACAGGGGACGGGTATGTTGCTTACTTTTCATCGCGGTCAGCTCCGGCAGAATATCAGCCATGTTGCGTCTCCCGCAACAGGCGTGGTGCGGCGGCTTTGTTGTGTCCGCTCAGACCGAGCAGCCGGCAGACAGTGCCGCACAATTGTGTCTGCTGCACCGGAATATCCGCCTCGTGAGAAAATGCATCACCGGCAACAAACAGCGGGACGGTGCGCTCTTCATCCAGAATTCCGCCATGGGAACGATCATTATTCATGCCGTGGTCAGCCGTGACGATCACCTGATAACCCGCGTCCAGCCATGCAGGCAGATACGCGGAGAGCAGACCGTCTGCACGGCGGGCACTGTTGCGGTACTGCTGTGAATCGACACCGTGCTTATGACCGGCATCATCAATATTCATCGGGTGAATAAGCAGGAAGTCGGGGTGGTATTGGCGGCGTAAATATTCCGCATCGAGAAATAAATGATCATCCGGATAGTGATCCGCCTGATAAAAACAGCCGTGTTGTATAGCAAGCGAATCATCGTGAGTGAAACGGTCACGGACTGCATCAAACGGTGCGCGGTTATACAGCTCGCTGACCCAGTGATAAGCGGCGGCGGCGGTGGTTTTTCCGGCTTTCTGTGCGAGGGAGAAAATACTGTCGTTATGTGACAGGCGCACCACCTGATTGTGCACCACGCCGCTGTCAACCGGGCGCACGCCGGTCAGAATACATTCATACAGCGGGCGGGAGAGCGAGGGCAGTTCACAGTTCAGGCGGTACAGTGTGGCGTCCCCGGATTCGGCTAACCCCTGCATAAAGCCCATGCAGTCATGGGCTGTGCGGTAGTTTAAGCCATCCAGAACAACCAGGATAACTGGGTTATTCATTGTCATTCCGTTAATTCATGTTGATGATAACGTTCTGCTGCCACAATTTCGGCAACTGGCGGGAGGTTTTTTCCCAGCCGTCAAAATCAGTAATCGGTTTGGCGTTGCTGTACTGGGATTCAGGCAGCAGTTTTGCTTTGATATCGTCCGGCAGGGTCAGATGTGCGGCGCGGATAGGGCGGGCATAACCTTCAGCCAGGTTGAGCTGTCCTTTATCACTGAAGATGAACTCACGGGCCAGTTTGGCGGCGTTCGGGTTCTTCGCGTATTTGTTGATGATAGTGGTGTAACCGGAGGTGACAGAGCCGTCAGACGGGATCACCACGGTAAAGCGTTTGGCATCAATCTGGTCGCGGTAGTTAAGGGCGTTGAAATCCCACATCACCGCGACTTCCACTTCCCCTTTTTCCAGGTTCGCCACACTCGGGTCATTCAGGGATAAACGTTTTTGTTTGGCGAGATCGGCAAACAGGTCAATCGCAGGCTGAATATTGGTTTCATTACCACCGAGAGCAAAGGCTGCGGAAAGCACGCCGCTGTTGGCCTGTGCCGCAATACCGACATCACCGATAGTCACACGGTAGTTACCGTTGCGCAGATCGGCCCAGCTTTTCGGCTGTTCTTTGACAAGATCATTATTGATGATGAATGCAATGGTGCCGGTGTAGGCCAGTGCCCAGTTGCCGTCTTTATCTTTTGCCCAGTCAGGGATCTGATCCCAGGTGGTCGGTTTGTAAGGCTGCACCACATCTTTCTGTACGGCGACAGGGCCGAAGGCGGCACCCACATCCCCGATATCCGCAGTGGCATTACTTTTTTCAGCGGCAAACTTGGCAATTTCCTGGGCAGAGCTCATGTCGGTATCCTGATGGCGGATACCGTAGAGTTTTTCAAGATCAGCCCAGGTGCCTTTCCAGTTAGCCCAGGTATCCGGCATCCCGACACTGTAAACCACGCCCTCTTTTTTGGCTGCGGCAATCAGTTCTTCAGGAATGGTATTTTGCCCGGCAGAAAAAGCAGAGAAAGAAGCGGAAACAGCAACGGCGGTCAGCAATATTTTGGCAGAAGGAAAACGTGTCATAAAACCCTCGTCAGTTAACTGATTCAGTATCAGTGGTGAGGCTAGGGTATGACGCGTTTGTGACAGACAACTGACACTCGTGTGACACTTTTCTGACAGCCGGGTGACAGGGAAAAGCATCCCTCGTTCTGCTGAGTATTCTCCCCGCAAACGGAGTATGATTTAATCCATTATTATTTCATTAACATGATGTCTCTATTATGCAGCAGATTTTAACAGGCAATGAAACCGGCTACTGGGTGATCAGCGCGGATAACCGCGTCTGGCTGCCGGAAGGACAACTGCCGGAGGGCAGTGCGGCACAATGGATGCTGACCGGGAAACCGGCGGTGCGTATCGGAGAGTGGCAGGGGCTGCCGGTCTGGCTGATCCGAGAAAAAATGCGTTCCGATATGTGTTCGCCGCGCATTATTGCCGCAGAGAATGATGATCTCTTCAAAATGGCCGGACGCGGCGTGCAGCTGGCGGAGTTCTACCGCTCGCACCGTTATTGCGGCTATTGCGGCGCGGCAATGAAATACAGTGCAAGTGAATGGGCGTGTCTGTGTGACAGCTGCCGTGAACGTTATTACCCGCAGATAGCGCCCTGTATTATTGTCGGTATCCGCCGTCATGACTCTATTCTGCTGGCTCAGCACCGCCGGCACAAAAGTGCGCCGCTGTTTACCGTGCTCGCCGGGTTTGTCGAAGTCGGCGAAACTCTGGAAGAAGCTGTTGCCCGTGAGGTGATGGAAGAGAGCCGGATTGAGATTCAGAATATCCGTTATGTTTCCTCGCAGCCGTGGCCGTTCCCGCACTCGCTGATGATGGGATTTCTGGCGGATTACGCGGACGGTGAAATTCATCACGATCCGTCTGAGCTGCTCAGTGCGGACTGGTACCGGTATGACAATCTGCCGGTTATTCCGCCGCCGGATACCATCGCCCGCCGTCTGATAGAAGATACGGTCGCACTGTGCCGTCAGGATGACGAAGACGCGTAACACTGCCCTGACCCCGGGCGGCAGGCGTGCTACAATGGGTTTTATTCAGGACGTCAATACGTTACGCGGCCAACAACTTTTTGGAGTCTGTCATGAGTGAACTGAAAAACGACCGCTATCTGCGGGCATTACTGCGTCAGCCGGTGGATGTGACCCCCGTGTGGATGATGCGCCAGGCCGGGCGTTATCTGCCGGAATATAAAGCCACCCGCGAACAGGCGGGGGATTTTATGGCGCTGTGCAAAAACACCGAACTGGCCTGTGAAGTCACCCTGCAACCATTGCGTCGTTTCCCGCTGGATGCGGCAATTCTCTTTTCCGATATTCTCACTATTCCGGATGCGATGGGCTTCGGGCTCTATTTTGAAACCGGCGAAGGGCCGCGTTTTGTTCATCCGATCCGGAATGCCCGTGATGTTGAAAAACTGCCGGTACCTGACCCGGAGCAGGAACTCGGTTATGTCATGAATGCTGTCCGCGCCATCCGCAAAGCTCTGAACGGCGATGTACCGCTGATTGGTTTCTCCGGCAGTCCGTGGACACTGGCAACCTATATGGTCGAAGGCGGCAGCAGCAAAGCCTTTACCAAAATCAAAAAAATGATGTATGCCGAACCGCAGACCCTGCATCTGCTGCTGGATAAACTGGCAGACAGCGTGATCCTCTATCTGAACGCGCAGATTAAAGCCGGTGCACAATCCGTGATGATCTTTGACACCTGGGGCGGGGTACTGACCGGGTGTGATTACCGTGAATTTTCACTTAATTACATGCACAAGATTGTCGATAGTCTGATCCGCGAAAATGACGGGCGCCGTGTGCCGGTCACGCTGTTCACCAAAGGCGGCGGACAGTGGCTGGAAGCCATAGCAGAAACCGGTTGTGATGCTCTGGGGCTGGACTGGACCACGGATATCGCGGATGCCCGCCGCCGGGTCGGCAGCAAAGTGGCATTGCAGGGCAATATGGACCCGTCCATGCTCTATGCACCACCTGCCCGTATTGAAGCGGAAGTGGCATCTATCCTGGCCGGGTTCGGGCAGGGCGAAGGCCATGTGTTCAACCTCGGACACGGCATCCACCAGGATGTTCCGCCTGAACATGCCGCAGCATTCGTCGAATCTGTTCACCGTCTGTCAGCCAAATATCATCAGGGCTGATCACTGACAGATAACGGAGGTCACCATGACAGCCATTGACACCCGCGCCCTGAAAGCCCGGCAGACGGAGCTGGCACAGCAGGTCAGTTTGCAGGATGTGACTCTCAATCCCCGCTATATTGCGGGGGTGGATGTCGGTTTTGAGGACGGGGGGAACGTCACCCGGGCTGCCGTGGTGATCCTCACCTGGCCTGAGCTGGACGTGGCAGAGTATCAGACCGCCCGCATCCCCACACAACTTCCCTATATTCCGGGGCTGCTCTCCTTCCGCGAAATTCCTGCGGCACTTGCTGCATGGGAAAAACTGACCTTAAAACCGGATCTGGTGCTGGTGGACGGCCAGGGCCGTGCTCATCCGCGCCGTCTCGGTGTTGCCGGTCATCTCGGGGTACTGCTGGATTTACCCGCCATCGGGGTTGCCAAAAGCCGGTTATGCGGCACGTTTGAACCGCTGGCGGAAGAAGCCGGTGCACAGTCGCTGCTGACAGACAAAGGCGAGCCGCTCGGCTGGGTCTGGCGCAGCAAAAACCGCTGTAATCCGCTGTTCATTTCACCGGGTCATCATATGAGCATCGATACCGCGCTGGCCTGGGTAAAAGCTCTGACACGCGGGTATCGCCTGCCTGAACCGACCCGCTGGGCTGATGGCATTGCCTCAAATCGAACGTTTTTTGTCCAGTTGAAGCAGAAATTTCCCGATTTTCCACGTAAAGATGTGGATATCACGGATTTTCAGGTAAACTGCGGCTCACGTCAGAGTAACGAGTAAAGCGGAATGTTAAAGAACCCGATCCATTTACGGCTGGAAAAACTGGAAAGCTGGCAGCATCTCACCTTCACGGCATGTCTGTGCGAGAGAATGTATCCGAATTATGCCGTTTTCTGTCAGCAGACCGGGTTTACCGATCCGTCGCTTTACCGGCGTATTCTGGATCTCATCTGGGAAATCCTGACGGTCAAAGACGCAAAAGTGAACTTTGATAATCAGCTGGAAAAGCTGGAAGATGTCATCCCTGATGCAGATAACTATGATATTTACGGTGTGTATCCGGCGATTGATGCCTGCGCGGCACTCAGTGAGCTTATCCATTCCCGCCTGAGCGGGGAAACACTGGAGCATGCTATTGCAGCCAGTGAGATTTCAGTCGGCACGGTCGCTGTACTGGAAATGACACACGCCGGACGCGAAATGTCCGACGACGAATTAAATGAATTGCCCGCTGTTGAAGATGAGTGGGACATTCAGTGGGAAATTTACCGCTTATTGGCCGCCTGCGAAGAGCGCGATATTGAGTTGATAAAAGGTTTGAAATCCGATCTCCGTGATGCGGGGATCAGCAATATTGGTGTTAGTTTAGGCGATTAAATCAAAAAACGTGATTTAAGCCTATAAATGCCGGTGTTAAAGGCTTCACAATTGCCCCGTCTCTGGTCTACAGTGAAGGGCGAAAAGAAGTGGCTATCGGGGCGCGTGTATCAGGGCTGTCAAAAGGCACATCCGACGCACTCGATGCTTTGCAAACGATAAACACACTGTAAGGATATTTTATGAATAAGACTCAATTGATTGATGCTATCGCAGAAAAAGCAGAGCTGTCTAAAGCACAAGCTAAAGCAGCGCTGGAATCAACTCTGGCTGCCATCACTGACTCTCTGAAAGAAGGCGATGCTGTACAATTAGTTGGCTTCGGTACTTTTAAAGTTAACCATCGTGCAGAGCGTACTGGCCGTAACCCGCAGACCGGTAAAGAAATCAAAATTGCAGCAGCAAACGTGCCTGCTTTCACTGCCGGTAAAGCACTGAAAGATTCAGTAAAATAATTGCATTGCAAAAACAGATTGATAGAGGGGGATTTCGTCCCCTTTTGTTGATCAGACAGGGGCTGCTTGCACTGGGTTTTGGCTCATTGCTCAGCGCCTGTTCTGTTCAGCCTGATTTTCCTCCCTTCAGCGCGTCCGGTTATATCGCGGACGATGGCGCGGTCAGAATGTGGCGCCTCAACACCGACAATCAGCCCGGTATCCTGATGAGTGTCTTCAGTCCCTACCGAAGCGGGCAGCAAACTGTCGTCACCGTTTATGAATACCGCAGAGGTCAGCTCTGGCAGATCCGCGCAGAATATCTGGGCGATAACGGCTTTTCCGAACAGCTGAGGCTGGATCACGAAGGCAATGCCATCTTTATGCAGCGTGAAAAAAACGGTCATAAATCCCCGCTGACAGCAGATGAAATCACACGGATGACCTTTGTGGCAGGCCGGCAACTGACGCTGAACAGCGCGCTGGTGATCGGTGATATCCGCCTGAAACAGGGGCAGTGGCGTGACAGCTATGTCACGGATTGTCAGGGTAATAAATCGTATATTGAGTTTGACGCGGAAACGGAACAGTTCCTGGCGAAACGTCAGCGCAACAGCACATCACCTATCTATATTGCATGGCTGGATTCACCGGAAGGACGGGAAATTCTGCTGGCGGCAAATGATAACTTCTGTAAATGGGAACCTACGGAAGATTCACTGTAAATCTCCCGCAGGTTATTAGTGCTGCTTACTTATTCAGGCGGGCAATAGCCCGGTAACCGATATCACTGCGGCAAAATGCGCCATCCCAGTGAATGTGTTTCAGTGCAGCATAAGCTTGTTTCTGTGCCTGTGCAATATCCTCACCCAGCGCAGTCACACACAATACCCGGCCACCGTCAGTCACAACCACACCTTCTTCCAGTGCCGTCCCGGCCTGAAAAACTTTGCAGTCGGCCTCCTGAATATCCAGACCTTCAATAACATCACCTTTGCGGTAATCGCCCGGATAACCACCGGCCGCCATCACCACTCCGAGTGCCGGACGCGGGTCCCATTGCGAGGTTTTACCGGCCAGTTTCCCCTGTGCACCGGCCAGGCAGAGCTCAACCAGGTCTGACTGCAACCGCATCATGATCGGCTGGGTTTCCGGATCACCAAAGCGGCAGTTGAATTCAATCACTTTCGGCTCACCGTGTTCATCAATCATCAGCCCTGCGTATAAAAAGCCCTGATAGGTATGACCTTCCGCCGCCATGCCTTCAATTGTCGGGTAAATCACTTTCTCCATCACACGCTGATGAACGGTATCCGTTACCACCGGCGCCGGGGAGTAAGCACCCATACCACCCGTGTTTGGCCCGGTGTCATTATCACCGACCCGTTTGTGATCCTGGCTGGTCGCCATCGGTACCACATTTTTACCATCCACCATGACGATAAAACTGGCTTCCTCGCCGGTCAGAAACTCTTCAATCACAATGCGGTGCCCGGCATCGCCGAAAGCATTACCGGCCAGCATGTCATGTACCGCGTCCTGTGCTTCTTTCAGGGTCATGGCGACGATCACGCCTTTACCGGCAGCCAGACCGTCAGCCTTGATCACCACCGGGGCGCCGGTTTTATCCAGATAAGCCAGTGCCGGTTCAACCTCAGTAAAATTCTGGTAATCCGCTGTCGGGATATGATGGCGCGCCAGAAAATCTTTGGTAAATGCTTTGGAGCCTTCCAGCTGTGCGGCGCCTTTGGTCGGGCCGAAGATCGTCAGACCGGCGGCATTGAATGCATCCACCACCCCCAGCACCAGAGGGGCTTCCGGGCCGACAATCGTCAAGCCGATATTGTTCGTGCGGGCAAACGCGACCAGACTGTCAATATCTGTCGCGCTGATATCCACATTGGTCAGATTTGGTTCCTGTGCGGTACCGGCGTTACCGGGCGCGACATACACATTTTTTGCCAGCGGGGATTGTGCGGCTTTCCAGGCCAGCGCGTGTTCGCGTCCGCCATTACCGATAATCAGGATATTCATAAGTCAGCTCCGGGTATTAATGACGGAAATGGCGCATGCCGGTGAAAATCATCGCGATATTGTGTTCATCTGCGGCCGCAATGACTTCATCATCACGGATAGAGCCGCCCGGCTGGATCACACAGGTAATACCGACGGCAGCCGCCGCATCAATACCATCACGGAACGGGAAGAACGCATCGGATGCCATAGCGCATCCCGCCACTTCCAATCCTTCGTCACCGGCTTTGATCCCGGCAATTTTTGCCGAGTAAACCCGGCTCATCTGCCCGGCACCCACGCCGATGGTCATATTATTCTTTGAATAAACAATGGCATTGGACTTAACGAACTTCGCCACTTTCCAGCAGAACAGCGCATCTTTTAGTTCTTTCTCTGTCGGCTGACGCTTGCTGACCACTTTCAGATCGTCATCACCGACCATCCCGAGATCGCGATCCTGCACCAGCAGGCCGCCGTTCACCCGTTTGAAATCAAGGGCGGCAACCGGATGCTGCCACTGACCGCAGGTCAGTACGCGGACATTCTGTTTGGCAGCGAGAACCGGCAGTGCATCTTCCGCGACGGACGGGGCAATAATCACTTCCACAAACTGACGTTCGGTAATTTCTGCTGCTGTCCCGGCATCCAGTTCGCGGTTAAAAGCAATAATACCGCCGAATGCGGAGGTGGGGTCAGTTTTAAAGGCGTTGTCATAAGCAGTCAGTAAGGTATCGGCAACGGCTACGCCACACGGGTTGGCGTGTTTGACGATCACACAGGCCGGTTTATCAAACTGCTTCACACATTCAAGGGCGGCATCCGTATCCGCGATATTATTATAAGAGAGGGCTTTGCCCTGTAACTGTACAGCGGTACTGATGGACGCTTCCTGAATATTCTCTTCTATATAGAAGGCGGCGTTCTGGTGGCTGTTTTCGCCGTAGCGCATGTCCTGCTTTTTAATAAAGTTGAGATTCAGGGTACGCGGGAACTGACCGGAAGGCTGAGTAGTATCGCCGAAGTACGGTTTTACTTTCTGACCGAAATAGTTGGCAATCATACTGTCATAGGCCGCTGTATGCTCGAAGGCTTTGATCGCGAGATCAAAACGGGTATCGAAACTCAGGCTGTTTTGTCCGGCATCCATTTCCGCGATGATATTGTTGTAGTCACTGCTTTTTACCACAATCGCCACATCTTTATGGTTCTTCGCCGCGGAGCGCACCATGGTCGGGCCGCCGATATCGATATTTTCAACCGCGTCTTCCAGTGTGCAGCCTGGTTTTGCCACGGTTTCCGCAAACGGATAGAGATTCACAACCACCATGTCGATAGCAGAGATCTGATGCTTTGCCATAATCTCATCATCTGTGCCGCGGCGGCCGAGTATTCCGCCGTGTACTTTCGGATGCAGGGTTTTGACACGTCCGTCCATCATTTCCGGAAAACCGGTGTAATCGGAGACTTCCGTCACCGGCAGACCGGCGTCAGCCAGCAGGCGGGCAGTACCGCCGGTTGATAACAATTCAACACCACGGGCGGAAAGTGCCTGAGCAAATTCAGTGATGCCGGTTTTGTCAGAGACACTGAGCAGGGCGCGACGGATTGGGCGAAGCTGTTGCATGAGTTTGGATCCCTTGAATTCAACGAATAGATGACAATAGGTTGCAGGTGAAATCGGTGTATCTCATAAGATTTCAAAACCCGGAGTAAAAAGCAACGGTACACGAATGCAGCAGATTGTAACGCAAACGTTTGCGTGATGCTTGTGAATTTTGTGATTTTTTGCTGTCTGTGGATAACTTTGTGTGTAACCCGGTATAAACAGGGGTTTTGCTGGGGAATGCAGCAAACAGTCAGAAAATCGAAAATTAACACTTGTCTTCTGAAAGCGACTCCCTATAATGCACCTCC
>NZ_NRQY01000002.1:261684-419889 GCF_003996855.1 Morganella morganii | reverse complement strand
CATTTAGGGGCGTAGTTCAATTGGTAGAGCACCGGTCTCCAAAACCGGGTGTTGGGAGTTCGAGCCTCTCCGCCCCTGCCATTTACTTGATAAGTAATAACTAAAGATCTTTATTTATTAATAGCCCGGTTCGTTATGAACTGGGTTTTTTATTATCTGAATTTTGCCTTCCCATGTATTCATGTATTGTATCCTGCCGAATTTTCTTTCTTTTGCGACCTGTCCTTTCAATATAACAGTTACCACACTACCTATCTTTAAAATCATCAATGACCGGTGTTATACCGGTATAATGATCAATTGCCCTATAAGCCCCTGCTGATCACTGTTCTGCAACCAGACAGCATATAGCGGCTTTGTAATCAGGTCATTATTCACGGGCTTCAGCTCAGGATATGTTTTTTTCCAGTGCACAGGTAAATACGCTACCGATGGTGTTACTGACAGTAATTGTCTGGCCTGAAAAGCAGACGATGTTGTCAGGATCGGTGACTGGCAGCGTGCAAAAACAGCCTCATCATGCTGCTGAAAATCTGCACTCCATTCCAGACGGATAAGACATGGCGGATTCTCTGCTGTCAGTGGTTGTATGTTGAACAACTGAAGTGTGATTTCTCCGACAATTTCACTTTTCAGCTCATCCATTTTAGGTTGTTCAGTTGAGATCAGTAAATCCAGTTCACGGGCATGTAATTGTTTTACCAGAGATTGCCGGGATGCTATCCGGGTTTCCAGTCGGAGGCCTGCGTGTGATTGATATGTCCGTCCAAGCCAGGGAGTCAGGCAGGCTTCCCACAATGATGCAGTCGCCCCGATAGAAAGCGGGTTGTGTGCAGAGGCCTGATTAATTTCTTGTTTTGCCTGCTGCCAGGTATTGATCAGTGCTTCGGCATAAGGCACTAACCGCTCACCTGCTGCTGTCAGGCGGATATTATTACGGTGGCGGGTAAAAAGATTTGCCCCGAGATTAGTCTCTAACTGCCTGATTCTGAAGCTAACTGCCGATTGTGTCAGGTATAAGGATTCAGCCGCACGCCCGAAGTGACGGGTTTTACTGACTTCCAGAAAGGTTTTCAGTAATTCTGTATCCACTGGTATCTCCAAAAAAATTTGTCGTTATGATTTAAATATTTTGTTTTACAGAATCCTAATGCTATCTAATACTCCGCGCCATAAAGAGTATGTCAGTAGAGAATTAGGAGTGTGTCAGATGGCAGAAAGCTTTATCACGACTAATCGTTTTTTTGATAATAAACATTATCCTCGTGGTTTTTCACGCCATGGTCATTTCACCATAAAAGAAGCTCAGTTACTTGAGCGCCATGGTTTTGCTTTCAACGAACTGGATATGGGTAAACGTGCCCCCCAGACGGATGAAGAAAAACAGTTTGTTTCTGTATGCCGTGGTGAGCGTATGCCGGAAACAGCAGAAGAAAAAGTGTGGATTAAGTATCTGGAGCGTATTCGCAAACCAAAACGCTTCCACACGCTGTCCGGTGGTAAACCTCAGATCGATCCGTCGGAAGACTATACCGACACAGATGATTAATATCATCAGAAATAATAAGTTAAAAGGGGCATTCGTGCCCCTTTCGCTTTTCAGGATACCGCCTGCTGAAGTTTATGGATAAATCTGTCCATAACCCGGTAACTGAGTGCTTCCAGTATATCATTTCGTGATACCTGCCCCTCCTCATTCCGCAGATCTGCAATCGTTCTGCTGACACGCAGTATACGATGCCATGCACGGACAGACAGGTTAAGCTGTATCAGTGCATCCTCAAGAAAACGGGCATCCTGTGGAGACAGTGCGCATACCTCCTCCGTTTCTTTACCTGATAACGCTGCATTCAGTTTTTCCTGACCGTTACGGCGGTATTGTTGTTCACGTGCGGATTGTACCCGCATTTTTACCTGTTCATGAACCGGGGGATCTTTTTCTGTTCTGCTTAGTGTTCCCGGCGGCAGCATGGGTACTTCAATGGATAAATCAAACCGATCCAGAAAAGGTCCTGAAATACGTGAAAGATAGCGCAGTAATTGCTGAGGACCGCTGCGGTTATGTATACCCTGATAATGGCCTGTCGGACTGGGATTCATCGCGGCAATGAGCTGTATCCGGGCGGGAAAACATACTTTTGCTTTAGCCCTGGAAATGATTATTTCCCCTGATTCGAGCGGTTCACGCAGAGAATCCAGGGTTTTGCGGGAAAACTCGGGCAATTCATCAAGAAACAGGATGCCGTGATGTGCCAGCGAGATTTCGCCGGGCCGCGGTATACTGCCGCCGCCGGTAAGTGCGGCAGAAGATGCGGTATGATGTGGTGCCCTGAATGGGCGCTGAGGCCATTTGTTTTGCTCTGATGAGGTTTGGTCAGACTCTGTATTATCGCCACGTCAAGAGCCTCCTGCGCGGTTAACGGCGGGAGTAATGTTCCCAGCCGGCTGGCCAGCATCGTTTTCCCTGTCCCGGGCGGGCCGAGCAGGAGTAAATTGTGTCCGCCGGCAGCGCTGATTTCCAGAACCCGTTTGGCGTGTTGCTGGCCGGTAATATCATCAATAGTTGTACCGCTATTATTTTTTGCTTTTTCTGTCAGATGATCGTTTTCTGTCAGTACCTGCTGATGATGAAAAAAAGCGGCGATTTGCAATAAATTATCTGCCATCAGTGCCGAACCGGAAGGTAAAATACATAATTCAGCATCATGCTGTTTTGAAACCACCGCATGTCTTCCTGACTGACGGGCAGCCAGCACCGCCGGTAATATTCCCCGGCAAAACCGCAGCTCTCCCGACAAGCCTAATTCCCCTGAAAACTCATAATATTCCGTCAATTTTGCATCTATTTGTTCTGATGCCGAAAGTATGGCAACAGCGATGGGAAGATCATATCGTCCGCCTTCTTTGGGCAAATCAGCCGGCGCCAGGTTGATAGTGACCCGCTTTGCCGGAAATTCAAACCCGCTGTTGATCAGGGCACTGCGAACCCTGTCTCTGGACTCTTTGACCGCTGTTTCCGGTAATCCTACCAGCGTTAATCCGGGCAGCCCGGTGCTGATATGCGCTTCGACAGTGACCAGCGGCGCTTCTGTTCCGATCATGGCACGGGTATAGACAATGGCAAATGACATCAGCTCACTCTGCGGTTGCATAAACGAATTATCATGATGCAGGTTTTTGGCGTCAGTTAGCTGCATAATTCAGTTTTTTACAGTCTGAATCGACAGAATTTATGTATGTTACATAAAGTGATTCCGGTTTTGCGTGTTGTGCCGGAAAAACAGGTGGTGAAAAATTAATTTCCGGATTTCAGAATAAAAAATTTGCTACTTTTTTCATCATGCACAGAGGAAACGATGTTCAGGAGAATAGTAAATAGTACCGGAGAATGACCCGTTTTTTCGGTGTTATTCCGGAGGTGACTATTTTGACAGAGGAGAATGCCAAATAATCGCGAAATTACGGTTAAATATACCGATATTTTTGGTAGTCATCTGAATTTTATGGATTTTTATTCTTGTTGTTAAAAAAAAGACAAATAGCCGTTGTCAGGAATTCGATAACATGATAACTCTAAAATAAAGAGACCAACTGAATATGGCAGACAGAAGAATTTATCCATGAATAAGATTGTCCGGGTTATCAGCCTAATTATCGTGAGCGTGGTGGTGATTATTATCCCACCGTGCGGGGCTGCACTCGGATACGAAAATGGCTGATACGAGCCAGGATCTCACGAGAACCCCGCACCGAAAGGCGCGGGGTTTTTTTTAGCCTTAAAATTATGTTTTTTCACTGAAAAAGAAAACGGCGGACTAAGGAGTCACACATGAACGGGGCACAGTGGTTAGTGCAGGCACTACGAACACAGGGCGTTGACACTGTGTTCGGCTACCCGGGCGGGGCGATCATGCCGGTCTATGACGCGCTGTATGACGGTGGTGTGGAGCATGTGCTCTGCCGTCATGAACAGGGGGCGGTTATGGCGGCAATCGGCTATGCACGGGCAGGTCAGAGAACGGGTGTATGTATCGCAACATCAGGGCCGGGGGCAACAAACCTTATCACCGGACTGGCGGATGCATTGCTTGATTCAGTACCGGTTGTTGCTATCACCGGACAAGTAGGTTCATCACTGATTGGTACGGATGCCTTTCAGGAGATCGATGTGCTGGGGCTGTCTTTGTCATGCACAAAACACAGCTTCCTGGTTGAATCAATTACTGATTTGCCGCGAATTATTACCGAGGCTTTCGCGATTGCCGCAGGCGGGCGTCCGGGGCCGGTACTCATTGATATCCCGAAAGACATTCAATTACAGATTGGTGAATTTACCCCGTACTTTCTGCCGGTGAATGATGCAGAACCTCTGTCGCCGACAGCACTCTCCCGTGCACGGCAACTGATGCGGGAGAGCCGGAAGCCGGTGTTGTATGCCGGCGGCGGTGTCGGGATGTCCGGTGCGGTCGCGCAACTTCGGGCATTTCTGAATGAAACCGGTATGCCGGCAGTGAGCACACTGAAAGGGCTGGGTGCGGTGTCTCCGGATTATCCGCAGTACCTCGGTATGCTCGGTATGCACGGGGCAAAAGCGGCAAATCTGGCGGTGCAGGAAGCAGATCTGCTGATTGCGGTCGGTGCCCGTTTTGATGACCGGGTGACCGGCAAACTGAACGCATTTGCCCCGCATGCAAAGGTGATTCATGTGGATATCGACCCTGCCGAGCTGGATAAACTGCGGCAGACACATGTTTCTCTTGCCTGTGATGCGAAACAGGCTCTGCCGCTGCTGTCACAGCCGCTGGCGTTATCCGGCTGGCAGCATCATGTGAAGGCACTGAAAGCGGAGCACGCTCCTGATTATTCACATTCCGGTGACAGTATTTTTGCTCCGTTGCTGTTATCTCAGGTATCTGCGGCCAAACCGGCGGACTGTGTGGTGACAACGGATGTCGGACAGCACCAGATGTGGACGGCGCAGCATATGACGTTTGACGGCCCGGAGAATTTCCTGACATCCGGCGGCCTGGGAACAATGGGTTTCGGTTTACCGGCGGCCATCGGGGCGCAGATTGCCCGCCCTGACGCGACGGTGCTGTGTGTTTCCGGTGACGGCTCTTTCATGATGAATGTGCAGGAGCTGACTACGGTTAAACGCAAGCGCCTGCCGGTCAAAATCCTGCTGCTGGATAATCAGCGCCTCGGCATGGTGCGCCAGTGGCAGGAACTGTTTTTCGATAAGCGTTACAGCGAGACGGTGCTGGATGACAACCCTGATTTTGTTGCCCTGGCGCGCTCGTTTGATATCCCCGGGCAGCGGGTGACAGAAAAATCCGCACTGCCGTCCGCGATTGAGACCCTGTTACACCATCAGGGTCCGTATTTATTACATGTCGCCATCCGTGAAGAAGATAACGTCTGGCCATTAGTACCGCCGGGTGCGGGTAACGAACATATGATGGAGAGCTCATTATGATGCAGCATCAGTTAGCAATTCAGGCACGTTCATGCCCGGAAATCCTGGAACGGGTTCTGCGGGTTGTGCGCCACCGCGGGTTTAACGTCTGTGCTATGAAAATGGATCTGGCGAAAGGTTCCGAAGGTGATAATGTAAATATTGAGTTAACAGTTTCAAGCCTGCGGCCGCCGGCTCTGCTCTGTACGCAGTTAGTTAAGCTGGCAGATGTGGCGGATGTCGAAATTCTTACAAAAAATACACAAAATTATCAACATATTAGCTGTGCAGTATAAAGGAAAATTACAATGACAAAAAAAGCTGATTTTATTTGGTTCAATGATGAGATGGTTCCATGGGCAGAGGCAAAGGTTCATGTTATGTGCCATGCCATGCACTACGGAACTTCTGTTTTTGAAGGGATTCGCTGTTATGAGTCTCATAATGGCCCTGTCGTTTTCCGTCATCGTGAACACATGCAGCGCCTGCATGATTCCGCCAAAATCTATCGTATGCCGATGGAGTATTCCGTTGATGAATTAATGGAAGCCTGTCGTGCCACACTGCGCAAAAATAACCTTTCAAGTGGTTATATCCGCCCGCTGGTCTTTATCGGTGATGTCGGTATGGGCGTTAACCCGCCGCAGGGCTATAAAACCGATGTCATCATCGCGGCATTCCCGTGGGGTGCTTATCTGGGCGAAGAAGCTCTGGATGCCGGGATTGATGCGATGGTGTCATCCTGGAACCGCGTGGCACCAAACACCATTCCGACCGCTGCCAAAGCCGGCGGTAACTACCTGTCCTCGTTACTGGTCGGCAGTGAAGCCCGCCGTCACGGCTATCAGGAAGGGATTGCGCTGGATGTGCACGGTTATATCTCAGAGGGAGCGGGTGAAAACCTGTTTGAAGTAAAAAATAACATTATTTTCACGCCGCCGTTTACCTCCTCCGCGTTGCCGGGCATTACCCGTGATGCGATTCTGACCCTGGCGAAAGAGCTGGGTTATGAAATCCGTGAGCAGACACTATCCCGCGAATCACTTTATCTGGCGGATGAAGTCTTTATGACCGGCACCGCCGCGGAAGTTACACCGGTGCGCAGTGTTGACGGTATTCAGGTCGGTATCGGCCGCTGTGGTCCTGTCACCAAAGAGATCCAGCAGGCATTCTTCGGGCTGTTCACGGGTAAGACAGAAGACAAATGGGGCTGGTTAGATCCGGTAAATTCATAATAACGAAACATATTTTCAGGCGGGTCGTTCCCCCGCCTGATGT
Organism: Morganella morganii; assembly: GCF_003996855.1. GTDB lineage: Bacteria > Pseudomonadota > Gammaproteobacteria > Enterobacterales > Enterobacteriaceae > Morganella > Morganella morganii_C. The sequence goes on along the minus strand of NZ_NRQY01000002.1, from coordinate 413,156 downwards.
TTGCAAACACGGGAGATTACAATGCCTCAGTACCGTTCGGCGACGACAACACATGGCCGCAATATGGCGGGCGCGCGCGCATTATGGCGTGCGACAGGAATGACAGATGCCGATTTCGGCAAACCGATTATCGCGGTTGTTAATTCATTCACACAATTTGTTCCGGGTCATGTTCACCTGCGGGATCTGGGTAAACTGGTGGCAGAGGAAATTGAGGCCGCCGGTGGCGTTGCCAAAGAATTCAATACCATTGCCGTGGATGACGGGATCGCGATGGGGCACGGCGGGATGCTTTACTCTCTGCCGTCACGCGAACTTATTGCCGATTCTGTGGAATACATGGTCAATGCACACTGTGCGGATGCCATGGTGTGTATCTCCAACTGCGACAAAATTACCCCGGGGATGCTGATGGCCTCACTGCGCCTGAATATCCCGGTTATTTTTGTATCCGGCGGCCCGATGGAAGCCGGTAAAACCAAATTGTCTGATCAGATCATCAAACTGGATCTGGTGGATGCCATGATCCAGGGCGCAAATCCGGATGTTTCCGATGCCGACAGTGAACAAATCGAACGCTCCGCCTGCCCGACCTGCGGCTCCTGCTCCGGTATGTTTACCGCAAACTCAATGAACTGTCTGACTGAAGCGCTGGGTTTATCCCAGCCGGGTAATGGTTCTCTGCTGGCGACGCACGCTGATCGTAAAACTCTGTTCCTCAATGCCGGACGCCGGATTGTGGAAATCACCAAAAAATATTACGAGCAGGATGACATCCGTTTTCTGCCGCGCAATATCGCCACCAAAGCGGCATTTGAGAACGCCATGATCCTGGATATCGCCATGGGCGGTTCAACCAACACGGTTCTGCACCTGCTGGCAGCGGCGCAGGAAGGGGAGGTTGATTTCACAATGACGGATATTGATCGTCTCTCCCGTGCGGTACCGCATTTATGCAAAGTCGCGCCGAGCACGCAGAAATACCATATGGAAGATGTCCACCGTGCCGGTGGGGTCATCGGCATCCTGGGCGAGCTGGATCGCGCCGGGTTGCTGCACCGAGAGGTCAGTAACGTGCTGGGGATGACCCTGCCGGAGTTGCTGGCGGCGTATGATATTACACTGACAAAAGATGATGCGGTAAAACAGATGTATTCCGCCGGGCCTGCCGGAATCCGTACAACAAAAGCATTCTCACAGGACTGCCGCTGGCCGTCCCTTGATGATGACCGCGAAAACGGCTGTATCCGCAGTAAAACCCATGCTTACAGCCAGGATGGCGGGCTGGCAGTACTGTCCGGTAATATTGCCGCAGATGGCTGTATTGTAAAAACTGCGGGGGTGGACGAGGGCAGTTTAACCTTTACCGGCCCGGCAAAAGTGTATGAAAGTCAGGATGATGCGGTAAAAGCGATTCTCGGCGGAGAGGTTGTGGCCGGCGATGTTGTGGTGATCCGCTACGAAGGGCCGAAAGGCGGGCCGGGTATGCAGGAGATGCTTTACCCTACCACCTATCTGAAATCCATGGGGCTGGGAAAAAGCTGTGCGCTGATCACCGACGGACGGTTCTCCGGCGGCACATCCGGCTTATCCATCGGCCACGTTTCGCCGGAAGCGGCTAACGGCGGGCTGATCGGTCTGGTTAAGACCGGAGATACCATCGCGATTGACATTCCGTCACGGCAGATTTCACTGAATGTGGATGAGCAGACACTGGCAGCACGCCGGGCGGAAGAAGAAGCCCGGGGCGAAAAAGCCTGGTCACCGCAGAATCGTGAACGGCAGGTTTCTTTTGCGCTGCGTGCATATGCACTGCTGGCGACCAGTGCGGATAAAGGTGCAATACGGGATAAAAGTAAACTCGGGGGTTAAGGATGACCGCAAAACAACCATTATCAGCTCAGCCGTCAGCGGCTGAGTATGTGAGAGCGGCCTTCAGCGCCTCCGTTTATGATGTCGCACAGGTCACGCCGCTGCAACTGATGCCGAAGTTATCTGCACGGCTCGGCAATACGATTTCCGTCAAGCGGGAAGACAGACAACCCGTGCACAGTTTTAAGCTGCGCGGCGCATACGCGATGATCGCGGAATTGACGGAAGAACAAAAACAACGGGGCGTGGTGACGGCATCGGCCGGAAACCATGCCCAGGGTGTGGCGCTGTCAGCCGGGAAAACCGGGGTTAAAGCACTGATCGTGATGCCGGTAGCGACTGCGGATATCAAAGTGGATGCGGTTCGCGGGTTCGGCGGTGAAGTGGTTCTCCACGGTGCTAATTTTGACGAGGCGAAAGCACATGCGCTTGAGCTGGCAACGTCCCTCGGCATGACGTTTATTCCGCCGTTCGATCATCCGCTGGTGATCGCCGGTCAGGCCACTATTGCCCTTGAACTGCTACAGCAGAATGCCCGTCTTGACCGGGTGTTTGTGCCGGTCGGCGGCGGCGGGCTGGCAGCCGGTGTGGCGGTGTTTATCAAACACCTGATGCCGGACATTAAAGTGATCGGGGTGGAAGCGGAAGATGCGGCCTGTCTGAAAGCCGCGCTGGACGCCGGACATCCGGTGGAATTACCGAAAGTCGGGTTATTTGCCGAAGGTGTGGCAGTGAAACGGATTGGTGATGAAACCTTCCGTTTGTGTCAGCAATATCTGGATGACGTCATCACGGTGGACAGTGATGCTATCTGTGCAGCCATGAAAGATCTGTTTGATGATGTGCGGGCGGTGGCTGAGCCTTCCGGGGCGCTGGCGCTGGCGGGAATGAAGAAATACATTCAGCAGCACAATATTCAGGGGGAAAATCTGGCGCATGTGTTGTCCGGTGCCAATGTGAATTTTCATGTGCTCCGTTATGTGTCAGAGCGGTGTGAGCTGGGAGAGCAGCGTGAAGGTGTGTTCGCGGTGACGATCCCGGAAGAGAAAGGCAGTTTCCTGAGATTTTGTCAGGCACTCGGCCCGCGTGTGGTGACGGAGTTTAATTACCGTTACAGCGGTTCAGATGAAGCATCAGTGTTTGTCAGTGTCCGTGCGGATGAAGGTCCGGGAGCGCGGCAGATGATTCTGGATAGGCTTTCCGCCGCCGGATTCAGTGCGACAGATCTATCCGATGACGAAATGGCGAAGCTGCATGTGCGCTACATGGTGGGCGGGCGTCCGTCGGCGCCATTGAAGGAACGGCTGTTCAGTTTTGAATTCCCGGAAGCACCCGGCGCACTGCTGAAATTCCTGGAAACACTCGGCACACACTGGAATATCACGCTTTTCCATTACCGCAGTCACGGTACGGATTATGGCCGCGTACTGGCGGCCTTTGAAATACAGGAAGGGGATGTGCAGTTTGAGCAGCATCTGAATGCACTCGGGTATGACTTCCGTGATGAAACCGGCAATGCCGCCTTTGCCCGTTTCCTTGCCCCGCAGTTATCCGGGGTGGCGCGGCAGTAACTGCCAGAAGGCTCTGATCAGCGGCTCATGCAGCCGCTTGTTCAGCGTGCAGACACCCAGCTCAAACGGCGCGACCATCGAAATATTATCCAGTTGCAGAATACGGCTGCGGATAGCATCCGGGCTGTTTTCCACCACCACATTCGGTATCAGTGCGATACCGCAGCCCAGTGCTACCATCGACACAATTGCTTCATGGCCGGAAACCGTTGCGTAAATCTGCGGGTTCTGAATCCGCTGTGTTCTGAACCATAAATCAATCCGTTTACGCGACGGGCCATGCTCCGGAATGATAAACGGGATATTTTCCCAGTCAGGCACCGGCTGTACCGCCTGCTGTCTGACCGGGCACGGCAGCGCGGGGGCTATCAGTGACAGCGGGATTTCGCCTATCTGGTGAAAGCGGACATTATCCGGCAGCTTTTCCGGTTTACCGGCGATACCGAGATCCGCTTCCTGTGACTGTACTTTTTCCACTGCATCCGCCGCATCCCCGGTGGTCAGTTTGATTTCCACCTGGGGATGTTCTGCCCGGAACTGATCCAGAATCTGCGGCAGATGGCTGTATGCGGCGGTGACGGAACAGAACAGACGTAATTCACCGGTCAGTGACGGGCTCTGGTGATTAAGCGCATGTTGCAGTTGCTGGTATTGCAGCACCGTTTCCTGCGCAAATTTTTTCAGTTGTTCTCCGGCGGCTGTCAGCTGAACAGTGCGGTTATCCCGCAGAAAAAGAGGGTATCCGAGCGATTCCTCAAGCCGCTGGATCTGCCGCGAGAGTGTCGACGGGCTGATATACATGGCAGCGGCGGTTTTGCCGAAATGGCAGCTTTCCGCAAGATGTAAAAACAGTCTGAGTTCCCGGATATCCATCACAGCCTCCGCAGGGATTGAATTTTAATCAGTGTGTTGCAAAAAACGCATCACTATCTTGTGAATATATCAATTTAAGCAATGAAAATCATGACATATAGTCATTATAAATAAAGGGTGTTTATCACACCGCCGAATAACGAAATCAGTGCTGCAAAGACAGCAACCTGAGCAAACACAATACACGGAGTCACCATGGCGAATTATTTTAATACACTGAATTTGCGCCAGCAGCTGGCGCAGTTAGGCAAATGCCGGTTTATGGCACGCGAAGAATTTGCGGACGAGGCAGGATATCTCAAAGGCAAAAAAGTGGTGATTGTCGGCTGTGGTGCACAGGGGCTGAATCAGGGACTGAACATGCGCGATTCCGGTCTGGATATCGCTTATGCACTGCGTCAGGAAGCGATTGATGAGAAACGCACATCATGGCGCCGTGCCACCGAAAACGGATTTACCGTCGGCACGTATGAAGAACTGATTCCGCAGGCTGACCTGGTGGTTAACCTGACGCCGGACAAACAGCACTCTGCGGTGGTGAAAGCGGTTCAGCCGCTGATGAAATCCGGTGCGGCGCTGGGTTACTCACACGGTTTCAATATTGTTGAAGTCGGCGAAACTATCCGCCCGGATATCACGGTTGTGATGGTGGCACCGAAATGTCCGGGGACTGAAGTACGCGAAGAGTACAAACGCGGCTTTGGTGTACCGACACTGATTGCGGTGCATCCGGAAAATGATGCCAAAGGCGAAGGCCGGGCGATAGCCAAAGCCTGGGCCGCGGCAACCGGCGGTCACCGCGCGGGCGTTCTGGAGTCATCCTTTGTCGCGGAAGTCAAATCTGACCTGATGGGTGAGCAGACTATCCTCTGCGGCATGTTGCAGGCAGGTTCATTGCTCTGTTATGACAAAATGGTTGCTGATGGTGCAGACCCAGCGTATGCGGGCAAACTGATTCAGTACGGCTGGGAAACCATTACTGAAGCACTGAAACAGGGCGGTATCACGCTGATGATGGACAGATTGTCTAATCCGGCAAGAGTCCGTGCTTATCAGCTGTCTGAAACCCTGAAAGTACAGATGAAAACCCTGTTTGAAAAACATATGGATGACATCATTTCCGGTCATTTATCCTCAACAATGATGGCGGACTGGGCGAATGATGATAAAAATCTGCTGACCTGGCGTGAAGAGACCGGCAAAACGGCATTTGAAAATTACCCGGATTCTGAGCAGAAAATCAGTGAGCAGGAATACTTTGATCACGGTGTTGTGATGGTTGCGATGGTGAAAGCCGGTGTTGAACTGGCATTCGAAACTATGATTGATGCGGGGATCATTGCGGAATCCGCTTACTATGAATCACTGCATGAGCTGCCGCTGATCGCCAACACGATTGCCCGTAAGCGCCTGTATGAAATGAATGTGGTTATCTCGGATACTGCGGAATACGGTAACTACCTGTTCTCGTTTGTAGCAGTGCCGTTACTGAAAGACTTTATGGCATCACTGCAACCGGGTGACCTGGGTAAATCCGGAGCGGATCACGGTACCGATAACGCGCTACTGCGTGATATCAATGAAGCTATCCGTCAGCATCCGATTGAAACCGTGGGTAAAACCCTGCGCGGTTATATGACCGATATGAAACGTATCGCAGTCGGTGGCTGATAACAGAATAATGATATTATCTCACGGCACCTTCGGGTGCCGTTTTCCGTTTTAATGAGCGGCGTCCGGTTACACTTCTGCTGTACCTTTCTGCTACAATTCCCTTCTGTTCCAGTATTGAGTCGAGTTAACAGCGCGTATGAAATTAAATCCCGGTCAGCAGCAGGCGGTTGAGTATGTTCAGGGGCCGTGCCTTGTGCTTGCGGGTGCCGGTTCCGGCAAAACCCGTGTGATCACTAATAAAATTGCACATCTTATCCGCAATACCGGCTATCAGCCGCGCCAGATTGCGGCGGTGACTTTTACCAATAAAGCCGCGCGCGAAATGAAAGAGCGTGTTGCACAAACCCTGGGGCGCAAAGAAGCCAAAGGGCTGATGATCTCAACGTTTCACACGCTGGGGCTGGAGATTATCAAGCGGGAATACAAAGCGCTGGGGATGAAAAGTAATTTCTCCCTGTTTGACGATCAGGATCAGCTCGCGCTGCTCAAAGAGCTGACCTTTGATCACCTGGAAGAAGATAAAGAGTTACTGCAACAGCTGGTCAGTCAGATCTCGAACTGGAAAAACGCCCTGCTGACACCGGAACAGGCAAAAGGGCTGGCGCGATCAGAGCGCGAACATACGTTTGCCGAGTGTTACCGCCGCTACGAATTACATCTGAACAGCTGTAATGTGCTTGATTTTGATGACCTTATCACTAAACCGACTCTGCTGTTTGCCAGAGATAATCGTGTTCAGGAACGCTGGCAGCAGCGTATCCGTTATCTGCTGGTGGATGAATATCAGGATACCAATACCAGTCAGTATCAGCTGGTGAAATTACTGGTCGGTAAACGCGCGTATTTTACGGTCGTGGGTGATGATGATCAGTCAATTTATTCATGGCGCGGCGCACAACCGAAAAACCTGGTGCAGCTGAGTAAAGATTTTCCGGAGCTGCGGGTGATCAAGCTGGAGCAGAATTACCGTTCTTCCGGCTGTATTCTGAATGCGGCGAACATATTGATTGCGAATAACCCGCATGTATTTGAAAAACAGCTATTTTCAAACCTCGGTTATGGCGATCCGATGAAAGTGATCACCGCGAATAATGAAGATCATGAAGCGGAGCGGGTGGTCGGGGAGCTGATCGCCCATCACTTTATTAATAAGACGGATTATAAAGATTACGCGATCTTATACCGCGGCAATCATCAGTCGCGGATCTTTGAAAAAATGCTGATGCAAAACCGGATCCCGTACCGGATTTCCGGCGGAACCTCTTTTTTCTCCCGTCCGGAAATCAAAGATTTGCTGGCGTATCTGCGGGTGCTGACCAATCCGGAAGATGACAGTGCTTTCCTGCGCATCGTGAACACGCCACGCCGGGGAATAGGACCGGCCACTATCCAGAAACTGGGTGAGTGGGCAAATACACGGGACAAAAGTTTGTATCAGGCCAGTTTTGACCTTGGGCTGGGGCAGACACTTTCCGGTCAGGGGCTGGCGGCGCTGACGAATTTCACCGGCTGGCTGGCGGAAGTGGAAAAATTGGTTGAGCGTGAGCCGCTGATCGCGGTGCGTGATTTATTGCACGGCCTGGATTATCAGAGCTGGCTGTTTGAAACCTCCGCCAGTCCGAAAGCCGCTGAGATGCGGATGAAAAACGTCGATCAGCTGTTCAGCTGGATGGCGGAAATGCTGGAAGGGGATGATCTCAACGAGCCGATGACGCTGGCGCAGGTGGTCACCCGCTTTACTCTGCGCGACATGATGGAGCGCGGTGAAGAGTCGGAAGAGCTGGATCAGGTGCAGCTGATGACGCTTCATGCCTCAAAGGGACTGGAATTTCCGTATGTTTTTCTGGTGGGAATGGAGGAGGGTATTTTACCCCATCAGTCCAGTATTGATGAGGATAATGTGGATGAAGAGCGGCGTCTGGCCTATGTGGGGATCACCCGCGCGCAGAAATCCCTCTTTTTTACCCTGTGCCGTGAGCGCCGCCAGTACGGGGAGCTGCTCCGTCCGGAACCGAGCCGGTTTCTCTATGAGCTGCCGCAGGATGACTTGGTATGGGATGACGGCAAAAAAGTAGTAAAAACAGCCGAAGAAAAACAGCAGACCGGATTACGCGGTGTGGCCGGGCTGAAAGCCATGCTGGCGAAGAAAAAGGAAGAAAACGGATGAGAGCGTCACTCAAAGCAAAAATAATCGCGGTATGTGACGATAAGATACTGAAAAAAGGCGAAAATACAGGTTTATCGTTTTACGCGTTTTTTGCCAATAAAAATGATGATCCGGAATTACTGATGGAGGCCGCGACGTGGTGGATTCAGACTCACAAGCTGGATCACTTTGAAAAGGCACATAAAATTAAAGCCCTGATAGTATCCGGAAACGGATAATCAGGACTTATCTGTCAGCCAAGAGTGGATGGCTTCTGTTCTTCCAGCATCAGTGACCACTGCACATAACTCTGCCACTGAATTTCCTGCTGTAATGCTTCCGCGCGCAGCGGATGCGACTGCTGCCAGCCGGCCGGCAGTGTGACAATCAGCCCTTCCGCAGAAGCACGGATACGCAGCGACGGCAGGGTGTCATCGCGGCGGCGGCTGGCAAAAATAATCGCCAGACGCAGCAGACGGCACAAACAGCCCGCTTCACGTGGTGTCAGTGCATTTTGCTGATTGAGAGAATGGATATCCGGCGGGCCACTCTGATTACGCAGCAGTACCGCTAACAGGCGGCGCTGTGCCGGTGTGAAACCGGGTAAATCCAGATTACTGACCAGATAACCGGCATGCTCCGGGCCTTTGCGGAAATCAACACTCAGGCCGATTTCATGGATCAGTGCGGCGCTGCTGAGCAGTTCACGGCAGCGGATATCCAGCTGCCACGCGGTTGCCACCTGCTGAAAAAAGTGATCCGCCAGCTGGCGGACACGCTTGCCCTGGTCGGCATCTATCTGAAAACGCTTCTGAATATTTTTCAGTGTCCGGGTGCGGATGTCCTGTTCCACCGGCAGATCCAGCATGCCGGAAACCAGCCCTTCACGCAGCGCACCGCCGGCGAGGGTCATGCCGTCAATGCTCAGTGTTTCGAAAATCGCAATAAGAATGGCCAGCCCGCTCGGAAACACCAGTGCCCATTCCAGCGTCAGTCCTTCAATCTCCAGTTCTTCCAGTTTGCCGCACTCGATGGCTTTGCGTTTGAGCTGTTGCAGCTTCGGCAGGGTGATTTGTTCATCCATGCCCTGAGCAATCATAATTTCCTGGAGTGCCTGGACGGTGCCGGATGCCCCGACACACACCTGCCAGCCCTGTGCCAGAAGGGCTGGTGCGACCGGTGCGATAATATCGCGGGCAGCCTGTTCGGCGCCGGCGAAATTTTCAGTGGTCAGAGAGCGATCGGTAAAATAGCGCTCCAGCCAGGTAACGCAACCCATCTCTAGGCTGAACAGTTCAGTGGTTTTAGTCCCGCTGCCGGTAACCAGCTCGGTACTGCCGCCCCCGATATCAACCACCAGACGTTTGTCTGATCCGCCGGTGGTATGGGCAACACCCTGATATATCAGGCGTGCTTCTTCCTCGCCCCGGATAACCGTGACCGGATGGCCGAGGATCTCTGCTGCTGTTTCCAGAAATTCACCGGCATTTCTGGCCAGACGCAGGGTGGCCGTAGCCACCACGCGGATCTGAGAATCCGGGATATCCTGCAAATGTTCGGAAAACAGGCGCAGACACTGCCAGCCGCGGGCCATGGCCGCCGGTGACAGGACATTGTCTTTATCCAGCCCTGCCGCGAGACGAACTTTACGTTTTACCCGCGACAGTACCTGAATACTGCCCGCAATTTCCCGCACCACCAGCATATGAAAGCTGTTGGAACCCAGATCGATGGCAGCATAAAGCGAGGACGATCTCAGCATGGCAGCCTTCAGCGTTTGGTGCGGTTATTGTTATGACGCGGTCCGTTGCTGCTGCGGCGCGGCATATTGCGGCGGTTCTGACCACCTCCGGTGCGCGGCGGACGACGACGGCGCTTCGGCACCGGCAGATCAGTCAGCAGAGCATCGCTGTTGTATTTACTGACCGGAATCGGATGACCGGTATATTCTTCAATAGCGGTCAGGTTCAGTGCGTACTCTTCACAGGCCAGGCTGATGGAATGACCACTTTCCCCGGCGCGTCCGGTACGGCCGATACGGTGGACGTAATCTTCACAGTCATCCGGCAGGTCATAGTTAAAGACGTGTGTTACTGACGGGATATGCAGACCACGGGCCGCAACATCCGTTGCCACCAGGATATCCAGATTGCCGTGGGTGAAATCCTCGAGAATACGCAGGCGTTTTTTCTGCGCCACATCGCCGGTCAGCAGGCCGACACGGTGACCGTCAGCAGCCAGATGTGCCCAGATATCTTCACAGCGGTGCTTGGTGTTAGCGAAAATAATGCAGCGATCCGGCCACTCTTCTTCCAGCAGTGTCTGGAGGAGGCGCATTTTTTCTTCATTGGACGGATAGAATAACTCTTCTTTGATCCGGTGACCGGTACGTTGTTCCGGTTCAATTTCAATATATTCAGGGCTGTTCATCTGCTCAAACGCCAGTTCACGGACGCGGTAAGAGAGTGTTGCGGAGAACAGCAGGTTCATACGTTCGGCACATGGCGGCATATGACGGAACAGCCAGCGGATATCTTTGATAAAGCCGAGATCGTACATGCGGTCAGCTTCATCGAGAACCACAACCTGAATAGCGCTCAGGTCGATACGGCCCTGTTTGGCGAAGTCGATTAAGCGCCCTGTGGTACCGATAATCACATCGACGCCTTCATCCAGCACTTTGATTTGTTTGTCGTAGCCGTCACCGCCGTAAGCCAGGCCGGTTTTCAGCCCGGTAAACTGTGACAGTGGTTCGGCATCAGAGTGAATCTGTACCGCGAGTTCGCGGGTCGGGGCCATAATCAGGGCACGCGGCTGATTGATTTTACGGCCTTCCGGTGCCGGATGGGTAAGTAAATGATGAAACGTTGACGTGAGAAATGCCAGCGTCTTTCCTGTTCCTGTTTGTGCCTGTCCTGCAACATCCCGGCCGTTGATCGTCAGGGGAAGTGTCAGCGCCTGAATAGGCGTGCAGTTATAAAAGCCCTTAGAATCAAGCGCTTCTACCACTTTAGTATGCAAGGCGAAGTCAGAAAACTTCTTGTCTGTTAAATGTGTTTTGCTCATATTTAGGTAGAATATCAGTTTAATGTTGCGTTACGGAAGTCTATCCGCTGAAATAGGTAAATCCTATCATTAATTAATGTTAGACTAATCAGGTATCGTACAAATTTTGGAGTGGAACAATGAGCGATAAAATTATTCACCTGACTGATTCCGTTTTCGAACAAAGCGTCTTAAAAGCAAACGGCCCTGTGCTCGTCGATTTTTGGGCAGCCTGGTGTGGCCCGTGTAAAATGATTGCCCCTATTCTAGACGAAATCGCCGATGAATATGCAGGGAAAATCACCATCGCAAAACTAAATATTGATGATAACCCGTTGACTGCCCCAAAATACGGCATTCGTGGTATCCCGACATTACTGCTGCTCAAAGACGGTGTGGTGAAGGCAACGCAGGTTGGTGCGGTATCCAAAACCCAGCTGAAAACATTTATCGATAACAATATCTGATAGCCGGTTTCAGTATATGTCGTTAAGATGTCCCGCGGGAACGTGAATTAATCCTTGTTCACCCGCTGGACGTCTTCTCTGAAGCATGATAAGTTAGCGCCAGCTGATCAGGTATCGCTGAAGCTCTTCTGACAGCATAGCATACTGACAACTCTGTAGTGTCTGAAAGTCTGTTATCTCCGGATACATCAAGGTATCCGATATTCCGGTCACAGTGTCCGGTTATCCCTCGGAGATAAATCTAATTTGCGGGAATGTCACCCAATTTGTTCTCCCAAATAGGATGTGCATCACATCTTGCCCTGTGCCGGGTGTTCACAGTCAGCCTTGCAGACGATTACCTGGAAATGCAAAAATATTCGTATTAACAGTGAAAATCGGTTTTGTAAAAAATTAACCTGGTAACGATAACGTTACCGTATTATTCACGTTCATAATTCGAGATACACCCCGAGTCAAAGAACCCACCATTATGAATCTTACCGAATTAAAGAATACGCCGGTATCAGAGCTGATTACTCTTGGCGAAAATATGGGGCTGGAAAACCTGGCCCGCATGAGAAAACAGGACATCATCTTTTCTATCCTCAAGCAGCACGCGAAGAGCGGCGAGGATATTTTCGGTGACGGTGTGCTGGAAATATTACAGGACGGCTTTGGTTTCCTCCGCTCCGGTGACAGTTCATACCTCGCAGGTCCTGATGATATCTACGTTTCTCCCAGCCAAATCCGCCGCTTTAACCTTCGTACCGGTGATACCATTTCAGGTAAAATCCGGCCACCGAAAGAAGGCGAACGTTATTTTGCTCTGCTGAAAGTTAACGAAGTCAACTTCGACAAACCTGAAAACGCCCGCAGTAAAATCCTGTTTGAAAACTTAACACCGCTGCACGCAAACCGTCGTCTGCGTATGGAGCGCGGTAATGGCTCAACAGAAGATTTAACCGCCCGTGTTCTTGACCTCGCCGCACCTATCGGCCGTGGTCAGCGTGGTCTGATTGTGGCACCGCCGAAAGCCGGTAAAACCATGCTGCTGCAAAATATCGCGGCCAATATTGCACATAACTACCCTGACTGTGTGCTGATGGTTCTGCTGATCGACGAACGTCCGGAAGAAGTGACCGAGATGCAGCGTCTGGTAAAAGGTGAAGTTATCGCATCCACCTTTGATGAACCGGCTGCGCGTCACGTTCAGGTCGCGGAAATGGTTATCGAAAAAGCCAAACGTCTGGTTGAGCATAAAAAAGATGTCATCATTCTGCTCGACTCCATTACCCGTCTGGCCCGTGCCTACAACACCGTTGTACCGTCCTCCGGTAAAGTACTGACCGGTGGTGTGGACGCCAACGCCCTGCATCGTCCTAAGCGTTTCTTCGGTGCTGCGCGTAACGTGGAAGAGGGCGGCAGCCTGACTATCATCGCAACGGCACTGGTTGATACCGGGTCGAAGATGGATGAAGTTATCTACGAAGAGTTTAAAGGAACAGGTAATATGGAATTACACCTGTCCCGTAAGATCGCAGAAAAACGTGTCTTCCCGGCGATTGATTACAACCGTTCCGGTACACGTAAAGAAGAGCTGCTGACGACTCAGGACGAACTGCAAAAAATGTGGATCCTGCGCAAAATTATCCACCCGATGGGTGAGATTGATGCAATGGAGTTCCTGATTAACAAACTCGCGATGACGAAGACCAACGAAGAGTTCTTCGACTTCATGAAACGCTCGTAGCTTTTCGACGACACTTTATAACTAACGCCGCATGTATTGTGGCGTTTTTTTTTACCGGTTATGCCCGTAACCCCCGTATTACAGGGCGTGGTATGTTTATTGCATGTATTATTTGCCTGGTAATGGCAGGTTCTGCACGGTGATGTCTGCCGGCAGGGATAATAAAAATATCTGAAAGGGTTGCTGTGAATCTTACTATGTTAACTGAACTCCTAATCATATTTGTGTTCGCCACCGCTACGGTCTTTGTTGCCCGTAAGGCCGGCGTCGCTGTCGGTTTGGTGGATAAACCCAATTACCGCAAAAAGCATCAGGGACTGGTTCCGTTAGTCGGCGGAATTTCTATCTTTATCAGTGTCTGTTTTGCTTTCCTCATCAGTGATGAGTTTATTGCGCATAAATTTATTTATCTCGGGTGTGCCGGTGCACTGGTACTGGTCGGGGCGCTTGATGACCGGTTTGACCTCAGTGTAAAACTGCGGGCCGGTGTTCAGGCGGTGGTCGCTATCATTATGATGATGTTTGCCAACCTGAAGCTCGACAGCCTGGGTCATGCATTCGGACCGTGGGAACTGACGCTCGGGCCGTTCAGCTATGTGCTGACACTGTTTGCGGTATGGGGGGCGGTGAATGCGTTCAATATGGTGGACGGTATCGACGGGCTGCTCGGCGGGCTCTCCTGTGTCTCTTTCGGCGCGCTGGGGATCTTGTTTGCCCTGAGCGGCAACAGCGGCCTGGCATTCTGGAGCTTTACGTTTATCGCCGCTATTCTGCCGTATATCTGCTTTAACCTGGGGCTGTTCGGCCGCCGCTTTAAAGTATTTATGGGGGATGCGGGCAGTACGCTGATCGGATTCACCATTATTTGGCTGCTGACATCGGCGTCACAGGGCGGGGAGCCGCATGCGATTAATGCGGTGACGGCGCTGTGGATTATTGCCATTCCGCTGATGGATATGGTGGCTATTATGTACCGCCGTCTGCGTAAAGGGATGAGCCCGTTCTCGCCGGATCGCCAGCATATTCATCACCTGATTATGCGTTCCGGGTTTACATCCCGTGAATCTTTTGTGGTGATAACCCTTGCTGCGGCAGTACTGGCGGCTATCGGTATTGCCGGACAAGTACTCAGTTTCGTCCCTGAATGGGTGATGCTGGCACTGTTCCTGCTTGCTTTTGTTATGTACGGCTACTGCATAAAACGCGCCTGGAAAGTGGCTCGTTTTATCAAACGCCACAGACGCCGCGTGCGTCGTAAATCGGTCACTCACTAAATTTTTAACCACAGAGGCACATGTTGATATGCGTTCAGAAAATACTCCGGACCCGCAACAAACGCAGTATGACCAGGAATTAGATATCCGCGCGTTATTTATGTCGTTATGGCGCGGAAAATTATGGATAGCCGGAATGGCGGTTGTGTTTGCGCTGGTTGCACTGGGTGCCAGTTATTTTATGCAGCAGAAGTGGAACTCCGCGGCGATTACCGACTATCCGACAGTTAATAATTTAGGCGGGTATTATTCTCAGCAGCAATTTATGCGTAATCTGGATACGCATCTGAATGCCGCACAGGAATCCTCCGCACTGCTGCCGATTCCGAATGAGGCTTACCAGGAGTTTATTACCCAGGCGGCATCTTACGATACCCGCCGTGACTTTTGGTTACAGACGGATTACTACAAGTCCCGTATGGAAAATGACGCTAAAGCGGATGCGGCACTGCTGGATGAAATGATCAATAACATCACGCTGACCCCGCGCGATGACACGAAAAAACTGGTGAATGACACACTGACCCTGACGGCGGAATCCGCGGCAGACTCTGCGAAACTGCTGAGTCAGTATGTGGATTTTGCCAATGCGCGGGCGGCTCAGAATCTTAACGATGAGCTGAAAGGGGCATGGGCAACCCGGACACAGTCACTCAAGGCACTGGTTAAACGTCAGAATATGGTGGCGGAATCACTGTATCAGCGTGAAACCGGACAGCTGAAAAATGCTATCGCGGCTGCACAGAAACAGGGGATCAACCGCAGCCGGACAGATGTACCGGCGGAAGAACTGCCGTCATCCCAGCTGTTTTTGTTAGGCACACCGATGTTACAGGCGCGTCTGGAGACTCTGGAAGCGGCCGGGCCGGAGTTTGACAAAGACTACGAGCAGAATATTGCCATGCTGTCGACGCTGAATGTCGGCCCGGCGCTGGAGGATAACTTCCGTGCCTACCGCTATCTGCGGACACCGGATGAGCCGGTAAAACGTGACAGCCCGCGCCGTGCCTTCATGATGATTATGTGGGGCTTTATCGGCGCACTGACCGGTGCCGGGGTGGCGCTGGTTCGCCGCCGTCCGTAAACGGCAACGGCAGAATAACCGGCCGGGGTGCTGTTCCCGGCCTGTTTTAAGGCGGGTAACCGCCACCGGCCGGAAAGCCGGATATCATATAAAATAAAAGAGAATCTCAGTGAAAGTATTGACTGTATTTGGTACCCGCCCTGAAGCCATTAAAATGGCTCCGCTGGTACATGCGCTGGCAGCGGATCAGGCTTTTGAGGCAAAAGTCTGTGTGACCGCGCAGCATCGTGAAATGCTGGATCAGGTATTACACCTTTTTGAGATCACACCAGATTATGATCTCAATATTATGCGCCCGGGACAGGATTTAACAGATATTACCTGTCGTATTCTTGAAGGTTTAAAGCCGGTTCTGGCCGATTTTAAACCGGATGTCGTTCTGGTTCACGGCGATACCGCAACCACCATGGCAACCAGCCTGGCGGCGTTCTACCAGCGTATCCCGGTCGGCCATGTGGAAGCCGGTCTGCGTACCGGAAATTTGTACTCGCCGTGGCCGGAAGAGGCCAACCGCAAAATTGCCGGACATCTGGCGATGTACCATTTCGCGCCGACACAAAACTCGCGCGAAAATCTGCTGCGTGAAGGGATCAGTGACAGTCATATTTTCGTCACCGGTAATACGGTGATTGATGCACTGCTCGCTGTCCGTGACCGTATCATGCAGGATAAAGCCCTGCTGGCGCAGCTGGATGAACAATATCCGTTTATCGACAGCAGCAAAAAAATGATTCTGGTCACCGGCCACCGCCGTGAGAGTTTCGGCGGCGGGTTTGAACGGATTTGCCATGCCTTGGCGGAGATTGCCACGACTCATCCGGAAGTACAGATTGTCTACCCGGTTCACCTCAATCCGAATGTCAGTGAGCCGGTAAAACGGATTCTGCATGATATCAGCAATATTGTGCTGATCAGCCCGCAGGATTACCTTCCTTTTGTCTACCTTATGAACCATGCTTATATGATCCTGACCGACTCCGGCGGTATTCAGGAAGAAGCTCCGTCATTAGGTAAACCGGTTCTGGTGATGCGTGATACCACTGAACGTCCGGAGGCGATTGACGCTGGGACTGTTCGTCTGGTCGGCACCGAAACCGGCACTATCGTTCGTGAAGTAACGCGATTGCTGACCGATCCGGCGGCTTATCATGAGATGAGCCGTTCACATAACCCTTACGGGGACGGAAAAGCGTGCCAGCGTATTCTTGAAGCATTGAAAAACAATCAGGTGACATTATGAGTTTTGAAACTATTTCTGTTGTCGGTCTGGGTTATATCGGTTTACCAACAGCGGCAGCTTTTGCCTCCCGTCAGAAGAAAGTGGTCGGTGTGGATGTGAACCAGCATGCGGTTGATACCATTAACCGCGGTGAAATTCATATTGTGGAGCCGGACCTGGGCGCGGTCGTGAAAGCCGCCGTGGAAGGCGGTTTCCTGAAAGCGTTCACCAAACCACAGCCTGCGGATGCGTTCCTGATTGCGGTACCGACACCGTTTAAAGGTGATCACGAGCCGGATCTGGCTTTCGTGCAGTCTGCGGCGGAATCTATCGCGCCGGTACTGAAAAAAGGTGACCTGATTATTCTGGAATCCACCTCGCCGGTCGGTGCGACTGAGCAGATGGCAGAGTGGCTGGCAGCAGCACGTCCTGATCTGACATTCCCGCAGCAGGCGGGTGAAGAATCTGATATCGATATCGCCTATTGCCCTGAGCGTGTGCTGCCGGGTCAGGTGATGATTGAACTGATTAAAAACGACCGTGTGGTCGGCGGGATGACACCAAAATCCTCAAAACGCGCCAGTGAACTCTATTACATCTTCCTGGAAGGTGAGTGTGTCATCACTAACGCGCGCACGGCTGAGATGTGCAAACTGACCGAAAACAGCTTCCGCGATGTAAACATTGCGTTTGCGAATGAATTATCACTGATTTGTGCTGATCAGGGCATCAATGTCTGGGAGCTGATCAGCCTGGCAAACCGCCACCCGCGTGTGAATATTTTACAGCCGGGTCCGGGTGTCGGCGGCCACTGTATCGCGGTTGACCCGTGGTTTATCGTGGCGCAGAACCCGAAACAGGCCCGTCTGATCCACACTGCCCGTCTGGTTAACGACGGCAAACCACTGTGGGTGATTGATCAGGTAAAACAAGCGGTTGCTGATTGCCTGACGGAAACCGGCAAACGCGCTAATGAAGTGACGATTGCCTGCTTTGGTCTGGCATTCAAACCAAATATCGACGATCTGCGTGAAAGCCCGGCGGTTCAGGTTACCAAAATGGTGGCTGAGTGGCATGCAGGGAAAACCCTGGCGGTCGAGCCGAACGTTCATGAACTGCCGAACAAACTGAAAGGTCTGGCAGAGCTGGTCTCCATCGAGAAAGCAATTACGGATGCGGATATCATTCTGCTGCTGGTGGATCACACCCCGTTCAAAGGCATTCCGGGCAGCCAGATCCCGCAGAAATGGATTATCGATACCAAAGGAGTATGGCGTTGAAACGTATTTTAGTGACAGGCGGAGCCGGTTTTATCGGCTCTGCCGTTGTTCGTCATATTATCCGTGATACCGCAGACAGCGTGGTGGTGGTGGATAAACTGACCTACGCCGGCAACCTCGAATCACTGGCACCGGTGGCAGATGACCCGCGCTATGCCTTTGAACAGGTGGATATTTGTGACCGTGAGGCACTTGACCGCGTGTTCGCACAGTATCAGCCGGATGCGGTGATGCATCTGGCGGCGGAAAGTCATGTGGATCGCTCTATCGATGGCCCGGCGGCGTTTATCGAAACCAACATTGTGGGTACTTACACACTGCTGGAAGCGGCACGCCATTACTGGACAGCTCTGGATGCGGAGAAAAAATCCGCATTCCGTTTCCACCATATTTCCACCGATGAAGTGTACGGTGACCTGGAAGGGCCTGACGGCTTTTTCACCGAAACCACACCGTATGCGCCGAGCAGCCCGTACTCTGCTTCCAAAGCCTCCAGTGACCATCTGGTACGCGCCTGGCAGCGGACTTACGGCTTCCCGTCCGTGATCACCAACTGCTCGAATAATTACGGGCCGTACCATTTCCCGGAAAAACTGATCCCGCTGGTGATCCTCAATGCGATTTCCGGCAAACCGCTGCCGGTTTACGGCAAAGGCGAGCAGATCCGCGACTGGCTGTTTGTCGATGACCATGCCCGTGCCCTGTATACCGTGGTGACACAGGCAAATATCGGTGAAACCTACAATATCGGCGGCCATAACGAACGCAAAAATATTCAGGTGGTGGAAACTATCTGTGATTTGCTGGAAGAGCTGTATCCGCAGAAACCGGCCGGTATCGCGCAATACCGTGACCTTATCACCTATGTGACAGACCGTCCGGGCCATGACCTGCGCTATGCGATTGATGCTGACAAAATTGAGCGTGACCTGGGCTGGCGTCCGCAGGAAACGTTTGAATCCGGCATCCGCAAAACGGTGGAATGGTATCTGAATAATGAAACCTGGTGGCGCCGAGTGCAGGACGGCTCCTATGCCGGACAGCGTCTGGGACTGGGGCAGGATAAGTAAGAGGCTGGTATGAAAGGAATTATTCTGGCGGGCGGCTCCGGAACACGGTTGCACCCGATCACCCGCGGGGTGTCAAAACAGCTGCTGCCGATTTACGACAAACCGATGATTTACTATCCGCTGTCCGTGCTGATGCTGGCCGGTATCCGCGATATTCTGATCATCTCAACGCCGGAAGATTTACCGTCATTCCGCCGTCTGCTGGGTAACGGTGATCAGTTCGGCATCTCTCTGAGCTATGCGGAACAGCCGTCGCCGGATGGCCTGGCACAGGCCTTTATCATCGGTGAGGAATTTATCGGTGATGACAGTTGCAGCCTGGTACTGGGGGATAACATTTTCTTCGGTCACGCGTTCAGCCCGAAACTGAAAAGCGTGGCGGCCCGGACACAGGGCGCGACGGTTTTCGGTTACCAGGTGATGGACCCGGAACGTTTCGGTGTGGTGGAGTTTGATGATGAATTCCGCGCCCTGTCGATTGAGGAAAAACCGGTTCATCCGAAATCCAACTGGGCGGTTACAGGGCTCTATTTCTATGATAATCAGGTGGTTGATATCGCGAAGCAGGTGAAACCGTCTGAGCGCGGCGAACTGGAAATCACCAGTATCAACCAGATGTATCTGGAGCGCGGCGAACTGAATGTTGAGCTGCTCGGCCGTGGTTTTGCCTGGCTGGATACCGGCACACATGACAGCCTGATTGAAGCCAGCACCTTTGTGCAGACGGTTGAAAAACGTCAGGGCTTTAAAATCGCCTGTCTGGAAGAGATTGCCTGGCGCAACGGCTGGCTGAATGATGAGCAGGTGGCGGAATCCGCCCGTCAGCTGGCGAAGACCGGTTATGGTCAGTATCTGAAGAATTTACTCCATGTCCGTCCGCGCCAGTATTGATTATCTCGCCTGGGAAAGTGACTTTTTTGCCCTGAACACGGCAAAACTGGCATTTTCCCCGGACGCAGCACTACTCACTGCGGCAGATTTTGCGCCGTATGACCTGGTGCAGGCTAAAATCAGTGCCGGGGAGACTGCGGCACTGGATGGTTTATCCGCGCTCGGCTTTTCCCTCGCGGAAAGTGAGGTGGATTTTGCACTGATGCTGAATAGTGGCACAGAAAATGCAGCGTCTGACTGTACACTTTGTTATGCGGATGAAAACGATATTCCGGTCATAAAACAGGCAGCGGCACAGGTTTTCAGCCAGAGCCGTTTCCGTGCGCCGTGGTATCAGCCGGATGACAGCGCCCGGTTTTATGCGGTATGGGCGGAAAAAGCGGTACGCGGCACATTTGATAAAGATTGTCTGCTAATCCGCAATAAAAACAATGAGATTGCCGGGTTTGTTACTCTCCGTCAGACAGATGAACACAGCGCCCGTATCGGGCTGCTGGCGGTACTGCCGGGCAATCAGGGACAGGGTATCGGCCTGAAATTAATGTCGGCGGCGCAACGGTGGTGTGCAGAACATCACTGCCGGGTATTACGGGTTGCAACACAACTCAGTAACCTTGCGGCAATGCGCCTTTATACAAAAAGCGGTGGTGCGGTTGACAGCACTGCCTACTGGTTATACCGAGGATGCAATGATTCCATTTAATAAACCACCTGTAGTCGGCACAGAAGTTGAATATATGCAGCAGGCCATGCAAAGCGGCAAGCTGTGCGGTGACGGTTCGTTCACCAAAAAATGCGAAGAGTGGATGGAAAAACGGTTCGGCAGCGCCAAAGTCCTGCTGACCCCGTCCTGTACCGCATCACTTGAAATGGCGGCAATCCTGCTGGACATTCAGCCGGGTGATGAAGTTATCATGCCGAGTTATACCTTTGTTTCCACCTCCAACGCCTTTGTGCTGCGCGGTGCGACAGTGGTGTTTGTTGATATCCGTCCGGACACCATGAATATCGATGAAACCAAAATCGAAGCGGCCATCACTGATAAAACCAAAGCCATTGTGCCGGTGCATTATGCAGGCGTGGCCTGTGAAATGGACATCATCATGTCACTGGCGAAAAAATATAACCTCTTTGTGGTGGAAGACGCCGCGCAGGGCGTGATGTCAACTTACAAAGGCCGCGCGCTGGGCTCTATCGGCCATATCGGCTGCTACAGCTTCCACGAAACCAAAAACTATTCATCCGGTGGTGAGGGTGGCGCAACCCTGATTAACGACCCTGCGATGATTGGCCGTGCGGAAATTGTCCGTGAGAAAGGCACTAACCGCAGCGAGTTTTTCCGCGGACAGGTGGATAAATACACGTGGCGTGATATCGGCTCCAGCTACCTGATGTCTGACTTACAGGCCGCGTATCTGTGGGCACAGCTGGAAGAAGCGGAAAAAATTAACGAACGCCGCCTGGCATTCTGGCAGATGTACTATGACGCGCTGACGCCGCTGGCGCAGGATGGTCTGCTGACACTGCCGGTTGTGCCGGAAAATCTGGAACAGAACGCGCACATGTTCTACATCAAACTGAAAGATGTGGCAGAGCGTACGGCATTCAGCGAGTACATGAAAGCAAACGACGTACTGACCGTATTCCATTATGTGCCGCTGCACAGTTGTCCGGCGGGTCTGGAATTCGGCCGTTTTGACGGTGAGGATATCTTTACCACCCGTGAAAGCGAGCGCCTGGTGCGTCTGCCGATGTTCTACAACATGACAGAAGAAGAGCAGCAGCGCGTGATCCACCTGATTAAGGGCTTCTTCGCGTAGTATGTCCTTAGCCAAAGCCTCTGTCTGGACCGCCGGCTCCACCCTGATCAAAATCGGGGCGGGGCTGCTGGTCATTAAATTAATGGCACTGACATTCGGCCCGGCCGGTATCGGCCAGGCACTGAACTTCCGCCAGCTGATTACGGTGCTGGGGGTATTGTCAGGTGCCGGTATTTTTAACGGCGTGACCAAATATATCGCTGAGCACCGTGATGACGCGGAAAAACGCCGGGCGATATTAGGCACGTCCTCAACCCTGATTCTGGTGTTTTCGACACTGCTGGCGATTGTGTTTCTGCTGTTCAGCAGACCGATCAGTATGGTGCTGTTTGACGGCAATGACGCCTATCAGGATGTCGTTGCGGCGGTGGCCTTTATCCAGATGGGTATTGCTTACGCCAACTATTTTCTCGCGATTATCAAAGGATACCGGGATGCGTCCGGCAATGCGCTGGCGCTGATCGCGGGCAGCCTGATCGGGGTCACGGCATATTATCTCTGCCAGCACTGGTGGGGCTATGACGGCGCACTGGCCGGGCTTGCGCTGGTTCCGGCACTGATAATCATCCCGGCTTTCGCCATGCTGCTGCGCCGCCGTCATTTTCCGCTTTCTGAGCTGAAACCGGCCTGGGACCGGGCGATTGCATCCCATCTGGGGAAATTCACCCTGATGGCGTTGATGACGGCAGTTACTCTGCCGGTGGCGTACATCATGATGCGGAACCTGCTGGCCTCCCGCTACAGCTGGGAGGAAGTGGGGATATGGGGCGGTGTGACCAGTATTTCGGATGCCTATCTCCAGTTTATTACTGCGTCGTTTTCTGTCTACCTGCTGCCGACCTTATCGCGGTTACAGGCAAAAAGTGATATCCGCTGTGAGATTATTAAATCGCTGAAATTTGTGTTACCGGCGGTGGCTGCGGCCAGTCTTATGGTCTGGCTGCTGCGCGATTTTGCTATCTGGTTGCTGTTTACTGATCAATTTACCGGTATGCGCGACCTGTTTGCCTGGCAACTGGCCGGTGATGTCCTGAAAGTGGGCGCTTACGTTTTCGGGTATCTGGTGATTGCCAAAGCGGCACTGCGGTTTTATATCCTCACGGAAGTGACACAGTTTGCTTTACTGACGCTGTCCGCGTACTGGCTGATTCCGGCACATGGTGCCGTCGGCGCGGCGCAGGCGTATATGCTGACATATATTATCTACTTCCTTTTGTGTTGTAGCGTATTTCTGATCTATTGCAGGCGAGCATGATAACTTTAATTCACGTTTTAGGATCTGATATCCCGCATCATAACCAGACCGTGCTGCGCTTCTTCAATGATGTGCTGGCACCGCAACTGCCGCGCGAGGAAATGCCTGAGTTTATGGTCGTTTCCACTGCCGGGCAGCTTCTGGCGCAATATCCCAACCTGGAACTGGATGTCTGGCCGGATAAAAAAAGCCTGGCGAATGCCGTCACTGCCAAAGCAAAAAGTGACCGGCAGTGCCGCTTTTTCTTTCACGGTCAGTTTAATGCACTGATCTGGCTGGCGTTATTGTCAGGAAAAATTAAACGTCATCAGTTTTACTGGCATATCTGGGGCGCGGATCTGTATGAGGATTCCCGTCAGCTGAAATTCAGGCTGTTTTATCATCTGCGCCGCCTGGCACAGAAGCGGGTTGGTCATGTGTTCGGTACGCGCGGGGATTTAAACTATTTTGCCCAGTTCTGTCCGAAGATTCCGGCGGACTTGCTCTATTTCCCGACGCGGATGGACCCGTCACTGACGGTTTTAACGCCACCGGAGCCGCGTGGTGACGATAATATGATGATCCTGCTGGGTAACTCGGGTGATCGCTCAAACCGTCACAAAGAAGCGCTGACGCGTATTCATGAGCAGTTCGGGGATAAGGTGAAAATCATCATCCCGATGGGTTATCCGGAAAACAACGGTGACTATATTGCCGAAGTGGATGCCTTCGCGCAGCAACTGTTCCCTCAGCAGCAGGCAGAGATCCTGAAAGACAAGATGGATTTTGATATCTATCTGAATCTGCTGAAACAATGCGACCTCGGCTATTTTA
The DNA here is from genome assembly GCF_003996855.1 of Morganella morganii. Lineage (GTDB taxonomy): Bacteria > Pseudomonadota > Gammaproteobacteria > Enterobacterales > Enterobacteriaceae > Morganella > Morganella morganii_C. The sequence continues at coordinate 389,070 of NZ_NRQY01000002.1, read as the reverse complement.
TTTTTAACCGCCAGCAGGGGATCGGCACACTGTGTCTGCTGATCCAGTTCGGTATTCCGTTTGTGATAAGCCGTCAGAATCCGTTCTGGCAGGATATGACAGAGCAGCAGGTGCCGGTGCTGTTTTACGGTGATGACGTGACGCCGGATGTGGTGGCGAAGGCACGGGAGCAGCTGTTTGCGCCCGGCCGTGAAAAAATCGCCTTCTTCAGCCCGAACTTTGTGCAGGGCTGGGAGCAGGCACTGGCGACCGCGCAGGAGAAACAGGCATGAGTCAGTTTGATTTTATCGGGCTGTTTGCCGTCTGGTTTATCTCGCTGGCCTTTATTCTGCTGCTGACCTACCGGGAATTCCGCCGGGTCCGCTTCAGTTTTAATATTTTTTTCTCAATGCTTTATCTGCTGACATTCTTTTTCGGCTTTCCGTTTACCTTTGCACTGGTTTTCCAGTTTGATGTGCAGGTGGTTCCGGTGTCCGCGTTGTTGCAGGCGTTGCTGGCGTCAGTCAGTTTTTATGCGATTTATTATGTGGCGTATAAAACCCGTCTGCGCAGACCCGATACGGTTTACAGCGGTGCGCCGCTGTTTTCCATGAACAAAACGGAAACCCGGCTCACCTGGCTGCTGCTGGCGGCGATTGCTGTCGCGACTGCCGGGATTTTCTTTATGGAAAACGGACTGCTGCTGTTTAAACTGAAAACCTACAGTCAGATTTTCTCGAGTCAGGTCACCGGTGTGGCCTTAAAGCGCTTTTTCTACTTCTTTATCCCCGCGATGCTGGTGGTGTTCTTCCTCAAACCGACATTTCAGCGCTGGATTTTCTTCCTGATCACCACGGTGGCATTCGGGATTATGACCTATGTGATTGTCGGCGGCACCCGCGCCAATATCATTATTGCGTTTGCGCTGTTCCTGTTTATCGGGATTGTGCGCGGCTGGATTTCGCTGTGGATGCTGGTCAGCGCCGGGGTCTTCGGCGTGGTGGGGATGTTCTGGCTGGCGCTCAAACGTTACAGCCTGGACGTCAGCGGAGCGGAGGCATTTTACACATTCCTTTATCTGACCCGCGATACCTTCTCGCCGTGGGAAAATCTCGGCCTGCTGCTGAATAACTACGACAAAATTGAGTTCCAGGGGCTGGCACCGATCATCCGTGACTTCTATGTCTTTATCCCGTCCTGGCTGTGGCCGGATCGGCCGGATATTGTGCTTAATGCGGCGAATTATTTTACCTGGGAAGTGCTGAACAACCATTCCGGGCTGGCGATATCCCCGACACTGATAGGCTCGCTGGTGGTGATGGGGGGCTTCTGGTTTATCCCGCTCGGTGCGGTGGTGGTCGGGCTGATAATCAAATGGTTCGACTGGCTGTATGAGCTGGGTAAACGGGAGAAAAACCGTTACAAAGCAGCCATTCTGCATGCATTTTGTTTCGGCGCGATATTTAACATGATTGTGCTGGCCCGCGAAGGAATGGACTCATTCGTTTCCCGCGTGGTGTTTTTCTGTCTTATTTTCGGCTTTTGTCTGGTGGTGGCGAAATTACTGTACTGGCTGTTCGAGACAGCCGGGCTTATCCGCCATTATGTGATTTCAAAGGGCAAACGCACCCGTCTTTCATCGTAAGGAATTAGCATGGAACCGTTATCTTCTGATGCCGGCAGCGCGGAAAATATCCCGCAGTATTCTATCCGTAACCACCCGATTCAGGGTTTCCGGAATCAGGCGCATTTTCTGGATTATCTGTTTAAGGACGGACAGATCAGAACCGGTACGCTGGTGGCCATTAATGCCGAAAAAGTTATGACCGCCGAACAGGATGAGGCGCTGCACACGCTGCTGAGTAATGCGGAATACCTGTATGCGGACGGGATCAGTATTGTCCGTGCTATCCGCCGCAAGTACCCGCAGGCGGATGTGACGCGGATTGCCGGAGCGGATTTGTGGGAAGGGCTGATGGAACGTGCCGGGCAGGAAAACACCCCGGTGTTTCTCGTCGGCGGCAAGCCGGAAGTGCTGGCGGAAACCGAAGCCAAACTGAAAGCGCAGTGGAATGTGAACCTGGCCGGCACACAGGACGGTTATTTCACCGCAGAACAGCGCGATGCCCTGTTTGAACGCATCCGCGATAGCGGCGCGAAAATCGTTACCGTGGCGATGGGCTCGCCGAAACAGGAGATCTTTATGCGTGACTGCCGTAAGATCTATCCGGATGCCCTGTATATGGGCGTGGGCGGTACTTATGACGTCTTTACCGGTCATGTGAAGCGTGCACCGAAGGTGTGGCAGAACATGGGGCTGGAGTGGCTCTACCGCCTGTTATCACAACCGACCCGCTTCCGCCGTCAGTTAAAACTGCTGAAATTTCTGGGTTATTACTACGGTAATAAATTATAATTGCCCCTGTCCGGGCGGCTTTTTGCGGGAAAATGCTCTCTTTATCAGCAAAGTGGGTAAAGACTGAGCAAACAATACATTTGTGAAAAAAAGCACTGGACAGACGCATGAGAAATCCGTACTATCCTCTCCCGCAACGGCGCAAAGCGCCCGTAGCTCAGCTGGATAGAGCGCTGCCCTCCGGAGGCAGAGGTCTCAGGTTCGAATCCTGTCGGGCGCGCCATTATGCGTGTAAGAGTTACGGTATAGTATTTCGTTGTTGTAAGTAGTAAAATGTTGCGATGTTATGGTGGCTATAGCTCAGTTGGTAGAGCCCTGGATTGTGATTCCAGTCGTCGTGGGTTCGAGTCCCATTAGCCACCCCATTTAATAACATGTAACATGACTGTAGTGATGAACCTGCGAGGGTGGCGGAATTGGTAGACGCGCTAGCTTCAGGTGTTAGTGTTCTTACGGACGTGGGGGTTCAAGTCCCCCCCTTCGCACCATCATCATGAAAAGTCAGCCTTTCGGCGAGTAGCGCAGCTTGGTAGCGCAACTGGTTTGGGACCAGTGGGTCGTAGGTTCGAATCCTATCTCGCCGACCATATTCAGAGAAAGCCCCGCTTACAGCGGGGCTTTTTCGTTTCTGCGGTTTCTGTTTTTTCCTGTCTTGTTTTTCCTGCTGCTGCTCCGCAGCTGATTTTTATCCCTTTTGTGCTGATGCTATTGTGGTGTTCAGGCAGACAAAAATACCCGGTTTTCCCGTGAAACGGTCAGTGTTGATGATGTCTTATAATTTCTATAAAAATCATTATGTTGTGATGTTTGTATAGATCCGGCGACAAAGGGCATAATACATGTCGTCAAAATGAGACATTTAATTCATTGATATATAATGATTTTAATAATGATACCAGAAAGCGTCGCAAAACAGAGACACTGCGGACAAAATTACATCAGTGATTGATAAGCGGAAGGCAGGATAAAAAAAATAAACCCACGGGAACCGTGGGAAATCAGGAAGGCGTAAAAGTTGGCACGTCTTGTGCATTATATCAGGGTGTAGATGCTCATCTCATTTCTTATGTTTGCGTAAGCTTCATAAACCCGGAGATGACGCAGAGCTAGATTCGGTGCCTATTGTCCGGGTTATCGATGTAAAAGATCCCGAAATCTTTACATCAGCAACAGGACGTAACGTTGAGTGAGGCACCATCCGTCTGTAGACCTGATTGTATTTTATGCACCTATCGTTATGCGATAGGTGTTTTTTTATGTCTCATTCTTGCCATCAATAATCTGTTCCGTCAATCTCTTTTAATGATATCCCGGCATAAAAAAAGCCAATCCGGCAGGATTGGCTCTGTGTGATGAGAAATAAGCTGCTTGTGCTTATTCGCCGGATTTCTTTTCATCCGGCAGTGTCAGTGTATTCAGCAGGGCATTACGGCGGATCATTGCGGATTCTTCATACTTTTTCTGCTTATCCAGCACATCGGCCAGCCAGGCAGCATCATGTGCATCCTGACGGACGTTCAGAGCCGATTTAAAGTATTTTTCCGCATCTTCCCAGCGCGTTTCCTGCATGGCCAGCTGCCCGAGGGTACTGTTGAGCAGCGGCTGATCCGCATCTTCCTTCTGCATCTGGTTCAGCACCTTGCGGATAGCTTTCGGATTGTCTGTCCGGATCTGCGGCAGCAGCATCAGCAGGCGCTGATCTTTCTGACGCTTCAGCCCGTCGAGTACAACGGCTTCCGCATCTGCCATATCATCACCGGCGATAAAGTGCTGCGCGGCCGCCACGGCCATCTCCGGATTGTGGCGCAGATGACGGCTGAGGTTCTTCCACCAGTGACGCAGTGCATCACTGCCGTCCTGATCCGCAACCTGCTGCATCATTCCGAGCCAGGCGCGGATTTCTGTTTGTTCCGTTTGCTCATCCGTAAATTCACCGGATTTTTTCATCTGCGGCAGAATGGCAATCAGGGATTTCCAGGCACCGGAGCGCGCATATACCTGCTCCGCCAGACGCAGTACTTCCGGATGACGCGGTGCGACTTCCAGCAGATTGTCGATAGCGGTTCTCGCCGCCGGAATTTCATTGCGGCTCAGCAGAATACGGGCACGGGTGATATCCACCGGTAACTGATGACGCCCGGCCAGCTCGGAAGCCCGCTCCAGATACTGATTGGCGCGGAGATTATCACTGCGCTGCTGTGCTGCTTCCGCTGCCAGCAGATAGTTAACCAGCGGCTGTTCCGCATTATCTGCACTGCGGCTCAGTAATTTTTCCACCTGCCGGAAATCCCCTTCCGCCAGTTTGAGCAGTGCATCGTTGGTCAGCGCGCGGGCGCGGTTGCGCTTATGACCGCCAAACCAGCCAAGAGTACGGGAACTGCCGCTTTTCAGGCGGCGCCAGCACCAGCCCAGCAGCATCAGAACAGCCTGTAATCCGAGAAAGCAGATCACCAGGCCGGTAACACTGGTTTCAATATCAAAATTATCGGTTTGGATCAGAACATAGCCCTGATGCCCGGCCACCAGCGGGCCGATAATAATTCCGGCGATCAGGATAAGAAACAGAATAAAGACTTTAAACATCTGTTATCCCTCCTGTTGTGGTGCTGCTTCCGGCTGTGCCGGTGCAGCGGCAGGGGTTTCCTGCGGTGCCTCAGCCGGTGCCGGCGGCGGGGTTTCATCGTTGAGCAGACGGCGGATGCGGGTCTGTACCAGTTTATCCAGCAGCGGCTGGCTGGTCAGGCTGTCCGGCGCACTCATTGAAATTGGCTGTGCTGCCAGAGCGTCCACTTCGGCCAGGAAGGCGGCGTTAGTCGGGTCGTTATCTGAGAAGTAAGCCCGTACCCAGGTGGAGACCGCATCCAGTGACTGTTTGTAGCTCTCTTCCTGGTGACGCGGCACCGCCTGAGCAGCGATCAGCAACTGGGCGCGGATATTTTCACGGACATAAATATCCTGATTCGGTGCCAGCAGCGGCGCGGAGGTATTGTCACGGCGGCGGATGGTGATGAAATCACTCATAAACCCCTTCCAGCTTTTGGTCAGGTTAGTACGCCAGTCTGACACGGAAGAGGTCAGCCCTTCACTGTCGCTGCTGTCCATCGGCGCACCATCACGGCTGCCGTCATCCAGACGCAGATTATCCACCTGACCGGCAAGCTGGTTCAGGCGCAGGATCGTGCCGTCAAAATCGATCTGACTGACGGCGGACAGCGCAGTGATATCATTACGCAGTGCAGTGCGCACATCCAGCAGACCCGGATCATTCATTTCGGCCAGGCTGGCATCGGCATTTTTCAGCAGTACCATAGCAGTGACCACATCCTGGTCATTCCACAGTTTGCGTTCTGCCATTTTGACCAGAAAATCCGCCTGAGCCAGCAGCCAGCTTTTCACATCGGTACTGGACAGCGCGGTAACACGGCTGCGCAGTAAATCCAGCTCGTGTTTCAGTGCCGCTTCCTGCTGCTGATGCTGTGTGCTGAGCGCCGACTGTTGTGCGATAAATTCCTGCATCTGTTTTTGTGTCTGCTGCTGTTCCTGCTGCAATTGTGCCATCTGAGACTTCAGCTGTGCATTTTCCGCTTCCAGGTTTTTCGACAGCGTTTGTGTGCCGGCCTGTGAGGCATACCAGACTCCGCCGCCGATCAGCAGAATAACCGCCAGAGCGATCGCGCCGCGCAGAAAACCGGAAGCTTGTTTTTCCTCAGCGGCAGGCGCCGTTTTTTGTGGCTGCGGGGCTTCCGGGGCCGGTTTTGGTGCGGTATCTGCCGGTTTTTTATCAGACGCCGCTTTGTCAGTGACGTTTTTTGCGGTCGCTTTTTTCCCGGCAGCTGTGTCTTTTTTCTCTGCCTGCGGATCGGTATTGGTTACGGCATCCTGTGTTTCAGGTACATCGGCCGATCCGGGTTTTTTTTCGTGTTCCGTCATTCGTGGCGTCCCATGTCTGTTCATTGAAGAGCCTGAAGTAAGGCTTCATTATCTGCATCGGCGGCGATATCAATATTGAGCCAGCCCAGTGATTGTGCGATCGCTGCCAGTCTGTCACTGACAACAATAATCCGGCATTGCAGCAGCCAGCCGAGGTGTGCGGCCGGAATCAGCTGCCGCAGCAGATGCAGCATTTCACCGCTGGTTACCACCAGTGTCTGTACCTGTTGCTGCTGCCACAACAGAGCGCATTTCCCGCCGTCGTAATTCACGGGTCCGCGGCGGTAGCATTCACAATAATCCACAACCGCCCCCCGTTCGCACAGTGTTTGTGCCAGATGCTCTCTGCCGCCGTTACCGCGCAGCAGAAGTACACGGCGCCCGGTCATATCCTGTAAGTCCGGCAGGGTCAGCAGATGCTCGCTGGTCTCCCCGCCGGGCATAAAGGCGGCGGGTAATCCGGTCAGTTGCTTAAAAAAGCCGGCGGTTGACTGACCTATCCCATAATAGCAAAGCTTATCAGACCACAGGTAATTCTGTTGAATAAGCTGTTCATTTGCGTGATAAACCGCATTCTTTGACAGCAGAAAAAGGGCATCTCCGGGGGAGAGTGCCGCTATCCGGGCAACCAGCAGCGGCAGGTCATGTCCCGGGAAAATACGGATAAGCGGGGCAGAGAGGGCATTCTGCCCGCGTGAGCGCAGTGCACTGACCAGGGCTTCACCGGCCGGAGAGGGACGGGTGACCAGAATGGTCATGCAGGTATATGCCCCTGATAAACATCCGTCAGGATAGCCCGTGCGCCGTTATCCAGCAGCTCTTCTGCAAGAGAAACCCCTGCGGCGGCGGCATCCTGCGGGTCGCACAGGCGTTCACCGCGGACAATCTCACTGCCGTCCGGTGCGCCGACCAGCGCCCGAAGCCAGATTTTATCTCCCTGCCAGATAGCATAACTGCCGATAGGCACCTGACATCCTCCTTCCAGCCGGGTATTCATGGCGCGTTCAGCGCGGACACAGGTATCGGTCTGCGCGTGATTGAGGGAGCTGAGTAAAGAACGGGTGCGTTCATCATCCAGGCGGCACTCAATCCCGACCGCACCCTGACCGACGGCAGGAAGGGACTCTTCCGGCGGCAGTGCACAGCGGATGCGTTCATCCAGTTTCAGGCGCTTCAGACCGGCAACGGCCAGGATAATCGCGTCATAGTCGCCGTTATCCAGTTTACCCAGCCGGGTGCCGACGTTGCCGCGCAGATCACGGATCACCAGATCAGGACGGCGTTCGCGCAGCTGGCACTGACGGCGGAGGCTGGAGGTGCCGACGATACTGCCGGGCGGCAGGGCATCCACACTGTCATAATGGTTGGAAACAAAGGCATCGCGGGGGTCTTCCCGCTCGCAGATAGTGACTAACCCCAGCCCGTCCGGGAAATCGACCGGGACATCTTTCATGGAGTGAACGGCGATATCCGCCCGGTTCTCCAGTAATGCCAGTTCCAGTTCTTTGACGAACAGCCCTTTGCCGCCGACTTTCGCCAGCGGTGTATCGAGAATAATGTCACCTTTGGTGACCATCGGGACGAGTTCGACGTGCAGCCCGGGATGACGCTGTTCCAGCTCATGTTTGACAAATTCAGCCTGCCACAGAGCAAGCGGGCTTTGGCGGGTGGCAATACGCAGAGATTGAGTGGTCATGATAGTTGTCAGGGATCCTTGTCTTTTTATCCGGTGTTTTTTTATATGAAACATGGCCGGAGAAATAAGAAAAACTGCCCTTGTTTTATCATTTTGCTGATTATTTTTCCAGTTACGTGACGAGACCTGCCCGGCAGTTAAGAACAAAAAAGGATGATCAGAGAATAAATAGTGCCGGGCCGCAGACTGACGTTGGTCAGTAAATAATTAAAACATATTTTAAATAATAAAAATATTTTGTAATTATGGAAAGTATTAATTAAACCGATTCAATTTAAATAACTATTTCATAGCATTATTAAAATAAATAAAAACGCCTTGTGTGAGTAAGCAGTATTACTTTTTTGTTCAAAAAATGCGCAAAAGCAGAAACACACCGGATTTACCGAATATTTCCTTAGGTTTTTTGTGTGTATCCCGGTGATTTTCAACGAAAATATATATTTTACAATTAGTTATGTTGCTAGTGGCAACTTTTGGTAATCGTGCCTTTTTTAGTGCGGAGCTTTACCCTTTGCCCCGAAGGTGTTAGATTGATCACGTTTCCGGCAATTTAACTTTGGCTCCGATTCTTATCATTTTTCAGCATTACCTTATCAGTCTGTATTCATATACGTATAAAGCCGGGCATCAGGTCGTTTCCAGTTACATGAAATAAAATCAGGCGAATCCTTTGTATCTTTATATTGAAACACTCAAGCAGCGTTTGGATGCAATAAATCAGCTCAGATCAGAGCGCGCGACCATCGGGATGAGTCGTGCGTTTAAAGACGTGTACAGTCTGTTGCCGGTACTGTTGCACCATCACCATCCGGATATGCTGGGCTATGTGCCGGGTAATGTGCCGCACGGTGTCTGTTTCTGGGCGTCCGATGATTACCAGTCACACTGGCTGGCAGCATTTTCCCGCCGGCACGGAGAGTGTCTGCCGTGCAATGCCGGCGGCGAACTGCCGATTACCGGTATCTATTCTATGGGCAGCACCTCGTCTGTCGGGCAAAGCCACTCTTCTGATCTCGATATCTGGGTTTGTCATCAGTCCTGGCTTGACCACGATGAAAAACAGAATCTGCGCCGCAAATGCACACTGATTGAAGAGTGGGCAGCGGCAAAAGGTATTGATGTCACTTTCTTCCTGATCGATGAAAACCGGTTCCGCCATAATGCCAGCGGCAGCCTCAATGGTGAGGACTGCGGCTCGACCCAGCATATTTTACTGCTTGATGAATTTTACCGGACCGCCGTGCGGATGGCCGGTAAGCGCCTGCTGTGGACCATGGTGCCGGCAGAGAAAGAGCATCACTATGATGAATATGTTCTCTCCCTTTATGCGCAGGGTGTATTAACCCCGAACGAGTGGCTGGATCTGGGCGGGCTGGGCGAGCTGTCTGCGGAAGAGTACTTTGGCGCCAGCCTGTGGCAGCTCTATAAGAGTGTGGATTCCCCTTATAAAGCCGTGATAAAAAGTTTACTGCTGGAAGCGTATTCGTGGGATTACCCGAACGGACAGCTTCTGGCAACCGAGTTTAAAAAGCATCTGCATGCCGGTGAGATTGTCCATCACGGGCTTGATTCTTACGCCATGATGCTCGACCGCGTTACCCGTTATCTGAAAGCCATCAATGACGAAACCCGTCTTGATCTGATCCGCCGCTGCTTCTACCTGAAAGTGTGTGAAAAGCCGCCTGCGGATGTCAGTGAACGCGCGTCCTGCGGCTGCTGCGGCTGGCGTTGTCAGGTGCTGTCAGAGATGGTGAAAGGCTGGGGCTGGTCTCCGGAGCGGCTGTCTGTGCTGGATCGCCGGAATTCGTGGAAAATTGAGCAGGTGCGGGATGCACATAATGAGCTGCTCGACACCATGATGCAGAGCTACCGTAATCTTATCCGCTTTGCACGCCGCAATAATCTGAGTGTCAGCGCCAGCCCGCAGGATATCGGCGTGCTGACACGAAAACTGTATGCCGCTTTCGAGGCGCTGCCGGGGAAAGTCACCCTGGTGAATCCGCAGATTTCGCCGGATCTGTCAGAAGAGAATCTGACCTTTATCTATGTTCCGCCGGGCCGCGCCAATCGCAGCGGCTGGTATCTGTATAATCAGGCACCGACAATCCATACCATCACCGGCCATCAGCCGCTGGAATATAACCGCTATCTGAACAAGCTGGTCTCCTGGACCTACTTCAACGGCCTGCTGACAGACAGAACCCGCGTCTATATTCATAACGGTGAGTCAAACTGCGATGAGCAGAAACTGCACGAGCTGGTGCATGATGTGTCACAGAATTTCCCTATCCGTCTGCCTGCCCCGACACCGCGTGCGCTGTACAGCCCGTGTGAAATCCGCCATCTGGCGATTATTGTCAATCTGGAGCAGGACCCGACTGCCGGGTTCGCCGAGCAGGTTGTGCATTTTGATATGAGCAAGCTGGATGTCTTCAGCTTCGGGCAGGAGCAGAAATGCCTGGTCGGCAGCATTGATCTGCTGTACCGCAACTCCTGGAATGAAGTGCGCACACTGCATTTCAGCGGCGAACAGTCTGTGCTGGAAGCCCTGAAAACGATTCTCGGCAAGATGCACCAGGATGCCGCACCGCCGTCCGGTGTGGAAGTCTTCTGTTACAGCCGCCATCTGCGCGGACTGATCAGTACCCGTATCCGCCAGCTGGTTTCTGAGTGCATTGAACTGCGGCTGACCACCAACCGCCAGGACCCGGGCCGCTTTAAGGCGCTGCGCCTGGCCGGTCAGACCTGGGGGCTGTTCTTTGAACGCCTCAACGTTTCTGTGCAGAAACTGGAAAATGCCGTTGAATTCTACGGCGCTATCTCCAACAACAAACTGCGCGGATTTCCGGTGAAAATCAGCACGGAAACCGGTCATCTGCCGGATGTTGTGGACGGCTATGCCAGTGAGGGGATTATTCAGTTCTTCTTTGAAAACCGTGATGATAACGGCTTCAATATTTATGTGCTGGATGAATCAAACCGGGTGGAAATTTATTCGGGATGTGAAGGCAGTAAAGAAGACCTGATCCGGGATGTCAGCCGGTTCTACTCCTCTTCCCATGACCGTTTTACGTACGGCTCCAGCTTTATCAATTTCAATCTGCCGCAGTTCTATCAGATTCTGAAAACAGATGGTAAAACACAGGTCACTCCCTTCCACAGCACAATGTTCTCTCAGTCTGTGACAGAAGAGGCGCGTGATGCTGTGTTCCATACGGATGTCCGGCCGTTACAGTATCAGGCCGCCGGGCAGCGCGGCTGATATGCGACGGCACAGATTTTGTGCCGTCAGTCTGACAACTCAGAAGCTGAACGGTTCGCCGCTCTGTTCACTGACAGCCTGTCCCAGCATGGCAAACAGCTCACCGCCGCTGCGGTCGCAAATCCATTTACCGGATTTCAGATCAAAATGATAACCGCCGTTGCGCGCTGCCAGCCAGATCTGGTGAAACGCTTCCTGCTTGTTGATGATAATTTTTGAGCCATTTTCAAAGCTCAGTGTCATCACACCGCCGTTGGTTTCGCAGTCAATATCCGCATCTCCGTCGTAATCATCTAATTTTGCTTCAATATCCTGCAACAGTTCATCTGCCGTCTGGTGAAATTCTGTATCGTTCATCGTCATTTCCTATTTGCTTTTCGACATCTAACTGCGATTATAGAGGGTATTGACCGATGATTAACAGGCATGACTGTAAATGAAGAAAAAAATGATCTGTGCAGTATCCGCCGTGATGCTGCTGACCCTGTCCGGCTGCGGACTGAAAGGCCCGCTTTATTTCCCGCCGGAAGAGCCTGCCGCCGCGAAAAATGTCTCTGCGGACAAGCCTGCGGCAGAGCAGTCTGCCGTACAGACAGACAACACTGAGAACGGCAAAACGCAAAAATGACCACCGGATAACCCCGGTTACTGAGGCGTAAACAGGATCTGAACATGCAGTTCACCAAAATGCACGGCCTGGGTAATGATTTTATGGTGGTGGACGCCGTCACCCAGAATATCTATTTTTCACCGGAGCTCATCTGCCGTCTGGCAGACCGGCACACCGGCGTCGGCTTTGATCAACTGCTGGTGGTGGAAGCCCCTTATGACCCGGAACTGGATTTTCACTACCGCATCTTTAACGCGGACGGCAGTGAAGTGGCGCAGTGCGGCAACGGTGCGCGCTGTTTTGCCCGCTTTGTCCGCCTCAAGGGGCTGACCAACAAGCGGGATATCCGCGTCAGCACACAATCCGGGCGCATGGTGCTCAGTATTGCGGATGATGATAATGTCCGTGTGAACATGGGGGTGCCGGAGTTTGAACCGGCGCTGGTACCGTTCCGCGCGGTAAAAGAAGAGAAAACCTATATTATCCGCGCCGCAGAACGCACTGTCCTGTGTGGTGTGGTGTCGATGGGCAATCCGCACTGTGTTATCCAGGTGGAAAGCACAGAAACAGCGGAAGTTGAGGTTATCGGCCCTGTTCTGGAAAGCCATGAGCGTTTCCCGGAGCGGGCAAATATCGGCTTTATGCAGATTTTGTCGCGTGACCATATCCGTCTGCGGGTGTATGAGCGCGGCGTCGGTGAAACGCAGGCCTGCGGCAGCGGTGCCTGTGCCGCGGTTTCTGTCGGGATACGTCAGGGTCTGCTGGCAGAAAATGTGCAGGTGGATTTACCCGGCGGCACTCTGTTTATCAGCTGGGAAGGTGAAGGAAAATCACTGTTTATGACCGGCCCGGCCACGCATGTATATGATGGTGTTATCCATCTTTAATCATCATAAAGAGGATAAATAGTAATGGACAGTCAACAGGATACGGCCGTATTCGCCCCCTCCGGAGAGCCGGATGAAGCGGCGGTGCTGGCGTATCTGAAAGCGCATCCGGATTTTTTCATCCGCAATGCCGCGCAGATCACCGATATGACCATCCCGCATCCGGTAAAAGGTGCGGTATCCCTGGTTGAGTGGCAGCTCGGGCGCCAGCGTGAGCGGATTGGTACTCTGACGGATGATCTGATGCAGCTGATGATACAGGCCCACGAAAACGAATATCTGTTCTCGCGTCTGCTGAAATTGCTGGCGTCACTGTCTGCTGCCACCTCTCTGGACGACTTTTCCGAACGCCTTAATCAGTGGGCAAAAGGGCTGAAGCTCAGCCATGCCAAAATTCGTCTGTTTACCGACAGCTGGCGGCTGGGTGCGCCGTTCCGTCATCAGGATCTGGCCTTATCCCGTGCACACTTTGAAACTGTCCGTCTCTCCCGTTTCGGGGATCGCAATCACTATCTCGGGCAGCTGACCGCACCGGAAATACAGTTATTACTGCCGGACAGTGCATTTGTCGGCTCAGCGTCGGTGTCGATGCTGGGCGGGCAGCATGATCTCGGCGTGGTGATTTTTGTCAGCCGTGATAAGCATCATTATCAGAAAGATATGGGTACCGCGATGCTGGATCAGGTCGCGTATTTCCTGCCGCAGCTGCTGCAACGCTGGGTGGAACTGGCATGACGGACAGCGCGGCAAATGGCCTGCTGGTTACGGCGGAACAGTTTCTGCAATATTTGCGGGTCGAGCGCCGGTTAAGTCCGGTCACTATCACTAACTACCGCCGTCAGCTTACCGCGCTGGCGGAGATGATGGTCAGCAGTAAAATCCGCAGCTGGGCACAACTGGAACCGGCAATGGTGCGTATGCTGGCGGCGAAGAGCCGCCGTAACGGTTTGCAGCCCGCAAGCCTGGCGCTGCGTCTTTCCGCACTGCGCTCATTTCTCGACTGGCAGGTCAGTAACGGGCTGATTCCCGCTAATCCGGCCAAAGCCGTCAGTGCCCCGAAACAGGGGCGGCACCTGCCGAAAAACATGGATGTGGATGATATTACCCGGCTGATGGATATCAAAAGTAATGATCCGCTGACAGTACGTGACCGCACCATGCTGGAAGTAATGTATGGCGCGGGACTGCGTTTATCGGAGCTGGTCGGGCTGAATACCGGGGATTTTGACCTGGCTACCGGTGAAGTCCGGGTGCTGGGGAAGGGCAGCAAAGAGCGCAAAGTGCCGCTCGGCAAAACGGCGGTTGCCTGTCTGGAACGCTGGCTGCCGCTGCGTGAACTGTATGACCCGGAAGACCGGGCGGTGTTTATCTCCACCAAAAGCGGTAAGCGGATCTCGGCGCGTAATGTGCAGAAACGGTTTGAATACTGGGGTCTGCACCAGGGGCTGAATGGCCATCTGAACCCGCATAAGCTGCGCCACTCTTTTGCGACACACATTCTGGAATCCAGCGGCGACCTGCGCGCCGTGCAGGAACTGCTGGGGCATGCTAATCTGTCGACCACGCAAATCTATACCCATCTGGATTTTCAGCATCTTGCCAATGTGTATGATGTTGCGCATCCGCGGGCCAAACGAGGAAAATCGTAATGCGTTTCTACCGCCCTCTTTCACCTGTCCGCGCCATGACGTTCGATCTTGACGACACGCTGTATGATAATCGTCCGGTGATGGATAAAACCGAGGAGGAGGTCATTGCGTTTATCCGTCAGTATGATCCGCGTTTCCGTGAATTACCGGCTGACTATATTAATGTATTCCGTGACCGGATCCGCCGTCAGCAGCCGGAGATTTTCCATGATGTCAGCCGCTGGCGTCTGCTATCCTGGCGCACCTTTTTCCTGCATTACGGCTATACCGCCGCCCGTGCACAGGCCGGGGCGGATGCGGTAATGACACATTTCGCACAGTGGCGCAGTCGTATTGATGTGCCGCAGTCCACGCATGACACGCTGGCTGCCCTGGCGGCAAAAATTCCGCTGGTGGCGATCACCAACGGTAATATGGAGCCGGAAAAGTGCGGGCTGGCGGATTATTTTGCCTTTATTCTCAAAGCCGGTCCCGACGGGCGCGCAAAGCCGTTCTGCGATATGTACCGCACGGCGGCGCAGCGGCTGGCTCTCCCGGCAGAAAACATCCTGCATGTCGGTGATAACCTGAATACTGATGTGGAAGGTGCCCTGTGCAGCGGCATGCAGGCCTGCTGGATAAACCTTGACGGCCGTGATGTTTATCACGACCCGGAAACCCGCCTGCTGCCGCATGTTGAAATTACACAGTTGGATTCTTTAACCGGACTGTTATAATTTTATCTGTATAAAAAACCAGTTCTTCCGGAACCGGCTGTCCGGAAGTCGCTTTTTCTTTCGCGGCGCTGCCGCACAACCACTGATGGAAATTATGGACGTCTCTTATCTGCTTGAAAGCCTTAATGATAAACAGCGCGAAGCGGTGGCGGCTCCCCGCTCAAACATGCTGGTGCTGGCGGGTGCCGGTTCCGGAAAAACCCGGGTGCTGGTGCACCGTATCGCTTGGCTGCTGGCAGTGGAGAATGCGTCTCCGTTTTCGGTAATGTCAGTGACCTTTACCAATAAAGCGGCGGCGGAAATGCGCCACCGTATTGAAGAGCTGGTCGGCACCAGCGAGGGCGGGATGTGGATCGGGACCTTCCATGGTCTGGCACACCGCCTGTTGCGGGCACATCACCTTGATGCCGGGCTGCCGCAGGATTTTCAGATCCTCGACAGCGAAGATCAGATCCGCCTGATCCGCCGTCTGATCAAAGCCATGAATCTCGATGAAAAACAGTGGCCGGCCAAACAGGGCTGCTGGTATATCAACGGCAAAAAAGATGAGGGGCTGCGGCCTCAGCATATTGAGAGCTACGGCAACCCGATGGAAGCCACCTGGCTGCGGATCTACCAGGCGTATCAGGAAGCCTGCAACCGTGCGGGACTGGTGGATTTTGCCGAACTGCTGCTGCGCGCACATGAGCTGTGGCTGAACAAACCGGCGATTTTACAGCACTACCGCGACCGGTTTACCAATATCCTCGTGGACGAATTCCAGGACACCAACAGCATCCAGTACGCCTGGGTGCGCATGCTGGCGGGTGATACCGGCAAAGTGATGATTGTCGGTGATGATGACCAGTCTATCTACGGCTGGCGCGGGGCGCAGGTGGAAAATATCCAGCGCTTCCTGAAAGACTTCCCGGGTGCTGTCACCATCCGCCTCGAACAAAACTACCGTTCCACCAACAATATCCTGAAAGCGGCGAACGCCCTGATCTCCCACAACAGTGACCGGCTGGGGAAAAACCTCTGGACGGACGGCGAGGACGGTGAACCTATCTCCCTGTATTGTGCCTTTAATGATCTGGATGAGGCGCGCTATGTGGTCGGGCGCATCAAACAGTGGCATGAGAACGGAGGTGCGCTGGCAGACTGCGCTATTCTCTACCGCAGCAACGCCCAGTCCCGCTTGCAGGAAGAGGCGCTGTTACAGGCCGCGCTGCCGTATCGTATTTACGGCGGTCAGCGCTTCTTCGAGCGCCAGGAAATCAAAGACGCACTGGCGTATCTGCGCCTGATGTCAAACCGCCATGATGATGCGGCATTTGAGCGGGTAGTGAATACCCCGACACGCGGGATCGGCGATCGCACTCTGGACGTAGTGCGTCAGACTGCCCGTGAGCGGGAACTGACCCTCTGGGAAAGCTGCGGCGTGCTGCTGGAAGAGCGGGCACTCGCGGGACGCGCCGCCTCTGCACTGGGGCGCTTCCTCGAACTGATCAATCTGCTGGCGCAGGAAACGGATGGCATGCCGCTGCATGTGCAGACTGACCGCGTGATCCGCGATTCCGGTCTGCGGGCGCACTATGAGCAGGAAAAAGGTGAAAAAGCCCAGGCGCGGATCGAAAACTTAGAAGAACTGGTGACCGCAACCAACCAGTTCAGCTATCAGGATGCTGACGAAGGACTGACGCCGTTACAGGCATTTCTGTCCCACGCCGCGCTGGAATCCGGCGAAGGCCAGGCGGACAGATATCAGGACGCGGTTCAGCTGATGACACTGCACTCCGCCAAAGGGCTGGAATTCCCGCAGGTCTTTATCGTCGGGGTGGAAGAGGGCATGTTCCCGGGCATGATGTCGATGGAGGAGAGCGGCCGTCTCGAAGAGGAGCGGCGGCTGGCCTATGTCGGCGTGACCCGCGCCATGCAGAAGCTGACCCTGACCTATGCCGAAACCCGCCGTCTGTACGGCAAAGAGGTATATCACCGGCCGTCCCGTTTTATCGGCGAGCTGCCGCCGGAGTGTGTGGAGGAGGTACGTCTGCGCGCCACGGTATCACGGCCGGTTAACCATCAGCGGCTCGGCACACCGATCACCGCCAATGACAGCGGCTATACCCTCGGACAGCGTGTCCGTCACCCGAAATTCGGCGAAGGCACCATTATCAATATGGAAGGCAACGGCGAACATACCCGCTTACAGATAGCGTTTCAGGGGGAAGGGATCAAATGGCTGGTGGCCTCCTACGCCAAACTGGAAAAACCCTGATCTCCCGCAGAGTAAGGTGTTAACCGGGGAATAACCGGTTGACACCCTTTTTCATCTGCGCATAACATGCGCACACTTTTTCTTTTCCTTTCGTTTCCGGAGGCCGCACACCATGCTGAGCGCATTTAAAGTTGACAATAAGCGTTTGCAACGTCTTGATTTAGAAGAGGGCGACGCCCTGACAGATGCGCTGTGGGTGGATATTTCGGAGCCGGAAGAGCATGAACGCCAGCTGATTCAGACTCAGTTCAACCAGGAACTGGCAACCAGCCCGGAGCTGGACGATATCGAAGCCTCCGCGCGCTTTTTTGAAGATGATGACGGGCTTCACGTCCACTCCTTTTTCTATTACGAAGATGCGGACGACCACGCCGGGAACTCCACCGTGGCATTTACTCTGCGCGACGGGCGTTTATATACGCTGCGTGAGCGGGAACTGCCCGCTTTCCGCCTGTATCGTATGCGTGCCCGTAAACAGACCATGCAGGACGGCAACGGCTATGAAATCCTGCTGGATCTGTTTGAAACAAAAATCGAGCAGCTGGCGGATGAAATTGAAAACATCTACAGCCATCTTGAAACACTCAGCCGGGCGATTATGAAAGGCAAGCAGGATGATGAGTTCGATAAAGCCCTGTCTGCCCTGGCGGAGCAGGAGGATATCGGCTGGAAAGTCCGTCTGTGTCTGATGGATACCCAGCGCGCGCTGAACTTCCTGGTCCGCCGCACCCGTCTGCCGGCCAATCAGCTGGAGCAGGCGCGTGAGATCCTGCGCGATATCGAATCCCTGCTGCCGCACAATGAATCCCTGTTCCAGAAAGTGAACTTCCTGATGCAGGCGGCGATGGGCTTTATCAATATCGAACAAAGCCGCATTATCAAAATCTTCTCAGTGGTATCCGTGGTGTTCCTGCCGCCGACGCTGGTGGCATCCAGTTACGGGATGAACTTCAAATTTATGCCGGAGCTGGACTGGTCGCTGGGTTATCCTGCCGCGATCGGGGTGATGGTTGCGGCTGCGCTCGCGCCGTATCTCTACTTCAAACGCAAGAACTGGCTGTAACGTCAATCCTCAGAAAAATGTGAATTCAATGCCCTTTGCAATCAGCATGTAAAGGGCGGTCCAGACTCCGGCAGACAACAGACAGGTTACCAGCACGCGGGTCTGTGTAAAGCGCAGCAATCCGGCGGCCATCGGGATCAGATACCGCAGCACCGCAATAAACCGAGAGGTAAACAGGATCAGCAGCCCGCTGGTCTGAAGCCGGGCCTGGGCTTTACCGAGGGCGGTTTTGTATTTCGCCATCAGCCCCGGAAAATAATTGCGGGTGACAATCAGACGCCCCAGATAATACGAAATCATCGAGCCGCATGTAGCCCCCAGCGTAATCACCAGCCAGATAATCACTACCGGTACGACCGGAAATGCCAGGGTCACCACGGTCATCAGCATGACGGAGGCGGGCGGCAGGACAGACGAGAGAATAATCGTGGATTTACTCAGGGCGATACAAAACAGAATGGCCAGCAGCCAGAGCGGGTGGTTGTGCAGTATTGCGAGATGATGCGTGATCCAATCCATGTTTATCCTCCCGGAGACAGCACCGGCAGATCCGGTGCTGTCTCACAGAGTATCACGCTTTTTTGTAACGGTGGCGCTGGGTGTAAAGTGCATCCAGGGTAAAGACAATCAGTCCCGACCAGATAAAGGCGAAGGTGATCAGACGCTCTGCTGAAATAGCCTCGCCATACACGGTGGTCGCCAGCACAAACATGAGTGTCGGGCCGATATACTGGAAGAAGCCGAGGGTAGAGAGACGCAGATGGTTAGCGGCCTCAGTAAACAGCAGCAGCGGCACGGTGGTGATAATCCCGGCGGCAATCAGCAGCAGATTCAGCGTCAGGCTGTTCATGGTCATATTGCTGGTGGCGCTGCTGGCGAAGAAGAGCAGATAAATCCCGGCAACCGGCAGCAGCCACAGGGTTTCCACCAGCATCCCGGCCTGGGCATCCACTCCAAGCTTTTTACGCAGCAGACCATACAGGCCGAATGTCATTGCCAGACTCAGTCCGATCACCGGCACGGTGCCGAACTGCCAGAGCTGGATCAGTACGCCGGTAAAGGCAAGACAAACCGCAAACCATTGCAGGCGGCGGAAACGCTCACCCAGAAAGAGCATGCCGAACAGGACGTTCACCAGCGGGTTAATAAAGTATCCGAGACTCGCTTCCAGCATATGGTTGTGGTTCACCGCCCAGATGTAGATCAGCCAGTTTGAGGCGATAATACAGGCGGTCAGTGCGAGGATCATGATTTTCTTCGGCTGGCGGATAATCTGGCGGATACGCGGCCACTGGCGTGACACGGTGATCAGCAGGATCATAAAAAAGAATGACCAGATAATCCGGTGTGTCAGGATCTCATCCGCGGGCACCTGTTGGATCAGTTTGAAATACACCGGGGCAATACCCCAGATAAAGTAAGCGCCGAGAGCACAAAGGACGCCTTTTACGGTCTGTTGCTGGCTCATGATAGTCCAAGTCTGAAAGAAAAAAGAGAAGAAGATGCCTGCCAGCGCGGTCACTTTCGCATTGAAATCACATAGTTACAACGTGATTAATCACGTCATTAATTAATTATTCGTAAAATGTGATCGCCTGCGATACGCCGGATGGCGGTAAAGACGTTAAAAAGATGTGAAAGTGTAACGTGCATCACAAAATTACACCAGCAGGTGTGCGTAAAAAAACTCAGCACCGATCGAATATTATCACCGTCCGTGCGGATAGTCTGTTATCTGATGGCAAACTGAGCTAGCATAGAAGCATCTTTTCGCCGGCAGAACGCACTGCCCGAATTTCTGTTTCACCTGAGGAGCTGCGTGTCTACCGCTGAAGTCATCAATACCCTGCCCGACGCTGACGCTATCCTGCGCCAGGTCTTTGGTTATCAGCAATTCCGTGCCGGACAGTCCGATATTATCGGTACCGTCACCGGCGGACGTGATTGTCTGGTGGTCATGCCGACGGGCGGCGGAAAATCATTGTGTTATCAGATTCCGGCACTGATGCTGCCGGGGCTGACAGTGGTGGTGTCACCGCTGATTTCCCTGATGAAAGATCAGGTCGATCAGCTGCGCCTGCTGGGGGTGGAAGCCGGTTATCTGAACTCGGCGCAGACCCCGCAGGAACAGCAGAAGGTACTGGAAGGGTGCCACAGCAATCGTATCAAACTGCTGTATGTGGCGCCGGAACGTCTGCTGATGAGCAGTTTTATCCGCCAGTTACAGCAGTGGCAGCCATCGCTGCTGGCGGTGGATGAAGCGCACTGTATCTCGCAGTGGGGTCACGATTTCCGTCCGGAATACAGCGCAATAGGCGAGCTTCGCCAGCACCTTCCGGGTGTGCCGGTGATAGCTCTTACAGCGACTGCCGATAACACCACCCGTTCTGATATCTGCTCCCGGCTGTGCCTGAGTGACCCGCTGATCCACATCAGCAGCTTTGACCGCCCGAATATCCGTTACACGCTGGTGGAAAAATATAAGGCATTTGATCAGCTCTGGATGTTTGTCCGTGGTCAGAAAGGTCAGTGCGGCATCATTTACTGTAACAGCCGTAATAAAGTGGAAGATGTCGCTGCCCGTCTGCAAAAACGCGGGCTGAGTGTCGCGGCGTATCATGCCGGTCTGGATAATTCACAGCGTGAATGGGTTCAGGATGCCTTCCTCAAGGACAACTTACAGGTTGTGGTGGCGACAGTCGCGTTCGGCATGGGGATTAACAAATCCAACGTCCGTTTTGTCGCGCACTTTGATATCCCGCGTAACATTGAATCCTATTACCAGGAAACCGGCCGTGCCGGACGTGACGGTGTCAGTGCGGAAGCAGTTCTGTTTTATGATCCGGCAGATATGGCGTGGCTGCGCCGCTGTCTGGATGAAAAACCGGCCGGACCGCAGAAAGATATCGAACAGCACAAACTGAATGCGATGGGCGCATTTGCCCAGGCTCAGACCTGCCGCCGTCTGGTATTACTGAATTATTTCGGCGAGAACCGCCAGACGCCGTGCGGTAACTGCGATATCTGTCTCGACCCGCCGAAGCAGTATGACGGGCTGCTTGAGGCACAGCAGGCGTTATCCTGTATCTACCGCGCCGGACAGCGTTTTGGTCTGGGCTATATTGTGGATGTGCTGCGCGGCTCGAATAACCAGCGTATCCGCGAATACGGACACGACAAACTCGCGGTTTACGGCATCGGCAAAGACAAAAGCCAGGAACACTGGGTCAGTGTGCTGCGTCAGCTGATCCACTTAGGGCTGATAACGCAAAACATTGCCAATTATTCTGCGTTACAATTAACCGAATCCGCCCGCCCGGTTCTGCGCGGCGAAGTGCCGCTGCAACTCGCGGTACCGAGGATCCAGAATATCAAACCGCGCCAGACCGCCCGCAGTTACGGCGGTAATTACGATAAAAAACTGTTCGCGAAACTGCGCAAGCTGCGCAAATCCATCGCTGACGAAGAAAATATTCCGCCGTTTGTGGTCTTTAACGATGCCACACTGATTGAAATGGCGGAGCAGTGCCCTGTCAGGGCAAATGATTTACTCTTGATAAATGGCGTCGGAGAGCGGAAACTGGAACGATTCGGCGATGCATTTATGGCCCTTATCCGCGAACATCTTACCGGATTTGACGACTAGAGGAGCACCCTATGCTGCCACCGGACACCCTGAAAGCAAGCTGGCTGGAACGCGAAGCGGAATATTCCGCCTTTGTGAACGGCCCGTTACTTGATTTCTGGAACCGGCGGGATGAGCGGACGTTTCAGGGTGTGGATGATGTCACTATCCGTTATGTGCAGTTTACTGACCCTGCGCATGACAAAGTGCTGGTGATCAGTTCCGGGCGCAGTGAAAGCTACGTCAAATATCCGGAAGTGCTGTACGATTTTTTCCACCTCGGTTTTGATGTCTTTATTATGGATCACCGGGGACAGGGGCTTTCCGGCCGGATGCTGGATGATCCGCAAAAGGGCCATGTCGAACGTTTCGACGACTATATTGATGATTTTTCTCAGTTCACCAACATCGCGCTGGCGGAGAAAAATTACGCTTACCGCTATGCACTGGCACACTCGATGGGCAGTGCGATATTGAGCGGTTATCTGTTACGCGAGCCGGACACCTTCCGTGCCGCAGTATTATGTGCCCCGATGTTCGGCATCAATTTACCGATGCCGATGTGGCTGGCCAATATGATTGTGAACCGCGCCGATAAACGGCCGTCGGAACGCAATGAGTATGCGGTATCAACCGGGAAGTGGCAGCCGTTGCCGTTTTTAATCAACATGCTGACTCACAGTTACCCGCGGTACCGGCGTTACCTGCGCTGTTATGCTGACTATCCTGCTTTACGTCTCGGCGGACCCACGTATCACTGGTTACGCGAAAGCATTGATATCGGACAGAAAATAATTGCGCAGGCGGGAGAGATAAACACCCCGCTGATGGTGCTGATGGCATCAGAGGATAAGGTGGTGGACAATCGGGAGTTGCTGGCTTTCTGCGAAAACCGCCGTAAAGCCCGGACAGGACAAGAAGAAGAACATATGCCTCTGACGTTTGAGGGAGCTTATCACGAGATCCTGTTCGAAGAAGACGCGTTGCGCGCTGTCGCGCTCAATGCGATTTGTCATTTTTTCGGACTCCACTAATCAATTTTCAGGAATTTGCATATGTATCATGTGGTTGCTTCAGATTTAGACGGAACATTATTATCACCTGCCCACAGTTTAACCCCCTACACCAAGGAAACTCTCCGCCTGCTGACCATCAATAAAGGCGTACATTTTATTTTTGCCACCGGCCGCCATCATGTGGATGTGGCGCAAATCCGTGATGCGCTGGGGATTGATGCGTTTATGATCACCTCCAACGGGGCGCGGGTTCACAACACCAAAGGCGAGCTGGTATTCAGTCATGATGTGGACCCGGATGTGGTCCGCGAGTTGTGTCTGATGGAGTTTGATAATCCGGATATTCTCACCAACTATTACCGCGGTGACGGCTGGATGATCAACCGGGAAAGCCCTGAACAGAAAGAGTTTTTCCAGGAATCTGTCTTTATGTATGAGCTGTTTGACCGCAATGATTTCCCGGTTGATCAGGTCTGTAAAGTTTACTTCACCTGTGATGACCACGAGAAACTTGTCGCGCTGGAAGCAAAAATCCGGGTGCGTTTCGGTAACCGGGTGAATGTCAGTTTCTCGCTGCGCAGTTGCCTTGAAGTGATGGCCGGAGGTGTCTCAAAAGGTGAGGCGCTGCAACAGGTCGCAGAATCACTGGGTTACCGTCTGAATGACTGCATCGCTTTCGGTGATGGTATGAATGACCGCGAAATGCTGGAAATGGCCGGAAAAGGCTGCATTATGGCGGGAGCGCATCAGCGCCTGAAAGATATTCTGCCGGAGATGGAAGTGATCGGTTCTAATGCGGATGATGCTGTTACCCATTATCTGCGCCGGTTATATCAGCAGTAAATCGTATATTCGGATACACAGAAAGCCGTCGGATGTTATTATTCCGGCGGTTTATTTATTTCAGATTGCAATGATCGGTAGCACTAATAATCTGCATCTTTACCATTAAATAAATTAGCCATGGCCATTGCTGTTTCGTGTGAAGTCAGAATGTCTTCATTTTATTTAAAATGGTTGCCAGATAATCTATTTTAAGATGAAGAATCGCTGTCAGCAGTATATCTTAAATTTTATTATCTGGCTTTACCGGTTATCACAACCCGCCTGATTTCCGCATCGGGTTACGGCCCGACAGGTTTTTGGTGCCGCTGCGCAGGATATTACCCACCATATCCACACGCGCCTCAAACGGCGGGAACGGCAGGATAATGTTGTTTTCCGCGAAGCTGCGCAGGATATTCTGATGAATTTCATGACGCGCCGGCAGGCGGTGTCCCATTTCAGCTGCGTAAGCACGCAGTTCGAATATCTGAATACCCTGTTGCAAATCAACCAGGTACGCTTCCGGATTTGGTGTGTCCAGAATCATCGCCGAGTCTTGTGCGGCCATCAGCAGCAGGATGGTGACCTGCTCCGGATTGGCTTCCGCCGGTACCGGGATCGTCAGAACGATACGGGTGACGGTATCCGAGAGCGACCAGTTAATAAACTGCTCGGTGATAAAGGCTTTGTTCGGGACGATAATCTCTTTGCGGTCCCAGTCTGTCAGCGTGGTGGCCCGGGTGTTGATACGTGTGATGCTGCCGGTCAGATCACGGATAGTCACGGTATCGCCGATACGGATCGGTTTTTCAAACAGGATCATCAGACCGGAAACAATGTTGGCGAAGATCTCCTGTAAACCAAAGCCCAGCCCGACGCCCATCGCGGTGACAAACCACTGCATTTTCGACCATTCAATACCGATTAGTGAGAACCCGACAATCCCCCCGACCAGCGTTATCGCGTACTTGGTCAGAGTGGTGATGGCATACCCGGTACCCGGTGTCAGATCCAGGTGCTGTAACAGTGCCAGTTCCAGCAGCGCGGGGAGGTTACGCACCAGCTGAGTGGTGATGATAATCACCAGAATGGCGACAAAGACAGAGCCGAGCGTGATGGGCTGGAGGGTATCGACGCCGTTGATACTGCTGCTGACATCCCACAGCCTGATATTTTCCAGGAAGGAGAACGCGGTATGCAGTTCTGACCAGAGCAAAATACAGGATACCAGGGCAATCATCGTCAGAATCGAGCGGACCAGCCCGACAGACTGCGCACTGATAGTGTCGAGGTCAATGACCTGCTCTTCAATATCAATCACGCCTTCAGCACTGTTGGCATTGCTGTTCACGCTGCTGTCGTCATCACTTTTTGCCCGCTGTGCCAGGATTTCAGCACGTCGCTGTTTGGCGCGTTCAAAGGCGATCCGGCGGCGCTGGATCAGCATCCAGCGGGTGATTATGTTATAGACCACCAGATGCATAAACCAGATGGCGACCGAGGTTTCCAGGCGGCCGAGCAGCGCCTGTGAGGTCGCGAGATAGCCGAGCAGTGCCGCAATTGCCGCCACAACCGGGGCCAGCAGGAGCAGCCACCACATTCCTTTGCTGACCGCATTGTCACCGCTGCCGTGACGATCAAGATAAAGCGGAACCCCCGCACGGCGCAGGCTGCTGGTGATGATAAACAGCGCGGCACACAGCAGCAGGAAGCAGAGGCGGCCGAGTGTCGGGGCGAATTCCCGGTCATTGAAGTATTCGAAGGTGGTCATTGCCATCATCAGCGGCACAATGACAAAAATAGAAAGCTGATAGAAGCGCATCGCCCGTTTGACACGGGCTTCCGGCCAGCGGAACTGTGCGGTAAACAGCCCGTTCGGACGGGCAAATGTCGCACAGAACATAAACAGCCACAGTACCGGCGTGGTGGCGCTGACACCGTCGCCGATTGCTTTTGCCATCGGATACTGCCAGGCATTCTGTAATCCGTAGCCGATAGCCGACCACAGCACCGGCAGCGGCAGAGAGACAAGCACAGACCAGAACAGGGTGCGCAACGTGATGGAGAAGCGATCCTGTGTCACTTTACCGATACGCTGGCTGGTTCTGTCCAGAAATGCCTGATAGTGGCGGCGGTAATTCAGTCCGAAAATAGCCAGCAGCAGGGTGCCGATAATATAGAGCGAAATTTCTTTGTTCTGCCACGAGAACATCGTTTTGAACGCACCACCGAGCTGTGCCAGGGTATCCAGAGACAGCAGTTTGGTCAGGCTGGTCAGCACTTCAATCGGGTAATTGAGGTAAACCGGTGTGGCATCCGCCACCCAGAACAGATAGCGGTGTGTATCATCGCGGACCTCAATCAGCACATCACTGAGCTGACTGGTGGTGACCTTGAGTTTGGTCAGCTCCAGAATTTCTGTGTCGTAACCGGGGAGCAGGGAGCCGAGCAGTTCTTTGCGGTTCTCAATCAGCTGCTGATACAGCGTGGCCTGATCTGCCGCAAGCAAAGCGGTCTGCGGGGAATCCGGTTCATTATTATCACCGGACAGGGCGTCGAGCATATTTTCATATTTCAGGCGCTCAACACGCAGGTCGGTAATCTCTTTATCCAGCTGCTGCGGTTTCGGCATATCCGGCAGACGGCTGAGCTGTGCCCGCAGGGCTTCTCCCAGCGCGGTTGAGCCGTTCAGCCACTGAGCCTGCTCCTGAATGGTACCGAGTACCTGGCGTGCTTTCTGGATATCAGTTGCTGCCTGGCGCTGCATCTCCCCGATATCACTCATGTGCACAGCCTGATCATTCAGCACCTGTGACAATTCGCGGTTGATATCAACCTGCTCTTTCAGGAACGGTGGTAAATCACCGGCCTGTTCAGCCAGCAGTTCAGTGCGTTCCAGCGCCAGTTCGGCTTTCTGCTGGCGTTTACCGTTCAGTACACTGCGCAGTTGCTGAAGTTCGAGATCCAGCCGCTGATAGCGTTTACGCAGCAATTCAAGGCGGATGCGGGTCAGTTCCTGGCGGTTATTGGCAGAAAGCTGTGCCAGCTCCAGCTCATTGACCGTCGCCTTGCGTGCCTGTACTTCTGCCGCGGCCAGCGTGGCCTGGGCTTCAGCAAGCGGCGTCAGCGGGGTTGTGAGTCCCTGCTGGCGGGACGTGGCTTCATTAAGCAGACGGCGGGCTTCGGACTGCTGCTGAGGCAGGAGAGTCAGGGAGTCGCTGATTTCGCGGTTTTTATCCTGTTCCTGCTGTAACAGCCGTCCCTGCTCCAGTAACTGTCCGCTGAGCCGGATAACCTGCTGTTCGAGATCGCTGATAGGGCGGGTGGTCAGAATTTTGGCCGGGGAATCACTCTCTTCCAGCAACTGCTGGCGTAATGCCCTGACCAGCTTCGGGAAGTTATCAATGGTGTCCTGATAGCTCTGTGCCCGCTCATCAGCGGCTTTGCTGTCTGTCAGCCAGTTCAGAGTCGCCTGTAACGCCTGAGCCATCTCAATATCTTTCGGATCTTTACTGCTCTCTATCCGCTTCAGTTCCTGGCGGATCTGCGGTTCGTTAATGTCCGGTGCCGCATATGCCGCTGTCAGCGGAGAGAAAAGAAAAACCGCCAGTAAAAATGAGATAATCAGGCGCACAGGGGAGAGTCCTCAGTCAGGGAGCAGCGGCGTCAGGTTGTGACGGGTATGCAGGGCTTTCTTCTGCGTGAGAGTCATCACCTGCCGTGATACGGGTGGCCAGCAGTTCCCCCATACGGGTGGAAACACCGTTTGCCAGCGCACTGTTCAGTGCAACAGTATCGGCAGGGAACAGATTGATAACAGTGGAGCCGAGCTTAAAGCGCCCCATTTCTTCGCCTTTTTTCAGGTTTACCGCACAGACACTGTCGTGCGCCGGGTAAGTCCAGCGGCGGACAATCCCTTCACGCGGCGGCGTGACCATACCGCACCAGACGGTTTCCATACTGCCGACAATGGTGGCGCCCACCAGAATCTGCACCATCGGGCCGAAATCAGTGTCAAACACACAGATAAGACGCTCGTTACGGGCAAACAGGTTCGGTACATTGGCAGCGGTCAGCGGGTTGACGGAGAACAGGTCGCCCGGGACATAGATCATTTCGCGCAGATGACCATCACACGGCATATGTACGCGGTGATAATCACGCGGAGATAAGTAAGTGGTGACAAACTGTCCGTTGCGGAATAGATCAGCCAGCTGCCAGTTTCCGGCGAGCAGGGCTTCCAGAGTGTAGTTATGCCCTTTGGCCTGTAAAATCTGGTCGTCACGGATAAGCCCCAGCTGACTGATGGTGCCGTCAGCCGGCAGCGCCAGGGTTTCACGGCCCTGCACGATCGGGCGGACTTCCTCTTTCAGCGCGCGGATAAAAAACTCATTGAAGGTACTGTAAGCGATAAACCCGCTCTCTTTCGCTTCCTGCATATCCACTTTGTAAGCTTTGGCGAATGCTTTGATCGCCAGCTGTGTCAGCCAGCCAAGTTTTTTGTTGGCAAAGCGGCCTGCCAGCTGAGTAAGGCACTGTTTAGGCAGCAAATATTGTAATTTTATTTTAAGAGTATCCAGCACATCGACCTCTGGTATTGTTTGTTATCTGCCGGTTTTTCCGGCGAATTCTGAACAAAAGGGGGCTATTGTACCTGTGCTTATTGCGCTTGTCAGTCTTCACCGGCCGTAAAATTACGGCGTGGTTTGACTTGCGCCATACTTTCCAGAATGCTGTGATAATTTTCAAAGCGTTCCGCGCGTATTTTGCCGTTTTCCACAGCGTCGCGCAGTGCACAGCTCGGGTCGTCCCCGTGTTTACAGTCACGGAATTTACAGCCGCCGAGATAATCGCGGAACTCTGTAAATCCCTGAGTAACCTGCTCCGGTGTCAGGTGCCATAACCCGAATTCACGTACCCCCGGCGAGTCGATCACATCCCCGCCGTGCGGGAAATGATACAGCCGTGAGGCGGTGGTGGTGTGCTGACCCAGCCCGGAAACATCAGAAACATTATTTACCAGGATATCTGCGTTTTCCGGCAGTAATGTATTGAGCAGGCTTGATTTTCCGACACCGGATTGTCCGGCAAATATGGAAATCCGTCCGGCAAGTGCTGCCGTCAGTGCATCAATCCCCTCGTTGGTGTGGCCGGACACTTCCAGCACACGGTATCCGATATTACGATAGATATTCATTAAATCATTGACCTGGTCGCGGCTTTCGTCATTCAGCAGGTCAATTTTATTGAGAACAATCAGCGGCTCCACACCCAGTGTTTCGCAGGCGACCAGATAGCGATCAATAATATTGAGTGATAATTCCGGTAAAATCGCGGAAACAATCACGATCTGGTTGATATTGGCAGCGATCGGTTTGAGGCCGTCATAAAAATCCGGGCGGGTCAGGACTGACTCGCGTTCATGTACCGCCTCAACAATCCCGTTTACACGGCCTTCCTCGTTATTCTGCAATGCGGCACGCCAGACCACGCGGTCACCGGTGACCAGTGACTTGATAGTGCGGCGCAGGTTACAGCGCTGTACAGAGCCGTCCGCAGCTTCAATATCCGCATGCTGCCCGAAGCGGCTGATTACCTGTCCTTCCTGAGCCTCACCGAACAGGCTGTCCTCAGGCTCCGGCCGGTTCTCTCTGCGCAGTTTGCGCTGCTGGTTTGCCTGAACACGCCGTACCTGACCTTTGGAAAGTTTTTGTTTAGCCAACGAAACCTCGTCTGTTTTGATACCACGTAAAGAAGAAAGTGCCCGCCGGGGTGACTCGCAGCAGGGCTGATTACGCGCTATGATACACCATTCATTTTACCCGTCATCATTCAATCCGTGTGAATAAAAAACAGGCGGATGCTCAGGTAACTATAGGATACAACATGGCAAAAAGTGAACAGAACCTTATCTGGATTGATCTGGAAATGACCGGACTTGACCCGGAACGTGACCGGATTATCGAAATCGCCACCATTGTGACAGACGCAAACCTGAACATTCTGGCCGAAGGCCCGGTTCTGGCGGTACATCAGTCTGATGAACAATTAGGCCTGATGGATGACTGGAATGTCCGCACACACAGTGCCAGCGGGTTGATTGAGCGCGTCCGCGCCAGCACATATTCTGATGCACAGGCAGAGCAGGCCACTATCGCGTTTCTGGAGCAGTGGGTACCGCAGGGGGCTTCCCCTATCTGCGGGAACAGTGTCGGCCAGGATCGCCGTTTCCTGTTCCGTTATATGCCTGCTCTGGAGCAATACTTCCATTACCGCTACCTGGATGTCAGCACCCTGAAAGAACTGGCCCGCCGCTGGAAACCGGACGTGCTGGACGGTTTCACCAAGAAAAATACGCATCAGGCGCTGGACGATATCCGCGAGTCGGTTGCCGAACTGGCTTACTACCGCGAAACGTTTATTCGTCTGTGATAAAAACAGAGTATATGACTTTCAGCCGTGAATCGGTTAATATTAATGCGGGTTGTGTATTTTATAGCAGATTTGCCGGTTTTATCGGCGTTTGAACAAAAAAATTCATTTTTTCGTGCCGGAGGGCTTGCCAGAAAATGAATTTTTCGTATAATGCGCTCCCCGTACCGAGAGAGATTTTCAATCGAAACCGGTGCGGGCAAATTGCAAAATATGCGGGAATAGCTCAGTTGGTAGAGCACGACCTTGCCAAGGTCGGGGTCGCGAGTTCGAATCTCGTTTCCCGCTCCAATTTTGCAGATTGTCAGGTAATATACCGGTTGTGATGCGGGAATAGCTCAGTTGGTAGAGCACGACCTTGCCAAGGTCGGGGTCGCGAGTTCGAATCTCGTTTCCCGCTCCAATTTTCAGATTGTCAGGTATATACCGGTTGCGACGCGGGAATAGCTCAGTTGGTAGAGCACGACCTTGCCAAGGTCGGGGTCGCGAGTTCGAATCTCGTTTCCCGCTCCAATTTCTTCATTTCTTTTATTATCTCCCCCTGAAGTATTATTATTCTGAATATTCCTCTTGTTGTTTTATGTTGCCGGTTATCCCGGGAAAATTGTTGTGTGGTGCAAATAAGCATCAATCAAGGTATAGGCAGCATGAAACCGGACATACTGAATTTTTGCTGATAATTTAATCTGTTAGTTCGTTTTTTTTCGTAAGTACGGGGAAAAGTCTTGCTAATCCCGGCGTGGTGAAATAGAATTTGCGCCCTCTCTGACAAAGGGCAGATGAACGATCACCAGCGGTGATTATTCAGGCAGTAAAAGATTACCACCGGCATCTTCCGGACTATCTTTATATCAGTTTCTGCTTTTCATCATCTTTCATGGGGTGATTAAGCCAAACCGGGGCAATTTTTTTGTCCGGATGTCATTTTTTATCCACAGTGCTGCGGGGCATGTTGTTCACATCCCGGGTGTTCTGACACACTTTTCTGCACAGAGTTATCCACAGGCCGGTTTTGTCGGCTGAATCACAAAATTCCGCTAAATATCGAAAGAAGGCATATTTAATATATTGATATTTATATGTTAATTTAATTTATGCGAATTGTGTGACGGCTCTCTTGTATTTTTTCTTCACATTGATAGGCAAGGTTTTTTTATATTATTCACAACACTGATCATTGTGGATAACTTAACGGGATTATCAGGCAGGATCAGGCATCACGGGGTAAACCTTTGGAAATGGCGCGAATCAGCCGTTTTTGCTGTGAAGTCTGTATTTCGATACGCGATTCATCTCTTTTGGCATACTGGCGGGCAATTGCCCAGCGGATATGCTCATCAAGCCAGTCAGCCAGCCCGGTTTTTTCTGTCAGCGCGATAATAATGTTGTCTTCATACGGCGCGTTTCCGAGAGCGACACTGATATTTCTCAGCCAGCGCAGATACCCTATACGCCGGATAGCCGAGCCTTCTGTCACCCGCAGGAAAGTGGCTTCATCCCAGGCGAATAAATCCAGCAGTTCCGGTGTATGCAGGCGCCTGCGCGGAGAGAAATCCGTCTCGTCCGTCAGTTGTGAAAAGCGGTTCCACGGACAGATAAGCTGACAGTCATCACAGCCGTAAATGCGGTTTCCCATCAGCGGGCGGAACTCTTCGGGGATTGCTCCCTCCAGTTCAATGGTGAGATAGGAGATGCAGCGCCGCGCATCCACGGTGTAAGGCGCGACAATCGCCTGAGTCGGGCAGGTGGTCATGCAGGCGACACAGCGGCCGCACTGCTCTTCAGCAGGCATATCAACCGGCAGCGGCAGGTTGATATGCAGTTCGCCGAGGAAAAACCAGGAACCGGCTTCACGGTTTAAAATAAGTGAGTGCTTACCAACCCAACCAAGACCGGCTTTGGCTGCCAGCGGGCGTTCCAGTACCGGTGCGGAGTCGACAAACGGGCGGTAACTGAGGGTATTTCCCGGGGCGAGTTCATTACACTCAGCCTGAATCCGCTCTCCAAGCTGCTTCAGGCGCTGGCGCAGAAGCTTGTGATAATCACGCCCCAGCGCATAACGGCTGATATAACCCTGTTCCGGGTTTTGCAGCACAGCGGCAAACGCGGCTTTGGCCGGAAGGTAGTTTATCCGCACACTGATCACCCGCAGCGTGCCCGGAAGCAGTTCATGAGGGCGCGCGCGCATCATGCCGTGGCGCGCCATCCAGTCCATCTCTCCCTGATAGCCCGCATTCAGCCACGCCTGTAACTTCGGCTCTTCCGCGCTGAGATCAGTATCGCAGATACCGATCTGCTGAAAGCCGAGTTCGTGTCCCCATTGTTTTATCCGGGCGGCAAGCTGATGTAATGCGGAGTCAGTGCTCATTAGTGAGTGTTTACTTACATTGCAGGTGTGATGGTGAATGGTGCGGAGTTTATCACAGAGTGTCCGGCACAAAAACTGCGCATTATTGTCGTTTTTTCGCACGCCGTTATACAGGTATATCGCCGGAATGTGGTATGTTTAACGGATTACACGCTCAATTATTTCAATAAAATAACCTGTGACGACAACGAGAATGAAAGAACGTCTGTTTACGCTGGCAGATGAAGCTGCCACCGTCGCGCTCGGCCGTGCACTGGCACAGCAGAGCCAGCGCGGATTTGTCCTGCATCTTTTCGGCGATCTGGGCGCCGGAAAAACCACTTTCAGCCGCGGCTTCCTTCAGGCGCTGGGGCATCCGGGGCATGTGAAAAGCCCGACTTACACTCTGGTTGAGCCGTACGAGCTCTCACCGCGCCCTGTCTATCACTTTGACCTGTACCGTCTGGCCGATCCGGAAGAACTGGAATTTATGGGTATCCGCGATTATTTCGGGGAAAACACCGTCTGTCTGGTCGAATGGCCGCAAAAAGGAGCCGGTTTTCTGCCGGATGCAGATTTGGAATTGCACTTACGGTATGATGGGGAAGGACGGGAAGCGCGTTTTACCGCCCGTTCGCCTTATGGTGAAGAACTCCTGGATAAGTTAGCGGAGATGTGAGGAATTACCGATAATGAATGCATATCTGACACGGAAATCTGATGTGGCCGCCATTTCATGGCTGACGGCGCTGTTTTTCTGCGTGAGCCTGCTGTTCAGTACAGCCGGTCACGCCGCATCCCTGACGGGCATCAATGTGAGCAACAACGGCTCTCAGGGCACGTTACAGCTCAGTTTTGACGGCAAACCGCAATATAAACTGTTTCCGCTGCACGACCCGGAGCGTCTGGTCATTGACATCCGCCAGCCGCAGAAAATTACCGGCCTGCCGGTTAATCTGAATAACGGGCTGATTAAAGTGGTCAGAGAGAGCCGCGCGCCGGATGCTCAGCATCAGCGTATTGTGCTGGAACTGGCGGAAAAGAGCAGTTTCCGTGATTCTGCGGATAACAGCGGGCTGACTGTTACGCTGACAGGTAAAAACAGTTACACCGCCGCTCCGGTAGCTGCCGCACAGCCGGTAACAACCACAACCGGCAAACCGCTGCGGATGAACAGCAGCAATACGGCTCCGGCAGCAGCAACCCCGGCCGTTGCCCCTGCTCAGGCAAAAATTCCGGTGGTACCGACAGGTAAACTGCCGAAAAACAGCCGTCAGGTGGTGGTGGCGATTGATGCCGGTCACGGCGGGAAAGATCCCGGCGCCATCGGTCAGAACGGACTGAAAGAGAAAAACGTCACTATCAGTATCGCCCGTAAGCTTGAAAAACGTCTGAAAGATGACCCGATGTTTAAACCGGTTCTGACCCGTGACGGCGATTATTTTATCTCCGTTGCCGGACGCTCCGAAGTGGCACGCAAATTCGGTGCCAATATGCTGGTATCCATCCATGCGGACTCCGCACCAAACCGTACCGCGACCGGTTCATCGGTTTGGGTGCTCTCTAACCGGCGGGCAAATAACGAATTAGGTAACTGGCTGGAACAGAGTGAGAAACAATCCGAGCTGCTCGGCGGTGCAGGTGATGCGCTGGCGAACGGCGCAGATCCGTATCTCAGCCAGGCGGTGCTGGATCTCCAGTTCGGTAACTCTCAGCGTGTCGGTTATGCCGTGGCACAGGACGTTATCCGTCAGCTGCGCAAGATAGGCAAAGTTCACAAAGGCACGCCTGAGCACGCGAGCCTCGGCGTGCTGCGCTCGCCGGATATTCCGTCTATCCTGGTGGAAACCGGCTTTATCAGTAACAGCACTGAAGAGCAGCTGTTAGGGTCTGATACTTACCAGGAACAGGTGGCTGCTGCCATTCACGGCGGGTTACGCGCATATTTCACCGCGAATCCGTTACAGGCAGCACCGTCCAAATAACAGGAGAACGGGGGCAATTATGGCGATCCGGATTTTACCGCCGCAGCTGGCAAACCAGATAGCCGCAGGCGAAGTGGTTGAGCGCCCGGCATCGGTGGTGAAAGAACTGGTGGAAAACAGCCTGGACGCCGGTGCCACCCGTATTGATATTGATATTGAGCGCGGTGGTGAAAAGCTGATCCGCATTCGTGATAACGGCTGCGGTATTGCCAAAGACGAGCTGGCGCTGGCGCTGGCGCGTCACGCCACCAGTAAAATCGCCACACTCGATGATCTCGAAGCCATCATGAGCATGGGGTTCCGCGGTGAGGCGCTCGCCAGTATCAGTTCGGTATCCCGCCTGACCTTTACTTCCCGCACCCGTGAGCAGAACGAAGCCTGGCAGGCATATGCAGAAGGGCGTGAAATGGATGTGACGCTGAAACCGGCGGCACATCCGGCGGGCAGTACCGTGGAAGTGCTGGATCTCTTTTTTAATACCCCGGCTCGCCGGAAATTCCTGCGTACCGAAAAAACCGAGTTCGGCCATATTGATGAAGTGGTGCGGCGTATCGCGCTGTCCCGTTTTGATGTGGCAATTAACCTTACCCATAATGGCAAACTGATGCGCCAGTACCGCCCGGTAAAAGCGGAAGATCAGCAGGAGCGCCGCCTGGGGGCTATCTGCGGTACTGCTTTTATGCAGCAGGCGCTGGCAGTGACCTGGTCTCATGAGGGGCTGGCGATCCGCGGCTGGGTGGCTTCACCGGCGGATTACAACGGCCCGGCTGATTTACAGTATTGTTATGTTAACGGGCGCATGATGCGTGACCGCCTGATCAACCACGCCATCCGTCAGGCGTATGAAGACCGGCTGAGCAGCGATCAGCAACCGGCCTATGTTCTTTATCTGACCATTGATCCGCGTCAGGTGGATGTGAATGTTCATCCGGCCAAACATGAAGTGCGTTTCCATCAGGCGCGGCTGGTACATGACTTTATTTATCAGGCGGTGCTCAGTGTGCTGAAACAGCATGAGCAGCCGGTTTCCCTGTTTGAATCAGACCCGTCAGCGCCGCAGACACAGCATGTGCCCGAAAACCGCGCCGCTGCCGGTAAAAATATTTTTGAGCGTGAGGAAGTGCTCACTCCGCCACCGCGCCGGGAAGAGTCTGCCGGTGCCGGGTCTTACAGCAGCCGCAGCAGCGGAAAACCGGCATATCCTGCGGAGAAACCCGTATACAGCCCGAAAGAAGCCGGAATATATCAGTCACTGATGCAGACACCGGCGGAAAACCGGCCGCAGCTGTTTCCGGAAAAAAGTACTTTTCTGTCAGAAAACCGGATCAGCACCGCAAGCGAGCCGGTGGCGGAAAAAAGTGAGCGTGTAAGTTTTGGTAAAATCCTTACGCTTTATCCGCCGTGTTATGCGTTAATTGAGACAGACGCCGGTATTGCACTGTTTTCCCTCAGCAAAGCATCACATTATCTGCGTTGTCAGCAACTGGTTCCGGGAGAGCAGGGACTGAAATCCCAGCCGCTGATGATCCCGCTTCAGATGGTGTTAAACGCACAGGAGTGTGAGACATTTGCGCGGTTTGCCGGGGTATTGCGTACTTTCGGCATAGAAGGCTCAGTTTCCCGTGGAAAAGCGACGATTCGTACGGTATCGTTACCGCTTCGTCAGCAAAATTTACCGCACCTTATCCCTGAGTTACTGAATTTTCTGGCTGATAATCCGGATGCAGGTGAAAAAGCCATTGCGGCGCGGCTGGCTGATATGCTGGTCAGTGAACTGCCGGTTCAGAGCAAAGCGCAGGCGGTGCAACTGCTGGCAGATGTAGAGCGGCTGTGCCCGGAACTGGTGCGCAGGCCGCCGGCAGATTTATTGCAATTAATTGATTTAACTGAGGTCGTTGCAGCATTACGTCATGAGTGAACAGAATCATCATAAACCCCCGGCCCTGTTTCTGATGGGGCCGACGGCTTCAGGAAAAACCGCGCTGGCGATTGAATTGTGTCAGCGTCTTCCGGTGGAAATTATCAGTGTGGATTCCGCACTGATTTACAAGGGGATGGATATCGGGACCGCAAAGCCCGATGCTGCCGAACTGGCGCTCGCCCCGCACCGGCTGATTGATATTCTTGATCCGTCAGTGGCCTATTCCGCTGCCGATTTCCGCCGTGATGCACTGGCGGCGATGACAGATATCACCGCGCAGGGAAAAATTCCGCTGCTGGCCGGCGGAACCATGATGTATTTCAAGGCGTTACTGGAAGGATTATCGCCGCTACCGTCCGCTGACCCGGAAATCCGGGCGCAGATTGAGGCGCGGGCGGCACAGGATGGCTGGCAGGTTCTTCATGACGAACTGAGCCGGATTGACCCCGTCGCCGGGGCACGAATCCATCCGAATGATCCGCAGCGGCTCAGCCGGGCGCTGGAGGTATACTATATCTCCGGGAAAACGATGACAGAACTGACGGAAACCGCAGGGGAGAATTTGCCCTTTAATGCTTATCAGTTTGCCATTGCACCGGCAGATCGTAAAATATTGCATCAGCGAATTGAAATGCGTTTTCAGATGATGCTGAAAGCCGGTTTTGAGGACGAAGTCCGGGCGCTTTATCAGCGCGGGGATCTTCATCCGGATTTGCCGTCGATCCGTTGTGTCGGCTACCGCCAGATGTGGTCATATCTGGCCGGTGAAATCAGTTATGATGACATGGTGTATCGGGGCATTTGCGCCACCCGCCAGCTTGCCAAGCGGCAACTGACGTGGTTGCGGGGTTGGGAAGGCGTTCACTGGCTTGACAGCGGACAGCCTGAACAATCTCTTAAAGCCGTTATGCAGGTTCTTCGTGCATAGCGCCGTTGATTGTGTACAATTAACGGGTTACGAAAGTTTTGAGTAGTTATTTTTCGAACCCAGTTTGGGTTTCATTTAAAAAACAACAAAATAAGGAAAATACAGAATGGCTAAGGGGCAATCTTTGCAAGATCCGTTCCTGAACGCATTACGTCGCGAAAGGGTTCCGGTTTCTATTTATCTGGTCAACGGTATTAAATTGCAGGGTCAGATCGAATCATTCGACCAGTTTGTTATTCTGCTGAAAAACACGGTCAGCCAAATGGTTTACAAACACGCGATCTCTACCGTCGTACCTTCCCGTCCGGTTTCTCACCACAGCGGTGGCGCAAACCCGGGAACCGGCAGCAACAATTACCACCAGTCAGCCGGTAACGGTGGTGCGCAACAGGATACTGATGGCGCTGAATAAGTCAGTGTGCAGTTATCAATCGCGGGAAAACATAGGTAGGGAGACTTTACCTGTGTTTTTTCCTGCGTGTTTTTCACTCAGCCTGAGAGGTTCTGCCGTTGTTTGACAGGTATGAAGGCGGTGAACGGGCCGTACTGGTCCACCTATTTTTCTCACAGGATAAGAACACTGATGATCTCAGTGAATTTGAATCCCTTGTGACATCTGCGGGCGTGACACCCGTTCAGATAGTGACCGGCAGCCGCAGCGCCCCGCACCCGAAATATTTTGCGGGTGAAGGGAAAGCAGAAGAGATTGCCGATGCTGTGATGAACAGTGAAGCCGATGTGGTGCTTTTTAACCATACCCTGAGTCCGGCGCAGGAACGCAACCTCGAGCGTTTGTGCCAGTGCAGGGTGGTTGACAGAACCGGGGTTATCCTCGATATCTTCGCCCAGCGGGCACGGACACATGAAGGTAAATTACAGGTGGAACTGGCGCAGTTACGCCATCTTTCCACGCGTCTGGTCCGCGGCTGGACGCACCTTGAACGCCAGAAAGGCGGGATTGGTCTGCGGGGGCCGGGTGAGACTCAGCTTGAGTCCGACCGCCGGATGCTGCGGGATAAAATCAAACAGATTTCAGGGCGTCTGGAAAAAGTGGAACGCCAGCGCGGACAAGGTCGTCAGGCGCGAAGTAAAGCGGATATTCCGACGGTGTCTCTGGTCGGTTACACCAACGCCGGGAAATCCAGTCTGTTTAATCACATAACTGATGCGAAAGTCTATGCGGCGGATCAGTTATTTGCGACACTTGACCCGACCCTGCGGCGGATTGATGTCGATGATGTCGGCACTGTAGTGCTGGCGGATACGGTCGGGTTTATCCGCCATCTGCCGCATGACCTGGTGGCAGCATTTAAAGCCACGCTGCTGGAAACCCGCGAAGCGACACTGCTGCTTCATGTGGTGGATGCCGCGGATAACCGTGTTGATGAAAATATTCATGCGGTTAATACAGTTCTGGAAGAAATTGATGCACATGAAATTCCGGTTCTGACAGTAATGAATAAAATCGATATGCTGGACGGGTTTGAATCGCGTATCGACAGAAATGAGGATAACCTGCCGGTCAGGGTCTGGCTTTCAGCACAGACCGGAGCAGGGGTCCCGTTGTTGTTCCGGGCACTGACGGAACGCCTTTCCGGTGAGATCGCACACCTGGAATTGTGTCTGCCTCCGTCGGAGGGTCGTCTGCGCAGCCGTTTTTATCAGCTTCAGGCGATTGAGCGCGAGTGGCTTGATGATGATGGCCGGATTTGCCTTGAAATCAGACTGCCCATTGTTGACTGGCGCCGTCTTTGCAAGCAGGAACAACAGTTAGCCGATTACGTTATCTGATTATCAGCGGCGTAATATATTGATTGAGAGTGCGTTTTTGTGCTCTTAGCCCTGAAAAACCGATCATAAAAGAGTGGAGCGAAGGCATGGCGTGGAATCAGCCCGGTAATAACGGACAGGACCGCGACCCGTGGGGGAGCAGCAATAAAGGCGGCAACTCCGACGGTAACAAAGGCGGCCGGAACCGTGGGGCATCTGATCTCGACGATCTGTTCCGGAAAATGAGCAGAAAACTCGGTGGTCTGGGTGGCGGTAAAGGCGGAAATAATAACGGGCAGTCCGGCGGGAGCAATCGTCCTCCGGTACAGTTCGCCGGCGGACGTATTATCAGTCTCGCCATTGCTGCCGTTGTTGTTGTCTGGGCCGCAACCGGCTTCTATACGATTAAAGAAACGGAACGCGGTGTGGTTACCCGTTTCGGTAAATTCAGTCATGTGGTGCAGCCCGGTCTGAACTGGAAACCGACATTTATTGATCGCGTCACCGCGGTTGATGTGGCGACTGTCCAGGATCTGGCGACCAACGGGATGATGTTAACGGCTGACGAAAACGTCGTCCGCGTCAATATGAACGTCCAGTTCCAGGTTGTGAACCCGGAAGAGTATCTCTTCAGTGTCACCAACCCGGGCAACAGTCTGCGTCAGGCGATGGACAGTGCGGTGCGCGGGGTTATCGGTAAGTTCACCATGGAGAAAATCCTGACGGCGAACCGTACCGTGGTCCGTAACGAAACCCAGAAAGTTCTCGAAGAGACAATCAGACCTTATAAAATGGGGATAGCGATTGTCGACGTCAACTTTCAGGAAGCCCGTCCGCCGGCTGAAGTTCAGGCCTCGTTTGATGACGTGATTGCCGCGCGTGAAAACGAACAGCAATCCATCCGTGAAGCGGAAGCTTACTCGAACGAAGTTCTGCCGCTGGCAAAAGGTAATGCGCAAAGTATGATCGAAAGCGCGCAGGCCTATAAAGCCAGTATCGTGCTGAAAGCACGCGGTGAAGTGGCAAGCTTCTCGAAAATGCTGCCGGAATACCGTGCGGCACCGGATATCACCCGTGAACGTCTGTACATTGAGACAATGGAACGTGTGCTGAGCAATACCCGTAAAGTGATTGCCAATGATAAAAGCAACAGCATGATGGTGCTGCCGCTGGATCAGCTTATGCGTGAGCAGAGAGCAGCCTCTCAGACTGCACCGGCGAAAGCCGCTGCCTCGTCTTCGTCCGCTCCGGCAACACAGGCACCGTCAGGCCGTCAGGCACAAAACAGCACCCGGAATCCGAATGTACCCGCTGAATACAACAACACGTATGATCTCAGCAATTCAGGTATCCGTGGTAACACTGAACGCACAGGGAGACAATAATCATGCGTAAGTATTTAGCCGTTATTGTTATTCTGGTTTTAGGCGTTCTGTATGCGTCTGTCTTTACGGTTCAGCAGACCGAGCGCGGTATTGTGCTGCGGTTTGGTAAAGTTCTGCGTGATGCGGAGAACAAACCGATTGTCTATGAGCCGGGTCTGCATCTGAAAGTGCCGTTTATTGAAACCGTTAAAATGCTGCCTGCCCGTATCCAGACACTGGATATCCAGGCTGACCGTTTCCTGACAAACGAAAACAAAGACCTGATCGTCGATTCTTACCTGAAATGGCGGATTAGTGATTTCAGCCTGTATTATCTCGCGACAAACAGCGGTAATATTAATCAGGCTGAAAACCTGCTGAAACGTAAATTCAGTGACCGTCTGCGTTCTGAGTTCGGTCGCCTGAGCGTGAAAGAGATTGTGACGGATTCCCGCGGTACATTAACGAC
This sequence comes from Morganella morganii, assembly GCF_003996855.1. Lineage (GTDB taxonomy): Bacteria > Pseudomonadota > Gammaproteobacteria > Enterobacterales > Enterobacteriaceae > Morganella > Morganella morganii_C. Next base: position 347,920 of record NZ_NRQY01000002.1, on the reverse strand, counting down.
GGAAGTCAAAAATGCACTGAACGAGGGGAGCTCCGGTAACGATCCGCAGGCAACTGATGCTGATAACGCCATTGCCGATGCGGCAGCGCGTGTTCAGGAAGAAACCAAAGGCGTACAGCCTCAGGTGAATCCGAACAGTATGGCGGCGTTAGGTATCGAAGTGGTGGACGTCCGTATCAAGCAGATTAACCTGCCGGCGGAAGTCTCCGAAGCTATCTTCCAGCGTATGCGTGCAGAACGTGAAGCAGTGGCGCGTCGTCACCGCTCACAGGGTCTGGAAGAAGCCATGAAGATTCGTGCGGTGGCGGATAAAACCCGTACTGAAATCCTGGCCGAAGCGGAGCGCCAGTCACTCTCCCTGCGTGGTGCGGGTGATGCGGAAGCCGCGAAATTGTTTGCTGATGCATTCAGTCAGGACCCTGATTTCTATGCGTTTATCCGAAGCCTGCGTGCTTATGAGCAAAGCTTCAAACCCGGTGGCAACGACATTATGGTGTTAAGCCCGGATACGGATTTCTTCCGTTACATGAAGGCTCCGACATCATTGCGTCCGGCTTCAGGCCAGTAAATCCGGTAACCGCATAACCGGTACTGAAAAATCGTCAGCATTCTGATGGTCGCACTCTGATAAAGAAAGCCCGCTTAGGCGGGCTTTCTTATGGACATAGATCAGGTGACTTTCATAAAGTGGATAAAAAGTGCTGAAAGGGCGGTCATGAGATGCTAAAATCCTTTTTTAAGCAACCAGGTAAAAACGAAATGGGTAAGAACGTTGTCGTATTGGGCACCCAATGGGGTGACGAGGGCAAGGGCAAAATCGTCGACTTGCTGACTGAACGGGCTAAGTATGTTGTTCGTTATCAAGGTGGCCACAACGCGGGTCACACTCTGGTTATCAACGGTGAGAAAACCGTCCTGCATTTAATTCCGTCAGGTATTCTCCGCGAAAACGTCGTCAGCATCATTGCTAACGGTGTTGTACTCGCACCCGATGCACTGCTGAAAGAAATGACTGCACTGGAAGAGCGTGGTATTCCGGTGCGCGAACGTCTGCTGATTTCTGAAGCATGTCCGCTGATCCTGCCTTATCATGTTGCGCTGGATAATGCCCGTGAAAAAGCACGCGGCGCGAAAGCTATCGGCACAACCGGGCGCGGTATCGGGCCTGCATACGAAGATAAAGTTGCTCGTCGCGGCCTGCGTGTGGGTGATCTTTTTGATAAAGAAACCTTCGCTCAGAAACTGAAAGAAATCCTTGAGTATCACAACTTCCAGTTAGTGAACTACTACAAAGAGCCTGCGGTTGACTATCAGAAAACCCTGGACGAAATCATGGCAGTTGCAGATATCCTGACCGGTATGGTTGTGGATGTGTCTGATCTGCTGTACAAAGCCACCGTTAACGGTGAGCTGGTGATGTTTGAAGGCGCACAGGGTACGCTGCTGGATATCGACCACGGTACCTATCCGTATGTGACTTCCTCAAACACCACTGCCGGCGGTGTTGCCACCGGTTCCGGTTTAGGTCCGCGTTATGTGGATTATGTCCTGGGTATCATCAAAGCTTACTCCACCCGTGTGGGTGCCGGTCCGTTCCCGACAGAACTGTTTGATGAAACCGGCGAATACCTGCGTACCAAAGGCCAGGAGTTCGGTGCGACCACCGGACGCAGCCGTCGTTGCGGCTGGCTGGACATCATCGCTATCCGCCGTGCTGTGCAGATTAACTCCCTGTCAGGGTTCTGCATGACCAAGCTGGATGTGCTGGATGGTCTGAAAGAAGTGAAAGTGTGTGTCGGTTACCGTTTACCGAACGGCGAAATTATTGAAACCACACCACTGGCTGCGGATAACTGGGAAGGCATCGAGCCAATCTATGAAGTGATGCCGGGCTGGACTGAAACCACGTTCGGGGCGAAGAGCCGCGAAGCACTGCCTCAGGCAGCACTGGATTACATCCGCCGCATTGAAGAACTGACAGGCGTTCCTGTTGATATTATTTCAACCGGTCCGGATCGTTCTGAAACGATGATCCTGCGCGACCCGTTCGACGCATAAGATCGTTCAGGTGATACCAGTCAGGGCCGGGCATGTTTGTCCGGCTTTTTGTTTTCTGACGCCGGGATTTCTGACTGGGTGATGACAGGAAATCCCGGCGTATTTAATGACAAATTTTGCTTAATAAGCAAAAGACACACATAATGATTATCCATTACTTATCATGTGATCCCCGTGCGGGATAACAGAATTTCCGAGGTAAAATGTGCAGTTAACCAGTTTTACAGATTATGGCTTGCGGGCGCTGATTTATATGGCGTCACTTCCTGATGGTAAAATGACCAGTATTACGGAAGTGACGAACGTTTACGGCGTATCCCGTAACCATATGGTCAAGATAATTAACCAATTGAGCCATTTGGGTTATGTCGAGGCGATTCGCGGAAAAAATGGCGGGATTCGCCTGGGAAAACCTGCTAATACTATAGGTATCGGCGAGGTTGTCCGTGCGCTCGAGCCGTTGACACTGGTGAATTGCAGCGGTGAATTCTGTCACATTACTCCGGCTTGCCGACTAAAATCGGTACTGAATAAAGCCATCCGGGAGTTCTTACAGGAGCTGGATAAACACACGCTCGCTGATATGGTGCAGGACAATCAGCATCTTTATAAATTGTTACTGACGGACGAATAACGCCGTTCAGAAACCACGGAGGATACAATGTCAGTGGAAAAACAATCAAACGACCCTTATCGTGAGCGCGAAGCGGAAAAATATGATTCCCCGATCGCGAGCCGTGAATTTATTCTTGAAACTGTCCGCCGCCACACCAAACCGGTGAGCCGCGACGATATCGCACAGGAACTGGGGATCACCGGTGAAGAGGCTCTGGAAGCCCTGCGCCGCCGTCTGCGCGCAATGGAGCGTGACGGACAGCTGGTCTTTACCCGCCGCCAGTGTTACGCCTTACCGGAACGTCTGGATTTAATTAAAGGAACCGTGATCGGCCATCGCGATGGCTTCGGGTTCCTGCGTGTCGAAGGACAGAAAGACGATCTCTACATCCCGCAGGATCAGATGAAATTATGCATCCACGGCGATGTGATCTTGGTTCAGGTGATGGGTGCCGATCGCAAAGGCCGCCGCGAAGCGCGTGTCGTGCGTGTCGTCGAGCCGAAAACCGGTCAGATTGTCGGCCGATACTTTACCGAAGAAGGCATGGGATTTGTCGTGCCGGATGACAGCCGCCTGTGCTTTGATATTCTGATCCCGAAAGAGTCGATTAACGGCGCACGGATGGGGAATATCGTGGTGGCGGAACTGACCCGCCGTCCGGGCAAACGGGTGCAGGCGCTCGGTGTTATTACTGAAGTGCTGGGCGAGAAAATGGGCACCAGCATTGCCGTGGATATTGCTCTGCGCAAACATGAAATTCCGTTCACCTGGCCTGAACAGGTGGAACGTCAGGTCGCCGATATCCGCGAGGAAGTACCGGAGGCTGCCAAAAAAGGCCGTGTTGATTTACGCGACCTGCCGCTGGTGACTATCGACGGCGAAGATGCCCGTGACTTTGATGACGCCGTACACTGCGAAGCCAAACGCGGCGGCGGCTGGCGTCTGTGGGTAGCGATTGCTGACGTCAGTTATTATGTGCGTCCGCAGACGGCGCTGGATGATGAAGCCCGCAGCCGGGGAACCTCGGTTTACTTCCCGTCACAGGTCGTACCGATGCTGCCGGAAGTGCTGTCGAACGGTGTCTGTTCACTGAATCCGCAGGTTGATCGTCTGTGTATGGTATGTGAAATGACCATTTCGGCGAAAGGTAAGCTTTCCGGTTACAGTTTCTATGAAGCGGTAATGAGCTCCCACGCCCGTCTGACCTACACCAAAGTGTGGAAAATCCTCGAAGGGGATGAAGAGCTGCGTGAGCACTATGCGCCGCTGGTGAAACATCTGGAAGAGCTGCATAAACTCTATAAAGCACTGGCGGAAGCCCGTGACGAGCGCGGTGCGATTGCCTTTGAATCCGAAGAAGCGAAATTTATTTTCAATGCGGAAAAACGGATTGAACGTATCGAGCCGGTACTGCGCAATGATGCACACAAACTGATCGAAGAATGTATGATCATGGCGAACGTTGCCGCAGCCCGTTTCGTTGAGAAAAACAATGAACCGGCGCTGTACCGTGTGCATGATCGTCCTAAAGAGGACAGCGTTACCAACCTGCGCACCGTCTTTAATGAACTGGGCCTGACCCTGCCGGGCGGTCTGACTCCGGAGCCGAAAGATTACGCCCGTGTCATGCTGGAAGTGGCGGAGCGTCCTGACCACGAGCTGTTGCAGACTATGCTGCTGCGCTCGATGAAACAGGCGATTTATGATCCGGATAATCGCGGTCACTTCGGCCTGGCGTTACCGGCGTATGCCCACTTCACCTCACCGATCCGCCGTTATCCGGATCTGAGCCTGCACCGTGCGATTAAATACCTGCAGGCAAAAGAGCGGGGCGAGGCGAAATCGCAGACCGGCGCGTGGCATTATGATATGCAGAGTATGCTCCAGCTGGGTGAGCACACCTCCATGACGGAGCGCCGTGCCGATGAAGCCACCCGCGATGTGGCAGACTGGCTGAAGTGCGACTTTATGCAGGATCAGGTGGGTAATGTCTTTACCGGGCTGATTACCAGCGTGACCGGCTTTGGCTTCTTTGTCCGCCTCAATGATCTGTTTATCGATGGTCTGGTACATGTATCAACACTTGATAACGATTACTACCGCTACGATAATGTCGGTCAGCGTCTGATTGGTGAATCGTCCTCAAATGTGTACCGCCTGGGTGATGAAGTTGAAATCCGGGTGGAAGCTGTGCATATGGATGAGCGCACCATTGATTTCGCGCTGATTTCCTCCACCCGCCGTGCCCGTAATGAAGGCAAGACCGCGAGAACCCGGGCGAAAGCCGGGGAGAAAGGGGACAAACGCCGGGACGGTAAGAAAGGGGACCCGCGCCGTGAAAAAAACTTCGAACCGGACAGCGCGTTCCGCAAGAAGAAAAAAGAGGACGGCCCGAAAGCCCCGAAAAGTAAGAAATCAGCCCGGACCAAAAAAATCGAGGCGAATATAAAGGCGAAACGCGCGAAGAAAAAAACCGCGAAATAACTGCCTTTGGTTTATATCTTCCCGTAATGAGGCGGTAACGCCTCATTACGCTTATTGTCCCGCAACAAACGGAACGTTATGAGTGAAATTATTTATGGTATCCACGCCGTGGATGCTCTGCTGGCGCGTGATCCCAGCCGTTTTCTTGAAGTTTTCGTTTTAAAAGGACGTGAAGACCGCCGTCTGACCCCAGTTGTACATGCTCTGGAAGCCGCAGGTGTCCGCGTCCAGGTGGCGAGCCGTCAGTGGATGGACGGACAGACCGAAGGGGCTGTTCATCAGGGTATTATCGCCAAAGTCAAAGGCGGCCGTCAGTATCAGGAGCAGGATCTGCCTGATCTGCTGGCAGAGCATGAGGCACCGTTTCTGCTGGTGCTCGACGGTGTGACTGATCCGCACAACCTCGGTGCCTGTCTGCGTACCGCAGATGCAGCCGGTGTGCATGCGGTGATCATCCCGAAAGACCGCTCCGCACAGCTGAATGCCACGGCGAAAAAAGTCGCGTGCGGCGCGGCGGAAAGCGTACCGCTTATCCGTGTCACTAACCTGGCCCGCACACTGCGCCAGCTGAAAGACGAAAATATCTGGGTTGTAGGCACGGCCGGTGAAGCGACCCATGACGTGTATCAGAGCAAAATGACCGGCCCGGTGGCGCTGGTGATGGGTGCGGAAGGGGAAGGAATGCGCCGTCTGACCCGTGACCTGTGCGATGAGCTGATCAGTATTCCGATGGCCGGGTCAGTCTCTTCTCTGAATGTCTCGGTGGCAACGGGTGTCTGCCTGTTTGAGGCTGTACGCCAGCGCGGAAAATAATCCCGCATCACACACTTATTGCCTTGTCTTTTGGGACAGGTATGAGTATAGTTATGCGTCAAATTTTTCAGCCGCACTTAAACAAGTTCCTTGCCTCTCAGGGTTGCGGTTGCCCGGACAGGAGGCTAATAATCCGTAAGGAGCACTACTAATGCGTCATTACGAAATCGTCTTCATGGTTCATCCGGACCAGAGCGAACAAGTACCGGCAATGATCGAGCGTTATAAAACTGCTATTACTAACGCAGAAGGTCAGATCCACCGTCTCGAAGACTGGGGTCGTCGCCAACTGGCTTACCCAATCAATAAACTGCACAAAGCACACTACGTTCTGCTGAACGTTGAAGCTCCGCAGGAAGTGATTGACGAGCTGGAAACTATTTTCCGCTTCAATGATGCCGTTATCCGCAGCATGGTTATGCGCGTTAAGCACGCGGTGACTGAACCTTCTCCAATGGTTAAAGCGAAAGACGAACGTCGCCCGCGCGACATGTCTGACGACGTTGAAGAAAATGATGAAGCTGAGGAAACTGAAGAGTAATAACGGTGTCCGCTAACCGTCTGGTGTTATCCGGCACAGTGTGCAGGGAACCCACCCGGAAAGTCAGCCCGGCCGGAATTCCGCATTGTCAGTTTGTGCTTGAGCACCGCTCACAACAGCAGGAAGCCGGACTTACACGGCAGGCATGGTGCAGAATGCCCGTGGTTGCCAGCGGACAGACGATCCAAACCATTACTCGCAGTATAACGGTCGGCAGTCAGATAACCGTTCAGGGATTCATCAGCACCCATCAGGGGCGAAATGGATTATCGAAACTGGTTCTTCATGCCGAACATATTGAATTGATAGATTCTGGAGACTAGCCATATGGCACGTTATTTCCGTCGTCGTAAATTCTGCCGTTTCACCGCAGAAGGCGTTCAAGAGATTGATTATAAAGACATCGCTACGCTGAAAAACTATATCACTGAAAGTGGTAAAATCGTACCAAGCCGTATCACCGGTACCAGTGCGAAATATCAGCGTCAGCTCGCTCGTGCTATCAAGCGTGCACGCTACCTGTCTTTACTGCCTTACACTGATCGTCATCAGTAATCGGCACAGTCCATTAATGACTTTAAGAGGATAAGGTAATGCAAGTTATTCTGCTTGATAAAGTAGCAAACCTGGGCAGCCTGGGCGACCAGGTAAATGTTAAATCTGGTTATGCACGTAACTTCTTAGTACCGCAAGGTAAAGCTGTTCCTGCAACCAAGAAAAACATCGAATTCTTCGAAGCGCGCCGCGCAGAACTGGAAGCTAAATTAGCTGACGTTCTGGCCGCAGCACACGCTCGCGCAGAGAAAATCAATGCCCTGAGCGTTGTGACTCTGTCTTCCAAAGCGGGTGACGAAGGTAAACTGTTCGGTTCTGTCGGTACCCGTGACATCGCTGATGCTGTAACAGCAGCAGGCGTTGAAGTGGCGAAAAGCGAAATTCGTCTGCCAAACGGCGTTCTGCGTACTCTGGGTGATCACGAAGTTCACTTCCAGGTTCACAGCGACGTGTTTGCAGAACTGAATGTGAAGATTGTTGCTGAGTAATCTCTGATTACACGGTAAACATCTTTGAAAGACGCTGGCTCAGGCCAGCGTTTTTTTTATGTGATAAAACAACTGTTAAGAGCGGCGATAACTGCCGTCTTTCTGTCGTTTAAAGGTGGCGGACTGCCCGTTGGCCTTATCAATTCTCAGTTCTGAGACAGTATTTCCTTTTCCTTTGGTCACACTGATCTTATCCCCTGCCTCCACCTGATTCAGTGGTTTTTGCGGCCCTTCAACCGTGGTCATGCGGAATAAGTCATCCACCGGCAATCCGTTACTGCGAAATACCTGCGCTAATGTCTGGCCTTTTTTGAGGGTGAAACGCAGTGTATTGTCCTGTACAGGAGCCGGTTCTGCGGTGACCGGGGGTTGTGCGGTAACGGGCTGAGGAGCCGGTTCTGTGTTCAGTGCGCCCGGCGGGAGATTATCCGGTAACGGTAAATCCGGGATATCGGATGATGTCTCCGGCGGTGTGCCGGTCTGCTCTGCTATCAGATCGCCCAGCGGGTCAGCCGGTGGCGTCAGAGTGATATTCTGAGGGGGAACAGTCACCGGGGGCTTCTGTGCAGCAGGCCAGAATAACAGGACAAGCATGACAATCAGCGCAATGGCGGCGATAGCGTAAAGATGGCGCTTTGGCAGTAGTCTCATCATAATCTCCCGCTGTTCAGCATGAATAATTATCATCCGGTCTTGTTCCAGTGTAGCAGCAGACGTACTGAAATTATTCGGAATTAGTCCTGTTTTATAAATTGATTGTGTTGTTTTCCGTTAATCACAGTGCCGCATCAGCTTTCACTGATTATCGGGTTTACCGGGGTACATCCTGCTGTTATGCTTATCCGTCTTACTTATTAATCAGGTATCTCTCATGACTCAACCGACTTTTGACACGATGGAAGCACAGGCAAGCTACGGAATCGGCTTACAAATCGGCCAGCAATTACAGGAATCCGGACTGAGCGGATTAGTACCGGAAGCCATTTTGGCCGGCATCACCGATGCACTGGAAAATAACCAGCCGGCTGTGGCGGTGGATGTTCTGCATCGTGCTCTGCGTGAAATGCATGAGCGTGCTGATGCTGTCCGCAATGAAAAACAGGCTGAACTGGTCAAAGACGGGATGCGTTTTCTGGAAGAAAATGCGAAGAAAGAAGGCGTTTCCACCACTGAAAGCGGCCTGCAATTCTCTGTCATTACTCAGGGTGACGGTGCGATTCCGGCGCGTACTGACCGTGTCCGTGTTCACTACACCGGTCGTCTGATCGACGGTACTGTGTTTGACAGCTCTGTAGAGCGCGGCCAGCCGGCTGAATTCCCGGTTAACGGCGTGATTGCAGGCTGGATTGAAGCACTGACCCTGATGCCGGTTGGCTCCAAATGGGAACTGTATATCCCGAGCAATCTGGCTTACGGTGAGCGCGGTGCCGGTGCTGCAATCCCGCCGTACAGCACACTGGTATTCGAAGTGGAGCTGCTGGAGATCCTGTAATCTCTGTCTGTCAGTAAAAACAGAATATGCGAAATGGCCGGTTTTCACCGGCCATTTTTGTTTCTATACTCAGGTCTCCGGAGACGTGAACAGGATTACGCGACTCACTAACCGTTCTGTGAAAGAGGTGAAGGATGCTCAATCAAATTTGTCTGCTGGCCCGGCGGGCGGGCGATGCAATCATGGATATCTATCATCATCCCGACACACTGACCATCTCCGCCAAAGCGGATAACTCCCCCTTAACTGCTGCGGATTTAGCCGCGCATCACATCATCGTGCAGGAACTGCAAGCCCTGACACCGGATATCCCGGTGCTGTCGGAGGAAGATCCGCAGCCGTGGTCTGAGCGGCAGCACTGGACACAATACTGGCTGGTGGACCCGCTCGACGGCACCAAAGAATTTATCAGCCGCAACGGTGAATTTACGGTCAATATTGCCCTGATTTCTGACGGTGTACCGGTGATGGGCGTGGTGTATGCGCCGGTACCGGATGTCCTCTATCTGGCGGAAGGCAAACACGCCTGGCGTGAGCGGAGCGGGCAGCGGATGGCGATCAAAGTGGTGAACACGGATCTGCCGATGGTGGTGATCAGTCGCTCGCATCAGGATGCGGAACTGGCTGACTACCTGGAGCAGCTGGGGCCGCACGAAACCCGGGCTATCGGTTCATCTCTCAAATTCTGTCTGGTGGCGGAAGGTAAAGCACAGCTCTATCCCCGCTTTAACCCGACGCATATCTGGGATACTGCTGCCGGACACGCCGTTGCACTTGCCGCCGGGGCGCATATCACTGACTGGAGCGGAAAACCTCTCGACTATACACCGCGTGAATCACTGATAAACCCGGGATTCCGTGTCAGCAGCTTCTGACTGCCATTTTATTCCTGAATAACAGTGTAATTTGCATGGTTATGCAAATTACACTGATTTTTCTCGGCCTGTTAAAATCCGCATCTGATAATTTTAATCCCAATATTTCAGCCTTGAATTATTTATAAAACTTATAGTAATTATGAGGTTATTATTTCACTGTTATAGTGTGACGGGGATCGTTTTTCATGATGATTTGTGAAGTAAGTCGTAGTGAAATGTCATTTTATGTAAAAATAGTGATTAAATCATTTGATTAATGAACCTGGGTGGTAGAATTGAGTCATACCTTAGGTATGAAAGAAAAGGTAAAGGGGAGGACATAAGTACGATGAAAATTTTCGCCCGTTACAACCCGGCTCAGATCGCCCGCTACGTGAAGACATTATTCCGCGGCCGCCTGTATATACAGGGGATGGGCGCGTTTGAATTTGACTACGGTAAGATCTTACCGCCGAAAATCAGAGACAGGCGCCACCTGAGTGCAATGAGTGAAATTAATCAGCAGGTATCGTTGCTGCAGGCGCAGCTGGCATAACCACAATACCTGTCTGATGAAGAAGGGTTAGTTTTACGGTTTTTGGTGCGGTTCGCTGTGTGCCACGTCAGACTGACCCTCTTTGCTGCCTTCCGCCGCGGATGTGTGCGGTATAACCGGTACATCCGGAATACGTGTTACCAGCAGCTGGTCAATTTTGTAGTTGTCGATATCCACCACTTCAAATTTATAGCCCGCAAATTTCACGGAATCCGTCCGTTTCGGGATACGGCGCAGTTTGTACATCAGGAACCCGGCGATGGTTTCATAATTACTGTCATCCGGGAACTCATCAATACCCAGTACCCGCTGCACATCCTCAATCGGTGTGCCGCCCTCAATCAGCCAGGAATTTTCATCACGGGCAACAATCTGTTCTTCCTGTCCCTGACCGACCAAATCCCCCATCAGCGTAATCATCACGTCATTAATAGTGATGACACCCATCACCATGGCGTATTCATTCAGAATGATAGCGAAGTCTTCCCCGGCATTCTTAAAGCTCTCCAGGGTGTCTGACAGACTCAGGGTGTCCGGGATCATCAGTGCCGGACGGATTTGCACGCCTTCGTGCAGATTCAGGCTCTGGCCGTTTAGTACGCGGTTCAGCAGATCTTTGGAATCGACATAGCCAAGTACATGATCCAGCCCGCCGTCACACACCAGGAATTTCGAGTGCGGCTGCGTGGAGATTTTCTCTTTGATGCTCTCTTCGTTTTCCTGCTTGTCGAAATAGACCACGCTCTCACGCGAGGTCATAGCTGACGGCACAGTCCGGGATTCCAGCTCAAACACGTTTTCGATCAGTTCGTGCTCCTGCTTGCGCAGCACACCAGCCACGGCTCCGGCTTCCACTACCGCGTAAATATCATCAGAAGTGATATCTTCATTACGGGCCAGCGGAATTTTGAATAATTTAAAGAACAGGTTAGATAACCCGTTAAACAGCCAGGCCAGCGGACGCAGGACTGTCAGGCAAAAACGCATCGGCTGGACAATCCGGATGGCGACCGCTTCCGGTTTGATCATGCCGAGACGTTTCGGGGTCAGATCCGCCAGCAGGATAAACATGGAAGTCACGATAATAAATGACAGTATTGAGCCAAGCTGCTGTGCTGCGGCATCTGCCATAAAATTGCCGAACAGGGTGCGCAGCGCCGGTGAAAAGGCGGATTCACCGACAATACCGGCGAGGATCGCCACGGCGTTCAGGCCGATTTGTACCACGGTGAAGAACATTCCCGGTGCTTCCTGTAAACGGAGCACGTGGGCGGCATTGGTATTGCCTTCGTCAATCATGACTTTGAGTTTGATACGCCGCGAGGCGGCAAGTGATATTTCAGATAACGAAAAGAATGCGCTGATCGCGCACAGTAACAGGACGATTAATAAACTATTTAACATATAAGTTCCGAATGGCCGGCACGATTGCCTCTGGGCGCGCTGTTGTTGATTATGCGTGGCGACCGGTTGTTTTAGATATATAGAGCATAAGTATCGGATATAAAAAAAGAAAGGCGCACAGAGCATCCAATTTGTCTGTGCGCGGATGTGCAGTATAGCACCGGAACGGGAAAAGCGGCTAGTTTCTCAGCGAAGGCGGCAGACAAACGCCGATCCCGCAATAACCTTCCGGGTTCTTATCCAGGTATTGCTGGTGGTAATCCTCTGCCACATAAAACGGGCCGGGCTGGCGGATGGCTGTGGTGATGCTGCGGCTGTCCTGACTTTCATTCATCGCCTGCTGATACTGCTCACGTGAGGCAAGTGCCTGCACGCGCTGGCTGTCAGACTGGGTATAAATCGCGGAACGGTATTGTGAACCGATATCGCCGCCCTGTTTCATTCCCTGTGCCGGGTCATGGTTTTCCCAGAACAGACGCAGCAGATCGGCATAGCTGATAACGGACGGGTCATAAACTACCCGGACCGCTTCGGCATGTCCGGTTCTGCCGGTGCAGACATCGTCATAGGACGGATTCTTTGTCGTGCCGCCGGTATATCCGGCAGTAGTGCTGTACACACCCGGCTGCTGCCAGAACAGGCGTTCCACGCCCCAGAAGCAGCCCATGGCGAAATACGCGGTATCAAAGCCGTCAGGCACATGGTTCACATCATGACCGGTCACGGTATGGCGCGGGCTGATGGTCAGTGCCACGGCGCTGTCCGGCAGTGCATCAGCAGCGGAAACAGGAGAAATAACAGTGTCCTGCGGGTATTGAGTGGTGTTTTGTGTCATTTGCGGTGGCTCCTGTTTTAAGAATAATCGGTGCATTATCAGCAGATTTCAGGTTATTTATCTTATGTATCTATAGTAAACTTCAAATAATTTTCATTTATCTCATTCAAATCTCAGAAATTCAGGAGTTGATGTGATCCGGTACCCTCTTGTTTGTGTTGTCGCTGTGTCTCTCACATCCCCTCTGGCATATAGTGCAAATCTTCGCTTAAAAGTGGAAGGGCTCAGCGGGCAACTTGAAAAAAATGCAAGAGTCCAGCTTTCCACCATCACGACAGATGAGGTCGTGGCTGACGGCCGTTTTCGCGCCAGGGTGGAAAAAGCCATCAAAGAAGGGCTTCGTCCGCTGGGGTATTATGAGCCGGTAATTACCTTTGATTATCAGGATAATGCACCGCCTGCGCGTCCGGTATTGTATGCCCGTGTGGTCCCGGGAGAACCGGTCAAAATTGCCGGGGTTACCGTGGATATCGAAGGTGCGGCAAAAACCGATCCGGTGTTCAAAAAATTCATTACTAAAAATACACCTGAAACCGGGACTGTCGTCAATCACGGCGAGTACGAAAGTTTTAAAAGCGGCTTATCCGGGCTTGCCTTAAAACGCGGCTATTTTGATGCGGAGATGGAAAAAAGCCAGCTCGGCATTGCCCTTTCCCGTCACGCGGCGTACTGGGACTTTGTGTTTAACAGTGGCAAACGATACCGTTTCGGTAAAGTGAATTATCAGGGATCGCAAATCAGAGATGCGTATCTGGAAGGTCTGGTACCCTTTAAAGAGGGGGATTACTATACCTCGGAACAGCTGGCGAAATTTAACCGTCTGCTGGCGGAAACCGGCTGGTTCCAGTCCGCGATCGTCACGCCGGATATTGCAAAGGCACGGGAGGATAACAGTGATTATCTGACCATGGATGCTTCATTCACCCCGCGCGCGCAGAACTTCGTTGAGCTGGGCGGCGGTTTTGCCACCGATGTGGGGCCGCGGGTTCAGGCGAAATGGAATAAGCCGTGGGTTAACTCAAGAGGCCGCAGTCTGACCTCCAGTATCAGCCTGTCCGCACCGGAACAAATTATTGATACCTCTTACCGTATCCCGCTCAAGGTGAATCCTATTGAGCAGTATTATGCTGTCTCAGGCGGGTATAAACGGACCGATCTGAACGATACCAAAGCCGATACCGCTACCGTCAGTGTTTCCCGTAACTGGGATTTATCCACCGGCTGGCAGTACGGCATCAATATGCGCTGGAGTCTCAGCCACTTTACCCAGGCAGATATCACAAATACCACCATGCTGCTGTATCCCGGCGTGAATGTCAGCCGTGTCCGTTCACGGGGCGGGATGATGCCGTCCTGGGGGGACAGCCAGCGTTACTCGGTGGATGTCTCTAACGAAATGTGGGGCTCGGATGTGGATTTTGCTGTTTTCCGCGCCCGTAATGTCTGGGTGAGAACGCCGTGGGATGGCCACCGCTTTGTGATGCGCGGCAACCTCGGCTGGATTGAAACCAATAACTTTGACAGAGTTCCGCCGGATCTGCGTTTCTTCGCCGGTGGCGACGGCAGTATCCGTGGTTACCGTTATAACAAAATCTCGCCGGAAGATTCTGACGGCAAACTGACCGGGGGCTCGCGGATGGTGGTCGGCTCGCTGGAATATCAGTACAACGTGACCGGTGACTGGTGGGGCGCGGTGTTTGTTGACAGCGGTGAAGTGGTGAATGACATCAAACGGAGTAATTTCAAAACCGGTGCTGGTGTCGGGGTACGCTGGGCATCACCGGTCGGGCCGATCAAGTTCGATCTTGCTGCACCGGTAGGTGACAACGAAACGAAAAATATCCAATTTTACATCGGGTTGGGGGCAGAACTGTGATGAAATGGCTGAAGTATCTGAAATGGCCGGCAATCATTCTGCTGGTGCTTATTCTGCTGATTGGCGGCACGCTCGGCTGGATACTGGGTACACAGTCCGGTCTGCATTTTGCGCTGAATCTCGCGCCGCGCGTGGTCTCCGGCCTGACTATCGGTCAGGTTGAGGGTGATCTGCGCAATCTTACCCTGAAGCAGGTGAAATACACCATGCCGGGTATTGATGTCAGCGTGGATAAGGTGGATCTGGCGCTGCGCCTGAGCTGCCTGAAGGACATGACACTCTGCGTTGAAAATCTCAGCACGGACGGTACGCGGGTTGCTGTCGATACGGCAAAACTGCCGCCGTCAGAGCCGCTGACAGAGCTGAATGCACCGCTGACTATTTTCCTGGATTCTCTCTCCGTGACCAACACACAGGTCACAGTGGATGATATAGCGGTAAATCTGGACACCTTCCGCACCGCCATGACCTGGCAGGGCGACCAGCTGACGCTGAAGCCAACGGTGATTAATGCGCTTTCTGTTGTACTGCCGAAAAGTGACCCGGCTGCGGCGGAAGAACCGGCTCCGGCAGCGGATGCACCGGAAAAGCCGTTAGGTGAAACCATCAGTGAGATTTTCGCACAGCCGATGCTGGCAGAACTGCCGGAGGTTATTCTGCCGCTGAATATTTCAGTGGAAGGTATTTCCGGTGAGAACTGGCAGGTAAGCGGTGATGCACCGGTAACGCTCAATTCCCTGCATCTGGCGCTGTTTAATACGGGGCAGGTACTGACCCTCAGTGATCTGTCTGCGGATGCGCCACAAGGCAATATTGTGATCAGCGGGGAAGTGGCGCTCAGTGAAAAATGGCCGGTGGCGCTGTCTGTCAAAGGCCATGTCCGTGATTTTGATGAATTCAGCGGGCAGGATCTTGATCTCAGTCTGAACGGCGGACTGCTCGATGAACTGAAACTGGCGCTGGCGCTGAAAGGCCCGGTCAATGCCACGCTGGATGCACAAACCAATCTGACACAGGCCGATCTGCCGCTGCTGCTGACCCTGGAGAGTCAAAAAGTCAGCTGGCCGCTGACCGGAGAGGCGGATTATCAGCTTGATGGTGTGAAACTGCGTCTTAACGGGAAAGTGAGTGGTTACGACCTCTCTCTGCGTTCAGATATCAAAGGTAAGGATATCCCGCCCGCCCTGCTGACACTGGATGCCAAAGGGAATACAGAGCAGCTGAATCTTACCCGTCTGCGCCTGAATGCGTTACAGGGCTTTGCGGAAGTGACCGGGGTGGCGGACTGGCAGAAAGCCATCAGCTGGCAGGCCGTTCTGACGCTTTCCGGCCTGAACACGGCAAAAGCGTATCCGGAGTGGCCGGCCAAAGTGGACGGCAAAATCAGCACCCGCGGCAGTCTGTACGGCGGTAACTGGGAGCTTGAAATCCCGGATATCACCCTCGACGGCAAAGTGAAAACCTATCCGCTGAAAGCACGCGGTAATGTGAAAGGTAATGCGGGCGGGCAGTGGACAATTCCGGATCTGAAACTGGCGCTGGGCAGCAATAAGCTGGATGTCCGGGGTGAGCTGGCAGAGACCTGGAAACTGGATGCGGATATCAATGCACCGGCGCTCGGCGGGCTGGTTCCGGGGCTGGCGGGGACGGTCAAAGGGAAGCTCAATGTTCGCGGCAACATGGAAAAACCCCAGATCCTCGCCGATCTGGCCGTTAACAACCTGAAATGGCAGAACGATCTGTCCGTGGCGGATGCCAAAATCAAAGGGGATATCACCTCCGCAGAGCAGATCAAAGGCCAGCTTGATGTGACAGTGAATCAGCTGAAACAGGCCGATCTGGTGATCAGCAATCTGACGCTGAATGCCAAAGGTACCGAAGCACAGCACCAGCTGAAACTGAGCATGAAAGGCGAGCCGGTCTCCGCACAGCTGATGCTGAACGGCGGGTTTGACCGCAAAACCGAAACCTGGAAAGGCACGCTGAATAACACCCGCTTTGACACACCAGTGGGTGAGTGGTCACTCAGCAAGGCACTGGCGCTGACCTATCTGAATGAGAAACAGGAAGTGACCATTGGCACCCATTGCTGGGTGAATCCGGATGCCCGTATCTGTGTGCCGAAACCGATCACCGCAGGGGCTTCCGGTAATGCGTCTGTTGCTCTTGAACGTTTTGACCTAGCGATGATCAAACCCTTCCTCGGCCAGGATACCCGTCTGGACGGCGTATTCAGCGGTAATGCCAATGTCCGCTGGTTTGCGGATGGTGCACAGCCGGTGATGGATGTGTCCCTGAAAGGTAATGGCGTAAAAGTGGTACAGAACCTGGACGGCACAAATCTGCCGGTCGCGTTTGATACTCTGACACTGACTGCCGCCATGAAAAGCGGCAAACTCAATCTTCAGTGGCTGATTGCCATTGCCGGCAACGGGAAGATTAACGGTAATGTCCAGATTACTGATCTGGAAAAGCGCCGTCAGCTGAGCGGAAATGTCGGCATCGACAATATCTCGCTGGATCTGCTGAAACCGCTGCTCGGCAAAGGTGATAAAGCCACCGGGCGGCTGAATGCCGGACTGCGTCTGGGCGGTAACGCGGCATCGCCGCTGTTGTTTGGTCTGCTGGGATTATCTGATCTCGCGGTCAGCGGCCGTCTGCTGCCGTTCGATATCACGACCGGCGGACTGACGGTTAATTTTGACGGTGCCCGTTCTGATCTCAGCGGAAATATCAAAACACCGGAAGGGTATCTCAACCTCAGCGGTAACGCGGACTGGCGCAGAATGGATGCCTGGAATGCACGGATTTTTGCTCAGGGTGACAAACTGCGTGTTTCGCTGCCGCCGATGATCCGGACTGATGTCAGCCCGGATCTGGTCTTTGAGGCCACGCCGTCGGTGCTGAAACTGGATGGTACGGTGAATATTCCGTGGGCGCGGATTACGGTGCATGAAGTGCCGGAATCAGCCGTCAGTTCCACCTCTGATGAAGTGATGCTGGATGACAATTTACAGCCAATCCATGAGAAACAGACCAGTATTCCGATCCTGAGTAATCTGCGTATCCATATCGGTGATGATGTGCAGCTGGATGCCTTTGGTCTGAAAGCAAAACTGACCGGGGATCTGAAAGTGGCTCAGGATAAGCAGGGGCTGGGACTCAACGGTCAGGTGGATATTCCGCGCGGGCGCTTCCATGCTTACGGGCAGGATCTGCTGGTACGCAAAGGACAGATTCTGTTCTCCGGTCCGGCTGACCAGCCGTTCCTCAATCTGGAAGCTATCCGTAACCCGGATAACACCGCCAACGGTGTGATCGCGGGTGTCCGGGTAACCGGGCTTGCCGATAAACCGAAAGTGGAAATATTTTCTGATCCGGCCATGTCCCAGGAAAATGCGCTCTCTTATCTGCTGCGCGGTGAGGGGCTGGATACCGGGGATGCGGATAGTTCGCAGATGACATCCATGCTTATCAGCCTCGGGGTGGCACAAAGCGGGCAGTTAGTCGGAAAAATTGGTGAGACATTCGGTATTTCGGATCTGGCGCTGGATACCCAGGGCGTGGGCGATAAGTCGCAGGTTGTGGTCAGCGGTAAGATAACCAATGACCTTCAGGTAAAATATGGTGTCGGTATATTTGACTCCCTGGCAACCTTAACGTTACGCTATAGGTTAATGCCCAGGTTATATCTGGAAGCGGTGTCTGGTGTTAACCAGGCGATCGATCTGCTTTATCAGTTTGAGTTTTAATATATGCGAGTGATCGTTTATGGCAGTTTGCGGCAGAAACAGGGCAACCATCATTGGATGACCTATGCCGCCCTGCTGGGAGAATATACGCTTGAAGGTTATGACCTGTATGATTTGGGACACTATCCTGCGGTGGTGCCGGGAACCGGTTCTATCGAATGTGAAGTATACCGGATCTCCTCGTCGATCCTGACTGAGCTGGATGAATTAAAAAAAGATGGTCAGGATTACCGGCGTGAACTGGTTTCAACGCCGTACGGCAGTGCCTGGATTTACTTATATCAGCGTCCGGTGGACGGACTGGTGAAGATAAATTGCGGGGACTGGCTGAAACGGCACGAGGCAGAAGACCCGGAAAGCGAATGATTTCCCTGTGAATAAAAAAACCGCTGTGAAAACAGCGGTTTTTTTTGTCTCTGAAACGGACTGCGGATTATTTTTTCGCAGCGCGTTCGAAAGAAGCAATGATTTCAGCTTTGGCGGCTGCGGCGTCTTCCCAGCCGTCAACTTTCACCCATTTGCCTTTTTCGAGATCTTTGTAGTGCTCGAAGAAGTGGGTGATCTGGGCTTTCAGCAATTCAGGCAGATCGTTCACATCGTTGATGTGATCGTATTCTTTGCTCAGTTTGGTGTGCGGAACCGCAACCAGTTTGGCATCTTCACCTGATTCGTCGGTCATTTTCAGCACGCCGACAGGACGGCAGCGGATCACAGAACCCGGCTGTAACGGATACGGCGTCGGAACCAGCACATCTACCGGGTCACCATCCAGAGATAAGGTGTGGTTGATGTAACCGTAGTTGCACGGATAGAACATGGCAGTTGACATAAAACGGTCAACAAACAGTGTGCCGGATTCTTTATCAACTTCATATTTAATCGGATCTGCGTTTGCAGGGATTTCGATAACGACATAGATATCTTCCGGCAGATCTTTACCTGCCGGAACATTATTCAGGCTCATGAACGGATTCCTTAATCTTCAGAACAAATAGCGTGGCAGATATTATAACGAAAAAAAGGCGGTGGTATACCGCCTTTTCCTTCTCTTACTTTTACTTACTTCCCGTTTTCGTCCGGGAATTCCGCCATAAAGCTTTCTGCTTTCTCTACCATTGAGCGGGTGCCGACAAAGTACGGCGAGCGCTGATGGAGTTTTTCCGGAATGATATCGAGGATACGGTTCTTACCATCACTTGCTTTACCGCCGGCCTGTTCCGCGAGGAATGACATCGGGTTGCACTCATACAGCAGACGAAGTTTGCCGTTCGGGTGGCTTGCGGTGCCCGGGTAGATGTAAATCCCGCCCTTGAGCAGGTTGCGGTGGAAATCCGCCACCAGAGAGCCGATATAACGGGTGGTGTACGGGCGGTCAGTGGCCGGATCTTCTTCCTGGCAGTATTTGATGTATTTTTTCACACCGAGAGGGAAACGGATGTAGTTTCCTTCGTTGATGGAATACATTTTGCCGTTCTCCGGGAATTTCATATCAGCCTGGCACAGGCAGAATACACCCAGCGACGGGTCATAAGTGAAAGCGTGAACACCGTTACCGGTCGTGTAAACCAGCATGGTGGAAGAGCCGTAAACCACATAACCGGCAGCGACCTGGCGGTTGCCCGGCTGAAGGAAGTCAGCTTCGGTGACCGGCTGGCCCAGCGGGGTGATACGGTGATAAATAGAGAAAATAGTACCGACTGACACATTCACATCAATGTTGGATGAGCCGTCGAGCGGGTCCATCAGAACCACATATTTGGCGTTTTCCGCACGGCCGCCTTCAAAAACAACAATATCGTCTTCTTCTTCGGAGGCAATACCGGCAACTTCACCACGGGCTTTCAGCGCAGCTTTCAGTTTCTCGTTGGCGTAAAGATCCAGTTTCATCTGGACTTCGCCCTGCACGTTTGAGATACCATTAGTACCAAGGATATCAACCAGCCCGGCTTTATTGATATCACGGTGAATAATCTTAGCGCCTAACTTAATCGCGGAGAGGAGTGCAGTCAGTTCTCCGGTGGCGTGAGAAAAGTCCTGCTGTTTTTCGACGATAAATTCGCCTAATGTTTTCATGACGTACGTCCTGAAGTGGGTGAAATAAAAGTATTACGAAAGCGGTTGCCCGTAAACGCGGGTGCAAGTTTAGCCAAAGAAAATCATAATTGATAGGCTAATCCGTTTCAGTTCTTTTGAGAGATGGTTAGAATAGTGACCAACGTCATGCTATTGGATAAAAAATAATGCATATTCATATTCTCGGTATCTGCGGCACCTTCATGGGCAGCCTTGCTATTCTGGCCCGTGCACAGGGGCACAAAGTGACCGGTTCGGATCAGAATGTCTACCCGCCGATGAGTGATTTACTGACAGAGCAGGGGATCGAGCTGATCCAGGGTTATGACCCGGCACAGCTGACGCCGTGTCCGGATATCGTGGTGATCGGTAATGCGATGAAGCGCGGAAACCCGTGTGTTGAGGCAGTGCTGAACCAGGGGATCCCTTACACCTCCGGTCCGCAGTGGCTGCATGATCATGTATTACCGGAGCGCTGGGTGCTGGCGGTTGCCGGAACCCACGGCAAAACCACCACTGCGGGTATGCTGGCGTGGATTCTGGAAGACTGCGGCTATCAGCCGGGCTTCCTGATCGGTGGTGTGCCGGGAAACTTTGATGTCTCTGCCACGCTGGGTAACAGTCCGTTCTTTGTTATCGAAGCGGATGAATATGACTGTGCATTCTTTGATAAACGCTCAAAATTTGTGCATTACAGCCCGCGTACACTGCTGCTCAACAATCTTGAGTTTGATCATGCGGATATTTTTGAAAATCTCGCGGCGATTGAAAAACAGTTCCATCATCTGGTGCGTGTGGTGCCGGGGGACGGCAAAATTATCGCACCGGCTCAGGATGCCAATCTGAAACAGGTACTCGGTATGGGCTGCTGGAGTGAACAAGAGTACACCGGTGATAATGCCCGCTGGCAGGCAGAGAAAGTCACCAATGACTGCGGTGAATTTGATGTGCGTTATGACGGTGAAATCAGCGGCCGCGTGACCTGGGGGCTGGTGGGTGAGCATAATATGCAGAACGCCCTGATGGCGGTTGCCGGCGCACATCACGTCGGTGTGCCGGTGGGGGAAGCCTGCCGGGCACTGGGTAAATTTATCAACGCCCGCCGCCGCCTTGAGCTGCGCGGTGAGGTGAACGGAATCAGTATCTATGATGACTTTGCGCATCATCCGACCGCGATTCTGGCCACATTACAGGCACTGCGCAGTAAGGTCGGAGGTACGGCCCGTATTCTCGTGGTACTGGAACCGCGTTCAAACACCATGAAAATGGGGATCAGCAAAGACGATATCGCGCCTGCGCTGGGTCGTGCGGATGAAGTGTTTATCTTCCAGCCGGCCAATATTCCGTGGCTGGTCAGTGAAATAACCGAGCGCTGTGTACAGCCGGCTTACTGGACCGGAGACCTCGATGCACTGACCAGTATGGTGGCTGAACATGCTCAGCCGGGGGATCATATCCTGGTGATGAGCAACGGCAGTTTCGGCGGAATCCATGATAAACTGCTGGAAAAGCTGAAGTAATCTGACAGCTAAGAATTTGACAGCTAAGAAAAAAACCGCGCGGGACACCCGTTCCGCGCGGTTTTTTTATAATTAACGGCGGATTACAGTTCCTGCTCGAACAGGGCAAGAATCGCTTCGTAAAGCTGTTCTGTGGTGAAATCTTTGGCTGGTGTCGAGAAAATGGTGTCATCCCCGGCGATACTGCCGAGAATTCCTTCGGATTTTCCGATGGAATCCAGCAGACGGGCAATCAGCTGTGCTGCGCCCGGGCTGGTACGGATAACCACCACCGAGTCATTGTAATCAATATCCAGCACCAGATTTTTTAACGGGCTGGTGGCTGTCGGAACACCCAGTTCCGCAGGCAGACAGTAAACCATTTCCATTTTTGCGTTACGGGTACGGACAGCTCCGAACTTGGTCAGCATCCTGGAAATCTTGGACTGGTTAATATTCTCAAAACCCTCTTCCTGGAGGGCGGTGACGATCTCTCCCTGAGAGCTGAATTTCTCTTCTTTTAACAGCGCCTTAAACGCCTTGATCAGATCTTCCTGTTTAGAAGGTGCGCGCATAGTATTTCCTGCAAATTTGGATACGGACTTTATTATTATGCGGAAAAATGCATTTTTATGCAAATTAAACCCCGGGGGGTGGTCCGGGGAAATCGCATTAATAGTCAAAACTGGTGATTAGCTCACGTAATTGACATTGCTTACAGGTTTGGCCGGGTTATCACCAAAGGTAAATATATTGTTAATTAAATGATGTTGTTAGCAGTTGTGTATCGGTATATTAACGGACGTGACTATAAGTGCGCTTAAAGTAAAATAATTGTCAAAATAGTGTTCCTTATCTCATTAACAGATAAGCGATTTGTTTAGAATGGATAACAATAGACAAACAGATTCAAATGCGTGAATATGCAATCAATCTGTTAAAATATTGTATTCACAGCCCTCATGCACGGATTCGCGCCTGATGCGCAATCGTGCTAACCGTCCCAAGTTAAGGAGTCTCAGGATGAAAGTTGCAGTTCTCGGAGCAGCAGGTGGTATTGGTCAGGCTCTCGCCCTTCTTCTTAAAACCCAGCTTCCTTCAGGTTCAGATCTTACTTTATATGATATTGCACCGGTAACACCGGGTGTGGCAAAAGATCTCAGCCATATTCCGACAGATGTCCGGATCACCGGATTTGCCGGAGAGGATCCTACCCCGGCATTAGAAGGTGCGGATATTGTCCTGATTTCTGCCGGTGTGGCCCGTAAACCCGGCATGGATCGTTCTGATCTGTTTAATGTGAACGCGGGGATCGTCCGCAATCTGGTGGAAAAAATTGCCAAAACCTGCCCGAAAGCATTAATCGGCATTATCACCAACCCGGTAAATACCACCGTGGCTATCGCGGCAGAAGTGCTGAAAAAGGCCGGTGTGTATGACAAAAACCGTCTGTTCGGCGTCACCACGCTGGATATTATCCGCTCCGACACCTTTGTGGCTGAGCTGAAAGGGAAGAAGCCACAGGAGCTGGAAGTGCCGGTTATCGGCGGACACTCCGGCGTGACTATTCTGCCGCTGCTGTCTCAGATTCCGGGTGTCAGCTTCAGCGACGCGGAAATCGACAGCCTGACCAAACGTATTCAGAACGCCGGTACGGAAGTGGTGGAAGCCAAAGCAGGCGGCGGGTCCGCGACACTGTCTATGGGCCAGGCCGCAGCGCGTTTTGGTCTGTCACTGGTTCGTGCCATGCAGGGTGAAAGCAATGTGGTGGAATGCACCTACACTGAAGGTGACGGCAAATACGCCCGTTTCTTTGCCCAGCCTGTCGTATTAGGCAAAAACGGTGTTGAGAAGCGTCTCGATATCGGTTCACTCAGTGCTTACGAAGAGAAAGCGCTTAACGGCATGCTGGATGTGCTGAAAGCGGATATTGCGCTTGGTGAGAAATTTATTAACAGCTGAATTATTAAATAGTTGTATTTATTTTTTTTGAGCCGTAAATAAAACCGCTAATTTATGATTAGCGGTTTTATTGTTTTTATAACTATATATTGAAATTAATTAGTTACCTTCACTCTTATTTTCCTATCTAATAATTCACCTGTGATAGAATTAAAATAACGGCTGGGCCAAATCTCCGACGGATGGACGGCGAGAAAGTCTGCGATGAGCCATTCACCCTTCGGCCACGGGCGGGAGAGCGCATTGGCGAGCGTTGAAGAGCTTATTGCGTGACAGGGCGGCCAGGGTTGTCCCCCGTTTCTTCAGTGAAGCAATAATATCAGCAGGGTGCCAGTCAGATTTACCGGAATCCATATATTGAGTCCTTTTTATTTTAGATTAATGCCGTGTTAGTGGTATAAATAACGGGTTGCCATCACATTAAAGATGAATTCAATTCGTTATTAAGAAAATAAAATACCATTATTTTTCTAAATATTTTCTTAAATTTTTTCTTAAAAATATCTTTTTTGAACTCTGTTACAGAATTAAGAAACAGAATGAAAATGTGCAGGTAATACAAAGGAATGAAAGAGGTAAGCATATTCACTTACTCAACATAAGGAGTTTGTTGATGAAACAAAAGCGATTTTTGCCTGTTATCAGGCGTGATACGTCAGCAGCACTGAGCCGGATCTCATTTTCTTCCCGACGGTCATTGTATTAAATACTTGCCGTTGTTGTAATAAAATATGCCGATTATTCACAAATAAATAATGTTTTATCCTTGTGTTTGTCAAATAATCCCGTAAAAATCGGCATGAATCCGGAATCTGTTAAAAAACTCAGTACAGATAAAGCATTTGTCATTTTTAGGAAAGTGCCCGGCAGATTCACGCAGTTTAAGCACAGAAATTGCCGATTTTTTGCTGAAAATGGGTTGCAGGAGAAAAGATGAAAAAAGAATGGTATTCCGCGAAGGAATTGGTTGGTTTGGCGGGCTTGCCATCATCTCCTCAAGGTGTCAACCTGATGGCGAGACGGGAAGGCTGGCATCAGCGGCGCAAGCGCGGCGTGCAGGGAAAAGCTGTCGAGTACAGTATCGATAGTCTGCCGGATGAAGTTCAGGCGATTCTGCATGCGTGTGACAACAGTGCCAGCTATCAGGCGAAGCGGCAGGATGCGTTCCTGATCTGGGTTGAAGCCTATTATCAGCTGACCAGAGAAGAGCGCGAAAAAATTGTCACATTCATTCTGCGGGAAGGTTTAGCCAAACTGATCCAGTATCTTGATGTACAGGAGCTTCTGGGCAGCCGGGAGCAGGACGAAAAACCGGAATAAAAAAACGGGCCCCCTGAGGGTCCCGTTTTTCGCTGTAATCAGGCTGAGCGGCGGACCGCGATATGTGCCAGGCCTGCCAGCGCATTCTTGTACTGAGAGTCCGGCAGTGCAGACAGAGAGGCGATCGCTTTGTCTGCCTCCTCTTCGGCGCGGGCATAGGTGTATGCCAGAGAGCCGCAGCGCTTCATCGCGGTAAGAACCTGCTCCAGCAGATGACGCCCGTTACCCTGTTCAATTGCCTGGCGGATCAGCGCGGATTCTTCCGCATTGCCGTTGTGCATGGCATGAAGCAGCGGGAGTGTCGGCTTGCCTTCATCGAGGTCATCCCCGGTATTTTTACCGAGAGTCGTGTTATCCGCATCATAGTCCAGAACATCATCGATCAGCTGAAAAGCGGTGCCGAGATAGCGGCCGTAATCCTGCAATGCTTTCTCCTGCTCCGGTGTGGCACCGGCCAGAATTGCCGCAGATTGTGAGGCGGCCTCAAACAGGCGGGCGGTTTTGCTGTAGATAACCTGCATGTAATCCGCTTCGCTGATATCCGGATTGTTGCAGTTCATCAGTTGCAGCACTTCACCTTCCGCGATCACGTTTGTCGCTTCTGACATCAGTTTCAGCACGCGCATGGAATCCAGATCCGTCATCATCTGAAAGGATCGTGTGTAGATAAAATCGCCGACCAGCACACTGGCGGCATTACCGAACACTTCGTTGGCGGTCTGTTTGCCGCGGCGCATGTCGGATTCATCCACCACATCGTCGTGCAGCAGGGTGGCGGTATGGATAAATTCGATCAGTGCCGCCACCTGAATATGTTTGTCGCCGTCATAGCCCAGAGCCCGACCGGTCAGCACGGCGATCATCGGGCGGATCCGTTTCCCGCCGCCGCTGATAATGTAATAACCCAGCTGGTTGATAAGTGATACGTCTGAGGTCAGCTGTTTTTGAATCTTTTGATTGACTGCGGCCATATCATCCGCAGTCAGCGCGATTATTTGTTCTGAGTTCATATGACTTGCTTTAACCTTGTTTTTGACATCCCGATCAAAGGTAATGGTTTATGATAGCAGCGTTTTTTTATATTTTATGATTGTACTGTAAAAAAGCTGCAAATAAACGGCTATCTGTAAAGTGACGTTTTTTTACCATTAGATCGTTTTCAGCACTTGTCATTTGCGGCATTTTTGCGTAAAATCCGCGCCCTATTGTGAATAATTTTATAGTGCACTCTGAGAATCAAATTTTATGGGGTGTGCGGAAAGCGGAGTTAATATGTACGCGGTTTTCCAAAGTGGTGGTAAACAACACCGGGTCAGCGAAGGTCAAATCGTTCGCTTGGAAAAGCTGGACATCGCAACAGGTGAAACTGTTGAGTTTGACCAGGTTCTGATGGTTGCAAATGGTGAAGACATCAAGATCGGCGCTCCGGTCGTTGAAGGTGTTAAAATTAAAGCTGAAGTGGTTACACACGGTCGCGGCGATAAAATTAAAATCGTTAAGTTCCGTCGTCGTAAACACAGCCGGAAACAGCAGGGCCACCGTCAGTGGTTCACTGATGTTAAAATCACCGGTATCGCTTAAGTTAATAGGAGAGCAGATCAATGGCACACAAAAAGGCTGGCGGCTCGACTCGAAACGGTCGCGATTCTGAAGCAAAACGTCTGGGTGTAAAACGTTTCGGTGGTGAAGCTGTATTAGCAGGCAGCATCATCGTTCGTCAGCGTGGTACTAAATTCCACGCAGGCAGCAACGTAGGTTGCGGTCGCGACCACACTCTGTTCGCATTAGCTGACGGAAAAGTAAAATTCGAAGTTAAAGGCCCGAAAAACCGTAAATTCATCAGCATCGAAGCTGAATAAGTTTTTCACGTCTTAACCGAGTCCGAAAGCCCTGCAAACCTTTTGCAGGGCTTTTTATATGCGTAAAACGTCATCCCGGGTCATACTGAACCGGTAGTCCGGACACGGCAACGTTACGGAGAAAAGTAATGAAATTTGTAGATGAAGCTAAAATCCTGGTTGTGGCAGGAGATGGCGGCAACGGATGCGTGAGCTTCCGTCGCGAAAAATATATTCCGAAAGGCGGACCAGACGGCGGAGACGGCGGCGATGGTGGTGATGTATACCTCCAGGCCGATGAAAACCTCAATACCCTGATTGATTACCGTTTTGAAAAATCATTCCGTGCTGAGCGGGGGCAAAATGGCCAGAGTCGTGACTGTACCGGTAAACGGGGCAACGATATCACGATTAACGTGCCTGTAGGCACCCGTGTGCGTGATACGACCACCAATGAGATACTGGCGGACATGTTGCAGCACGGACAGCGTCACATGGTTGCCAAGGGCGGATTCCACGGCCTGGGTAACGCACGCTTTAAATCATCCGTTAACCGTGCACCGCGTCAGCGCACCATGGGTACACCGGGCGAAACCCGTGAACTCATGATGGAACTGATGCTGCTGGCTGACGTCGGGATGCTGGGGATGCCGAATGCCGGTAAATCCACCTTTATCCGTTCTGTCTCTGCGGCAAAACCAAAAGTGGCGGATTATCCGTTCACCACGCTGGTACCGAGCCTCGGTGTGGTGCGGATGGATAACTCACAGAGCTTCGTGGTCGCGGATATCCCGGGACTGATCGAAGGCGCATCTGACGGTGCCGGTCTGGGTATTCGTTTCCTGAAACATCTGGAACGCTGCCGTGTGCTGCTGCACCTGATCGATATCTGCCCGATTGATGAAAGTGATCCGGTGGAAAATGCGAAGATCATTGTCGGTGAACTGGAAAAATACAGTGAAAAGCTGGCAGAGAAGCCGCGCTGGCTGGTCTTCAACAAAGTCGATCTGATTGATCCGGAAGAAGCTAAAACCCGTGCTCAGGCGATCGCGGATGCGCTCGGCTGGGATGAGAAATTCTATATGATCTCCGCAGTCAATCACGAAGGCGTGAAAGCACTGTGCTGGGATCTGATGGAATTCCTCAATACCCATGCCCGCGAAGCTGTGGCTGAAGTGCCGGCTGCGGATGCGAAAGTGGACTTTATGTGGGACGATTACCACAAAGAGCAGCTTGAGCAGACGGAAGATGATGATGACTGGGACGACGACTGGGATGAAGACGACGAAGAAGGTGTCGAGTTCATCTGGAAGAAATAATCGTCAGAATCCTGAATAAAGAAAAACCCGGTGAATGCACCGGGTTTTTTATTGCTGTTATTTTGATAGCAGTTCAGTAATTACGGTATAAATCCTTATACAAATGCCCCTCAAAGCGGACCAGCGGCACACGTCGGCTGCGCTGCTGGGCAGGCGGGACGGCATAAGCGGAAATAAACTGCACGAATGCAATGCGCTGCCCGCTGGCGGTGGTGAGGAATCCGGCCAGGTTATAGACGCCCTGCAATGAACCGGTTTTGGCGGAAAGCTTACCGTTGACGCCTGCTTCTGTCAGGCCGCCGCGGTATTGCAGTGTGCCGTCATGACCGGAGAGCGGCAGCATTTTGATAAATTGCAGCTGATCATCATGTTTGGCTATAAATTGCAGCACTTCCATCATGGTCGCCGGGGTGATCAGGTTGTGGCGCGATAACCCGGAACCATCCACCATCACCGTATTTCCCATATCAATACCGGCTTTCTCTTTCAGAACCTGACGGACGGCCTGCTGACCGGAGCGCCAGGTGCCGGGCACGCCGTAATAACTGCGGCCGATAGTGCGGAAAACTTCATCGGCAATCATATTGTCGGATTTTTTCAGCATTTTGGTCAGCAAAGCGTGCAGCGGGGCGGATTGTGTCTGTATCAGCACGGTGCCGGGCTGTTCCGGGTGAGTCTGGCGGCGGACATTGCCGCTCAGGGTGATCCCGGCGTGAATCAGTTCATTTTTGACGATGGCCCCGGCATAGCTCGCGCCGTTCTGCACACCGAATGCCAGCGGCAGCGGCTCGCTGCGCTGATTCATACAGCCGGTGATGGTATAGCGGTTCAGTTCACCCGGCACCACATCCAGTTCACAGAAACGGCCTTCGGCAGAGCCACGCTCCAGCGTTTTGACCTCACTGAACATATTGACCGGATAGTAATCAGCAGTGCGGATATAGGCGGTATCGCCGGGGTTCTCCCCCGGATGCAGGGTTACAGAAAAACAGTTACGGTCAATAATAGCGGCTCCCGGCGGAGCACTGAAGCACTGGGTTAAATCATTCCACACCCAGCCCGGTGCTTTGTCATGACTGGCAAATGCAGAGATGTCGATCACCAGATCGCCCTCAATGGCCTGTACCCCGGCTTTGCGCAGTTCGTTGACCATATTGCGGATCTGCTGGCGGGTAAGGGTCGGATCACCGGTAAAACGGGTGATTAAATCCCCTTTCAGGGTTGTGCCTTCAAGATGCCCTTTGGTTTCCAGACTGGTGGTAAAGCGGAAATCAGGTCCCAGCTGTAACAGCGCGGCCAGCGCCGTCACCACTTTCTGGGTACTGGCGGGCAGTGCCATCTGCTGTCCCTGATATTCCACGATTGGCTGAGAATCGCCCACCCGCTGCGCAATCATCGCCAGGTTTGTACCGGCGGGCAGATATTGGGTATATTGTTCGACCGGGGTGGCTGCTGCGCCAGCAGCCAGTAATACTGACAATCCCATCGCATACGCGAGCCGGGTAAAAACATTCATTGAGCGACCTATCCATCACAATCCGGGGTGAGAGTCCGTTATACTAAAGCCACGGGCCGGTAAAAGTAAACGATGACCCGCATTGCGCTCCGGGATAGAATACCGGACAGGATCTCAGTTCAGCCCGCGCGGACAACGCGTCAACCGCGCTGACAGCATCCGTAGTGCGATGGCCGTATCAGCGCAAATTTACACGGTTTTACTTAATAGTAGTGTGCCACATATGGCGCATAAGGTACTGTTATCGTTTAATCAGGATGATATGACTATTACTTAGGAATGATTCAGAGGTAGAGAATGAAACAAATCCCTATGACGGTACGCGGCGCAGACCAATTGCGTGAAGAATTAGAATTTCTCAAAAATGAGCGCCGTCCGAAAATTATCGCTGATATCGCGGATGCCCGCGAACACGGCGATCTGAAAGAAAACGCAGAATATCATGCAGCCCGTGAACAGCAGGGCTTCTGTGAAGGCCGCATTCAGGAGATCGAAGCCAAACTCTCCAATGCGCAGGTGATTGATGTCACCAAAATGACCAACAATGGCCGGGTTATTTTCGGTGCGACGGTAACGGTTTTTAATGTCGCAACGGACGAAGAGCAGACTTACCGCATCGTGGGTGATGATGAGGCCGATATCAAATCAAACCTGCTGTCAGTGAACTCCCCGATTGCCCGCGGTCTTATCGGCAAAGAGGCTGACGACGTGGTTGTCATCCAGACACCGGGCGGTGAAGTTGAGTATGAAGTGGTGAATGTGGAATACCTGTAAGCAGTACCGTAAAAAAACAGCACAATACGGATGTTTCATCAGAAAAATGCAGTGAAAGGCGTTTTTACTGAACTTTACATTCAGGTGGCGGAGAGCGGATGCCGTCGGGATATGAAGAAAATCTGAAAGGAATGCCACCGGCGGGACGATATCGTCAGAAATCATCTGCCGGTGGCATTTTTTTATAAATATGCAATTATCATTTAGGTAAAATGATCTTCCGGGCGTCTGACGGACGGTAGAGCACCAGAATTTTACCGATAATCTGCACATTGTAAGCACGGGTTTCACGCACAATCGCATCAGCGATCAAGGTTTTCATTTCACGGTCTTCGCCCGCGATTTTAACTTTGATAAGCTCGTGGTGTGTAAGAGCCACTTCGGTTTCTGCGAGTACGCCTTCAGTCAGCCCGTTGTTGCCAATCATGACAACCGGGTTCAGATGATGAGCGAGTGCTTTCAGGTGCTGGACTTGTTTTTTAGTGAGGTTCATCGTTTTTTTTGCTTAATAACTATTGAAAACGGTGTATTCTACCGCCATATCATGCTTATCACCATCATTAGGTGAGGAGTACTGTCTGCGGTAACGGGACTTTTGTCCGGTTATGCGAAAAAACTGAGTCAGAAATAACAGGTTAGTCGGAAAACACAATGGCCAATAAAAAACGTTCAGCAAGCTCCGGGCGCTGGTTACAGGAACATTTTAGTGATAAATATGTTCAGATGGCGCAAAAAAAGGGGCTTCGCTCTCGTGCCTGGTTTAAGCTCGAAGAAATTCAGCAGGGTGATAATATTTTCAGACCAGGCATGACTATTGTGGATCTGGGTGCTGCACCCGGCGGCTGGTCACAATATGCTGTTAATCACATCGGGCAGTCCGGGCGGGTCATTGCCTGCGACCTGTTACCGATGGACCCTATCGTCGGCGTGGATTTCCTTCAGGGCGATTTCCGTGACGAAAATGTGCTCAATGCTTTGCTGGGGCGCGTGGGAGATAAAAAAGTCCAGGTTGTTATGTCAGACATGGCACCAAATATGAGCGGAACACCGGCTGTCGATATTCCGCGAGCGATGTATCTGGTTGAGCTGGCACTTGCTATGTGCCGTTCTGTTCTGGCACCGGGGGGCAGTTTTATTGTTAAAGTCTTTCAGGGAGATGGCTTTGACGAGTACCTCCGGGAGGTTCGCTCCCTGTTCACGAAAGTGAAAATCCGTAAACCCGATGCTTCGCGGGCCCGATCGCGTGAAGTATACATTGTAGCGACAGGGTGGAAAGTGTAGTACCCTGTGCGTTATTTGTTAACACAGATGTAATAAGAGGTTAATCCCTTGAGTGACATGGCGAAAAACCTAATTCTCTGGCTGGTCATCGCGGTAGTGCTGATGTCGTTGTTCCAGAGTTTTGGCCCAGGCGATTCAAACAGTCGTAAGGTGGACTACTCTACCTTCATCACTGAGTTAGCACAGGATCAGGTGCGCGAAGTCCGTATTTCCAATCGTGATCTTAACGTCAGTAAAAAAGACGGCTCCAAATACACGACGTACCTGCCGATGCAGGACAATCAGCTGCTTAACACCATGCTGAACAAAAACGTCGCGGTGGTCGGTGAACCACCGGAAGAGCCGGGTATCCTGACAACCATTTTCATTTCCTGGTTCCCGATGCTGCTGTTAATCGGCGTCTGGATCTTCTTTATGCGCCAGATGCAGGGCGGCGGCGGTAAAGGTGCGATGTCCTTCGGTAAAAGTAAGGCACGTATGCTGACCGAAGATCAGATCAAAACCACCTTTGCTGATGTGGCCGGTTGTGATGAGGCTAAAGAAGAAGTCGGCGAGCTGGTGGAATATCTGCGTGAGCCGAGCCGCTTCCAGAAACTGGGTGGTAAAATTCCGAAAGGTATTCTGATGGTGGGGCCTCCGGGTACCGGTAAAACCCTGCTGGCAAAAGCGATTGCCGGTGAGGCGAAAGTACCGTTCTTCACCATTTCCGGTTCTGACTTCGTCGAAATGTTCGTGGGTGTGGGTGCGTCCCGTGTCCGTGATATGTTCGAACAGGCGAAGAAAGCGGCGCCGTGTATCATCTTTATCGATGAAATCGACGCCGTCGGCCGTCAGCGTGGTGCAGGTCTGGGTGGTGGTCACGATGAACGTGAACAGACACTGAACCAGATGCTGGTTGAGATGGATGGTTTCGAGGGTAACGAAGGTATTATCGTTATCGCGGCAACCAACCGTCCGGATGTGCTTGACCCTGCGTTACTGCGTCCGGGCCGTTTCGACCGTCAGGTCGTGGTCGGTCTGCCGGATGTGCGCGGCCGTGAGCAAATCCTGAAAGTGCATATGCGCCGTGTGCCGTTATCGCCGGACGTTGAACCGTCTGTGCTGGCACGTGGTACACCGGGCTTCTCAGGTGCTGATCTTGCAAACCTGGTGAACGAAGCGGCATTGTTTGCGGCACGCGGTAACAAGCGTGTGGTGACAATGAACGAATTCGAAAAAGCCAAAGATAAAATTATGATGGGTGCTGAACGCCGCTCCATGGTGATGACAGAAGAGCAAAAAGCCTCGACTGCCTATCATGAAGCCGGTCACGCGATCATCGGTCGCCTGGTGCCGGAGCATGACCCGGTACACAAAGTGACTATTATTCCGCGCGGACGTGCGCTGGGTGTGACCTTCTTCTTACCGGAAGGGGATCAGATCAGTGCCAGCCGTCAGAAACTCGAAAGTCAGATTTCCACCCTGTACGGCGGTCGTCTGGCGGAAGAGATTATCTACGGGCCGGAAAATGTGTCCACAGGCGCATCCAACGACATCAAAGTGGCAACGAACATTGCCCGTAACATGGTGACGCAGTGGGGCTTCTCCGAAAAACTGGGGCCATTACTGTATGCGGATGAAGACGGTGAAGTATTCTTAGGCCGTTCTATGTCAAAAGCACAGCACATGTCTGATGAAACTGCCCGGACTATCGATGAGGAAATCCGCGGGCTTATCGAGCGCAACTACAAACGCGCGCGTCAGATCCTGATGGATAACCTGGATATTCTGCACACTATGAAAGATGCATTAATGAAATATGAAACCATTGATGCGCCACAGATTGATGATCTGATGAACCGTGTGCCGGTCCGCGAACCTGCGGGCTGGGAAGGTGACAAGCCGAAAGCGGATACCCGTCCGCCGGAAAGCAGTAACCAGGTTCCGGTTCAGGAAGCACCTGAATCAGATGACAACAATGCTGCGCCGTCTGAAGACGACAACAAGCAGTCATAATTCATCATTCAGTTGTATGAAAACCGATGTATGAAAAACCCGGCAGAAAATCCGCCGGGTTTTTTTATATCTTTATCCCGCCTGGATCAGGCATTACAATCACATCACGATTTAAATAACAAACAGTAAGAAGGCCGGATTATGAAACTTACCGCACGCGGTCAGACACTCTCACTGGCAACGCCGCAGGTGATGGGGATACTCAATGTGACCCCGGATTCATTCTCAGACGGCGGCACACACAACACCCCCGCCAAAGCACTGGAACATGCCCGGAAAATGATTGCGGAAGGTGCGGCGATCATTGATATCGGCGGAGAATCTACCCGTCCCGGGGCGGCGGAAGTGAGTCCGGAGCAGGAAGCCGGGCGGGTTATCCCGGTCGTGGCGGCGATTGCCCGTGAGTCGGATGTCTGGATTTCGGTGGATACCTCAAAAGCACTGGTGATCCGCGAAGCGGCAAATGCCGGTGCTCATATTATTAATGATATCCGTTCATTCAGCGAACCGGGTGCATTACAGGCGGCGGCACAGAGCGGCCTGCCGGTTTGTGTGATGCATATGCAGGGGGAGCCGCGTACCATGCAGCAGGCGCCGCACTATCAGAATGTGGTGCGTGATGTTTATGCGTATCTTGAAGAACAGGTGGCGCGCTGTGTGGCCGCCGGAATTGAAAAAAATCACATAATTCTCGATCCGGGCTTCGGTTTCGGGAAAACACTGGCGCATAATTATCAGTTATTGGATAAATTAGACGTATTTCATAACCTGGGATTACCGGTTCTTGCCGGAATGTCACGAAAATCCATGATTGGTCAGCTGATGGATATTCCCTCGGATGAACGGGTTGCCGGCAGCGTGGCCTGTGCGGTGATTGCCGCGATGAAAGGTGCACAAATTATCCGTGTTCATGATGTGAAAGAAACTGTTCAGGCCATGAAAGTGGTGGAAGCAACCCGTTTAGCGAAGGAAACAAACGACAATGAGTGATCGCAAATACTTTGGTACTGATGGCATCCGCGGAAAAGTGGGTGACAGCCCGATTACCCCTGATTTTGTGCTTAAACTGGGCTGGGCGGCCGGAAAAGTGCTGGCGCGTCATGGCTCGCGTAAAATTATTATCGGTAAAGATACCCGGATTTCCGGTTATATGCTGGAGTCCGCACTGGAAGCCGGGCTTGCCGCAGCAGGGTTATCCGCTTCATTTACCGGCCCGATGCCGACACCGGCGGTCGCTTATCTGACCCGGACTTTCCGTGCCGAGGCCGGTATTGTTATTTCTGCCTCTCACAACCCGTATTATGACAACGGCATCAAATTCTTCTCCATTGACGGCACCAAACTGCCGGATCACGTGGAAGAAGCGATTGAAGCTGAAATGGAAAAACCACTGACCTGTGTGGAATCCGCCGAGCTGGGACGGGCAAACCGCATTGTCGATGCAGCCGGCCGCTATATTGAATTCTGTAAGGGCACATTCCCGAACGAGCAAAGCCTGAACGGACTCAAAATGGTGATCGACTGCGCACACGGCGCAACTTATCATATCGCGCCGAATGTATTAAGCGAGCTGGGCGCGGAAGTCATTGCTATCGGCTGTGATCCGAACGGTATCAACATTAACGAAAAATGTGGTGCGACAGATGTTCGTCAGTTACAGGAACGCGTTCTGGCTGAAGGCGCGCATGTCGGCCTGGCATTTGACGGTGACGGTGACCGCCTGATTATGGTGGATCACCTGGGTGAGAAAGTGGATGGTGACCAAATCCTGTTTATCATTGCCCGCGAAGCACTGCGTCAGGGGCAACTGCGCGGTGGTGCAGTGGGTACACTGATGAGTAACATGGGACTGGAGCTTGCTCTGAAACAGCTGGGTATTCCGTTTGAGCGCGCAAAAGTCGGTGACCGTTATGTGCTCGAAAAACTCCAGGAAAAAGGCTGGCGTCTGGGGGCGGAAAACTCCGGCCACATCATCCTGCTGGACAAAACCACCACCGGTGACGGCATCGTGGCGGGTCTTCAGGTACTGAGTGCCATGGTGCGCAACAACATGAGCCTGCACGACCTGTGCAGCGGTATGAAACTGCTGCCGCAGGTGCTGGTGAATGTCCGCTTTGCCGGTCAGCACGACCCGCTGGCAAGTGAGGAAGTCACCCGTGTGGCACAGGAAGTGGAAAAAGAGCTGAACGGCAAAGGCCGTGTGCTGCTGCGTAAATCCGGTACTGAACCGCTGATCCGTGTGATGGTGGAAGGGGAAGATGAAGCGCAGGTAACTGCGATGGCAAACCGTATCGCAGATGCAGTGAAACGCGTGTAATTATTTATGATGTGAATGACAGAGCCGGAAAAACTGATTGCGGTTTTCCCCCGGCTCTGACAGAATCCGCCCCTTATTGTTGTTTTTTTCCGCAACCGATGCGCCGGGCTTAAAATAGACTTGCGTGTCCGCGTTTGTTTGGTTAGTATTCTGACCCGCTCAGCAAGGTAATTTATTTTACCGGTGAGTGTGCAGATTGATACCGAATCAGTCGGTATACCGTACGAGGAATAGGTACACGTTTATGTATACAGCTCTCTTAGTCGTTTTCTTACTTGTTGCGATCGCCTTAGTAGGTATGATCTTAATGCAGCAGGGGAAAGGTGCGGACATGGGTGCTTCGTTCGGTGCAGGCGCGTCTGCAACACTGTTTGGTTCGTCGGGTTCAGGTAACTTTATGACCCGTACCACAGGCATTTTAGCAACACTGTTTTTTGTACTGAGTTTAGTCCTGGGCAACATGGCCAGCAATAAAACCGGTACAGGCAGCAAGTTTGATAATCTCGCTCAGCCGGTGCAGACAGAACAGAAAACAGATGTTCCCGCAGCACCAGCAGCTCCTAACAGCGATATTCCGCGCTGATTGTTGCAAGTCTGAAGTAAAAGTTTTAAACGGGATTGATACACACCATCAGTCAGTTTCGTAAAAAAGAGCAGTTCAGTGCCGAGGTGGTGAAATTGGTATACACGCTACCTTGAGGTGGTAGTGCCTACAAAACGGGCGTACGGGTTCAAGTCCCGTCCTCGGCACCATTTAGTTTCACACTTGCGTTTTGCAGGTGATCAGCGTAGAATTTTTCACGTTTCGAACGCGGGATGGAGCAGCATGGTAGCTCGTCGGGCTCATAACCCGAAGGTCGTCGGTTCAAATCCGGCTCCCGCAACCACTTCTTATAACAAATCGTTTTTTCCAATGTTGATTGTATCAACAACTCTTACGTTATCCCTGATTTGGAAAAAAGATTAAGAAGTGTGATGTACACAGGGTCCAGTTGCATAAAGCCCCGAAATTTCGGGGTTTTTTGTTATCAGTCAACAGAGATACTGGGCGTTATGCCCTTTTTTTATGTCCCGGGGGTGGTCTTGTCCACATTAGAGCAGAAATTAACAGAGATGGTCACTGCACCTGTCGAAGCACTCGGTTTTGAGCTTGTCGGCGTGGAGTTTATCCGCGGCCGCGTGTCAACACTGCGTATTTTTATTGATAGTGAAGAGGGTATCACTGTTGATGATTGCGCGGACGTGAGCCACCAGGTCAGTGCCGTTCTTGATGTTGAAGATCCTATTACGACCGTTTATAACCTTGAGGTTTCATCTCCGGGTATGGAGCGACCGTTATTTACGGCTGAACATTATCAGCGGTTTACCGGTGAGGAAGTCTCACTGACTTTACGAATCGCAATGCAGAACCGTCGCAGATGGCAGGGTATTATCAAAGCCGTTGACGGTGAAATGATCACGGTTACAGTGGATGGCAAAGACGAAGTGTTCGCACTTGGCAACATCCAGAAAGCTAACCTGGTACCCCACTTTTAATATAAAGTTCAAAAGAGGCAACTAGGATGAATAAAGAAATTCTGGCTGTTGTTGAGGCAGTTTCTAACGAAAAATCGCTTCCTCGTGAGAAAATTTTTGAAGCACTTGAAACTGCGCTGGCAACGGCCACCAAGAAAAAATACGAACAGGAAATTGATGTTCGTGTTGAAATTGATCGTAAATCCGGTGATTTTGATACCTTCCGCCGCTGGGTGGTGGTAGAAGAAGTCACTCAGCCGACCCGTGAAATCACACTGGAAGCGGCTGATTATGAAACGCCGGGTATTCAGGTAGGCGAATATATCGAAGATCAGATTGAATCTGTCACCTTCGACCGTATCACCACTCAGACCGCTAAACAGGTTATCGTACAGAAAGTGCGTGAAGCCGAACGTGCGATGGTGGTTGATCAGTTCCGCGAGCAGCAGGGCGAAATCATCACCGGTGTGGTGAAAAAAGTGAACCGCGAAAATATTACCCTCGATCTGGGGAATAATGCGGAAGCAGTCATTATGCGTGAAGATATGCTGCCGCGTGAGAACTTCCGTCCGGGTGACCGTATCCGCGGAGTTCTGTATGATGTTCGTCCGGAAGCCCGTGGTGCGCAATTATTTGTGACCCGTTCCCGTCCGGAAATGCTGGTCGAATTATTTAAAATCGAAGTGCCGGAAATCGGCGAAGAGATTATTGAAATTAAAGCGGCTGCCCGTGATCCCGGTTCCCGTGCGAAAATCGCGGTGAAAACCAATGATAAACGCATCGACCCTGTAGGAGCATGTGTGGGAATGCGCGGCGCCCGCGTTCAGGCCGTTTCCGGTGAGCTGGGCGGCGAGCGGATTGATATCGTGTTGTGGGATGATAACCCGGCGCAATTCGTGATTAATGCAATGGCTCCGGCAGATGTTGCATCCATTGTTGTCGATGAAGACAAATGCACAATGGACGTTGCTGTGGAAAGCAGCAACCTTGCACAGGCCATTGGCCGTAACGGCCAGAATGTGCGTCTCGCTGCACAACTGCTGAAAAAACATCGTGGTGATGACAAATGGGAACTGAACGTCATGACTGCGGAGGAACTTAACGCGAAACACCAGGCGGAAGCACATGCTTCCATTGAAACTTTTGTTAAGCATCTCGACATCGATGAAGATTTCGCAACCTTATTAGTGGAAGAAGGTTTCTCCACACTGGAAGAACTGGCCTATGTGCCGGTCAGCGAACTTCTGGAAATCGACGGCCTCGAAGAGGAAACCGTTGAAGTTCTGCGCGAACGTGCAAAAGCCGCTTTAACAACGCTCGAACTGGCACAGAAAGAGAGCCAGTCAGGTACCACACCGGCGGATGATTTGTTAAACCTTGAAGGCATGGACCGCACACTGGCATTCACCCTGGCTTCCCGTGGTATTTGTACCCTTGAAGATCTCGCAGAGCAGGGTATCGATGACCTCACGGATATTGAAGGTCTGACTGATGAGAAAGCAGGTGAACTCATCATGGCAGCGCGTAATATCTGTTGGTTTGGCGACGATGCATCTTAATTTGTAGCGGGAAGGAGCAGCATGACAGAATCGGTAAAATCACTGGCAGACGAAATTCAGACTTCCGTAGAGCGCCTGGTACAGCAGTTTGCTGATGCCGGCATCCAAAAAACGGCGTCTGATAACGTTTCCCAGCAAGAAAAAGAGGCCCTGCTGGCCCATCTGAACCGCGAACAAGGCGGGGCAAGTCAGCCGGGTAAATTAACACTTCAGCGCAAAACTCGCAGTACGCTGAGTGTTCCGGTAACCGGTGGCAAGAGTAAATCGGTTAATATTGAAGTCCGCAAAAAACGCACATATGTAAACCGCGATGCCACTGAACAGGCAAAAGCCGCGGAAGAGCAGGCACAGCGTGAAGCGGAAGAGCAGGCAAGACGCGAAGCTGAAGAGCAGGCCCGTCGTGAAGCCGAAGAAAAAGCCAGACAAGAGGCGCAAGCCAAACGTGAGGCTGAAGAAAAGGCAAAACGCGAAGCGGCAGCAGCGAAAGTAACTGAACAAGCGGCAGAACCGGCTAAGCGTGAAGCAGCGGAAAAGAATAACGTGAAAGAAAATAAAGCGAAATCAGCCCCGGCCGATACCCGGGAAAACAGCGAAAAAGTGCGTCGCGAAGCCGAAGCCGCTGAAATCAAACGCAAAGCTGAAGAAGAACAGCAGCGCAAACTTGAAGCTGAAGTAAAACGTACAGCGGAAGAAGCACGCCGTCTGGCCGAAGAAAACGGCGAGAAATGGTCTGCTCCTGTCAGCGAAGAAACAGAAAGCGCGGATTATCACACCACCACTTCTGCTCACGCCCGTGAAGCGGAAGATGAAAGTGATGCGAAAGTTGAAGGCGATAACCGCGGCCGCAGCCGTGGCGCAAAAAACGTCCGTCAGAAGAAAAATAACCGTCATTCCGAGAAAGCCGATCGCGAAGAAGCCCGTGCGCAACTGCCGCGCGGTAAGAAACAGCGTAAAGGCAGCTCACTTCAGCAGAGCTTTAATAAGCCGGTTGCAGCGGTTAACCGTGATGTGGTTATCGGTGAAACCATCACTGTTGGTGAGTTAGCCAACAAGATGGCAGTGAAGGGTTCTCAGGTCATTAAAACTATGATGAAGATGGGCGCGATGGCGACTATCAATCAGGTGATTGACCAGGAAACCGCACAGCTGGTTGCCGAAGAAATGGGTCACAAAGTTATCCTGCGCCGTGAGAACGAGCTGGAAGAAGCGATCCTGAATGACCGTGATATGGGTGAAGCGCAGGCTGAACCGCGTGCACCGGTTGTGACTATCATGGGTCACGTTGACCACGGTAAAACCTCATTACTGGACTATATCCGTTCCACCAAAGTCGCCTCCGGCGAAGCGGGCGGTATTACCCAGCATATCGGTGCGTACCATGTGACCACCGATAAAGGCGCTATCACGTTCCTGGATACTCCGGGACACGCCGCGTTTACCTCCATGCGTGCCCGTGGTGCGCAGGCAACGGATATCGTTGTTCTGGTGGTTGCAGCGGATGATGGCGTGATGCCGCAGACTATCGAAGCTATCCAGCATGCGAAAGCAGCCGGTGTGCCGGTTGTGGTTGCGGTGAACAAAATTGATAAACCGGAAGCAGACCCGGATCGCGTTCGTAATGAACTGTCTCAGTACGGTATCCTCTCTGAAGAGTGGGGCGGTGAGACTCAGTTCATCAGCGTTTCCGCGAAGAAAGGTATCGGTATCGACGAGCTGCTCGACGCTATCCTGCTCCAGGCTGAAGTTCTCGAACTGAAAGCAGTACGTGCGGGTATGGCAAGCGGTGTGGTTATCGAATCTTACCTCGATAAAGGCCGTGGTCCGGTTGCAACTATCCTGGTACAGAGCGGTACACTGAACAAAGGCGATATCGTCCTGTGCGGCTTTGAATACGGCCGTATCCGTGCGATGCGTAACGAGCTGGGTAAAGATGTCACCGAAGCGGGTCCGTCCATGCCGGTGGAAATCCTGGGTCTGTCCAACGTACCGTCTGCCGGTGACGAAGCAACAGTTGTCCGTGACGAGAAGAAAGCCCGTGAAGTGGCACTCTATCGTCAGGGTAAATTCCGTGATGTGAAACTGGCACGTCAGCAGAAATCCAAACTGGAAAACATGTTTGCCAACATGGAAAGCGGTAAGGTTTCTGAACTGAACATCGTTCTGAAGACCGATGTGCAGGGTACCTGTGAAGCTATCACCGACTCGCTGATGAAACTGTCGACTGACGAAGTCAAAGTGAAAATCATCGGTTCCGGTGTGGGTGGTATCACTGAAACTGACGCCACTCTGGCTGCGGCATCAAACGCCATCATCCTCGGCTTCAACGTCCGTGCGGATGCGTCTGCACGCCGTGTTATCGAAAGCGAGAGCGTGGATCTGCGTTACTACTCCGTTATCTACAGCCTGATTGATGAAATCAAACAGGCAATGAGCGGGATGCTGGAACCTGAGTACAAACAGGAAATCATGGGTCTGGCAGAAGTCCGTGATGTGTTCCGTTCACCGAAATTCGGTGCCATCGCCGGTTGTATGGTGACGGAAGGGACTATCAAACGTAACAACCCTATCCGCGTTCTGCGTGACAACGTGGTTATCTATGAAGGTGAGCTGGAATCTCTGCGCCGCTTCAAAGATGACGTTGCTGAAGTCCGTAACGGGATGGAATGTGGTATCGGTGTCAAGAACTACAATGATGTCCGCCCGGGCGACATGATTGAAGTCTTCCAGGTGATTGAAGTTAAACGTACTATCTGATCACCTGACGGTATGACATAACATGATATAATTGGGGGGCTTCTGGCCCCCCGAATTTTCAGGAGAGAAACTATGGCACGAGAATTCAGCCGTACTCAGCGCGTTTCACAGGAAATTCAGAAAGAAATTGCGATTATCCTGCAACGTGAAATTAAAGATCCCCGTGTGGGTATGGTAACCGTATCGGGTGTGGATTTATC
Organism: Morganella morganii; assembly: GCF_003996855.1. Lineage (GTDB taxonomy): Bacteria > Pseudomonadota > Gammaproteobacteria > Enterobacterales > Enterobacteriaceae > Morganella > Morganella morganii_C. The sequence goes on along the minus strand of NZ_NRQY01000002.1, from coordinate 305,671 downwards.
CCGCGATATGGCCTATGCCACGGTATTTGTCACCTTTCTGAACTTTATGGACGAAGACCATAATTCGGAGCAGGTGAAAACAGGTATCAAAGTATTAAATGATATTTCCGGCTACATCCGTTCCCTGTTAGGGAAAGAGATGCGTTTGCGCATTATCCCGGAACTGAAATTTGAGTATGACAGTTCTCTGGTCGAAGGGATGCGTATGTCCAACTTGGTGTCTGATGTGATCAAACACGACCAGGATATGCGTAAATCTGCGGACGACAAAGAGGGTAATTGATGGCACGCCGTCGTCGTGGCCGTAATATCAACGGCATTGTGCTGCTGGACAAACCGCAGGACATTTCATCCAATGATGCATTACAGAAGGTCCGCCGTCTGTTTAATGCCGCTAAAGCCGGTCACACCGGCGCGCTTGACCCGCTGGCGACCGGTATGCTGCCGGTCTGCCTCGGTGAAGCGACCAAGTTTTCACAGTTCCTGCTGGATTCCGACAAACGTTACCGTGTGATTGCCCGTCTGGGACAGCGTACAGACACCTCAGACTCGCAGGGTGAGGTGATCAGTGAGCGCCCTGTGGCATTCACGGCGGAACAGCTTGCGGCTGCCCTGGAGTCATTCAGAGGCGATACCTTACAGGTGCCGTCCATGTATTCCGCGCTCAAGCATCAGGGACGTCCGCTGTACGAATATGCCCGCAAAGGCATCACAATAGAGCGGGAAGCCCGCCCGATCACCGTGTATGAACTGCTGTTTATCCGCCATGAAGAGGATAAACTGGAGCTGGAGATTCACTGTTCGAAAGGCACTTATATCCGCACTATCATTGATGATCTTGGTGAAAAACTCGGCTGCGGGGCACATGTGACCATGCTGCGCCGGTTGCAGGTGGCTGCTTATCCGTCAGAACGGATGGTGACGCTGGAGCAGCTTCAGGAAATGCGCCGGGTGGCGGATGAATCAGAAACACCGCCTGAAACCGCACTGGACCCGTTGTTACTGCCGATGGATACCGCCGTGTCACATTTCCCGCAGGTAAATCTGACGGACGTGACCGCCGGGTATTTTAAGCTGGGGCAGCCGGTACGGGCACCGCACGACCTGGCACCGCAGACATTAACCCGTGTAACGCAGGGTGATGACGCACACTTCATCGGCCTTGCCGTGATCAGTGATGACGGGCTGGTGGCACCGCGCCGCCTTGTTGTGGAATACACGGAATAAGCGCTGCCGCATCTTGCGTTCAGGGCGCAGGCGGCGTAGAATAACGCGGCAATTTCCCTGAGATGCTGAATTAGAGATCGGCACTCATTTTTATTAATCAAAGTATATTTTGGAGTTCTATTATGTCTCTAAGCACTGAAGCGAAAGCGAAAATTGTCGCTGATTTCGGTCGTGGCGAAAACGACACCGGTTCAAGCGAAGTTCAGATCGCGCTGCTGACTGCACAGATCAATCACCTGCAAGGTCACTTTTCTGAGCACAAAAAAGATCACCACAGCCGTCGTGGTCTGCTGCGCATGGTAGCTCAGCGTCGTAAGCTCCTGAACTATCTGAAAGGCAAAGATTTAGCAAGCTACACCTCAATTCTTGAGCGTCTGGGCCTGCGTCGCTGATTCAGACAAGTTTCAGTGGAAAGGGGCCGACGGCCCCTTTTCTTCTGAATGCGGCATATTGAGCTGTTGCCGCAATAATAACGATTCTTCGGTACAGCTATTCGCGCGGCTAATGAGAGCACTTTCCGGCAGAAGGAAAAGGTTGTCATTAGTCGCGAGGATGTATCTGAAGGAACCATTTCACTACTTACCCCAGCCGGGGTGAGAGACCCAGAAGGATATTATTTTGTTAAATCCGACAATCCGTAAATTCCAGTATGGTCAGCACACTGTCACTATTGAAACCGGCATGATGGCCCGTCAGGCGACAGCAGCTGTAATGGTTAACATGGACGACACCGCGGTATTCGTTACCGTTGTCGGCCAGAAAAAAATGAAACCGGGCCAGGATTTCTTCCCGCTGACCGTAAACTATCAGGAGCGTACTTACGCTGCCGGCCGTATTCCGGGGAGCTTCTTCCGTCGTGAAGGCCGTCCGGGCGAAGGCGAAACCCTGATCGCGCGTCTGATTGACCGTCCGTTACGTCCGCTGTTCCCGGAAGGTTTCCTGAACGAAGTTCAGATCATCGCAACCGTTGTTTCTGTGAACCCGCAGATTAACCCAGATATCGTGGCAATGATTGGTGCCTCAGCGGCACTGGCGCTGTCCGGTATTCCGTTTAACGGACCGATTGGTGCAGTCCGTGTCGGCTTCATCAATGACCAGTATGTTCTGAACCCGACAACTGACGAATTAGACGTCAGCAAACTGAATCTGGTTGTTGCCGGTACCAAAGGCGCGGTTCTGATGGTTGAATCAGAAGCTGAACTGCTGACTGAAGAACAAATGCTGGGTGCGGTCGTGTTCGGCCACGAGCAGCAGCAGATTGTTATCGAGAATATCAACGCACTGGCGGCTGAAGCCGGCAAACCTAAATGGGACTGGCAGCCGGAGCCTGTTAATCAGACTCTGCATGATCGCGTGGCTGAGCTGGCTGAAAAAGCCCTGGGTGATGCTTACCGTATCACTGAGAAACAGGATCGTTATGCGCAGGTTGATATCATTAAAGATGCAACCATCAGCGCACTGGAAGCTGAATTTGCTGCACGCGGCGAAGAGCTGACCGGCGAACTGAAACATGAAATCGGCGACATCCTGTCTGCGGTTGAAAAATCTGTTGTCCGTACCCGTGTACTGGACGGTGAGCCGCGTATCGACGGCCGTGAAAAAGACATGGTTCGTGCACTGGATGTCCGCACCGGTGTTCTGCCGCGTACGCATGGTTCTGCTCTGTTCACCCGTGGTGAAACTCAGGCGCTGGTAACAGCAACACTGGGTACTGCCCGTGATGCACAGACACTGGATCAGGTGATGGGTGAAGTCACTGACACCTTCCTGTTCCACTACAACTTTCCTCCGTATTGCGTGGGTGAAACCGGTATGGTCGGTTCACCAAAACGCCGCGAAATCGGCCACGGCCGTCTGGCAAAACGTGGTGTGCTGGCAGTGATGCCATCTCAGGAAGAATTCCCGTACACCGTGCGTGTGGTTTCAGAAATCACTGAATCCAACGGTTCTTCTTCTATGGCGTCAGTCTGTGGTGCATCTCTGGCACTGATGGATGCAGGTGTTCCTGTGAAATCAGCCGTTGCCGGTATCGCGATGGGTCTGGTGAAAGAAGGCGATAAATACGTGGTTCTGTCTGATATCCTGGGTGATGAAGATCACCTCGGCGATATGGACTTTAAAGTAGCGGGCAGCCGTGACGGTATCAGCGCCCTGCAAATGGATATCAAAATTGAAGGTATCACCAGCGAAATCATGCAGGCGGCTCTGAACCAGGCCAAAGGTGCGCGTCTGCACATCCTGGGCGTAATGGAACAGGCTATCAATTCACCACGTGCTGATATCTCTGAGTTTGCACCGCGCATCCATACCATCCGTATCAATCCGGATAAGATCAAAGACGTTATCGGTAAAGGCGGTTCTGTGATCCGTGCCCTGACCGAAGAAACCGGCACCACTATCGAAATCGAAGATGACGGTACTGTGAAGATTGCTGCGACTGACAGTGATAAAGCGAAAATGGCTATCCGCCGTATCGAAGAGATCACCGCAGAAGTTGAAGTCGGCCGTATCTATAACGGTAAAGTTGTCCGTATCGTTGATTTCGGTGCTTTCGTGGCTATCGGCGGCGGTAAAGAAGGTCTGGTGCATATTTCTCAGATCGCCGACAAACGCGTTGAAAAAGTGTCAGATTATCTGGAAATGGGACAGGAAGTACCGGTCAAGGTACTGGAAATCGACCGTCAGGGTCGTATCCGCCTGAGCATGAAAGAAGCGGTCAGTCAGGATGCTGCACCGGCTTCAGATGCAACCCCTGATGCAAATAACGCTGAATAAAATTTGACGTAAGGCATGGCGTCCTGTAAAAAGGGCGCCATTCGGCAAAAAAAGCAAAAATGCACTCGGTTATTGTCAGTCAGAGGATTATCCTTTCGGGGATCTGACTTCGGGAGTAGGAAATGAATTTTTTTCTGCGTTGGTGGAGCATTGCAGCTATAATTTTTATCGCAGGATGCAGCAGCGGTAAAAACTGGCACTCCGGGGATTTACTTGCAGTACCCCTGCAACCATCATTACAGCAGGAAGTGATCCTCGCCCGAATGGAACAAATACTGGCAAGCCGGTCATTAACTGAGGATGAGTACGCCCAGCTGCTTTATCAGCGTGGTGTGTTGTACGACAGCCTCGGATTGCGTGCATTGGCACGTAACGATTTTACTGTTGCGTTATCGATGCGTCCGGATATTCCGGAAATATTTAATTACCTGGGCATTTATTTTACGCAGGCAGGCAACTTTGATGCTGCCTATGAAGCGTATGATTCTGTATTAGAGCTTGATCCAACTTATAACTACGCGCGTATGAACCGCGGTATTGCCCTGTATTACGGGGGCAGGTATCCGGTGGCGCGGGATGATTTGCTGGCGTTTTATCAGGATGATCCAAACGATCCGTTCCGCTCGCTGTGGCTTTATCTCGTCGACAAAGAGATAGATCCGAAGAAAGCACTGACCGATTTACGTCAGCGCTATCAGCAGGCGAAAGGCGGACAATGGGGCTGGAATATTGCTGAATTCTATCTCGGCGACATCAGTGAAAAGACACTGCTTGATCGGCTGAAGGAATTCTCAACGGATAACACTTCGCTCGCTGAACATCTCAGTGAAACCTACTTCTATTTAGGTAAATACTACCTGAGTCTGGGGGATACGGACAGCGCTGAAACGCTGTTCAAGCTGACGGTTGCCAACAACGCACACAATTTCGTTGAGCACCGCTACGCATTGTTGGAATTAGCTCTGTTAGGTGATGAAGAACAGGACCTGACGGATTCAGATCCACAATAGCTGACGAACACACTTCAACCCGTTAATTTTTCACCATCGCGGAAGTGATGGGGGGATGTTTTGTTCGTTTTATAATTTTATTTGAGCCAGTTCACACTTTTAAATGAAAACAACCGACATGCTTTCTGATGGGTTGTGTAGACTGGCCGCCATTTTGTATGAGGCACCTTTACATGACCACTGAGACTGAAATCTCTTTTGCTGACATTGGTTTATCAGCTGATATTTTGACTGCACTGGACGACCTGGGCTACGAAAAGCCGTCCCCGATCCAGCAACAATGTATTCCGCACCTGCTCGCCGGACGTGATGTCCTGGGTATGGCACAGACGGGTAGCGGTAAAACGGCGGCATTCGGCCTGCCGTTACTGAACAATATTGATCCGAACCTGAGAGCACCACAGATTCTGGTGCTGGCACCGACCCGCGAATTAGCGGTTCAGGTTGCGGAAGCCTGTACTGATTTCTCCAAACATATGCGTAACGTGAATGTGGTCGCCCTGTACGGCGGTCAGCGTTATGACGTCCAGTTACGTGCTCTGCGTCAGGGACCACAGGTGGTTGTCGGGACTCCGGGCCGTCTGCTGGATCACTTAAAACGCGGCACCCTGGATTTATCCAACCTGAAAGGCCTCGTCCTGGACGAAGCAGATGAAATGCTGCGTATGGGCTTCATCGAAGACGTTGAAACCATCATGAGTCAGATCCCGGCGAATCACCAGACTGCGCTGTTCTCTGCAACCATGCCGGAAGCTATCCGCCGCATTACCCGTCGTTTCATGAAAGATCCGCAGGAAGTGCGGATTCAGAGCAGCGTGACTACCCGTCCGGACATCAGCCAGAGCTACTGGACTGCTTACGGCGCACGTAAGAGCGAAGCACTGGTTCGTTTCCTGGAAGCGGAAGATTTTGATGCGGCGATTATTTTCGTCCGTACCAAAAACGCGACGCTGGAAGTGGCAGAAAGCCTGGAGCGTAACGGTTACAACAGCGCGGCACTGAACGGTGACATGAACCAGGCACTGCGTGAACAGACTCTGGAGCGCCTGAAAGACGGCCGCCTGGATATCCTGATTGCAACAGACGTTGCTGCCCGTGGTCTGGATGTTGAGCGTATCAGCCTGGTTGTTAACTACGATATCCCGATGGATGCGGAATCCTACGTTCACCGTATCGGCCGTACCGGTCGCGCGGGTCGTGCGGGTCGCGCACTGCTGTTTGTGGAAAACCGCGAACGCCGCCTGCTGCGTAACATCGAACGCACCATGAAACTGACCATCCCTGAGGTAGAATTACCGGATGCAGAGATGATCAGTCAGCGCCGTCAGGAAAAATTTGCTGCCACTATCCATGCAGAAATGGAAAGCAGCAATCTGGATCAATATCGTGCTTTGCTGAAAAAACTCGCACCAGAAAATGGTGAAGAAGAAGGTATCGATATGGAAACGCTGGCCGCCGTACTGCTGAAAATGGCAGAAGGTGAGCGCAAGCTGATCCTGCCGGCAGATGCACCGCGCCGTCCGCGCCGCGAGTTCAATGACCGTGATGATCGTCGCCGTAATGACCGCAACGACCGTAACGACCGTAATGATCGTAATAGTCGTTTCGGTGATCGTCCGGAGCGTGGTTCTGAACCGCGCCGTGAACGCCGTGACGTAGGTGATATGGAACTGTACCGCATTGAAGTGGGCCGTACTGATGGTGTTGAAGTCCGTCACATTGTGGGTGCGATTGCCAACGAAGGGGATATCAACAGCCGTTACATCGGTAACATCAAACTGTTTGATACCCACTCAACTATCGAATTACCGAAAGGTATGCCGACTGATTTGTTACAGCACTTCACCCGTACCCGTGTGATGAACAAGCCAATGAACATGACATTAGTCGGTGATGCGAAGCCGTTTAACCGTGAGCGCCGCAGCGGTGGTAATGACCGTGGTGGTAATGGCGGCCGTAGTTTCGGTGGCGGAAATCGTCGTGAAGGTGGTTCTGATCGTCCGGCGGGAGATCGTGGTAATGGTGAGCGCCGCAGCTTCCGCCGCGATGAGGGCGGCAGTGCTGCTCCGCGCCGCCGCAGCAGCAACAGCAGTAACAATGCCTGATTGATTCTCTGAATCATAAAAAGCCCGGCCGGGGATACCCCTGCCGGGCTTTTTTATGCACGGAGATTCAGATCAGTCCCAGAGCTTCCTTCAGGGGCCTGAGATAGCGGCGGCTGACCGGGATGGTTTCATCGTTACTCAGGATAAGCTCCGCCTGGCCGTTATCACCCAGCAAAATTTCCCGCAGACGGGTCAGATTAACCAGATACTGCCGGTGGCAGCGCAGCAGCGGGGTGCGGGTTTCCAGAGTACGCAGTGTCAGCTCGGTAAATCCTTCCTGGCCGCGGGCGCTCATCACAAACACGCCGCTGATACGGGAATTGACATACACCACATCCTCAACCGGCATCAGCCAGATACGGTTGTGCCCGCTGCACGGGATATAGCGCAGTTGTTCTGTCTGTTCCGGGGTCTCTGCCGGGCGGATCTGTCCCTGGCGCAACCGGTTCAGGGTTTTGTCCAGACGCTCTTTTTCCACCGGTTTGAGCAGATAATCAAACGCATCTTCCTCAAAAGCCTGTAATGCATACTCTTCAAAGGCGGTAAGAAAGACAATAGCAGGCCGGTGGCCGGGGTCGAGCATACCGACCATTTCCAGCCCGGTGACGCGCGGCATCTGGATATCCAGAAACACCACATCCGGCTTCAGGCGATGGATTTTACCGATGGCATCAATGGCGTTAGTACATTCACCCAGGATATGAATGTCAGGATACGTATCGAGCAGTAATCGCAGGTTTTCCCTGGCCAGTGGTTCATCATCAACTATTAAAACATTCATAGTGTCATTATCATTTTTTTAGTTATCTGGCGGTGCTGCCGCACCTGCCGGTGAATCGAAGGGTAAGGTCAGAATAATGGTTGTTTTTACTTCCGGCTCACAGTGAACACTGAGGCCATATTGTTTACCATAACGGACTTTGATGCGTTTATCGACCAGCCCCATGCCCAGCCCGTCACTCATCCCGGTTGGCTGATACAGCCCGGCATTATCGGTGATCAGTATGACAAGGACATTGCCCTCCGCCCGTGCGGTTATGGTAATTTTTCCCTGCTCAAATATCTGTGATGTGCCATGTTTTATCGCATTTTCCACCACCGGCTGTAACGAAAAGACCGGCAGGCTGGCCTGTTTCAGCTCATCCGGAATGGCGATATCCACACACAATTGTTCACGGAAGCGGGCTTTCTCAATCTGTAAGTAAGCATTCACATGCTCAATTTCAGCCGCGAGAGTGGCAATCTCGCCCGGCCGTTTTAAGTTTTTACGGAAAAAGGTGGAGAGATTCTGCACCAGATACCGCGCCTGTTCCGCATCCCGGCGGATCACCGCCTGTAAGGTATTGAGGGCATTAAACAGGAAATGCGGATTGACCTGGGCATGCAGCAATTTCACCTCTGTTTCCAGTAGTGACTGCTTACTTCGCTCAAACTGTCCGGCCAGGATTTGTGCCGACAGCAGACTGGCGATCCCCTCTCCCAGTGTGCGGTTAATCGAGCTGAACAGGCGGTTCTTCACTTCATACAGCTTAATCGTACCGACCACCTGCTTATTCTCCCCGGTCAGCGGGATGACCAGCGTAGAGCCGAGTTTACAGTGCGGATTGATCGAGCAGCAGTACGGCGTTTCGTTGCCGTCGGCATAAACAACCTCATTATGGGCAATAGCCTGCCGGGAATAGCGTGAGGCAATCGGTGTGCCCGGCAGATGGTGATCTGCCCCCACGCCGATAAAGGCCAGCAGTTTCTCTGTATCCGTGATAGCAACGGCTGCCACATTCAGCTCATCATACAGCACCTGCGCCACCTGGCGGCTGTTGGTCTCGTTAAACCCCTGGCGCAGCACACCATCCGTACTGATTGCCAGTTTCAGTGCCTGAGCGGAAAAGGCACTGGTGTATTTTTCAAAGATGGCACGTCTGTCCAGCAGGATGCGGATAAACATAGCGGCACCGATGGTATTGGCGATAATCATTGGCGCGGCAATATCTTTCACCAGATTCAGTGCCTCATTAAACGGCCGTGCCAGTAACAGAATAATCGCCATCTGCGCCAGTTCGGCAACAAAGGTCACACCGGCAGCCGTCCAGGGGTTGAACAGTTTGTTGATTTGCCCGCGTTTCATATAGTACCGGTGCACCATGCCGCCGATCAGCCCCTCAACAACGGTGGACACCATACAGCTGAATGCCGTCATTCCGCCGAGAGAATAGCGGTGGAGCCCGCCGGTAAAACCGACCAGCAGCCCGACGGACGGACCGCCGAGCAAACCGCCGAGCACGGAGCCGATAGCCCGCGTGTTAGCGATGGAATCATTGATATTCAGCCCGAAATAGGTGCCCATGACACAGAAGACGGAGAAAATCAGGTAGCACATCAGCTTGTGCGGCAGGCGGACAGTGACCTGTAAGACCGGCAGCACCAGCGGCGTTTTGCTGAGTACCCAGGCAATAACCAGATACACACACATCTGCTGAAGCAGCAGGAAAATCAGATTGTAGTCATACATTTTTCTGTCGGATCACTTGCCGGAGGACGATTATTTGTAACTATCTGAGATTTTATATTAAAAATAGTTGTGTAACAGGTGTGTGAGGCTAAGATTAACGGTATTATGCTGTGATCTGGCGCACAAATATCTTAACGGTTTCCGTTGAAATCAGTAATACTGAGACCTTCCCCTTCTTCATCGTTTTTTCCAGAACAATTTCATTCGGGATGATTCCATTCTGAATAGTTTCACAAATGATAGTTAAGGCCGAAATCAATAATGAAAAAAAGAACAATCTATCTGATCCTGCTGATGCTGGTCTTAATTGCGATGGCTGCACTTTTTCGTGCCCACAACCAGTATCTTTTATTGCAGGGTGAAGTCGATGCACCGGAGGTTATTGTTTCCTCTAAAGCCAAAGGACGTGTTGTTGAGCGTCTGATTGAGCGCGGTGACGACGTTAAACAGGGACAGGCACTGATTCGTCTGACCAGCCCCGAGCTGGAGGCACAGGTTGCCTCGCTGGTTGCTGCCCGCGACCAGGCTCAGGCTCAGTTAACGGAATCCCTGAACGGTACGCGTGAAGAGAGCGTGCGTAATTATGCCGCACAGCTGGCACAGTCTCAGGCTGAACTGGCGAATGCGCAGCGTGACTTTCAGCGGATGAGCAGCATGTCCGGAAAAGGCTATGTATCAAAAACCGAGCTTGATCAGTCCCGCCGTGCCCGTGATGTGGCACAGCAGCGCGTTCTGGCCGCCAAAGCACAGCTCGACCAGGCGAAAAATGGTGACCGCACAGAGCAGCGTCAGCGTTATGAAGCTGCATTGCGTCAGGCTGAGCAAAAGCTGACAGAGCTGAAAGTCCAGCAGGATGAACTGACCGTTACCGCGCCGGTGGCCGGTGAAATCGGGCCGATTCCGGCTGAAATCGGTGAACTGTTTAATGCCGGAAGCCCGCTGGTGACGATTATCCGCCTGCCGGAAGCGTATTTTGTCTATAACCTGCGTGAGGATATTCTCGCGGATGTGAAAAAGGGTGACAAAATCACACTGACGGTACCGGCACTGAAAAATCAGGAAATTGAGGCTGAAGTCCGCTATATCGCACCTATGGGGGATTACGCCACCAAACGCGCCACCCGCGCCACCGGGGATTTTGATCTGAAAACCTTTGAGGTTCGCCTCTATCCGGCACAGCCGGTGGACGGATTAAGACCCGGTATGAGTGCGCTGTGGCGCCGGGATAAGTAATGAGATTTCCGGCAATATGGCGCGGTTTCCGCAATGCATTCTCACAGGAAACCCGGATGGCGGTGCGCAGTCCGGTGTTCCACTGGCTGAGCTGGCTGTTTCCGCTGATGTTATTCGCACTGGTGAGTGCCAACTTCTCTGAAGGAACATTACTGGACTTACCGGTTTCCGCCATTGATTATGACCACAGTCCGCTCTCACGCACTCTGGTGCGTAACCTCAATGCGGCATCACACGCCAGTATCACGCCGCAGGATGATAAAAATGTTGCTCTTGAACGTATGGGGAGTGCGGAAGATTATGCCATTCTGGTTATCCCGCCGCGTTTTGAAAGTGATGTGTTGTCCGGTAAACAGCCGACAACCCGGATGTTTTTTAATGCCCTGTTTTATGCCTCCGGCAGTTATGCCACCCAGGACTTCAGCGGACTGATTGCCGAACTGAACGGCCAGTACCGGTCCGTCCTCGCCGCTGAAATGGGGAAAAATGTCCCGAAACTGGCACAGGTGACGATGTCCTATGACACCCTGTTTAACGCCAGCGGCAGTTATATTTATTATCAGCAGTTTGCCGCGACGATCCATATGCTTCAGTTGTTTGTGGTGACCTGCACAATTTACACCATGTCACGCAGCACTATGCTGCAATCCATTAAACCACTGTTCAGTGGTGTGCTCGGCAAGCTGGCGCCATATACCTTGTTTTTCACGGCACTGCTGATGATCGAACTTGCCGTCCTGGTCACTGTTTTTGAGGCGAAAGTCACCGGTAATCCGGTTTATATGCTGATGATAGGTTTCTTTTATGTGATGGCTGCTCAGAGTATCGGCCTGCTCCTCTACACATTCACCCGTGATCCGATGATGGCTTACAGTATGATCGGGATGCTGGTAAGTATGGCGATGGCCTTTTCCGGGATGACCGTGCCGGAGCTGTCGATGATTCTCCCCGCACGGATTATCGCGAATATTGAGCCTCTGACACATGCGCTGAACGCGATGTTTGATATCTTCCTGCGGGAAGTCTCGTTGCAGCATATCCTGTATGTCTGTGCGTTATTGCTGCTCTATCCGGTGGGCGCGACTTTTCTGATCCGTAACCGGCTGCCGGTACGGCTGGCATTGCAGGGAGGACGCGCGGTATGAAACTGTATTTCCAGACCTTCCTGAAAGTGCTGCTCGGTATGCTGGAAAAACCGATGTGGATGCTGCTGATTATCTCGCTGTGTGTCATGAGTCTGGTCTATGTGCATCCGGTACTGTGGGATTTACCGGTCGCGGTAGTGGATCAGGATAACACGGTAGCCAGCCGTTCTCTGGTGCGGGAGCTGGATGCCACCGCGAAAGTCGAACAGCACAGTTATGACAACCTGGCCGCAGCCCGGCAGGACATGATCATGCGTGATCTGTTTGCGATCATCATTATTCCGCAGGATTTTGAACGTAACCTCTTGCAGGGCAAAAATATTACGGTGCCGGTATTCGGTGACGGCACCAACCGTATCGCCAGCGGGCAGATTCAGCAGGAACTGAGCAAGGCATATCAGCAGATCCTGGCGGATTATAATACCAAAATCCTGACAGCCAATGGCTATACACTGGAGCAGGCATCAATACTGATCGCCCCGATTCAGTCAGAAACGGTCGGAATGTATAACCCCGGTGTCAGTTTCGCCGCTATTGCGCTGCCGGGGCTGCTGGTCATGCTGTTGCAGCACACGCTGCTGATAGCCTGTGTCCGCGTCAGTATTGCAGTGCGCAGTACACCGAAAGGTAAACCGCCGCTGGCGGTATACCTGGGTGCACTGAGTGCGCTGCTGCCTATCTGGCTGTTCCTGTCGACCGTCTTCTTTGCCTTGTGGCCGTGGGTGCTGGGGTATCGTCAGGAAGCGCCGATGTATGAATTATGGCTGCTGACATTCCCGTTCCTGCTGGGGGTTCTGGGACTGGGGAAACTGGTTACCGAATGCCTGCTCAGTGTGGAGATGATTTATCTGACACTGGCGTTTGTCACCACACCGGTCTTTTATATGTCAGGCACTATCTGGCCGTTACAGGCGATGCCGGACTGGGTGCGGTTTATTGCTTCCGCACTGCCGTCCACCTGGGCGACCAAAGCGATAGCAGGTATCAACCAGATGGATTTGCCGTTCAGCGGTGTGCAGAACGATATTATTATGATGCTGGTGCTCGGGATTATTTATACGCTGCTCGGCGTCTTTATCGGTATGTTGCGTGACGGGGAATTACGGCGTATTACGCATTCCCTGCGGCGGTTATCGCGACGGAAAAACAAAGCCCGTTAAGATAAATGAAATCCCGTGTCTGACACGGGATTTTTTTATCCGGTTATTCCACCAGTTCCAGTCCCGCTACTTTACGCCAGTAGCCGTTGCAGTTTTGTGCCTGTGCCAGATCCAGCGGCTGTGCGCCGGTTTCATTCTGACGGAAATGGTCAATGACGGCCAGATCGTCCGGGGCATCCGGGGAAATCCGTACAATATCAACCAGTCCCTGCATCGAGCGCAAATCGTTGCCGAGGTTATAGCAGTAGCCGCTCTGAGTCTGAATCCCGTTAAGGACAAAGACCTGCTGGTTTTCCTGCGAGAGCACTTTGCGCCCCTGCGGATAATTGATACAGCAGGTTTCGCAGTCATCTTTGGCGCGGTTTTCCGAACGGGCGGTAAAACAGCGGGCGGAGTAGGCCAGCGGCAGGTGGCCGTAGCTCATCACTTCCACTTCAAATTTGTCGCGGATACCCAGTTCTTCACACTGTTTCAGCAGGTTAACCAGCCAGTCACGGGAGAGTTCCACCGGCATGCACCAGCGCGTCATCCCCTGTTTTTGCAGGATTTTCAGCGCCGGGGCGTTATAACAGTTCAGGCCGTGTCCGGCGACGAACGGCAGCCCGCGTTCATGCAGCATATTAATCACGCCGAAATCATGGGCTTCAATCATAAACTCGCCGTTATCGACCAGTTTGGCGATCTCTTTCAGCTCGGACGGAGCCTGTAACAGTGCCAGCGTGGAGATAACGACCTGCTTGCCGCTTCCGGCAACGGTTTTGGCGAGGTTTATCCAGTCATCCGGTTTCATTTCCCGGCGTTTGCTGCATACAGACTCGCCGAGATAGATAATATCCGCACTGCTTTGCATTGCCTGCTGATAAAACTGTTCCAGTGTCGCTTTCGGCCAGTAATAGAGGACTGAACCTAATGAAAATTGCATCGTTTTTCTCTCCGTTACTGCCATTTGCGGTGATACGCACCGAGTGTGGTCTGACGTCCTTCTGACATACCGCCGAGGGTCTGCATCCACGCGGCATCCGGCGCATAGTTGTCCGGATCGGCTTTACAGCGGTCAATCGCCTGACGCCATACTTTGGCCACATCAGTCACATAGGCCGGACTGCGCTGGCGGCCTTCAATTTTCACCGAGGCGATATTGGCCGTCATCAGTTCCGGCAGCAGCTCCAGCGTGTTGAGGCTGGTCGGCTCCTCCAGCGCATGATAAGGCTTACTGTCCACACAGTAGCGGCCTTTGCAGAGTGTCGGGTAACCCGCATTCTCATCCGCGCCGTAGCGGTCAATCAGCACATCATTCAGACGGGATTCCAGTCCCTGCGGGGTTTCCTGCCAGCGGACAAACCGTGCCGGTGAGCAGGCACCGACAGTGTTCGGGGATTCCCCGGTCAGATAGGAGGAGAGGTAGCAGCGGCCTTCCGCCATAATGCACAGGCTGCCGAAAGCAAAGACTTCCAGTGGCACCGGGCTGGTGCGTGCCAGTTGTTTTACCTGGTGAATAGTGAGCACACGCGGCAGCACAATACGGTGCACATCAAAGTTACGCTGATAGAAACGGATCGCCTCGGTATTGGTGGCCGACGCCTGCACAGAGACATGCCGCTCAATATGCGGATAGCGCTCCGCAGCATATTCCAGCATGGCGATATCCGCGAGGATCAGGGCATCCGCCCCCAGTTGTGCGGCCATATCCACCGCCCGCTGCCAGCGGCTGAAACCGTCCGGATGAGCAAAGGTATTAATCGCGATATGCAGATGACGCCGGTGGCTGTGAACATAATCCACCGCCTCGGCGAGTTTCTTTTCAGTAAAATTCAGACCGGCGAAGTGACGGGCATTAGTATCATCTTTCAGGCCGATATAAACCGCATCCGCGCCGTTATCAATGGCAGCTTTCAGTGCAGGTAAATTACCGGCAGGACACAATAGTTCCATGGTGAGACTCTCAGACTGAATAATAAAAATGATCGGAAATTGTAAATGGCAGGCTAAAAAAGGTATTGACCTGAGGCAGGTTAGTGAACATTTACCGCAAAAATCACCGGGTTTACGGATATAAAAGCGGGATGTTCTCTGCGGCCGGGCAAAAATCGGGTATATAATAGAAATAATGACACGAAAAATTGACCGGAATCCTGAGTTATTTCCGCAGATTCTGGCACAATGACGCAGTAATTCAGATTAAGGAGTCAGTACGGTGTTTGCCAAAATTCGTTCCTCGCTCGTACACAACGGGCCGGCGTTATTGCGGTTTCCGCTGAAATTAACGCCGTTTACCCTGCAAAAACAGGTTCTTCAGCAGGTTCTGGCGCGTCAGTTTGAAGAGGCGCTGACAGAAGGTGATCTCGATTTTCTGGAAAATAAATGGCTGAAAGTGGAAGTCCGCGACCTGGCGCTTCACTGGTATATCAGTAACCGCGACGGCCGTCTGGTAGTCAGTGCGGATGAACAGGAAGATGTCAGTTTCAGCGGTAATGCCAATGACCTGGTACTGATTGCTGCCCGCAAAGAAGACCCTGATACCCTGTTTTTTCAGCGCTGTCTGCGCATCGAAGGGGACACCGAGCTGGGTTTGTATGTCAAAAACCTGATGGACTCGATTGATCTTGACGGTATGCCGCCGCTGCTGCGCAGAGCATTAATGCAGCTGGCTGACTTTATTCAGGCCGGGCTGGCGGAAGACGGGGATAAATCACACGCAGTGGTGACCTCATGCTGATCCGCACAGAAATTCCGGTTGATGCCGCCGGTATCGACGCACTGCTGCGCAGCGCATTCGGGCGTGACAATGAAGCTGATCTCCTGCATGCACTGCGGGAAGACGGGCTGCTGACCTTAGGCGTGGTCGCCACTGATGATGAAGGGCTGGTGGTCGGTTATGCCGGTTTCACGCCGGTGGACGTGGAAGGAGAGGATTGCCAGTGGGTCGGGCTGGCACCGCTTGCGGTGGCAGAGACTTACCGTGGTCAGGGTATTGCGAAGCAGATGGTTTATGAGGGGCTGGACAGCCTCAATGAGTTCGGTTACGGTGCGGTTGTTGTGCTGGGTGATCCGGAGATCTACGGTAAATGGGGTTTTAAACCGGCGGCAGACTTTGATTTGCACTGTAAATGGCCGGATACCACACCGTATTTCCTGATTTATCCGCTGGAAAATGATGCCGCAGACCGTTATCACGGGCTGGTTAATTTCTCACATCATTTTGACAGCTGTGAATAATCACCGCCGTTAAGGTATGTCGTCAAATCGGAAGGCTGGTCACTGACCAGCTTTTCTTTTTTCTTCTTTGTCAGTTGCTTGACCCGGTATTCTTCTTTTGACGCTATTGAGCGATCCGCCAGTAGAGCCTGATACACCACGCTTAACCCGCTTTTCCCCCGCAGGTATTTTGCCCCTTTTCCGGACTGATGTGTTGCAACACGCTGTGCGATATCACGGGTGATCCCTGTGTAAAGATATCCGGATTCTGTTCTGATTATGTAAAGAAACCACGTGTTTATCTCTGTGTTATTGTTCATTTTTGTTTAATCATGCTTTTTTGTGTTTATATAAAAGTCGAATATTTTGGTGGTTTACGTCACGGGATAGTAACGCAAGTAACTAATTAATCAGTGGTATTCACTATGGTAATTCTTCCCGCAGATTAATTAAAATCTTTATATTCAATTTTATTGAATAACTACAGCAGAAATAGCTAATTTTCTTTTTTGTCCGGAGAGCATAATATGACTCACATCACAAAGAGAGACAAAAACGTCTCATGATATTACGTTTATTCTAAGGAATCATAATATGAAAATCTCAACAGTAATCCCTGCAATTTTAGCTTTAAGTGCCGTTTCATTTGGTTCAGTGGCCGCTACAGAAGTACAACATAGCACACAAGCACCTGTTGGTGTTGTTTCTGTCAGCGATGTCGATGCTCTGGCTGATGTCACTGCTGCCTTATCCAAAAAAGCTGATGAAGCTGGTGCAACTTCTTTCCGCATCATTTCTGCCGGCGGTGAAAATCTGATGGGTGGTACAGCGGAACTTTATAAATAATTCCTGAGATTTGCCATACAATACAGCCCGTCTGACGGGACTGTCTGAAACAGCACCGGATGATATACTCTATCAGCCGGTGTGGTTTTATTGGGGGTACTGTATGGAATTACCGCACGATTCAATCCTGTCTTATCTGAAGAAAAATCATGTCGTTACGCTGTGTGCCACTGCCGGTGATGACCTGTGGTGTGCCTCCTGCTTTTATGTTGCGGACCCGGGGATGATGATGCTTTATTTTCTCACCGAACCGCATACCCGTCACGGCACCCTGATGCAGCAGAACCCGCAGGTGGCGGGAACCATCTCCGCACAGACGGCCACGGTGGCAAAAATCCGCGGGGTCCAGTTCCGGGGGGAGGTTGTTACACTGTCAGAAGAAGAGGAAAAGCAGGCCCGGGCACATTATTGTCGTCGTTTCCCGGTAGCTGTCGCCGCGAAAACCCCGCTGTGGGGGTTGCGGCTGAATGAAATTAAGATGGTGAATAACACGCTGGGGTTCGGAAAGAAGCTGCACTGGTCGCGGTTCAGTGCGGGTTTCAGCGCAAATAGTGAATAACCTGGTTACTGCTGCCGCGCCAGATCAGCATCGGGTCATGCAGATCCTGCACAAATTTTCCGTCTACTAATACATTGATATGCTCAATGACTTCCCGCTGAGCATCATTAAGTTCATCCAGTTTATAACCTGTCCACATCCAGATATCTTTTTCCGGCGGACACTCGCGGCGGATGCGCCGCACCAGTGCCAGAATCACCGGCACATTGAGCGGATGTAACGGATCACCGCCGGACAGAGTGATCCCCTGACGTTTTACGCGGGTATCACAGAGGTCGGCGATAATCGTATCTTCCAGTTCCCGGGTATACGGCACACCGGAATCGGTGCGCCAGGTGCTCTGGTTATAGCAGCCGCGGCATTGATGCACACAGCCTGAAACAAACAGCGTGCAGCGTGTACCCGGCCCGTTGACCACGTCAACGGGATAGTACTGATGATAATTCACCGCATTACCCCAACTGACCGTTAGCCAGATGTTTCACACGGCGCTTCACTTCTTCCTGTTTCCCGGCGTTGAACGGACGGGCGTCCGGACTGCCGAGATAACCGCACACGCGGCGGATAACAGAGACACGGGAAGCATCATGGTTGCCGCATTTCGGGCAGACAAATCCTTTGCTGGTGCAGTTAAACTCACCGGCAAATCCGCATTCATAACACTCATCAATCGGGGTGTTGGTTCCGTAGTACGGAACGCGGTCGTAGCTGTAATCCCAGACATCTTCGAGTGCTTTCAGGTTGTGCTGAAGATTCGGGTATTCGCCGTAGCAGATGAAACCGCCGTTCGCCAGCGGCGGGTACGGTGCTTCGAAATCCAGTTTATCGTACGGATTAACCTTTTTCTCCACATCCAGGTGGAAGCTGTTGGTGTAATACCCTTTGTCTGTCACACCCGGGATGAGCCCGAACTCAGCAGTATCCAGACGACAGAAGCGGTCGCACAGGTTTTCACTCGGCGTGCTGTAGAGACTGAAACCGTAGCCGGTTTCGGCTTTCCATTCATCTGTTGCACGGCGCAGGCGTTCCACGATGGCAACGCCCAGGGCGCGGCGCTGTTCATCGTCATACATGTGTGTTTCAGTGCCGGTCAGAGCATTGATGGTTTCATGGATACCGATGTAACCCAGTGAAATTGAGGCACGGCCGTTTTTGAAGATTTCAGTAACGGAATCATCCGCTTTCAGCCGCACACCGCAGGCACCTTCCATATACAGAATCGGCGCGACGCGGGCTTTGACATTTTCCAGCCGTGCGATACGGGTCATCAGTGCTTTTTTGGCGAGCTCCAGACGTTCATCCAGCAGTGACCAGAAATCTGCTTCACTGCCCTGTGATTCAATGGCAATGCGCGGCAGGTTCAGACTGATAACGCCGAGGTTGTTCCGCCCGTCGTGGATCATTTCGCCGTTCTCTTCATACACCCCGAGGAAGCTGCGGCAGCCCATCGGGGTTTTAAAGGAACCGGTGACTTTCACCACCTGATCGTAGTTCAGAATATCCGGGTACATCCGCTTGCTGGCACACTCTAATGCAAGCTGTTTGATGTCGTAGTTCGGATCACCGTACTGGTGGTTCAGGCCTTTTTTAATGGCGAAGACCAGTTTCGGGAATACTGCTGTTTTGTGATTTTTACCGAGACCGGCGATACGGTTACGTAAAATCGCCTGCTGGATCATGCGGGATTCTTTGGATGTGCCGAGCCCGAAGCCGAAAGTGACAAACGGGGTCTGTCCGTTGGCGGTGTGCAGTGTATTGACTTCATATTCCAGCGACTGGAAGGCGTCATAACACTCTTTTTCTGTGCGGGCATTGGCATAGCCTTCCGCATCCGGAATCTGCCACTCTTTTGCGGTTTTCAGGTGTTTGTTATAGCTGGCAGTGACAAACGGAGCAAGAATTTCGTCGATACGGTTAATAGTCGTACCGCCGTAAATATGGCTGGCCACCTGGGCAATAATTTGTGCTGTTACCGCGGTCGCGGTTGAGATGGACTTAGGCTGTTCTATCTCGGCGTTACCCATTTTAAAGCCATGAGTCAGCATGCCTTTTAAATCGATCAGCATACAGTTAAACATCGGGAAGAACGGCGCGTAGTCCAGATCGTGATAGTGAATTTCACCGCGTTCGTGCGAAATTACAACGTCACGCGGTAAAATGTGCTGTTTTGCGTAGTGTTTGGCAACGATACCCGCCAGCAGGTCGCGCTGTGTCGGGATCACCTTGCTGTCTTTATTGGCATTCTCGTTGAGAATGGACATATCACTCTGTTCAACCAGCCCGCGGATCTCATTATTGAGGCGGCCGCGCAGTTCACGCGCCACGTCACGGTCATGACGGTATTCGATATAAGTTCTTGCTAACTCTTTGTAATCACCGGACATTAATTGGTTTTCGACAGCGTCCTGGATCTCGCCGATATCCACTTTTTTCCGGTCACCCAGCAGGGTGGCTACCCGGGCTGCAACCTGAGAGCAGTAGTCATCATCATTAACGCGTGCAGCTTTGGCGGCTCTTTTAATGGCATCCCGGATGCGTGATTCATCAAAATTTACCTGACATCCATCACGCTTAATCACGATAGTGTGCACTTTGCTTCTCTCCGGCTGTTTGGTTATCCACAGGACAAAACCGGTTATAATGCGGCTTCATGGCGTTGTGGATAACACTGTGAATAAATACTATATCTAGTGGGCTTTGTATTATATAGCACTAGATATAGATTTCCTCCGGAATAAGGCGATTGAAATTGATTTAAGTCAAAGAATTTCGGCGACATCAGGCAAACCGCACACTCCGGTTAAGTGTAAAAATGTGCGGTTTGATTGCGGAAAATTATATTAAAAGTTATTTCTGTCACTTATCGGCGCTGTTTTTATCATCTTTGAAGACGAAAACATAACCGATGCAGGCGGTGAGCAGTACGCAGACCCCCGCAGCGATAGCCAGCAGGAACCCGGTAGCAATGCCGTAAGTATCAATAATCATACCGACAGCCGCAGAGCCGAGTGCCACACCGACGGCCAGCCCGGTGAAGCCTTCGGTCAGCATATTGGCCGGCGCTTCACGCTCCACAAAGCCGATCGCGAGGATCATGGTCGGTGAGAAGAAGAAACCGGCGACAAACATGGTCAGCCCCAGCCCGGTCAGGTTGGTAACCAGCAGCAGCGGCAGAGTGGTCAGCAGTGTGGCGGCTGCGGTGAAAACAAACTGCTTTATATAGCTGAACGGCAGCCGTACCGCACCAAAGATAAATCCGGAGATACAGGAACCGGCAGCATACACAGACAGAATATAGCTTGCCCCTTTCGGATATCCCTGTGCATTGGCGAAAGCAACGGCCAGCACATCCACTGTCCCGACAATCACCCCGAGTGCAAGCAGTACCACCATCAGCAGCTGAATAGCAGGCAGGCGCAGCACGGTGCCTTTTGCCAGCCCGTCGCGTTTGTGTACCGGCGGCTCCGTCCGTTTCTGGCAGACCACCAGCACCGTACCGATTATCAGAAAAATAATTGCCGCCAGCGGCCCCGCCTGCGGGAACAGCGCGATGCAGAGCGTGACCGACAGCGGCGGCCCGATAATAAAGCTGATTTCGTCCAGCACAGACTCAAAAGAGTAAGCGGTTTGCAGGCGCGGGTCACCTTTATAGATATGTGTCCAGCGGGCGCGGATCATGGCAGGCATGCTCGGGATCGCCCCGACAAAAACCGCTGACAGCCAGATGGCCCAGTCAGGGGCATTATAAACAGTACACAGCAGCAGGGCGGCAGTACCGAAAACACTGATCACGATGCTTTTCGGCAGTATCCGGCTATGCCCGTAACGATCCACCAGCCGGGCGATCACCGGGGCGCAGAATGCCGCCGAAAAGGTGTATACGGCTGCGGTTATCCCGGCCATAAAGAAAGAATCACGCAATTGGGCAATCATGGTAATGATCCCAATCCCCATCATGGAGACGGTCATCCGCGCGATAAATCCCGCCCCGGAAAAGGCTTTGGTGCCGGGATGCTGAAAGATGACACGATAAGAGCTGAACATAACAACCTCACAGATACCCGTGGTATTACAGACGGATATGATTTTAACTGCCGGAAGTAGCCGGCTGTAATGCAATTAACATACATTGCGTATGTGAATCTATTGACATACGCGATGTATGTCAATAAAAAAGTGTTATAATCCCCGGGCTGAAAGGGTTAACCGCAGGAGTGATAAAATGGGTCATAAGCCACGTGCAGAGATGATAGAAGAAACGCGGACAAAGCTTATCCGTGCTGCACGTCAGCAGTTTGGTGAGGCCGGGTATGCCGCCACCGTGATGGATGATCTGACGGCTCAGGCCGGTCTGACCCGCGGGGCGCTGTATCATCACTTTGGTGATAAAAAAGGGTTATTTCTGGCCGTGTTGCAGGATTTGGATCGCGAACTGGATACACGCCTGGATACCGCAGAAAAAAATGAGGCCGATGAATGGCTGGCCTTCAAATCGCGCTGTCAGGGGTATCTGGCGATGAGTCTGGAGCCGGAAGTGCAGCGGATTATGTTCCGCGATGCGGCTTCGGTACTGGATTTCTCTATTCTTAAATCCCATGAACTGGCCTGTGTACAGGGGATCACCCGGCGTCTGACACGCCTGATGGAAGCAGGGCGGATAAAACAGGTGGCACCCGATGTGCTGGCACTGTTTATCAACGGCGGGCTGTATGAATGTGCAATGTGGATTGTGCACAGTGATAATCCGCAGGCGACTTATGAAAAAGTCAGAGTCTCTTTTGATCAGCTTCTGGAAAATCTGCGGGTATAGGATGAGGTGATAAATTTTAATATTAAAATTTATCACACATAAAATTGCTGTTATTTAATCGTCAGTGCCATTGTCTGTTTCAGCATCTATACATTAAAATGCTTCCCAGTCATTATTTGTATTTGCTGGTTTTTCAGGAACAGGGCGCTGTAACGGCACCATCGTGCTGGTCTGAGTGCCGGTCTTCAGTTCTCCGGTCTGTATCTGAAATACAGATACTGCCTGAGTCAGTCTGCATGCCTGCTCTTCAAGTGATGCAGCCGCTGCTGCGGATTGCTCTACTAACGCCGCATTCTGCTGGGTTACTCTGTCCATTTCCGTCACCGCCATGCCAATCTGGTCAATCCCGCGGCTTTGTTCATCCGATGCAGAGGCTATCTCACTCATAATATCGGTGACCCGGGTGACGGCGCTGACAATTTCATCCATCGTTTCACCGGCACGCTCAACCAGTACTGCACCGGCATTGACTTTGCCGGCCGAATCCCCGATCAGGGTTTTGATTTCCTGGGCTGCCTGCGCACTGCGCTGGGCAAGGCTGCGGACCTCACCGGCCACAACGGCAAATCCGCGGCCCTGCTCACCTGCCCGTGCCGCTTCCACGGCGGCATTCAGCGCCAGAATGTTGGTCTGAAAGGCAATGCTGTCAATCACACTGATGATATCGGCAATTTTCTTCGAGCTGTCCCCGATGCCGCGCATGGTATCCACGACATCATCCACCACTCTCCCGCCACGCTCTGCGGTTTCGGAGGCGGTTAACGCCAGATGACTTGCCTGACGGGCATTATCGGTATTCTGACGCACGGTGGCTGTCAGTTCTTCCATGCCGGATGCGGTTTCTTCAAGAGACGCAGCCTGTTGTTCTGTCCGCGAAGACAGGTCGTTATTACCGGTAGAGATCTCACTGGCACCGCTGTAAATGGCATTGGCACCATCACGGACATCACCGACAGTTTTGGAAAGCTCGTTTTGCATATTACGTAATGTTTCAGATAGTTTTTTGATTTCATAACTCCCTGTTACATTAATCGGTCTTATCAGATTACCTTTTGCAATATGCTGAATGCTTTCCAGGAAATGATTCATAGGTAAGATAAGTAAATGACGAATACCGACCCAGACTAAAATGATTGTGATACAAATGCTGACAAGTAGTAATATTGCTATTCATATTGTCAATGTTTCATTATTTTTACTATTTTTAATGAGTTCGTCATAATAAGTGGTATCTGCTGAATAATACTTTTCATATAATTTCCCGAATGCATTTTGATAGTCACTGGTAGGTTGGTTATCAAAATCATCTAACATGCTTTTTCGTAAAAAATAAACTAACTTAAGCTGGGCGTCATAATATTCATTAAAAGAAGAATTCATATGGTGTTCAAGTTCTTCTCCGAATCTTGTTGGCATTGATTTAAATTTTAACCAATCTGATCTTGTTTTTTTACTTGTTCTTCAGCATAGTCAATTCGATTTTTTTCTGTGTGTCATTTTCATAAATACCTTTCATTACACCTTTGGATATAATGTTAAGTAATGATCTGTTCTCTAAAAATCCAATCCAGACACGGTTGAGTACATGGGTTTTTTCTGACTGTATCGTCATCGTGTTATTTATTTCATTCTGTGAGTTTATAAATCTGATAAAATAAAATGATGATATAATCTGTATCAAAAGAAATGCGATCAAGATGAGGGGCACTCCCGTCGATATTTTTACTTTTTCTAACATATTGCCACCTTTAATTAATATTTTTAATTACAAAAACAATATTAGTATGGCAAATTTTATCAGGGTGATGAAATAAACAGCCGGTGGTTTATTTGTAAATAAGAGACTATAATTGGCCGCTTTTGTCTGTAAGCATCCCTGTAAAATTAGCATTTACATTCAGGTTTCGGAATAAAATATTTCGTCGGTGGTTTTATATATCGTTAACGTAATATTGTTATAAATGGTGGTTTATCGATCTGCAAAAATATTTTGGTAGTTTTGTATTATATATATCTCTGTTTACATCAGATAAGCGTTGACATGAAAAATATTATTGTCCGGCCGGGTTATTACTTTTGGTTTCCGTGCTCCGTTAAGTGTATTGCGGGTAGTGGACAGGACAGATTAACTATCGGGTTAACTATCGGGTTAATAATGAACAGAGCCCCCTTACAGGGGGCTCAATCAACGTCATCTCTTTCAGAGATGCTTTTCTCAGAAAGCGCAGTAATTATTTACGGACTGCGATTGCTTCGATTTCTAATTTAACGTCTTTTGGCAGACGCGCAACTTCAACACAAGAACGTGCAGGGTATACTGCTTTGTGCTCATCAAAGAAAGTCGCGTATTCTGCGTTTACAGTAGCAAAGTCGTTCAGATCTTTAACGAAAACAGTTGTTTTCACGATATCCGTAACTTTCAGGCCAGCCTGTTCGATGATAGCTTTGATGTTGTTCAGTGACTGACGCGCCTGAGCTTTAACATCGTCGGCAACTGCACCGGTTTTCGGATCAACAGGGATCTGACCTGAAGTCATTACCATGTTACCCAGGTCTACTGCCTGTACGTACGGGCCGATTGCTGCTGGTGCGTTTTCTGTTGCGATTACTTTAGTCATTACGGACTCCTGTAGGATGATTATTGCTGTTTAAGCTTTTAAAAACGTCATCATTATAATCGTCTGATTTTTCCGGACAACTGACCTGGATCTATCTTATTGGTTATTAATGATTGCGTGGTGATCAAATTCTTTCTCACAGTACTTACAGATTAACACAATTTCCTGTGCAATGGACTTAACAGTAAAGCTGCTTTCCACCGGCTCATTGTGACTGATGCAGTTGCTGTTCGGGCAGACAATCACCCCTTCAATGCGTTCCGGCAGGTTAATCGGCAGTTTTTTAACCACCTGATAATCTTCGATAATATTAATTGTGGCTTTCGGGGCATAAAAACCGAGCTGGTTGGCCTGCTCCGGTGTCAGGAAGGTATCTTCCAGTTTAATCAAATCCTTACGACCCATATTGTTGGATGGCAGGTTCAGCCCGATAGTGATACGGCTGTCAGTCTCCGTCAGGCGAAAAAAGGAGAGCAGTTTAAATCCCACATTGGCCGGGATATGGTCGATAACCGTACCGCATTTGATGGCTTCAACCAGTAATTTATGATCCTGAGTCATGATGTGCTCCTTAAGCCGGGAAAGTTTCGTTTAACACCAGAGATAACAGCGCCTGACGGGCAAAGATCCCGTTACCGGCCTGCTGGAAGTAGTACGCGTAAGGCGTTTTATCCACATCCGGGGTTATCTCATCGATGCGCGGCAGCGGGTGCAGCACTTTCATGTTAGGCTTCACATTGGCCAGATCGGCCGCACGTAGTACAAACTGAGCTTTGACATTGGCGTATTCGGACGGATCAAGGCGCTCTTTCTGCACGCGGGTCATATACAGCACATCCAGCTGCGGAAGTACCTCATCAATAGAATGATGTTCGCTGTATGCCACGCCGTTTTCATCCAGCATATGCAGGATGTGATTCGGCATTGCCAGTGCCTGCGGAGCAATAAAATGCAGGTGGTTGCCGCTGAATTTTGACAGAGCCTGTGACAGAGAGTGCACCGTGCGTCCGTACTTCAGGTCACCGACCATGGCGATATGCAGATTTTCAAGACGGCCCTGGGTTTCCTGAATGGTAAACAGGTCGAGCAGGGTTTGTGTCGGGTGCTGGTTCGCGCCGTCACCGGCGTTGATTACAGGCACCTTACCGGAGAACTCCGATACCAGCCGTGCAGCGCCTTCCTGCGGGTGGCGCATCACGATGGCATCCGCGTACTGACTGATCACACTCATGGTGTCGGCCAGCGTTTCGCCTTTTTTGCCCAGCGAAGTGTTGCTGCTGTCTGAAAAACCGACAACAGACGCACCCAGACGCTGAATGGCGGTTTCAAAGGAAAGCCGCGTGCGGGTTGAGGCCTCGAAGAAGCAACTGGCGATCACCTTGTGCTTCAGTAATTCAGGCTGAGGGCGTTGTTTCAGCGCCGCGGCAGTGTTTAATACCAGTTCCAGTTCATCACGACTGAGATCGTTAATCGAGATGATATCGCGCAGGTATAACGGATTTGCCATTGGGGTCTCCTCATGTTCGGCCAGGCAAAAAAAAAACCCTCAATTAAGGGGTTCTGAAATAAATACGGGGGAATGGCAGACATTGCCGCGCTGCGGCTGTCCGTGGTATGTCACATTGTCCGGCACCGGTTTTACGGTGCTGATAATCACAATGACCATTGTTTCCTCCCGACAAAATTGCGGGACATTATACGCAATCGGTAACCCGGCGCAAGCGTTTGATATCACTTTTTTGTGTGAAATTTATGCAACGATGCCGGTGAATTTAAAATTGTACGTTTTTTGAAAGAGATGCAACCATCACCGCTTTAATGGAATGCAGCCGGTTTTCCGCCTGATCAAACACCACACTGTGTTTTGATTCAAACACATCATTAGTGACTTCAATACCATTGGTAAAACCGTACTCTTGCGCGAGGGATTGCCCCATGGTGGTTTCCGTATCGTGGAACGCCGGCAGGCAATGCATAAAAATAACATCCGGATTGCCTGTTTTATCCACCACATCCTGATTGACCTGATACGGCGTCAGCAGCTTAATCCGCTCTGCCCAGACCTCTTTCGCCTCTCCCATGGAAACCCACACATCGGTGTACAGCACATCAGCGCCTTTCACACCCTCTGCCACATCTGCGGTCAGGGTAATTTTACCGCCGGTGAGCTCAGCTGCTTCACGGCACTGCGCGATAAGTTCATCTGACGGCTGACACCCGGCCGGTGCCACCAGCCGGACATCCATCCCGGTCACGGCGGCCATTTCAGCGATGGTATTTCCCATGTTATTACGGGCATCGCCTAAATATGCAAATTTAATTTCAGACCGCGGCTTTTTCACATGCTCCTGAATGGTCAGTAAATCCGCAATAAGCTGTGTCGGATGAAACTCGTCGGTCAGCCCGTTCCAGACCGGAACACCGGAATAGTACGCCAGTGCTTCGGCGGATTTCTGGGAATAACCGCGAAACTGAATACCGTCATACATCCGGCCCAGCACTCTGGCGGTATCTTTGATGGATTCTTTATGGCCTATCTGACTGCCTGACGAACCCAGGTATGTTACCTGTGCGCCCTGATCGTAAGCACCCACTTCAAAGGCACAGCGGGTACGGGTGGAATCTTTTTCAAAAATCAGCGCAATATTTTTGCCTTTCATCAGCGGCTGTTCCGAGCCGGTTTTTTTGGCGTGTTTCAGATAAGCAGAAAGATTGAGCAGTTTTTCGATATCGGCGGGTTTATAGTCAAGCAACCGTAAAAATGACTGTTGATAAAATGGGTTCATATCTGTGTCTCCGATGAATTTATATTCAACATAAATCAATAAAAATTCAATTGCAACACCGGGGGTAAATTCTTTTTTATTATGGGTGGCTCAATTGGTGCGGCTGTGGGAGAATGCGCGGGTATCAATTATCAGAGGACATGGCCATGTCAGAATTAGATGCGTTTTTAGAAGAACAGCGCGAAGAAACCCGTGCGATTATTACAGAACTGCTGGAAGACGGCAGCGATCCTGATGCGCAATACACCATTGAACACCATTTTTCGAGTGAGAATTACGACAAGCTGGAAAAAGCGGCAGTTGAAGCGTTCAAACTGGGTTATGAAGTAACGGATGCCGAAGAGCTGGAAGTGGAAGGCGGTCAGGTGGTGTTATGCTGCGATATTATCAGCGAATGCGGCCTGACAGCGGAACATATTGATGCTCAGGTAGAGCAGCTGGCGCGTCTGGCAGAAAAAATGGATGTGGATTATGACGGTTGGGGCACCTATTTTGAAGACCCGGATGCCGAAGATGAAGATGGTGACGACGATGCTGATGAGGCGCCGTTACACTGATTCTCTGCCATGACTGAAAAACCTGCCGCGGCAGGTTTTTTTTGTGTCAGGGGATCAGGCGGTGGCTGAAAAAACGGACTTCAGCGGGGCCGCGCGTTCACGCCGTGAGTCGGCCTGGCTGTCGCGTACCATCGGGCGCAGCGGCGCACAGCCCGGAAATTGAATATCCTGAATATTGATATCATCTTCCGCTTCTT
The DNA here is from genome assembly GCF_003996855.1 of Morganella morganii. Lineage (GTDB taxonomy): Bacteria > Pseudomonadota > Gammaproteobacteria > Enterobacterales > Enterobacteriaceae > Morganella > Morganella morganii_C. The sequence continues at coordinate 276,939 of NZ_NRQY01000002.1, read as the reverse complement.
TCATCGCCTCAATGGTTTGATAGAGTACCGGGTCTTTCTGTGTTCTTATCTGCGGACTGCGGCTCTCTCCCTGCCAGCCCTGTTGCTGTATTTCTGTCTGTTCATCACGGCAGAGCGGCTCTCCGGCCGGTATTTTCCGTGGTGGTACAGCGGTATACAGCAGGTCATTCATTCCCTGAATAGTGCTGATCATCCTGATCTCCTGTCTGTCAGTTATAAAACGTGATATCCATCACATATGTAATGACTGTAAAAGAAATTGCGGAGAGAAACTATCAGAAAAGCGCCGGAAATTTTTACCGGAAAAGCGGATACCGGCCGGGTTTCCGGCCGGTCGGAGAATTATGCAGAGAAGACTTTCAGCATCCGGACTTCACAGTCGCTGTGGCCGGTGTCACCCAGCGGGGCATCAAGGAAGATAAACCCGAGCTTTTCATACAGTTTAATTGCAGCCTGAAGATCGGCAGTGGTTTCCAGATAACACTGGCTGTAGCCTTCCGCTTCAGCAAATTCCATCGCCTGAAGTGCAATTTTTTTCGCCAGTCCTTTGCCGCGCAGGCGGGAAGAGATATACATTTTCTGTAATTCCGCTGTTTTCCCGTCACCCCCGGCAAGCCCGGAAACACCGCCGCCGCCAAGGATCTCCCCATCCGCCTCAATGACCCAGTAGGCGGCACGCGGCTGGCTGTAAACCTCATATAAGGTATCCAGAACCGGGTCTGCGACCGCAAAGCCTTTGTCTGCGGTCAGACCGTGTTCGGCAGAGACCTCACGGATAACCTGTGCGATACCGGGGTTATCTTCCGGGCGGATCAGACGGAGGGTGTAGTTTTCTGTTGTGCTGCTTGTCATGGATATCATTATCTCATTATTTTTATTGTGAAAAGTAAAGCCGGGGGATAAACCTGAGGGGCGATTACTGTGGATATCGTATGAAACGATAAATATGATAATAAATAATTATCACGCAAAGTAAACAGGCGAAATACGGGATAAAAAAAACCAGCCCGGGGGCTGGTTTTGTAACTCATACCGTCAGGATCACAGGGCTGCGATCGTGGCTTTCTGAGCGATCAGTTTTTCTTTGGCTTCACGGTTTGCCGTAAGACGCTCGCGCTCTTTGGCAACGACAGCTTCCGGCGCACGGCTGACAAAGCCGTCATTCGCCAGTTTACCTTCGATAGCCGCGATCTCTTTCTCCGTTTTTTCCAGCTCCTTATCCAGACGCGCCAGTTCATCGTCTTTATTGATAAGATCAGCCATCGGGATCAGGATTTCCGCGCCTTCCACCAGTTTGGTCACACACACCGGGGCGGTTTCACCTTCTGCCATCACACGGACGGACTCCAGACGTGCCATTGCTTTCAGGAAGTTGCTGTTTTCCGCAACACGGCGCTGTGCATCAGCACTTGCCCCGCGCAGCATCACTTCCAGCGGTTTGCTTGGTGCGATATTCATTTCAGCACGAATATTACGTACCGCAACGATTGTCTCTTTGATCCACTCCAGGTCACGCAGTGCCTGCTCATCGTTCAGAGAGGCATCGTATTCCGGGAACGGTTGCAGCATGATGGTATCGCCTTCCGCACCGGTCACCACTTTCACGCGCTGCCAGATGGTTTCCGTGATAAACGGAATAATCGGATGCGCAAGACGCAGCAGGGATTCCAGAACCGTGATCAGGGTATGACGCGCTGCACGTTTCTGTGCATCTGTTCCTTTATTAACCGCCGGTTTGGACAGCTCAAGATACCAGTCACAGAATTGGTTCCAGGTGAATTCATACAGAATATTGGATGCAATATCAAAGCGGTAGGTATCCAGCGCTTCGCGGTATGCTTTCACGGTATTGTTGTATTCCGCGAGTATCCAGCGGTCGGCGAGGGAGAATTCCATCTCACCGCCGTTCTGACCGCAGTCTTTCTCTTCGGTATTCATCAGCACGAAACGGCTGGCGTTCCACAGCTTGTTACAGAAGTTACGGTAACCGGACAGACGTTTCATATCCCAGTTGATATCGCGGCCGGTAGAGGCCAGTGCTGCCAGGGTAAAGCGCAGGGCATCTGTACCGTGAGCTTCGATCCCTTCCGGGAACTGTTTTTCAGTCCGTTTGGCGATTTTTTCTGCCATCTGCGGCTGCATCATGTTACCGGTGCGTTTTTCCAGCAGTTCAGGCAGAGAAATACCGTCGATCATATCCAGCGGGTCAATGACGTTCCCTTTGGATTTCGACATTTTCTGGCCTTCCTCATCACGGATCAGGCCCGTCATGTAGATGGTATTGAACGGGATCTGCGAGTTGCCGTTTTCATCTTTGATGAAGTGCATGGTCATCATGATCATGCGGGCAATCCAGAAGAAAATGATGTCGAAGCCGCTGACCAGCACATTGGTCGGATGGAATGCTTTCAGTTCCGGGGTGTTTTCCGGCCAGCCCAGGGTTGAGAACGTCCACAGACCGGAGGAGAACCAGGTATCCAGCACGTCTTCGTCCTGGCGCAGTTCAACCATTGCCGGGATATTGTTTTCGCGGCGGACTTCGTCTTCGTCGCGGCCGACATACACGTTGCCCTGATTGTCATACCAGGCCGGGATACGGTGACCCCACCACAGCTGACGGGAGATACACCAGTCCTGAATATCACGCATCCAGGAGAAGTACATGTTTTCGTACTGCTTCGGCACGAACCGGATATCGCCGTCTTCTACTGCTTTGATGGCTTCTTTCGCCAGCGGTGCCGTGCGGACATACCATTGATCAGTCAGCATCGGCTCGATAACCACACCGCCGCGATCGCCGTAAGGCACAGTCAGGTCGTGCGGTTTGATCTCTTCCAGCAGGCCGAGCTCTTCGAACTCTTTGACGATCGCTTTACGGGCGGCGAAACGCTCCATACCACGGTAGGCTGCCGGGATTTCACTGCTGCATGCGTCAGTCACTTCGCCGTTGGTATCAAACACTTCCGCTTCAGTGCGGATATTGCCGTCGAAGTCCATGATGTTAATCATGGTCAGCTGGTGGCGTTTACCGACTTCATAGTCGTTGAAGTCATGCGCCGGGGTGATTTTCACACAACCGGTGCCTTTTTCCATATCCGCGTGTTCATCACCGAGGATCGGAATACGGCGGTTGACGATCGGCAGAATGATTTCTTTACCGATCAGATCTTTGTAACGCGGATCTTCCGGGTTAACGGCCACGCCGGTATCACCGAGCATGGTTTCCGGACGCGTGGTGGCAACCACCAGGTAATCTTTGCCGTCAGCGGTTTTCGCGCCATCCGCCAGCGGATAACGGATATGCCACATGAAGCCTTTGACATCACGGTTTTCCACTTCCAGGTCAGAAATTGCGGTGTGCAGTTTCGGGTCCCAGTTCACCAGACGTTTGCCGCGGTAAATCAGGTTATCCTGATACAGGCGGACAAATGCCTCTTTTACGGCGGCTGACAGGCCATCGTCCATGGTGAAGCGCTCGCGCTCCCAGTCCACGGAGTTACCCAGGCGGCGCATCTGATTGGAGATATTACCGCCGGATTCCGCTTTCCATTCCCAGATTTTATCGATAAAGCCTTCACGGCCGTAATCGTGACGGGTTTTGCCTTCTTCTGCGGCGATCTTGCGCTCAACAACCATCTGTGTCGCGATACCGGCATGGTCAGTTCCTGACTGCCACAGGGTGTTTTTACCCTGCATGCGCTGGTAGCGGATCATGGTATCCATAATGGTCTGCTGGAAAGCATGGCCCATATGCAGGTTACCGGTGACGTTCGGCGGCGGGATCACAATACAGAAGCTTTCTTTGTCTGTTTTACCGTTCGGTTTGAAATAGCCGCTTTTTTCCCAGTGGGTATAAAGAGGACCTTCGATTTTCGCCGGATTATAGGTTTTATCCAGGGACGGCTCGCAGGCCTGTTGGTTGTCGGTTGTCTTTTCCATTTTTAATCTTTGTTTATCAGTAAGCTGGCGGCGTGGCCATGGTCATCGTAAAGCCGACGCTGCGATAGATTTTATATCGCTCGCGCGCCAACTGTTTTAAGTGTTCATCGATAGGCACAAAGTCTATCACTTCACGGAAGGTTGTCGCAAAATCTGTGAACTGCGGCAGCAGGGCAATCAGCAAATCACGCGGGGAATTTCCGCGTTTCTGCGGCCAGCACAGCTCGACAGGTGCGCCGTAACGCGGCCCTTCTCCGGCTAAATTATGCGGAACAAAGGCGTCGGGTTCCCGCGCCCAGAGAGCTTCATCCAGTTTCTCGGCCTGCTGTTGTGATTCACAGGCGATAAGCACCCGTTTCCCGCTGCGCCAGGCTTCTCCCGCCAGATGACAGGTCAGCCACTCGTGAGCCTCAAGGTCATCAAAAGGGGATGGCTGTTCCATCAGGTAGAAGGTGGCGTTTTTCATAATATCTCTGATAGCAGAAAAGGGGATTGCTCAGGATAGCACAATCCCCCGTTACCTTTATGCTTTTTCCGGACGGTAAACGCCCGGCAATTCCGGTCAGTCGTCGGTGCTGATACCCGCACGATTCAACAGGAATTGTGACAGCAGCGCAACCGGACGGCCTGTCGCACCTTTATTTTTTCCGGAACGCCATGCGGTTCCGGCGATATCCAGATGCGCCCAGTTATAACGGGTGGCAAAACGGGACAGGAAGCAGCCCGCAGTGATAGCACCGCCGAGACGGCCGCCGGTGTTTGCCAGATCCGCAAAATTGGACTCGATCTGCTCGTAGAACTCTTCCGCCAGCGGCAGACGCCACGCGCGGTCACCCGCCTGTTCAGAGGCATTCAGTAACTCGTGCGCCAGCGGATTATGGTTTGCCATCAGGCCGCTGAAGTGGTTACCGAGTGCGGCCATGCAGGCGCCGGTCAGTGTGGCGATATCGATGACAGTTTCCGGATCAAAACGCTCGGCGTAGGTCAGGGTGTCACACAGAACCAGACGGCCTTCCGCATCGGTATTGAGCACTTCGACCGTCTGTCCGGACATGGTGGTGAGGATATCCCCCGGACGATAGGCATTGCCGCCCGGCATGTTTTCACAGCCCGCGAGAATACCGGTCACATTAAGCGGCAGACCCAGCTCAGCCACCACGCGCATCACACCATAAACCGTAGCCGCGCCGCACATGTCGTATTTCATCTCATCCATGCCGTCAGCCGGTTTGATGGAAATACCGCCGGAGTCAAAGGTCAGGCCTTTGCCGACTAACACGATCGGACGCGCTTCCGGGTCCGGATTTCCTTTATATTCAATCACCGACATCAGCGATTCATTGCGTGATCCCTGGCCGACAGCCAGATACGCAAGCATCCCCAGCTCTTTCATCTGCTCTTCGCCGATAACACGGGTACTGAGCACCGGAGAATTGCTGTCTGCCAGCTGACGTGCCTGAGATGCCAGATAAGCGGCATTACAGATGTTCGGCGGCATATTGGCCAGATCTTTCGCGGCTTTGATACCGGCGGCAATCGCCAGGCCGTGGCTGATCGCTTTTTCGCCGGTCGGCAGTTCACGGCGGGTCGGTACATTGAAGACCAGTTTGCGCAGCGGACGGCGTAATTCGGTTTTGTTACTTTTCAGCTGATCAAAGACATAGAGGGATTCTTTGGCTGTTTCAACCGCCTGCCGGACTTTCCAGTAGTTGTTACGGCCTTTGACATGTAACTCGGTCAGAAAACAGACGGCTTCCATTGACCCTGTTTCATTCAGGGTATTGATGGTCGTCCGGATAATCTGTTTGTACTGGCGTTCATCCAGTTCGCGTTCTTTCCCGCAGCCGATTAACAGGATACGCTCAGACAGGACATTCGGGACATGGTGCAGAAGCAGAGACTGCCCGACCTTGCCCTCCAGCTCGCCGCGGCGCAGCAGAGCACTGATGTAGCCGTCGCTGATTTTATCGAGCTGCTCCACCACCGGAGACAGACGACGCGGTTCGAAAACCCCGACCACAATACATGCACTGCGCTGCTTTTCCGGGCTGCCGCTTTTTACACTAAACTCCATGCGCTCTCCTGAATCTTAAAGACAAAGACATCTGCTGCCGCTAAAATATAGCGTTCGCACTAATCTGCACCATCGATTATAAACAGTTTATGATAAGCTGTGTGCACACTTTATGAGTCCTGAATATCACGAAAATTCCGTTTCTTTCCGGAAAGGAAAGAAAAAAGCGTAGTCTGATACCGGAATCATCCTCAGGCCGGCAAAATAATGCACACAAATAGTCAACACAGAACGAAGTTAGCTATTTTCATGCAAAAACACAAGTTTTCACAGGCGTATTAAGCGTGATCATTATTAGATATCTGGTAAGAGAAACATTAAAAGTACAGATTGCGATTCTGTTTATCCTGTTGCTTATCTTCTTTTGTCAAAAATTGGTTGACGTCCTGGGTGCCGCCGTTGAAGGCAGCATCCCGGCCGGACTCGTCGTGTCACTGCTGGGACTGGGTATCCCGGAGATGGCACAGCTCATTCTGCCGCTGAGCCTCTTCCTCGGGCTGCTGATGACCTACAGCAAACTGTATACTGAAAGCGAAATCACGGTTATGCATGCCTGTGGTCTGGGCAATGATGTATTGGTGAAGTCCGCTATGATCCTGGCTTTCTTTACCGCTATCGTGGCGTCGGTCAACGTAGTCTGGCTGATCCCGTGGTCATCACAGTATCAGGAAAAGGTACTGGAGGAAGTGAAGGCCAACCCCGGCGTGACCGCTATGGTCAGCGGGCAGTTTAAAGTTTCCGATGACGGCGGTACGGTACTCTATCTCGGGGATGTTGACGGCAGCCGCTTCAGTAATGTCTTTATTGCCCAGATTTGGGCGAAAAACGAACAGCGTCCGTCCATTGTGGTGGCGGACAGCGGGCATATGACCGAAAAAGAGAACGGCAATCAGGTGGTGGTGCTGGATAACGGCACACGCTATGAAGGAACCGCATACCTGCGCGATTTCCGGATTACGGATTTTACCGATTATCAGGCGATTGTTGACCACCGTGACGCGAAAACCGGTGAAAGTAACTACCAGCAGATGACACTGTCTGAGCTGTGGAAAGAAACAGACAAATCCGCCCGTGCGGAATTCCACTGGCGTCTGACCCTGATCTTCTCCGTGGTGGTGATGGCGCTGATGGTGGTACCGCTCTCTGAGGTGAACCCGCGTCAGGGGCGTGTGCTGAGTATGCTGCCGGCAATGCTGTTGTATCTGATTTTCTTTCTGTTACAAAGTTCGCTGCGTTCAAGCGGTGAGAAGGGCAAGCTGGACCCGGCTTTCTGGCCGTGGGTGGTTAATCTCAGTTATCTGCTGCTCGCCGTGGGACTGAATCTGTGGAACACCACAGCCGTCCGCCGTCTGCGCTTTGGTTCTGCCCGTGTTCAGGGGGTTGCCTGATGTTTAAAGTACTGGTTCTTGACCGCTACATCGGGCGGACGATTCTGCAATCGATCATGATGACCCTGTTTATGCTGGTGTCATTATCCGGGATTATCAAATTTGTCGATCAGCTGCGCAAAGTCGGTCAGGGTGAATACTCCACCTGGGATGCGGGGCTGTATACCATCATGAGTATTCCCAAGGATATTCAGACTTTCTTCCCGATGGCGGCACTGCTCGGGGCGCTGATGGGACTGGGCGCACTGGCGACCCGCAGTGAGCTGGTGGTGATGCAGGCCTCCGGTTACAGCCGTCTTCAGGTGGCGGGTTCTGTGATGAAAACCGCTATCCCGCTGGTGATCCTGACCATGATTGTCGGTGAATGGCTGGCGCCGTCCGGCGAGCAGTGGGCGCGTAACTACCGCGCACAGAAAACGAGTGGTGCTTCGCTGCTGGCGACTGACCGCGGGATGTGGGCAAAAGACGGCAGTGACTTTATCTATATTCAGCGGGTTGACAGCGAAACGCAGCTTAAAGGCATCACACTGTACCGGATGAACGACGACCACAAACTGAAATCGATCCTCAGTGCGGCGGCGGCAGATTACAATTCTGATTCTGATACCTGGACACTGAGTCAGGTACAGGAATCCATTCTGAAAGATACCTATGTGATTACCGGTGAGCAGAAGCTGTCGATGACCTGGCAGACACAAATGAACCCGGAAAAACTGAGTGTGGCGGCACTTGATCCGGAAGCATTGTCGATCAGCGGGCTGTATCAGTATGTGGATTACTTACAGCAGAGCGGTCAGGATGCGGGGCGTTATCAGCTTAACCTGTGGAAAAAAGTATTCGCTCCGCTTTCTGTGGCGGTGATGATGCTGATGGCACTGTCGTTTATCTTCGGGCCGCTGCGCACCGTGCCGATGGGAGTACGGGTTGTGACGGGGATTGCCTGCGGATTCGTGTTCTACGTTTCCAATGAGGTTTTCGGCTCTCTCAGTCTGACCTACAAGTTTCCGCCGCTGCTGGGCGCACTGCTGCCGAGCCTTCTGTTCCTGGCGATCAGTGTGTATATGCTGGTCAAACGTAAGTAAGTCGTCACGGATATCACTCTGCGAAGCCGGTCAGTGTATGCTGACCGGCTTTGTCATTTCAGCGGCCGGTAATCTGTTCCCGGGTGAGATTAAAGCGCGGCAGATATTTCCGCAGCCGGTCGGCATCATTGGGTTGTTTTTTCTGCTGACGGGAAACGGCAAACAGTGTGCGTCCGGCATCAGAAAGCGTCCGTGAACGGCGGCAGACAGCAATAACGGTTTCAAGCTGCTTACGATCAAATAAATCAATTTCCCCCACCACGGCAGGCAAAGTTTCCTCTGTTTCCGCACCGTGCCACTGACTCTTCAGCCGTTCCGTTTCCTCCTGCACCAGTGCGATGGTGATCCGTCCGTTCTCCGCAAACGTTGCCATCCGGGTGACTGATGCACTCAGTTCACGGAAGTTACCGCGCCATAAGGCCGGTGGTGAGCAGGCAAAAGCGAGATAGCGCTGTCTGGCGTCTGTATCAAAGCGGACACGGGTCTGCTGATCGCGGCTGTATTTCGCCAGCTCATAATCCACGTTCGGCTCAATGTCCTCACGCCGCTGTGCCAGCCCCGGCAGGGCAAAGGTCCACATATTGATACGGGCGTATAAATCCTCCCGGAACAGCCCTTCACTGACGCGCTGTGCCAGATTGCGGTGTGTACCGGCAATCAGGGCGAAATTACTCTCTGTTTCGTGATCGGAACCGTAAGGAAAAAAGCGTTTATCCTCAATAGCTTTCAGCAGCATCGCCTGTTCATCAGCACCCAGCTCGGCAATTTCATCCAGAAATAAAATCCCGCCGTCCGCCTCTTTCAGCAGCCCGCCGCGTGCCTGAATCGCGCCGGTAAATGCGCCTTTCACATGGCCGAACAGGGCGGACATGGCATTATCACCGCGCAGTGTGGCGCAATTCACCTCCACAAAATTCCCTTTTACCTGATGACGGCTGCGACGCAGTTCATAAATCCGCCGTGCCAGAAACGATTTCCCGGCACCGGTCGGGCCGGTCAGCAAAACAGGAGCGGAGGAGCGCAGAGCAACACGCTCGATTTTATCGATCATGGTATTAAACGCGGCATTACGTGTGGCAATTCCGGATTTCAGAAACGCGACCTGTGCCTGCTGCTCTTTCTGAAAACGTCCGGTGATCTGTGTATAGCGGCTGAGATCGAGGTCAATAATGGTATACACCCCGGCGGGATCTTTATTCCGTGCATCATGGCGCGGCGCGGTCTGGATAAGACGCGCAGGCAGATAGCTGGCTTCGGTCAGCAGGAACCAGCAAATCTGTACCACATGAGTGCCGGTGGTGATATGCACCAGATACTCTTCATTTTCAGTATCAAACGGGTAGCGGGTGGCAAAATCCTGTAAGGCGGTATACACCTGCTCAAAATCCCACGGGTCGGCAATATCCACCTCACGCAGCATTACAACGGTCTGCGGGGAGGTCTGCTCTATATCCTCTTTTACCCGGCCGGCGGTTTGTATATCACCCGGCTGATAAATCAGCTCAAAGCGATCAATATTCAGATCCGGCTGCTGACACAGCCCGATACTCGGCCGCCATTTATGCCAGCGGTTAGCTTTCTTGCCGCGCCGGTCGAGTACAGTACCGAGAACACCAATCACAACTTTTTTCTTTACGGATGACATGACTTATCTTTCCGGATAAAAGACGATATTAAAAGATAAAATAAGCATACGGGATTTCAGGCCGGGATGTTATCTCAAAAAAAATTAAAATTAATTATTAATTAAATATCAATTAGATATAGAAATATTTTCTGATTAAATAAAACTGGCACACTTATCGCAATACTACCGGTACCAAACGAAAGGAATGTAAAAATGATAAATCGTGATTTTAATGAACTGATTCAGGAAAACAGTGCACCGGTAAAATTGTGGACAAACGGTGTGCCGGTTGATCCGAAAGCGGTGCTGCAATTGCAGAATACGGCGAAAATGCCGTTTATTTTTAAACACCTGGCGGTCATGCCGGACGTGCATGTCGGAAAAGGGTCGACTATCGGCAGTGTGATCCCGACCAAAGGCGCAATTATCCCGGCCGCTGTCGGGGTGGATATCGGTTGCGGAATGATTGCGGTGAAAACGTCACTGACGGCATCCGACCTGCCGGACAACCTGCAAAATATCCGCTTTGCCATTGAAGCAGCCGTGCCGCACGGACGCACCACTGAACGCCACGGACGGGATAAGGGAACCTGGAAAAATGTCCCGGATATCGTTGATAACCACTGGATGCAACTGGATGAGCAGTTCCGTCGTATCTGCGATAAATACCCGAAACTGCGTAACACCAATAACTATAAACATCTGGGAACGCTGGGAACGGGGAACCACTTTATCGAACTGTGTCTGGATGAAGCGGATTGTGTCTGGGTGATGCTGCACAGCGGGTCTCGTGGTGTCGGTAATGCTATCGGTAACCTGTTTATCTCGCTGGCACAAAAAGATATGCAAACCCACATTGCGAATCTGCCGGATCGCGACCTGGCGTATTTCGAAGAGGGGAGTGTGCATTTTAATGATTACATGGAAGCGGTCGGCTGGGCGCAGGACTTTGCCCGTCATAACCGTGAAGTGATGATGCACCGCGTACTGGAAGCCCTGTCACGCGAGATCACCAAACCGTTCACCACGCAGCAGGAAGCCGTGAACTGCCACCATAACTATGTGCAGAAAGAACAGCACTTCGGTGAAGAAATACTGGTGACACGAAAAGGCGCGGTATCGGCACAAAAAGGTCAGATGGGGATTATCCCGGGATCTATGGGCGCAAAAAGCTACATTGTGCGCGGACGCGGAAACGAAGAGAGTTTCTGCTCATGCAGCCACGGCGCAGGCCGTGTGATGAGCCGTACCGAAGCAAAAAAACGTTTCTCGGTGGCAGACCAGAAGCGCGCCACTGCCCATGTGGAGTGCCGTAAAGACAGTGACGTGATCGACGAGATCCCGATGGCGTACAAAGATATTGATGCGGTGATGACTGCGCAGTCATCGCTGGTGGAAATTGTGCATACACTGCGGCAGGTGGTGTGTGTGAAGGGGTAGAAAATGACAGAAAAATATGACGGAGCCGTCTCCGCTGTCATGCGGGAACGGATAAAAGAGACACTGGCGCAGATCGAAAAAACACACCGTGTAAAAGTGCTGTATGCCTGTGAATCCGGCAGTCGCGGGTGGGGTTTTGCGTCTCCCGACAGTGATTATGATGTGCGTTTTATCTATGTGCATCAGCCGGACTGGTATCTCGCTCTCGATAAAAAGCGGGATGTGATTGAAAAACCGATTGATGATGAACTGGACGTGGCGGGCTGGGAGTTATCCAAGGCACTGAGATTACTGAGAAATTCTAACCCGGCACTGATTGAGTGGCTGAGTTCGCCGGTGGTGTATTATCAGGATGAAGCATTTGTCAGAGAGATGAGTATGCTTGCGGCACAGTTCTATTCACCGGTGAAGGCGCGCTGGCATTATTTGTCGATGGCGAAAAATAATACAAAAGGGCACTTGCAGGGCGATGAAGTCCGGTTAAAAAAATACTTCTATGTCCTGAGGCCGGTGATGGCGCTGCGCTGGATAGCGGCCGGGAAAGGTCTGCCGCCGATGGCATTTGACGCGCTGGTGGCAGGCACGATAACGGATGCGGATGTGCTGGCTGAGATTAAAGAATTACTGATACTGAAGAAAAAATCCGGTGAAAGCCACTATGGTGTGCGGCGCCCGGCGGTTGACCGGCTGATACAGGATGTGCTGGATGAGGCTGAGAGATTGTTACCGGAAGCGCCGGGCTATCACGACAGCCGGTTACTGGATCGGTTTCTGATGAAAACAGTCACTGCATATACAGAACATGCCCGCGCCTGATGCGGGCATGCTCTTTTGTATCACAGGTAATTGCGGGTATGCAGATCCGCCAGAGAGCGGACCAGGTCATTGACACCATTCGGTAACGGACTGAATTTACTGCCGTCTTTGCGGGTCATCACCACGAACACACCGATATTTTTCTCCGGTATCATCGCCATGTAGGTATTAAATCCGCCGCCGCCGCCGGTTTTCTGATAAATCGCGGGGATTTCCCCGACCGGTGCCAGATACACCCAGCCGAGACCCAGGCCATCGGCTTCACCGGCAACATCCATCCCTTTGATCTCATTAAGATGACCACGTTTGAAATAGATGGTCTGCTCTTTGGTGGCGGTCGCTTTGCGCTGCGTATTGCCGGAAGAGAGGAACCGCTGCATCCACTTTTGCATATCCGCCGGGGTGGAATACACACCGCCGCTGCCGATAGCCGCTAATGTGCTGTAACAATCACTCGGTTTAAACCCGACCATCAACCGCTTACACTGTGCGGCAGACGGATTATAAGTGGTCTCTTTCATTCCCGCCGGTTGTGTCACATAGTGGCGGAACAGCTCGCTGTACGGACGGTTTCCTGCTTTTTCCAGGGCATCCGCCAGTAAATCATAAGCCAGATTGGAATACGCGGCTTCCGTGCCCGGCTGTGCCGTCAGTTTGGCGGTTTTCAGCCAGGTCCAGCGCTGATCGCGGCTCGGCCAGGTAAACACCGGACGCCCCCATTTCCCGCCGGGCTGCTCGCGCGGCAGAATACTGGTGTGACTCGCCAGGTGGAACAGGCGGATCGGCTTGCCGTTATAAGACGGTACAGAAGACTGTTTGTAACTGTACTTTTGCAGCGGATCGTTAAGATTGACCAGACCATCATCCGCCATCTTCACCATTACTTCGCTGGTCATCAGCTTACTGACGGACGCAATGCGGATCAGCGAATCCGTCTGCGGCTTAATACCATTACCGGGGCGGGTCTCTCCGTAGCTGCGGTGAAAAACTTCATTATTATCAATCACCACCATAAACATACCGCGTGCATCGGTTTCAGAGAAAATCTTCTCACCGATTTCATCGACCAGCTGCGGTGCCAGCTTCAGCGCTTCCGGATTGTTTTCAACAATAGACCAGTCAAGCGGCGGGCGTTCGGCAGACGCTGTACTGTGTTTCTCCGGCTGCGAAGAACAGGCGGACAGTGCGATAGCCAGCAAGGATAACGGCATCAGGCGCACAATATGACTGTGTAATTTACTCATGATAATTCAACAGCCTTCCATGCAGACACAGGGATACGACACTGTAAGTCAGTTATTTTTTGAAAATACGTAACAGGATACCAATGACGATACCAATAAAAATACCTGTCGCAACCCATCCGGCAAAGCCCATACCCACCTCACATTTATCGGGAACCGGAGAGGATTATATAAGCAATTGCATTGATGTCTATTCATCCGGGGCACAATCGCGGCAAATAAAAAAATATTATTATTCAGTGTGGAAATAAAGCCGGGCTCCCCTGCCGCCGCACAAACCGTGTATCCTGCTGAAACGCCGTCTTTTTAACCACTCAGCAAACTGTCTCTGTGATAGTTGTTGCACCACAGAGTGCCGCAAGTATAATAACGACGTTTTCCAGAACACACTTCTGTGCCGGAGTGGCGGAATTGGTAGACGCAGTTGATTCAAAATCAACCGCCCACGGGCGTGCCGGTTCGATTCCGGCCTTCGGCACCATCGGAACATCAATAGACGTCAACGGACGTCTTTTTTTGTGCCTGAAATCCAGTATCCGCAAGGCTTTTCTCGCTTTTTCACTCAACCTAAGTCAACCTGATTCAATCTACATCAACTTACTGATGCGGGTACAACTGCGGGTATATCGCGGTTCGATAATGTTCGTACCCACACAGAACCCTTGAAAGGATACTCATCATGGCTCTGAGTGATGTGAAGGTTCGTTCGGCAAAGCCGGAAGCAAAAGCCTATAAACTTACTGACGGTGACGGCATGGTTTTGCTGGTTCACCCTAACGGCTCCAAATACTGGCGGCTTCGTTATCGCTTCGGCGGCAAAGAGAAGATGCTGGCGCTGGGCAAATACCCCGAAGTCTCGCTTGCGGATGCCAGGGCACGCCGGGATGAAGCCAGGAGGCTGTTAGCTAATGGCGTCGATCCCAGTGAGAACAAGAAAGCCGTTAAGGTAGAGCAGGAGCAAGAGGCAATAACGTTTGAAGTGGTTGCCAGAGAATGGCACGCCAGTAATCAGAAATGGTCGGCATCGCATAGCGCTCGTGTATTGAAAAGCCTCGAAGATAATCTCTTTGCTGTCATCGGTCAGCGGAACATTGCTGAATTGAAGACACGGGATCTGCTTGTACCCATCAAAGCGGTGGAGTCATCCGGGCGTCTTGAAGTCGCCGCTCGTTTACAACAGCGAACTACCGCGATTATGCGGTTTGCCGTGCAGAGTGGTTTAATCGACTACAACCCCGCGCAAGAGATTGCTGGCGCGGTTGCTACGGTTAAAAGAAAGCACCGTGCGGCTCTGGATCTTGAACGTATTCCCGAATTACTTCACCGCATTGATCACTATTCTGGCAGGCCGTTAACCCGACTGGCGGTTGAACTCACTTTGTTGGTTTTCATCCGTTCAAGCGAGCTGCGTTTTGCCCGCTGGTCAGAAGTGGATTTTGAAACGGCCATTTGGACGATCCCAGGTGAGCGTGAACCGCTGGAAGGTGTAAAGCATTCTCAGCGTGGTTCGAAGATGAGAACTCCCCATCTTGTTCCCTTGTCACGACAAGCTCTCTCCATTTTGGAAAAGATTAAAAGCATGAGTGGGAACCGCGAGCTAATTTTCGTTGGTGATCACGATCCGCGTAAACCAATGAGTGAGAAC
>NZ_NRQY01000002.1:257019-260493 GCF_003996855.1 Morganella morganii | reverse complement strand
CACGGTGAATAAGGCTCTGCGAGTGATGGGCTATGACACGAAAACGGAAGTGTGTGGGCATGGTTTCAGGACGATGGCTTGTAGTTCTCTGATTGAGTCAGGATTGTGGTCGAGGGATGCGGTGGAGCGACAGATGAGTCATCAGGAGCGTAACTCTGTGCGTGCAGCTTATATTCATAAGGCGGAGTATCTGGGGGAGAGGAGGCTGATGTTGCAGTGGTGGGCTGATTATCTGGATGCGAATAGGGAGAAGGGGATAAGTCCGTTTGATTACTCTAAAGACAAAAAACGATAGCAATAATTTGTTATAAGTTCCTGCAGACCAAAGTATCACTAATTGGCATATGACCTCACTGGAACCTATGTCGGGTATTTATGCCCGACATGTATCCTGTACTTAAACATGTTGAATATGCATGTCTTTCTGTCCAAACGTGTTTTCCCAACTGATGTAATTTCATTTCAGCTTGAATTTTTTTATTTTTTGCGCATTTTGGGATACGATTTGCATCGTTAAGCACAACGATAAGGACCATTATGATCCGCTGCCATCTTGCTCGGCTCATGGGCGAACATAAGATGCGAATTGCCGATGTTGTCAGGGAAACCGGACTGAGTCGCAACACTATCACTTTGCTTTACAAAGAGACGGCTCAGAAAGTTGACCTGGATACATTAGAAAGGCTTTGCGTGCTTTTTGACTGTGAAATACACGATTTACTGCAAAAGGTTCCTGCTTCGCAGAATCGTACAGAGAAAAATTAATGACACTGATTAACCTAAAAGATCTCGAGGCCCATCTTTGGCATGCAGCCCATATCATCACTGGGCCTATTGATGCGTCAGATTACAAAACGTACATTTTCCCCATTCTGTTCTTCAAGCGCATTTGTGATGTATATGACGAAGAATTTGCCGATGCGATGGAAAGCGTTGGGGATGCAGAGCTTGCCAAAGGGAAGATGTTTCACCGTATTCAGATACCTGAAAATTGCCACTGGCGCGATGTTTTCGCTGAGACCAAAGACATCGGCCAGGCATTGAAAGACTCCTTCCGTGGTATAGAACTGGCAAACCCTAAACTGCATGGCATTTTTGGCGATGCCAGCTGGACCAATAAAGAACGCCTTTCTGATGAGTTACTGGCTACGTTACTCAATCACTTCAATAAGGTGAACCTTGGCGTTTCTAGTGTCCGTGACGATGATATGGGGCGCGCATACGAGTATCTGATCAAACGCTTTGCAGACAAAGCCAATAAGAAAGCCGGTGAGTTCTATACCCCACGTACTATCGTTCGCCTAATGGTTAACATTCTTGACCCAAAAGCCGGTGAGAGTGTCTACGATCCCGCCTGTGGTACTGGTGGTATGCTGCTTGAGACTATCCACCATGTAAAAGAAAACGGTGGCGATCCGCGCTTGCTAAAAATCAAAGGTCAGGAAAAAAACCTGACGACGGAAGCTATTGCGCGGATGAACCTGTTCCTGCACGGTCAGGAAGATTTCGATATTGTTCGCGGGGATACGCTGCGTGAACCTAAGTTTTTACAAAGCGATCGTTTAGAAACCTTCGATTGCGTCGTTGCCAACCCACCGTTTAGCTTAAAGGAGTGGGGATACGATCTGTGGTCGAACGATCCCTATGGCCGTAAGCAATATGGTCTGGCGCCTAAAACAAATGGTGATTTTGCCTGGGTGCAGCATATGTTTGCTTCACTTAACGACAATGGGCGTATGGCTGTCGTATTGCCTCATGGTGTGTTGTTTCGCGGCGGAGCTGAGGGGGTAATTCGAACCAAATTGCTGCAAGAAAATCGCATTGTGGCGATTATTGGTGTCGCTTCCAATCTGTTCTACGGCACTGGTATTCCTGCGAGTATTTTGGTGCTGCGAAAATCGCGGCCGGCAACACATAAAGATCATGTATTGATCATCAATGCTGAAGAAATCTATACCAAGGGGCGTGTGCAGAATACGCTGTCCAACAAACAGGCTGATGACATATACCAAATCTACCATGGCTTGGCTCAACAGGGGCCAGATGCAAAAGAAATCGAAGGCGTTGCACGCTGGGTACCTCTGAAGGAGATTGAAGAAAATGACTTCAATCTAAATATTGCTCGTTATGTGCAAAAGCCACTTGAAGAAGAAACCATCACTGTGGAAGAGGCGCTCAAAGATTTTCAACGGAAGCTGGCTGAGCTGGAAAAAGCAGAAGAGGAGCTGGAAGCCCTGCTTATCAAAGAAGGGTTCGAGGTATGAGTACTATGAGTAATAAAAAGCTGGAAGAGCTGCTCTGGGGAGCCGCCGAATTTCTTCGTGGCCAAATCGACGCATCAGACTACAAGCAGTATGTCTTCCCGTTGCTGTTTTACAAACGCCTGTCAGATGTCTATCTGGAAGAATATAACGAAGCGCTGGAACTCCATGAAGGTGATGCTGAATACGCCGCCATGCCGATGTTTCACCGTTTCAACATTCCCTCTGAGGCAGCTTGGGAAAAGGTCCGCAATACCAGTAAAAACATTGGTGAAGCGATCCAGAATGCGCTTCGACTAATTGAAGCCAATAACCCGCGTTTACATGGCGTCTTCGGTGATGCACAGTGGACCAATAAAGAGCGTCTGCCCGATCATCTGCTGGCTGATCTGATTGAACATTTCAGTAAAATTCCGCTCGGTATTAAATCTGTTGCCCAGGATGATCTTGGTGAAGCCTATGAATACCTGATTAAAAAGTTCGCTGATGATTCCGGTCATACGGCAGCAGAGTTTTACACCAACCGTACTGTCGTGCATTTAATGACGCGCATTATGGGCTTAAAATCGGGTGAAACTGCCTATGATCCAACATGTGGCACTGGCGGAATGTTGCTAAATGCAGTGATGGATCTCCGTGCAAGAGGGGAAGAGTGGCGCTCTGTACATCTTTATGGTCAGGAGGTGAACCTGTTAACCTCTGCTATCGCCCGTATGAATATGTTCCTCCACGATATCGAAGAGTTTGATGTATTGCGCGGTGATACTCTAGCTGAGCCTAAGTTTATTGAAAACGATCGGCTCAAGCAGTTTGATGTGATTTTTGCCAACCCGCCGTACTCCATCAAAAAATGGAATCGTGACAAGTTTGCCGCCGATCCATATGGTCGTAACCTTTATGGTGTACCACCGCAGGGCTGCGCTGATTATGCTTTTTACACCCATATCATTAAAAGCCTGAAGCCTGAGACTGGTCGAGCCGCTATGCTTTGGCCACATGGCGTGCTGTTCCGTGATTCTGAGCAGGCCATTCGTAAACAGGTGATTGAATCAGACATCATTGAAGCAGTGATTGGTTTGGGGCCGAACCTGTTTTACAACTCGCCGATGGAGTCTTGTGTGGTGGTGCTTAATTGCAACAAGTCCTCAGAGCGTAACAATAAAATACTGTTTATTAATGGTGTTGAGCATGTCACCCGAGAGCGCGCGGTAAT
>NZ_NRQY01000002.1:238444-255632 GCF_003996855.1 Morganella morganii | reverse complement strand
CCACGAAAGCCGCTGATACGAACAATATCTATTTGGATACTCATATGGCTTCATCCTTTGAATTAATAACAATCGTCCAACCTAGCAGCTCATCGCTACTGCCCCAGAGAGAGGTGTAAAGTTCGGATTTTTTAATGGCCATTATTATTCCTTACTGTACCGAGTGCTAGCCTGCGTCTGATACGTTTATATATGAATAGTTAAAGCTTGGCTGTATCAAGTCCTGCGGCGCTTCAAGCGCTGGGTCAAGTTGCGCATTTTGCTGAACTCGGTGCCGAAGCTGCTTCGTAAACCAACCCCTTCGCAAAACTCTTTTGAGGTGATGCTATTCAGCTCATCAGCATATTTGATCATTTGCAGGTGCATCTCGGCGGTATATTGATTACGACGTGCGTCGTCCAAGACTTGCTTAATAGGCCCAGTGGGAGCGAAGCTGCAAAATGCGACATTTGTCTTCATAGGGGACCTGATTAACGACTATGATTAACTGTATTAACTCAACGCCTCAAATATCATGTCCATTGAAAATCCCTTGTACTGGAGGTAGCGAACCTGTTTGTTTCTCTCCCTGGCGTCTGACGTCACGCCCTCACCAAACTTACTGACTTTCAACGCTCTTGCCATTGCGTACCAGTCCACATCCAGTTTATCAATTTCCTGCCCGACCAGTTCCTGAGGAAAACCCTTTTGCCTGATTTCCTGTCTGATGCGGGTCGGGCCATGTTGTTTTCGAACATGTTTATCAATCAGGTTCGTTATCAGCCGGAGATCATCCAGATAACCACACTCAGTCAGGCGCGCTAATGCCTTGTCGATACCCTCTCTGTCCTCCGTCAGCTTACCCAGAATCCGCGTCAGCAACCTGAGGCGTAATCCCGCTTTGCCAGCAGTGACACCGCGTAGTCATACAGTTCCTGTGATGTCATGCCGCACTCCCGTTATAATGAATTCCGTCTTTCCCTACGGATAACCCCTTGATTTTCTCTGCCATCAACGGCCAGAGTGCGGTTTTACGTTTGTGCTGGTCGTAGAGCCCCCTGAGGTAGGTCAGGGTCCCCGGGAGTTGTATGCTCTCTTCCAGACCGTAGCTGTAATCGATGGCTTTTTTCATGTCCGAGGCGGCATAGCTGTAATATTTACTTTTTGATTGCTGAATGTTGTCCTCCACCAGAAAACGGCGCAACAGGGTGGCCGTAAACGCATACCCGTGGTTATACAGGGTGCCGGACAGTGTCCGCAAAAATGAATGCGTAATATAAGCCAGCGAAGGGGCGAGATTTGCTTTCGGCGTGGCAGCAATGCCGCCGTCGATAAGATCATATCGCCCGATGTCTGAGGCAAAACAAATATACGGCGCCAGCCCTGTCTCCTTCGCCATATTCAGGAATGCCTGGCTGTGATCGCCGTCTTTCCCACTGGCTTTTGTGTACAGATGATAAAAGCGGGTGTCACACCGGAAGGTAAATGCAGTAAGACAGTGTGCTCTGGCTTCCTCTTTTCTCCCGTCTTCAGTCAGGGCCTGAATGAATAATTCATTCCACAGGGTATTGTCGGTGATTTCTTCATCGTCTTTTCGCTGCCTGGTTAATAATTCAATCGCTTCATCCGCCCGCAGCTCTTCCATGAGTAATCTGGCATAATCAAAATAATGTTCGGGACGACAGAACGCCTCCGTTTTAAAGGCCATCGCCAGAAAATCGAGGTCTTTTATTATCACGCTGAGACCCAGTGCTTCCCGGGGGCGTTTTTTTTGATAATACATATCCCGTATCACGCGTAACACATCCGTGCCCAGTAACACCCGGTATTTTTGAAAAATTTCAACGCCGAAATAAAACTCCTTCGCTGTCACATCAAATATCTTTTTGGCAATGAATACAGGGTCACTGTTTTTTTGCGCGGCCAGTGATTTCATCCACGCATCCAGCAGAACGGTGTAGTAGTCCATCCAGCTTCCGCTGGAGGTGTCCGTGCTCTCACTGAACGTTTCAAACTCCAGCAGGATTTTCACGCTCAGTCTTTCCGCCTGCTCCGGGAGTGTGTCAGCAACCTTCTCTAGGGGCTGCGCAATACTGCGTGTCAGCTCGTCAAACAAGGCGTCTGCGTCGTAGTAGTCATAAAAACGTTTGCTTCTGGCCCGCCGGTTGTACTCTTTCTCGATGGCTTTGAGTATGTCCGGTGCGGATAACAGATACCCGTTCACCAGTGTGGCCCTGGCCTGTTTGTTATCCTGTATCAGGTCATGGATGATGTTGAGCAAGACATCATGGCCCATCCCGGACAGCTGCTTTGTTTGTTTTTTTGTTAACGATGCCATTCGATACTCTCCAGCGTGTTTTTTATGCGATCCTAAGGCGTTTTATTTTACTTTTAATACGTTGTTTAATCCGGGCAATCGGGCCTCATGCTCAGCGTTGAGCGTCCCCTTTAGTGTCCCGCAAGGGGCCGTAAGGGAAACGGGATCCTGTTTTCGTACCGCCGGGCCTCAGTGGCTCACCATTCCCAGAAAACGCTCAAGATGTCGTTTCAGTTGTTCAATGACCGTTCGCCGCTGCTCTTTGCGGTTTCCCCCTTTTGAAAAACGTGAGGCGGGCGGTAACAGCCCGGAAATCGCGGTACCGGTTTCGGGAATGCTGCCGCGCAGGTACGCCTCACTCACCAGTTGTCGCGTCTTCTTACTGTCGAGTTTCTCTGCCTCAATGAGGCTTTCCAGCTCTTTCGCTTCTTCTGCCTGGATGAATGACGGCCACGCCTGTTCAACCCGGGTCTCCGGGGTCAGTTTGTCGATAAACGCCGTTATCAGGTCTTTTTTACTGCGCAGCGCCACACTGGCATTCACGGCCCGGTTGATCTCCGTTTTGACTTCCCGGTTCTGCTCCCTGTAATGCTGAATGAGCATCAGAATGTAGTCAATGTTGATTTCCTGCTGCTTCAGCAGCTCCAGCTCAAACACCACATCATCGATAATATCCGCTTTATCCTGCTGCCGGTGACTGAGTAACGCCGCTCTTGTATCCTGGTATTGCCCGGCATAATCCTGAATATCACGCACAGTGAGAAGCTGCTTCCCGTCAAACTCGTCAAACGCGTTCAGAATGTTGGTCATGCGCAGCAGCTTTCCATACAGATTGATAAAGTCTTTTTGTTCCTGCTCCCCGACAATCAACTCACCCGGCGGGAACCGTTCGCGCAGTTCAGCCACCATCTCAACATAGCCAGACTGATGCTTCCCCTCCTCATCGGTGCCGTAGTAGTAATCGGCAAACGGCCTGAGCAACACCACGCTTCTGGCCTCACGGTTACCAAACAGCCGCAGCGCGTCATTGGTGTCGTTTTCAAGATTGCGAAAACACACGATATTGCCGAACGTTTTAATGCTGTTCAAAATGCGATTGGTGCGGGAAAATGCCTGGATCAGCCCATGCATCCGCAGGTTCTTATCCACCCAGAGGGTATTCAGGGTCGTGGCATCAAAACCGGTCAGGAACATATTCACCACAATCAGCAGGTCAATGTCACGGTTCTTCATGCGCAGAGACACATCTTTATAATAGTTCTGGAACCGGTCTGCACGGGTGTCATAAGTCGTGTCAAAATAGCCGTTGTAGTCGCTGATGGCGTTTTCCAGAAACGCCCGCGTAGGGGCATTCAGGCCGCTGATATCTTCCGGATTTTCGTCAGCTATCCCGTCGCCGTCCCGTTCTTCCTCATTGGCACCGTAACTGAAGATGGTCGCCACCCGCAAACGCCTGTCTTCCGGCAGGCCCTGTTGCTGGCGCTTGAATTCCAGATAGTAGGCTTTCGCGGCATCAATCGAACTGACGGCAAAGAGCGCGTTAAATCCCCTGATGTGACGTTCGGTTTTTTTCTCGACGACCTTTTTACGGTCACGCTGTGAGGCGCTTTCTTCCACGTTCAGTAACACGCTGTAACGGTACGCAGGCTCCTGACGGCTGGTTTTCTGGTTGAAGTGCTCAAGGATGTACTGCGTGACCTTTTGAATGCGTTCGGGTGCCATCAGGGCACTTTCTGTATTAATCGCACTGACTTTACGGTCGCTGATATCGGCTCTCGCCTTCATCGTCTTGATATAGTCCACCCGGAAAGGCAATACGTTCTTGTCGTTAATCGCATCCACAATGGTGTAGGTATGCAACTTCGCACCAAACAAATCTTCGGTGGTTTTTTCTTTGTAGTTCCCGCCACTGCGGGCATTCAGTGCAAAGATGGGGGTACCGGTAAAACCAAACAACGCATATTTTTTAAAGGCTTTTTTGATGGCGGCCTGCATCTCACCAAACTGCGAACGGTGGCACTCATCAAAAATCATCACCACGTTGTCGGAAAACACCGCATGACCGCTGTTTTTCTTCACAAACCGGTCCAGTTTCTGGATGGTCGTGATGATGATGCGGCAGGCGGGATCCTCCATCTGACGACGCAGCACCCGCGTACTGGTGTTGCTGTTGGCGGCCCCTTTTTGAAACCTGTCGTACTCTTTCATCGTCTGGTAGTCGAGGTCTTTACGGTCAACCACAAACAGCACCTTATCGACAAAGGGCAACCGGCTGGCCAGTTGCGCCGTTTTAAACGACGTCAGGGTTTTGCCGCTCCCGGTGGTATGCCAGATATACCCGCCAGCATCCCGACTGCCCAGCTGTTTGTAGTTATGCGCAATCGTGAGTTTGCTGAGGATGCTTTCCGTGGCCACCACCTGATAAGGCCGCATCACCAGTAACAACCTGTCCGACGTCAGTACACAGTAACGGGTCAATACATTGAGCAGGGTGTGTTTGGCAAAAAAGGTTTTACCGAAGTCCATCAGGTCAGTAATCGCGCGGTTTTTCGCATCCGCCCACCAGGAGGTGAATTCAAAGCTGTTGCTGGTTTTGTTACCCGCCCGTTTTTTACCTGGCTGCTGCTCTTTGATATGCGAAAAGCGCGTGGTGTTACTGTAATACTTGGTGTACGTCCCGTTGGAAATGACAAACAACTGCACGTACTCAAACAATCCACTGTCCGCCCAGAAAGAGTCGCGTTGATAGCGATTAATCTGGTTGAAGGCTTCTCGGATAGCCACACCCCGGCGTTTCAGCTCAACGTGTACCAGCGGCAGGCCGTTAACCAAAACAGTGACATCGTAACGATTATCGAAATTTCCGCCTTCCGTCGCGTACTGGTTGGTTACCTGAAGGCGGTTGTTATGAATATCCGTTTTATCCATCAGGTAAATATTTTTGGTGGTGCCATCCTCCCGCTTCAGCAGCAACACATGGTTTTCCTGCATGATGGCGGCCTTATCCTCAATCGTGGCGTTCGGGCGGGCCAGTTCCTGGTCAAAGAACCGTTGCCACTCGTCATCGGAAAACCGGTACTGGTTCAGTTCGGACAGTTGCAGGCGCAGGTTGGCAATCAGTGCGGCTTCATCATGGATATGCACCTGCTCATAAGCCTGCTCCTGCAACAACTCAATGAAGGCGTTTTCCAGCGCGGCTTCTGACTGATAACCCTGTGCGTTTTGCTTCACGGGAAGGTATTCCGCGACAACGGTACTGAGCGGGTTTTCGGCAATCACATTGTAGCGGGACATGACGTTACACTTCCTTGCGTTTAAAGGTCAGGAGTTTTTCACGGTAATATTCATACTGCCTGCGACGCGCTGCGATTTCAGCAGGCAACCCCGTCGAAATATCATTTACCAAGGCATCAAATTTATCGAGAATGCCGACGATTTCTTTTTGGATTTCTAGGGGAGGTTCGGGAATAAGAAACTGAGCCATACTATTTCCTGAAACTCTTTTGACTTTTGTCCCTGTTATGTGGCGTATTTTCTGGATTTGGAAAGCCTCGGATTGGAAAAAGTACGCAACATACTTAGGTTCAAGTGAATGAGTATAAATGTACGCATCGCCACTAATAGCAATATCTTCTTTACCAAGCCATGCAACAGCCTTACAAACATCGTCATCATTTTCGCTAGTAGTTGCAATAATGAGATCGCCGTTCTTTGCCTTTCGTAGTCTATTGGCAAACTCGGGCGATACAAAGGACTTTGTTTCGCTAGCAATAACTCCGTAATGTGTATATATCTGCCCGTAATGTATTGCTCCAATGCCAACATCAGTAAGTTCTTTTTTCTGAAGACCATTGCCACGAACAAAGTTACCTACATCACCCAACGTTTTTAATTCAACCCCATCAGGACAAAGCTGCTGAATCAATTTCTCAATTTTAGTAGAGTAGTGAGGTTTTCCTGTCCCGAAGGTCAGTAAGGCATTACGATAGAATTCATACTGTTTTTTTCGGGCTTCCAGCTCCGCTTCCAGCTCCGCTTCCAGCGCTGTGAACTTGTCGAGAATGGCGACGATTTCTTGCTGGATTTCGAGGGGGGGAATGGGAAACTGAAACTTCTTAAATCCATCCATATCAACAGAGGCAAAACTCGATGTTGTCGTGTTGTTCTTGCACCATTCACACAGAACAAAACAATAATAAAAAACGAATTTCATATCTAATATTGCAATAAAATCATCTGATAATGAAAGTGATGTAAATCTCTGATTGGACAAATGAGGAACGGTAATCAAAGCATGTTCGCCAATAGTTGCTGATGTGGCAACAACGATTGAGTTAGCTGGAAAAAGCCGACCACCTTTTATTGCTTCACTTGTTATTTTTTGCAGTGAATTACCAAGGATTCGACCATTTTCACGGATATCTTCCATCCTGAACCACGGAATGGTGCCATCCGCCCAAAAAGTGGCATTGCTCGTTGAGGGTGTATAGCCATTTTTCGTGATGAATATTTCACTTACTGGTCGCCACTCAACCCCATCAGGACATAGCTGCTGTATCAGTTGTTCAATCTTGCTCATGCGTCAGCCCCTTCAAGGTCTGCGACAATCGCATCTATCGCAATACGCAGAGCGTGCTGCTTCTTTACGATGTTTTCGATATCGGCATTGAGCACAGCAATATCAATCACTTCTCGTGTATCCTCCTGCTCAACGTAAGCGCTCACCGCCAGTGAATAATTGTTGGTACCAATAGCACTATTATCAACCAGGCTGGCAAAGTGTTCGCTGTCCTTGCGCTCAATGTACGCATCCAGGATTTTCTTACGATGCAGATCGCTGATTTTGTTTTTGTTGCCCGGACGCACGAATTCTTTTGACGCATCAATGAACAGGGTTTGGTTATCTTTCTTGCTCTTTTTCAGCACAATAATGCAGGTGGCAATCGTCACCCCAAAGAACAGATCGGCAGGCAACTGGATCACACAGTCCACATAGTTGTTATCAATCAGATACTGCCGGATTTTTTGTTCAGCGCCTCCACGATAAAGTACCCCGGGGAATTCAACGATAGCCGCCGTCCCTTTCGTCGATAACCAGTGCAGCATGTGCAGGGTGAACGCCAGGTCAGCTTTGGATTTTGGCGCAAGAACGCCCGCAGGCGCAAAGCGCGGGTCGTTAATCAGCAAAGGATTGCTGTCGCCATCCCATTTAATGGAGTACGGCGGGTTAGACACAATCGCATCAAAGGGTTCCTCTTCCCAGTGCTGAGGCTCTGTCAGGGTATCCCCGTGGGCAATGTCGAACTTATCAAAACTGATATCATGCAGGAACATATTGATGCGGCAGAGGTTATACGTGGTGATGTTTTTTTCCTGCCCGTAGAAACCCTGTTTCACATTCTCTTTACCCAACACCTTGGAAAACTTCAGCAGTAACGATCCTGAGCCACAGGCGGGGTCATAGACTTTATTCACGGACGTTTTGCCGACGACGGTAATTTCAGAGAGCAGTTCGGACACTTCCTGCGGCGTGAAGAATTCCCCCCCGGATTTCCCGGCATTACTGGCGTACATCGCCATCAGATATTCATACGCATCACCAAAGGCATCAATGGTGTTGTCCTGATAATCCCCCAACTTCAGCTCACTGATCGCCTCCATGATTTTGACCAGAAGCTCATTACGTTTCGCGACTGACCCACCCAGCTTGTTGCTGTTCACGTCAACATCATCAAACAGCCCCCTGAAGTCATCCTCACTGGCCGCCCCTTTGGCTGAGGCTTCAATATGACGAAACGCGTTTGACAGGGTTTCGTTGAGGTTGGCATCCGTTGCCGCCTGCTTACGCACATTCTCAAACAGCTCAGACGGCAGGATATAAAAGCCTTTCTCTTCAATAGTGACGTCACGCCCTTCAA
Organism: Morganella morganii; assembly: GCF_003996855.1. Lineage (GTDB taxonomy): Bacteria > Pseudomonadota > Gammaproteobacteria > Enterobacterales > Enterobacteriaceae > Morganella > Morganella morganii_C. The sequence continues at coordinate 247,418 of NZ_NRQY01000002.1, read as the reverse complement.
CCGCATCCTCATCATCCAGTGTGGTATAATCAAAATCAGCATGACCGACCCGGCGTTCTTCCTGATTGATGTATCCGGTCAGATTTTCGGAAATGTAGCGATAGAATAGCATCCCCAGTACATACGATTTAAAATCCCAGCCATCAACGCTACCGCGCAGATCATTCGCAATTTTCCAGATAGTCCGGTGAAGTTCGTCGCGTTCCTGTTCTTTTTTGTTCATGATTTAAAGACTTAATAAGGGTTGTCGATTGACCGGAATAATAGCATGAAGGGGAATTTCAGGTATGAAATCAACCCCAGCATAACATTAACAGCATGAGTGTGCCGTCTTTATTCTGAGAATGGTTTGCCGTGTTGTCGTGAACTGGCGAGCAACAACACTGATGCTGTCGCCTGCTTTCAGACACGCGACCACAGCCTGTTGTTGTTCCTCATTCAGCGCGGGCGGACGCCCAAAGCGTTTCCCTGCCGCCCGGGCCCGGGCAATACCCGAATGGGTGCGTTCAAACAGCAGATCCCGTTCAAACTCCGCCACGGCCGCAATCACCTGCATGGTCATTTTTCCGGCCGGACTGGTGAGATCCACGCCCCCCAGCGCCAGGCAGTGAACACGAATGTCTGACGCGGCCAGGTGCTCCACGGTTTTTCTGACATCCATCGCGTTGCGCCCCAGACGATCAAGCTTCGTGACAATCAGCACGTCACCATTTTCCATGCGGTCAAGCAGGCGAGTGAAGCCCGGTCACTCACTGGCGGCAACCGATCCGCTGATATGTTCTTCAATCAGTCGCGGGGGGCTGATGGTAAAACCGGCCGCTTCTATTTCCCGCCGCTGATTTTCAGTGGTCTGCTCCAGTGTGGAGACCCGGCAGTAGGCAAAAACGCGTGACATAGTGAAATTCTCCGTACGAAAGGGATGTCCGAATTATAATGCATGTCCGAAATGAATTTCACTTACTTTCGGACAGCCTTACGCGTCTATGTACGAAAACGAGCGGTTGCGGACAGGGCTTAAATGTCGCAAATCGCAGCTTGGCTCCCATTGGGCCTAATACGCGCATAAATCTCAATTTCGTGCATCTTTAGCCTGTACAAAATGAGTTACTAGATAATTTAGCTAAATTATCTAAAGAACCACTCAAAAGCAAATTAAGTCGTTTTACTGCTCATAGGCACTCCAAACACCATAACTGACCGGAAGGAATACAGTCAGCAGCGCTGCAAGCACAGAGTCCTTGAAGTGGACGAACAAGAACGCGTCAGCGTATCAGTCAACTGCGGGACATGCACCAGGCGGTATGCCAGTATGTTGAGCGCGCCTCCGAGAAACTTCGTCGAGAGCGGCAATATTGCCGGCACATTACGGTGTTTTTGCGAACCAACCCGTTTGCCCCTCACGATCCCTATTATGCGAATAGCAACAGCGTGCGGCTTATGCTGGCCACGCAGGATACACGTGATGTCATGGCTGCGGTAGTGAAAGCGCTTGAAGCCATCTGTCGTGACGGGTATCGCTACCAGAAAGCGGGCATTATGTTGAACGATTTCTGCAACAAGCTTGGCCAGATCCGGCGTTTTTCAAGATAGTTGTCGTTTTTTATGCTGCCCGGCGTTCATTCTCCGGGTTCAGGGCCACCACTCTGACTGGTGACCAGTTACGTATTTTTCCCGACCATCGTCCAGGATTCCGGGCTTTTGCCATTTCATAGACTGACTGTCGCTGGGTGAGGAGCTCTTCATCCAACCCCAGATGTTTCTGTTCCGGTGTAACGAATTTGATCCCGCTGTGGCGATGCTGCGTGTTGTACCAGCGGGTAAAACGATGCACCCACTCACGAGCTTCATTAATCCCTTCGAACCCATCGGTCGGCCATTCGGGGCAGTACTTCAGCGTCCTGAACAACGATTCCGAATAAGGGTTATCATTGCTCACACGGGGACGGCTGAATGATGAACAGACGCCCAATTCATACATTTTTGCCAACATAGTAAAACTTTTCATTGGGGCACCATTATCTGAATGTAGGATCAGTCCATCGTTGCGGCAGTTTTCCGCGATGATTGCACGTTGTAATAACGCTGCTGCATATTCCCCACGCTCAGTGACGCAATAGCCCCTCAGTCTTAAGGATCCGGTAAAAAGTCGACTCAGACGCAATGTATATTCCCTGATCGGCCAAGATGGGCACCATCCGGGATGGTGGCAATGATGCAAATTCCGGCTGTGAGCAGATATTAAGGACATGCTGCCGCTCATGCTCTGCGAGCTTATTGGCAGGAGCGGGGCGTGATGCCAGGGGGCGTCCGTCCGGTTTCAGCTTCCCATCGCTGAACCACCGCTGGAAAGTCCTGAGCGTAATCCCGGCCACCCGACAGGCTTGCATATACCGGGCCCCATTTTCCGCTGCTTCAGTTATCAGATTGCTCACTTTTTGCCGCTCCAGGTAAGAGGTTAATCGTCCTCTTCGTTGTCCCGGAGGGCTGACAACTTTCCCTGTAAAACCAGCAGTGCAGCCATTTCAGCAAGCGCCTTATCTTTACGCCGCAGCTCTTTCTCAAGCGCCCGAATACGATTTTTTTCTGTCCGCGCCGCTTTTTGTTCATCTACGATCTGGCGATGTTTTGGCTGATTGGCGGTAAGGCAGTTTTGTTTCCAGCCCTCTATCTGTTCTGTGAAGAGACCATTCTTACGGCAGTACTCCGCCAGCTCGTGTTCAGATAATGCCGCAGTTTCCAGCAGGATGGTAAATATCTGCTCCGCCGAGAATTCTCCAGTGGACTCCACTTTTCGGATGATCAGCCCCTCCAGTTCAAGTTGTTTTCGCCAGCCATGAACGGTGGCAATTCCGACACCAATATCATCAGCAACCTGTCTCAGGCTCCAGTTATAAGGTGGCATTATGTGCATGATGGCCCGCTCTCTTAACTCAGGTGCGATCCGATGATTAACCATTATACAACTCCAGCCCCCAATGAAAAATCAAGGCGACAACTATCCTGCCACTGGGGGTTCATCTTCGCCAGAATACGCAAACACTACTCTACCTTTAATGAAAGCATGATCTATCACCCTCAGTTGGTCGGTGAGGATTATTTGAAACAGATTGGTGCTTTCGTCGATTTTAGGGCGATGAATGTATTTGTAATATAGGATTGCTAGTTTCCTATGTGTTTTTTATAGCGAGGATTACTCCTCGCTTTTATTGTTTTAGTCGGCCGTTTTGAAAAAAATCAACGTAAAATATGAGGAGTTTTTGATAATTAACTTGTTATGATTGACGACATTCGGTCAAATCATTTAATCTGTCTAAGTTGTACTGTCGTCTCCGGACGACCACCAATGCTCAGTGGGTCTGTGATGCGCGCCTTCGGGTGATGGCAAAAGAAAGCTTCCGTAGCCTGAGAGGGAGCACGCCAGATATGGTGTGGTACATCTGCCCGCCTTTGGGAGCAGATATCGCTCATCCAACGTAGTATTCGGAGCGGTTAAGGCTGCTGAAAAGTCTCTCAATGCCTTGGTGTTAACTAGCCAGGCACACATCTACATTGGGCAATCCTTGCCTGGATAAATCAGTCACAACTGACTGGTATCGCTTACTTCTTTAAAGCTGTTAAAGGCTTTAATGACGTGTCGCTGACGATGCAACTTTTGAACGAACGTATAAAGCCAATGGGTACATTTGGCTGCTTACGTGAGTCTCATTGGGAGCAGAAGAGCGCGCGTCACTTGTGAAGTGGCGAAGACACTACCAAGTGACGCGCATAGCGCATAACGTCTCAAACCACGCACGACGTGGCTTTCAACGTTTTACGACCATCTGACCAACATGTAGTCCGTGTCAGTACGGTTTTAAACACTCATTCACTTCAACGTAATTCCGACGGGAAATCCGTTTTGAACGTTTCACTATCTAAAAGGAGGAAATCGACTCGGTATCGATGGCGACACTACGAACAGTAGTGTTGGAGGTAGCTTGACGAAAGTCAGCTCTGCATAAGCAGCAAACGGATCAGAGATCTGGGGTGCCTCGCAAGAACTCAACATTTCGCCGCCCCGATGCACAGATACCAGTCGAGACGCAGGAAGCGCAAAAGCAACCGTGCCGTCGGGGTTGAAATTATTGGGGCACAGATCCGTCTGCTTCTTTTAAAGCAGAGGGACGTGTATCCCATTGGAGATATTGAAATGTCCAGATTCGGTAAACAGCTAGGAAAACAACTTGTCACGCTTGCTCGTCAGGGACGAGGGAGTTTTAAAACTGTTGCTGACCGTTCCAGAATTGCAGACCGTTTTTCTGAACGTCTGGCAAAGTTAAATATTCAAATTCGTGATGTAAAACACATCAAGACGACACATATCGAAAAGTACATTCATAGCCGGCAGGCTGAAAACCTCTCGCTCCGTACATTGCAAAATGAGATGGCAGCGGTGCGTTCAATCATGTCAGTTGCGGGTCGGAATAAATTTGCAGATCCCAATCATGAGAAATTAAGCAACCAGGCTTTAGGGATTTCAGGTGCTAACCGTGATGGGACAAAAGCACCTATTTCGGATGAAAAGTTAACCGCTGTCATAAATCACACCTTCAAAAAAGATGCGGGGGTAGCATTGGGGGTTCAGTTATCGCGCTATTTAGGTTTGCGAACGGAAGAAACTGTTCAGTCAGCAAAGTCATTAAAAACATGGCGGCAGGCTTTAATTAATGGAGGCGAGCGTGTTCGGGTTGTTTTTGGCACGAAAGGAGGTCGTCCTCGCGATACGACCATTTTTAATCGTGAGAAGGTTTTATCTATTTTAGATGCGGCAATAAAACATTGTGATGAACACAATGGGAAATTGATTGATAAGCCTTCATTACATACAGCAATAGAACGGTACAGAAATATTGTTCGTGAGGCTGGAATGACAGGGAAAGATGCTCCCCATAGTTTGCGATACGCGTATTCACGCGATGCGGTTACTCATCATGTTAAAAATGGAATGAGTCGCGTAGAAGCGGAGGCATTGGTGTCGATGGATTTGGGGCATGGGGATGGGCGAGGCCGTTATATTAAACAAGTCTATTTTAAAGGTGATGTGGAGTAACGAATTAATCGCATTAAATGTACAGGATTTTATTAATTTAAAAAGTTTTCTGCAGTATACGTGAATATGATGGTTCGTACATAACGGTCGCAGCTCTCACAGGGCTGCGACCTCACAATTATAATGGTACTGAGGCGTTATGTTATTTGGGAAATAGATAATATTATTCCCAAGCCAGCGCGCATAGCCTCTTGACAGATCAGCTATTTGTTCGGAAAATAAACATGCTTACTCGTTGTCTTCGGACAACCACCAATGCTCAACGGGTCTGTGATGAGCGCCTTAGGGTAGTGGCAAAAAACGCTTTCGTAGCTTGAAAGGAAGCACGCCGTTTACGGTGTAGTACATCTGCCCGCCTTTGAGAGTAGATGTCATCGTATTTTTGATGAACAAGGCTTAACTTTTTTACCTATGACGATTGCGCGTGACGCAATCAAATCCCAAGGGAAATACCTTTCCCTTGGGAGCGGTGTTTCCCTTTTTTACAGGAGAACACCATGTCTGTACTTTCACTGTGGCCTTCTCAGCCTGAACTCTCGTTCATTGACCGCCTGCGCGCGTGTTGGCACCGAATATGCCCGGGCCATCCGGGTGCAGAAGATGTCATTGATACCGAGTGGTTTACCAACGAAACCCGCAACGTCAGTTGTATGGCTACCATCTTTCCGCTGTCTTCCGGCGGCTGGAATGCCATCGTTGTATCGCGTACCGGTTATTCCAAAAAGGATTTTTCCTACTCCTTTGACTCGTTTACGCAAATCTTTTCAACCCAGATAGAAGCGGTTCGTGCAGCTGAACAGCTGGCAAAACAGTTTGTTCATCTGCGTCATCGCTACCATCACGGTGCACAGCAGCTGGCCTGCAAACCAGCCGCTTAAGTCGCATGCAGTTCCATACCCTGACGGGGATTTACACCCGTTTGGGGATAAATCCCGCTTTGCTTTTTGTGGAGGATTTATCGATGCATACCCAGTTACCCAATGTACTTAACGTGAAAACGGCGCTTGATGCGTTTCATTTCCTATGCCTGGTTGAAGGTAAACTCATGAGTATCCAGGCTTGCCAGCGGCTGGGGTTGGGTCTTGAACGCGAAGAACCCACTGAGCTGAATGCGGTGGAATGTGCCGTTATCGATGCGGGAGAGGCCTTTGGTGGTGAGCGGGCCATCAGCTTGCTGGCCACGGTCTGCCATACCGATTGCAAGCGGGCAAAGCCCGCCGATCGGGAGGACTACCTGGCCTTGTTCGAACGGCTGAAACAGCGTGTTGACACGGTAAACCCGAAAGGGGCGCTGCGTTACCCCGCGTTCTAACCACTTTTCTGTCCCCTGGGGCGTATTCTTCGCCGCCAGGGGAGGAATGCGCCTTTTTTTACGAGGAGCATTCCATGAAGAAATCATCATCATCACGTCGGCCGGCAAAAGCCCGTCGCGAACGTCCTGACCTGTACCAACAGGTCACGGACAAAATCATTGCCGCCATCGAGACGGGAACGTTGCCCTGGCGCAAGCCCTGGCGGACAGACAAGGCCCGCAGTGCGTCGACTACCATCATGCCGCAGAACGGCACAACCGGTTACCACTACAGCGGTGTGAATGTGCTGCTGTTGTGGATGGCCGCGGACGAAAGGGGGTTTCACTCCCATCGCTGGCTGACCTACAAGCAGGCGGAAGCCGTCGGTGGCCATGTGCGCGCCGGCGAAACCGCCACCCTGGCCGTGGTATTCAAACCCTGGGGCAAGCAGGTGGAGGATGCTGACGGTCGGCAGCTGTTTGACGAGGAGGGGAACCCGCTGAAAACGCGAATACCCATGCTGAAGCCGCTGTACCTGTTTAACGTGGCTCAATGCGACAACCTCCCGGAAACCGTTGTCGGCGTTACGCCGGCAGTGGTGCCGGAAGAGGATGGGGCGTTGGTTGATGCGAAAACGCAGGCTCAGGTCAGCACCCTCGTTGATGCCAGTGGCGTTCGGCTCGAGCAGGTGTACCAGAACAGGGCATTTTACTCCCCGATCCGCGACCAGATTGTCTTGCCGCAGGTTCAGCAATTTCGAACCGAGGCGGATTACTGGTCGACGTTATTGCATGAACTGGTGCACAGCACCGGTCATGCAACACGGCTCAACCGGGAGGGGATCACGTCTTCCTCCCGGGCGTTCGGAGATCCGGTGTACGTGTTCGCGGAACTGGTGGCGGAGCTGGCAGTGCATTTATGTGCGCGCAGCTTGGCATCTTTGGCGACGTCCAGCACGACAGCTACCTCGAGCACTGGCTCAAGGTATTGCGTGAGGATAAGCGCGCGTTGTTTCGTGCTGCCAAACAGGCCCGTGAGGCGTCAGAGTTTTTGCTGAAGCCTCTGGCGACACCGGTGACAACAGATCCTGCCGTTGCGGCATGAGGAGTCAGGTGATGACGATGGAACAACGTTACTGGCAGACCATTGCCGGCAGGTTACTGGCCAAATACTTTGGCCTGACGTTAAACGATACCGATCTGTGTGAAGCGGAGTGCGTGATGGCTTTACAGGAAGCGGGTGTGCGACCGTTTGAGGCGATCAACAACCTGATGGATAAATACCACCTGGTACGCCTGGACGCCAATCCCTTTACCTCATCATCACCGTATCTGCGCCAGGTGGAAGAGCTGGGCGTGATCGGGGAAACAGAACGGGAGATAACCGATGACTAAAACCAACAACAAGGGGCTGCAGGTAACCGTTGACCCTGAGATTGCCAGCGAGCTGACCTACATGCTGAAGCTTCAGCAGACCTGTGGCGTCGCCGTTCAGCTTGAGAATGTCGACGGTCTGATCCATTACATTCTGGCGAGTATCGCCGATGGTAGCCGACGTACGGGCTCACTACGGCGGGCAAGGCTACTAAGGGCAGTATCAGCGTCCTGACCATCATGATTTAACACATAACCCATCGGGGGAGACTTTCCCCCGCAGGGGAAAGCCCCCTCTTTTTTCAGAAGAGGAGAAAGACCATGTCGAACTGGTGCAAAAACCGTTTAGTTATCACGGGTCAATCCGTTTTTGTAGATGAACTGCAGCAATGGGTAAATGGCCATGTTGTGCCTGACTACCGTCATGCCATTCAACAGAGCTGCCGGTTATTCCTGGCCGGCTGCGCCGGGATACTGAAGCCCGCCACGGTAAAGCCGGGTATTTACGTGCCTTACCCAGGTTTACTTGCACATCCCGGCGTTTCGTCGGCGCAGAACCTGGCTTTTGAACAGTGGTTCTGGCTGCTGAAAGCGGATGCGGTGCTGACAGCTGAGAATATCCGTCAGATTGAGCGGTTTTACAGCCAGTCCGGGATAGCGTCAGTGAAGTGGGAGAATATTCCGCTACTTTCCCAAGCGAGAATAGCGGATGTCATTGGGCGTCAATATGAAGACTGGTTCGGCGTTGTTGGCGTTGACAACAATGTGGATGCCGGCAATTGCTGGGAGCGGTTGGGGAACATGCCCGAGTATACCGTTCCCTGCGACATGCTGATGCTGATCCCCACACGTCTGGCGACGGAGCTGAACGGTGCTGGCGGCGCGCTGCTGCGTGATGTGCCGGGAACGATCGACCTGTACGGTCGTCAGTACGGGGTTGAATGGCCCTGTGGCCACAACGTCGGCTGCGTTCGTGACAGTATTAATACTCTGACGGTGCATTTTGATTCCCCGTGGTACCCGCCTGCAGGTGAGGTGATCGGGATGTTGTCAACGCAGTTCAGCTGCCAGGTCGAGCATAGCTGGCATATGCTTGACGCCGGCCGCAGCGGTTATGACCGTTATGACCACGGCGAACATGTCGATGGTGGCCGAATAGAGCCGGAGGCCCTGGGCGGTGAGGTGATCCAACTTACCTACGCCGACAAAGGCTCAGTACC
>NZ_NRQY01000002.1:131235-232811 GCF_003996855.1 Morganella morganii | reverse complement strand
GGGCGCATTAAACCGTATTCCTTGGTTTGCGTCAATGCCTTTCTGTCAAAAAACCATAAAAAAAGTGCATGTGTGCTCTTTTTATGCAGAATGCGGGCGCAATTTATGCAGTTGGTGAATAAATCAGCTGAGCGCGCCGTTTTTGCGGCAGCGGGCGATAGTCAGTACATCTTCTGCCAGCCGCCGGGCGGTATCAATATCACCGGTGCTGCGGGAAATCAGCAGTTTGCTCAGACACCCTTCCAGGATCAGTTCCAGCTGACGGGCGACCATATCACAATCATCAATATCCAGCTCTCTGAGCAGTTCTGTGGTGAATGCAAAGGCACTTTTTTTCTGTTGGCGAGATAACTGATGGATCGGGTGATCCGTATCAGGAAATGCGCTGCTGGCAGCAATAAACAGACATCCCGGAAAACGGTTTTCCCGGACACGTTCCGCCAGTGCGCTGTAGCGGGCAAGCAGTTTGTCTTCACCGGAAAGGGATTCGTCCAGCAGAACACGGCGCTGCCAGATATCAATCTGATTACCGTGGTAACGCAGGCAGTCGTAAAGCAGGTCATTACGGGTCGGCCAGAAAATCCGCAGGCGTTCGGGATCAATATCCAGGTTATCGTTGAGGGTGGCTTCAGACATCAGAAGGCCGTGGTTTTCCAGCAGACTCAGTGCCTGATTGAGGACGTCTTCACGTTGCACAGCAGGTTCTCCCTGATAGAGACAATAGGGTTCAGAATAACGTGAGTGCGGCTGAAAGGCGAGAGACGCGGGAAAATAAAACCCGCCCCGGAGGGCGGATTTGTCAGTGCAGGGAATTACAGAACGACACTGCCGATAAGGAAGCCGAAGCAGACCGACAGCGCAACACCAATGGTGCCCGGAATAAAGAACGGGTGGTTGAAGACCAGTTTTCCGATGCGGGTAGTGCCGGTGTCATCCATCTGAACCGCCGCGACCAGCGTCGGGTAGGTCGGCAGAATAAACAGGCCGGAAACCGCAGAGAAAGAGGCAATGGCGGTCAGTGGTGTGACCCCCAGTGCCAGCGCCATCGGCATCAGAGCTTTGGCGGTGGCAGCCTGTGAATAGAGCAGGGCTGAACAGAAGAAGAAGATAACGGCCAGCAGCCACGGATGCTGAGTGATTAAATCACCGGCGGTCAGTTTGATCCAGTCCAGGTTAGCCTGAACGAAGGTATCGCCCAGCCACGCCACACCCAGAATACAGATACAGGCACTCATCCCGGCTTTAAAAGTACTGGAGTTCAGGATGAGATCTGTTTCCACTTTACAAATTAGTGTGATAAGTGTCGCAACACTGAGCATGATGATCAGGATGGCGTTAGTGGTTGTCATAATCGGCTCGGACAGCAGCCCGACACTCTTACTGTTCACAACCGCAAAGACCACAACTGACAGAACACCGAGCAGGAACAGGAACACAGACAGTTTAGCCGCCGGTTTGATAGCGGTTTTTTCACTGAGGTTCAGTTCAACCACACCTTCGGCAAGGCGTTTCTTAAAGACCGGGTCATTGGCGAGTTTGTCATCAAACAACCAGGACACAATAAAGGACATCAGGATGATCGCGACAAAAGTGGATGGCAGGAGGATCATCAGCAGATGCAGATAGCTGACCCCCATCGTCTCCATCACCGATGACATGTACACCACCGCCGCTGAAATCGGTGACGCGGTGATCCCTATCTGCGCTGCCACAACTGCTGTGGAGAGCGGACGGGAAGGTTTAATCCCCTGTTCTTTGGCAACCTCGGTGATCACCGGCAGGGTTGCCAGTGAAATATTACCGGTTCCGGCAAACAGTGTCAGAAAATAGGTGACGATCGGGGCGAGAATGGTGATATAACGCGGATTACGGCGCAGCAGTTTTTCAGTCTGCTGAACCAGATAATCCAGCCCGCCGGCAACCTGCATAGCGGAGATTGCAGCGATAACAGCCATAATAATGGAGATAACGTCGAACGGGATACTGCCCGGTTTCACGCCGATGGCTGCCAGGGCAAGAACCCCCAGTCCGCCGGCAAAACCGATGCCTATCCCCCCGAGGCGTGCCCCAAGATAAATGGCCAGCAGTACGATAATAAATTCGATGGCTAGCATAAGTGCTCCTGTAAAATCCCATAGAAAAATGTTAAATTTTTGTAGTAGGGTAATAAAAAAGCACGTTACCTTGCGATGACGTGCTTTTGTGTTCTATGTATTTCTTATTATTATATTAATCATCAAAACGTTTTGCTTTATAGGCCGGGTTTTTTAAGTTCTCAATTGAGAAAATGTCATCCAGCTCAGCTTCTGTCAGCAGACCGCGCTCCAGAACCACTTCGCGTACACTCTTGCCGGTTTCTGCACAGATCTTACCGACGATATCTCCGTTATGGTGGCCGATGAACGGGTTCAGGTAAGTCACGATACCGATAGAGTTGAACACATACGCTTCACAAATTTCTTTGTTGGCGGTGATACCGGAAACGCATTTTTCACCCAGGTTACGGCAGGCATTGCTCAGCAGGGAGATAGACTCAAACATAGCCTGGCCGATGGCCGGTTCCATTACGTTCAGCTGTAACTGACCCGTTTCAGCTGCCATGGTAACACACACATCGTTACCGATAACTTTGAAACAGGCCTGGTTAACCACTTCAGGAATCACCGGGTTCACTTTAGCCGGCATAATAGAAGAACCCGCCTGCATTTCCGGCAGATTGATCTCTTTCAGACCCGCACGCGGACCGGAAGAGAGCAGACGCAGGTCATTACAGATTTTGGAGAGCTTCATCGCCAGGCGTTTCAGCGCGCTGTGCAGCATCACGTAAGCGCCGCAGTCAGAGGTAGCTTCGATCAGGTCTTCTGCCGGGACACATGGCAGGCCGGTAACTTCAGCCAGTTTCTCCACCGCCAGCTTCTGGTAACCCGGTGCGGTGTTCAGCCCGGTACCAATCGCGGTGGCGCCGAGGTTAACTTCCAGCACCAGCTGAGCAGTGTGATGCAGGTTTCTGATCTCTTCTTTCATCAGAATGGCAAAGGCGTGGAATTCCTGGCCTAATGTCATCGGAACGGCATCCTGTAACTGGGTGCGACCCATTTTCAGGATGTCTTTGAATTCATTTGCTTTATCATCAAATACGCCTTTCAGATACTCAACGGATTTAATCAGTTGGGTAATTGAGTTATAGACGGCGATACGGAAGCCGGTCGGATAGGCGTCGTTGGTGGACTGGGCTTTGTTCAGATGATCATTCGGGTTGAGGAATTCATATTCCCCTTTTTTGTGGCCCATCAGTTCGAGGCCGATATTTGCCAGTACTTCGTTTGTGTTCATGTTCAGTGACGTACCGGCACCGCCCTGGAAAACATCCACAGGGAACTGATCCATACATTTACCGTGGATTAGGACTTCATCGCAGGCTTTGATAATAGTATCCGCAATCGCGCGCGGAATGGTGTGCAGTTCTTTATTCGCCATGGCAGCGGCTTTTTTCACCATCACCATGCCACGGATAAATTCCGGGACATCATTGATTGTACGGTCGCTGATATAGAAATTTTCGATAGCCCGCAGAGTATGGACACCATAGTACACGTCGTCCGGTACTTCACGTTTACCCAGCAGGTCTTCTTCGATACGAAAATTATTTGACATGAGAACCTTCTTTGATTGAATGGTTGTCTTACTTAATAGTAAAGACAGCAATTATATTATTTTGTCCGATATTAATAGTGAGTATCACTTGGTTTATTGCATTCTTAGTGATGATATTCTGAATTTGCGTTGAATCCTTCTAGCCAGATCACTTATTAACTGAAATGTTTGCACTATTATCACTCTTATGTGCGATAAATCACAAATATCATGTGCGATTGCGGAGCATGCTGCGCTTGAAAACGTCTGAAATGACCCCCATCATTATGAACATCTATAACTAAAAATCGAATTTACAGCGCGTCTCTTAGAAGTAGTTCACAAAGGCTGACAAAGGGGCGGTTTTTTACATCACAGTGCACCACATAAGGAAGACGTTATGCGTTGGTTACCCCTTATCCTCATTTGTCTGCTGATCTATATTGAGGCGGTCATCTTTGTTCACGTGGCATCTGCCATCGGTGTGTTTATGACACTGGTGCTGGTGGTGCTGACATCCTGCCTCGGCGTGTCTCTGGTACGTAATCAGGGAATGCGTAATCTGGGTCTGATTCAGCAGAAAATTCAGGCGGGTGAAAGCCCTGCGGCAGAGATGATCAAAAGCGTTTCTCTGGTGCTGGCCGGGATACTGCTGGTATTGCCGGGCTTTTTTACCGATTTCTTAGGACTGCTGCTGTTACTGCCGCCGGTACAGAAACTGCTGGTATCCCGCGTACTGCCGTTTATCCGTGTGTATCAGCCGCGGAAAAATCCGTTCTCAGGAACCTCAGCAAACCAGGGGAATGTGTATGAAGGCGAATTTGAGCGCCGTGGTGACACATCATCACAGCGGCTCAACCAGTCACCGGCATCACGCAATGATGATAACCGGCAGGATAAACCCTGATATCTGAACAGTTTGGACAGAGACAGTAAAATTTCGTATTTTTTTCGTCTCTGCCCCCTTGAACTTGTCCGGAACTGACCCCATCTGCTTAAACATGGCAATGGTATTAGTATCCGGCCTGAACCTTTAATCCACGTTATTTGATACGGATTTTTTTACAGGAGATCTATCAATGAAAATTCGTCCTTTGCACGACCGTGTTATTGTTAAGCGTAAAGAAGTTGAAGCGAAATCAGCGGGCGGGATCGTCCTGACCGGTACAGCGGCAGGTAAATCGACCCGTGGCGAAGTGCTGGCAGTAGGTAACGGTCGCATCCTGGAAAACGGCGAAATGAAACCACTTGACGTTAAAGTCGGTGATATCGTGATTTTCAATGATGGTTACGGCGTAAAAGCTGAAAAAATTGATAATGAAGAAGTGCTGATTATGTCTGAAAGCGACATCCTGGCGATTGTCGAAGCATAATAACACTGTACTGGTTGTACTCAGATCTTCTTAAACCATAAAAGCATTCGAAGGAATAGAAATAATGGCAGCTAAAGACGTAAAATTCGGTAACGACGCCCGTGTTAAAATGCTCCGTGGTGTCAATGTTCTGGCAGACGCAGTAAAAGTCACTTTAGGTCCGAAAGGCCGTAACGTTGTGTTAGACAAATCATTCGGCGCACCGGTTATCACTAAAGATGGTGTGTCTGTTGCTCGTGAAATCGAACTGGACGACAAGTTCGAGAACATGGGTGCGCAGATGGTGAAAGAAGTTGCCTCCAAAGCGAACGACGCTGCGGGTGACGGTACCACCACTGCTACTGTTCTGGCGCAGTCTATCATCACTGAAGGCCTCAAAGCAGTTGCTGCGGGTATGAACCCGATGGATCTGAAACGCGGTATCGATAAAGCCGTTATTGCAGCTGTTGAAGAACTGAAAAAACTGTCTGCACCATGCTCTGATACCACCGCTATCGCGCAGGTAGGTACTATCTCTGCAAACTCCGATGAAACTGTCGGTAAACTGATTGCAGAAGCGATGGATAAAGTCGGCAAAGAAGGTGTTATCACTGTTGAAGAAGGCACCGGCCTGGAAGACGAACTGGATGTTGTTGAAGGTATGCAGTTCGACCGCGGTTACCTCTCTCCGTATTTCATCAACAAACCGGAAACCGGTTCTGTTGAATTAGAAAACCCGTACATCCTGCTGGTCGACAAAAAAATCTCCAATATCCGCGAACTGCTGCCGGTTCTGGAAGGCGTTGCAAAAGCAAGCAAACCTCTGATGATCATTGCAGAGGATGTTGAAGGTGAAGCGCTGGCAACACTGGTGGTTAACACCATGCGCGGTATCGTGAAAGTGGCTGCGGTGAAAGCACCGGGCTTCGGCGACCGCCGTAAAGCGATGTTACAGGATATCGGTACGCTGACTAATGCAACTGTCATCTCTGAAGAGATTGGCATGGAGCTGGAAAAAGCGACTCTGGAAGACCTGGGTCAGGCAAAACGTATCGTTATCAACAAAGATACCACCACTATCATTGATGGTGTGGGTGACGAAGAGACTATCGCAGCACGCGTTGGTCAGATCCGTCAGCAGATCGAAGATTCAACGTCTGATTACGACCGTGAAAAACTTCAGGAGCGCGTAGCGAAACTGGCAGGCGGTGTTGCCGTTATCAAAGTCGGCGCAGCAACAGAAGTTGAAATGAAAGAAAAACGCGCCCGTGTTGACGATGCACTGCACGCAACCCGCGCAGCAGTTGAAGAAGGTGTTGTTGCCGGTGGTGGTACTGCATTAGTCCGCGTTGCGGCTGCTCTGACTGCCCTGACCGGTGATAACGAAGATCAGAACGTGGGTATCCGTGTTGCACTGCGTGCAATGGAAGCTCCTATGCGTCAGATCGTTGAAAACGCCGGTGAAGAGCCATCTGTTGTTGTTAACAACGTGAAAGCCGGTAACGGTAACTACGGCTACAACGCAGCAACTGAAGAATACGGCGATATGATTGCAATGGGTATCCTGGACCCGACTAAAGTCACCCGTTCTGCTCTGCAATTCGCAGGCTCAATCGCGGGTCTGATGATCACGACTGAAGCGATGATCACCGATCTGCCTAAAGACGACAAAATGGATTTAGGTGCAGCCGGTGGTATGGGCGGCATGGGCGGTATGGGCGGCATGATGTAATCATGTAGTCTGACTGCAATTGTTTGCTGAAAAAGCCTGTAACCTTAATTGGTTACAGGCTTTTTTTGTATGTTAATGACGGATGTGATTCATAATATCCACTGTTTATCATTATTATGAGGTATTATCGGAAGATATTGCCGCTGAAACGGGGGAGTGCCGGATATGCTGGATTTTCTGAAGAATTACGACAACTTAACCGTCAGTGAGAAAAAAGTATTAAAATATCTTACCGAAAATATTACTGATATACCCTGGTTAAATATTAATGAATTAGTCGCTAAAACGTTTGTATCCAAAACGGTGATTATCAATTTATCCCAGAAATTAGGTTTCAGCGGATTTAAAGAACTTAAATTCCAGATTAACAATCATATCCTTTCACAAAATAAAGCAGAGAAAAAAGCACCGGCATCCTATAAAAAACAGCTCGAAAATAATATTCATAAGACCTTCACACTGATTAATGAAGATCAGATCCGGGATTGTGCAAAAAAATTGCACGGTTCACGGAATATCTTTCTGGTGGCAAGGGGAACCAGCAAAGCGGTCGGTTACTATCTGGAGCATTTATTATTTTCGCTGGGACTGCACTGCTTTTTTATTAATGATTATAACCTTTCTGACTCCTTTACCCGTCTTGTCAGCAAAGACGATACCGTGATTTTTATTTCGCTCTCCGGCGGAACCAAAAAGATTATCGAAACCGCCAAAATCGTCCAGCTGAAAGATGCCCACATCATCAGTATGACTGCTTTCCATACCAATGAGCTGACCTCATACGCGAATAATGCGCTGTTTTGTTTTTCTGATAGTTATGACACTAAACGGGATGACTCTAAATCCAGAACAGGATTTTTTATTCTGGTGGATCTGTTAATTAATGAACTGGAAAGTTTACTGTAAATAAATTAACGCATTATTTGGCTTAAGATGAGCTGAATGTTTTTCGCTCAATAATTCCTGCTGTTTTTAAAATAATTATCTATCTGATAAATCACTCATATATTTATGTAAGAATCACTATTGCTATGATTTTTAAATCATTATCATCTTAAAGTGACCCGGGTCATAATGTAAGATCTGAGATAATATTTAAAACCGCACCATCATTTCATTTAAAAAACACAGTGCTAGTATTCCGGATAATGTCAATATTCTTCGTCGCAGGGAAAAAAATATGGCTAAAAGAAAATTCGGAGAGTCAATCCAGCGCTTTGGCCGGACACTGCTCCTGCCAATCGGGATTCTGGCTCCGATAGGTATGATTCTGGGGATCAGCGGGGCGTTGGTTCAGACCTACATGATTGCCCGGTTCCCTTTCCTCGGAAATGAAACGGTTAACGCACTGTTTGTCAGCATCCGCTCTATTGCCGGTGTTATTTTTGACAACATTCCGCTGCTCTTTGCCATGGGGGTTGCCTACGGGATGAGCCAGCGTGATAAGGGGATCGCGGTTTTTGCCTCTGTGGTCGGTTATTTGTCACTTATCATCACCATGAATATCTGGCTGGTACTGACAGGTAAACTGGCGGATGCGGCTGTTATGGGGCAGGTGGGGCAAATTAAGGTGCTGGGGATCCAAACCTTAAATATCAGTGCCGCCGGGGGGATTATCACCGGTCTGATTGCTGCCTGGGCAACGGATAAGTTCTATAACCTTGAGTTACCGACAGCCTTTGCGTTCTTCTCCGGTAAAAAATCTGTTTCTATTATTATGGTCGGGCTGATGATTGCAGTCGGCGCGATATTACCGTTTATCTGGGAAGTGCTGGTTCAGGGGCTGATGAAACTTTCTGCTGTCTTCCTGAGTCCGGTCGGTCCGTTCTTTACGGCGGGTGGTGAGCGTCTGTTTATTCCGTTCGGCTTGCACCACGTCTGGAACGTGCTGTTCAGATTTACTGAAGCCGGCGGTACTTATGTTATTGACGGGCAAACCTTCGTCGGAGTTGTTCCTGCCTTAACAGAAGTGTTGTTCAAACAGGGGCTGGGTACGGAATACTGGGCGATGATGCCAGGCCTGACGCGCTTTATGGCGCAGCAGCAAATGCTGGTGACGCTGTTCCTGTTCCCGGCCATCGCGTTAGCTATCTATAAGACATCGAAGAAAGAGAATCGCATTGAAGTGAAATCGATGCTGGTGACGATGGTTCTGACCGCGATGCTTGGTAACGTGACGGAACCGCTCGAATTTACCTTCGTGTTTATTGCACCGCTGCTGTATTTAATTTATGCCATCATCGTGGGTATCGGCGCAGTATTACTGTCATTCGCCGGTGTGGCCATCGGTTATATCCGCGGAACCATATTCGATTTCACTATATTTGGTCTTCTGTACGAACGCACTAACTGGATATTCCTGGTGCTTATCGGTACTGGTCTGGCCGTGGTGACGTTCTTTATCTTCCGCTGGGCAATTCTGCGGTTTGATATTAAAACGCCGGGCCGTGAAGAATCCAGCAACCTGAAAAACACGTTAATTAAAGAAAAACGTTATGGTGAAATCGCGCAAATTCTTATCGAGGCTCTGGGCGGAAAACAAAATATCCGTAACGTCGATAACTGTATTACCCGTATGCGTATTGATATCGAAGAAGTGAATAAGATTGATAAAGAATTAATGTCGGAATCAGGATGTACTGCATTCTTCTTTCCATCGGCAAACCACGTCCATGTTGTTTACGGACCGAAGGTTGAATTTGTCCGCAATGCTGTTGATGAAGCAATGAAGAAATAAAAGGATATATGATGAGAGCTTTATATGATTCTAAAAGTAAAACCATCGATGATCGCGGCATAAAAGCGCTGCTGTCTGATGAGGCCAAATACTCTACCTGGCTGATGTTTGAATCAGTGTTAGCTCAGGCACAGGCAGAACTGGGGTTTATTCCCCGCTCTGCTGCCGGTGAAATTAAAGAAAAGGCGGTTATTGAAAATATCGATTTCGAAGAGATGAGCCGTATTTATCAGAAAATCGGTCATGGCTTCGTGCCGTTCTTAAAAGTATTAGTGAACGCTTGTTCTGAAGAGAGTGGTAAATATATCCATTACGGTATTACCACCCAGAATATTCAGCAGAGTTCGCAGTTGTATATGATGAAGACAGTACATAATAAATTTATGCTGCTGTTAAGTGAGATCCTCGAAAATTTATCGCGTCTCGCAGAAAAAACCAAACACATGGTGATGCCGGGCAGAACACATGGCCGCCACGCGATCCCTATCACTTATGGTTACAAAGTGGCGGTATGGATCAGCGATTTTATCGATTGCAGCCAGCGCATGAGAGAGTGTGAAAAGCGCGTATTCACTATCATGATGGGCGGCGCGGTCGGGGCATTTAACACCATGCCGGGCATCGGGCTGGAAGTCCAGAAGCGGGTTGCTGAACTGACCGGCATGCATGCGATGGAAGTTCCGTCCCGTAACCTGAGCACGCATAAACTGGAGTACATGGCGAACCTGGCGCTGATGGCGAATATCTGCCATAAAATCGGTGAGGAAGTTTACAGCACCACGCTGGAAGAAATCGCGGAAGTCTCCGAAGGCTTTACCAGGGGTACGGTGGGCAGCAGTACCATGCCGCACAAAATTAACCCGAAACTGGCCAAAGGGATTATCGCGAACTCCCAGAAACTGTATTCACTGCCGGGTGTCGGCATGTATTCCGCTGTCAGACCGTATGAGGGAGACAGCAGCTCGTATATGTTATTCGACGGGCTGATTGAAGAAGCGCTCGAACTGACCACCGAAGTGCTGCTGAGAACAGAAGAACTCACCAGAACGATTGTGCCTCATGAAGAAAGAATGCTGCATAACGTCATGAGAAACAAAGGGCTGGATAACACCGAATATGTGATGATGAAAATGGCGGAAAAGCTGGGTAAAGATAAGGCGCATTCATTGTTGTATGAAGAAGCTATCAAAACCGCTGCGGATGGTGAGGATTTCTACACGAACCTGACGAAAAACGGCACCATTGCCGCCGCCTTCAGCAATGAAGAGATTAAAGCGATGTTAGATCCGCGTGCATATATTGGTTTGTCCGTTGAAATCGCCGAAAAAGAAGCGAAACGGGGCTCAGACACCGCTCAGGAAATCAAAAAAGACTATCAGTAAATTACCGGGCTGACACAGGAAAAACCAAACCGGTGTCTTGAGGAAACTCAGGCGCCGGTTTTTTATGCATTATTTGCGGCTGATTGCGATCAGCGGGTGGTTTTCAGCGATTAGTTTTTGAAGTCGCTGCCACAAAGTGGTTAAATTAGCTGTATAAATTTTTTCCAACCGTGAATGAGGAAAACTATGCGGATTAAAATGTTACCCAGTGCTCTGGCACTGTTATTACTGGCAGGCTGTACGACCACGAACGAACTGAGCTCCGCCGGATCACAGGTCCGCTTTTCCGAAGAGCAGCCACCGGCAGAATGTCAGAAATTAGGTGAAGTCACCGGCGTACAGAGCAACTGGATGACCGGCGTCGGTAACGAAAGCAGCTCCATGCGCGGTGCGGCAAATGACCTGCGTAACAAAGCCGCGGCAATGGGCGGTAACGTGATTTATGGTCTCGGCAGCCCGGCAGAGTCAGCAATTGTGTCCAGCCTGATCCCGGTGGATAGCAAGCTTACCGGCCAGGTCTTTAAGTGCCCGTAAATTTCGCGTCATCCTTCCGTCCATAGCGGCGTTGGCTGCGCTCAGCGGCCCGGGTCACATACTGATGTATGCTCCCCGCGCCTCTTCGCTTGCCGCCTAGCTCTGAATGAAATGATTTAGCGAAATGTTTTGATTGGATAAAGAAAAACCACCGTCGGCATGTACGGTGGTTTTTTTATTCAGATGTGCAAAGCGCGGGCGGCGGGTAAAGAAGACAGAAAGCATGCGAGCCATGGATGGCGGGCGTAATTTAACCGCCTGAAGATGCCTGTAAAATACTATTTCGTCAGATAACCATGTCAGCGTGGTAATACTCAGCTCTGACGCAGGCGGAGATCGATCGGTGTTTTACTCGGCTCACCGCCGATTTCACGGGTCAGACGCGGCACCAGATACCCGGAAATACGCGGCAGCAGATCATGCATAATACGGCGCGCTTCATCATCACTGATCAGAAAATGTCCCGCACCCTGTACTTTATCCAGCACATGCAGATAGTAAGGCAGAATACCGGCGTCAAACAGGGCGTTACTGAGCTGTGCCAGCACCTCAGCACTGTCATTCACATCACGCAGCAGAACACTCTGATTGAGCAGGGTGACGCGGCTTTCACGCAACTGATTCATTTTTTCTTTCAATACATCGTCGATTTCATTCGCGTGATTGATATGTGTGACTAAAATTATCTGTAACCGTGAATCGCGGAAACGTGCGGTCAGTTCCGGTGTGATGCGCTCAGGGATCACAACCGGCAGACGGCTGTGAATGCGCAGCCGCTGAATATGGGGAATGGCTTCCAGTTGCGTCAGCAGCCAGTCCAGCTCATGGTCTTTTGCCATCAGCGGATCACCGCCGGAGAAAATGATTTCATTGAGTTCAGGATGGTTAGCGATATAATCGAGCGCCTGCTGCCAGTTATGTCTGGTGCCTTTATTGTCCTCATACGGGAAGTGACGGCGGAAACAGTAGCGGCAGTTGACCGCGCACCCGCCTTTCACTAACAGCAATGCCCGGTTGTGATATTTATGCAGTAGTCCGGGAACAACACTGTGTTGTTCATCCAGCGGATCGACAGAGAACCCGGGTGTCAGGTCAAATTCAGCCCTGTGCGTCATGGTCTGAAGTAATAACGGATCGCGCGGATTGCCTTTTTCCATTTTAGCGATAAAAGGACGGGGGACGCGCAGTGCAAACAACCGGCGGGCATCAGTACCGGCACGCCAGTTATCGTCCTGTTCCAGACCTAATATTTCAAGCAGTTCTGTTGGATTAGTGACAGAATCGGTGAGTTGATGCAGCCAGACTTCTCTGGCGGGCGGTTTTCGGGTTACAATATCGACCATTTTTTTGGCTGTGCCATTTATTTAAAATTAGAGGATTTCCATGGCTACTTATAGTACCAACGAATTTCGCCAAGGTCTTAAAATTATGTTAGACGGCGAACCTTGCGTGGTTGTTGAAAGTGAGTTTGTTAAACCGGGTAAAGGTCAGGCATTTGCCCGTGTGCGTCTGCGTAAACTGATCTCCAACAAACTGCTGGAGAAAACCTTCAAATCAACAGACTCTGCGGAAGGCGCTGATGTCATGGATCTGAACCTGACTTACCTGTACAACGATGGTGAGTTCTGGCATTTCATGAACAACGAAACATTCGAGCAGCTGGCTGCGGATGAAAAAGCCATCGGTGACAATGCCAAGTGGCTGATCGATCAGGCAGAATGTATCGTTACCCTGTGGGACGGCCGTCCTATCTCGATCACCCCGCCGAACTTTGTTGAGCTGGAAATCGTGGAAACCGATCCGGGCCTGAAAGGTGATACTGCCGGTACCGGCGGTAAACCAGCGACCCTGAGCACCGGTGCTGTGGTTAAAGTTCCTCTGTTCGTGCAGATTGGTGAAGTGATCAAAGTTGACACCCGTTCAGGTGAATACGTTTCCCGCGTGAAATAAGATTACGTGATGAATTACAAAACCGCCGCTGAATCAGCGGCGGTTTTTTTTGCCGGTCAATTACTCATAGCGGTAACCCCGGAGTGGCTGTAAGGCCGGTTCGGGGCTGGCAGATGAGGTTACTGTATCACCGGAAACAGAGATTATTTTTATTATTGATCCCGCCGTCGGATGATGTCACGCCGGAACAGCCGAGAATACTGTCGAATAATTCATGATGGAAAAATGTCCGTGTCCGGCTGTTTTCTTTCAGATTATCAAACAGGTTTTGGTTATTTTTAATGTAGGTATCTGATATCCAGACAATAAACGGCACGCGGAACTGCTCCGGCGGGGCAATATTCCGTGGTGTGCCGTGCAGCCGCATTCCGTCTCTTTCCCCCAGAGATTCACCGTGGTCAGAGGTATAAAAGACAATCGCATTTTTGTCTTTTAATTTTTCTGTCAGTTCATTCAGCAAATGATCCGTATATAAGATCGAATTATCGTAGGCGTTAATTTCTTCCTGCACACTGCATTGGGTGCCCGCATCCGTACATTCCGGCATATATTTGCGGAACTCAGGCGGATAGCGTTTGGAATAAAGATGGTGCGAGCCTTTGGTATGCAAAATAATCAGGTTTTGTCCCTGTTTTTTACGGGCCAGTACTTCATCAACCTCATCCATCAGTAATTCATCACGGATAGCTTTGCCCGGTGTTCTGTTCTGGGCGGTGATCATTTCACGGATCAGATAATTATCGAGGTCGAGGCGGTTATAGAACCAGACTTCACTTTGCATGGAAAACAGTTCGGAATAGAACCCGTTCTGTTTCATTACCGAGAAGACATTATTTTCAGTGACTGTCCGCTGTTCGTTATCTTTAACGCCGCCTTCACGCACAAACATACAGCGCAGCGATAATTTTGTGGAGGTATCACAGGATTGGCCTTTAAAGGCAATGATATTTTTATTTGCGGATAATAACGGGGTTGTTTCACGCCCATAACCAAGTAATTGCATATGATCCCAGCGCGCGGTTTCCCCGATCACGAAGACCACATATAAATCGTCATTCTGCGGCGCCGGGGTATAGGTAAATTCTTTGGCCGGGTCGAATAAATCAATTTCATTAAAGGTGTCGTCATATTTGACCACGGCATACTGCACCAGCGGAACAATCCAGTTGGTCGGTAAATAAGAATAGCTCAGTTCGCCGCCATAACTGGATACATCAATACTGCCGTTCATTTCAATTTTTTTCTGATTGAAATCAGCCAGCTTTAAATAACCGAAAATCAGAACCGGGATGACGATGAAGGTAAACAGGGAAAGCATCCGGCGCCGTGATGTCGTTTGTATTTCTGTTTTTTTTGCGGACCAGATAAGGAGCAGGGCAGGAACAGAAAGCAGTGTGAACCAGAGATAAAAATGTTCGCCGACAGCTTCCTGCGACAGTTCGACACTGTCTGTTGCCAGCGTGGAGACTAAGATACCGTAACCGATAATGACGTCATAAAACATCACATAGTAACTGACAGCGATACTGACCAGAATAATAAGGCTGCTGAAGAGTTTAAAACTCAGCAGTCCGGTCTGAGCAATCAGCCGGAATAAGAAAAAGCTGAACAGAACATTGACGAAAATTTCGGCGATCAGATAAATAAAACCATAGTCACCGGCCAGTAATAACTGGTTCTGAGCGCGGGAAAAATAAACGGTGTAGTTCAGGAAAAAGCCCAAAAACAGGGCAAGAACAGCAGAAACAACAAATTCATTTCTTAGTGTATTCAATAACGGACGTATAGGCATCGGGTACATCACTTCATCGCTAAAGAGAGTTAGAGAAACTATCAGTTACTTGGTTCAATATTTATTCATTAATCGTCTGCATCATAACTGATGACAGCAGACAGCATGACATTTTTGTCGTCATTAGTGTCGAACCGACAGTTATTCCCGCCTGAAAATCATGTCAATAAATTGATAAATATACACTTTTTAACATGGCATGAAAAATGCCTAACAAGGGTATCAAACTATATGACTCGTCTGATTTTTCTGGAGGGTGGGGCGAATGAATCGCTTTGTTATTGCCGACCCGCATCTTTGTATCGGATGTAATACCTGTATGGCGGCCTGTTCTGAGACGCATAAACAGCAGGGATTACAAACATATCCGAGATTGAATGTGGTGAAAATCGGGGAACTGACCGCGCCGATGCTTTGTCGTCAGTGTGATGATGCTCCGTGTGCCCGTGTGTGTCCGGTGAATGCCATTACACACGAAAATGACATGATCGTGCTGAATGAAAGCCTGTGTATCGGCTGTAAATTATGCGGCCTGGTCTGCCCGTTCGGGGCGATTACCCCGTCAGGCAGTAAACCTGTCGATATGCCGGATTTCTTTGAGCAGTATGTGCCGCAGGAGATGCTGCTGGATGTGCCGGACAGCCTGCCGACCATGAATCCGTTTCTGGCATGGAATGCCGGTATCCGTAATATCGCAGTGAAATGCGATTTGTGTGATTTCAGTGACGAAGGACCGGCGTGTGTGAAAGTGTGCCCGACCGATGCCCTCCATCTCGTTGAAGAGAATCAGCTGGAAAACGAAAGTGCGAAACGCCGTACCGCATCTGTTGGTGCGATGCCACCGGAGTTCGGTATTTTCGTCTCAGGACAGGAGAGCAGAAAATGACATCTCTTGAATTACTCTTATGGTCCGTTGCCCTGTATACCGCCGGGGGTTTTATTTCGCTGCTGTTTAAACAGCAGGAAAAAATGGCGGTGTATGTTGCCGGGATCACGGCGATTGCCGGGGGTATCCTCGGTTTATTCAGTGCCGTTCCGGTGCTGATGAGCGGCGAAACACTGACGTATTTCGCACAGGGACCTTTCCCGTTCGCCCATTTTGTCGTCCGCCTCGACAGCCTCGCCGCCTTTATGGTGATGGTGATTTCACTGCTGGTGACGGTCAGCGCCCTTTATTCCCTGAACTATGTGCAGGAATATCTGGGACGCGGCGCGTGGAGTATGGGATTCTTCCTGAACCTGTTTATCGCCTCCATGGTTGCTCTGGTGGTGATGGATAACGCCTTCTGGTTCATCATTCTATTTGAAATGATGTCGCTGGCCTCCTGGTTCCTGGTGATCGCAGATCAGGATGACAAATCCATCCGCGCCGGTCTGCTCTACTTCTTTATTGCCCACGCCGGTTCTGTGCTGATCATGATCGCGTTCTTCCTGATGTGGCGTGAAAGCGGCAGTCTGGATTTCGATTCCTTCCGTCAGCTCTCACTGTCTCCGGCGATGGCCTCTGTGGTCTTCCTGCTGGGCTTCTTCGGCTTCGGTGCCAAAGCGGGGATGTTACCGCTGCACAGCTGGCTGCCGCAGGCTCACCCGGCGGCACCGTCTCACGCATCCGCACTGATGTCCGGTGTGATGGTCAAAATCGGTATCTTCGGGATTATCAAAGTCGGCATCGACCTGCTGGGGGCAACCCAGGGCTGGTGGGGTATCGTGGTACTGGGCTTCGGTGCGGTTTCTTCCGTTCTCGGCGTTATGTATGCGCTGGCGGAGCACGATATCAAACGTCTGCTGGCGTGGCACACCGTGGAAAACATCGGGATTATCCTGATGGGTATCGGTGTGGCGATGGTCGGCATGGCGAATGATATGCCGGTGCTGGCGACAATTGGTCTGCTCGGCGCGATTTATCACCTGCTTAACCACGCGGTGTTTAAAGGTTTGCTGTTCCTCGGTGCCGGTGCGGTGATTTACCGTATTCATACCCGTGATATGGAAAAAATGGGCGGCCTCGCCAAACTGATGCCGCTGACCGCAACCGCGTTCTTAATCGGTTGTATGGCGATTTCCGCATTACCGCCGCTCAACGGCTTTGTCAGTGAGTGGTACACCTATCAGTCACTGTTCTCTATGAGTCATGACGGCACATTCATCATGAAAATCAGTGGTCCTATCGCGATTGTGATGCTGGCGATCACCGGTGCACTGGCGGCGATGTGTTTCGTGAAAGTGTACGGTATCAGCTTCTGCGGCGGTGCGCGCAGTGAAGCCGCCACCCATGCCCGCGAAGTGCCGTGGACAATGACCGCTGCGATGCTGATTCTGGCGGTGGTATGTGTGCTGCTGGGTGTGGGCGCGAGTGTGATTGCACCGGTGCTGGCGAAAGTGGCGATGTCACTGACGGCGGCGACGGATGTGACTGTTGTGCAGGGCGCGATGCTGGTGCCGGATTCTGCTGCTCAGGCCATGATTTCTCCGGCGATGACATTCCTGTTACTGCTGGCACTGCCGCTGATCCCGTTCATCATCTACCTGGTCTTCAAAGGCAAACAGATGAGCTTCCGCCGCAAAGGCGATGCCTGGGCGTGTGGTTATGCCTGGGAACGCGATATGTCCGTGTCTGCCGGGGGCTTTACCCAGCCGCTGCGCTCGATGTTTGCGCCGCTGTACCGCATGCGCAAACAGCTTGATCCGTCAGCCCGTCTGGCTCACGCCTTAGACGTGACCAAAGCCGGGGCCGGAAAAGTTGAGCCATTCTGGGATGAACGCATTATTTATCCGCTGGTGCGCGGTATTAACCGTTTTGCCAAACGCATTCAGTGCCTTCAGGGCGGGGATTTCAGACTTTACTGTCTGTATGTCGTGGCCGCGCTGGTTGTTCTGCTTGTTGTGATTGCGGCGTAAGGAGAGAAACCATGTCGATTCAGGATACACCTACATTGATGACGGGGCTCTTCGCAGTGGTTCAGGCGATTTTCCTGCTGCTGCTGACGCCGCTGTTTACCGGCATCTCCCGTCAGATCCGCGCAAAAATGCACTCCCGTCAGGGGCCGGGCATTATGCAGAATTACCGTGACATCATCAAATTACTGAAACGCCAGTCCGTGGCACCGCGTGATTCCGGATTTATTTTCCGGGTGATGCCATATGTGCTGCTCGGCAGCATGCTGCTGCTGGCGATGGCGCTGCCGGTTGTAACCACAATGTCACTGTTCAGCGGGGCAGGCGACCTCATCATCATTTTATATATTTTCGCGCTGTTCCGCTTTTTCTTCTCCCTGTCCGGTCTGGATACCGGCAGCCCGTTCGCCGGTATCGGTGCCAGCCGTGAGCTGACCCTCGGCGTACTGGTGGAGCCGATTCTGTTCCTCGGCCTGCTGGTGGTTGCGCTGATTGCCGGTTCGACCAATATCGGCAGTATCAGTGCCGTGATGAGTCAGGGCTGGGTATCACCGACCGCGACGCTCCTGGCGATGCTGGCTTGTGGTTTTGCGACCTTTATCGAAATGGGCAAAATCCCGTTCGACGTCGCGGAAGCTGAGCAGGAATTGCAGGAGGGGCCGCTGACCGAGTATTCCGGTTCCGGTCTGGCGCTGGTGAAATGGGGGATCGGTCTGAAACAGGTGGTTGTGGCTGTGCTGTTTCTCTCGATTTTCTTCCCGTTCGGCAGTGCATCCGTTCTGACTGCCGGCAGTCTGCTGCTGGCGCTGGTACTGATGCTGGTAAAACTGCTGGTGATTTTCGTTCTGGCATCGCTGGTCGAAAACAGTCTGGCCCGTGGTCGTTTTCTGCTGACGCATCATGTGACCTGGTTAGGATTCGGCGTGGCTGCGCTCGGATTCGTGTTCTATCTCACCGGTCTGTAAGGAGCGATAAAGCATGTTAGAAAATATTGCACTGGCGACCCTGCTGATTCCGTTTGCCGGGGCGTTGCTGGTCAGTGTCCTGCCGACGCGCATGGCACCGTGGCTGAGTACCTTAGTCGCGCTGCTGGCCTCTCTCGGTACGGCGGCACTGGGCTGGCTGTATCTCGACGGCGGTAAGATTGCCACCACACTGGAACTGGTTCAGGCCGGTGATATCGCGCTGTTCGGCTTTACTGTTGACGGCGTGAGCACCCTGATTGCGTTTGCGGTGGTGTTCCTCGGCTTCCTGATTTGTCTGTACTCCACCGGCTACCTGACGGAAGGTAACCGCGAGCACGCACACGGGCCGACCCGCCGTTATTATGCCTTTCTGCTGATCTTTATCGGTGCGATGGCGGGCGTGGTGCTGTCATCCACGATTCTGGGTCAGTTACTGTTCTTTGAAATCACCGGCGGATGTTCATGGGCACTGATTGGTTACTACCAGACAGAAAAAGCCCAGCGTTCGGCGATGAAAGCGCTGCTGATCACGCACGTAGGTTCTCTCGGCCTGTTTATGGCGGCGGCAACGCTGTTTATCAGCACCGGTACGTTTGCCCTGAGCGCGATTAACCAATTGAATGAGGCGCAAAGCCTGATCGTCTTCGGCGGTATCCTGTTTGCGGCATGGGGTAAATCAGCCCAGCTGCCGTTACAGGCCTGGCTGCCGGACGCGATGGAAGCTCCGACACCGGTGAGTGCGTATCTGCACGCCGCGTCCATGGTGAAAGTGGGTGTTTACATCTTTGCCCGCAGCATCATGTCGTCAGACCATGTGCCGGAAATTATCGGCTGGGTCGGCGTGGTGATGGCCGTTATCACGCTGGTGTATGGTTTTATGATGTATCTGCCGCAGAAAGATATGAAACGTCTGCTGGCCTGGTCAACTATCACCCAGCTGGCGTATATCTTCCTCGCGTTGTCTCTGTCCATCTTCGGCTCCAAAGAAGCCTTTGACGGCGGTATTGCGTACATATTTAACCACGCATTTGCCAAGAGTCTGTTCTTCCTGGTGGCCGGTGCGCTCAGCTACAGCTGCGGAACCCGTATGCTGCCGCGTCTGCGCGGTCTGTCAAAACGCTATCCGCTGCTGGGCGTGGGATTCTGTGTGGCTGCGCTGGCGATTGCCGGGGTGCCGCCGCTTAACGGCTTCTTCAGTAAATTCCCGATCTTCGCGGCCGGTTTCGCGTTATCTGAACAGTTCTGGATCTTCGCGCCAATCATGGTGCTGGTGCTGATCGAATCTGTTGCCAGCTTTGCCTGGCTGCTCTACTGGTTCGGCAAAGTCGTGCCGGGTGAGCCGAGCGAAGACGTGGCAAACGGAACTCCGGTTCCGGCAGCAATGCAGTGGGTTATCGGCCTGCTGATTGTGATGTCGTTCTGTTCAAGTGTTATCGCCGTCATCTGGCTCGGTTAAGGGAGAGAAAGTATGACTGGTTCCATTATTGTGAACAATCTCGCGGGGCTGATGATGATCACCTCGCTGCTGGTTATCGGGGCGAAGCGCCCGGTAGCTTCCTGCTGGTTCTATGCACTTCAGTCTCTGGTGCTGGTGGCGATTTTCGCCACGCTGTCACAGACACTGGATGCGCCGCAGCTGGGCATGTGGGCGATCACCGCCTTCGCGACCAAAGTGGTGCTGGTGCCGCTGATTATGGGCTATGCCTTCCGCAAGCTGTCTGATCCGACCGCCAACGGCGGCGTGATAAGCCCGGCCTGGCTGATGCTGGCCGCGGCGGTGATTGTGGTGCTGTGCTGGTTTGTGGTCGAACCGGTGAAACTGCCGATGGTGGCGGATCTGAAACCGGCGCTGGCGGTTTCTCTGGGTCACTTTATGCTGGGTTTACTCTGCATCGTGACACAGCGCAACATCCTGAAACAGGCATTCGGTTACTGCCTGATGGAAAACGGATCGCACCTGACACTGGCTCTGCTGGCGTATAAAGCGCCGGAGCTGGTGGAAATCGGTATCGCGACGGACGCCATTTTCGCTGTGATTATCATGGCGGTACTGGCACGTAAAATCTATCGCACGCTCAACACACTGAACGTGGATCAACTGACCGCGCTGAAGGGGTGATGAGATGAGTCAAACCATGTTGTTAACGTTATTAATGGCAACGCCGCTGGTGATTTCACTGCTGGCATTTGCCTGCCGCCTGGCGGGCGGCGGAGCGAAAGGTGTGGTCACTCTGGTGCATACCATTGGTATCTCCCTGATGCTCGTCTTCTCGCTGTGGATGGTGTACACCATCGGTGAGGAAGGTGATCTGCTGATGGCGAACCGCTGGATCCACCTGGACAGCCTGGCCGGGTTGTTCCTGGCGATCCTCGGGATTGTCGGTTTCCTGACCGGTCTGTATTCCATCGGCTATATGAACCACGAAGTGGACGATGGCGAAGTCAGTGTGGCAACACTCTGCAACTACTACGGCTTCTTCCATCTGTTCCTGTTCACCATGCTGCTGGTGATCACCAGTAACAACCTGATCCTGATGTGGGCGGCGGTGGAAGCCACCACACTCAGTTCCGCGTTCCTGGTGGGTATCTACGGACAGCGCTCTTCCCTGGAAGCGGCGTGGAAATACATCATCATCTGTAGTGTGGGTGTGGCATTCGGCCTGTTCGGCACCATCCTCGTGTATGCGAATGCGGCGAGTGTGATGCCGGACCCGGAACTGGCTATTTTCTGGACCGAAGTGCTGAAACATACCGCACTGCTGGACCCGACCCTGATGCACCTGGCCTTTGTGTTTGTGCTGATTGGTTTCGGTACCAAAACCGGTCTGTTCCCGATGCACGCCTGGCTGCCGGATGCACACAGTGAAGCGCCGAGCCCGGTCTCCGCGCTGCTGTCTGCGGTTCTGCTGAACTGCGCACTGCTGATTATCATCCGTTATTACATCATTATCACTTCAGCCATCGGCGGGGAATTCACACAGACACTGCTGCTGGTCTTCGGCCTGCTTTCTGTGGCGGTGGCGGCGTTTTTCATCCTGATCCAGCGTGATATGAAACGTCTGCTGGCGTACTCCAGTGTGGAAAACATGGGGCTGATTGCCGTGGCGCTGGGTATCGGCGGCCCGCTGGGTGTGCTGGTCGCGCTGCTGCACACACTGAACCACAGCCTGGGCAAAACCCTGCTGTTCTGCGGTTCCGGTAACGTGTTACTGAAGTACGGCACCCGTGATATCACGGTGGTCAAAGGAATGCTGCGCACCATGCCGTTTACGGCGGTTGTCTTTGCGGGCGGTGCGCTGGCACTCGGCGGTATGCCGCCGTTTAACGTGTTCCTCAGTGAGTTTATGATAGTCGTTGCGGGTCTGGCGGCGGATCATTTCTGGCTGACACTGCTGCTTTTGATCCTGCTCACTATCGTCCTCGGCGGGTTGGTTAGAATGGTATCGAAAACCCTGTTCGGCGCACAGCCTGACTGCGTATCACGCGGCGAGGCAGGGATCCTGACGACATTGCCGATGGCCATCCTCATTGTACTGATGCTGGTGATGGGCACCCACATTCCGCAGCCGGTCAGCCGTCTGCTCGAAAATGCCGCCACTATTGTCCTGACGGACAGTACATTGCCAGGTACAGAATTAACCACCCCGGACTACCGCTGGCCGTGGGGTGCTGATACAACATCCACATCATCGCAGGAGAAATAAACGTGAGCTATCAGAATTATACAGATACCCTTCAGGGCGTTCGTAAAGGCGCGGGCTATCTGGCACAGATCCGCGAGAAATTTCCCCATGCGGTGCTGGAAGAAGAGTGGCAGACCGCCAACCAGCTGACCGTCACCATTAAAACAGAGATGCTGCCGGAAGTGGTGGAGTTTCTGTACTACGGCTGCGGCGGCTGGCTGCCGGTGCTGTGGGGTAACGATGAGCGCCCGCTGAACGGGCAGTTCGCGGTTTACTATGCACTCTCTATGGAAGAGGGTGAAAAATGCTGGGTGACCGTGAAAGCGTATGTCAGCCCGATCACCCAGGAATTCCCGTCTGTCACACCGCGTGTGCCTGCTGCGGTGTGGGGCGAGCGTGAGATTCGTGATATGTACGGGCTGAGCCCGGTGGGTCTGCCGGACGAACGCCGTCTGGTGCTGCCGGATGACTGGCCGGATGATCTCTATCCGCTGCGTAAAGACACCATGGATTACCGTCAGCGCCCGGCACCGACCACCGATACCGAGACTTACGAGTTTATCAACGACAGCAAAAAAGATGCGCGCGTTGTGCCAATCGGCCCGCTGCACATCACGTCGGATGAACCGGGCCACTTCCGTCTGTTCGTTGACGGGGAGCGGATTGTTGATGCGGACTACCGTATGTTTTACGTCCACCGCGGTATGGAAAAACTGGCGGAAACCCGTATGGGTTATAACGAAGTCACTTTCCTGTCTGACCGTGTGTGCGGTATCTGCGGCTTCACCCACAGTGTGGCGTACACCACATCCGTGGAAAACGCCCTGGGGATTTATGTGCCGCAGCGTGCGCACACTATCCGCAGCGTACTGCTGGAAGTGGAGCGTCTGCACAGTCACCTGCTGAACATTGGTCTTGCCAGTCACTTCACCGGCTTTGATACCGGCTTCATGCAATTCTTCCGTGTGCGTGAAAAATCCATGACCATGGCCGAGCTGCTGACCGGTGCCCGTAAAACCTACGGAACCAACCTGATTGGCGGTGTGCGCCGTGACTTCCTCAAAGAGCAGCGGGTGAAAACTATTCAGCTGGTCCGCGAGATGCGCGCGGATGTCACACAGCTGGTGGATATGCTGTTGAGCACACCGAATATGGAACAGCGTACGGTCGGCGTCGGTCGTCTTGATCCTCAGATTGCACGTGATTACAGCCCGGTCGGTCCGATGATCCGCGCCAGCGGCTTCAAACGCGACGTGCGTTTTGATCATCCGTTTGCCGACTACGGCAACCTGCCGAAAACATTATTTACCATGGATGGCTGTGATGTTTACTCCCGTGTCATGGTGCGTGTGAAAGAAACCCTCGATTCACTCGCCATGATCGAATACGCGCTGGATAACATGCCGGAAGGCCCGATTCTGACCGAAGGCTTTACCTATCAGCCGCACAAATTTGCCCTGGGTTACACCGAGGCGCCGCGCGGGGAAGATATCCACTGGAGCATGCTGGGTGACAACCAGAAACTGTTCCGCTGGCGCTGCCGCGCAGCCACCTATGCCAACTGGCCGGTGCTGCGCTACATGTTACAGGGCAATACCGTTTCCGATGCGCCGCTGATTATCGGCAGCCTTGACCCTTGCTACTCCTGTACTGACCGCGTCACGCTGGTGGATGTGAAAAAACGCAAAGCGAAAACCGTGGCGTACAAAGAGATCGAGCAGTACAGCATCGATCGCAAACATTCACCACTGAAATAAGCCGGAGGGAATACCATGTTTAAACTGTTTAAAACCCTCCGCAATGCGGGGACAGCAACGGTCAAATATCCGTTCAAACCACTGGAAGTGGCGCACGGGTTCCGCGGTAAACCGGAATATGTGCCGGAGCAGTGTATCGCCTGCGGTGCCTGTATTTCTGCCTGTCCGGCAAACGCCCTGACGATGGAAACTGACCTGGAAAGCGGTGAGCGCCGCTGGCAGTTATTCCTTGGCCGCTGCATTTATTGTGCGCGCTGCGAGGAAGTGTGCCCGACCTGGGCTATCCATCTGACCGAAGAGTTTGAAACGGCGGTGATGAATAAAGCGGATCTCTATATGAAAGGGACATTCCGCTTACAGCACTGCCGTCAGTGCGGGGAAGCGTTCGCACCGAAGAAATCCGTGGAATATGCGATGGCGCTGATGGTGGCGTCAGGTATTGAAGAGAGCGGAATTGAAGCCTTGCGGCCGATGTATGAAACCTGTCCGTCCTGTAAGCAGAAAAATAACCTGCTGAATAATGACCGTCAGAACTTCCGTCTGCATATTGAGGGAGAAAAATTATGAGTTTGCCTGAAATCCCGGTGAACCATCATGTCAGCGAACCGCTGAAGGTAGATGAGCAGGTGGCGAAACTGAAAAGCACGCTGCTGAAAGATATCAAGCGTTCAGCGTATGTCTACCGTGTGGACTGCGGCGGTTGTAACGGCTGTGAGATTGAGATCTTCTCTGCCATTACCCCGGTATTTGATGCGGAGCGTTTCGGGATCAAAGTGGTGGCCTCGCCGCGTCATGCGGATATTCTGCTGTTTACCGGTGCGGTGACCCGCGCTATGCGGATGCCGGCACTGCGGGCGTATGAATCCGCGCCTGATCCGAAAATCTGTATCTCTTACGGTGCCTGCGGCTGCGGCGGTGGTATCTTCCATGACCTGTATTGTGTCTGGGGCGGCAGCGAACATATCGTGCCGATCGATGTCTGGATACCGGGCTGCCCGCCGACACCGGCAGCAACTATCTACGGTTTTGCTGTGGCGCTGGGTCTGCTGAATCAGAAACTGAAAGGTCAGGATCATGTTGAGGCGGATGATGAGCGCGTTCAGCTGCTGCTGCCGTCCGTTCCGCTGGCAACTCGTGTGATGATTGAACGCGAGGCGCGCCGTCAGGCCGGGTATTATCAGGGACGTGAAATCAGTGATCGCTTCCTGACGCTGCTGGAAAATGCCACACCGGAGCAGGTGAAAAGCACCATGCAGACCTGGATGGATGAAGAGCAGGACCCGCGTTTACGCGAAATCGTAAACCGCTTGGTGACCGTATTACAACAAGGAGGCATTCATGCCTGAACAGACACCCGATCATGCAGATACTGACGGAAAAGTGATCTTCTGGTCGCTGAGACAAAAATTTGTCGACAGTGACGATGATGTGCCGGAAGAGGCTCAGCAGGTGATGTATTACTCACTGGCAATCGGCCACCACGTTGGCATGATTGATTGTCTGAATACGGAATTGATCTGCCCGCTCAGCGGTTATCAGGCCTGGGTGAACGCGCTTCCCGAAGGGGAAGCGCGCCGCAAATTGCAGGGGCTTATCACTTTCGGCGAAATTAACATCGATTCCACACATACCAATATGCTGGCATTGGCATTAGATCCGCTGACGAAGGATAAAAATCCGGATTTCCGCGAATGGAGTGCCACGCTGATCCGCCTGCTCGGGGAGATTGAGCGTGAACCGGCGATTTACCTGATAGTGAAGCGCCGCCCATGAGTGAGATGACGGCAAAAAATGTGATGCTCGCCGTGGGAAATACCATGATGGGCGATGACGCCGCAGGGCCGATGCTGTTTGATCTGATGGACGCGAACCCGGTTGACGGCTGGATTGCCGTTAACGGCGGCAGTGCGCCGGAGAATGTGGCGCATCAGGTGCGGGCACTGAAACCGGAACGTCTGCTGATTGTGGATGCGGCGGATATCGGCCTGAATCCCGGGGAGATCCGTATTATTGACCCGGATGATATCGCCGAAATGTTTATCATGAGTACGCATAACCTGCCGCTCAACTTTCTGATCGATCAACTGAAGGAAGATATTCCGGAAGTCATTTTCCTGGGTATTCAGCCGGATCTTGTCGGCTTTTATATGCCGGTTAATGAGAAAGTCACCCGTGCTGTGCAGCAGGTTTATGATGCACTGCCGGGCTGGGACGGCTTTGGCGGATTTACCTTATTTGAAGGTGAAGAAGAGTGAATTTGTTCCTCTGGCTACCACAGAAACCGCCGCAGAAATCCGGCGGTTTTTTTATGAATACACGGATTTAAGGTCGGTATTTGATATCCGGCCGGTGCATTTTTTTTTATGGTCTGAGCTTTCTTTCTGAGAGTAAAAATACCATGAAAAAAATCGCTGTTATTATCCCGTTTGCTTTACTGTTGTCCGCTTGTGCCACCAAACAATATCCGCAGGCGGCTGCGATATCTGTTGAGGAATCCTTGTTAATGGATTGCCGTGACATTAAAAAGGAAATTGCCGTCACCCGCAGTATTGAGCAGGACATTGAGAAAACCGGTGAATTTGACGGTAAAACGGTATTAGGGTTCCTCGGGGATTTTGGCATCGGCAACGGGATTGCCAAAGGGGATGCCCGCGAAAAAGTGTCAGCCCGTCTGGGGCAGCTGATGCGTTTACAGGAAAATAACTGCCGCTGATGAATAAAAAATACCGCAATAATTTGCGGTATTTTTACATGAAGTCCGTTGTGCGGCTCAGCAGCATTTCGGGCCGCCTTTGCTGCCGTAACGGGCATCCTGGCGATCGCGGAAAAACTCTTCATAGGTCATCGGCGTCTGATCAGGATGGGTGTTTTTCATGTGTTGTACATAGTTATCATAATCCGGCACGCCAATCATCATTTTGGCAGTCTGCCCGAGATAACGTCCTGCTTTTGCGAGAGTATCAAACATAATTATGACCCTGAACCTGTTGCGTACGGAAGACCGGCAGTTGCCCGCCGGTCCTTATTTCACCAGTATATCAGATTTTAGTGGGCAGATTTGCTGTTTGCCACTAAATCAAGATAGTTTTCCGGCATCGGTTCGTACGGTGTTTCGTTGTCAGTCGGTTTGTCAGATTTCAGTGCTTTCAGCGCGGTCTTCAGTGAGAAGACAGCCAACACGACCACGACAACCATAAAGAACAGTGTCAGACCGGCATCGAGACGGTTGTTAAACACCAGCTGTGACAGCTGCGACACACTGTACTGCGACGGAATATTACCGCTGTCAATCATCGCCTGGAATTTATTCGCTACCGCCAGGAAACCGACGCGGGCATCTTCGCTGAACACTTTTTCCCAGCCTGCGGTCATGGTACAGATTAACAGCCACGCCATCGGCACCAGTGCCACCCAGGCGTATGCCTGACGCTTCATCTTGAACAGCACCACAGCACACAGCATCAGTGCCATACCGGCCAGCATCTGGTTGGCTATACCGAACAGCGGCCACAGGGTGTTAATACCACCGAGCGGGTCCACAACGCCCTGATGCAGGAAGTAACCCCACGCCAGCACACACAGCGCGGTGGCGATCAGGTTGGCGGGCAGGGAATCCGTCCGTTTCAGTGCCGGGGAAATCACACCCAGTAAATCCTGTAACATAAAGCGGGCGGAGCGCGTACCGGCATCCACGGCAGTCAGGATAAACAGGGCTTCAAACAGGATGGCGAAGTGATACCAGAAGGAGACATCCATCAGACCGCCGAGCGCCCCGTGCAGAATATAGGCCATACCGACGGCGAGTGTCGGCGCCCCCCCTGCGCGGGAGATAATGCTCTGTTCGCCCACTTCATTGGCGATATTGGTTAAGGTTTCCGGGGTTATCTGGAAGCCCCAGCTGCTGACCACACTGGCGGCAGAAGCGACCACATCGGTGGTGCCGGCCGGTGCCAGCATGGCCATCGGGCTGTTCATGGCGAAGTACACACCCGGATCGATCACACAGGCGGCAACCAGCGCCATAATCGCCACGAAAGATTCCATCAGCATCCCGCCGTAGCCGATAAAGCAGGCCTGGTTTTCGTTAGCCAGCATTTTCGGCGTGGTACCGGAGGCAATCAGGGCATGGAAGCCGGAGACCGCACCACAGGCAATGGTGATAAACAGGAACGGGAACAGATCCCCTGCCCAGACCGGGCCGGTGCCGTCGATAAATTTTGTCAGCGCCGGCATTTCCAGCATCGGGCGCATAATCAGAATACCGATCGCCAGACCGACGATTGTCCCGATTTTCAGGAATGTAGACAGATAATCACGTGGTGCCAGCAGTAACCAGACCGGCAGAACCGCTGCGACAAAGCCGTAACCGACCAGCATCCAGGTCAGCTGCACGCCGTCATAATCAAAATACGGTGCCCAGGTCGGGCTTTCGGCTACCCAGCCGCCGGAAATAATGGCGAATACCAGGAAAATCAGGCCGATAACAGAAACTTCCCCGACACGTCCGGGACGGATGTAACGGGTGTAAATCCCCATAAAGAAAGCCAGCGGGATGGTAAAGGCAACGGTATATGTTCCCCACGGGCTGTGAGTCAGTGCTTTCACCACGATCATCGCGAGGACGGCGAGGATAATCACCATAATCATAAAACAGGCGATCAGCGCGATAACACCGGCGACATTCCCCATTTCCTCTTTGACCAGTTCCCCGAGGGAGCGGCCGTTGCGGCGGGTGGAGACGAACAGCACCATAAAGTCCTGCACGGCACCGGCTAATACCACACCGGCCAGCAGCCAGAGCATGCCCGGCAGATAGCCCATCTGCGCCGCGAGCACCGGGCCGACGAGCGGACCTGCACCGGCGATAGCCGCAAAGTGGTGGCCGAACAGCACTTTTTTTGTCTGTCGGTACATAATCAAGCCCGTCATTATTTTTAAAGGCGGGTGTCATGCGGGTTGCATCGACTTTCAGCACTTTTTCGGCGATATAGATCCCGTAATAGCGGTAAGCCACCAGATAAATACAGACGGCGGCAACGACTATCCAGAGCGCGTTGATCTGTTCGCCTCTGTTCAGTGCGATATACCCGAGGGCAAAGGCACCGACAATTGCGAGCAGCACGCCGGCAAGTTGTTTGAACGCTTTCATAAATTTCACCTGTCCGAATGAGTAAAGAGGAGTAGTTTCAGTTTGTTATTATCCAATTGTACAAGAGAGGAATATCACTTATTTGACTTAGTTCCCAGAGGTAACCTGCGGATAAGGTGGATTTATTTCATTATTGTTAGGTTAATCACTGTTAGCGGAATGTAGCGTGATTGTAGTTTCAGGGAGATGATAAGTTCACAAAGAAAATACACATACAGAAAAGGGTTATTCATAAAACGAATAACCCTGTGGTGACCTGAAAAATAAACACAATTGTTCGTGCGATATCAGATAACGGCCCGGTTAATTGCCGTCAGGCAGACGGGTGGTAACTGAAAGCGGATGTTCTGAAAAAAAGAAGCGGGCGGATTCACTGACCGGCACTGCTCTGCTGAGTACCATTTCACTGATAGTCTCCCGAAGTTTATTAAACTCGACGGCACCGGAATTTCCGCCATAAAATTGATCACATAAAAAAGTATTAAATATATTCTCTGCTATATAATTATAGATATCTGCTCTTATTGCGGTTCTTTCTCCGGTCAGTGCTGCTTTATACTGTCGGTTAAATTCAGCCAGATCTTTTTGCTGATTTTGCCGTTCTTCAGTACTGACAGGATGATCAGGTGATATTGTTGTCATACTCTGTATTTTTGATAACATGATATCTGCTGTGTTATCCGGAATTTCATTTTCTATATCAAGTTTACTGATGTTTTCTGCCAGTGAGCTGTCATTGAGCAGCGCCTGAATTACAGAGGACTGTGCACAGCCGGTATTCAGTTTTGTTGTAGGGAAGAATGTCTTTTTGATCTCATTAAACAGATTTTCTTTTTCAGTTTTTCCTATTTTCACATAGTTTTCCCTGCATGTCTGATCAATCGTCCGGTTAATAAAGGCAGAAATAAAGGTGGTTTTTTCCTGATTCCGCCATTCTTTTATCCCTTTATTTATACTTTCTTCAGTATGTAAAATAAAATGAGGATCAGAAACAGAATCCGGTTTTTTCAGCGGTATACTGAACTTACAGATACTTCCCAATACATTTTTGCTGAACTCGCGGGTGTCGGTAATAAATGTATTTCTGTTCAGTTTAAATTCCATTGTTGTATTTTGTATATAATTTATTCTCTCCGCCATTCTGTCAAACTGAAGGGGGCTTACTGTTTTTCCGTCAACTTTTGGCCTGTGTATATTAACAGCGGTTTGATTCCCGGGAATATCACTGATTCTCATAAGATATCCTTTTTATATGGTTGATTAACTAATTATGTCTGCTTTCATGATTTATTCTTTAAAAAAATAAATATTAATTATTTTTTTAAAGAATATTTTTCATCAGAGATAGTTTTGAGTGATGGATTAAACATAAAAGTATTATTGATTTTGGTATGAAATGATCTTGCTAATGTTATTACCTTTATCAGGAAAGAATATGCAGGATTTATCATCTTTTCACCGTACCGCCATGATGCTGTTACGCCATATCGGGCTGGACGCCCCGCCCCCGCCCCCCGCCACCGATCAGCATACATTTATGTTAACAATTGATGGCCGTTATTCATTGTCTCTGGCTGTGATTGATGAGGCAGACTGGTATCTGTCAGCAAATATCGGGGCATTACCACACATTACGCAAAATAATGAATTAATGAAAAATGTCCTGACGCGGAATACGTTAACGCAGCTTTCCGGGCAGCCGGTGATTTCATTGAATGAAAAAGAAGAGTGGGTGATTTGGAGCCGTTTGCCGCTTCAGGGAACAGAAGATCATCATGTTATTGAATTATTTGAATATATCCTGAAGTCCGCAGATTACTTGTTGGACTTTGGTTAATTATTACTACCAGAGGAATGATT
Source organism: Morganella morganii (assembly GCF_003996855.1). Classification (GTDB taxonomy): domain Bacteria; phylum Pseudomonadota; class Gammaproteobacteria; order Enterobacterales; family Enterobacteriaceae; genus Morganella; species Morganella morganii_C. The sequence goes on along the minus strand of NZ_NRQY01000002.1, from coordinate 201,390 downwards.
ATGCCCGGGATCCGTCCTGATATTATACCCAATTACACTCAGAGTAACGACGCTCTGCCACCGCCCCTTCCGCCAAGGTTAACGCAGTATCAGGGGCGGACAGTGGTGTTACAAGAACGATCAAGCCAGCCTCCGGCAGTGCCGCCGCATCCTGTATTTATGCAGCCGCCGTCCTATCCGGCACCGGTTCCGCCGTCATTACAGGCGCGGGCACGAATGCCGTTACCGGGTGAGGTGGTGCATCAGTCACTGGCACAACGGAGAGCAGGTCCTAAATTCACTCCGTTCACGGAGGAGATGAAAACAGAACGGGCGGGTGATGTATTCGGACAATTGCAGACAAAAACAGCAGAGCGGCTTGATCGGAATAATTTTATTACCGGAATGAATCATCAGCGCTACGGGGACATCGATACTTGCGCAACAACTCAGTTATTTACACCGGAAGGTAAAGGGTTGCCTGCCAATCAAATGAAGGTCGATGGGGTGAACCTGGCGATGCGCAGTCAGTACCCTAAGCCGGAAGAACTCCGGGACCATCTTTGTATGCTTGCGGATCAAAAACCGGGGGTGTTGGTTGTGCTTTCTTCCGATAATGATATCGCTGACCGGCATCTTCCGGCGTATTTTCGCCGGGATGGTCACTATGATGATGTTTCGGTGAAATGCAAAATTAATCCGAAGGCACATATTGCAATGGCCGGAAATCTTGAATTGCGCAACTACCGGATAGAAATAACCGCAAACGGCAAAACAACACCGATATCGGTTATGCATGTCACAAACTGGGAAGATCGTACAACCATTGCTCCTTCAGCACTGAAAAAATTGGTTTCGGGTATCAATGGAAAAATTGAGCAGAAGATCGGGCAGGACCCCGGCTGCAATCCTCAGCCGTTTATTCATTGCAGTGCAGGGATTGGCCGTACCGGTGCCGCCGCCGGAGCAATTGAAATACTGAAGCCAGGTAATAAAAATATGCCGGAGGAAATTGTATTGCAGTTACGTGAAACCGGTTCTTCAAAAATGGTGCAGACTTCTGAACAGTACAATACATTGATCAATCTGCATAAAGAACATCATTAATTTTACCATCAGTCAGCCCGTAAAAACCTGGGCTGACTGTTTATTTTCTTCAGACAGATTTTCTGCGTGTCAGCAGTGACGCCAGACGTTTGCCGAAGACTGTCAGAATCAGGCCCGCCATAATAAAACCGAGACCGGCGAACTGCATCATGGTGATAGTTTCACCGAGCAGTACGGCGCTGCTGGCAATCCCGGCAAACGGCACCAGCAGGGCAAACGGTGTGACACGCCAGGTTTCGTAGCGGCCGAGCAGACGGCTCCATAAGGTATATCCCACAAACGTGGAGAGATAGACGAGATACATAATCGCCCCCACGGTCAGCAGGCTGATATGAGAAATGCTGCTGACAATCGCGTCCGCGCCTTCCATCCACAGTGACATCAGGATAAACGGAACAATCGGCACCAGCGCGCTCCAGGCCACCAGTGACATGCCGTTACAGTCCGGTGTCTCTTTCATAATGATACGGTTGCAGATATTACCGCAGGCCCAGGAGAAGCCCCCGGCCAGCGTCATCATCAGCGCCATCAGCGGAATATCGGTCAGACTGCCGCTGTCCCCGCCTTTCGCCAGCACGGTTAAACCCACAACGGCGACAATAATGCCGATCACCTGACTGATTTTCAGCGACTCTTTCAGGATCAGGCCGCCGAGAACAATGGTGAAAAAGACCTGGGACTGTAAGACCACAGAGGCAATCCCGGCCGGAATTCCGGCTTTGACGGCACTGAACAGAAAGGCAAACTGGCCGAAGCAGATAGTCAGACCGTAAATAACCAGACGGTTCAGGGCGATTTTCGGGCGCGGGATAAAGAAGACGGCGGGCAGTGCCACAAACAGAAAACGCAGCGCCCCGAGAAACAGCGGCGGAATGCCGGTGACGCCCACTTTGATCACCACGAAGTTCACCCCCCAGATCATGGCGACCAGCAGGGCGATTAAAATATCATTAACTTTCATATCAGGTTTTTATCTCTCTTTTATTATTTTGATAATACGCGGAGCCACGCACATTATCAGGGAGGAAGAGCCGTGAAAAATTAAGTCGTTGTTACTGCCATGGTGTTATGAACATTGTGTTATGGACATTGTAAAACAGTGCCGGGGAACCGATATCAACAGTCAGCGGGAAAATTTTCGTAAACTGTTATGAAATACGGAAAAAAACCGGCGGTGCGGATGATTGATCACCATCATATTGTACTTCTTTTTTAACACAGTTATAATTCATCATGCAATTGTAAAATTGTTCTGAAGGGACACGGACACGGCTGCGTCTGTGTCGTTGTCTGACACCGTGCAGAATCGTTCGACATTTTTGACGATCCCGTCGTTGCCATCGCCTGTCATGGTGATAATAAAAAATTAAAACAAAATATATTCAGTAAGTTAAAGGGTTTTTATTTCAGATTTAAAATTGGCATAAACCCTGCATGACTGGTGGTGATAAGGCGGTATTTATCCGCTAAGAGAAGATATAGGAGCAATGTTGATGGAAAAAGTCATCACCGTCTGCCCGTATTGCGCCTCAGGCTGTAAAATTAACCTGAAGGTGGAGAACGGGAAGATCATTGGCGCGGAGGGCGCGAATGGTCACACCAATGAAGGAGAGCTCTGCCTGAAAGGGTATTATGGCTGGGACTTCATTCATGACACCAAGATTTTAACCCCCCGCTTAAAGACCCCCATGATCCGCCGTCAGCGTGGTGGCAAACTGGAACCGGTCTCCTGGGAAGAGGCGATTGAGTTTGCCAGTTCCCGCCTGCTGGCTATCAAAGAGAAGTACGGCCCGGAAGCGATTATGACCACCGGTTCATCCCGTGGTCCGGGTAACGAAGCTAACTTCGTGATGCAAAAATTTGTTCGTGCGGCAGTCGGCAGTAACAATATCGACTGCTGCGCACGTGTCTGACACGGCCCTTCGGTTGCAGGTCTGCAGCGTTCGGTCGGTAACGGCGCAATGAGTAACTCAATCGTCGAGATTGAGGATACCAAATGTATTTTTATCTTCGGTTACAATGCCGCGGATTCACACCCTATCGTCGCCCGCCGCATTGTGAAGGCGAAAGAGAAGGGTGCACAGATTATTGTCTGTGACCCGCGCTATATTGAATCAGCGCGTCTTGCTGATATTCATTTAGCACTGAAAAATGGTTCAAACATTGCGCTTATCAATGCGTTGGCGCATGTGATTATTGAAGAAAATCTGCACGATAAAGACTTTATCGATGGCCATACCGAGCAGTTTGAGGAATACCGCAAGCTGGTTGAGCCATATACACCAGAGTCTGTGGAAGCGACAACCGGCCTGAAAGCCGATGATATCCGCAAAACCGCCCGTATGTATGCGAAAGCAGAGAATGTGGTCATTCTGTGGGGGATGGGTGTCACGCAGTTCTATCAGGGTGTGGAAACCGTCCGCGCACTGACCAGCCTGGCGTTACTGACCGGCAACCTGGGTAAACCGCATGTCGGTGTCGGCCCTGTCCGTGGTCAGAACAACGTTCAGGGTGCCTGTGATATGGGCGCACTGCCGAATACTCTGCCGGGATATCAGTATGTGGAAGATAAAGCGGCTCTGGAGAAATTCGCCAAATTCTGGGGCATCGAAAAAATGCCTGACGAAAACGGTATTCCGCTGAGTGAGGTTCCGCACTTTATTGACGAGGGCGTGCTGAAGGCGCACTACGTGATGGGTGAAGATCCGCTTCAGACAGAACCGGATCTGGCCACTATCCGCCGTACCTTCGATAAACTGGAGCTGTTGATTGTCCAGGATATCTTCATGACCAAAACCGCGTCGATTGCTGACGTGATTTTCCCTGCCACCTCCTGGGGGGAACATGAAGGGGTGTATACCGCAGCGGATCGCGGGTTCCAGCGCTTCTATAAAGCGGTTGAGCCGGTCGGTGATGTGAAACCGGACTGGGAAATTATCAGCCTGATGTCCACCGCGATGGGCTTCCCGATGCATTACAGCAACACCAAAGAGATTTGGGATGAGTTACGTGAACTCTGCCCTATCTATTATGGTGCGACCTACGAGAAGATGGCGGATCTGGCCTATATCCAGTGGCCGTGCCGCGATGTGGCTGACAGTGATCAGGGTACGGAATATCTGTACGACGGCGGTATTTTTGATACCCCGAACGGCAAAGGTCAGTTCTATACCTGTGAATGGCGTCCGCCGATCGATAAGGTCAGTGATGAATATCCGATGGTGCTGGCAACCGTCCGTGAAGTGGGGCACTACTCCTGCCGCTCCATGACCGGTAACTGTAAAGCACTGGCGGCACTGGCAGATGAGCCGGGCTATATTCAGATCAATACCGCAGATGCGCAGGCACTGGGGATTAAAGATCAGGAACTGGTCTGGGTGGCATCCCGTCAGGGGAAAGTTATCACCCGTGCTAATGTCAGTGAGCGCCCGAACAAAGGGGCGGTTTACATGACTTATCAGTGGTGGATTGGTGCATGTAACGAGCTGGTGGCGGAAAACCTCAGCCCGATTACCAAAACACCGGAATATAAATACTGTGCTGTCCGCGTCGAACCGATTGCGGATCAGAAGCAGGCTGAGCATTATGTTGTTCAGGAATATACCGGTATTAAGCGTCGTCTGCGTGAAGCAGCAGAAGGGTGTTAATCCGTCTGTCTTAATATGATAAAAAACCGGCGCTCAGAAATGACCGCCGGTTTTTTTATATTTAAATTTTTTGTTTAATAATGATGTCAGACAAATTCAGTTTTTGAATTTTGATCACATATTATTGCCTGAGAAATAAATAAACATAGTGCGGCAGATATTTTATTTGCGAGATATTCTTATTTCACAGGGAATCTGTTTCAATATCATCTTAGTGATTATCTTCTTCAAATATATCCTGTACAGAAATGCCTAACCGCTGCATGCGGGATAATAATGTTGTCCGTTTCAGCCCCAGCCGGGTTGCGGCACCCCGTGCACCGGCAACAACGCCGTTGGTGGCCTTCAGAGCAGCAATAATCCGGTCGCGTTCTTCGTCATCACTCTCCGGCGCGGCAGTCTGCATCCGTTTTTCCAGCGAGCTGGGGGTCTCCAGCACCGTTTTCAGGCGTGAATGCTTTGGGATATTCAGCTCATGCAGCTGAATATTAAGGGTATTTCTGCGCGTCAGGATCACTGCCCGCTCAATCACATTTTCCAGCTCGCGCACATTGCCCGGCCACGGATAGCGGCTCAGTTGCTCCAGAGCATCACGCGGAATGCAGTCAATATTACGGTTCATCCGGCGGGCAATCTTCTGTGTGAAGTAGGTTGCCAACAGCGGGATATCCTCCGGGCGCTCGCGCAGCGGGGGTATCCAGATAGGAAATACATTCAGCCGGTAGTAGAGATCTTCGCGGAATTCACGTTCATCGGTCATGGATTTCAGATTGCGGTTGGTCGCGGCAATCAGCCGCACATCCACCGGAATTACCTTATTACCGCCGATGCGTTCTATTTCCCGTTCCTGTAATACCCGCAGCAATTTTGGCTGGAGATCCAGCGGCATATCGCCGATTTCATCGAGAAACAGGGTGCTTTTATCCGCCATTTCAAAACGGCCGATATGCGTGGTGGTCGCACCGGTGAACGCCCCTTTGTCATGGCCGAACAGGTCGCTTTCCAGCAGACCGGACGGGATGGCCGCACAGTTCATTTTGATCATGCTGCGGTGATGGCGGTCACTCAGACGGTGGATGGCACGGGCGATTAACTCCTTCCCGGTACCGGTTTCACCGAGGATAAGCACGGTACTGTCGCTGGCAGCAACCAGATCCACCTGTTCCAGAATGTTGCGCATAGCATCACTCTGGAAAATGATTTCACTGAAACTCTCGTTATTGTGAATTTGTTCATTCAGCCACAGGTTTTCATGCTTCAGGCTGTCCTTCAGGCGGGTGATCTCTTCGTAGGCCGCTGCGTTATCCACCGCAATGGCAAACCGGGCAGCTATCTGCTTGAGCAGGTTACAGTTATCGTCAGTAAAAATATGATTGTTTTCATGGGATAATACCAGAACACCCAGCGGCTTATGGTTAAATGCCAGCGGCAGCAGCAGGGTTTCTGTCATGCCCTGCGCGTAGACATGCTGATACAGCGGATCTTCTGTGGCGCCGGCGAGTGTCAGGCGCATGGGTTGGTTACTGTCCAGAACCTGCGCCAGGTCAGGGTGCAGTTCATCCAGATGATATAATGTCTTTTCTGCGGGTTTACGTGGCTGATAATAACTGGAATAACAAAGATATACAGCTGAACTGTAGTTATCACACAACGCAATACTTATCTGGCTCAGTCCGAAAAACCGGTGGATTTCGCGGGAGACCTCAGCAACCAGGCCATCCATCTCCAGATGGGAAAGCACTGAGTTGGTGATATCAACCAATATCCGGTACTGGTCACGTTCATGGCGTATGTGTTCGGTCTTGTCAGTGTTGTCCACAACGTCTCCGCTCGTCTTCGTCTTTCTCATTCCTGATCCGGACGGATTGCTCTTAAAATTAATTCAGCTCTGAATAGTTATAGGTATAAATAAGTTTCAGAGAGGTAATAGCCATTATTGTAATGACTCTATAAAAAAAGAATATCGCTGTCTGATTTAAGTTTGATCCAATCCCCTATTTTTCGGTGGGATGAAAACCAACTATATTATGACACATACTGATGATAAAAATTATCGTCAAAAATGTCGAACTGTGTGACGAATATTCTCACTATGACACACGGTGCGGCAGTATTATTTATTAATACGCTGATTTCACTGAAATTAAAAAAAATGCCAGACTGGCACGATGTATGCTTATTTCCTGATTATTCTAACCAGAGGACGGCTGCACCGGAGTGCCGGATGTGAAGTCGCCGCGTATCATTCAGGAGAGTATGATGAACCGTTTCATCATTGCAGACCCAAAGAAGTGCATTGGCTGTCACACCTGTGAAGTCGCTTGTGTCGTTTCGCATCAAGAGCAGGAAACCGGTATTGAAACCGTGGTGAAAGATGAGTTCTTTCCCCGTATTCATGTGATGAAAGGGTACACCATCAGTACGGCGGTTGTCTGCCGTCAGTGCGAGGATGCACCGTGTGCCAATGTCTGCCCGAACGGGGCTATCAGCCGTAAAGATGATTTCGTGTATGTCGATCAGGCAAAATGTATCGGCTGCAAAACCTGTGTGATTGCCTGCCCTTACGGCACCATGGAAGTGATCAGCCGCCCTGTTGCACAACAGACCACCGCACTGAACACCATTGCGCAGTACCGCGCGGAAGCGCATAAATGTGACTTATGCCATACCCGTGCGGGCGGACCTGACTGTGTGGAAGTGTGCCCGACTCATGCATTAATGGTGGTTGACCGCAACAAGATGGATGAGATTGTGAAAGAACGCCGCCGCCGTGCCGCATTTGAAATGCCGGCCGGCCTGATGTCCTGAGGACAGGCGGATGCATGAGGTTGTGTTATGCCAGAATGCGCTTGATATTATCGAGCAGCAGGCAAAGCAGAGCGGGGCGCAGCGCGTCACCGCTGTCTGGCTTGAACTGAGTGCGGTATCCTGCATCGAAGAGGATGCCCTCCGTTTTTGCTTTGATATCGTCTGCCGTGATTCAGCGGCAGAAGGTGCTGTACTGCATGTCACTACTGTCCCGGCGCAGGCCTGGTGCAGGGAGTGTCAGAAACCGGTCAGTGTGGCCGGGTTTAATACCGGGTGTCCGCACTGCGGCAGCCATAACCTGCGGGTGGACAGCAGTGATGCCATGCAGGTCAGACAAATTGAGATTCAGTAGTCCGGTAAGGACATATCAGTCAATCAGGAGCCGGTTATGTGTTTAGGTATTCCTGGGCAAATCGTTGCCGTGGGTGACTCTGTAACAGACAATGCGCAGGTGGAAGTGTGTGGTGTCAGACGGGATGTGAACATCGCGCTGGTTTGTGAAGGTGAGCCATCAGATATGCTGGGGAAATGGGTGCTGGTTCATGTCGGTTTTGCGATGAGCATTATCGACGAACAGGAAGCCCGTGATACGCTGGATGCATTGCTGGCCATGGAAAGTGTTGAAGAGGATGTGTCCTATTTTCTGCGTGGTAATGCGTAAGAGTATAACATTCTGTTACCTTGTTAAAAACGCCCGCACTGACGGGTGTTTTTTTATCAGAAAAAATGAATTCCGGTTGTTATTAATAATAAACCGGGAGGTTTAAGTATATTTTATTGTGCTTATTCTGATGGTATTGTTATCGGTTAAATAACCTGTTTATTTTTGGTGATAATTGTTTATTTGTTTTTTTTGTTTGGCATTGGTGGTGTTTATTTTTTATTTAAAATATTTTATCCGGCCGTTATAAATAATGTGTTCTTTGCCGGAAGATATGACGATGCCTGTGAAAAATCCGGAATATATTATTTATCTGTTACAGTATGCTCGGTCACATTCTTTGTCAGCCACCGCTGGGAAGGGCTTATGGGCAAAATCGGAACCGTATGCGTATAGCAGGGAAATAGAGCTGGCTGGATTCTTTTTATGATTCCGGAATTATTTTTGGTGAATATTTCGCCTCCTGTAGTTATATTCTTTGATTCTGCGTGCCGTTTTTTTATTTTTTTGTTAAGAAAGTAATGATAATTATATTTGCTGATATTATGACGGTAATTATTTATTAAAGATAATGTTATTCTTCCGTCATTAGTATCATAATAATATATTAATGAAATTGTGATTCCTATATCAGTAATATTGAAAGACCGTTACAAAACAATAAACTTCCGGATATACCGCCGTTACCCGTCGGATTCTGAATTATCTTAGAGGGTTGGTGCTCGCATTCAGCACCGTATCTGTGGTTTCATAGTTTCTGAAAAACAGGACTAGGGGATACAGGGGGCAGGGATATGGCACAGGCAGCACTGTTGTCAGGGATTGTGCAGGCCTTAATGAAGCACCAGGGACGGGCACAGAAGGATCTGCATTATCCGGGCTGGCATACTGCGCCGGTGTGCGGTCTGATGAATGATCCGGCCGGGTTTATTTATCACAGTGGCCTTTGGCACCTGTTCTATCAGTGGGACCCGTTTGGTTGTGAACATAAACACCCGTGCTGGGGACACTGGTCTTCGGCAGATCTGGTGAGCTGGATACATGAGCCGGTCGCGCTGCTGCCGTCCGGTAACTATGATTCCGGGGGCTGTTTTTCCGGCAGCGCAGTGGTAAACGATAACACACTGACACTCTGTTATACGGGCAGTCTGGTGTACCGTGACGGCTCCCGGACATCATGGCAGTGTCTGGCACGGGAAAAAACGGGCGGCGGATTTGAAAAATACGGCACTGCACTGGGACTGCCGGAAGGATACAGCGCCGATGTGGTTAATCCTAAGGTCTGGCAGCACAGTGACCGGTGGTACATGGTGCTGGGTGCCCGGGATGTGAATGACAGAGGCTGTGTGCTGCTGTATGAGGCGGCAGAGTTAGGTGAATGGGTATTACAGGGCGTCCTGGCCGGCAGCCGCTGCGGCGGGCTGAGGGATGCCGGGTATTTGTGGGAAAACCCGGATTTCTTCCGGCTCGGTGATGAGTGGGTACTGTTATGTTGTCCCATCGGTATGCCGCGCGAACCTACCCGTTTTCTGAATACCTCCCCCGGCGCGTATCTGGTCGGGCAGTTTGATTATGAAAGCAAAACCTTCCGCCATAAACCTCAGATTTATGAAGCAGATGCCGGATTTGAATTTTATGCCCCGCAGACAACACTGGCTCCGGACGGACGGCGCATTATGGTGGCGTTGATGGGGGTTCCGGGCGGTGAAGAGATGCGGCAGCCGACAGTCAAAAACGGCTGGCTCCACCAGATGACCTGCCCCCGTGAACTGACATTGCATAACGGACAACTGTACCAGCGGCCGGTGAAGGAACTGAAGGCCCTGCGTGGTGCGGGCGGACAGTGGTCAGGTGAGGCGGATAGTGCGCTGGAACTGAGTGCGGGGCGGCTGGAGGTGATTATCAGGCTCTCCGGTCCGCTTATCCTGAATTTCAGCAAACAGCTGATCTTTTCTTATGACGGACATGAAATCCGCCTGTCCCGCCGCAGTCTGGTCAGCGGTGACTGGCTGCACCGTTACTGGCAGGGAGAAGTAACACAGCTGCATATTTTTACGGATCATTCGAGCGCGGAGATTTTTATCAATGACGGTGAGGCAGTGATGAGCAGCCGTTACTTCCCGCAGCAACCTGCAACACTGGTATTCCGCGGCCTTTCCCCGGTGCAGCTCAGCTACTGGCAGCTTAACCGGGAAGAAGTGGCCTGACGGCAGATAAAAAAAGACCGGCTCTCAGGAGCCGGCCTTTTTATGACAGACAATCATTACAGTGTGAACACACCAATGACTGCCATCACACTGAGGATCGTTGCCAGGCCGTAAAAGACCCAGCGTCCCGCAGGAACATGAATTTTCAGGTCATGCATACAATGGTGAAGACGGTGCAGCGCACACCACAGCGGCAGGATAATCATCAGCAGCAGGAAAATCTTCCCGATAAACCCCTGACAGAACGCCAGGATGCGGCCATAACTGAGCATATCCGGCGCGAGGCCGAACGGGATCAGGAAGGCCAGCAGCACAATAATGGCCGGTGAAACAATGGCACTCCACATGCCGCCCGCGCCAAACATTCCCCAGAAAACCGGTTCCTGTGAGCGTTTCGGATTCGGATTAATCATATCAGTTCCCTTCCTTACCACAGTAATGCAACGGCCAGAATAACGGCGTTAACGATGAGGGTCACAATCCAGAGCAGACGGACAATCGGCTCCGGTCCCATTTTTTCGTCTTTGATAACGATATTGACGGCTTTCGGTGCCAGCTGAAACCAGGTTACCGTGTGCAGCAGAGTGCCGGCCAGGGTCAGGATATTGACCAGTACCACCACCGGATTTTGCAGGAAGTGGACATAACCTGCCCAGTCCGCCGGGCCGCCCTTAAGACAGTAAACGCCGTACATAACCAGCAGACTGAACCAGAGCTGAACCACTGCGGTGCCTTCCCGCAGCATATAAAAACGGTAAAAACCGAGTTTATTCCACCATGTCGGTGTCATTTCACGCACATAAGGCTTACGTTTGGTCGTCATTTCTTTCTTCCTTATTGTGGTTTCAGACGGGCAATAATGTAATTTTCCGCACTGGCGGCTTTACCCTGCTGAATGGCGGCTGCCGGGTCCACATGTTTCGGACAGACTTCCGAGCAGTAACCCACGAAGGTACAGGTCCATACGCCGTTATCGCCGTTGATTTGTTTCATCCGCTCTTTTTTGCCGTGATCGCGGCTGTCGGTGTTATAACGCTGCGCCAGTGTCAGCACGCCCGGGCCGAGGAACTCCGGATTCAGACCGAACTGCGGGCAGGCCGCGTAGCACAGGCCGCAGTTAATGCAGCCGGAGAACTGATGGTATTTTGCCATCTGTCCCGGGGTCTGGTTATTGGGGCCTTCGGACGGTTTGCGGTCATTGCCGATAATATAAGGCTTGATCGCTTCCAGGCTCTCGATAAAGTGCGTCATATCCACAACCAGGTCGCGCTCGATCGGGAAGTTACCGAGTGCCTCAATCTGCATGCCCTGCGGGTATTCACGCAGGAACGTTTTGCAGGCGAGCTTCGGTACTTTATTGACCATCATGCCGCAGGAGCCGCAGATAGCCATCCGGCAGGACCAGCGGTAGGAGAGATCCGGCGCTAGGTTGTCTTTGATATAGCCCAGCGCATCCAGCAGTGACGTCTGCTCATCGTAAGGCACCTGATACGTGACAGCATGCGGCTCGTTATCCGTTTCCGGGTTATAGCGCATCACTGACATTTTCAGCATTTTCATCTCAGCCATTGACGTTTTCCTTCTCTTTTGCCGCCTGTTCAGCCGCCGCCGCTTCACCACCGTAGACACGTTTTGCCGGGGCGGATTTGGTTATCTTCACATCACTGTATTCCAGGTGCGGCGAGCCGTCCGGATTGTGGAAGGCGAGGGTGTGTTTCAGGAAATTGACATCGTCGCGCTCAGTACAGCCTTCATCCAGGCGCTGATGCGCGCCGCGTGATTCCTTACGGTTAAAGGCGGAGTGCGCCATACATTCCGCGACATCCAGACCAAAGCCCAGCTCAATGGTGTAGAGCAGGTCGGTATTGAAGACAGAGGAGCGATCCGTGATTTCAACGCGTTTGAAGCGCTCTTTCAGTTCGGCCAGTTTATCGATGGTTTTCTGCATCAGTTCCGGTGTGCGGTAAATACCGCAGCCTTCTTCCATCGCCTCGCCCATTTCGTCGCGCAGTTTGGCCCAGTTTTCTGTGCCTTTCTGGTTCATCAGCGCTTTCAGGTTGTTTTCAATATCTGCGGTACGGGCATCGATAGCATTGCTGTTGGCAGCGTGTGTTTCCTGCGCGTGTTTAGCCGCTTCTTCCCCGGCCAGACGGCCGAAGACCACCAGTTCCGCCAGTGAATTGGAGCCGAGGCGGTTCGCACCGTGCAGACCGACGGAAGAACACTCGCCGACAGCAAACAGCCCTTTGATCCGGGTTTCACAACGCTGGTCATTTTCGATACCGCCCATGGTGTAGTGCGCGGTCGGACGAACCGGGATCGGCTCTTTAACCGGGTCCACTCCGACATAGGCTTTTGCCAGTTCGCAGATAAACGGCAGGCGTTCCAGCAGTTTTTTCTCACCCAGATGACGCAGATCCAGATAAACCACATCACCGCGGCTGGTTTTGATAGTCCGGCCTTTGCGCCACTCGTGCCAGAAAGCCTGGGAGACTTTATCGCGCGGGCCGAGTTCCATGTATTTGTTTTCCGGATGGCCGAGCGGGGTTTCCGGCCCCATGCCGTAATCCTGTAAATAGCGGTAACCGTCTTTGTTGACCAGAATACCGCCTTCACCCCGGCAGCCTTCTGTCATCAGAATACCGGAGCCAGGCAGGCCGGTCGGGTGATACTGAACAAATTCCATATCCCGCAGCGGCACGCCGTGACGGAAAGCCATTCCCATCCCGTCGCCGGTGACAATCCCGCCGTTGGTGTTATAGCGGTAGACCCGGCCGGCGCCGCCGGTGGCCATAATCACTGAATTGGCGCGGATCTGAACTTTTGTTCCTTCCATCATATTGATCGCCACCAGACCGCGCACATGGCCTTCGTCCGCAATAATATCGAGGACAAAATGTTCATCAAAGCGCTGAATCTGCGGGTATTTCAGAGAGGTCTGGTACAGGGTGTGCAGCATATGAAAGCCGGTTTTATCGGCGGCGAACCAGGTCCGTTCGATTTTCATACCACCAAAACGCCGCACGTTGACAGAACCGTCTTCTTTACGGCTCCACGGGCAGCCCCACAGTTCCAGTTGTGTCATTTCTGCCGGACAGTGTTCGACAAAATACTCCACCACATCCTGCTCACATAACCAGTCGCCCCCGGACACCGTATCACTGAAATGATAATCATAGGAATCATGGGATTGTGTCACAGCCGCAGAGCCACCCTCTGCGGCCACAGTGTGGCTGCGCATCGGGTAAACTTTTGAGATCAGAGCAATTTTCAGGTTCGGGTTAGCTTCCGCAGCAGCAATCGCCGCCCGCAGCCCTGCACCGCCTGCTCCGATAATTGCGATATCGGCATTAAAGGTTTGCACTGTGCTTCTCCATTGTTCAGGTAAATCGAAAGTTAAAATGTAAAAACGAAATCTGAAACAGGTACTCAAAATTGTTATCAGTAACCGAATCCTTTCAGTTGATAAAAATGCTAATCATTTTCGGTTATTAATTGGTTATAAAATCACATTCTGTTCAAAGTATAGCGAATAGCTGATCGTTTGAATTTGATATAACCAAGGGTTTTAAGCGCTAATTTTGCATTTTTGCGGATGAATAACCGGATATTTCAGGTAATCACCTAAGTAATTACTTAAGTGTAGTTGTTTTGTTTTATTTTGGTTACATAAAATATATAGGGTAAACATATAATTAGCGCTAAAAGCATAGCGCATATCCGCGGCAGGACAATAACTAAATCTCAGCGGTGTGAATCAGACAGAAAACCGGCGGAAAATCAGTCGGTTTACGGGTATTTTCTGAGAAAAATACCTGATGTTGCGGATATGTGATATTCATCACGACTATGGATTTTTTCGCTCCTTTTTTTTGGTTATTTGTTTTCGTTTTTGCTCATTATCAATCATGGGAAAGGAAAAAACGGCTAAGCTGTAACCATAATAAAGGAAAATGACTGAGAGGAACCCATGTCTGATTCACCTGTCAATGAGGCCGATGTCATTATCATCGGCGGTGGTGCAACCGGTGCCGGGATGGCCAGGGATTGTGCCCGGCGCGGTCTGCGCCCTCTGTTGCTGGAACGGTTTGATATCGCCACCGGCGCGACCGGCCGTAATCACGGCCTGCTGCACAGTGGTGCCCGCTACGCGGTGACTGATCCGGAATCCGCCTGTGAGTGTATTTCGGAAAACCGGATTTTGCGGCGAATCGCCCGTCACTGTGTTGAGGAAACAGACGGCCTGTTTATCACACTGCCGGAAGATGAGATGGCGTACCAGGCCACGTTTATTGATGCCTGCCGCGCGGCGGGAATTGATACACAGGTGATGTCCCCGGAGGAGGCGCTGCGTTTTGAGTCGTCCGTCAATCCGGCGTTGCTCGGGGCGGTAAAAGTTCCCGACGGTACAGTTGATCCGTTCCGCCTCACGGCCGCCAATATGCTGGATGCGCGGGAGCACGGCGCACAGGTGCTGACCTATCATGAAGTCACGGATGTGCTGCGTCAGGGTGACTGGGTGATTGGTGTGCAGGTTTATGATCACCGTCATCACCGCAGTTATCCGTTGTATGCGCCGGTCGTGGTGAATGCGGCGGGGATCTGGAGTCAGCGCATCGCCGGTTTTGCCGGCGTGCATATCAGTATGCTGCCTGCCAAAGGCGCACTGCTGATCCTCGGGCACCGTCTTAACCAGCACGTGATCAACCGCTGCCGCAAGCCCGGTGATGCGGATATCCTGGTGCCGGGGGATACCATTTCCCTGATCGGCACCACGTCAGTTCATATTCCTTATGATGATATCGACAATATGATCGTCACAGGGGATGAGGTCGATACCCTGATCCGGGAAGGCTCACGACTGGCACCGGCGATGGCACAGGCGCGTATTCTGCGGGCATATGCGGGTGTCCGCCCGCTGGTGGCGGCGGATGATGATCCGACCGGACGCAGTATCAGCCGAGGGATTGTGCTGCTGGATCATGAGAAACGTGACGGACTGCGCGGCTTCCTCACCATCACCGGCGGCAAGCTGATGACTTACCGACTGATGGCAGAGCGGGCAACCGACATGGTGTGTGCGAAGCTCGGCATAACCGCGCCGTGCTCCACGGCGGATGTGCCGCTGCCGGGTTCGGCGCATTCGGCGGAACAGACATTGCGCAAAGTAATTTCCCTGCCTGCACCGCTGCGCGGATCGGCGGTGTACCGCCACGGTGATCGTGCGGCAGAGCTGCCGCACACCACGTGCCTGGATAAAAGCCTGGTATGTGAATGTGAAGCGGTGACCGCCGGAGAGGTGCGTTATGCCGCGGAAAGCCTGACAGTGAATAACCTGCTTGATCTGCGCCGCCGCACCCGTGTCGGTATGGGTACCTGCCAGGGCGAATTATGCGCCTGTCGTGCGGCGGAGCTGCTGACTCAGCTGAAAGTCACCACGGCGGAAAAATCCGAAGCCGGACTGATGCACTTCCTTAATGAACGATGGAAAGGTGTGCGCCCGGTGGCATGGGGGAATGCGCTGCGCGAAAGTGAGTTCACCAGCTGGGTGTACCAGGGATTGTGCGGGCTGGAAAACAGCGGGACAGAAGACCGGGGAGAACAGCATGAAATATGATGTGGTTATTGCAGGCGGCGGTCTTGCCGGACTCTCCTGCGGTGTGAAGCTGGCAGAAAGCGGTCTGAGCTGTGCGATTATCAGTGCCGGACAGAGCGCGCTGCATTTCTCATCGGCATCATTGGATCTGCTCTCGGCGCTGCCGGACGGACAGCCGGTCACAGAGCCGCTGTCGGCACTGGCGGCGCTGGCACATCAGGCCCCTGCACATCCCTACAGTGTGATAGGGGAAAGTGCGGTACGCCGCGGAGTGTCACAGGCGATGGCGTTGTTGCAGCAGGATACCCTGCCGTTGCAGGGATCGGCGGAGCGTAATCACTGGCGTCTGACCCCGGCCGGGCAGTGGCGGATGAGCTGGCTGACGCCGGATGTGGTGCCGGTTCTGACCGAAAAAATGACGGAAACCCGGCAGCCGGCCGCAGTTGTCGGCATCACCGGTTTTCTCGATTTTCAGGCGGAAATGGCCGCTGCCGCACTTACCCGTCAGGGGTATCCGGCACAGGCATATACCCTTCATCTGCCGTGCCTGGATAAGTTACGCAATAACCCGGGTGAGTTCCGCTCTGTCAATATTGCCCGTGTGCTGGATCTGCCGCAGAACCGGCAGGAACTGGCCGCCGGGCTGGCGCAGAGCGGGATCACTGAGCAGATACTGATCTTACCGGCCTGTTTCGGCGCGGAGAACAGTGACGGAGTGGCTTTTTTACAGCAGCAACTGAATAAAACGGTTTATCAGTTACCGACGCTGCCGTCGTCACTGTTGGGGATACGTCTGCATCAGGCACTGCTGAGCCGTTTCCGCCGGGCGGGCGGATTTGTTATGCCGGGGGACAGTGTCATTTCTGTCCGCCGTGACGGTGAGCGGATTACGCATCTGTTTACCCGTAATCACGGTGACATTCCGGTACAGGCAGAGCACGTTGTGCTGGCCACCGGCAGTTTTTTCAGTAACGGGCTGGCGAGTGATATTGACCATATTTATGAGCCGCTGCTGAATCTGAATCTGACCGAAACCCTGCCGCGCCGGGAATGGACATCGGCAGATCTGTTTGCCCGTCAGCGCTATCTGGAAGCCGGGGTGGCGACAGATGCATATCTGCATCCGGCGGATGCGAATGGCACTATCACCAACCTGTATGCCGCCGGGGCGGTGCTGGGCGGGTATAACCCGTTACAGGAGGGCTGCGGTGCGGGTGTTTCTCTTGTCACTGCGATGTACGCAGCGGAACAGATTCTGGCGCAGATTGGCGCAGCGGTAACGGAGGAACAGGTATGAGTACGGGACAAACTCAGTTTGAAAACTGCATCAAATGCACCGTCTGCACAACGTATTGCCCGGTGGCGAAGGTCAATCCGGATTATCCGGGACCGAAACAGGCGGGGCCTGACGGCGAACGGCTGCGGCTGAAAGATTCTATGTTATATGATGATGCGCTCACCCTCTGCACCAACTGCAAACGTTGTGAAGTGGCGTGTCCGTCTGATGTGAAAATCGGCGATATTATTGCCCGCGCTAAACTGGCTTATCACCCGTCACGGCCGAAGATCCGTGATGCGATTCTGAGCCACACCGATCTGATGGGATCACTCTCCTCGCCGTTTGCACCGGTGGTTAATACCATCACCGGCCTGAAACCGGTACGTAAACTGCTGGATACCGCCCTGAAAATTGATCACCGCCGTGAGCTGCCGAAATACTCTTTCGGCACATTCCGCCGCTGGTATAAAAAACAGCAGGAAAAGCAGGATAACTTCGGCGAACAGGTCGCGTACTTTCACGGTTGTTATGTAAATTATAACCATCCGCAGCTTGGTAAAGATGTCATTAATGTGTTTAACAGCATGGGGATCGGCGTGCAGTTGCTGGAGCGGGAAAAATGCTGTGGTGTGGCGCTGATCGCCAACGGTTTTGCAAAGCAGGCGAAAAAACAGGCGGCGGTGAATGTGGAATCCCTCACCAAAGCCATTGTGGAACAGAAGATGCCGGTGATTGCGACATCCTCCACCTGCGCTTTTACCCTGCGGGATGAATATCCGCATATCCTGGATGTGGATACCGCGCCGCTGCGCGACAACATTGATCTGGTGACGCGCTATCTTTACCGGCTGATGCAGGACGGGCGCAAACCGGCATTGCGGCATACGCCGCTGAAGGTCGGCTATCACACGCCGTGTCATATGGAAAAAATGGGCTGGACGGCCTATTCCCTTGAGCTTATCCGCTCAATCCCCGGAGTGGAGCTGATTGTGCTTGATTCACAGTGCTGTGGTATCGCCGGAACTTACGGGTTTAAAAAGGAAAATTACGAAACATCACAGGCGATTGGTTCCCCGCTGTTCCGTCAGATAGAGGAGAGCGGGATTGATCTGGTGATCAGTGACTGTGAAACCTGCAAATGGCAGATTGAGATGTCCACCGGCAAAAAATGCGAGCACCCGATATCGTTATTGGCGCGGGCGCTTGCATAGCTCTGAACGCGCCTGAGGGCGCGTTTTTTATGTGATATAAACCGCATTTTCTATTCATTTCCCTCTTCTGCCCGATGCTAGCATTGCGACGAATTAAAAAAAATCATTAACATCATGAGAGAGAAATGAACAATTTTGCATCACATTCCGTCACTAAATATATTATCGCCGCGTCAATGGCATTCCTGATGTCTGCCTGTTCGAACCGTCTGCCGGATACCACCGAACAATCTGATTTTCTGAGTGATTATCAGCGTCTGACCGAAACCGACACCGCCTCCAGTCATGTGATTAAATCCTGGTTATCTGAAGATTTCACCGCTGAAAGCCCGAAAGCAAAGCTGATTTTCACGCCGGTTGTTTTTAAGCCGCTGAATGAAAATAATAAAATGGGCAAACAGTTTATGACGGTTCTGCTCAGTTACATTAATCAGCAGATTAAAAGTGAGCTGGCAAAACAGTATCTGCTGACGGAAACCGCCGCCCCGGGTGTGCTGCGTTTTGAGGGAGTGGTGACCGCCGTTAAGGTCACCAATAAAGATTTCAAACCCTATGAGGTCTTACCGGTGATGCTGATTGTCGCCGGAACACAGCTGGCAATCGGCAACCGTGATGCGGATACATCGGTCTACTTTGAATGGAAAATCACCGATTCAGTCTCGAAAAAGCCGTATCTTGAAGCAATCCGGAAAAATAAAGGTGAACAGATGAGCAATAAAGATCAGACCATCACCTTACAGGAGCTGAAAGCAGCAGTTGATACTATTGCTGCTGAAGTGCTTCCGGCAGCATAACAGCCTCCGGAGGCCGGTTTACCGGCTTCCGGTCTCCAAAAGCAGACGTTGTGCCTCTGAGTGCATCAGCTCCAGTTCATACTGTAAATCACTGACCTCCCGCTGCCGGCTGCGGTATTCCCGGCGATCTTCACGGGTTATCTCTTCATCACGGCTGTAGTGCAGTTTATCCTCCAGTTTTGACAGATCATATTTTGCCTCTGACAGCTCAGATTTCAGTTGCGAGATAATCTGTCCTTTCTGATAAAAAATCTGCATATTTTGCTGCTGCCGGGCGGAAAGCAGTGGTGTACATTGCGCCATCATCTGGTCAAATGCGTATTCTGTCCCGATATACAATGCAGTTTCATACACGCAGTATCCCTCTTTCAGCCCCTGCTGATATCCGGCATCCCATTGTACGCGGCTGAACGTAAGATTGTGCGCCTGACACTCACGCAGAATGCTGTTGTAATATTGCGGATTTCCGCCAGCGCTGCCGGTATTGTAGCCGGCGGCACGCCAGTCACGCTGATAGGACAGACAGGTTTGCTTCTCTTTTTCGCGCGCAATCCGGGCTTCTTCAGCCTGTTGCGCCTCACGTGCCTGTTTTTCCGCGATCCCCGCCGGAGAGGCGGTATACAGAGAGTAGTTATAGCTGTCGCGGGCGTCACCAATTGTTCCGCAGGCACTCAGCAGCAGCGCAGGCAGAAGGACGGGTAATCGGTTTATCATGGTTTATCCGTTATATTTCACGATGGCAGAAAGATTCTGATTGTCGAGTGCACTCAGCCTGCTGCGGTACTGACGCAGTGTCCGCTCCGCATCCCGCTGTTCCTGTTTCAGACGGCGCAGCAGATGGCGGGCTTCGCGGGCATCTTCTTTGTCCATGCTGTCCAGGTCGTTATAACTCGTTTCCAGTTCGCTGATCTGACGATTTATTTCTGCCCAGCGCAGCCCCAGTTGCCAGGCATTATTCAGTTGCGAAATCTGTGCGGGTTTCTTTTTGCAGCGGCTTGCCTGATAGGTGTAATTCTGTTTACCGGTGTTATAGGCCTGCAAAGGCTCGCAGTACAACTGACTGCCGCTTTTGTAGCCGCTGTCCCACTGACTGCGGTTAATTACAAAGTCATGTTTTTCACATAGTGCGGTGTATTCAGCCAGCCCCGGCGCACTGCCGATACCGGCCAGTGCATAGTCCCGCCCGAGGGTGATCGCGCCTTTTTTACAGATTTCCCGCTCTCCGGCGGCCTGTCGCGAGATTTGCATGGCACGCCACTCTTCATCGGACATACAGCCGCTGAGCAGCGGGAGCAGAAAAAATACAAGAACCCCCTTTTTTCATCATATCAATATTCCCTTAAAACCACATGATGAAAGGTAGCGCCAGATACTGTCCGAATGTCAGCACGCCGTCAGCGGCGGCGGCAAACGGAGACAGGGCGGTGGCTTTGCGGTTCTGAGATTCCAAATGCCTTATCTTTGGTTGTGACCGTATCAAGCAGGTACGGGAACGGGCGCGGCAGTCTGGTTTTCGCCGCCCGTTTTGATTCTGCGGTGCTGGCAAAGAGTTGTGCGCGGCTGTCACCCAGCGGGAAATAAAAGCACGGCTCTTTCAGGTGTGGCGCAAAATAAATCCGTTTGCGTTCAAAGGCTTTTTTGTATTCATCGATCTGAGACTGCGGCACTGTGCTGTTAAAACACATAATCAGAGTGAGGTCGTTAAGTACCGGTTTTTCCAGCGGGGTACCATTATCATCAACTAATATATACCGCCATACTCCCCAGCCTTTTTCGTCACGATACAGAACGCGGATATTATCGCGGATAGCGGGGGGTATCAATGATGAACTGCACTTTTTCCGCGACCGGCGCAATATATGAATAGGTTTCACCGGCGATCAGAAACTCTTTTTTCTTCGGGTCATAAGAAAAACCAATAATACTGTCTTCGCTTCGGTTGGTGACGGTGGGTTTGAAAGCGTCGGTGGATTTAAGCACTTTGTCGCTGACAATACTGCGGTTGATAGAATCATAGCTGCCGCAGCCTGTCAGCAGGGCGGTGATGATACCGGAGATAAGGTAATGCATTATGCGCATTATTACTTTTCCATGTGATAGGTATATATTCTTTTATTATACTTATATGAACATACCCGATTCATCCCGGATGATAAGCCGGATTAATCTGTAATAAATAAATCCCCGCACTGCTGACGCGGTGCGGGGATCAGAAAAACAACAACTCAGCAGATAATCCGGAAATTAATACAGCCAGTCACGACCCATACGGTCAGCAGCCATAATCGCGGCATAAACCTGGTCAGAATCAACTTCAAATGGCATGTTGTAGATGGTTTCGTTGTCCGCACAACTCAGTTCGGCAACTGCCATCACTTTCTCTTCCAGCTCGGTACCGATGCTGTCTATACCCAGTTCTTCCAGGGTAATCGGCAGGCCGACCTGCGCGCAGAATTCCAGCACGGTTTCCAGCTCTTCCGCCGGGGCATTTTCCAGCACTAACTGCACGAGGGTGCCGAACGCCACTTTTTCACCGTGGTACATGTGGTGGCACTCTTCCAGGGCGGTAAAGCCGTTGTGGATAGCATGTGCAGCCGCAAGCCCGGCACTTTCAAAGCCCAGCCCGCTGAGCAGGGTGTTGGCTTCAATGATATTTTCCACGGCTTTGGTGCTGACGCCGGCTTCCACGGCCAGTTTGGCTTTGATGCCGTCACTGAGCAGTGTATCAAAGCAGAGATTAGCCAGTGCCAGTGCCGCCAGTGTGGTGCTTCCGCCTGCCATGGTGGCTTTTCCGGCTGCGCTGCATGCACGCGCCTCAAAGTAAGTGGCCAGTGCATCACCCATACCGGCAACCAGCAGACGTGCCGGTGCGCGGGCGATGATATTGGTATCCATCACCACCACGTTCGGGTTCTGCGGATAGAACAGGTAGCTGTCAAACGCACCGAGTTCATTATAGATAACGGACAGTGCGCTGGTCGGCGCATCTGTTGACGCGATAGTCGGGGCAATAATAACCGGCAGTTTGGCAAAATGCGCCACGGCTTTGGCGGTATCCAGTGTTTTACCGCCGCCGACACCCAGTACCGCCTGGCATTTATGGTTTTTCGCCAGTTTGGTCAGACGGTCGATTTCTTCATGAGTACATTCGCCGCCGAAGGTTTCAGAGACACCGCTGACGTCGTATTCGCTCAGGCTGTCATTCACAATATCGCCCACCAGTTCGCGGACAAATTTATCAGCAATCACCAACGTTTTTTCCGCTAATGGTCTGATGTATTTACCCACATGGTAAAGCGCGTCCGGACCCTGAATGTATTTGGCCGGGGATTGGATCACTTTTAACATACTCAAACTCCTGAATGCATTCGCGTTATGGTGTCAGTGAGGGATAGTATTCCGTCTGAATCAGACTAACAGTTACAGGAACGGATATGTGAGAGCTGACGCACTGTACGGGCCGGGAACACGGGGGCAGATCGGGAAAATGTGATACAGACGACAGCGCAGAGGCAGGATAGCGCTTCTGCGTGTCAGAAAAATGAACAATCAGTGATGCGCGGGCAGGGAGCCGTCAGCGCGTTGCGCAAAAAAAGAGCGCAGGATCAGATTGAGCAGTACGCCGTAAGCAGGCAGGAAGAACAGCATGCAGATGATGACTTTGAAACTGTAATCCACCAGCGCAATTTCCACCCAGTTTGCCGCCATAAACGGATCGGTACTGCGCCAGAAGGCGATAAAGAAGAAGGCGAGGGTATCGATCAGATTACCGACAAACATCGCGGCTGCCGGTGCCACATACCAGCGGCGGTTCTGACGCAGACGGTTAAAGACACTCACATCAAGAATTTGTCCGAGGGCATATGCCATAAAACTGGCGGCGGCGATCCGCGCCACAAACAGGTTGAAGTGCGACAGTGCTTCAATACCGGCCCATGTCCCCTGAAAGAACAGGGCGGAAACCACATAGGAAATCGCCAGTGCCGGAATCATCACCGAGGTGATAATCCGCCGTGCCAGCGGTGCGCCGTAAATACGGACAGTCAGATCAGTTGCCAGAAAAATAAACGGAAACGTGAAGGCTCCCCAGGTGGTATGGAAGCCGAAAACCGTGATCGGCAACTGCACCAGGTAGTTACTGGAGGTAATGATCAGAATGTGAAAAAGTGATAACCAGACAAGCGCGGTGCGCCGCTGGCGGACAGATAAATCAAACATATTGTACCTTTTTGGTGGTTGGGGTGAGGGAACCCAATAATCTCAGCGCGCAATAATACGCCGTTTGCGCAACAAAAGCAAAGGACTCTCCCTGCGGGAAAGTGGCCGGAGGATTAAAAACACAAGAGCGGCGCAGGACGTTTATTTCCGGTATAATTCCCCGATTAGTTACTTAATAGGACAATCATGATGTCTGATACTTTTTCCTGTGCCGATAAAACACTCGACACACTCGGGCTGCGCTGCCCGGAGCCGGTGATGCTGGTGCGCAAAACCATCCGCGGGATGAATACCGGTGAGGTTTTGCTGGTGGTGGCGGATGATCCGGCGACCACACGGGATATTCCGGGATTCTGCCGTTTTATGGAGCATGAGCTGGTGGCTCAGGAAGCTGAAACCGTGCCGTACCGCTATCTGATCCGCAAAAAAGAGAGCGCGCTGTAATCCTTCCTTCAGGGACTGAACCATGCTTGACCGCTTTGATACCTTTCTGCTGGCACAGAAACACTCATCTCTGACCGGCTGGCGCCGGTTTGTTCTTGAATTCTGGTTTTTCGGCCTGAAAGAGGCGCGGGCGTGCCTGTTTGCGGCGTTCTTTTTTCTTGCCCTTTTTCTGGTGCCTGCCACTGGTGTGGCCGGGGTTCCCCGCTATGATTTTCTTCTGATCCTGGCGGTGCTGTTTCAGGCCGTTATGGTGTGGAAAAAGCTGGAAACCACGGATGAACTGAAAGCCATCTGTATTTTCCATGTGGTCGGTTTTGTCATGGAGTTGTTCAAGACATCATCCGCTATCGGTTCATGGAGTTATCCCGATGCGGCGTATACCAAATTATGGAATGTGCCGTTATTCACCGGGTTTATGTATGCGGCTGTCGGCAGTTATGTCATTCAGGCCTGGCGTTTTCTGAATGTCCGGATTGAAAATTTTCCGCCGTACTGGCTGGCTACGCTTATTGCGCTGGCGATTTATGTGAATTTCTTTGCCCATCACTTTATCGGTGATTACCGCTGGTATCTCACTGCGTTTATTCTCGGGTTGTATGCGCGGACTATGGTGTATTTCACACCGTATGATAAAGAGCGCAAGATGCCGCTATTGCTGAGTTTTGTGCTGATCGGCTTTTTTATCTGGCTGGCGGAAAACTTCGGCACCTTTTTCGGCGTCTGGCAGTATCCGAACCAGATCGGGGCGTGGGCGACCGTGCATGCCGGGAAATGGGCATCCTGGTCGCTGCTGGTGATTGTGACATTTACGATTGTGGCGTATCTCAAGCATATCAAAGCCACGATTCTGGTGGTCAGATAAAAAAAGCCCCCGATAACCGGTTTCCGGCTATCGGGGGCTTTTCAGTTTGCCGTTACGGCGCGCTTATCAGAAATTATATTTTACACCGAGCGTAACCGAGGTATCACTGTAACCTTTATCCCCGACCTGCTGTGTCACGTTCCCCCACATATTCAGTTGCGGAGACGCATTGCCTTCCATACCCAGTTTCACTTCTGCAATATTCGCGGCACCCCCTTGTTTCACCGTATAACTTCCGGTGGTTTCATGGGTCAGTGTCGTGCCGAAATCTTTGCTGTTATGAATCCAGGTCAGTTCAGCATACGGTTTGAATAACTGATCATCTTCCCCGCGTTCCTGTGAAGACTGTGTCATAAAGGCTTTGACACCCAGCCGGGTCTGAATATTACCGTCACCGTTACCGGAAATACGGGTATTCGATGCTTCTGTATGGTCATCAGCTTTGACTCCCATCCAGACAGCCTGTGCTTTTGGCTGAATCCAGAACTGATGATTCTGACTTTCGCCCGCTTTCAGGATATAACCTCCTTCAAGTGAGGCAGTAAAGCCTTTGGAATCATACTTCTCTGTATTCAGCCCTTCACCATTCACTTCGTTACGGAACCAGCTGTACTGTACCCAGCTATCCGCGTAAGCGCCGGTGCGGGTCTGACTGTCGGCAAACCAGGTTCCGTACAGGCCGATATTATAGCCGTCACTGGTTCCTTTTGAGCGGGCATTGCTGCCGGAAGTCACCGACGAGTTATGACTGCGGGCATAACCGGCCATCAGGCCCGTACGCCACAGATCACTGCCATTACCACTCCACCGGGCAACATCGCCGCCAAACTGGGTCACAAAGCGGTTATCCTGTGTTTTCAGCATACCGCTGTTATCGCGGGAACGATTATGACTTCCGGCGGTACGTAACCACATGGACGTTGCTTTCTTCTCTCCGGTCATGATGTCGGTATACCAGGTTTCACCACTGCGGTCGGCCATACTGCTGACAAACATTGTATTTGCCGCTGCCAGGTTTGCGGTGTAGCTTCCGGCTTCCGGACGATCCGGGTTTTCAGTCCGTAAATACCAGTTTCCGTCACCCGGTGCGGAGGTACTGCCCTGATACAGGTGATACTCATAAGCACCGGCTACCACCCGGCCTTCCAGCTCAAAGTTCGCACCGGAGCGCCCGGCAATATCAATAATCTTAATACCTTCAGCCGTATCACCACCGTGACCGCCGATATTATTGATACTGACTTTACTGCTGCCGTCCGCATCACCGGTGATCACCAGACGGTCTGTCGCGGCGTTATCACCGGCCAGTACCGTGTCAAAAATCAGCATGCTGCCGTCTTTACCGCTGTAGTTGCCGTTAATGGTGAAATCAGCAAAACTGTTACCGGTCAGTGCATGCGGCATGATGATGCGTCCGGCGTTGCTGACATTGCCGTTAACGCGTCCGTAACCTCCGATGGCCCCCTGACTGCTGACAGAAACGTTACTGGTCAGGCTGACAACATTATCTGTCACTGTGACGACCGGGTTACGATAGCCGGCCATATCGCCGACAGTGACTGATGTCACCGGTTTATCACCGCCGAACTGTAATAATCCGTTTTCGACCAGTGTGTTACCCGCCGAAACATGACTGTCAGTCAGTTGCAGCGTGCCTTTGCCGTCCTTAATAATGTCGCCGCTGCCGCTGACCTGATTCGCAAAGATCCAGGTGGTATCTGTGTTCAGATGCAATACCCCGTCATTCAGCACGTTACTGTTTCCGAGCTGATCGGCATGCGAAGCGGTAAGCGATGATCCCGCTGTGGTCGAGAACAGGCCGTTATACTGACGGTTGTCGCCGCTCAGGTGTACAGCACTGTTATTGATTAAATCCACCCGCCCGGTCTGTCCTCTGAGATTATTGGTAAAATTTCCCTGTGTATTACTGAGAACCAGTTTACCGTCATTGCGGATATCGCCGAGCCCCAGTCCGGTTACCGAGCTGAGATTAGCCTGTGCGGCAGCGGCAATATTCACAGTGGCATTCAGCGCATTATTCGCCTGAGCAAGGGTCAGTTCACCGCCGTTCAGGTTCAGCTCACCTTTACCACTGAGCTGCCCGGCTGCCGTTCCGCCGTTCTGAATCGTCAGATGGCCGTCATTCAGCAGCAGAGTACTGCCTTCCTCTGTATTTAATGCACCGATGGTCTGGCGTGTCTGGTTCATATCCGCAGATGTTCCGTCTGCCAGTGCCAGCTCTGATGTCTGTCCCAGCGCACCGTCCGCATCGGCACGAAGATGCCCTTTGCGGACAATCGTTGCACCGGTGTAACTGTTTTTGCCGTTCGACAGAGAGGCAACCGCATCGTCATCCGCAGCCGCAAATACCAGGTCACCACTGCCGGATACCAGCGCGGATAGCCCGTTGGACTGTGTTCCGTTTTTGGCGGCCGTCGCTTCCAGCTTCAGTGCATCATCGCCGGTTGCCAGTAACTCCAGAGCTTTCAGACCGTAGTTAATATAAAGGCCGTCATACTGCGCGCCGGTCGTCAGTCCGTAATTAAACGTCCCTTTTGCGGATGCCACTGTTGAGCCGGTATTTGAAATATCCGCATAGACATCCTGACTCAGAGGCCGGCCATTTTCATCAGTCAGCGTCAGTTCACTGCCTGAGCCTTTTGCCTGCCCTGAGGCCAGACTGACAATGACCGATCCTTCATCCAGTTCCAGAAGTGACATGCCCTCCAGTCCCGGCGTCACATTACCCGGTAATTTAGCCCGAATCTCACCACCGCCGGTAACATCAATAGAACCTGCCTCAATGGTACCTTCCGAGCGGAATTCACCGCTGTAATCCACGATATTATTAAAGGCTAATGCACCACCGTTCATGGTCAGGCCACCGATTTTCTGAACGCCGTCAGAAACGGCGGTAACGCTTCCTTCTGAAAGGATCAGTGTTGCCTTTGTCAGAGCCGATGTATTCAGGTTATCCAGAACAAATCCGGTGTTTTTCAGGCTGACATTTCCGGCAAAGGCGGTGCCGGTTTTGCTGCCGAAATCAAAGGTATCCGATGCGTTGCCGCGATGGATATTCAGGGTGCCGCTGCCGGTCAGGACGTGGTCAAATCCGGCCAGGTCACTGAGGGTCAGGGCGCTGTTGTCCGCGATCCCCACAGCCAGGTCAGCACCGAGTTGCTGTGTGCTGTCGAGGGTAACCGCAGCACTGCCGGTCAGGCTGAGCTGACCGCTGCCGCTGACACTGTTGGCAAAAATCCCCTGATAACCCGCCAGTTGCAGGGTATCGCTGCTGCCGCTCAGCGTCACACCGGCATCTTTGCCGAGATTGTTCTCTGCGGCAACACTCAACAGGCTGTTACCGCTGACCCGCCAGTTACCGAGAAAATGGCTGTTATCCGCGGTCATTACTGCGTTGCTGCCGCCGGTGACAGCGACGGTGGTGCCGCTGACGCCGTACAGGGCATTGTGAATACTGCCGCTCAGGTTACTGAGAACCAGCGCGGCACCGGCGGCATCGAGGTGAACCGTGGCACTGTCTGCGCCCAGATTCTGTGCCTGTGATACGGTCAGTTTTCCGCTGCCGTTCACAGGTGGTGTTCGCCGGTGAAGCGGCTGTTATCGCCGCTGAGGGTGACCGCCGCCTGTGTGCTGACCTGCCCGTTGCCGCTGAGGGTATTTGCGAGTATCAGGTTATCCGCCAGCAGATTCAGGGTGCCGGCGACATCGACCGCCGCAGTGCCGAGGGTGCCGCTGTCACGCAGGGTGACGGAGGCGTTTCCGCCGATCTGTGTGGTGCCTGTCAGGCCGCTGTTGGTCATCACGCCGCTGTTCAGCACACCGCCATTACCGGTTGTCACCAGCCCGGCGTTTTCCAGCGCGCCGGTGGTCTGGGTATGACCCGCCAGATCTGCTGCGGCGTTAGCGTTCACCTTCAGAGATGAGGTCTGACCGAGGGCGTTGTCACTGCCCAGTGCCAGCGTCCCCGTACGGACGACGGTATTACCGGTATAATTATTACCAGAATTATTTATTGTGAGTGTTTCTGAGCCGGCTTCAATTGCCAGTACACCGGTGCCGCTCAGTCGTGCGGTTAATGTCTTATCGCTGTTAACCGCCCCTTGTGTGGATAGTGTCAGCACTTTCCCGGCCAGCAGATTCAGACTATCCAGCTGTGATGACAGGCTCAGCCCGGTTCCCGCACCTGACAAGGCATAGTTATATAGGCCATCGGCAACGGTTTCGCCATTCTGAATAATGGCGGATGTTACATTGTTCTGCAACGCATTACCGGAGAGATCCTGTAAGGAAAGCCGTGCCAGTTCGTCTGCTGTCAGAGTATTGTTACTGCTGATAAGCTGACTGCTTATTCCGGTATCTGAATCCAGGATATTACCGGCGGCATTCAGTACAGGGTCAACCTGAATAATCCCGTTACTGCTGACGTTTAATGTCCCTGTTGCAATTTTTCCGTCCCCGGTAAATTGCGTTGTTCCGCCGTTGAGATCCAGATTACCGATAACCTGTTCTCCGCTTCCGGCGGTTATGGTTGTCCCGCTGCTGTTGATAAGAGAAGCGAGTGCCAGAGATTGGGTATTCTGGCCGGAAAGTAAAAATAGTACATTTTTCAGCTGGACATGACCGGTATACGCATTTCCGGTAAGTGCGCCAAACCTGAAGTTGTTGCCGCCGCCATCAACTGCCAGCTTACCGCTGCCGGTCAGGGCATTATTCAGCTCACTGATTCCGGTAAGATTCAGCGTGCCGTCCACAGCCAGTGAACTTCCGGTCAGCTGGTTGCTGTTTCCGGCATTCAGTGTCCCGCCCTGAGCAATAAGCCAGTTTCCTGTAAACGTATTTGCTTTGCTTAATGTGACTGCCGCATTGTTACCGACTACCGCATTACCGTCACCGGCAGCGAGGTGTCCGAGAGACGCGTTCAGAATACCGTTAAAGGTATTACCAAATTGCAGTTTGCTGCCCTGATCCAGCAGGATTTCACCGTCGCTGATGTTACTGTCTGCGGCGAGCGTAATATCACTGTCATTCAGGTTAATTTTGCTGAATCCGCGGAGCGTTGTTTCATTTTGCAGCGTATCGGAGGAGTGATTAAAGTTAAGCGTGTTATTTCCGCTGCCCGAGTCAATATCACCCAGATAGGAACTTCCCTGAGTCAGATTATTCAGTGTGAAAACATCATCACCGCTGCCGGTTGTGACAGAGTGGATACCCGCTCCGTTATCAATGTTTACCTGGTTGTTGCCGTTACCCAGATTGATAGCGCCGGTGCTTTTTGAGCCGGCACCCAGCGTCAGTATATCGTTACCGTTTCCTGTGGTCAGGGAGCCGGAAAGCGTGCCGTTATTCGTTATAGTCTGAGCGGCGTTACCGGCAAATTTTACATCCCCGCCGATAGTACCGTTATTGATCAGTGTACGCGCCGCTGTACCGGTAAAGCTAAGTGCTGTCGCCCCAGCGGCATTCAGCTGAATATTCTGACCAATGGTGGTGATATTATTGCTGCCGCCGTCGGCAATACTCAGCGCCGTTCCCCCGGTCCCGGTCACATTTACGGTCAGTTTACTATTGCTCAGATCAACACCACCGCCTGTGGTGACAATCCCTTTACCCGCACCTTTGACGTTGATATCAAGTGCATCGCTGTTCAGTCCGGATAAACTGGTGTTAGTCAGGGCAATACCGGTACCGGTACCGTTCACATTGATCGTGTTATTACCATTCTGACCGGCTTTAAATGTCAGTCCGCTGATATCAGATAATCCGGTGCCGGCAAGGACATTCAGCGTGACGCTGGTCAGGGCAGCTTGTGCCGCTGCTGTTTTCACAAACATATTACCGGTGCCGTTCAGATTAACGGTGATATCGGTGAGCTGGTGAGCACCATCATTCAGTTTAAATGCAGCAGCGCTGCCACTGGTATTAATGATACCGCCGATCATATTGATTTGTGCTTTCAGTAACGATTCAACGGCATTACCCGCAGAGGCACTGATATTACCGCCGGTATTATCAATATTAATTGTCTGCTGATTCGTTGATGAAACACTGATGCCATTCGCTGTGCTGATGATATCACCGTGGTTCGCCAGCGATGCGGAACCTGTTCCGCTGTGAACGGCTTTCATACCGGTAGCCGCCGTTATTTTACCGCCGGTTTTATTTTCCAGTACGATATTACCGCTCCCGGCGTGTGCGGCGCTGATCCCGGTCCCGGTAATCAGTTCCCCACCGGAGGCAATATAAATATTACTGCTGTTTCCTGCTCCGGTTTTTGTGGCAAGGATACCGTTACTTGCTGCACCGCTGATATTAATCAGTGAGCCATCCGCAAGGTTAAATACCACATCTTTATTTCCTGCCGGGCCGTTGTAGTACCCGGTGCTGATGCCACCGCTGTTACTGACGCCATCACCGGCAGTCAGGTTAGTACCGTTGAACCGCGCGATACGGAGTGAAACCCCTTTACCAAAACCATTGATCGGGTCATAGGAGCCCAGCACAAGACCGTTATTATCGCTGCCAAAAATATTTTGATCAGATGTTAAGGAAAACGCTGCGCCATCATCCATCAGATATTGATAATGCTTATTACTTGATCCTGCACCATTGGTCAGGTTTGGTGTTTTTATACTGACATCGGCATCGGCGGTAAAACGAATAATACTTTCTGCCGGAGAGGCATTCGACCAGAAGACGGCCGGGTAGGAACCTGTCGTGGCATTGATGACTAATTTACCGGTAAAATTAATTTTGTTTGCCTGAGCAAGCTGATGGTTGGTGCCGAAAGTCAGATCAATCGGGGAGGTTATATTACCGAAGGTCAGCTCACTGCTTGTATTCTGCGTGATACCGCTGCCCATACCACCCAGAACAGCAATCATACTGTCGGTAACGGAACCGATATCATCCAGAATAATATTAATTTTTGTTGATGAGTTCGTATCAGTTTTAAAAATATAGTAACCACCTGAGGTAGAACTTAATAATCCTGATAAATTACTGACAGTAAAGGTACTGTCATTTGCCCAGTTTGCATTGTTAAGACTATTAAAGTTAAAAGAATACGTTCCGGTATCCAGTTTATATCCGCCACCATCAATAATAATGTTTTGCTTGGTGTTTTCTGTCAATTTAACATAAATGTCACTGGTGAGCTTAATATCATTCAGAAACAAAATAGTTGTTTTATCTCCGGTTGTCAGGGCATCTTTTAATTGAGCAGATGTTGATACACTGACGCAGGAACTGCTTGCGGAGCATTCCGCGGGACTGACCGCATAAGCAGGAAGAGCGGTAAATACAGACAGAATAGCGGCGGCCAGAAAATGTATTTTAAAGTAACGGGTCAGAGGGGAAGAGGAATGCTGCGAAATCGAAAGGGAGCGGCCTGATGCTGTTTTTTGTTTACCTTTGGCCAGTTCACTGGCGACAACCCAGGTATTAAGAACCTTGCTCCATACAATACGATAAATAGTATTCATATTTAAACTATTCCTTTTATGCTTGATTCTGTAGTCACTTTTAATAAACAACGGAAATAGCATCCTTAAAAAGGATGCGTATTTTTACGTAATTATCTGCCTTGCCGTAGTGTATAAAATAAATTTAGTCACATAATGATATACGTAAATTTACGGTGCTATAAAATCGGTAATACAATTTATTCAGAGTTAATGACGGTCGGAAATATTCCAGGTTAAGTAAAATTCTACCGAAAGGAAATATAAAATGATAAGTAAAAATAACATGGCAGGATAAAAAGTGATAATGCTTCAGCGGGATGAACATTATTTGATATAACAGGAAAATACCTTGTTATTAAAAAAAATACAGAATACATCACTGACATTTGTTATTGCTGATTTAGTCCGGAAACAGAGAGGGAATTTCCGGTAAAACTGAAGTGTTATATCCTTTTAAAAATAATGCCGGTCACCCTTGGGTGACCGGCATTGATGTACAAACGTTCTTTTGTCTGTTGCTCAGGGGGTTATTTTTTCATTACCCGCAGCAGGCGGACGGCGTTGGCAGTCACCAGCGCGGTTGCACCGGAGTCAGCCAGAACCGCAACCCACAGGCCGGTCAGTCCCATCAGGGTGGTGACTAGGAACACCGCTTTCAGACCCAGCGCGATAGTGATGTTCTCGCGGATGACCTTACGGGTGGCCCGCGACAGCGTAATCACCTCTGCAATGCCGGTCAGGCGGTTGTGAGTCAGTGCGGCATCGGCGGTTTCCAGTGCCACATCTGTCCCGCTGCCCATGGCAACCCCGATACTGGCCGCTTTCATTGCAGGAGCATCATTGATACCGTCGCCGACCATCATGGTGTGGTGCTCATTATTCAGCGCCATCACTGCTTTGACTTTATCTTCCGGCATCAGCCCGGCGCGGAAATCCATGCCGATAGTACCGGCGATAGCGGCAGCCGCCCGCGGGTTATCCCCGGTCAGCATCACGGCGCTGACACCCATCGCTTTCAGTTGTCTGATAGCCTCCACTGCATCACTTCGCAGGGTATCCTGCATCGCGATAAGACCTGTCAGCTGGTTTCCGGCAACCACGGCAACCACCGTTTTCCCTTCATTTTCCAGCCTGGTGACTTCTGCTGCCGCGGCATCCGTCAGCAGGCCGTCAGCCAGTTTACCCGGCGCACTGACCAGGATGGTCACACCGTTGAGATCCCCGTCAACCCCTTTACCAGCATGGGCTTTACGGTTTTCTGCTTCTGTGATGGTCAGCCCGTGCTCCTCAGTACGTTCCAGAATCGCTTTGGCTAACGGGTGATGTGACCCGCTTTCCACGGCGGAGGCAAACATCAGCACATCGGCATCATTGTGATTATTCAGGGCAACAATATCAGTCACCTGCGGTTTACCTTCTGTCAGCGTACCGGTTTTATCCAGCGCGACAGTGGTCACTGTACCCAGCTGCTCCAGTGCGGCGCCGCCTTTAATCAGCGCACCACGGCGGGTGGCGGCGGCCAGGGCGGAGGTAATTGCTGCCGGAGTGGAGATAACCAGGGCACACGGACAACCAATCAGCAGCAGTGTCAGACCACGGTAGATCCACGGATACCATTCCTGGCCCATAAACAGCGGCGGAATGACAATCACTAGGGCCGAGAACAGCATAATCATCGGTGTATAGTAGCGGCTGAAACGGTCGATAAAACGTTCGATTGGTGCCCGGCGCTCTTCGGCTTCCTCAATCAGTATCAGAATGCGGTCGATGGCGTTCTGACCCTGCTCGGAGACCACTTTCATCTGCACTGCGCGATCGACTGACAGTGAACCGGCGGCCACTTTTTCACCCTGTGCCCGCTCAACCGGTACGGATTCCCCGGTCAGGGCACTTTCGTCAAAGCTGGCAAATTCACTGAGCAGCTCAGCATCTGTCGGCAGACGACCGCCCGGCGCGATCTCAATAATGTCACCGGGACGCAGCTGTGCAACCGGTACGGAGACTTTCTTCCCGTCCTTAATGACCACCGCATCTTCCGGCACCAGCGCCATCAGTGCGCTGACACCCCGCCGTGCGCGGCCTGCCGAATAAGACTCCAGCATTTCGCCCAGCAGGAACAGCAGAATCACCATGGCTGCTTCTTCGGTGGCACCGATAACAATGGCACCGGCTGCCGCAACCGTCATCAGCGTTTCAATCGCAAACGGGGTGCCGGAGCGGATAAGACGCAGTGAGCTTTTGGCGATCGGGAACAGCCCGATCAGTGTTGAGGCGATAAAGGCGTATTTACCCAGTACCGGATTCACAAACTCCAGGGCATAGCTGAGGGCTATCAGTACCGCCAGAATCAGCATCGGCGTTGCCTGTTTCAGCAGGCTCTGCTCTTCTTTTTTCTTCGAAGCGGCACTGCCGCTGTTCAGATCCCAGAGCGAAAATCCGGCCTGCTGCACCGCACTGGTCACATCCGCACGGACATCACCGGCGGCATCCACCACCAGTTTTTCCGTGGCGAACATCACTTTCGCCTGGGTGACCGCCGCAATTTTCAGGACGGCAGTTTCAATCTTGCGGGCACAGCTCGGGCAGTCCATCCCTTCCACCTGCCAGTTGTAGCGCTGGCTTCCGGCTGACTCCGGCAGTACCGTATCATCCGCAGCGGTGTTGTCGTGTGAACAGCAGCTGCCGCGTGCATGTTCATGACCATGCGCACGGGACTCATCGTCGTCGTGTTCCGGATGCTCGTGCTCACTGTGATCGTGTGCGGTATGGTCGTGTGGCTGATGAGCCTGTGACTCACTTTTTCCGCCGGTGGAGCAGGCAGATTTACTGCCGCAGCAGCTGCTGGTATGAGTATGCTCATGATGTTCTTTATCCGGGTGTATAAACACCTCCCTGTTCAACGGTAAGTTGATGTTAATTTTTCTCATTAACAGGAAGTGTACACATTGGAGTCTACTCCAGAGTCAACAACAGGAACGCATAATTATTGGCAAATTGTGCGCTCCTGTTGTCAGGGGCAGAATTACATCAGTGTAATGGCGCGGACGATCAGGAAATGCCCGAGGAAATAGAAAGTGGAGTAAACCGCTTTTGCCAGTTTAAACGTAAACAGGAAGCGGTTAATCAGCCAGAGAATCAGGTTCAGCACCAGACAGAATGCCCCGATCATCAGGGAGAAGTTGTAGTCAGTTCCCAGACCGAAGAATTGTTCCCCGGCCATCCAGCCCATCACCAGCGCACTGAGCAGCGCCGTCATCACCGGCACTTTGTGATCGCCGAGTTTGTACCAGAGCAGCGCGAGTACCGCAACGGCAATCACCGGCACGGCAATCATCAGCGGAATATAGAAGGTGAAATTATTGAGCAGGGCGAAACTCAGGGCATACAGCAGATAAAACACAGCACTGGTATACAGTGACAGATCGATTTTATTATCAGCAACCAGACGGATGGCATCAGACACAATGGCCACTAACAGCCCGACACACACCAGATACCCGGAGATATCCAGCCCGTAATCCCCGCTCCATGCCCACAGCAGTAACAGCAGCAGGGTGACGGGACGGAAAACCCAGCGCTGCCAGTTTGGTCCCCGGTAGGCGGCGTCGATATAGAGCCAGCCGGAAAAAAGTACAGCAATAAATGGCCAATTCATAGGGTGTCCTTGAGGTATGTTGATGGCGATTAACACCTGAATATCTGATAATATCCCGTATTTACAGAACACGATCAACCAGATTGCAGGAAAACAACCTTACCCATGAACAAATTCGGTTTGTTAGGTTTTATTGTTGCCGCTCTGATCATTGTGCTGGCAACCCGCCGCTTCTTTGAACAGCGCAAACAAAATGAGCTAAATGACAGCTCTGCGGTAGTGACATATCAGGTCACTGTGACAGAGAAAAAGGATTATCCGTACCCGAATATGCGCTCCCGTGAGCGGGATGTGGTTTTCCCGGAAACTTTCCGTTATGAGGTGCATTTCACGCCGCTGTCAGGGAAAACCATCGTGGTGTACATCAAAGAGGATGAGTATAAGGAGATAGCCCTGCATTCACGCGGAACGCTGTCAATGCAGGGGACACGGTTTATCCGTTATGAACCGCTGCGCTGATCAGGATTTATCCTGATTCTTCAGTTCCGCCTGCTGGCGGCGCAGCAGGGCGAGCAGTTCAAACACGCCGAATAAAAAGACGCGCACTTTACCGGCGGCTGTCAGTTTCTTAGCCTGCGGCTGACCGGCATTATACAGTGCCATCAGCAGGCCGTGCATCACCACCATAAAAAAGGTGGCGATATGCATAAAGATATTCAGCGGTTTCGGGAACGGATGTACCGGGCTGAAAACCAGAAAACCCCAGACGGCCAGCATCAGTATCCGGCCAATATTAATCAGGAACATACGGACTCCGGTTCAGTCATCTGCGTCTGACGCAGATAAAGACGATACGCAACCTGACCGGCCACCTTCTCCCGGTGGCACACCCAGTTACCCGGAACAACCAGTGTGTCTGATTCCGCCTCGGCTTCAATGTAGATCATGGAATCCGGGCTGAGCCAGTTATTTTGCTCCAGTAAATCAACGGTTTCCTGAAGCAGTCCTTTACGGAACGGCGGGTCAAGAAACACGACATCAAACGGTGTTCCCGGCTGAGCCAGAAACTGGAGGGCACTCTGGTTGATGACAGTGGCCTGTTCACAATTGAGCAGACGGGCATTGGCGCTGATCTGAGCTGCGACGGCGCGGTTGAGTTCGGTAAATGTCACGGCGGCGGCATAGCGGGACAGTGCCTCAAAACCGAGTGCACCACTGCCCGCGAACGCATCAAGACAACGCGTGCCGTTAATCACCGGCATCAGCCAGTTAAACAGGGTTTCACGCACGCGATCAGTGGTCGGTCGCAGGCCGTCATGTGTCAGAACCGGCAGTTTTCGTCCGCGCCAGAGACCGGCGATAATGCGGATCTGCCCTTGTGGTGCGGTTTGAGCTTTTTTAACCATAACCTTCATAACTTATTAATTCTGAAATTATTAATTCAAAAATATGAATAACAAACGGGAAAGCAGCGGAATATTATACGCAGGTTTTGTAAAAGTTCGTTTAAATTTAATATGAAATTACGGAAAGCCGATGCGCAACCATCCTGTGAAATGATAGACTGCGTCTGATTTGTAATTAATGATGATAAAGACGCCATATCTGCTCAGGATTTTCCGGACATACCGTGCCGGAAGGTAACGGGTGGCAGTATGCAAGGAGTATAGTGGCTGTGGCAAAAGAGAAGAAAAAAGGTTTTTTTTCCTGGCTGGGGTTTGGCCGTAAAGATGACGAACAGGCGCAGCAGGAACAGGCGGCTCAGGAAGAACAGGCGCGTTTAGCGGAAGAGCAGGAGCAGGCCCGTCGCGATGCCGAAGCCGCTGAACAGGTGCGTCTGGCGGAAGAACAAGCCCGCCGTGATGCGGAAGCCGCTGAACAGGCGCAACAGGCGCGTCTGGCGGAAGAACAGGCCCGCCGTGATGCGGAAGCGGCTGAACAGGTGCGTTTAGCAGCAGAACAGGTCCGTCGTGATGCGGAAGCGGCTGAGAAACAGCGCTTTGCACAGGAGCAGGCACGGCGTAATGCCGAAGTCACGGAACAGCAGCGTTTAGCGGAAGAAAAACGTCTGGCACAGGAGCAGGCGGAGCAGCAGCAGCGCGCAGAGGAAGAACAGCGGCGGCTGAAAGAGCAGGCTCTCCGCGATGCCGAAGCCGCGAAACAACAGCGCTTAGCGGAAGAAAAACGTCAGGCGGAAGCGCAGGCGGCGGAACAGCAGCGCGCGGAAGAAGAACAGCGCCGGATTAAAGAGCAGGCTCTCCGCGACGCCGAAGCCGCGAAACAGCAGCGCATTGCGGAAGAAAAACGTCAGGCGGAAGAACAGGCCGCAGAGCAGCGTCGTGCGGCTGAAGAACAGCGCCGGGCTGAAGAGCAGGCACTGCGTGCTGCGGAAGAAGCTAAACAGCAGCGCATCGCGGAAGAAAAACGTCAGGCGGAAGCACAGGCGGCTGAACAGCACCGTGCTGCCGGAGAACGGCGCTGGGCTGAAGAGCAGGCTCTGCGTGATGCGGAAGCTGAAGCTGAAGCAGAAGCGGAAGCGCAGGACGCTGAACTGATTGAACATGAATCGCCTGCTCCGGCGGACACGCAGGAAAGACCGGCAAAAGAAGGTTTCTTTGCCCGGCTGAAACGCAGCCTTGTGCGTACCCGTGAAAATATCGGTTCCGGTTTCTTCGGGATCTTCCGCGGCAAAAAGATCGATGACGATCTGTTTGAAGAGCTGGAAGAACAACTGCTGGTGGCGGATGTCGGTGTGGAAACCACCCGTAAAATCATCACAAATCTGACTCAGCACGCCAGCCGCCGTGATCTGAAAGATGCGGAAGCGTTATTCGTCAAGCTGCGCGAGGAAATGGGTGAGATCCTGGCAACAGTGGATAAACCACTCGAAATTGAAGATAAAAAACCGTATGTGATCCTGATGGTCGGCGTCAACGGTGTCGGTAAAACCACCACCATCGGTAAAATGGCGCGTCAGTATCAGGCACAGGGTAAATCGGTCATGCTGGCTGCCGGGGACACCTTCCGTGCGGCGGCGGTGGAACAGCTTCAGGTATGGGGTGACCGCAACAATATCCCGGTGGTGGCACAGCACACCGGCGCGGACCCGGCTTCGGTTATTTTTGATGCCATCCAGTCCGCCAAAGCCAAAGGAGTTGATGTGCTGATTGCGGACACCGCAGGGCGTCTGCAAAATAAATCGCACCTGATGGAAGAGCTTAAGAAAATCGTGCGGGTGATGAAGAAGCTTGATGAAGATGCCCCGCATGAAATTATGCTGACATTAGATGCCAGCACCGGACAGAATGCCGTCAGCCAGGCACGTCTCTTTAATGAAGCGGTCGGGCTGACCGGGCTGACTCTGACCAAACTTGACGGAACGGCGAAAGGCGGTGTGATCTTTGCCATTGCAGACCAGTTCGGTATTCCTATCCGGTATATCGGGGTGGGTGAAGGTATTGAAGATCTGCGTCCTTTCAAAGCCGGTGATTTTATTGAGGCACTTTTTGCCCGGGAGGATTAATCATCCATGATTCGCTTTGAGCACGTCAGTAAAGCCTATTTAGGCGGCCGCCAGGCGCTCCAGGGGGTGGATTTTCATGTCCGTCCGGGGGAGATGGTATTCCTGACCGGCCATTCCGGTGCAGGGAAGAGTACCCTGCTGAAACTGATTTGCGGGATTGAGCGCCCCAGTGACGGCACCATTTTATTCGACGGTCACAATATCAGCCGTCTGAAAAACCGTGAAGTGCCTTTCCTGCGCCGCCAAATCGGCATGATTTTTCAGGATCATCATCTGCTGCTGGATCGCACGGTATATGACAATGTGGCGATGCCGCTGATTATTGCCGGTGCCAGCCCGGAAGATATCCGGCGGCGCGTGAGTGCCGCGCTGGATAAAGTCGGTCTGCTGGACAAAGCCCGTAACTTCCCGGTGCAGCTCTCCGGCGGAGAACAGCAGCGTGTGGGGATTGCCCGTGCAGTGGTGAATAAACCAATGGTGCTGCTGGCAGATGAACCGACCGGTAACCTGGACAGTGAGCTGTCAGAAGGCATCTTACGGCTGTTTGAAGAGTTTAACCGGGTGGGTGTCACCGTTCTGATGGCAACACACGATATCATGCTGATTGAACGGCGTAATTACCGCGTTCTGACGCTGAGTCAGGGACGTATGGCGGGAGGTCATCATGGCTAAACAACCGCGTAAACCCGCAAAAAAAATGCAGTCCAAAGCCAAAGCACTGAAAGGCGGCTGGCGGGAACAGTGGCGGCATGCGTGGGTTAACACGCTGGGCGATATGCTGCGCCAGCCGCTGTCAACATTGCTGACCGTGATGGTGATTGCTATTTCCCTGACACTGCCGAGTGTATTTTATATTGTCTGGAAAAACGTCAGTCATGCGGCGGAACAATGGTATCCGACCCCGCAGCTGACCGTTTATCTGGATAAGGACCTGGATGAACAGGGCGGACAAAAACTGGCGGATGAGCTGAAAGCGCTCGACGGCGTGGAGAGTGTCAATTATCTCTCGCGTGACCAGGCGATAACGGAATTCCGCGCCTGGTCCGGCTTTAGTACCGCGCTGGATATGCTGGAGGAAAACCCGCTGCCGGCAGTGGCCATCGTCACACCGAAAGTGGACATGCAGAGCAGCGACACTCTCTCCACACTGCGTGATCGTGTTACGGCGCTATCCGGGATTGATGAGGTGCGGATGGATGACAGCTGGTTTGCCCGGCTGGCGGCACTGACCGGGCTGGTGGGACAGATTGCCTCCCTGATTGGAGTGCTGATGATCGTGGCGCTGTTCCTGGTGATCGGCAACAGTGTGCGGCTCAATATTTTCAGCCGCCGCGAAACCATCAATGTAATGAAACTGATCGGCGCGACAGACGGTTTTATTCTTCGTCCGTTCCTTAACGGCGGCATGCTGCTGGGTGCGTTCGGTGCTGTGCTGTCATTGATTCTGTCCTCATTGCTGGTCTGGAAATTAGGGGGTATTGTGGCTGATGTATCCAAAATTTTTGGTACAAAATTCACACTGACCGGCCTGGACTGGGATGAGGCACTGCTGATTGTGCTGGTTTCCGGTATGATTGGCTGGATTGCGGCCTGGCTGGCAACGGTCCGCCATTTACGGAACTTTATGCCGCAGTAAACGTATCATTATCCGGCGGGAAATGGCCCCGCCGGGTATCCCGCATCACCGGTTTATATTCAACCAAATGACAACGCCGGCACTAAGTGATAGGCGTAACTCTGTCCTGTGTTGTACACTATTTACCATTACCGTCTGCCGACGTCATTTTTATTTGTACTGAGGACTGAATGACTAAAGATACGCAATTCCCTGTTTTAGTTCCGCAAGGGAGCATTGAGGCCTATATCCGGGCAGCTAACCAGTATCCGATGCTGACAGCCGAAGAAGAAAAAGAGCTGGCTGAGCGTCTGTATTATGACGGCGACCTTGAGGCCGCAAAAAAACTGATCATGTCGCATCTGCGGTTTGTTATCCATGTTGCCCGCAGTTATTCAGGTTATGGCCTGCCTCAGGCGGATCTTATCCAGGAAGGCAATATCGGGCTGATGAAAGCGGTGCGCCGTTTTAACCCGGAAATGGGTGTGCGCCTGGTTTCGTTTGCGGTTCACTGGATCAAAGCTGAAATTCACGAATATGTGCTGCGCAACTGGCGCATCGTCAAAAT
Organism: Morganella morganii; assembly: GCF_003996855.1. Classification (GTDB taxonomy): domain Bacteria; phylum Pseudomonadota; class Gammaproteobacteria; order Enterobacterales; family Enterobacteriaceae; genus Morganella; species Morganella morganii_C. The sequence continues at coordinate 159,792 of NZ_NRQY01000002.1, read as the reverse complement.
CGCTACCACCAAAGCACAGCGCAAGCTGTTTTTTAACCTGCGCAAATCTAAAAAACGCCTCGGCTGGTTTAACCAGGACGAAGTGGAAATGGTGGCGAAAGAGCTGGGGGTGACCAGCAAAGATGTGCTGGAAATGGAATCCCGTATGGCGGCACAGGACATGGCATTTGATATGTCCGACGACGATGACGGCGACCATCCGGTTGTGGCACCCGCACTGTTCCTGGAAGATAAATCCTCTGATTTCGCCGATGAAATTGAGGAAGATAACTGGGACAGCCACGCCACGGATAAACTCACCCTGGCGATTGATTCACTGGACGAGCGCAGCCGCGATATTATCCGCGCCCGCTGGCTGGATGATGATAATAAGACAACGCTTCAGGAACTGGCGAATAAATACGGCGTTTCCGCAGAGCGCGTCCGCCAGCTGGAAAAAAATGCCATGAAGAAACTGCGTGAGGCGATTGAGAGCTGATAACAGTGCTCCCGTTTTCGCCGCAATCTGGTATGGTAGCCATATTATTTTCTGATAATCACTGACGGAGATATTATGGCTTTTTCGTCTGAAGACAAGGCAGTTCTGCTGGCGGTCAAAGGTGTGGGCACCAAAGTGATTGAACGTCTTGAGCAAATGGGTTTTTCCGATCTGAATCAGCTTGCTGCCGCTGATGCACATTCCCTGCTGAGTGCCGGTGCTGCACTCACCGGTTCCACCTGCTGGCGCAACAGCCCGCTGGCAAAAAAAGCCATCGAATCCGCAATTGCGGCGGCACGACAGGCACAGAATCCATCCTGATATGACACCGGTTCAGCTCGATCAGCGAACCGCCCGGCTGATTGTTCAGCGGGCGATGCAAATCCTCAGTTACTCCGTCAATGTGATGAATGCGCAGGGGGTGATTATTGCTTCCGGTGACCCGCAGCGGGTGAATCAGCGCCACGAAGGTGCGGTGCTGGCGCTGACGGAAAACCGGATTGTGGAAATTGATGAGGCCACGGCCGCCACACTGAAAGGGGTGAAACCGGGGATTAATCTGCCGGTGATTTTCCGCGATACCATGGTGGGTGTGGTCGGCATTTCAGGCAAACCGGATGAAGTGCGCAACTACGCCGAACTGGTGCGTATGGCCGCAGAACTGGTGCTGGAGCAGGCCGATCTGCTGGAAAAATCCCAGTGGGATCGCCGTTACCGCGATGAGCTGGTCAGCCAGCTGATAAGCCCGGAGCAGCAGCCGCAGTCCGTAAACTCTATCGCTGCCTATCTCGGGATCTCTCCCGATAAACCCCGGATTGCCCTGATCCTCGCGCTGCCCGCACCGGATCATGAGCGGTTTCACCGTCTGGTGGAATATATCGATAATCTGAAAATGGATTTACTGGTCAGTATCCGGGGGATCAATTCTCTGGTGGTGCTGAAACCGGTGGCCTGTGATGCGGATTTTCAGCCGCTCTCTCCGGTACAGAAACAGTTACAGGCACTTCGGCGTCAGTTACCGGATCTGCTGATGTATGTCGGCGGATTTTTTCACGGACACAACGGCCTGCACCGCTCCTGGTAGAGCGCCTGTGCCGTGCAGCAGCTGGGGCAGACCCCGGCGTACAGCCGTCAGAAAACCATTTTTTATGATGAAGTTAAATTACCTGCCTTATTACAGGGGTTTCAGGAAAGCTGGCAGGCCGCTGAACTCGCCTCTGCCTGGCAGAAACTGAAAGCAGCGGACACCCGCCGTGTGCTGTGTCATACCCTGAAGACGTATTTTGATCAGAATTGTGATCTGTCTCAAACCACAAAAATGCTGCATATTCACACAAATACCCTCCGTTACCGACTCCAGCGTGTTGAATCGATTACTGACTTGAATATCAACAGGTTAGAATCTGTAATTCAGCTTTATTTCGGTATTCTCACCGATCTTTGATTTGTGTATTTGTACAAAATACGCAATTTCAGTCCGCTCTTTTTTGTCGGAACCTCTCAAGCTTAACCCCGTGACTGCCGCCATAATGCATCCTGTTCTGTTCAAATAATCATAACTACAGCAGGAGTCTGCACATGGTGACAGTTTCAGCTTTGGGCGCAATGGTTGCGCTGGTCGTGGCGATAGGATTAATACTGAAAAAAGTACCGCCGGTATACGGGATGATGGCGGGGGCGCTGGCCGGAGGATTGGTCGGCGGGGCAGATCTGGTGCAGACGGTGACACTGATGGTCACCGGAGCCCTGGGGATCACAAACGCGGTACTGCGTATTCTGGCGGCCGGTGTGCTGGCCGGGGTACTGATTGAGTCCGGTGCGGCAAATACCATTGCGGAAACCATTGTCCGTAAAGTGGGGGAAAAGCGGGCGCTGCTGGCGCTGGCCGGGGCGGCGATGATCCACGCCGGTGCGGTGGTGCTCGACCAGATGCCGCACGGCAGCTTCTTCCATGCAACCGGCGGCAGTGTCAATATGCAGGTTCATGAGCGTCTGAAATTACTGCCTTACGAAACGATGGTGGGTCTGGTGATTGCGATTGTCTCCACACTGATTTTCGGTGTCTTCGGGTTTGGCGGGTAAAAGGAATTAAGTATGAAAATAGTGATTGCACCGGATTCGTTTAAAGAGAGCCTGACCGCCCTTCAGGTTGCGGATGCCGTTGAAGCGGGGTTCAGGGTCGTTTTCCCGGATGCGCAGTACATCAAACTGCCGATGGCAGACGGCGGTGAGGGGACAGTTGTCTCAATTATTGAAGCCACACAGGGAAAATTGAAAGAAACAGACGTCACGGCGCCGCTGGGGAACAAAGTGACCGGGTTTTACGGGCTGTCCGGCGACGGAAAAACGGCTATTATTGAGATGGCGGCGGCCTCCGGGTTACATCTGGTGCCGCCTGCACAGCGCGATCCGCGGGTGACCACCACCTTCGGTACCGGGGAGCTTATCCTCGCGGCGCTGGATGATGGTGCGGAGAAAATTATCCTCGGGATCGGCGGTAGTGCCACCAATGACGGCGGCGCCGGTATGATGCAGGCGCTGGGTGCGGTATTCCGTGATGAACAGGGAAATTCACTGCCGTTCGGCGGCAGTGCGCTGGCAAAACTGGCTTTCGCGGATTTGTCCGGGCTGGACCCGCGTCTTGCGAAAACGGAGTTTGTGGTGGCTTGTGATGTGAACAATCCGCTGTGCGGGCCGAAAGGTGCATCCGCCACTTTCGGGCCGCAGAAAGGCGCGACCCCGGCGATGGTCAGCGAGCTGGATGCGGCGCTGCGGCACTACGGGGAGGTGATTGAATCCCTGACCGGCAAATCACTGAGTGATGTCGCGGGTGCCGGAGCGGCGGGTGGTATGGGCGTTCCGCTGATGGCATGGCTTGATGCCCGGATGCAGCCGGGGATTGAGATGGTGATCGAAACACTGGATCTGCACACGGTGGTGAAGGATGCCGACCTGGTGATCACCGGAGAAGGACGGATGGACAGCCAGACGATTCAGGGAAAAACCCCGGGGGGTGTGGCGAAAGCCGCAAAAGCGCGGGGAATTCCGGTCATTGCGCTGGCCGGCGGGATGAGCGAGGACTATGCCGTCGTGCATGAGCACGGTATTGATGCGGTGTTCTCTGTGATCCCGCGGATTTGCTCTCTGGATGAGGCACTGGCACAGGCGGCGGTCAATATTGAAGTGGCTGCCCGCAATATCGCTGCGGTACTGGCGATGAAAATAGTATAAATCAGTAATATTCGTAGCGGGACTCCAGTGTGATCCCGCTGCTCTGAATGGCGGCGGAGCCTTCTAACTGAATGGCTTTTATCATGGTCTGCAATTCGCAGTTTCCGTACTGATCCCATTTATAGCAGGTATAGGAATAGGTACTTTTTCCCCAGAACGTCGGCAGTTTTTGAGTGATACCGGCGACATGATTCTGTTCGTTATAGGTATATTCCTGTGTCATTACATCCGGCTGCTCAATTTCGGTCAGCAATCCGTTATCATCATAATGATAAACCGTGGTCCGTGTTTCACCGTTCTCTGTCTCTTTCTCTGAAACCAGCCGGTTATTCAGATAGCGGTAACGGGTTTCCGACTGCCAGGATTGAGTGTCCGGCCCGGTTTTATAGGATTCTGCCAGGCTGACGATCCGGTTTTTCCGGGACGATTTGCGTGGTCTGCGTAATCGGTACCTGGCTTTCTTCTATCGCCATTTCCCGGTATTCATAATCATATTGTGTCAGCGAACCGCAGGAATTGAAGTGCAGCTTTTCTTTCACCCACAGGATAAGTCCCATCGAGCGGTAAGATGTGATAGTAATTGATTTTACCGGCCCGTTATATTTTGTACCGGTAATAATAAATGTATTTTGCCGGTTAATATCCCGTGCAGCAGCATCACACTGACCATGGGGTGCTGCTGTACCGGTCAGCGGAAGCGCAAAAATGAGCAGGAGCATGCCTGTTAGTTTATTCATATCGCGGACCATTTCATCAGTCATAGTGAACAAAAAACCCGGTTCCGAAGGAATCAATCAGTAAGCTGAATCAGATCACGGGTTAATACTTCGCCGGATGAATCTAATAATAAAGGGAGATAATTACTATCGGAATAATGGGGAAAACTATTTTTCCGGCGATGAATTTCCGCATTAAGTTATCCTTAACGAATCATTAACCAGTTTATAACACTGTTTTTTGCCGAAAAAACACCCGATTGCAACCAGATATTATCCTGTTAATGATGCAATAATCTCCTTTTATGATTTTCTTTTCAGAATAAAAATCCTGTTTAATGGTATGAAAATAAAGCATTAATTAATGTGATGTGACTCATTATACGGTAATTGCAAAAAAATACCGGCATGCTGACCGTCCGGTCACTGCGACGCTAACCGATGGGGATTTCCGATGAAGACAAAAATGAAAATGGCAATGATCGCCGGGGCTGTATCCTGTGCATTAAGTGCAGCGGCTTACGCTGAAGATATTAAAGTGGCGGTGGTGGGGGCAATGTCCGGGCCGGTCGCACAATACGGCGATATGGAGTTTACCGGTGCCCGTCAGGCGGTTGAGGATATCAACGCCAAAGGCGGTATTAACGGCAATAAACTGGTGATCACCGAATATGATGATGCCTGTGACCCGAAACAGGCGGTAGCGGTGGCCAACAAAGTCATCAATGACGGCATGCGCTATGTTATCGGTCATCTCTGCTCCTCTTCCACACAGCCCGCGTCAGATATTTATGAAGACGAAGGGATTCTGATGATCACCCCGGCGGCAACCAATGCGGATTTAACCACGCGCGGTTACAGCCTGATTATGCGTACCACCGGCCTGGATTCTGACCAGGGGCCGACCGCGGCAAAATATATTCTCGAAAAAGTGAAACCGCAGCGCATTGCTGTGGTGCATGACAAACAGCAGTACGGTGAAGGTCTGGCGCATTCAGTAAAAGAGAATCTGAACAAGGCCGGGGTCAAAGAAGTGCTGTTTGAGGGCGTGACGGCGGGTGATAAAGATTTCTCCGCGCTGGTGGCGCGTCTGAAGAAAGATAATGTGGATTTTGTCTATTTCGGCGGTTACTACCCGGAAATGGGACAGATTTTACGCCAGGCAAAGCAGGCAGGGCTGAATATCCGCTTTATGGGGCCGGAAGGCGTGGGTAACTCCTCACTCTCTAATATCGCCGGTGATGCATCCGAAGGCATGCTGGTCACCCTGCCGAAACGCTATGACCAGGTTCCGGATAACAAACCGGTGGTGGATGCCCTGAGTGCGAAAAAACTGGATGCTTCCGGGCCGTTTATCTGGACAACCTATGCCGCATTGCAGTCTCTGACCACCGCGATGCAGCGCAGCGGCAGTATGGAACCGGCAGATCTGGCAGCGGATCTGAAAGGCAAACCGGTTGACACCGTGATGGGCGAACTGAGCTGGACACCAAACGGGGATCTGAAAGGTTTCGAGTTCGGCGTATTTGAATGGCACAAAGACGGAACCTCATCACCGCTGAACTGATCCGCAGCGGTGACTGATGCGGCAGTGTGTTTCAGGGGAGTGCGCTATGTCAGAACAATTATTATATTTTACGCAGCAATTGCTGAACGGATTAACGCTGGGAAGCACTTATGCCCTGATCGCCATCGGTTACACCATGGTGTACGGCATTATCGGTATGATTAACTTTGCCCACGGCGAAGTGTATATGATCGGCAGTTATGTCTCTTTTATTGTGATTGCCGGGCTGATGATGCTGGGGATTGATGTCGGCTGGTTATTAATTACCGCTGCATTTATTACAGCGATCGTTATTGCCAGTGCTTATGGCTGGAGTATCGAACGGGTCGCTTACCGGCCCGTCCGTCACTCAAAACGGCTGATTGCCCTGATTTCTGCCATCGGGATGTCCATTTTTCTGCAAAACTTTGTCAGTCTTTCTCAGGGCTCCCGCGACCTCGCACTGCCCGGGCTGATTAACGGCCGCTGGACCTTCGGGGAGAGCGGCGGTTTCTCTGCCACCGTTTCCGCTATGCAGATCACTATCTGGGTGATGACGGTACTGGCGATGCTGGCACTGACACTCTTTATCCGTTATTCACGGATGGGACGTGCCTGCCGTGCCTGTGCGGAAGATCTGAAAATGGCGGGATTACTCGGGATCAACACGGATCGCGTCATTTCACTGACTTTTGTGATCGGTGCGGCGATGGCGGCAGTAGCCGGGGTGCTTCTGGGGCAGTTTTACGGCGTGATCAACCCGTATATCGGGTTTATGGCCGGAATGAAAGCCTTTACTGCTGCGGTTCTCGGCGGGATCGGCAGTATTCCCGGCGCGATGATCGGCGGGGTGATCCTCGGCGTATCAGAAGCCATGACCTCAGCATATTTCAGTACAGAATATAAAGATGTGGTTTCATTCGGCTTGCTTATTCTTGTGCTGCTGGTGATGCCGACCGGGATACTCGGGCGCCCGGAGGTTGAAAAGGTATGACAAAATCTCACTGGATCAACGCCATTATTGCCACCGCAACTCTGTTTGTGTTGTCGTCTGTGATGATGGGGCTGCAATTATCCCTGGACGGCACCCGTCTGATTGTCCGCAATGCAGATGCGGTCCGCTGGGAGTGGATCGGCACCGGTTGTGTGATTGTCTTTATCTTTCAGCTGGTGCGGCCGTCACTGAAAAAACTGACGGCGCGTCTGCCGAAAAGCAGCGTTTCGCTGCCGGGTTTTGACGGCTCCACCAACACGCAGAAAATTATTGCCGGGCTGATTATTGTCGCTGCCATTATCTGGCCGTTTATGGTGTCACGCGGCAGTGTGGATATTGCCACTTTAACCCTTATCTATGTGATGCTCGGCCTCGGGCTGAATGTGGTGGTCGGGTTGTCCGGCCTGCTGGTGCTGGGCTACGCCGGGTTCTATGCTATCGGAGCGTATACCTACGGGCTGATGAACCACTATTTCGGCTGGGGATTCTGGCAGAGCCTGCCGCTGGCCGGGATTGTCGCGGCGCTGTCCGGTTTACTGCTCGGCTTTCCGGTGCTGCGGCTGCGGGGGGATTATCTGGCGATTGTGACACTCGGTTTCGGGGAAATTGTCCGTATTCTGCTGCTGAATAATACAGAATTTACCGGCGGGCCGAACGGCATCAGTCAGATCCCGAAACCGACACTGTTCGGGCTGGAATTCAGCCGGACCGCCAAAGAGGGTGGCTGGGATACTTTCCACAACTTCTTCGGCCTGGCGTATGATCCGGGCGATCGTATTATCTTTCTGTATCTGGTCGCGCTGCTGCTGGTGCTGGCAACACTGTTTATTATCAGCCGGTTACTGAGAATGCCGCTGGGCCGTGCGTGGGAAGCGCTGCGTGAGGATGAAATTGCCTGCCGTTCGCTGGGGCTCAGCCCGACGCGCATCAAACTGACGGCGTTTACTATCAGTGCGGCCTTTGCCGGGGTGGCGGGCACGCTGTTTGCTGCCCGTCAGGGCTTTATCAGTCCGGAATCCTTCACCTTTACGGAATCCGCATTTGTACTGGCGGTGGTGGTACTGGGCGGTATGGGATCACAAACTTCGGTTATTCTGGCGGCGGTCATTCTGGTGGTTTCCCGTGAAATGATGCGCGATCTGAATGCTTACAGCATGCTCCTCCTCGGTGCGCTGATGGTGCTGATGATGGTCTGGCGGCCGCAGGGATTACTGCCGGTGTCGCGGCAGCACCTGAAAATCGGTACGGCGGATGCGGAAAAAACCGGAGGTGCGCAATGACAGATACTTTATTGCAGGTCTCCGGCCTGACCATGCGTTTCGGCGGTTTGCTGGCAGTGAATAATGTGTCGCTGGAACTGAAGCGCGGGGAGATTGTCTCTCTGATAGGCCCCAACGGCGCGGGAAAAACCACGATCTTCAACTGCCTGACCGGCTTCTACAAACCGGCGGACGGGCAGATCCTGCTGCGCGGAAAACCGGTACAGGGGTTATCCGGACAGGCGATCGCCCGGCTCGGCATGATCCGCACCTTCCAGCATGTCCGTTTATTCCGTGAAATGACGGTGATTGAAAACCTGCTGGTGGCACAACATCAGCATCATAAAAGCGGCCTGCTGGCCGGGCTGCTGACATTGCCCTCATTCCGCCGTGATCAGCGCGAAGCCACGGAACGTGCGGTGATGTGGCTGGACAGAATCGGGCTGACGGCGCTGGCGAACCGGCAGGCGGGTAACCTGGCGTATGGTCAGCAGCGGCGGCTGGAAATCGCCCGCTGTATGGTGACCCGGCCGGATATTCTGATGCTGGATGAACCGGCGGCGGGACTGAATCCGAAAGAAACAGACGATCTGGATGCTCTGATCGCGGAACTGCGGGCGGAACACGGTGTGTCTGTCCTGCTGATCGAACATGATATGAAACTGGTGATGGGGATTTCAGACCGGATCTATGTGGTGAACCAGGGAACGCCGCTGGCAAGCGGTACGCCGGCTGCTATCCGCAACCATCCGGATGTGATCCGCGCGTACTTAGGGGAGGCATACTGATGCTGGAATTTATAAATGTCTCCGCGCATTACGGCAAAATTCAGGCGCTGCATGAAGTCAGCCTGTCGGTGCGAAAAGGGGAAATTGTCACCCTGATCGGCGCGAACGGCGCGGGGAAAACCACACTGCTCAGCACATTGTGCGGGGAGCCGCGTGCGACCACCGGCGAGATCCGTTATCTCGGGGAAAATATCACGGCACTGCCGACGGCGCAGATTATGCGCAAAGACATTGCCCTGGTGCCGGAAGGACGGCGGGTGTTCGGGCGGATGACGGTGGAAGAGAATCTGGCCATGGGGGGCTTTTTTGCCTCCAAAACGCAGTATCAGACACGGATTGCGCAGGTGTACGAACTCTTTCCGCGGCTTCAGGAACGCCGTCATCAGCGGGCGGGAACGATGTCCGGCGGTGAGCAGCAGATGCTGGCTATCGGCCGCGCACTGATGAGCAATCCTCAGTTGTTACTGCTGGATGAACCGTCTCTCGGGCTGGCGCCGATTATCATCATGCAGATTTTCGACACTATCCGGGAACTGCGTGATGCGGGCATGACTATCTTCCTTGTCGAGCAGAATGCCAATCAGGCACTGAAGCTGGCGGACAGAGGTTATGTGCTTGAAAACGGACGTGTGGTGCTGGAAGATACCGGTCAGGCGCTGCTGGCAAATGAAGCGGTCAGAAGTGCTTATCTGGGGGGCTGATTTTTGTTCTCCGTTTGCTGATATAAGGTGTGTTTATGGCCGGGTATGATTTTGTAATAAAAACGGATGATTTATCCTCTCCGCAAACAGGGGCGCTGATTGCCCTGCATTTACAGGGAATGGCGCAAAATACCCCGCAGGAGCATGTTTATGCGCTGGATCAAAGTGGTCTGCGGGCGGATAACATCCGTGTCTGGAGTGTGTGGGCCGGTGATCGCATCGCGGCGGTCGGGGCGCTGAAGCTGCTTTCTGACGCGCAGGGCGAAATAAAATCGATGCGGGCCCATCCCGATTTCCGTGGCAAAGGCGCGGGTAAATTACTGCTGCTGCACATTATTGCACAGGCAAAAAAGAATGGTATGACGCGGCTGAGCCTGGAAACCGGTTGTCATCCGGATTTTGAACCGGCGCTGACACTTTACCGCCGCTGCGGTTTTCTGCCCGGGGCGGCATTTGGTGATTATCATGCCGGTGAACATAATCAGTTTTTTCATCTGAATTTATAATCACCAGGCGTATCGCGCCTGTACTCTTTCCTCCGCGGGTTTATATAAACCCGCATTTTTATACTTTTTTTATACCTTTCCCGCTGAATTTTACGACATCTTTGCGCCCGCTTTTCTAGACTCCATGATGAATACCTCACACATGTAAGGACAAGTTATGAGTCTGGCTCTTATTGCAGGCATCGCCGGTACGTTACTGCTGCTGGCATACCTCCTTTATGCCCTGATTAATGCGGAGAAATTCTGATGGCCGCGAATGCTTTTTTACTTATCGCCGGGTTCCTGATTGTTTTGCTGATTGCGGCAAAACTGCTCAGTAACCTGCTGGTCTGCTTTATTGACGGTACACCGCTGCCGGTTCTGCGCCGGGTGGAAGGCGTGCTGTGGCGTTTTGCGGGGATTGGCCGTGACGAGATGCGCTGGCAGGGATACCTGACCTCACTGCTGCTGTTTAATGCGCTGGGGCTGATTTTCCTGATGGCGATCCTGATGTTACAGGCTGATCTGCCGCTCAACCCGCGCCATTTCCCGGGGATGTCATGGGATCTGGCACTGAATACGGCGGTCAGTTTTGTCACCAATACTAACTGGCAGTCTTACAGCGGGGAATCGACAGTCAGCTATTTCAGCCAGATGGCCGGGCTGACCGTGCAGAACTTCCTGTCCGCCGCTACCGGTATTGCGGTGGCGTTTGCGCTGATCCGTGCCTTGTGCCGCCGCTCTGTACAGACACTCGGAAACGCATGGGTTGACCTCACCCGTATCACGCTGTGGCTGCTGTTACCACTCTCGGTGATTATTGCGCTGTTCTTTATCTCGCAGGGTGTTATTCAGAACTTCCATGACTATCTGACCATCACCACACCGGAAGGGGTACAGCAGGTACTGCCGATGGGGCCGGTTGCGTCTCAGGAGGCAATTAAACTGCTTGGTACCAACGGCGGCGGGTTCTTTGGTGCCAACTCGGCACATCCGTTTGAAAACCCGACCGCACTGACTAACTTTGTGCAGATGCTGGCGATTTTCCTGATCCCTGCGTCGCTCTGTTTTGCGTTCGGGCGCTGTGCCGGGAATCCGGGACAGGGGCGGGCACTGCTGGCTGCGATGACAATTGTCTTTGTCGCCGCCGCGGCTGCCGTGATGTGGAGTGAAACTCATGGCAACCCGGCGTTTGCGGGCATGGGAATTGACAGCACCTTCAATATGGAAGGGAAAGAGAGCCGCTTCGGCATTCTTGCCACCGGTCTGTTTGTGGCGGTAACCACCGCAGCCTCCTGCGGCGCGGTAAACAGCATGCATGACTCCCTGACGCCACTGGGCGGCCTGGTACCGCTGTGGCTGATGCAGATCGGTGAAGTGATCTTCGGCGGTGTGGGTGCCGGTTTCTACGGCATGATGCTGTTTGTCTTCCTCGCTGTCTTTATCGCCGGACTGATGATTGGCCGCACACCGGAATACCTCAGCAAAAAAATTGAGGTACGGGAGATGAAACTGACCGCGCTGGCGATTCTGGTCACGCCGGCGCTGGTACTGGGCGGCACGGCACTGGCGATGATGACGGAAGCCGGACGCGGCGCGATGCTTAATCCGGGCGCACACGGCTTCAGTGAAGTGCTGTATGCCCTTTCATCTGCTTCAAACAATAACGGCAGTGCCTTTGCCGGACTGAGCACCAACACCCCGTTCTGGAACCTGCTGCTGGCATTCTGCATGCTCGCGGGTCGTTTCGCGGTGATTGCGCTGGTGATGATGCTGGCAGGTTCACTGGTCAGTAAAACCATCCGGACAGCCGGTGCCGGGACATTACCGACAACCGGAGTGTTGTTTACCGGGCTGCTGATTGCCGCAATATTACTGATCGGCGCACTGACCTTTGTTCCTGCACTGGCACTGGGGCCGGTGGCGGAATTTCTTGATTTACTTAAGTGATTGACGGGAGAACACCATGAGTCGTCAGACACAGCGATTATTTGAACCTGCGCTTGTGCGCAGGGCCCTGCCGGATGCGTTCCGCAAGCTCTCGCCGGTGGTACAGTGGCAGAATCCGGTGATGTTTATTGTCTGGTGCGGCAGTCTGCTGACCACACTGCTGGCCGCCGGGATGTTCAGCGGTCTGATCAGCGGTAACGGCGGATTTACCCTCACCATCGCCCTGTGGCTGTGGTTTACCGTGCTGTTCGCCAACTTCGCCGAAGCGCTGGCGGAAGGGCGCAGCAAAGCGCAGGCAGACAGTCTGAAAGGGATGAAAAAAACCAGCCGCGCACGGCGTCTGCATGCGGCACAGCGCGACAGCGGTTTTGATATGGTCTCCGCTGATACGCTGCGCAAAGGGGATTTGGTACTGGTGGAGGCGGGTGATCTGATCCCGTGTGACGGTACTGTACTGGAGGGCGGCGCGTCCGTGGATGAGAGCGCCATTACCGGGGAATCCGCCCCGGTGATCCGCGAATCCGGCGGCGATTTTGCCTCTGTTACCGGCGGCACCCGTATTCTGTCCGACTGGCTGATTATTGAGTGCAGTGCAAACCCCGGCGACAGCTTCCTCGACCGCATGATCAGTATGGTGGAAGGCGCGAAACGCAGCAAAACACCGAATGAAGTTGCTCTGACTATTCTGCTGGCTGCGCTGAGTATCGTATTCCTGCTGGCAGTGGCGACACTCTGGCCGTTTACCGCCTATACCGGTCATCCGGTCACTCTGACCGTTATGATTGCCCTGCTGGTCTGTCTGATCCCAACCACCATCAGCGGCCTGCTTTCCGCCATTGGCGTGGCAGGGATGAGCCGTATGCTGGCCGCCAATGTCATCGCCACCAGCGGACGGGCGGTGGAAGCCGCCGGGGATGTGGATGTACTGCTGCTGGATAAAACCGGCACTATTACCCTGGGTAACCGCCAGGCCTCTGCCTTCCTGGCCGCGCTCGGCGTGGATGAAAGAACCCTGGCGGATGCGGCACAGCTGTCATCACTGGCGGATGAAACCCCGGAAGGACGCAGTATCGTGGTGCTGGCGAAACAGCGTTTCAGCCTGCGGGCACGCAATCTGGAAAGCCTGAACGCCACCTTTATCCCGTTCACCGCCCAGACCCGTATGAGCGGCATCAATGTGGACGGGCGCACTATCCGCAAAGGCTCGGTGGATGCTATCCGCCGCTATATTGAAGCTAACCACGGCCATTTCCCTGCACAGGTCGACAAACTGGTGGAAGACGTCGCCCGCAGCGGCGGTACACCGCTGGTGGTGGCGGAAGAGCACCGTGTGCTCGGGGTTATCGCGCTGAAAGACATTGTGAAAGGCGGCATCCGTGAACGTTTTGCACAACTGCGCCAGATGGGGATCAAAACCGTGATGATCACGGGGGATAACCGGCTGACCGCCGCAGCGATTGCCGCGGAGGCCGGGGTGGATGATTTCCTGGCTGAAGCGACACCTGAAGCCAAACTGGCGCTTATCCGTCAGTATCAGAAAGAGGGGCGGCTGGTAGCGATGACCGGTGACGGTACCAATGATGCGCCCGCACTGGCACAGGCCGATGTTGCGGTGGCGATGAACTCGGGCACTCAGGCGGCGAAAGAGGCGGGGAATATGGTGGATCTGGACTCCAACCCAACCAAGCTGATTGAGGTGGTGCATATCGGTAAACAGATGCTGATGACACGCGGCTCGCTGACCACATTCAGTATCTCCAATGATATCGCCAAATATTTCGCGATTATCCCGGCGGCGTTTGCGGTGACCTATCCGCAGCTGGATGCACTCAATATTATGCGCCTGCATTCGCCGGATTCCGCCATGTTAAGTGCGGTGATCTTTAACGCCCTGATTATTGTCTTTCTGATCCCGCTGGCGCTGAAAGGTGTACCGTATCACGCCCTGAGTGCCGCGCAGATGTTACGCCGTAATCTGTGGATCTACGGACTGGGCGGCCTGGTTGTGCCGTTTATCGGTATTAAATTGATAGATATGTTACTGACCCTGACAGGGTTAGTATAAGGATAAACAATGAGTCAGATACGTCCTGCAATTATAATATTTCTGGTTCTGGCGCTGGTCACAGGGGTATTTTACCCTCTGCTGACCACTTCGCTCGGGGAGTGGTGGTTTGCCCGCCAGGCTAACGGCTCGCTGATTGAAGTGAATAATGAAGTGAAAGGCTCGGCCCTGATCGGTCAGCAGTTCACACAGCCCGGCTATTTTCACGGACGCCCGTCAGAGACAGCAGAGCATCCGTATAACGCACTCAGTTCCGGCGGCAGCAACCTGAGTACCGGTAACCCGGAACTGTTACAGCGGGTGGCACAGCGGGCAGAGACATTAAGGGCAGAAAATCCGGACGCGTCCCGTTTGGTACCGGTTGACCTGGTTACCGCCTCTGCCAGCGGGCTGGACCCGGATATCTCCCCGGAAGCCGCTTACTGGCAGGTACCGCGTGTTGCCAAAGCGCGCAATATGACGCAGGCTGAGGTGGAAAAACTGATCAGTCAGTATATCACCACGCCGGTGCCTGCGTTTACCGGTATGCCGGTCGTGAATGTGCTGGCACTGAATCTGGCGCTGGATGCACATGCAGCTGATAAAACAAGCCTGAACTAACGGAAGGACCGCACTATGTATGATGAGCCACTGCGTCCCGATCCTGACCAGTTACTGGCGCAGGTCACAGAGCGCCCGCGCGGAAAACTGAAGATCTTCTTCGGCGCCTGTGCCGGTGTCGGGAAAACCTACGCCATGCTGAAGGAGGCGCAGCGGCTGCGTGAACAGGGTATTGATGTGCTCGCCGGGGTGGTGGAAACCCACGGTCGCAGTGAAACTGCCGCATTGCTGGAAGGATTGAACATCCTGCCGTTGAAAAAGCACAACTACCGGGGACGGCAGGTGGCCGGGTTTGATCTGGATCGCGCGCTGGCTATTCATCCGGCAGTGATCCTGATGGATGAGCTGGCGCACACCAATATCCCCGGCGCCCGTCACCCGAAACGCTGGCAGGATGTGGAAGAACTGCTCAATGCCGGGATCGATGTGCTCACCACTATCAATGTGCAGCATCTGGAAAGTCTGAACGACATTGTCGGCGGTGTGACAGGCGTTCGCGTGCGCGAAACTGTGCCGGACCCGGTGTTTGATGCCGCCGACGAAATTGTATTGGTGGACTTAACCCCCGACGACCTGCTCGACAGGCTGCGCGAGGGTAAAGTGTATCTCCCGGCCCAGGCGGAGCGGGCCATCGAGCACTTTTTCCGCAAAGGCAATCTGCTGGCACTGCGTGAACTGGCGCTGCGGCGGACGACTGATCGCGTCGATGAACAGATGCGCGCCTGGCGGGAGCGGAAAGGACAGGAGAAAGTCTGGCATACCCGGGACGCCATTCTGGTCTGTCTGCGTCCGGACGGCGGCAATGAAAAACTGGTTCGCGCTGCGGCCCGGCTGGCAGCACGGCTTGGCAGTGACTGGCATGCGATTTTTGTCGAAACCCCGGCGCGGCACCGGTTGCCGTCACCACAGCGGCGCACCATCCTCAATACCCTGTCGCTGGCACAGCAGCTGGGCGCCACCACCGCAACCCTGGCAGAGCCGGAGGAGAGCCGGGCGGTTATCCGCTATGCACGGGAAAACAACCTCGGAAAAATTATGATTGCCCGCCATGAGCGGACATCCTGGTGGCGGCGCGACAAATTACAGGAACAGCTCAGCCGCAGTACTGCTGATCTGGATGTTGTGATGATCGCCCCGCAGGACAGGCAGCCGGAAAACCGGGAGAAATTCAGTGACAACCGGCCGTTTCTGGATAAGCACAAAACGGATTTACAGGGCTGTGCTGTTGCGGCACTGATCTGCGCCGTCACCACTCTGATGGCGCACCACTGGCTGATGGCATTTGATAACGCCAACCTGGTGATGCTCTACATCCTGGGTGTGGTGGTGGTGGCGCGGTTTTACGGGCGCTGGCCTTCTGTATTTGCCACGATTATTAACGTCATCAGCTTTGACCTCTTTCTTATCAACCCGAAAGGGACGCTGGCCGTCTCGGATATGCAGTATCTGCTCACCTTTGCCGTGATGATGACCGTCGGGCTGGTGATCGGAAGCCTGACCGCCGGTGTCCGTTATCAGGCGCGGGTGGCGCGTTACCGCGAGCAGCGCACCTGGCATCTGTATGAAATGTCAAAAGCGCTGGCGGTGGCGCGGGAGTCTGATGATATTGCCTCAGTCAGTTGCCATTTTATCAGCCACAGCCTGCATGCCCGCTGTGAAATGCTGCTGCCGGATGAGCAGGGCAATCTGATTCCGGCCGGGGGCGGCACGACGGATAACGGCCGCGATGACGCGATCATCCGCTGGAGTTACGACAAAGGTCAGCCCGCCGGGTTCGGTACCGGCACACTGCCGGGCGTGCCGTATCAGATCCTGCCGGTCTGTACGACGGAAAAAGTGTACGGCGTGGTGATTGTGGAGCCGTATAACCGTCGTCAGCTGCTGATCCCCGAACAGCAGCGGCTGCTGGAAACCCTGATCCTGCTGGCGGCCGGTGCGCTGGAGCGCCGTACGCTGACAGAGCGCGAGGCACTGTCACGGCTGGTCAGTGAACGCGAACAGGTGCGTAACTCCCTGCTGGCGGCACTGTCCCATGATCTGCGCACGCCGCTGACGGTGCTGTTTGGTCAGGCGGAGATCCTCACGCTGGATCTGACCAGTGAAGGCTCGCCGTATGCCGCACAGGCCAACGAGATCCGCCAGCACATCCTCAGTACCACGCGGCTGGTCAATAACCTGCTGGATATGGCGCGGATTCAGTCCGGCGGCTTTAATCTCAATAAAGAGTGGCTGCCGCTGGAAGAGGTGATCGGCAGCGCCCTGCAAATGCTGAAACCGCGTTTTGACACAGATTCGGTGCAGATTGACCTCAATGACCCGATGCAGCTGATTTGTGCGGACGGCCCGCTGTTTGAGCGGGTGTTGATCAATCTGCTGGAAAACGCGATAAAATATGCCGGGCCGCAGGCGCAGATTGGCATCCGCTCGAGGTTGTCGGACAATATGATTGATATTGAGGTATGGGACAACGGCCCCGGTATCCCGTCCGGACAGGAAGCGCAGATATTCGAGAAATTTTCGCGCGGACAGAAAGAATCCGCCATCCCGGGAATCGGCCTCGGGCTGGCTATCTGCCGGGCCATTGCCGAAGTGCACGGCGGCACTATTTTGGCCGGAAACCGTGACGGGGGTGGCGCAAGCTTCCATATCCGTCTACCCTGTGAAGATCCGCCCGTGATTGATGAAGATGATAACCCGCTGTGACCACTGTACTGATTATTGAAGATGAAAAAGGGATCCGCCGCCTTCTGCGCACCGCGCTGGAAGGGGATTCCCTGCGCGTGTTTGAAGCGGAAGACCTGTCGCGCGGGCTGGTGGAAGCGGCGACCCGCAAACCGGATCTGGTTATTCTCGACCTGGGCCTGCCGGATGGTGACGGTATCACCTTCGTGCGGGAATTCCGCGAATGGAGTTCCGTGCCGGTGCTGGTGCTCTCCGCCCGCGACAGTGAGCATGATAAAATCGCCGCCCTGGATGCCGGGGCGGATGACTATATGACCAAACCCTTTGGTGTCGGGGAGTTACAGGCACGGCTGCGGGTGCTGATGCGCCGTTATCCCGGCAGTGAAAAGAATGATCCTGTTTATGAGTTCGGGGATATCCGCGTGGATATTGCCGGGCGTCAGGTCAGCAAAGCCGGGGAGGAAGTACATCTTACGCCGATAGAATTTCGTCTGCTGACCATTCTTATCGGCCACAGCGGAAAAGTGCTGACCCAGCGGCAGCTGCTCAATGAAGTGTGGGGGCCGAACGCTGTTGAGCACGCCCATTATCTGCGTATTTATATGGGTCACCTGCGCCAGAAACTGGAAACCGACCCGGCCCGGCCGCAGCATTTCATCACTGAAACCGGTATCGGTTACCGGTTTGTATCCATTCCCTGAATACCCTCATGCGATTTTCTCTGATACCACCTGACAGAGCAGCGATAACGGGCAATGCTGCCCGCTATCTGCCCCGCATCATTATGATGCGGAAGACGGTGTTCCGGTAAGCTGAAAGACGCCGACCATCTCATTGAGTGTACCGGCCTGCTCATTCAGAGAGGAGGCCGCAGCAACAGACTGTTCCACCAGAGTGGCATTCTGCTGGGTAGCGGAATCAATCAGTCCGATAGCACTGTTTATCTGGGTTATCCCGTCAGTCTGTTCATGGCTGGCGTGGCCTATTTCATGCAGTAAATCATCCATCTGGCTGACATTGCTGACAATACCGCGCAATGATTCTGCGGCTTCTTCCACCAGCTGTAGTCCCTCGCGGGTCTGGCCGGCAGAGTTTTCAATCAGTGTGCGGATCTCACTGGCAGAATCGGCACTGCGCTGTGCCAGCAGACGGACTTCACCGGCGACCACCGCAAAGCCGCGTCCGTGCTCTCCGGCTCTGGCCGCTTCCACGGCGGCATTCAGCGCCAGAATGTTGGTCTGGAAGGCAATTGAATCAATCAGATTAATAATGTCTGACATCCGGGTGGCAGTGGTATTGATTGTGCGGATCTTATCAGTTACCTGCTCCATCATCTCGCCGTTGTGTTTCACTACCCCGGCAGTATCAGCAGACAGTGCCGTTGCTTTGAGGGTATTTGCGGCGGTGTTTTTCACCGTTGCGGTGATCTGCTCCATTGAGGCGGCGGTTTCCTCCACAGAGGCGGCCTGCTCTTCTGTGCGGGCAGCCAGGTTCTGGTTACCGGCAACAATCTGCTCCGCAGTGGCAGACAGGCTTACCGCGCCGTTTTTCACCTCTGTCACGATATCCTGCAAATGTACCTGCATTTCAGCCAGCGCATTGAGCAGTACCCCGGTTTCATCATGATGCGTGACATTGATCTTCTGCGTCAGATCCCCCTGCGCAATGGCACGGGCCAGCGTGACGGCTTTATCCAGCGGACGGGTGATACTGCGTACAATAATCTGTGCCAGTACGGCACTGACGATGGCACTGATGATGGTCAGGGTGATCAGCAGAAGGCGGTTGGTTTTAAAATTACTTTCCACCTGATTTCCCGCTTCTTTCATATGTGCATCCTGAATGGCGATTAACTGCATCATATTATCGCGGTAAGCGCGCTGGATACCCACGGTGGTATTCACCATCTCATTGATTGCGGCGGCTTCGTCATCATTCTGCGCGAACTGTACCATCCGGCGCTGTGAGGTGAGGTATTGCTGACGGACAGAGCGGATCTCTCTCAGGATATTCTGAGACTCGTCATCCTTCAGCGTTTCATTAAATTCATCCAGAATCAGAGTGATTTTTTTACTGGTTTCAGAAGCTCCGGCGGCCAGCTGACGAAGTTGCGGGTTTTTATCATCCAGCAGCAGGAGCTGTTGAATACCGACAAAATCATGAAAATAATCAATCAGTAAGTTTGCTTTAACCGTGACGGGATAGTCATTGTCAAGGATATCGCGTATACCGTCATCGGCTTTGTTCAGACTGATAACCGACAGTGTGGCGCTGATAATCATCAGCAGAATGGAAAAACCAAAAGCCATGAAGAGTTTCGTACTGATTTTAATGCTGCGCAGAAGCATCATTCCTCCGGATACTCAGTAAATGACTGGTTATCGGAAACTATAGGGAAAACTTTATTAATTAATGAAATTTATTTATAAGTATTTACAGATAACAGCAGTAATAACAGTGGGTTGTTATGGTTATTTTTCTTCCGGCGTGATCTTTTCCGGTAATATTTTTAGTGCTTAAGACCTTTACTTTGTGTGTTGTTGATGTTTTGTGCTGAGTTTTTATTTGAGAATGGCATAAAAAGTGAGACAAAAATGCACGGGTTTCTCATTTTTGTCTGTCAAAAATGATGGGGTATTTTGCTGAAAAGTAAGAATTATTTTCTTTCTTATCCCGGAAAAGAGAATAAACATGTTCCTGTCCGGGACAATGATATGGATTTTATGCTGCCGATTTACAGGTTGATTTTATAATCAGATTGTAATGTACTGGTAAGTACATTATTGATATCAACCAGAGAGGCCAGCATGGAAAACAATAAAAAAATCATTCGCGGCGGCACAATCATCACTATGGATGATGCCACCGGCGATATTATCAATGGTGCGATACTGATCGAGGGTAACCGGATCAGTGCAATCAGCACCGATATACAGGCATTTGATCATCATACGGATGCGCAGGTGATTGATGCACAAGGGGCGATTGTCACTCCCGGCATGATCGATGCTCACCGCCATAACTGGATGGCACTGTTCCGTGGTGTCTCTGCGGAAGAGTCGTTACCGGCATTTCTTATCAATACCTTCCATGCATTCGGCGCAATGATGACGGCAGACAACATGTACGCCGCTGTCCTGAACGGAAATATCAGCGCCCTGAATGCCGGTACGACAACCGTTTATGAGGTGAATGATTGTGTTAATTCACCGGAACACGCCGCTAATGCAGTTGCCGCGATGAAAGCCAGCGGCATCCGGGGCATCTACGGCTACGGTATGCAGGTTTATGATTTTAAACCCGCCGGGTTTGCGTCCATGGAGGCGCGGCGTGACTGCGCCCGCGAGATCTCAGAAACCCTGTTCCGTGACCAGGATCGTCTGGCTGCCGGTATGCTGATTTCAGATCCGGGTACCGTGCCGTTTGCTGAATCAGCAAAACAAATCCGTCTGGCGGATATGCTCGGCCTGAAACACGCCTCACATACCGGTGCGGCCAAAACCTCGGTTCTGCTGCGCGGCCTGCGTGAACTGGATGACCACGGTTTATTACTGCCGGGACATATCCACGCTCACAGTAACGGACTGACCGGCGAAGACTGGAAACTGATCGCCAAAAGCGGCGGCCATGTGGCGAGCACACCGTCCAGTGAGTTACAGATGGGGATGGGCTTTCTGCCTTATCAGCCATGTGCGGAACTCGGGATACCGTTTGCGCTGGGCACAGATTTCACCGGTGTGACAACGGATGACCTGTTCACTCAGATGAATATGGCGCTGCAAATCGAACGGGCCCTGGCGAATGAGAAAGTACATCAGCGCGATACGATGCCGTTTGAAATTACCCCGACGATCCGTGAAGCCCTGCACTGGGCGACGCTTGGCGCGGCACAGGTACTGGGACTGGAAAATGATATCGGCTCCCTGATTGCCGGGAAAAAAGCAGACATTATTGTTATCCGCCACCGGGATGGCTTTGTGGCACCGGTGCACGCCGCAGGCAGTGTGGTGCAGATGACACATACCGCTGATGTCGATACTGTGCTGGCTGATGGTGTGATCCGCAAACAAAATGGCGTATTAACCGGTTTTGATCTTCCTGAGGTAACACGGTTATCCCATAACGCCCTGGCAGAACTGGAAACCGGTATCCGTGACCGGAAAATCCTGAATGCACAGGAAGTGGAAGCTTTCTTCCGCCTGGCGGAGCGGATGGCATCTTTCCATTTTGCACAGGCTTACAGTGATGAATTTTTTGCTCAGGCGATGAAACAGGCCTGATTTGCAGTGCGCTGCGGCGGGCAGCGGTCTCTCTTAGTGATCCCGCCTTTTCGGGGATTCCGGTGTCATACGGAATCCCCTTTTTTATGCTTTTTACCAGTGAAGCGTCAGTGTGGTGGTTATCTGCCGGTCATTACCCCAACTGCATGCCGCATCTGTAAAACAGGCGGAGACATAATGTTTATTGAACAGGCTATTGATATTCAACGCGATTTCCGCATCCTCAAGTGCCGGAAGATTGTCAAGCCGGTAGCGCAGCATCATATCCGCCACGGTATAAGCCGGAACGGTGAAACTGTTGGCGTCATCCCCCTGTGTTTTGCCGTTATAACGTACGCCGCCGCCGATAGTCAGGCCGCTGAGCGGCGTGCTGTCAAAGGTATAATCTGTCCATAATGAGGCGGTATGTGCCGGTACCATCGCAGGGTGATGATTGGCATTCTCCTCCTGCTGACGGAAACGGGTATCGGTATAGGCGTATCCGGCAATCAGATTCCAGTTGTAGGTCAGCGCGGCTTTGGTTTCCAGCTCAATCCCCCGCGAACGGATTTTCCCGCCCTGAACACTGAAAAACGGGTTCAGGGGATCACGGTGCAGGTTATTGTCTTTGGTCAGCTCATACACAGCGAGTGTGGCGGACAGCGCAGTATTGTCCGGCAGGTATTTCAGTCCCGCTTCATATTGTTTTCCGCGTGATGGTGACAGCGGTTTTCCGCTGACGGTAGCCGCAGTGCTCGGCTCAAATGATTCGCTGTAGCTGAAATAAGGCGCGAAACCATAAGGCAGCTGATAATTCACACCGCCGCGCCAGGTGAATTCTCTGTCCGTCTGGTGATGTGTGCTGTCTGTGCCGCTGAGATTATCGTGGCTGCGGGATTTGCTGGTATTTTCGTCATAACGGCCGCCGAGGGTGAGTGTCCAGTCATCCAGGAAAAGCTGATCCTGGGCATAAATCCCGGTCTGATGATTTTTATTCACCGTGCTGCTGTCTGCCAGCGGTAGTGTTGTCAGATTGCCGTATTGCGGGGATCGCAGATCCAGCGGTGCGGCAACTCCCATCTCATTGGTCATCCGGTTGCGCAGTTGTGAGTAATCCACACCCGTCATCAGGATATTGTGCCAGCCGCGGCCGCTGATGTTGTGGATGACATGGGTATCGGTCACCAGGCCGGACAGCCGTTCATCATTACGGATATGGCTGCGGGCAAGCGTTGATGAGAGATTTTGCGGTGATACGCCGTAACAGGCCGCCGGGTTACTGCTGCACAATCCGCTGCCGTAAATGGTACGCCAGTTAGTGCTGATACGCTGATAACGCAATCCCTGATGCAGCGACCAGTTATCATTGAATGTATGATCAAACTGCCAGCCGATCAGCCGCTGCTGCCGTTCAAAGCGGTTATAGCTCGGCTCGCCTTCGTTAAAACCGGGCGATAATTTCCCGGTGGCGCCGCTGTCAACCGTCCCTTCACGCGGCAGCCAGCCGTAATAGCCGTTGCGCGGGGCATTCATAGCCTGAGCGGTAAGCAGCAGGGATGTTGCTTCGTCCGGCTGCCAGAGATAAGAACCCTGCAAGGCATAATACCGTTCCCGCTCTCCCTGTTGCTGCTGATGCTGGTCATGCAGTGTGCCCGTCAGGCGGTACGCCTGTGTTTCTTCATCATTCAGGGCATCACTGAGATCAAACCCCGTCTGCCACAGGTGATGATTCCCTCCCTGTAAGCGGATTTCCCGCAGCGGGGTCATCTGCGGGCGTTTGGATGTCATGGTGACCACGCCGCCCGGATTGGATTGCCCGTAAAGCACAGATGCGGGGCCTTTCAGCACATCAATCCGCTGCATAAATTCCGGCAGCATCCGGCTCTCCGCATACATATCCCCCTGAACTTTCAGACCATCCAGATAAATATTCTGGCTGACATTATGGAAGCCGCGCATCATGACGCTATCAAAAACAGATGAACTGCCGGAGGTGCCGGTCACCACCCCGGGAGTGTATCCCAGCGCCTGTTTCAGTGTGGCGGGGTTGCGGACGGTGATTTCTTCTTCGCTGATCACCGAAACCGAGGAGGGAACTTTGTTCAGCGGCGTGGCTGTTTTGGTGGCGCTGTCACTGTGTGTGGCGCGGTACGTGCCGTTACTGTCCAGCGGGCTGATGGCAGGCGGTGCGGCAGTTACCACGATTTCATCTTCAGCAGCATGGCAGGCACCGGCAACCAGTAAAGCGGCCAGAGAGAGCCGGAACAGGGAAGTGCGGTAAAGTGCAGTCATAAATCAATATCTCATTGAATGATAATTATTACCGTCATAAAAGGCATGTGTGCGGATGACGGCAGTGATAAATAATGAAAAAGGCTGCCGGAGCAGCCATCAGGATTAATACCGGTGATTACGCCGCATCATGGTGCGGATGCGGTTTTTTCAGGAAGAAGACGAAAACCAGTGACAACAGGCCAAGCAGCAGGATAAGCCAGAATACGGCGTGTATCCCTGAAGCCAGTGCGGCGGTTGCTGTCTGTTGTGCTGATGCCGCATCGCGGTAAAAAGACATCAGGGTAATGGCTGATGCTGTACCGACCGCGCCCGCCACCTGATAAAAGGTATTCCAGACCGCAGAGCCGTCAGCATACAACCGGGCGGGCAGAGCACTCATCGCCGTGGTCTGCGCAGGCATAATCACACAGGTAACACCCAGGCACAGGAGCATAAAAGCGAGGACAATCTGCCATACCGGTGCATTTTCCCCGACGGAATACAAAAACAGTGCGGCACTCATCAGCGTAAACAGGGCGCCGCAGACCACAAACGGGCGTGAATCAAACCGGTTATACAGGATGCCGATCAGCGGTGAGAACACCACATTGATAATATTGCTCGGCAACAGCAGGAGCCCCGCCAGTGCCGCACTCAGCATCAGCACATCTTTCAGGAAGACCGGCAGGATAATCGCGGCGGCAAGCACACTCATCATGCTCAGGATCATCATGAGCAGACCAATAATAAACAGCGGATTACGGAAGACATCCGGGGAGATCATCGGCATAGCCATGTGTGTCTGGCGGCGGGCAAATATGCCGAGGCAAAGAATTCCGCCCAGCAGGGAACCCCAGACAGCGGGATCACTCAGGCTGTGTTCCGCCAGGATAGCCAGCCCGTAAATGATGCCGCTGAATCCGGCGGAGGAGAACAGGAGAGAAACGATATCAATACGCGGTCTGGTGATATCACCAATAGGCGCAATAGATTTCACGGCAAGCAAAATGATGGCCGCGTAGGCCAGCGCACTGAGCCAGAAAATGGCATGCCAGCTGAACAGGGTGATAATAAAGCCGGAAATTGTCGGTCCCAGCGCCGGTGCCAGGGTAATCGCAATACCCACCATTCCCATCACCATTCCGCGCTGATAGACCGGAAAAATTAATAATGCCGCACTCAGCATCACCGGCAATATCACGCCGGTACCGATTGCCTGAATAACCCGCCCGAGCAGTAACACCGCAAAACCGGGTGAGAGTGCGGCAATCAGGCAACCGGCGAGCGAAACACACAGCGCCGTGAGGATCAGCACCCTGGTATTAAACCAGCGCACCAGAAACGCAGATACCGGTACAAATACCGCCAGTGTCAGCAGATAACCGGTCACCAGCCACTGTGCCTGACCGGCGGAGAGAGAGAATTGGCTCATCAGATTGGTGAGCGCCATATTTAATGCAGTTTCCCCGAACAGACCGGTAAATGTCCCGGCCATCAGTACGCTCAGCATCATTTTCGGGTGGCGTACCTGTATTGTTGCTTCTGTTGTCACATTCTTATCCTATATTTCATCAACCAAGTTGACTAAATAAAAAATAACGTACTTTGAGATAATGGTCAACTTAGTTGACGTTATGTTTTTGGTATACTGCACAAAAAGAAAAGGGGTGAGCGCGTGAAAATTGCATTGAATGACCTTGATTTTATAGACCTTATCAGTGAGCGGCACACATTGCTCCGCGAGCGGATTGACGCACTCTGGAATGCCCGCAGCGATATTCACATGAGTAATTCGGAGTGGTACATTTTGTCGAGGGTGTATGACCGGCCGGTATCCGTGGCGGATATTTCCGCGACGGTAACTATTTCCCGCCAGGCGATCCATAAATTCATCCGGCAGATGGAAGAGAAAGGGTTGATTACTATTTTTGATGTTCAGGGCAGCAAAAAGCTAAAGGGTGTGAAAATGACACCGCGCGGGCAGCAATGTTATGACACCTATGAAGCTATCAAAACAGGATTATGTGATGAAATAGGTGCTGCTGTCGGGAAGGAGAATCTCGCACTGATAATCCGGTTATTTCAGCAGCCCTGGTTTGACGAAAAGCAGTAAATCCTGAAAATAAAGAAGCAGATGAGTCTGTGTTTGTCACGGCTTTCTGCTGAACAGAAAAGGTGTTCTTTATTCAGGTATGGCCGGTGGCAGAGATATGCGTAAACAACCAGCGAAGAACCTCATCCGTCAGCAGCGCATCATCTGCGGGCGCAGCATTCTTCCGGAAATGCTGCCATAAAATCCCGTTCTGCGCGGGGATTTGCCGGCGCAGACGCTGCAATACGGTCAGTTTTCTGCTGATATCCTGCGGATCAGGAAAACGCAGGAGCGGCTTTCCGTACAGGCATTGCAGGTCATCCTGCAATTGCGGAATTTGTGACGGCGCAAAATTCAGTAATTGCCCGCTTTGTGTCAATGCCGGGGTGTATTCTGTCTGAACTGCTTGTAATGACCGATATAATACCTGCTGAAGTGTGTCCATTTTGTTCTCCTGATAATTCGGGCTGCTGCGCCGGGGATATTAGCGGACAGAGAAATTAACGCTTCGCTGTCCGGCGAAATATCCGCAGTTATCATGTAAGAAAAAAAGAAACGGAACACTCCGGTTATTGCTTTTTAATTGTGTCCTGAGGCGGACACGGCAGATCAGTTTGTTTCAGTCAGATGTCTGATACCTTTCATTAAGGCATTTTTTGTAAAAAATCCGTCCCTTAATTTGGCCGAGTAATGGCTGACATTTTTAACCATCACGTTATAGTCTTGTTCAGTCAGATTATCCAGCAGCTCATCAATGTCATTAATATCATTAATGACTAATCCCAGATTATCTCTTTTTATCAGTTCTGCATGAGGTGAGTGGCTATCCACAATGACCGGAATACCGGCCGCCAGATAAAGTGATAATTTTAGCGGGTTGTTATAATGACCATAGCGTTCTGCTCCGTGGAAGAATCTTTTTTCGGCCACATTATTTTTATTCTGATAAGACATCAGACCAAACCCGCCATTCAGCATTCCCAGCAGCATATTATTATTTGATGTACCTATTGCATTGAGGTTTTCTTTTGCTTTTTCTGTTTCAGTCAGCCCTGCCGGATCACCGATAAGTGTGATGATCGTTTTTCCGTCATAGGATGAGAAATCTGTTTTACGTAAATTACCGATAAAAGTGACTTCCCTGCGGTATTTTTTATCCGGATTGACCGGCCCTTCAATCTGATAATCCCACAACCCCAGGCTGATAAGCGGTGTTTTAACACCGCCGTCTTCTTTCAGCCGTGCTGACATTTTTTCATTCGGGGAAAAAATAAGATCACACTGGTTCATCAGTAAAAACTCTTCGTCTTGTGTAAAATCCCGATCCCGGTCATCCCACAGCCAGATTAAAACATCCCAGAGAACCAGAGCGACTTTTACGCCGGGCATCGCCAGTAGTTCAGCAATAAATAATGCTTCAAAATCACGGTTCATCCATGTGGGATATTGAACAATGACGGTGTCTCCGGCAGAAACAGGGGCACACAGCGAGTTTATTTTTTCCCGTGTGATAACGTCAGAGACGTTGTCCGTATTATCAAAGGTATAACTGAGCGGAGAAACACCGGCCTGTGAAGAGAAAAAAGACATATCTCTGTTCGCTATCAGGCCGCTGTTTTGGTCGTAGCATACAGCAGGGCAATCTGCGGTAGTGAACCATACTGTCATATGACATCCTGTTTTTGGTTTACTGGGGATATATTCTGTTATATCCTGATAATATTAAACAGACAAACAGGATACGAAATAAATAATTTAATTTTTTCGCACCCGTGCAGTCTGAAAATTTATTTGATTAATAGCACACTTATTGATTGTAAAGTATTTTTATTAGGTATTACAGATTAATCTGTATAAATTAATAATGTGATATTTATTATATTCATGTAGTAACGGCCATTTATCCGCTTCCGGGTTTCCTTTGCCGTTAATACCATGCTGACTGATTATGAATATAAAATGTGTAATAATATTTCACAGATGTCACTGACTAATTATGTAAGAGATTTGTCACTGTGTAACTGACGCCGGTATCTCCGGTACTGAAGATGTGCACGAACACAGAAACAAAAAAATACTGCGCCGGCTACAAACGTGACACCACTATAGAGCTTAGCTTCAGCCTTCTTCTCAGGATATCCCAGCAGAGCTCCCATTTCGTTATAGGTGAACCCGCCTCTCATGTACTCATTCATATAAGACGCTTCAGCATAATAGAAGGCACTGAATATCCAGAATATTGCCGCTGCAAGTGCAAAAATAATTGTTATTCTCAGAAGCTTCCGGACAGTTGCTTCGCCCGGCAACGTATCCGGGGGATTTTGAGCGTTTTCATTGACTGCTTGTTTTTGATTATCCATATTTTACACCATTTATATTCTGAACCACTTTGCGTGATTTTACTTACAAAAAGTATTCCGGCCGCTGCTTTCATTCG
>NZ_NRQY01000002.1:0-130360 GCF_003996855.1 Morganella morganii | reverse complement strand
ATTACCATTCAGCTTATCTTTTGGCTGATATCTGGCTGCTCAGGTAGACAGACAGCCCCAAACGGGTAGACAGTAAAATGCTGCTATCTACCTGATAGTCAGAATTAAGTTAATTATCTAATCCGTAAGTACCCGCCATCGGGTCTTCCCGCGAATTATCTTTTTGGAAAAAATAAATTGAATCGTTATTATCCGTGATGACCCGGCCAAGACCACTGGATTGCAGAACCCACTCTCCGGATACACCATTTTCAAATTCAACATTTCCGGTTGATACACATGAAGAGTAATATTCATGTAACCATTTATTTTCTTTTGATTCTTCAGATGATTTAAAAAATTTTATAAGTTGATTTTTATTTGGTTTGAATTTTTTACAGGCTTTTATTTCACCTTCGCCGGGAGCTTTGGTAACCGTAATGCCAATGTTTTTAATTTCTATATTTTTCACAGTCATAGCATTCAGTAAGTTTGGTATGGTAGCTATTAAAAATATTAAGATATATTTCTTCTTTACCATGATGCAGTACTCACTTCTGTTTCATTTTTCTGAATCGCCATTGCTGCCAGCGTGACTATAACTGTTAAATACATGAGTCTCAGCGGGAGTATTGGTTTGGTGAACAACAATGCCGTTCACTTAATCTATTCTTCCTTGTTCAATATGGCTAAATATCCTGGTTTTTATGCGATTTGATTTTACGATTCCGTTGTCATCTATATACAGCATACATAACCATCATTTAGTTAATCATTTTACTAACTTATATCATATAGCCATATCAGCAACTATAGGATGGTTACGTAACTTACAGGCAGTATTGTAAGCTTTCCAACAAAAAAGCCCTTCCAGTTATCCTGAAAAGGCTTTTCGATTCAATGCATTGTACGGTATTACTTAGTTCATGCCGTATTTTTTCAGTTTTTTACGCAGTGTACCGCGGTTGATACCCATCATCAGGGCAGCGCGGGTTTGGTTACCACGGGTGTATTGCATAACCATGTCCAACAGTGGCTGTTCAACTTCAGCCAGTACCAGCTCATACAGTTCATTAACATCCTGACCGTTTAATTGAGCAAAATAGTTCTTCAGTGCCTGCTTAACTGAATCACGTAACGGTTTCTGTGTTACCTGATCTTGTGAATTTACAGTAGCGACGGTTAGTACGTCAGAATTTACGCGTTGTTCGAACATAGTTCTGTCAGCTCTTTTCTTTATTTACGCAAAAAATTTTCAAAATATGCCTCCAACGCCTCCAGCTGTTCGCCGGCATCCTCAATGGCGTTGAATGTGCGCCGAAACTGAACATCAGGTGCATGCTCCTGCATATACCAGGAAACGTGCTTGCGGGCTATGCGGGCTCCCTTGCTTTGACCATAAAAGTCGTGCAATTCCCGCACATGCTCGCACATTATGCGTTTCACCTCTGCACCGGGCAGGGGCGGCAACAGTTCGCCTGTGTCCAGATAGTGCTGGATTTCCCGGAAGATCCAGGGTCTTCCCTGAGCAGCACGACCAATCATCAGCGCGTCTGCGCCGGTGTAGTCCAGTACTGCCGCGGCTTTAAGCGGGTCAGTAATGTCGCCATTGGCAATAACCGGGATGGCAACAGTCTGCTTAACTGTCCGTATGTTGTCGTATTCGGCTTCACCATTAAACAGACAGGCACGGGTCCTGCCATGAATTGTAAGAGCCTGAATACCGCAACGCTCGGCCAATTGGGCAATCGTGACACAGTTCCGTTCTTCCGGTGACCAGCCGGTGCGAATTTTCAGTGTGACGGGCACGTCCACTGCATTAACCACCGCTTTCAGAATCTCTTCCACCAGCGCCGGGTAACGCAGCAGGGCGGAGCCTGCCAGCTTACGGTTCACTTTTTTGGCCGGACACCCCATATTGATATCGATGACCTGCGCACCACCGGCAACATTAATCTTTGCCGCGGCCGCCATTTCACCGGGATCATTACCGGCTATCTGCACAGAACGGATACCTGGCTCATCACTGTGTACCATGCGTAATCTCGATTTGTCCGTCTTCCAGACCTGCGGATTGGAAGAGAGCATCTCTGAGACGGCCATACCCGCACCCATTTCATAGCACAACGACCGGAAAGGCCGATCGGTAATGCCTGCCATAGGGGCCGCGATAAGGCGGTTTTTCAACTGGTATTGTCCGATACGCATAGACGAAGAAGTGTGGCCATACTGTGACTGCAAGGGCGCGTATATTACGCATTTTTTCAAAGATATGAAAGGACAAACTTTGAGCAAACCGACCTTTCAGACGAAATTTTTTTTATTGCTTTTTTTCAGATTTTATTAATTAATGTTTTGTAACAATAAGTTAGCGCAAAATAGCATACTGTGCGGTTTTCTGATTTAATTTTCAGAATAAAATGCGTTTGCGTGAAACTGCTTAAAATATATTCACTGAATCACGCAAATGCACGATTTATATACCAAAAAATAAGAATATCAGCCGCGTTTTGTTGCGGTGATCCGGCACCATTCTTCTTTTTCGGCAATCTCATCAATCTCAAAGACGTCACGGTAAGCGTCTGCCACACCTTCCGCCTGGGTTGCGAGTACACCGGATAATCCGAGTAATCCGCCGGCCTGCGGCAGTGCACCGATCACCGGTGCCAGTTCACGCAGCGGACCGACCAGAATATTGGCCACCACAACGTCCGCAGAGAGCGTCTGCGGCTTTTTATCAGAGAGGTAAAGGGTCAGCTTGTCTGAGACGCCGTTGCGCTCAGCGTTGTCCCTGCTGGCCTGAATCGCCTGCGGGTCAATATCGATACCGATGGCCTCTTTCGCGCCCAGTTTCAGGGCTGCGATCGCCAGAATCCCGGAGCCGCAGCCGAAATCGATCACGGTTTTGCCGTTCAGATCCAGGCTGTCAAGCCATTCAAGGCACAGGGATGTTGTCGGGTGAGTACCGGTACCGAATGCAAGACCGGGATCGAGCATCACATTGACCGCATCCGGGTCAGGGATCTCACGCCAGCTCGGGCAGATCCACAGGCGCTGACCGAAACGCATCGGGTGGAAGTTATCCATCCACTCGCGTTCCCAGTCTTTGTCTTCGATCTGTTCGATTTTATGGATAAAGTTTTCGCCCAGCAGCGGGTGCTGCTGTAATTGCGCAACGACCTCTTTCATGTCCGTTTCGGCGTCATACAGGCCGATAACGTCGGTATCACCCCACAGACGGGTTTCCCCCGGCAGCGGTTCAAAAACCGGGGTGTCGTGGCTGTCCTGAAAGGTGACGGAGACGGCACCGGTTTCAGTCAGTTCATCACCGATAGCTTCGGCATCAGCACCGGTGGAATTTAATCGTATTTGTATCCAGGGCATAACATACTCTTTATAAAAAAGCCCCTGTTTGACAGGGGCCTGAGAAAGAAAAGCGACAGAAAATCAGACCTCGTGCAGGCCGAGTTTCTTCTCCAGATAATGGATGTTGGTGCCGCCTTTACAGAAGTTCTCATCATTCATAATCAGCTGGTGCAGCTCGATATTGGTTTTAATACCGTCGATAATCAGTTCCGCCAGTGCATTCTTCATACGGGCGATAGCAATTTCGCGGGTTTCACCATACGTGATGAGCTTACCGATCATTGAATCATAATACGGCGGAACAGTATAACCGGCGTAAATATGAGACTCCCAGCGGACACCGAAACCACCCGGAGAGTGGAAACGGGTAATTTTGCCCGGGCTCGGTAAGAAGGTGTGCGGATCTTCAGCGTTGATACGGCATTCGATCGCGTGACCTTTTACTTTGATATCTTCCTGTTTTACAGAGAGCGGCAGGCCGGATGCGACACGCAGCTGCTCTTTGATCAGGTCAATACCGGTGATCATTTCAGTGACCGGATGTTCGACCTGAATACGGGTGTTCATTTCGATGAAATAGAACTCGCCGTTTTCAAACAGGAATTCAAACGTACCGGCACCACGGTAGCCGATATCGATACAGGCTTTGGCACAACGTTCGCCGATGCTTTTGCGCAGCGCCGGAGTGATACCCGGCGCAGGGGCTTCTTCCACCACTTTCTGGTGACGGCGCTGCATGGAGCAGTCACGTTCTGCCAGATAAACAGCATGACCCTGACCATCTGCCATAACCTGGATTTCAACGTGACGCGGGTTTTCAAGGAATTTTTCCATGTAAACCATGTCGTTGTTGAAAGCCGCTTTGGCTTCAGCTTTGGTCATTGCAATCGCTTCTTCCAGATCTTCATCATTGCGGACAACACGCATACCGCGTCCGCCGCCGCCGCCGGAGGCTTTGATGATGACCGGGAAACCGATACGTTTGGCGATAGTGTGGTTCAGCGGCATATCGTCGCTGAGCGGGCCGTCAGAACCCGGTACACACGGAACGCCGGTTTCTTTCATCGCACGGATAGCAGAAACTTTATCGCCCATCAGGCGGATAGTGTCTGCTTTCGGGCCGATAAATGTGAAGCCGGAGCGTTCAACCTGCTCGGCAAAATCAGCGTTTTCAGATAAGAATCCGTATCCCGGATGGATTGCCTGTGCGCCGGAAATTTCAGCAGCAGAGATAATGGCAGGGATATTCAGATAACTTTTCGCAGAGGCTGCCGGACCGATACAGATGGTCTCGTCAGCCAGCAGAACGTGTTTTAAATCACGATCCGCGGAAGAGTGAACAGCGACCGCTTTGATTCCGAGCTCTTTACAGGCCCGCAGAATCCGCAGTGCAATTTCACCCCGGTTGGCAATAAGGATTTTTTCCAGCATGATTCGCCCCGTTATTCGATGACGACCAGTGGCTCGTCAAATTCGACAGCATCGCCGTCTTTTAACAGAATTGCTTTAACCACACCGGCTTTATCAGCTTCGATCTGGTTCATCATTTTCATGGCTTCGACGATGCACAGAGTGTCACCGGCATTGACCTGTTTACCGACTTCGATAAAGGCTTTCGCATCCGGACTTGGTGAACGGTAGAACGTACCCACCATCGGAGAGCGGACAACATGACCGGCAATTTCTTTTTCCGGTACGGGATCAACCAGGCCTGCGGATGGCGCAACGGCGTTCGCTAAAGCGGGTTGCTGTGCCTGCGGCATATATTGCTGAGGTGCAGCGAAAGTCTGTACCGGTAAGGCGCGGCTGATGCGCACTGACTCTTCGCCTTCAGAAATTTCCAGCTCAGAAATACCGGACTCTTCGACCAGCTCGATCAGTTTTTTTATTTTACGAATATCCATGAGATGATTCCGTACTCTTAGTGTTGAGTTGATTTAGTGTTGAGTTGATTGTGACAGACGGTGAACCGCTGCCTGTAAAGCATAACGATAGCCTTCCGCACCCAGCCCGCAGATAACGCCGGTGGCGATATCAGAGAGATAAGAGTGATGACGGAACGGCTCCCGTGCGTGTACATTCGACAGATGAATCTCGATAAACGGGATGCTGACGGCCAGCAGGGCATCACGCAGAGCCACACTGGTGTGAGTGAATGCGGCCGGGTTTATCAGAATAAAATCGGTGTTGCCCCGTGCAGCATGGATTCTGTCGATAAGCTCGTGCTCAGCGTTGGATTGCAGATGGCTCAGTGTTACACCGCATTGACCGGCATCGCGGGTCAGCGTTGTAACGATATCCGCGAGAGTGAGCGTCCCGTATTTGTCGGGTTCCCGCGAGCCCAGCAGGTTAAGATTCGGGCCGTTCAGTAACAATATATGATAACTTTCGGTCATCCTGCTGCCATCTCCTGCAATCTAACGTAAACGCACAAGATAACGCGATGTTAATGCGTTGTCACCTTTTTCTCACCGCAGGCAATATTAATTTTTACAGAAGAAGGGCGACATTATAAACATTTCATTGCAGTTCGCAGCAAAATACTGGTCTGAACAGAACGAAACCGGCACAAGGCAGACCAGTTAATCATCCGTATTATCTGAATATCGCGGGGAAATAACCCGCCGGTTTTATCCGTCCGCCGATAATATTTTTGCCGGCTTTGCCGGCTTTGCCGGCAGGCCGGTGCGTTATAGTGCATCGGTACCGGCAGATTGACAAGTCCCGGAAATATTACGGTGGTCAATACGGACAGCGCCCGGTATAACGTGTCTGTATCCGGGAAGCAACGATTTATATTTACAGATTTTTTGAGATTATTCCGGGCAAAGAGTATGGCTAATTCATCATAATCCGGTGATAACTCGGTATTTTTACCGTCTTATCCGTGATTAAGCAGATTGTTTTAATGCGAGGATAGATACAATGGGCGTCAGGCCGATTGTAAGATTGCGTATATTATATAGAATCCGGTTGAACTTGATGCATAGTTACAGGTCAACTGTTTGGCAGTTTGCGGAGATTAATGAAAAAAAGCGGACAACTGCCGGATTTTTTACATTAATTTTAATCTGCCTGTGCGTATTTCATCAAATATGTGAAAAAGTCTGCGTTTTTATGCAGCTTTATACTGCGCAGTATATAAAAATTATCTAGAATAGACCGCTCCCTGATGTGATGTGGACACGCTGTTGGCAAGGTGCAATCTGTGGCTTGTCGCAAAGAAACGTGGTTGGTAAAGTAGACGGGTTTTCCCGTCCCCGGCTTGCAGGATTATCCTTTTGTATGTTTAAAAAAATTCGTGGCATGTTTTCCAACGACTTGTCGATTGACCTGGGTACAGCCAATACCCTTATTTATGTCAAAGGACAAGGCATTGTTCTGGATGAACCGTCTGTCGTGGCTATCCGCCAGGATCGTCCGGGTTCAACCAAAAGTGTTGCTGCTGTTGGTCATGAGGCCAAACGCATGCTGGGTCGTACCCCCGGCAATATCGCAGCAATCCGTCCGATGAAAGACGGTGTTATTGCCGACTTTTTTGTGACCGAGAAAATGCTCCAGCATTTTATCAAACAGGTTCACAGTAACAGTTTTATGCGCCCGAGTCCGCGTGTTCTGGTGTGTGTGCCGGTGGGAGCAACCCAGGTTGAGCGCCGTGCCATCCGTGAATCCGCGCTCAGCGCCGGTGCACGTGAAGTTTATCTGATTGAAGAGCCTGTTTCAGCGGCTATCGGTGCCGGTTTACCGGTATCAGAAGCGACCGGTTCCATGGTGGTGGATATCGGCGGCGGTACTACCGAAGTGGCGGTTATCTCCCTGAACGGTGTGGTTTATTCCTCGTCTGTCCGCATCGGCGGCGACCGTTTCGACGAAGCTATCATTAACTATGTGCGCCGTAACTATGGCTCACTGATTGGTGAAGCGACCGCAGAACGCATCAAACATGAGATCGGTTCGGCTTACCCGACTGACGAAGTGCTTGAGATTGAAGTCCGCGGCCGTAACCTGGCTGAAGGGGTTCCGCGCGGTTTCACCCTGAACTCCAACGAAATTCTGGAAGCACTCCAGGAACCGCTGACCGGTATTGTCAGCGCAGTCATGCTGGCGCTGGAACAATGCCCGCCGGAGCTGGCATCTGATATTTCCGAACGCGGAATGGTACTGACCGGCGGCGGCGCACTGCTGCGTAATCTGGATCGTCTGCTGATGGAAGAAACCGGTATTCCGGTGATTGTCGCGGAAGATCCGCTGACGTGTGTCGCCCGCGGCGGCGGCAAAGCTCTTGAGATGATCGATATGCACGGCAGCGATCTTCTCAGTGAAGAATAAGCGGACTCCCGTCCGTTCAATACTGCAGGCCGGGGGAGTACGCTTCCCCTGCCCGCCGGATACATACTCTGTCTTCCCGGACAGAATTACTGTAGTACCTGATATCGCATCTTATGAAGCCGATTTTTAGCCGGGGGCCTTCCCTTCAGATTCGCATTATTATTGCGGTTATTTTTGCCATCGGACTGATTGTGGTTGATAACCGGATTGATGCTTTTACCAAGATCCGTAACTATCTGGATACGGCGGTCAGCCCGTTCTATTTTTTAGCTAACGGCCCGCGCCAGTTACTGGACGGTATTTCTGATAACTTTGCGACCCGTGAACAGCTGGAATTTGAAAACCGCGCTTTGCGGCAGGAACTGCTGGTTAAAAACAGCCAGAATCAGCTGCTTGAACAGTTCAAACAGGAAAACGCCCGGCTGCGGGAGCTGCTCGGTTCGCCGCTGCGCCAGGATGAGCACATGATGGTCACGCAGGTGATGGCGGGAGCCAACACCCCGTATCGTGACCAGGTGGTGATCGACAAAGGCAGCCGTGACGGTGTGTATGACGGTCAGCCGGTGATCAGTGATAAAGGTGTGGTAGGGCAGGTGATTGCCGTGTCCCAGTTAACCAGCCGCGTTCTGCTGATCTGCGATACCACTCACGCACTGCCGATCCAGGTACTGCGTAACGACATTCGCGTCATTGCATCCGGCACCGGGTGTACGGACGATTTACAGCTTGAACCCCTGCCGAATAATATTGATATCCGCGTGGGTGATGTGCTGGTCACATCCGGTCTCGGCGGCCGTTTCCCGGAAGGTTACCCTGTCGGGATTGTCTCTTCGGTAAAAGTGGATAATCAGCGCGCTTACACTATTATCAGCGCCAAACCGACGGCAGATCTTCAGCGTCTGCGTTATCTGCTCTTACTGTGGGGCGGGGACAGCAATCCGCGTGATCCTTCCGGCCCGTCTGAGGTGTACCGTGCGGCTAATGAACGCATCATGCAGGTTATGCCGCAGGTGATCCCGTCAGTCCCGGCTCCGGAAAGTGACCCTGCCGTTATTCCGCCTGCTGCTCCGGTACAGTCATCTGCCCCGGCACAACCATCTGCTCCGGCACAACCAAAACCGGCAAACAGCAGGGCCGTCGCACCGGAAGCTCAGGAACCGGCAGCTGAAACTGCACCCGTCCGGCCGCTGAGGATGAGGCCGCAATGAATACCTACCGGGGGCAAAACCGGATTATTGTCTGGCTCTCTTTTCTGATAGCACTGGTGCTGCAAATCATGCCCTGGCCGGAGCAGCTTCAGTTTTACCGTCCGTCGTGGGCAATGCTGTTTCTGATCTACTGGGTGATGGCACTGCCGCACCGGGTCAGTGTCGGCTCCGCTTTCTTTCTCGGTATGATCATTGATCTGATCGGAGGCTCCACGCTCGGCGTACATGCCCTGAGCCTCACTATTGTCACTTATCTGGTGTCCTTCAGGCATCAGCTGCTGCGCAATATGGCGCTGTGGCAGCAGTCACTGGTCATCATTTTGCTGTCAGTGCTGATGCAGTTCTTTGTTTTCTGGTCAGAATTTTTATTGTCCGATATTGTGTTTCATCCGGAAGTCTTCTGGAACAGTCTGGTCAATGGTATCTTATGGCCATGGATTTTTTTATTACTGCGTAAGACCCGCCGCCATTTTTCTGTTCATTAATCAGGGGACGGCGGCGTGATACGTTAACAAAACGTCAGGACACCTGAATGCTGCCGATTTACCTTGCTTCAACCTCTCCCCGCCGCCGGGAACTGATCCGGCTGCTGAATGTTCAGTGTGAAACACTCTCCCCCTGCATCGATGAAATCCGCCGTGACGGTGAACCTGCCGCGGATTATGTGGTGCGTCTGGCGCGGGAGAAAGCACAGGCCGGGGTGGCACTGGCAGCGGAAGGCCGTCCGGTTATCGGCTCTGATACCATTGTGGTGCTTGGCGGTGACATCCTGGAGAAGCCCCGGGATGCGGCACATGCTTTTGCCATGCTCAGCGCATTATCCGGCTGCACTCATCAGGTGATGACGGCTGTCGCGGTTTCTGACCGTTTCCGGACACTCTGCACACTGATTGTGACGGATGTGACATTCCGCCGGTTATCCGATGACGAAATAAACGAGTATATTCAGACAGGTGAGCCGATGGACAAAGCCGGTGCTTACGGCATCCAGGGCTCAGGCGGGCGTTATGTCCGCAAAATTAACGGTAGCTATCATGCTGTGGTGGGATTACCGTTAGTGGAGACTGAGGAATTAATTAAGCGGTACACGGATACCCTGAACGGGATTGTACCGGAACATATTGACGGGAAAGAAATACCATGACAGCCGAGCTTTTAGTCAACGTGACTCCGTCTGAAACACGGGTTGCTTATATTACCGGCGGGATACTTCAGGAAATTCATATTGAGCGCGAGGCCAAACGCGGTATCGTCGGCAATATCTATAAAGGGCGTGTGAGCCGGGTACTGCTCGGTATGCAGGCGGCCTTTATCGATATTGGCCTGGATAAAGCAGCCTTCCTGCATGCCTCGGATATTATTCCGCATACGGAATGTATTTCCGGAGATGAAAAAGAGAAATTCCGCACCCGCGATATCGGGGAACTGGTCCATCAGGGACAGGATCTCATTGTGCAGGTGGTCAAAGATCCGCTGGGCACCAAAGGTGCGCGTCTGACCACTGATATCACGCTGCCTTCCCGCTACCTGGTGTTTATGCCGGGCGTATCCCACGTGGGGGTTTCGCAGCGGATTGAGAGCGAAGAAGAGCGCGAACGCCTGAAAAATATTGTGGCGGGTTATTGTGATGAGGACGGCGGTTTTATTATCCGCACCGCAGCGGAAGGGGTCGGGGAAGAAGAACTGACATCTGATGCCGCATTTTTACGCCGGTTGTGGACCAAAGTTATCCAGCGCAAAAAACGCAATACCACCCGCACTAAAATCTACGGTGAACTGGCGCTGGCACACCGCATTCTGCGTGATTTTGCCGGTGAGTCACTAGACCGCATCCGGATTGACTCCCGCCTGAGTTTTAAAGAGTTACAGGAATTTGTGGATGATTACATCCCGGAAATGACAGCCAAACTGGAACTGTACCAGGGCAGTCAGCCGATTTTTGACCTCTATGATACCGAAAATGAAATTCAGCGGGCGATGGAGCGTAAGGTCGAAATGAAATCAGGCGGATATCTGATTATCGACCAGACCGAGGCGATGACCACCATCGATATCAACACCGGCGCATTTGTCGGGCACCGCAATCTGGAAGAAACTATTTTCAATACCAATATCGAGGCGACTCAGGCCATTGCGCGGCAGTTACGTCTGCGCAACCTCGGTGGTATCATTATCATTGATTTCATTGATATGACCGATGAAGATCACCGCCGCCGGGTGCTGAGTTCACTGGAACTGGCGCTGGCGAAAGATCGGGTGAAGACCACGATTAACGGTTTTTCACAGCTCGGTCTGGTGGAAATGACCCGCAAACGCACGCGGGAGAGCCTGGAACATGTCCTGTGTGAGAAGTGCCCGACCTGCCAGGGGCGCGGCAGTGTCCGCTCGGTGGAAACGGTCTGCTATGAGATTTTGCGTGAGATTGTCCGCGTGCATCGTCTGCTGGATGTTGATCGCTTCCTGGTCTATGCCTCACCGGCGGTGACAGAAGCATTGCAGGGGGATGAATCCCATGCACTGGCTGAGGTGGAGATTTTTGTCGGTAAGCAGGTTCAGGTTCGCGCCGAGCCGCTCTACAGCCAGGAACATTTTGATGTCGTCATGATGTAATTCATTGGCGGTACACTGCCGGATATAAGCGGATATCCGGTTCCGCCGGCCTTGACAGCTGCAGGAGAAGGAGAGCCAGTGAGGCGACTGCCCGGGATTTTACTGACATGTGTGATTGTGATGGTGATTGCTGCGGCACTGGTGCTCGGCGGTCTGCGCTACCTGTTGCCTCAGATTAATGAATACCGTCCGCAGATCGAACAAAAACTCTCGCAGATGACCGGTGCCACGGTCAGAATCGGTGAAATCAGCGGCCGCTGGCAGGGGTTCGGCCCGGCGCTGACACTCCGCGACCTGACCGTTACCGCCCCGGATGCGGATATTTCAGCCGAAAAAATCGACCTCTCCCTGGATATCTGGCGGACATTATTCCGTTTTCAGGTCAGTTTCCGTGATCTGACTTTCTGGCACATGAAGCTGGATTACAAACAGCCGCTGAGCAGCGACGGCAGCAGTATTGAAACGGATGATGCTCTGTCCGGGCTCTGGCTGGAGCGTTTTGATAATTTTGATCTGCGTGACAGCGAAATCCGTTTTCTCACACCGTCCGGCGATCCCGCCACCTTACTGATTTCCCGTCTGTCATGGCTCAATCAGAGCAAGCGCCACCGTGCCCAGGGGGAGATCAGTCTCTCCTCGGTGAATAACCCGCGCGGCTGGTTACAGGTGCGTCTGGATCTGCGCGATGTCAACGGTCTGCTGGATGAGGGAACTGTTTACCTCCAGGCGGATGATATTGATATGACCCCGTGGTTCAGCCGCTGGCTGCGTGATAATACCGGACTGAATAAAGCCGGTTTCAGCCTGGACGGGTGGATGACGGTGGAAAAGGGCGCGATAACCCGGGGTCTGGTCAGGCTGAACTCCGGTGAGGCGGACTGGCTGACCGGCAAAGAGACGCACACACTGGAAGTTCAGGATCTGATGGTACAGATGCGCCGTCAGGGGGAAGGATGGCTGTTTAATATTCCGGATTTGTTCAACCTGAAAACCGACGGGCAGCAGTGGCCGGAAGGCAGTGTGTCACTGCTTTATATCCCGCCGTCGGCCAAATACGGCGGAAATCCGCATCTGCGAATCCGGGCGAATGATATTGAACTGGCGCGTCTGAGCAGTATTGTGCCGACCTTCTCTTTCCTCACCAATGATATTGTCAAAGCCTGGCAGCAGCGCGACCCGTCAGGCCTTATTCATGATTTTTCCCTTGATATCACCCCGGCGGCACCGGAAAATCTTGAACTGGATGTCTCCTGGCAGGATGTCAGCTGGAAAGCCCTGGAAGAATTACCGTCGGTATCCCATTTCAGCGGCGTATTGCGGGGCGGGCAGGCACGCGGCATTCTGCGTTTTGCCCTCGATGACAGCATACTGGACTACCGCCCGATGTTTACCGCACCGCTGGCGGTGGCAGAAAGCCGCGGACAGATTCAGTGGACGAATACAGACGGTAATCTGAATCTCTGGAGTGATAATCTGGATCTGAAATCCGGCGCGCTGCGGGCAAACGGCAATTTCCGTTATCAGCATGATAAGGACAGGCCGCCGTCACTCGGGATACTCGGCGGTGTGACACTGACCGATGCCGGGGAAGCATGGCGCTATTTCCCGGTTCCGCTGATGGGGGAGTTTCTGAGCGAATATCTCACACAGGCACTGATTGCCGGACAGGCAGAAAATGCCACGGTAATATTTCAGGGCAACCCGGCCGATTTTCCGTTCCGCAAAAACGAAGGACAATTTCAGATTTGGGTGCCGCTGCGTGATGCCACCTTTAAATATGATCCGGAATGGCCTGCCCTGATGGGCATGAATGCAGATCTGAATTTCCATAATCAGGGGCTGTGGATCAGTGCGCAGGAAGCAAAACTGGGGGAGGCCACCGCCCGCAATCTGAAAGCGGATATCCCGGATTTTACAGTTGAGCGTCTGTATATTCAGTCTGACATTGAAGGCAAAGGTGAATCACTGGGTAAGTATTTTGATCAGACGCCGATGAAAAAATCTATCGGTAATACCCTGGAGCAACTGAAAATCGGTGGTGTGGTTAACGGTGATCTGAAACTGGAAATTCCGCTTAATTTTAATGAGATGGTGCGGGCAACCGGTCACGTTAATCTGAAAAATAATGATATTGATGTGGTACCGCTCGGCAGCACGCTCAAAAGCGTCAGCGGACAGTTCCGCTTTGATAACGGCGACCTGGAAAGTGACCGCATCACGGCTCACTGGTTCGGGCAGCCGCTGAATATCCGCTTTACCACCAAAGAGAACCCGTCAGATTTTGCCGTGAATATCGATCTGGACGGCAACTGGCAGATGAAAGGCATCGACGGGGTACCGGCGGCGATCAAACAGCATGTGACCGGCTCATTCCCGTGGACAGGGGATGTGAAAATTACCCTGCCGCAAAAAGGGGAAATGCGTTACACCGTGGATCTGGAGGGGCAGACCGGAAAACTCACCAGCAGCACTTTACCGGCTGTCCGGCGCTGGGCGGCGGAGAGCGGCACACTGAATGTGCACGCAGCCGGGACAGAATACACCCTGAAAGCCGGGGGAACCGTCGGTAAATCTTTCAGCGTCCTGACGGACTGGCGTCTCGGCGATATTCTTACGCTCAATGGCGCAGTAATCCGTCCGGGCACAACAGTGCCGGAAGAAATCACCCGGGATGTTATCAGTATCGCGCTGCCGCCGATCAGCGGTGAAGAGTGGGTCGGAGCGCTGGCTATTGCGGGACAGAGCCATCAGCAGCCGGCCTCACTGAAACTGCCGGGGAATATTGATATCTCCGCTCCGTATGCGGATTTTGCAGGACAGCGCTGGAATCAGATAAAACTGCGCATTCATCCGCAGGAAAATGGCTGGCTGCTCAGTTCAGACAGTCAGGAGTTGCGCGGGGATATCCGTATTCCGGCTTCCGGGCCGTGGCAGGCGAGTATCGATTATCTCTACTATAATCCGGAGTCTATTCAGAATGCCCTGCCGGAATCTCAGCGCAATGAAACCACCAAAACGGATTACCGTGTCGGCAGCTGGCCTGCTGTCACACTGCGCTGTGAGGCCTGCTGGGTGAGCGGCCTGAATATCGGTACGGTTAATGCGAAAGTCTGGCCGGAAAATAACTCACTGGTACTGGATGCGGCAACGGTCAAAAACAGTGCCAGTGAGCTGACACTCAGCGGCGGCCGCTGGGATGCCGGTCTTACACCGCTATCACATTTTAAAGGTCAGTTTAAGGGGCCGGTTTTTGATAATATGGCTGCGTATTTCGGGGTACTGGTACCTATCACCGGCTCACCGTTTACTGTGGATTTTGACCTGAACTGGCGGGATGTCCCCTGGTCGCCGGATGTGGCAACACTGAACGGCATTATCAGCACCTCGCTCGGCAAAGGGGCGATTGAGCGGATGGGCGGCGGTAATGCCGGTAAACTGCTGCGGCTTGTCAGTTTTGATGCAT
The DNA here is from genome assembly GCF_003996855.1 of Morganella morganii. Taxonomy (GTDB): domain Bacteria; phylum Pseudomonadota; class Gammaproteobacteria; order Enterobacterales; family Enterobacteriaceae; genus Morganella; species Morganella morganii_C. Next base: position 115,405 of record NZ_NRQY01000002.1, on the reverse strand, counting down.
TATTGCGCAAACTACAGCTGGATTTCACGGATACCTTCAGTAATGATTTCGTTTTTGACAGCATACGCGGTAAAGGCGTGATAAAAGATGGTATTTTAAAGACAACGGATACCCGCGTGGACGGATTAATGGCGGATATCAGCTTTAGCGGTTCAATTTATCTTGTGGAGCGTCGTATTGATATGTCGGTGGTTGTCACACCGGAACTCTCTGCGACGGTCGGGGTGGCGACAGCCTTTGTGGTTAACCCGATAGCCGGAGCGGCAGTCTTTGTGGCCAGTAAGGTGCTCGGCCCGCTCTGGAGTAAAATTTCGGTGATACGGTATCACCTGAGCGGTAGTTTAGAAGAGCCGAAGATAGATGAAGTTTTGCGTCAGTTAAAGGAGACCCAGGAATGAAAAACGCAAATGTGGCATTATTGCAGCTGTGCAGCGGCACAAATATCAAACACAATTTGGCGCAAATCGAACAACAGATCAAACAACTGCCTGATAATATCAAACTGGTGATGACACCGGAAAATGCGCTGATTTTCGCATCAGGCAACACCTATCAGAAGTATGCGGAAGTGCAGGGCGAAGGCCCGCTGCAATCAGCGGTGGCTGATATGGCACGCCGTTACGGGGTGTGGATTCTGGTCGGCTCGATGCCGTTAATCAGCCGCGAAGACCCGGCGCGTATCACCAGCAGCAGCCTGCTGTTTGATGATAAAGGGGAAACCAAAGCCCGTTATGACAAAATTCACATGTTTGACGTAAATATCGATGATGAGCAGGGTTCATACAATGAATCGAAAATTTTCCAGCGCGGCGAACACATCACTGTGGTCGATACCCCGGTGGGTCGTCTCGGTATGACCATCTGTTATGATCTGCGTTTCCCGGGCCTGTTCCAGGCACTGCGTGAGCAGGGTGCGGAGATTATCTCTGTTCCGGCAGCCTTTACCCGGCTGACCGGCAAATACCACTGGGAGCCGCTGCTGCGTGCCCGTGCGATTGAAAACCAGTGCATTATCCTGGCACCGGCGCAGGTCGGCGTACACGGTACCCGCCGCACATGGGGACACACCATGGCCGTTGACGGCTGGGGCAAAGTGATGAAGAAAAATACGGATGCGGTGGCTGCCATCGGCGTGGATATCCGTCCGGACAGCTTAACCTCAATGCGTGAGCAGATCCGCGTGGTGAAACATAACCGTTTCCGCCCGCAGCTGACTTCACTGATTGAGAAAAACACTACAGGTAAAAAGTAAATTATGAGTTTTTCAACTGTCAGCAATCATCTGCTGACCGCCCATGATCTTGATGAACAGGATCTCTTTTCTGTCCTCACACAGTTAGCGGATCGCCATATTGATTATGGCGATCTGTACTTCCAGAGCAGTTTTCATGAAGCCTGGGTGCTGGAAGATAAAATTATTAAAAACGGCTCTTACAATATTGATCAGGGTGTCGGAATCCGCGCTGTCAGCGGTGAAAAAACCGGCTTTGCTTATGCGGATCAGATAAGCCTGACCGCATTACAGCAGAGTGCATCCGCCGCCCGCAGTATTGTGCGTGAGCAGGGTAACGGCCAGGTACAAAGCCTTCACCGTGTGAATAATATGGCACTGTATGCTGCGCTCGATCCGCTGCGCGCAATGCCGCGTGAGGAAAAAATCGCGCTGCTGCACCGTCTTGACCGTGTGGCACGGGCAGAAGATCCGCGTGTGCAGGAAGTCAATGCCAGCCTGACCGGCGTGTATGAAGAAGTTCTGGTTGCCGCCACTGACGGCACGCTGGCGACGGATATCCGTCCGCTGGTACGTCTGTCTGTCAGTGTGCTGGTGGAAGAGGACGGCAAACGTGAACACGGCGGCAGCGGCGGCGGCGGTCGTTTCGGCTATGAATATTTCCTCGGTACAGAAGACGGTGAGATCCGCGCTGACCATTTCGCCCGTGAAGCGGTGCGCATGGCGCTGGTGAATCTCTCTGCCGTTGCGGCACCGGCCGGTTCAATGCCGGTTGTGCTGGGTGCGGGCTGGCCGGGCGTGCTGCTGCATGAAGCGGTCGGGCATGGACTGGAAGGGGATTTCAACCGCCGTGGTGCATCCGTATTCAGCGGAAAAATCGGTCAGCAGGTCACATCATCACTCTGTACCATTGTTGATGACGGTACGATCGGCGATCGCCGCGGTTCACTGGCGATTGATGACGAAGGCGTACCTGGTCAGTATAACGTTCTGATTGAAAACGGTATTCTGAAAGGTTATATGCAGGATAAACTCAACGCCCGTCTGATGGGGGTTGACCCGACCGGTAACGGCCGCCGTGAATCTTATGCCCATCTGCCGATGCCGCGCATGACCAATACCTATATGCTGGCGGGGGAATCATCGCCGGAAGAGATTATCGCCAGTGTGAAAAATGGCCTGTATGCCCCGAATTTCGGCGGCGGTCAGGTGGATATCACCTCCGGTAAGTTTGTGTTCTCGACATCAGAAGCGTATCTCATTGAAAACGGTAAGATTACCAAACCAGTGAAAGGCGCGACACTGATTGGCTCCGGTATTGACGCCATGCAGCAGGTGTCGATGGTCGGTAATGACCTGAAACTGGATAAAGGCGTCGGCGTATGCGGTAAAGAAGGCCAGAGCGTGCCGGTTGGTGTTGGTCAGCCGACTCTGAAACTGGACAGTATTACTGTCGGCGGAACTGCCTGATGATGCAGAAATACGGCACGCTGGTGATCGTTCTGATTGTGGCGGTCTCCGCCTGGCTGGCGGGGTTACTGGGGCAGTTTATCGACACCCGTCCGTCAGAGCCGGTGCCGCAGCATACAGAACAGCCGCAGAGCATTGATGCTCTGACATCACAGGCACGGGTGGTCAGCTACGTGCAGCAGCATCAGCGTCTGCCGGATTACTATGTGACAAAAAAAGCCGCCCGTGATGCGGGCTGGCAGCCGTCAAAGGGTAATCTCTGTGAGGTGATGCCGGGTAAGGCTATCGGCGGTGATCGTTTCGGCAACTGGGAAAAAGGGCTGCCGGATGCACCGTCGCGTCAGTGGTTTGAAGCGGATATCAATTATAACTGCGGCCACCGCGGCAGTGATCGTCTGCTTTACTCCGGGGACGGGCTGATTTATGTCACTACCGATCATTACCGCTCATTTCAGCAGGTACATTAACCCATGACACCTGACATCAGCATTGTGCATTTTGATTTCCGCACTATCCGGACGACGGACGATTTCTATCAGCAGTTCAGTGATAAATTTCAGCTGACGTACTTTGGCCGTAATACGGATGCGTTGTGGGATATGCTGACAGGCGGGATTGATCTGCCGGTGATACTGGCGTTTGAACATATTACCGCACGGCAGCGGCGGCTGTTTTCAGCCATTATCGGCACCTGCCGAGATGCGGAAGACGAGTGGCCGGGGGATATCCGGCTGGTGCTGACCCCCCTGACCATGACGGCGGATTAAGCGCTTTCTGCCAGTTCTTTCAGATACTGGAACAGCTGGCGGTAGGCTTTCGGCGGTTTATTGCCTTCGCGCTCTTTTTTCGCATTGCGGATAAGCGCGCGCAGCTGCTGGCGATCAAGGTGCGGGAACAGCGCAACGGCTTCTTCCGCAACTGTGTCATCACCGGTGACGAGGCGTTCACGCAGATCTTCGAGTTTATGCAGCAGGACAACCTGCTGGTTATGACGGTTTTTCAGTTTGTCGAGTGCCGTGGTAATCGGCTCCGGGTCACGTGCCCGCAGCAGTTTACCGATGAGCTGTAACTGACGGCGGAGGCCTTCACGCTTGATTTTTTGTGCAAGCAGGATGGCGTCGAGCAATTGTTCATCCAGCGGAATACGTTCCAGCTGGGTTTTGCTCAGTGCAACCAGTTCAGCGCCGAGTTTTTTCAGGGCTTCCGCATTGCGTTTGATTTCGCTTTTGCTGACCCAGATTATCTCGTCATCCTCTTCCTCCTGAGGAAGTGCATCGGGTTCTTCAAACCAGTCTTCAGGCTGCTTTGCCATATATAGTATTTCCTGTGGCGAAACACGGAGCGGCGGGTGCCGGATGATCTCTGTGTTTGTGAGTGTTAACATTTGATTATTGCGTATTGTAACCGGGGAAAAGGCCGGATAACACCTATTCAGCTGTCTGATTAGCTGACGGCCCCTTAATTTATTGAATTGGAACCTGATTGATGAATATCACTTCTCAGATTATGGCGCAGCGTACGCGCCTGGAACAAGCGGTTTCGCAGGCATTGAGTATTGCACAGAAAGGGTGTGACAGCGCCGAAGTTGCTGTCAGCAGAACCACCGGGATGAGTGTAAGCACCCGGATGGGTGAGGTGGAGAATGTTGAATTTAACAGCGACGGTGCACTGGGGATCACGGTGTACCATAACCAGCGCAAAGGCAGCGCATCTTCCACTGATTTAAGTGAAGAGGCGATTGCCCGTACCGTACAGGCGGCGATCGACATTGCGAAATATACGTCTGAAGATCCGTGTTCTGGCCCGACTGATCGCGATTTGCTGGCCTTTGATGCACCGGATTTGCAACTGTTTTACCCGTCTGAAGTGAGTGCGGATCAGGCGATTGACTATGCAGCCGGTGCTGAAAAAGCGGCGCTGAGTGCCGATCCGCGTATCACGAATACGGAAGGCGGCAGTTTTAACAGCCATTACGGCATCCGCGTTTTTGGTAACACCCTTGGTATGTTACAAAGCTATTGCAGCAGCCGTCACTCGATGTCTGCCTGTGTGATCGCAGAAGAAAACGGCGATATGGAGCGTGATTACGCTTATACCATCGCACGTAAGCTGGATGATCTGAAATCTGCACAGTGGGTGGGTGAAGAGTGTGCCCGCCGCACACTGTCCCGCCTGGCACCGCGCAAGCTGGCGACACAGAAAGCACCGGTAATTTTTGCCCCGGAAGTGGCTACCGGCCTGTTCGGGCATTTGGTGGGGGCTATCAGCGGCACATCCGTGTACCGCAAATCCACCTTCCTGCTCGATAGCCTGGGTAAACAGATCCTGCCGGAATGGCTGACCATCCGGGAACTGCCGCATGTGATCGGCGGGCTGGCTTCCACGCCGTTTGACAGCGAAGGTGTCCGCACAGAGGATCGCCTGATTATCGAAAACGGCGTCCTGAACAACTGGCTGATGACCACCTATGCCGCCCGTAAACTGGGGCTGAAAAGCACCGGTCACGCAGGTGGTATTCACAACTGGCACATTGCCGGTCAGGGGCTGGGATTTGATGACATGGTCAGAGAAATGGGCACCGGTCTGGTGGTCACAGAACTGATGGGACAGGGGGTCAGCGGTATTACCGGCGATTACTCCCGCGGGGCATCCGGTTTCTGGGTGGAAAACGGTGAAATTCAGTATCCGGTCAGTGAAATCACCATTGCCGGCAACCTGAAGGACATGTGGGCCAACATTATCGCCACCGGCGACGATATTGAAACCCGCAGCAACATTCAGTGCGGCTCAGTCTGGCTGCCGGAAATGAGTATTGCAGGGCAGTAATTGTTTCACTCCCGGCGACAGAATATCCGTCCCGGGAGTGAAAATGCAGAAAACAGCGGTGTTCAGCGCGAAAACAGCCAGTAAGTCCCCGTTTCCGGTAATGTCAGGAAGCGCCGGTTCATCTCATCCAGTGTATTCTGCGGATCAACATCAGAAAATAGATCCGGATGCAGTTCGCGGGCGAAAAATTCCGCAGCCAGCAGATGCCACGGGCTGAGGTAAACATGATGCCAGAGTGCGGCTGTCCGTCCTTCCCGGATCGCAGGCAGTGCGGCAATCACCGGATCTTTTTGTAATTGCTCCCGCAGGCTTTGCTGGGCGGTGTCCGCGCGGAGGTCCGGTCCCAGTTGCAACTGCCCCGGGTTATCCCTTCCGCCGCTGCCGGTCACCAGATAATATTCCGGATTATCCGACAGCACCTGCTCCGGGCTGATTCGTCCGAAAACACCGCTGAATTTCCCGGCCGCAATATTATCTCCGCCGGAAAAGGCCAGTAAATCCGCCAGATTTCCGGAGGCTGCGGTCGTGCAGCATTCCGCTTTTTTCCCGAGATGTAACTGAAGCAATACTTTGGAGCGATGCGGATTGTGCATGGCCAGACGGCTGCGGATTACGTCCATATGTTGCTGATAAAACGCAATAAAAGCGGCTGTTTTTTCCTGCCGGTTCAGGACGTCTCCCAGCGTTTTCAGTGACGGAACCGTATTCCGCAGCGGATCAACTCTGAAATCCAGGTAAATCACCGGAATACCGGCTGCTGCGGTCTGGTATGCAAACTGCGTTTCATCGGGACGGGATTTGGCATACACCGGCATAATAATCAGATCAGGTTCCAGGGCGATAATTTTCTCAATACTAAGCTGTGAAAAATTATCGTTCCCGACAATCGCAATATCCCTGATCGCCGGAAATGCGGCAGTATATTTCTCCCATGTCTGCACATCGAGCCGCTGTAAATCAGCAGGCCACCCGACGACACGTGCTGCCGGATTACCGGTTTCGATCAGCGCCAGGGTATAAAGCATCCGGCTTTCACCGAGCACGATCCGCTGCGGATCATCCGGTACGGTGACTGTCCGTCCGAGGCTGTCCGTAACGGTTTTTGCCCCGCACAGCAGCGAAAACACCATCAGCAGTAACCCCGTGAAGAGAGGTTTCATATCAGAAATCCACATAGGCATTCAGGAACAGGGTGCGCGGCTCTCCGGCGATGACACGCAGGTTTCCGGCACTGGAAGCATAGTATTCCCTGTTCAGCAGGTTATTCACATTCAGTTTCAGTTGGGTCTCATGTCCGCTGACACTCCCGGTCCAGGCGGCGAAAGCATCTGCAACTGTATAAGCCGGCAGGTAAAAACTGTTTTCCGGATCACCGGCACGTTTACCGACATAGCGTCCGCCGCCGCCGAAGCGCAATTCACCCGGTAAGCCCGGTACGGTCAGGGTATGCGTCAGGTACAGGCTGCCCATGTTGCGCGGGGCATTTACCAGCTGGTTACCGACATTTTGCGGTTTCAGATTATCTTCTTTAATCTGTGTCCGGTTCAGGCTGTAGTTTGCGGCTATCTGCCATCCCGGCGCAAATTCGCCGTTAATTTCCAGTTCCGCACCTTCAGAGCGGGCTTTCGGGATATTCCGGTTCAGGCCGTTCATAAAGATGGACATGTCTTTTTCATCAATACGATAAAGGGCAAGGGTCGTCAGCATTGTTGGTGTTGTCTGCCATTTTGCACCCAGCTCGTATGTCTGTCCTTTTTCAGTGGCGGCGACATTACCGTCATCATCCATCTGTGCAGACGGGGTGAAGGACTGGCTGTAACTGCTGTAGAGGGCCAGTTCCGGTGTCAGTTTGTAGACGACTCCTGCCTGCGGAACAAATTCAGAGCCACTGTCATTGAGTGTTGTCTGATGGTTTATCCATCCGCTGCTGCCGTTTTGCGTATAGCGTTGCAGCCGCCCGCCGAGCACAACAATCCACTGGTCATTCAGATGGATGCTGTCTTTGGCATAGAGTGAACTGCTGTATACCGTTGCACGGAGGTTGCTTTTTGCATCATCGGCGGTTTTATCTGTGGTGACCGGTGATTCGCCGTATACCGGGTGGTACATATTGAAATGTTTTGACGGCTTGCCGCGGAAGGACCACGCTTTGTAGGTTTCGTTCTTTTCGTAATCAGCACCGAACGTGATGTCATGCTGCATACCGGCGATTTCCGGTGTACCGCTGATATCCCAGCCGACATAGGTGGTCTGATGATTAAAACCACGGTTAGCATCGGCACGGCGGGTAACAATTCCGGTCTCCGGATTAATGGCGGTCGCGCGGACTTCATTGCTGTCGTAGCGGCGCTGCATCCACGCGTATTTAATGCCGGTTTCCCAGATGCCGTCAAATTCCTGCCGGTATTCTGCGGTCAGACGCTTATTTTTCCCGTATGCGTGATTGGCGTTGTCGTCTATCCGTTCATTATACGGGATACGGATCGGACTGCCGCCGATAAATGCGGTTCCGCGATCGTAAGGTACATCGAATTTATTTTCGGTATAAGCCACATTGAAAGAAGCACTATCACCGAGCCAGCTCAGGGATGGAGCCAGCAGAGTGTGCTGATCTTCCCCGAAATTGCGCCAGTAATCTTCGTGGCGGCGTTCTGCTATCAGCCGGACGGCCACACCATTGCCGAGAGGGCCGGTTACATCAATCGTACCGGTGCCGCCGCCGTGGCTGTTTGTCCGCCCGCTGACCCGTCCCTGCCACTGATACTGTGGCTTTTTGGAGATCAGGTTTATCACGCCGCCCGGATTCAGAATACCGTAAAGCAGAGAAGAGGAGCCTTTCAGCACATCCACGCGTTCGGTGGTGGCGTCCATAGCCAGTCCCTGGTTGCTGCGTACACCGTCGATAAACACAGAACCGTCCGTATTGGAGCCGAAGCCGCGTTTGACAAACCCGTCTTCAATACCGCCCAGTGTGTTGCCCTGAGTCACACCACTGACAAACTTTACCGCGTCATCCACGGACGTGACATCAAAATCACTGATCAATTGCGGTGTGACAATACTGATGGATTGCGGCGTTTCATTACGCGGGGTTAGTGTTTTAAGGGTGGAATAGACATTATCCCCGCTGTAACTTCCTTCGCGGTCTTGCGGGGCGGCAGTGACAACCAGAGTATCATCACCGGCAACCGCATGAAAAACAGGAATAAAGATAAAGGGGAATGTCAGCACAAGCCGAGAATAACAACGCGGCCTGCGTAAATGCGCAGCAGATTTCATGTGTGAGTCTCAATATCAGAAGAATAAACAGCCAAAATAAAAATGGAATAATATTGATAATAATTACTATGCGCAATAATTTTTTGTGATAATTATCCATGGTGAAAGGCGGGGCCGAAATAAAAATGCCGCAGCGGGAACAGCCGCTGCGGCATAGTTAAATTGTGTTGTGCGGATAATATTCAGACAGCAAGCAGGGTTAATCCCTGACACAGCAATAACAGTTGCTGCTCAAAACCAAAAATTACCGGGAGTCCGCTGCCGGCTCCGCTCATACCAAATAAAGATGCAAGAGAATAGACCGCCATGATCTGGTTCCGTCAGAAAATCAGAGAAACACCATCATGCAGTAAATGTGCGGAAAAAGGAACCTCTGAGGAAGCTGCGCCCGCAGATTGACTGAAACGGACGCAGAGCCGGCTTAAAGCGGGTTAACGGTGTAACTCACCGGCTGCTTCAGGCTGATAGATAATTTCTAATACTTTTACGCGTGTTGCTTCGCCGTTCGGCAGTTCCCATGAGATATCATCACCGACAGAAAGCCCGAGTAACGCAGCTCCCAGCGGTGCCATCACAGACAGCTGCTCGGCACTGTCTTTCAGCGACGCCGGATACACCAGGGTGCGGATACTCTCTTTCCCGCTTGATAAATCCGCAAAGCGGATGCGGCTGTTCATTGTCACGACCGTGGCAGGCATTTCTGCCGGCGGCAGGATTTCCGCGCGATCTAACTCGTCATTCAGGGCTTCGGCAACCGGACTGTCAGCATAAGCCGGCTGTTCCAGCAGCATATCCAGACGCTCCGCGTCCAGTCCATTAATAATTATATTGGGCTTTTTCATACCACACTCCAAATCATTTCCAATACAAAAGAACACCCCCACACCAGAAGGAGGGGGGTGCTCATTTGATAATTAATCTGATAGTAGGCTGTTCTCCCCCGAAAGGAAAGAGATCAGGATCACGAACCGCCGGGCTGCGTGAACGAAACAGCGTATCAGTTTTCTTTAAGTAAAATATTTCGTTTAGTATAACTAATCTTCATCAAAACCTGAATCAAAAAGGGAAATAATTGCCTCAATAGCGGTATTTTCATCAGGCCCTGTTGCTTCTACTTCAATAAAACTGCCCTGTTCGGAATCCAGCATCAGCATAGCAAGCACACTGTCTGCCCGGGCTTCTTCATTTTGTGTATTGCGAAATATCACCGTTGACCGGAAGGTCCGGATCAGTTCAAACAGTTTCATGGCCGGCCGGGCATGCAGCCCGAGCCGGTTTTTGATTTCAACCTGACAACGGATAGTCATGGGTTATTTCCGTTTTTCAAGCGTCCGGTGGCGCGACTGCACGTTTTTGCCGCGTGAACGGAAGTAATCCGCCAGCTGTTCCGCCACATAGACAGAACGGTGTTTCCCGCCGGTACAGCCGATAGCGACGGTCAGGTAACTGCGGTTATTGGTTTCCAGCATCGGCAGCCACAGTTCCAGATAACTGCGGGTCTGGTAAATAAAGTTATGCACTTCGGTGTGGCGGTCGAGGAATGCGGCCACGGGCTTATCCAGACCGGTCATCGGACGCAGTTTCGGGTCCCAGTGGGGGTTCGGCAGGAAACGGACATCAAACACATAATCCGCATCGATAGGAATACCGTGTTTAAACCCGAAAGATTCGAACACCATGGTCAGCTCGCGTTCGCGTTTGCCGAGCAGACGGGTTCTCAGCATCTCTGCCAGTTCATGCACCGACATCTCAGAGGTATCGATGATCAGATCAGCACGGGAACGCAGGGGTTCCAGCAGATCGCTCTCCTCATCAATGGCACTTTCCAGAGAGAGATTTTTGCTGGAAAGGGGATGCAGACGGCGGGTATCGCTGTAACGGCGGATCAGGGTATTGCGATCCGCATCCAGGAACAGCAGTTGTGGTGAGAAACTGGCCGGTAATCTGGTCAGGGCTTCCTCAAAGACTTCCGGGGACTCCGGCATATTGCGGACGTCAATACTCACTGCGGCAGAGATATCGCGTGTTGCCAGGGTGGCAGCAAGCTCCGGCAGAAGAGTGACCGGCAGGTTATCAACGCAGTAGAAACCCATATCTTCCAGCGCCCGCAGGGCAACAGACTTACCCGAACCAGAGCGGCCGCTGACAATCATCAGCACCATGAGGGGACTCCCTATCGTTTCTCTTTCAATGGCACTACGCCATTATCCGTTGTCGTCAGCCGGGTATCATCATTCTGTTATGATACTGTACAGCTCTTCATCGCTTTGCGCCTGGCGCAACCGGCGGCAGAGCGCTTTGTCAGCCAGTTTTTTTGCCACTAACGACAGTGTGTGTAAATGCGTCTGACACTGATCAGACGGAACAAATAAAGCAAACAGAATATCCACATTCTGATTATCGATCGCATCAAATGCGATAGGTTGCTCCAGATGTAAAAATACGCCGCAGGCGGTTTGTGCCTCGCTTTTGTCCAGTTTTCCGTGAGGGATGGCAATCCCGCCACCGATACCGGTTGTCCCGACTTTTTCCCGTGTAAGGAGTGCCTCAAACAGCGTGTTTTCCGGCAGCGCCAGTGCGGTGGCAGCCAGTTCACTGATAATCTCCAGCGCGCGCTTCTTGCTGGTACAGTGAATATTATTGCGCGTACAGCTGATACTCAGTACATCGCTCAGGGACAAATTTGCTTCGTTATTCATTTCATTGTTCACTTAGGATCAGAATCCCGGCAACCACCATGGTAACCGGGATCAGAGCACTGCTTTTTCCTGAGAAAATTCAGACTGTTAATTCAGTCATATACCCGGATGCCGAAAATTTACCGGTTTCTCAGTTTTTCTTTGTGTTTGGACAACTGACGGCCGAGTTTTTCGGCCATCTCATCAATTGCCGCGTACATATCCTCTTTTTCCGCTGAGGCGTGAAGATCCGCACCATTTACCTGAGCCGTTGCTTCCGCAATTTTACTGACTTTCTCAACCTTAAGGATCACCTGAATGCCGTTGATTTTATCGAAAAACTGCTCCAGTTTCTTACACTTGGCTGTCACAGTCTCACGTAAAGCATCTGTAATTTCAACGTTGTGGCCGGTAATTTGTAATTCCATAGTGTCTTCCTTCTCAATATGTATCAAATCAGCTGCTTACGCTGATTTGATGGCGGGATGGATAACGACTCGCGATATTTCGCGACAGTGCGTCTGGCCACCTGAATGCCCTGTTCGGCAAGCATATCGGTCAGTTTACTGTCGCTGAGTGGTTTCGCCGGGTTCTCGGCGGCAACCAGTTTTTTCACCAGTGCACGGATAGCTGTGGAGGACGCTTCGCCCCCGCTGTCTGTGCTGACGTGGCTGGAGAAAAAGTACTTCAGTTCAAAGATCCCACGGGGACTGTGCAGGAATTTCTGCGTTGTGACCCGGGAAATGGTTGATTCATGCATATCAACCCGCAATGCGATATCAGCCAGCACCATGGGCTTCATATATTCTTCGCCCTGTTCAAAGAAGGCCTGCTGTTCTTCCACAATACAGGTCGAAACTCTGAGCAGAGTATCATTCCGGCTTTCCAGACTTTTAATGAGCCACTTTGCTTCCTGCAAATTATTACGGATAAACTGGCTGTCGCTCTCACTGCGGGTCCGCGATCCCATCGCGGCATAGTGATTATTGACCCGCAGGCGGGGAATGCTGTCGGAATTAAGTTCCACTGTCCAGCGTTCGCCGTGTTTTTTCACGAGGACGTCTGGAATAACATACTCTGATTCTCCGGTGTTGACTACCAGGCCGGGACGCGGTTCCAGCGACTGAATCAGATCTATGGCGGATTTCAGCGCGTCTTCTTTCAGTTTTGTTACCCGGCCCAGGGTACGGAAATCACGGTTCCCCAGCAATGCCAGATGCTGATCGGTGATAGCAAGCGCTTCTTTCAGGCTCGGGGTCTCAGGCGGCAGAATTTTCAGCTGGACCATCAGACACTCCCGCAGGTCGCGGGCGCCCACACCCACCGGATCAAAACGCTGGATGCGTTTGAGTACGGCTTCCACATCTTCGGTAGTGACTTCATCGTCACCGGTACTGAGGCGGATATCATCAACAGAAACGGTCAGATAGCCGGTTTCATCAATTGCATCAATGATTGAGAAGGCAATCGCGGCGTCGGTTTCAGTAAAGGGAGTGAGGCGGGCCTGCCAGATCAGATAATCCTGTAACGTTTCGGTGGTTTCGCCCTGATAGAGCGGCAGTTCATCGTCGCCGTAATCATTGCCGGTGCCGGATGGCGTACCGGCGGTGTAGATTTCTTCCCACTGCGCATCCAGCGGCAGATCATCCGGCATGGCGGTTTGTTCGAGAGCCTCGGCGCTGTCCAGCTCTTTCTGTGGTTCAGATTCAGCCGGCGTGTCAATTTCCTGATGGTTATCATCAAGTTCCAGCAACGGGTTAGATTCCAGTGCCTCGCGGATCTCCTGCTGGAGTTCAAGCGTGGAAAGCTGCAACAAACGGATAGCCTGCTGGAGTTGTGGCGTCATCGCCAGTTGCTGGCTGAGTTTAAGTTGCAGACTCTGCTTCATTACGGACACGGGCTCCTTACGGCTTTACAGGCGGAAACCTTCGCCTAAATAAACACGTTTAACCTGCTCATTATTCAGAATGGATTCCGGGCTGCCGTGGGCAATCATATGACCCTGACTGACAATATAAGCCCGTTCACAGACATCCAGCGTTTCGCGGACGTTGTGGTCAGTGATCAGGACGCCGAGTCCGTAATCACGGAGGTGCTGAATAATCTTTTTAATATCAATAACGGAAATCGGGTCAACACCGGCAAACGGTTCATCCAGCAGGATAAATTTCGGGTTGGCGGCCAGTGCGCGGGCAATTTCCACACGGCGGCGTTCCCCCCCGGACAGCGACTGTCCCAGGTTATCGCGCAGATGGCTGATATGGAACTCTTCCATCAGCTCTTCCGCCCGCATCCGGCGTTCATCATTGTTCAGATCTTTACGGATTTCAAGCACCGCCATCAGGTTCTGCCATACCGTCAGGCGACGGAAAATGGAGGCTTCCTGAGGCAGATAGCCGATACCTTTGCGGGCGCGTTCGTGCAGTGGCAGCAGGGAAATATCTTCATCATCAATGCAGATATTACCGGCATCACGGGGAACAATACCCACCACCATATAGAAAGTGGTGGTTTTCCCGGCACCGTTCGGGCCGAGCAGCCCGACGATTTCACCGGAACTGACTTCGAGCGTCACATCTTCGACGACCTTGCGCCCTTTGTAGGCTTTGGCTAATTTGCTTGCAATTAATTTTGCCATAAATCGTTACTTACCTTTCTGGCCGTTTGCCGCCGGGCCTTTTTCCTGAATCTGTGACGGCAGCAGCACGGTAGTCACCTGCTTACCTTTGTCACTGAATGCCTGCATTTGCTGTGTCGGCACCACATAGGTAATTTTGTCACCCGTGATATTACTGTCCAGCTGTTCCAGATAGGCATTGCCGGTCAGCGTGACCAGTTCATTTGCCATTTCATAACGCAGTTTGCTGCCGCGTCCTTTGATTGGCTTGCCGTTATCCTGCATCTGGTAGAACGTCACCGGGTTACCGAATGCCTCGATCACCATTTTATTGGAATCTCCGCCCGGACGGGTGACTACCACTTTGTCAGCGCGGACATCAATTGTTCCCTGTTTTACCACAACACTATCAGTAAATGTTGTGATATTTTTTTCTAAATCAAGGGCTTGCTTTAATGATGTTACCGTCACCGGCTGTTGGGTATCTTCCTTTAACGCCAAAGCAGAGACACTGACTGCCAGAATAGCTGTTGCAATCAGAGTATTAAGGATGTTTGCTTTCATTTGGGATCTCATAGTAAGTCTGCACATCTTTGATCAGTTCCGCATTACGATTGCGTAAATTACCCCGCATCTGCAATCCGACGGAACGCAGTCCTGTTCCCGTGATGGTGACTTTATCGTCAGAACTCACATCCTGGGTTGTCAGATTGACTTCGGCGTTTTCCGTAGTGATCTGCCTGAGTTGCGTATCGGTGGTCAGGCTGTCAACCTGCACATCACCGTATAAATATAATATTCGGTCATTGGTTAATTTGGCCCGCTTTGAACGAATCGTCCAGGTGGCGGTTTTATCAGGGTAGTAAGTGGTCAGCACCGGATTAGTAAACCATGTTACTTTTTCCTGAGCAAAGTTCTGTACATCATCCGCATTCAGCTTGTACGCCAGCAGTCCCGTCGGCTCGTAAGCCAGGGTTGAGGACATTTCAGTTTTATACGTCGGCGTACCGTCTTCCACAATCCTGCCGTCGGTGTCACCTGAACGGGAGACCGACAGGTTCCAGCCGAGCAGACCGAGGGCGATAAGCGCCAGAATAATGATCAGCCAAAGCTTAAATTTACTCATGAGATCCCTGATAAAGCCACTATAACCAATGAAATTCTTTTCAGACGGACAGGCCTTTCGCCTCATCCAGCTTATTTTGTGCCAGCAGAATCAGATCGCACAATTCGCGGACAGCTCCCCGGCCGCCTGCAATCTGTGTAACATAATCCGCTTCGGGTAACAATAACGGGTGGGCATCCGCTACTGCGGCGGATAAACCGACCTCTGCCATAACCGGCCAGTCAATCAGGTCATCGCCGATATAGGCGACTTCGCCGGGGCGAACTGCCAGTTTATCTAATAGTTCGCGATACGCCAAAAGCTTATCGCTCTGTCCCTGGTAAAGATGTGTAATTCCGAGTGTATTGGCACGATCTTCCAGTAATTTGGCTTTACGACCGGTAATTATCGCCACCTCAATCCCGGAGGTCAGCAGGCAGCGGATACCGTAGCCGTCGCGGACATTGAAAGCCTTCAGCTCTTCGCCGTTGTTACCCTGATAAATCAGGCCGTCAGACATCACGCCGTCCACGTCACAGATAAGAAGCCGTATTTTAGCGGCTTTTTCCATAACTGTTTGCGCTATCGGGCCATAGCAGGTGTCAATGGTGGTAATTTGTGTCATCGTCACTCCTTATACCACCCCGGCCTGGAGCAGGTCATGCATATGCAGTACACCCAGCAGTTTATCACCTTCTGTGACTAATAAAGAGGTGATATGCCGGGACTGCATTAAATTCAGTGCTTCAACCGCCAGGGTATTGGCTTTGATGCGTATTCCTCCGGGGGTCATCACATCGGCAATCCGGCAATTATTGAGATCAGTGCCCGCATCGAAAATCCGGCGCAGATCACCGTCAGTGAAAATGCCCTGAATGATCAGGTCATCATCACAAATTACTGTCATGCCCAGTTTCTTGCGGGTGATCTCGACCAGTGCTTCACGCAGTGAGGCTGATTTCGGCACACGCGGAATATCATCACCGGTGTTCATCAGGTCAGAGACAAGTAACAGCAGTTTGCGGCCGAGTGCACCACCCGGGTGAGAGAGGGCAAAATCTTCTGCGGTAAAACCGCGTGCCTGTAATAAGGCAATCGCCAGCGCGTCGCCCATCACCAGCGTGGCGGTGGTGCTGGTGGTCGGAGCAAGGCCGAGCGGGCAGGCTTCCTGCGGGACTTTAATACACAGATGGATATCCGCCGCTTTCCCCATGGTACTGCACGGATTGCCGGTCATGCAGATAAGCGGGATATTCTGACGTTTGATAACAGGAATAAGTGCCTGAATTTCAGAGGATTCACCGGAGTTTGAAATCGCGATAATCACATCTTTCTTTGTGACCATTCCCAGGTCGCCATGTGCGGCTTCACCCGGATGCACAAAGAAGGAAGGGGTGCCGGTACTGGCAAATGTCGCGGCTATTTTGTGCCCGATATGACCGGATTTTCCCATGCCCATAATGATCACTTTGCCTTCACAGCGGAATATCAGTTCACAGGCTTTGTCGAAATCATCATTAATATACTGTTCGAGTGACGCCAGACCTTCACGTTCAATCCGGAGAACTTGTTTACCTGTTAGTTGAAAATCAGTTCGGGACATCAGTTTTTTCTCACTTTCAGTGTATGTCTGTGTATTAATGGCTGACGCTTATCAGCCGGTAAAAAGGCTTATGAGCCAGGCGGTGAATGCGTTGAGCAGAATAATGCCTTTCAGCCGGTTCAGCCGCTGGTTCCGGCCGGCCGCAAAGAAAATAAATAACACACCGGCCGCGATCATCACGGCGAAATCGGTCATAAAACGGTCTGCCGCCATCGGGGAGGCGGCTAACAGAGCCGGGATACCCGCAACGACAGTGGTATTAAACAGTGTTGCACCGATAAGATTACCCAGTGCGATATCTTTTTCACCTTTGATGGCCGCCGCAATTGTGGTGCATAACTCCGGCAGACTGGTGCCGACAGCCAGAATCGTCAGTCCGGTGATACGCCCGCTGATATCCGCATAGCGGGTGAATGCAGAAGCATTATCAATCACAATCCGGACAGCCACCGGCATAATCAGCAATCCGGCGACCAGCCACAATAAAGCAACCGGCAAATTATTTTCCTGCGGCAGTTCATGGTTTTGTTCAGTTGTGAAGCCGTCATACTGATCACGCCGCGCCATTGCGGCAATTTTCACCACCAGCCAGAGACTGGCAAGCCCTGCTAATACCAGAAACCCGCCCTGAATGCGCGTGATACTGCCGGACCAGATAAACAGCCCGAACAGCGCCATCACGGCCAGCATCAGCGGAAGCTCACGGCGCAGCACCGCAGACTGGACACTCAGCGGACGGATAAGGGCAGCAAGCCCGGCAATCAGCAGTAAATTAGTAATATTGGAGCCGATAATGGTGCCGAGCGCCAGATCCGGCTGCCCTTCAAGCACCGCACCGGCCGAGGTCAGCAGTTCCGGCAGTGATGTGCCGGGACCGGCCACCAGAATACCGGTAATAAACGGGGAGATGCCGAGCGCACGGGAAAAAACGGCCGCGCCGTACACAATCCGGTCAGAGGCATAAACCAGCAGAATCAGTCCGGTAAGTAAAAGGATGCTGGTGAGTAACATGGCTCTCCTCCAGGCTGAAAAACAGTCAGAAATAATGAAATACGGGAAATTGAGGGTATTGTACGGGCTGAGGCGCAAAAGTAAAACAGGCGTTTTGTGTCCGGCGGGGGCGTTAATGTTAAATGCTGATATACTTGTGTATCACGCTATTTATACCCCGTTACTCCGGGGGGATAAATAATTCAGACAGTAACACCCGCATTTAAAGGCGAAAACTGCCGGATTTTTTTATATTATGATGGGTCAGTCCTGTATGTGTTGTAAAAACACGAAAAACATAACGTTAAGGTTGTGAGGTCATGAACCGACAGACGGAAAATATTATTGAGATCCGGAACATGTGCTTCCGGCGTGGTTCACGCATGCTGTTTAATGATATCAGCCTGGATGTGCCGCGCGGCAAAGTGACCGCGATTATGGGGCCGTCCGGGATAGGGAAAACCACACTGTTACGCCTGATCGGCGGGCAACTGCGGCCGGACAGCGGCGAAATCTGGTTTGACGGTGACAATATCCCGGCACTCTCCCGCAGCAAACTGTATCAGTCGCGCCGTAAAATGAGCATGCTGTTTCAGTCCGGGGCGTTATTTACCGATATGACCGTGTACGACAACGTGGCGTTCCCGCTGCGTGAACATACCCGCCTGCCGGAATCTCTGATCCGGACAACGGTGATGATGAAGCTGGAAGCGGTCGGTTTACGCGGAGCTGCAAACCTGATGCCGTCGGAACTCTCCGGCGGGATGGCGCGCCGTGCGGCACTGGCGCGTGCAATTGCACTGGATCCGGATCTTATCCTGTTTGATGAGCCGTTTGTCGGGCAGGACCCGATTACCATGGGTGTGCTGGTGAAACTGATTGATGAACTCAATCAGGCGCTGGGCGTGACCTGCATTGTGGTGTCTCACGATGTGCCGGAAGTGCTCAGTATTGCGGATCAGGCCTATATCGTCGCGGAGCAGTCCGTGATAGCACAGGGAACAGCAGAAGAGTTGCAGGAAAACACCGAACCGCGTGTGCGCCAGTTCCTGGATGGTATTGCTGACGGACCGGTTCCTTTCCGCTATCCGGCGGGTGATTACCAATCAGATTTATTAGGATAAACGAGACATGTTGACACAGGCACTTGCTGCTTTGGGACGCCGCGCGTTAGCGACATGCGCGTCTTTCGGGCGGTCAGGATATATGCTGTTCCGTGCGCTGTTCGGTAAACCACAGTTTGCCCGGCAGTGGCCGCTGCTGCGTAAGCAGCTTTACAACGTCGGTGTGCAGTCCCTGCTGATTATTTCAGTATCCGGGCTGTTTATCGGGATGGTTCTGGCTTTACAGGGATATCTGGTTCTGAAAACCTTCAGTGCGGAAGCCAGCCTCGGCATGATGGTGGCGCTGTCGCTGCTGCGTGAACTGGGGCCGGTGGTGACCGCACTGCTGTTTGCCGGCCGCGCCGGTTCGGCACTGACGGCGGAAATTGGTCTGATGAAAGCCACAGAACAGTTATCCAGCCTGGAAATGATGGCGGTGGATCCGCTGCGTCGTGTGGTTGCACCGCGCTTCTGGGCCGGTTTTATCAGTATGCCGTTGTTATCCATGATTTTTGTTGCCGTCGGCATTCTGGGCGGGGTCATGGTCGGGGTGGACTGGAAAGGGATCGATGAAGGCTTCTACTGGGCATCCATGCAGGGCAATGTGGACTGGCAGAAAGATGTGATGAACTGCATTTACAAGAGTGTGGTTTTCGCCTTCACCGTTACCTGGATTGCCCTGTACAACGGGTATGACGCTATTCCGACGTCTGAAGGGATTAGTCGGGCAACAACACGCACGGTCGTTCATTCATCGCTTGCCGTGTTAGGGTTAGATTTTGTGCTTACGGCACTGATGTTCGGGAATTAAACAATGCAAAGCAAGAAAAATGAAGTTTGGGTCGGACTTTTCGTCTTAATTGCCATTGCGGCGATTGTCTTCCTGGCACTGAAAGTGGCGGATATCCGCTCTGTCGGCAGCGAAAAAACCTACCGGGTCTCTGCCACCTTTGATGATATCGGCGGCCTCCAGGCCCGTTCACCGGTAAAAATCGGCGGGGTGGTAATAGGCCGCGTGAATGATATTCGTCTGGATAAAGACTATAAACCGGAAGTGACACTGGATATCTACAGTCAGTATGATCAGATTCCGGACACCAGTTCATTATCTATCCGTACATCCGGCCTGCTGGGCGAACAGTATCTCGCGCTCAGCAAAGGGTTTGAGAATACAACAGACCCGGATCTGCCGATGACGGAAATGCTGAAAGACGGCAGCCGTATTCAGGACACCAAACCGGCGATGGTGCTGGAAGATTTAATCGGTCAGTTCCTGTATAAGAGCGGTGACGGTGAAAAAACACCGGAAGCGGCACCGGCTGCACAGCACTGATACGAAAAGTAATGTAAAAGCAGATGTTTTTGCACGCAGAGGCGGACATCCTGCATAATACTGTTTACAAAATGACACCTTCACGGCGGAAAGTGCCGGTGATAAATCAGGAGTTGATTATGTTTAAGCGTTTACTGATAGCGGCGATGCTGGTGGTGATTGCCCCGTTTGCCGGCGCTGCTGACCAGACGAACCCGTACGCACTGATGAATAATGCGGCGGCAAAAACCTTCAGCCGTCTGAAAGCGGAACAGGCGCAAATCCGGCAGAATCCGGACTATCTGCGCACCGTGGTTCAGGAAGAATTACTGCCGTATGTGCAGATCAAATACGCCGGTGCACTGGTGTTAGGATCTTACTACAAAGATGCGACACCGGCGCAGCGTGATGCCTATTTCAAAGCATTTGAGGCTTATCTGGCACAGGCTTACGGTCAGGCGCTGGCAATGTACACCAACCAGACTTACCAGATTGACCCTGCACAGCCGCTGGGTGATAAAACCATCGTGGCTATCCGTGTGACACTGACGGAGCCGGCAGGGCGTCCGCCAATCCGCCTGGATTTCCAGTGGCGTAAAAACACCAAAACCGGTCACTGGCAGGCGTATGACATGATTGCCGAAGGCGTGAGTATGATCACCACCAAACAGAATGAGTGGGCATCGATTCTGCGTCAGAAAGGCGTTGAGGGTCTGACTGCTGAGCTGGAGCGCAGCGCGAAAACCCCGATTACCCTGGATCAGAAATAATGACGGCTGCGCTGACGTGGGAAAAACAGGGCGAAACCCTCGCCCTGAAAGGGGAACTGGATCGCGATACGCTGCTGCCGTTCTGGAATGCACGTCAGCAGCAGATGAACGCCGTACAGACGGTGGATATCGCGGGGCTCAGTCATGTGGATTCCGCCGGGCTGGCCATGCTGGTTCGTCTGCGGGGCGAGCGCCCGGACGCACCGTTTGTGTTATCCGGAGTAAGTGCTAACTTGCAGATGCTGATGTCACTCTACGGTGTTGAATTTGAATTCAGTCAGAATGCGTGAATTATCGCTGCCTCCGGTTGTGTGACTACAGTCGGAGGCATTTTTAATGGTTTAAGAGCGGGGCATATTCGATTACGATAGTGTCTATAACATACAATCTGATAACCAATTTGAGAAATTATGGATACGAATGAAATCAAACAAGTGCTGATGGATAAGTTAGCACTTACTGACGCAATTGTGACCGGTGACGGCAGCCATTTTCAGGTGATCGCCGTCGGCGACCTTTTTGATGGCATGAGCCGTGTTAAACAACAGCAGGCCGTGTATGCGCCGCTGATGGAATATATTGCGGATAACCGTATCCACGCGTTGTCAATCAAAGCCTACACACCAGCTCAGTGGGAACGGGATCGTAAACTGAGCGGGCTGTAACAGCGGCGGATAATAACGCGGCAGCAATTAATGATAATGAGAGTGTCTACAGATGGATAAATTTCGGGTAAAAGGTCCTTCCGTTCTTCAGGGCGAAGTGACTATCTCAGGGGCAAAAAATGCGGCATTGCCTATCCTGTTCGCTGCAATTCTGGCGGAAGAGCCGGTTGAATTACACAATGTGCCGGAACTGCAGGATATCGACACCTCTGTGAAGCTGTTGACGCGGCTGGGTGCCAGAATTGAGCGCAAAGGCACCACACTGCGCGTGGATGCCTCTGCGATTAATGAATATTGTGCACCTTATGATCTGGTCAAAACCATGCGCGCATCTATCTGGGCGCTGGGGCCGCTGGTGGCCCGTTTTGGTCACGGACAGGTTTCCCTGCCGGGCGGCTGTGCTATCGGTGCCCGTCCGGTTGATTTGCATATCACTGGATTAGAGCAGTTAGGGGCTAAAATCACCCTGGATGAAGGGTATGTCAAAGCGGAAGTTGATGGTCGTCTGACCGGCAATACTATCGTGATGGACAAAATCAGTGTGGGTGCCACGATCACGATTATGTGTGCGGCAGCCCTGGCGAAAGGCAAAACCGTTATCGAAAACGCCGCCCGTGAACCGGAAATTGAAGATACCGCGGTATTCCTGAATGCGCTGGGTGCCAAAATCACCGGCGCAGGAACGGATCATGTGGTGATTGAAGGCGTTGAACGCCTTGGCGGCGGTTCTCACACGGTTGTACCGGATCGTATTGAAACCGGGACATTCCTGATCGCAGCCGCAGTTTCACGCGGTAAAATTCTGTGCCGTAATGCCAAGCCGGATACGCTGGATGCCGTGCTGGCCAAGCTGCGCGAAGCCGGAGCGGAAATTGAAACCGGGGATGACTGGATAAGCCTGGATATGAAAGGTCAGCGTCCGAAAGCCGTCACATTCCGTACCGCGCCGCATCCGGGCTTCCCGACAGACATGCAGGCGCAGTTCAGTCTGCTGAACCTGGTGGCGGAAGGCTCCGGTATGATTACCGAAACTATTTTTGAAAACCGCTTTATGCATATTCCGGAGCTGATCCGGATGGGCGCACATGCGGAAATCGAGAGTAATTCTGTGCTGTGTCACGGCGTGGAAAAACTGTCCGGTGCTCAGGTGATGGCGACCGATCTGCGTGCATCCGCAAGCCTGGTGCTGGCGGGCTGTATCGCGGAAGGAACCACAATCGTTGATCGTATTTATCATATCGATCGCGGTTATGAGCATATCGAAGAGAAACTGCGTGCACTGGGTGCGGATATTGAGCGCATTCATTCAGCAGAGTAATTCACGGCGATAAGCTATAAACAGAAAGAGCGGATATCCGCTCTTTTTTATACCTTATTCCTGCCCGCCGGGGGATGGGGTGAACTCTTCAATGGTCACATCGACCGATAGCATCTGGCCATTACGCAGCAGGGTGACCGGTACGACACTGCCCGGGCTAAGTTCCGCGACCTGATCCATCATTTCCAGTGGTGAGGTGCTCGGCTTGTTATTGACGCTGGTGATGATATCGCCGACCTGAATTCCGCCCTGATCCGCCGGGCCGCCGCGGGCAACCTGAAAGACCCGCAGACCAGTTATCTGATTAATATCACTGTTGTTGGTCCGGATCGGCGGCAGCTCTTTTGAGGTGATACCGATATAACCCCGGATGACACGACCGTCTCTTATCAGCTTATTCATAATGCGCAGGGCAAGTTCTGTGGGGATAGCCAGCCCGATGCTGTCACTCAGCCGTGACGGGTCGTTACTGTCATAAGACATGGTATTGATGCCGACCAGTTCGCCCTCGGTGTTGACGAGTGCACCGCCGGAGTTACCGGCCATAATCGAAGCATCTGTCTGGAGGAAATTCTGGCGGCGGGTCGGGCTCAGCCCGACGCGGCCCATTGCGCTGATAATGCCCTGATTAACTGTTTGTCCGACATTAAACGGGTTACCGATCGCCAGCACCACATCACCCACATGTGACGGCCGCTTCGGGTTGATCGGGATGACCGGCAGTTTGTCGGTGGTATTAATTTTCAGTACCGCAAGGTCGGTCAGATCATCCGCACCAATCAGCATACCTTCATACAAACGGCCGTAATTGCCGTATTGCAGTGCGATCAGGATCTGATCGGCGTTTTTAATCACATGCTGGTTGGTCAGGATATAGCCCTGATCATTCATGATCACCCCGGAGCCGAGCGAGGTCATTTCGGGACCCTGCTGGGAGAGACTGCCCATATTGCTGCTGTAAACGTTAACGACGGCAGGCGCGGCGCGGCGTACCGCCTTATTATAACTGACCGGTTCGTCATTATTAAACAGATGCGTAAACCACTGGGTCACAAATTGCGGGCGAATAGACGGGACGCTGACCAGGAGCAGGGCAGCCACAATAAGTCCC
The DNA here is from genome assembly GCF_003996855.1 of Morganella morganii. Lineage (GTDB taxonomy): Bacteria > Pseudomonadota > Gammaproteobacteria > Enterobacterales > Enterobacteriaceae > Morganella > Morganella morganii_C. Next base: position 91,327 of record NZ_NRQY01000002.1, on the reverse strand, counting down.
ATAAAGACGGATCGCAATAATTTAAACCACATAGTCCTTAACCGGTGTTGTGAGTACGGGAAGCAGATACTTCCGGCAGAATAGCATAATCCGGGGGAATTATATGTGTGTAATTGCGGTATTTTATGACGTGGTACAAATAAACAGGTGCGGTATCAGACGGTTATTTATAACTTCCGGTCATTACGCCGCCGGGTGCCGGCAGCATAATGTTATACAGCTGTTTAAACCGGCGTATCACCGATTACGGTTGCTCTGTGCATAATACGGTGAAAACCGCCGTAATCAAAACTGGCGAGATGCTGGGTACAGCGGTTATCCCAGACGGCCACATCACCATTCTGCCAGTGCCAGCGGACAAAATATTTCGGCTGCGTGCTGTGCTTAAATAAAAATGTCAGCAGCGCATCACTCTCTTCCGTGCTTAATTCACTGATTCGACTGGTAAAACCCTCGGTAACAAACAGCCCTTTCTTTCCGGTGACCGGATGAGTTCTGATCAGCGGATGGCGTCTCGGCGGAAAATCACGGCGGGCCTTTTCCAGTGCGGATTTTGCTTCACCAGTCTGTGCAAAACGGTTGTCCGGAAACGATCGGCTGATATCATGCTCCGCTGTCAGTCCGGATAAAAAATCCTGCAACGGCGGGGATAAATCATCATAAGCGCGGGTCAGGCTGGCCCACAGAGTATCGCCGCCGAACGGCGGAACCTGTACGGCGGATAATACACACCCCATGGCCGGTTTTTCGAGAAATGTTACGTCGGTGTGCCACAGTTCGTTATCTCTCAGATCCAGCAGATGACTGTCGAGCACAATCAGTTCCCGCACGTCTTTATGGGAAGGAAAAACCGGATGTATATGCAGCTCACCCAGCGCAGCTGCAAAGTCCCGCTGGGCTTCCGGCTCAATATACTGCTGACGGAAAAACAGCACCTGATGCTCCAGTAACGCGTCCTGTAATGCAGCCAGTGTGGCGGCATCCGGTGTTTTATTCAGGTTAATCCCCCCGATCTGCGCGCCGATAGCGGGTGTTAACTGTCGGATTTCCATATGCATGACCTCTCTGTCGGTTAAGATTCTTTGCCGTACCACGGCACTAATACCTGCTGTAAATAACGTAATGCCAGTTCAATGGTGAGAGCCACCACGGCAATTACCGCGATACCGGTGATGACGATACCGGTGTTGAGAAACTGTGCCGCGGACTGCACCATAAACCCCAGCCCCTGTTGTGCCGCGACCAGCTCTGCCGCCACCAGGGTTGACCAGCCCACGCCAATCCGGATTCCGGTCAGCATCTGCGGCAGTGCTGACGGCAGAATCACATATCTCAGTACCTGAAGCCGGTTCGCCCCCAGGGACTGCACAGCGCGGACCCGGTTTCCCGGCGCGGCCATAATGCCCTGCATCGTTGAAATCAGTACCGGGGCGAGAATAGCCAGCCAGATCAGCAGGATCTTGGTGGTTTCCCCGATCCCGAACCAGATAACAATCAGCGGCAGATAGGCGAGCGGGGGAACCGGCCGGTATAATTCAACCACCGGATCGAGTATTCCGCGTATCCGGGCGCTCAGTCCCATCAGCACACCCAGCGGTATTCCGGTCAGGACAGCCAGAAGCAGTGCTTTGAGCATGCGGTCAAGACTGGCCGCCAGATGCTGCCACAGGGTGGCATTCATATAGCCGGATTCGGATAGTGTCAGAAACTGTTGCCCTATCTGAGCCGGGGCGGGTAAATAGAGCGGATTAACCCACTGTAATGCGGTGATCAGCCACCAGCCGGCTATCAGAACTGATAAACTCACAATACTGAGAAATAAACGGCTGTAGCGGGTCTGTTTATTTATAGTTGTCATTGAGATGACTCCGTATCCGTGAATTAACCGCGCTGGTATGCCATTATTTTGTCTGACAGTGAATCGCGGTGATGAATAAACGCCGGGTCTGATTTAATTTTCCGGATAGGCCGGCCTTCTGACCACTGTTTATAGAACGGGGGTTTTTCTTCCGATATTATCCGTCCCGGTGACGGCGCCATTAATACCAGTCTCGTGGCCATTAAAAGAGCCTCTTCAATATCATGCGTGATAATAAAAAAGGCGCTCTGCTGTTTTTGCCACAAGGTCAGAATTAAGGTTTGCATCTGCTCCCGGTTGGAGGCATCGAGTGCGCCGAAAGGTTCATCCATCAGGATAAAATCAGATTTTACGGCCAGCGCCCGTGCAATACCGACCCGCTGACGCATGCCGCCGGACAGCGACCAGATATCATCGGTAATGGCATGAAGTAATCCCACTTTTTGCAGGTTCTCTTCGACGACGGCGGTTTCTTCCTGCTTGCCGAGTTTTTTTATTTTCAGTCCCAGCGCGACATTTTCATACACATTCAGCCAGGGCATCAGCGCGTCATTCTGAAATACCACGGCTCTGTCAGAATCAGGATGCAGAACCGGGTTTCCGCTCCGGGTTATTTTTCCGCCGGAGGGCGTTAAAAACCCGGCAACAATATTCAGCAGTGATGTTTTTCCGCAGCCGGATGCACCGAGAATCACGGTAATACCGTTATCCGGGATCGTTAAATTAATACCGGATAAAGTTATCTGCGGCTGACCGTGATAAAACAGATCGATATTTTCCAGCACGATATCCGCCATCGTTATTTCCCCTCTGCCGCTGTGACGGCTTCCGGATTAATATTTCCGGCATACGAATCCTTAACAGTATCAATGCTGCCCTGCTGCTGTAAGAACAGGGCGGTATTGCGGAGATCATCCGCCAGGGTTGTTGTCAGGATCTGTTTTTGTTCTTTCAGTGCAGGATAATCATTGCCCGCCAGTACACCCGCCACATCCTCCGGCCGGGCGCCGGTCAGCTGCGCAATTTTGCCGGTGATGTCAGGAAAGTCTGCGATAGTATTTTTATTCTGCTGATACCACTGAACCTCGCGGTCAGTGACTGCCGCAAACTGCACCAGCACATCGGGATGCTGTGCGGCAAAAGTGCTGTCAGCGACCCACAGGTCATAGGTCGGTTTTCCCCATTCCCGCACATTGCGCCCGGAAATCAGGATCTGTCCGTTCGCTTTCAGCTGACTCAGCGCCGGTTCCCAGACGTAGGCCGCATCAATATCACCTCTCTCCCAGGCCGCGACAATTTCAGCGGGGCGAAGATTAACCAGCCGCACTGATTTTTCATCAATATTCAGATGTTCCAGTGTCGCAAGCAGGCTGTAGTGGGCGGTTGATGTAAAGGGCACTGCAATTGTCTTCCCGGTCAGTCCGCCGGACGGATTGCGGTCATTGCGGACAATCAGTGCTTCGGCAGTGTCCGGAATACCGGAAATATAGAAAACCTCCGCCGGCAGTCCGCGGCTGGCCGCAACCGTGAAAGGCGCAGATCCCATATTGGCAATATCGGCCTCACCGGCCGCCAGCGCGGTCAGTACATCCGCACCGCTGTCAAATTTCTTCCAGATGATCTGTCTGCCGGTGGCGGCTTCATAGGCATGGTTTGCCTGTGCAATTTTGCCGGGATCGATAATGGCCTGATAAGCGATCACCACCGGTTTTTCTGCGGTTACCTGTGGTGCCGGTGCTTTCTGGCTGTAAATAAACCCGCTGATGATCGCCAGTGCTGCCAGCAACAATAAAATCACCTTTAATTTATTTTGTTTCTGAGGCTGATATAACGACATGGTTTTCTTCCGTTGCAAAGACGCGAATAGTTATCTATTTAGTAACAGGGAATATATTCCGGGAAGAATTACTTTTTATATTGAAATGCCTTTTTGTTATACATGAATAATACTCGCAATAATGACTTGTTTTTAATAAAAGGAAAGTACGTAAATCGATTTGTTATTACGCGTAATTCATTGTTTATCTGAGTGTGCACACTGAAAATATATAGATTGTAAATAATAATTATGATGCATCAGATTATTTTGTTATGAGTTATGGTTTTATTTTCTTATTCTTAATAAGCTGTAATACGATAACCTGGAAAATAATGAAATAATAATCGCAATGAGCAATGCGGGAGTAACAGGATTATGGCAACACAGGTATCGCCGGAGCAGGCCTTTCCGGTTTCTGCGGAGCAGCTTGCGGCTTTGCAGACAGTAACAGCAGGTTTTACCTCTCAGCAACTGGCCTGGTTATCCGGTTATTTCTGGGGACGGGGAAATACGTCTGTGCAGACGGCTATTTCCCCCGCATTAAACACAACAGAAAATGAAATTATTACAATTATTTCTGCTTCGCAAACCGGTAATGCACGGCGCTTATGTGAAGAATTAAAAACACGTTTTCTCAGTGAAAAATTCGCTGTTAATTTAGTAAATGTAGGAGAATATAAATATAAACACCTTGCCCGGGAGAAGATTGTCATTATTGTGACATCCACTCAGGGTGATGGTGAACCGCCTGAAGAAGCCGTGGCGTTTTATAAATATCTGCATTCGGCAAAACGGCCGGATCTCAGCGGAACGGCTTATGCGGTTTTTTCTCTGGGGGATTCGTCGTACGAAAAATTTTGTCAGGCAGGAATCGATTTTGATACTCATCTGGCAAATGCGGGAGCAATTTCACTTCTGCCGAGGATGGATGCGGATGTGGATTATCAGTCTGCGGCATCGGCGTGGACAGAATCACTGACACAGGTGCTGAAAAGCAGGGGAATTGCGGCCGGGACTCCGTCGCAATTCCCTGTTCAGGCGGTCACGGAGACAGAAAATCGCTACAGCAAAACAACACCGCTGACGGCATCTCTCTCCGTTAATCAGAAAATTACCGGCCGGAATTCCCTGAAAGATGTGCGGCATATTGAAATTTCCGCGGGGGATTCCGGTCTGCGTTATCAGCCGGGGGATTCTCTCGGCGTCTGGTTTGAGAATGATCCTGCGCTGGCCGATGAAATTATCAGCCTGCTGCATGCGGATGCGGCAGCGGAGATCACGGTATCCGGCAAGACATACGCATTGCGGGAAGCGCTGATCCGGCATCTGGAGCTCACACAAAATAACGGGGTGACGGTCAGCAAATACGCGCAGTTATCACAACATCAGGCCTTATCCTCATTTATCAGTGATAAACAGGCGGCGCTGCATTATGCGCAAAAAATACCTGTCGCAGAAATGCTGCGTCAGGCACCCTCACGGCCCTCTGCACAGGCTTTCGCGGATATTCTCCGGCCGCTGACTCCCAGACTCTATTCCATCTCATCATCACAGGCGGAAGCGGAGGATGAAATCCATCTGACGGTTAGTGTGGTGCGATATGACACGGATGGGCGGGTCAGAACCGGCGGAGCTTCTGGGTTTCTCGCTGATCATATACAGGAGGGCGGGGATGTGCGGGTTTTCATTGAACGTAATGATAATTTCCGCCTGCCGGCAGATCCGGATGTGCCGGTCATTATGATTGGCGCAGGCACCGGAATTGCGCCGTTCCGCGCCTTTATGCAGCAGCGGGGGAATGATGGTGCATCCGGTAAAAACTGGCTTTTTTACGGCAATCAGCACTTTACCGAGGATTTTTTATATCAGACAGAATGGCAGCGTTATGTCCGTGACGGCGTGCTGACCCATATCTCACTGGCCTGGTCTCGGGATAAACCGGCGAAAACCTATGTTCAGGACAAACTGCGGGAGCAGGGCGCGGACGTGTGGCGCTGGATTGAGGACGGGGCACATATTTACATCTGCGGTAATGCGGCTCTGATGGCCCGTGATACCGAAGATGCATTGCTGGAGATCATCGGCCGGTACGGTAACCGGGATCATGAATCGGCGGATGAATTTTTGAGTGAGCTGCGCACAGCGCACCGTTATCAGAGGGATGTCTATTAATGAGCAATAAATACAACGGGCCTTTAATTGTGGAAGGTAAGCTGAGCGACAGCGAAAGAATGAAACGTGACAGCAACTATCTGCGCGGCACCATCAAAGAGGATCTGAGCAACGGCCTGACAGGTGGCTTTGAGGGGGATAATTTCCTGCTGATCCGTTTTCACGGCATGTATCAGCAGGATGACCGGGATATCCGGGCGGAACGTACAGAGCAGAAACTGGAACCGCGCCACGCCATGATGCTGCGCTGCCGCCTGCCGGGTGGTGTGATCACACCGGAGCAGTGGCTGAAAATAGACAAATTCGCCGCGGAGCAGACGCTGTACGGCAGTATCCGGATCACCAACCGGCAGACATTTCAGTTTCACGGCATTCTGAAAGGGGATGTCAAACCGGCACATCAGATGCTGCATGAGGCGGGGCTGGATTCGCTGGCAACCGCCAATGACGTGAACCGTAATGTGCTCTGTACCTCGAACCCGGTTCAGTCCGGTCTGCACCGGGATGCGTATGAGTGGGCGAAAAAAATCTCCGAACATCTGCTGCCCCGCACCCGAGCTTATGCTGAGATCTGGCTGGATAAAGAAAAAGTGGCGGCAACCGATGAGGAGCCTATCTTAGGTGAGACCTATCTGCCGCGTAAATTCAAAACCTCCGTGGTGATCCCGCCGCTGAATGATGTCGATCCGCACGCCAATGATATGAATTTTGTGGCGATTGAGGAGAACGGTAAACTGATTGGTTTTAATGTGCTGGTGGGCGGCGGTCTGGCGATGACTCATGGTGATACGGCGACGTTTCCCCGTCTCGCCAGTGAGTTCGGTTTTATCCCGCTGAAAGACACACTGGCAGTGGCAGAAGCGATTGTTACCACCCAGCGCGACTGGGGAAACCGGACGGAGCGTAAAAATGCCAAAACCAAATACACGCTGGAGCGGGTAGGGGTTGAGACATTTAAACAGGAAACTGAACGGCGTGCCGGAGTGACTTTTTCTCCGATCCGCCCGTATGAATTTACCCTGCGCGGTGACCAGATCGGCTGGTTAAAAGGGATTGATGACCACTGGCATCTGACGCTGTTTGTTGAAAACGGGCGTCTGATCGATTTACCGGGCAAACCGTTAAAAACCGGTGTGGCGGAAATCGCCAAAATTCACCGGGGAGACTTCCGGTTAACTGCCAATCAGAACCTGATTATTGCCGGTATTCCGGAGGCGGAAAAAGTCCGTATTGAATCTATTGCCCGGGCACACGGCCTTATCAGCGATAATGTCACGCCACTGCGGGAAAATTCCATGGCCTGTGTGTCGTTCCCGACCTGTCCGCTGGCGATGGCGGAAGCGGAACGCTTTCTGCCGGAGTTTGTCACAGAGGTTGAAAAAATCATGACGTCACACGGAGTGGGGAATGAGCAGATTGTCCTGCGGGTTACCGGTTGTCCGAACGGCTGCGGGCGTGCAATGCTGTCGGAAGTGGGATTGGTCGGCAAAGCGCCGGATCGCTATAACCTGCATCTCGGCGGTAACCGCACCGGCACCCGCATTCCGCGGATGTACCGTGAAAATATCAGTTCAGCGGTGATTTTATCGGTACTTGATGAGCTTATCGGGCGCTGGTCACAGGAGCGGGCGGGAGGGGAGGATTTCGGCGATTATCTGATCCGCGCCGGTGTGGTGAAGCCGGTTCTCAATTCTGCCGTTGATTTTTATGAGGCAGGAGCCGCCTGAAATAAAAAACCGCGCCGTTTTACGTGGCGCGGTTTCAGTATTCACAGCGGAAATGTATCAGCGGCCGGCATTATTCAGCAGCAAATAGATATTGTCATCGCCGCGTAAAATATTCAGTGCCAGCACGCTTGGCTTGCCGTCGATAATTTTGCGCAGTTCAACAATGGTCATCACACGCTGGTTATTGACACCGATAATCAGATCGCCCGGCTGAAGCCCTGACATGGCTGCCGGGGAATCTTTCTGTACCGCATCAATATTGACGCCTTTATTACCCTCTTTATTGCTGCCGTTGCTCAGGGTTGCGCTTTGCAGCAGGGTGGTCAGGTTTTCCGCTTTGGTGGTCTGGCCTTCGCTGTCCTCCAGTATCACGCTGACTTCCAGCGGTTTGCCTTTGCGCAGCAGACCGATTTTCACTTCTTTACCCGGTGCGGTGGTACCGATTTTAGCCCTCAGTTCCGCAAAGCTGCTGACGCGTCTTCCGTCAACGGATACCAGAACGTCGCCGGATTTAATCCCCGCTTTGGCGGCGGCAGATTTCGGAATGACTTCGCTGACAAATGCCCCGCGCTGGGCTTCCACACTCATCGCTTTGGCGATATCTGCGTTCATTTCAGTCCCGCGGATACCGAGAGAGCCGCGTTTGACTTCGCCGGTGGCAATCAGCTGCGAGGTCAGGTCTTTGGCCATGTTACTCGGGATAGCAAAGCCGATCCCGATATTGCCGCCGCCCGGTGCCAGAATTGCGGTGTTGATACCGATCAGTTCACCGTTGAGGTTGACCAGCGCACCACCGGAGTTACCCCGGTTGATGGAAGCATCAGTCTGGATAAAGTTTTCCAGCCCTTCCACATTCAGGCCGCTGCGGCCTAATGCTGATATAATCCCGGATGTTGCGGTCTGACCCAGACCAAACGGGTTACCGACAGCGACGGTGAAATCACCGACACGCAGTTTATCGGAATCCGCCAGTGTGATAGCCGTCAGATTCGGGGCATTTTTCACCTGTAACAGTGCAATGTCAGTCTGCGGATCGCGGCCGATTAAGGTCGCGTCATATTTGCGGCCATCATTGAGCTGGATCTGAATTTTATCCGCATTCTGGATAACGTGGTTGTTGGTCAGAATATAGCCTTTCTGTGCATCAATAATCACACCGGAACCCTGTCCCTGGAACGGACGGACACTTTCCTGCTGTGACGGCATATTCGGACCAAAGAAGAATTTAAACTCTTCCGGTACCTGCTGACGGGCAACCGCAGTACCGGATACTTCCACGCTGACCACCGCAGGCAGCACTTTTTCCAGCATCGGTGCCAGGCTCGGCAGGGATTCGCCGGTGGCCATTTTGGCCGGCAGCGCCGCATTTGATACCGCAGGCAGCGCCGCGAGGGATAAACCGAGGCTGATGGCAACAGCACTGAGCAGGTTTTTTTCTTTTTATTCATCATTCGTTTTGTGTCTCATCAATTAATAAGCTGAATCCGCGGCAGGTAAAGCCGCAGCATACGCAGATACTTATATGACTCTATGTGTGTGTAAAAGTTCCGCATTCAACGGAAATAAAACAACCTTTACAAGGCTTTACGTGAACTGAAGATTAGTACGGGGAATGGTTTTGAAGATGATATTAAGCGGCTGAATTCAGGCGAAAAAAAACCGCAGTTGCCTGCGGCTTTGTATAGATTAGTTTTCTTTTATTTCGGCAGGACGGAACAGGCCGGATGAGCCGTCTGAATAATCACGCGGCGGCATTTTTACCGGCGCCTGGTCATTATCGGCCTCAGCTTCCGTCAGACGGTAGCTGAACGGATTATCCTGTGCGGACAGTTCCGGCATCAGTTCAGAGGAACTTTTCGCCATGTGCTGATATAACTGGCGGTAATCTTTCGCCATATTATCCAGCAGTTCTGCACTGCGGGCAAAGTGGCTGACCAGCTCTTTGCGGTACTCTTCCAGCTCGGCCTTGTTTTTTTCCAGATCACGTTTCATTGCTTCCTGCTCTCTGAACTTAGAACTGCTCAGACGAACGGCCAGCGCACCAATGATTAAACCAACTGCTAATCCGATGAGTGCATATACCCAAATCATGGCTACTCCTTTAAGTGCATCATGCGCGTTAGAATCTGTTGTCACTATAACCGGATTTGCCGTCCGGGGGGAATAGTGAAGGTAAGGCTTTCCGGCATTATCCCGGATTTCCGGGTATAATACCTGCCGCTATATCATAAAAATCTCAATAAAAACCTCTGATAATATTAAGGGATTACTGTTTATGAGCACAACACCGTGTGAGTTGTATCAGCAGGCACTGAACGGCAGCGGATTTGCGCCGGATGATGTGCAGCGGCGCACTGTTGACCGGCTGACAGAGATGCATCAGGCGCTCCTGACGCGCTCTCCCTGTGTCCCGGTGCCGGAAAAAGGGCTGCGCGGTACCCTGCGCTGGCTGAAAAAAGCGCCTGAACCGGTTAGCTGTCCGCCGGTGCAGGGCATTTATATGTGGGGCGGGGTCGGGCGCGGCAAGACTTGGCTGATGGATCTGTTTTATGACAGTCTGCCCGGACCGCGCAAACTACGGCTGCATTTCCACCGTTTTATGCTGCGGGTGCATGAGGAACTGACCGCGCTTCAGGGACATGAGAATCCGCTGGAAAGTATTGCTGACGGCTTTGCACAGGAAACCGATGTTCTTTGTTTCGATGAGTTTTTTGTCTCCGATATCACCGATGCGATGATCCTCGGCACCCTTCTGGAAGCTCTGTTTCAGCGCGGCATTGCGCTGGTGGCGACTTCCAATATTCCGCCGGATGATCTGTACCGCAACGGGTTGCAGCGCGCCCGGTTCCTGCCTGCGATTGAGCAGATTAAAAAATACTGTGATGTGCTGAATGTGGATGCGGGGATTGATTACCGTCTGCGTACCCTGACACAGGCACATCTGTGGCTGACTCCGGCGGATGCGGAAACGTCAGCGGCAATGGACAATATGTTTTCCCGGCTGACCGGCGGACAGAAATCCGGACAGGCGGCGCTGACCATTAATCACCGCCCTCTGCCGGTCGTGCGGGAAACTGACGGCGTGCTGGCGGTGACCTTCCGGACACTGTGTGAGGACGCGCGCAGCCAGCTCGACTATATCGCACTGTCGAAAATCTATCACACCGTGCTTTTATATGAGGTTCCGGTGCTGACCACGGAAAATGAGAACGCGGCACGGCGCTTTCTGGCGCTGGTGGATGAGTTTTATGAGCGGAAGGTAAAACTGATTATTCAGGCACAGACTGCGATGGATTCTCTCTATCAGGGACAATTATTGTCCTTTGAGTTCGCCAGATGCCTCTCCCGGTTGCAGGAAATGCAAAGTGAGGAGTACCTGAAACTGCCGCATCTGGTATAATGCGCGCCCCTGAAAAGGGTTTCGGGGAATTATTTTTAATTTGGGGTCGATTTTTTGCAGGGACTTCTCTATAATCTTGCGACCCCACGTTACAGCGGTTTTCTTTATTTCCCAAAGAAGACTGCAACTAGCGCCAGATGATTCTGCTCGAAGGGGTAGGTTTACTGGACAAGCGTCGTGTGAGCCTCGGTTTCTGAACATTGGTTCACCAACATGTAACTTATTTATTGGGTAAGCTTTAATGAAAACTTTTACAGCTAAACCAGAAAGCGTACAACGCGACTGGTTCGTTGTTGATGCAACCGGCAAAACTTTAGGCCGTCTTGCAACTGAATTAGCCCGCCGTCTGCGCGGTAAGCACAAAGCGGAATATACTCCTCACGTTGACACAGGTGATTACATCATCGTTCTGAACGCAGAAAAAGTTGCTGTAACCGGCAAAAAGCGTACAGACAAAGTGTACTATCGCCACACTGGCTACGTTGGTGGTATTAAGCAAGCGACCTTCGAAGAGATGATCGCACGCCATCCTGAGCGCGTTATTGAAATCGCTGTGAAAGGCATGTTGCCGAAAGGCCCTCTGGGTCGTGCAATGTACCGTAAACTGAAAGTTTACGCAGGTAACGAGCACAATCACGCGGCACAGCAACCGCAAGTTCTGGACATTTAATCGGGATTATAGGCAATGGCTGAAAATCAATACTACGGCACTGGTCGCCGCAAAAGTTCATCCGCTCGTGTCTTTATTAAGCCGGGTAGTGGTAACATCGTCATCAACCAACGCAGCCTCGAAAATTATTTCGGCCGCGAAACAGCACGCATGGTAGTTCGCCAGCCGCTGGAACTGGTTGAAATGTTAGAAAAACTGGATCTGTACATCACTGTTAAAGGTGGTGGTATTTCTGGTCAGGCAGGCGCAATCCGTCACGGTATCACCCGTGCTCTGATGGCGTACGACGAATCTCTGCGTTCTGAGCTGCGTAAAGCCGGCTTCGTAACGCGTGATGCACGTGAAGTTGAACGTAAAAAAGTGGGTCTGCGCAAAGCACGTCGCCGTCCACAGTTCTCCAAACGTTAATCACTGGTTTCGTTGGAATACAAAAAACCCGCCATCGGCGGGTTTTTTTATAACTGCATAACTGCCGCAAATTATCCCGTCATAACCTGTAATTTCATATTTATTTTACGAATCTCTCCCGATTAAACTTCATTTTTGGTGTTTTTGAATGATTTTTTGTCCGGACTCACCCTAAGTTGGGCAAAATCTGGTAAACTGGCGCAAACATTTTCTCGCCCCTGAACACACTGCCGCGCACCCGGATTGGTTCGCTGTTGTTTTCTTTCCCGGATTCAGTGAGAGATTACAGGTAGGAATGGCGTATTACGCTGTTCATTCCTTTATTTTGATAAACTTGGAGGTTTTCATGGCTGTCGCTGCCAACAAACGTTCGGTAATGACTCTGTTCTCCGGCCCGACCGATATTTTCAGCCACCAGGTACGGATTGTACTGGCGGAAAAAGGGGTAAGTTTTGAAATTGAGCATGTCGAAGCAGGCAATCTGCCACAAGACCTGATCGATCTGAACCCATACCAGACGGTACCGACACTCGTGGATCGCGAGCTGACCTTATATGATTCACGTATTATCATGGAATACCTTGATGAACGTTTCCCGCATCCGCCGCTGATGCCTGTTTATCCGGTAATGCGTGCGCAGAGCCGTGTAATGATGCACCGCATCGAGCAGGACTGGTACTCGCTGATGAATAAAATTGAAAAGGGCTCAGCCCAGGAAGCGAATCAGGCCCGCAAACAGTTAACCGAAGAATTGGTTGCTGTGTCACCGGTATTCAAAGAATATGCGTATTTCATGAATGACGAATTCAGCTTGGTGGACTGCTATCTGTCCCCGCTGTTATGGCGTCTGCCGGTACTGGGCATTGACCTGTCCGCACGTCCGTCTTCTGATACCAAACATCTGCAATTCTATATGCAGCGCGTATTTGAGCGTGACTCGTTCCTGGCTTCCCTGACAGAAGCTGAGCGTGAGATGCGTTTACAGTCACGGGGTTAATCACTGATGGATATTCAGAAATTAACGCCGCGCCGCCCTTATTTATTGCGGGCGCATTATGAGTGGTTACTGGATAATGAACTGACCCCCCATCTGGTGGTGGATGTGAATATCCTCGGTGTGAATGTGCCGATGGAGTATGCTCAGGATGGTCAGATTGTCCTGAATATCGCACCGCGTGCCGTGGGTAATCTGGAAATGACCAACGAGTGGGTCGGCTTTAATGCCCGCTTCGGCGGTGTTCCGCGTCAGGTGGATGTGCCGATGGCCGCCATCATTGCCGTCTATGCCCGTGAAAACGGTGCCGGGATGATGTTTGAGCCTGAAGTCGCTTATGAGGCTGCGGAAGAAGAAGAAATTCTGACCCCGGCGGTGGATAACATTACCCTGATCCACGACGAACCGGCAAAACCGGCGGAAGAGAGCACCGGCGGGGATGACCCGGAACAGCCGAAACCACCGCGTGGCCGTCCGAGTTTACGTGTCGTGAAGTAACTGACTGAGAAATAAAAAAAGACCGCGAAAGCGGTCTTTTTTACTGAAATTCTGCGGGGGATTATCTGAGTATCCGGCAGGTAAATGTTTTTGCTTCTTTGTCTGCAATAAACGCCTCAATACATGCTATTTTAGCGCGGAGGTGTTGTTTATCATCAGCAGATAACTGATTAACCTGGTTGTCCACTGTTTCAGCCGAGCGGTAATAAAGAAGCGCATCCGGTACAACTGAGGTATTAAACTCAGCGATGGCATTGTTCCGGGTTTTTACTTCTTTAAACATTAATAACCGGGCATCAGCATAGTGCACGATAGTATCAGGTGAAGGATAACGCAGCATCTTTTCGCCATACATTTTCCCTGCGGCTGACCAGTTTTTCTTTGCCATTGCATTGACTGCCGGCGTATTAAATTCGGAGAGTAATGTATCATCAGGTGATATTTCAGCATTTTTCAGGCCATTAAGAACCCGGTCAGGCTGCTGAGCATCAGCTGTATTCTCCAGAACAAGCGTATCAGCACCTGCACTGACAGGCGCAATAAAAAGACCATTAACGAGTAACAGTAACAGTAACACGACCGACAGTTTTTCCATCTCCGCTCCTGCAACGAATAAGATATTCGTATAATTCCGTCCATTTTACAGGATCAACAGTAATACAGCCTAAAGTACCTCTTCCGGGATGTAAATACCGATCATTATTACCCGGAACGGCATTTCCTGTTCCTAAATAAAACCAATTTTTGGCAAACGGCGATTGTGCAGTATATCCGAAGCCGCCATCATGCGGGAAATCAGGTATTTGAATATTGTGAATACCAACAGGAATCGGGTTGATATCATCAGTGAAGGCATGTATTTTTCCGTACGGATACCCTCTAACGCTGTAAAATAGTCGCGACCATTCTTATTACTGGTCACATCAACTTTTAATGTTCCGGGGAGTGCGATAATATTTTGCGCCGGTTCTCTTTTGACATTAAGCCAGCCATCGGTACCGCCTGTAACATAGCGTAAATCTGCCATTGGATATTTCCTTATGATCCGAAATTCAGATAATACTAACAGCCGGTAATTAAAAATAAATGAGTAGTAATAGTTAGATATCTGATATTTCCTTGACCGGCAGACAAAAAAGCGGTGATAGCAGGAAGGCCAATCTTCAGCCTTCCTGCTAACGGATTTTATATGAGTGTGAATCCGTTTTTATATATGCAGATAATCCAGAATACTTTCTGCCGCCCGGCGGCCTTCGGCAATCGCGGTGACCACCAGATCTGAGCCGCGTACCACATCACCCCCGGCAAAAATTCCGCTGACAGAGGTTTCAAACGGATAGGTTGCCTGCACCGGGGCGCTGATCCGTCCCTGCTGATCCCGTGTGACACTGAGGGCATCCAGCCACGGCATGGCGTGCGGCCGGAAGCCGAAAGCGATAATGACTGCATCAGCATCAATAACAAAAGCGGAATCATCATCCGTTTCAATCTGACTGCGGCCACTGCTGTCTGCATTACCCAGCCGGGTGGTTAATACCCGGACACCACAGGCGTTACCCGATGCATCGGTTTCAATGGCGGATGGCTGACAATTAAAACGGAAATTAACCCCTTCCTCTTTCGCATTTTTCACTTCACGGCGCGAGCCCGGCATATTTTCCTCATCACGGCGGTATACACAAGTCACTTCCGAAGCACCCTGACGGATGGCGGTCCGCAGACAGTCCATTGCAGTATCTCCGCCGCCGAGCACCACAACGCGTTTATTCTTCAGGTCAATAAACGGGGCGGAATCATCATCGGGCAGCCCCATCACCTGACGGGTATTACCGATCAGATACGGCAGGGCGCTGTACACGCCCGCAGCCTCTTCATTTTTCAACCCGCCGCTCATTGGCTGATAGGTGCCCGCACCAATAAATATGGCATCATAATTCTGCTGTAACTCACTGAGAGAGATATCTTTTCCAATCTCTGTATTCAGCTGAAACTCCACGCCCATCTCTGTGAACAGTTCACGGCGGCGCTGCATAATGGATTTTTCCAGTTTAAACGACGGGATGCCGAACGTGAGAAGCCCGCCGATTTCCGGATGTTTATCAAATACCACTGGGGTTACGCCGTTGCGGATCAGGACATCGGCACAGGCCAGACCGGCAGGTCCGGCGCCGATCACTGCAACTTTTCTTCCGGTCGGGCGGACGGCGGAGAGATCCGGTTTCCAGCCCATTTCAAAGGCTTTATCTGTGATATAACGTTCAATATTACCGATGGTGACGGCACCGAACTCATCATGCAGGGTGCAGGCACCTTCACATAATCTGTCCTGCGGGCACACCCGGCCGCACACCTCCGGCAGACTGTTGGTCTGGTGTGACAACTCCGCAGCTTCAATAATCCGGCCTTCCTCCGCCAGCCGCAGCCAGTTGGGAATATAGTTATGTACCGGGCATTTCCATTCACAGTACGGATTACCGCAGCCGAGGCAGCGGGTCGCCTGCTCTTTCACCTGCGGCGGTGAAAACGGCTCATAAATCTCGATAAATTCGGTTTTACGGAGTGCCAGCGGCAGCTTTTGCGGATCTGTACGCTGTAATTCAATAAACTGATAAACATTGCGGCTCATCTTGATTCCCCTTACTGTGCCCGGACCCGTAATTCAGTGTCTGACCGGTTGCTTATCCCGGCAAGTGCATGAATATCCGCAGATTTCGGCTTGACGAGGATAAACCGCCCGGCCTGTTCTGTCCATTCCCTGAGAAGTGCGTCAGCTCTGGCGGAGCCGGTCAGGCGACGGTGATCGTCGAGCATGCCGCGCAAATGTTCCAGCAGAACCGGCAGACCGGTGATATCGCGGGTTTCGGCCATTTCCGGGTTGATACGCCCGGCGGCGGTGCCATCCTCATCATAGAGATAGGCGAATCCGCCGGTCATTCCGGCAGCGAAATTAATACCGGTTTTGCCGAGCACACAGACAATCCCGCCGGTCATATATTCACAGCCGTTATCACCGACACCTTCGACAACGGCCAGCGCACCGGAGTTACGGACAGCAAAACGCTCTCCGGCACGGCCTGCGGCATACAGTTTTCCGCCGGTGGCACCATACAGACAGGTATTCCCGGCAATCGTGGTGTCGTGAGCAGCAAATGCGGAGCCGGGATGCGGATGCAGGACAATCTGCCCGCCCGCCATGCCTTTACCGACGTAGTCATTGGCATCTCCCGTCAGGGTCAGTTCAATACCGGCGGCATTCCAGACGCCGAAACTCTGCCCGGCGGTGCCGGTGAAATGCAGTTTCAGCGGAGAGGCGGCGATCCCGCTGTTGCCGTACAGTTCCGCCACAAACCCGGACAGCGCAGCGCCCACTGAGCGGTCAGTATTGCGGATATCGTAATAAAAGGCGCGGGATTGCTGTGTCTGCACACAGGTTCGGGTATCTTCCAGAATACGGCGGTTCAGTTCACCCTTATCAAATGGCGGGTTGGTTTGAGAGCAGAACAGTGCCGCACCTTCATGCGGCACCGGTGATACCAGGAGATCGGACAGATCCAGTTTCTGCTGTCGTGCGGTGGTGCCTTCAATTCTGACCAGTAAATCAGTGCGGCCGATAAGATCGGTCAGTTTTCGCACCCCGAGCTGTGCCATCAGCTCACGCGTTTCCTGTGCAATAAAGCGGAAATAATTCATCACCCGCTCCGGCAGGCCGTGATAGTGATCGCGGCGCAGTGTTTCATCCTGGGTTGCCACGCCGGTGGCGCAGTTATTCAGGTGGCAGATGCGCAGATATTTGCAGCCGAGCGCAACCATCGGCCCGGTGCCGAAACCAAAGCTTTCCGCGCCGAGAATGGCGGCTTTGATAATGTCCAGCCCGGTTTTCAGCCCGCCGTCTGTCTGTAAGCGGATTTTATGACGCAGACCGTTGCTCACCAGTGCCTGCTGGGCTTCTGCCAGCCCCAGCTCCCATGGTGTGCCTGCATATTTGACCGAGGTGAGCGGACTGGCGCCGGTGCCGCCGTCATACCCCGAAATGGTGATGAAATCGGCATAGGCTTTGGCCACCCCGGTGGCAATCGTGCCGACCCCCGGTTCAGAAACCAGTTTGACGGAAATCAGAGCCTCCGGGTTCACCTGCTTGAGATCGAAAATCAGCTGAGCCAGATCTTCGATAGAGTAAATATCATGGTGCGGCGGCGGGGAAATCAATGTCACACCGGGTACGGAATAGCGCAGCGAGGCGATATACGGTGTCACTTTATCCCCCGGCAGCTGGCCGCCTTCGCCGGGTTTTGCGCCTTGTGCCACTTTGATCTGGATAACCCGCGCGCTGCGCAGATAACCCGGCGTCACACCAAAGCGCCCGGAGGCAACCTGTTTGATTTTTGAGTTTTTTTCCGTACCGAAGCGCGCCGGGTCTTCGCCGCCTTCGCCGGAATTGGAACTGCCGCCGAGCCGGTTCATGGCGACAGCCAGCGCCTCATGGGCTTCCGGGCTGAGGGCACCGATCGACATGGCCGCGGTATCAAAGCGGGAAAACAGGGATTCAGCGGATTCTGTTTCATCAATACTGATAGGTTGTGTGTCTGTGCGCAGCGCCAGTAAATCGCGCAGCATAGCCGCCGGACGGCCGTTTACCAGGGCAGCATAGTGCTGATAATCCGCATAATTTCCGCTGTGAACCGCTTTCTGTAAAGTCGCAATCACATCCGGGTTATAGGCGTGATATTCACTGTTATGGATGTATTTCAGCAGACCGCCGGGGTCGAGCGGTTTGCGCGGCAGCCAGGCGAGGCGTGACAGATTATGCAGATCCTGCTGGAAATCACTGAAATCCGCGCCGCCGATCCGGTTCGGCACACCCCGGAAACAGAGTTCCGCCACTGAATCACTCAGGCCGACAGCTTCAAACAGCTTGGCGCAACGGTATGAGGAGACAGCAGAAATCCCCATTTTGGACATGATTTTATACAGCCCTTTGTTGATGCCGTTGCGGTAGTTGAGTAACACCTGTGCCGGTGAGTGTGTGAGGACATTATCGCTGCACAGTTTCAGCAGGGATTCACAGGCGAGGTAAGGGTAGATTGCCGTGGCACCGAACCCGAGCAGCACGGCAAAATGGTGCGGGTCACGGGCACCGGCGGTTTCAGCGATGATATTGGCATCACAGCGCAGGCTTTGGCTGACCAGGCGCTGCTGTACCGCGCCGACAGCCATCGGTGCCGGGATCGGCAGTGTGTCCGGGGAAATCTGCCGGTCACTCAGCACCACCAGCACCGCACCGGCGCGGACAGCGGCTTCCGCGTTATCACACAGGGTGCGGATCGCCTGTTCCAGCGTGGTTTCCTGCGGATCAAAACAGAGTGACAGATGTTCCGCACGGTAATAATCCGGATCGCGGCTCAGCAGCTGTTCGAAATCCGTGTGCATCAGCACCGGCGAGGCCATACTCAGCCGGTGTGCCTGGCCTTCCGCCTCGCAGAAGACATTCATTTCCCGGCCGATGCTGGTGGCGAGCGACATGACATGAGCTTCACGCAGCGGATCGACCGGCGGGTTGGTTACCTGGGCGAACTGCTGGCGGAAATAGTCATAAATAAGACGCGGACGGGCGGAAAGTACCGCAAACGGGGTATCGTCTCCCATCGAGCCGACCGCTTCCTGGCCGTTTTCCCCCAGCACCCGCAGCACCTGCTCCAGCTCTTCCAGGGTATAACCGAACTGTTTCTGATATACCGCCAGCTGTGCATCATCCAGGGCACGCTGCGGCGGCGTTTTATTCATCAGATCCTGATACGGTGTTAGCCGCAGAACATTTTTCTCCAGCCATGCTTTATACGGATGACGGGTTTTGAGATCGTTATCTGTCTCGCGGGTATGAAGAATGCGGCCTTCCTGTGTATCGATCACCAGCAGTTCACCCGGGCCGACACGACCTTTTTCTGTGACCTCATCCGGCTGATAATCCCAGATGCCGATTTCGGAGGCACAGGTGATCAGTTTATCCGTGGTGATAACATAGCGGGCAGGGCGCAGGCCGTTACGATCAAGGTTACAGGCGGCATAGCGGCCGTCAGAGATAACAATCCCGGCCGGGCCGTCCCACGGCTCCATATGCATAGAGTTAAAATCAAAAAAGGCGCGCAGATCATCATCCATATCCGGATGATTCTGCCAGGCCGGCGGCACCAGCAGACGCATGGCACGCACCAGATCCATCCCGCCGTTGAGGAACAGTTCCAGCATATTATCGAGCGAGCTGGAATCAGAACCGGTTTCATTAATAAACGGGGCGGCAGTGATAAGATCCGGGATCAGCGGCGTGCGGAATTTGTAAGCACGGGCACGTGCCCACTCGCGGTTACCGGTGATGGTGTTGATTTCGCCGTTATGAGCGAGATAGCGGAACGGCTGTGCCAGCGGCCAGCGCGGAACGGTATTGGTTGAAAAGCGCTGGTGAAACAGACAGATGGCGGATTCCATTCTTAAATCCGCCAGATCCGGATAAAAGCGCGGTAAATCGGCGGCCATACACAGACCTTTATAAATCGTCACCAGATTGGACAGGCTGCAAACATAAAAATCCGGGTCGGTGATGCGTTTTTCAATGCGGCGGCGTGCCATAAACAGACGGCGTTCCAGATCCCGTGCCCGCCAGCCGGCCGGTGCATTGATAAAAACCTGTTCAATCTGCGGCATACCGGCGAGGGCGATTTCGCCGAGAATTTCCGGTCTGACCGGCACTTTGCGCCATCCGGCGATAAACAGTGTTTCATCAGCCAGCTCCTCTTCGATGATATCGCGGCAGCTTTGTGCAACCTCCGGGTTCTGACTGAGAAACAGCATCCCGACTGCATAATTACGTGCCAGCCGCCATTCATTCTCCTCAGCAATCATCTGAAAGAAACGATCGGGTTTTTGTAATAATAAACCGCAGCCGTCCCCAGTTTTGCCGTCGGCGAGAATCGCACCGCGATGCTGCATCCGTGCCAGCCCGCTGATAGCGGTTCGCACGACCTTGTGGCTGGGTTGTCCTTCGAGGTGGGCAATCAGGCCGAAACCGCAGTTGTCCTTATCCTGTGACGGGTTATAAAGCATAGGTAGCCCCTTTTGCATGTCTCACATTAGGCCGCATTTCTGCGGCAAAGCTGTTTCCGGGCCTCAGTCAGCCCTTGCTGACGACAGATATCTCAGCAAAAGGTATTGTGATGTTATGTTTGTGCCGCGACCGGCGTGTGAATAATTATTATATCGGTGCTGACCACAGGTGATCCGGAACGTCATTTTTCAACTTACCGGGAAATACTATGGCGGTCAAATATCAGGGATTGGCAGTATACGGGCGGGTTTTTTGCGATAATTTAATGAAAAAAAACTATTTTCAGGATTTTAAACCGCTGTTTGCACAGCGGAACAGTCGTTTTTTTGTGTGATGCACATCACTGTTTTTTGCGGGTTATTACCGCGCAGCATGGGCGTTTTTATTTATAACCTGATTTTATCTGCTTTGTTTCTGCTAATTTGCAGATAAATGTCGTGTTTTTAATTTTATTCAGATAAAAAACAGCAGCGGGGGTGTTATACGGCCATATTATCCGGCAAAGGATACATATAGTACCGGTTAATTTGATTTTTTAATTAATCCGCTATGATGAGTACAGGAAACAATCACCGCCGGAAACGCGGTGATCCGCTAATTTTACGTTATGATACTAACCCTTATTCAGCGGGTGGAGCAGGTATGAAATTGCTACGCGGTTTAGCACAATATTATGTTGATTTACTGATGAAACTGGGACTGGTCCGGTTTTCGTTATTACTGGCATCAGGACTGGTGGTGCTGGCGATGGTGGTACAGATTGCTGTCACCATGCTGCTTCAGGGGGAAGTGCAAAGTATCGACCTCGTCCGCTCAGTCTTCTTCGGTCTTCTGATCACACCGTGGGCGGTCTATTTTATGTCTGTTGTGGTTGAGCAGCTCGAGGAATCCCGCCAGCGTCTGTCCGGGCTGGTCAGTAAACTGGAAGTGATGCGCAAACGGGATCTGGAACTCAACGAACAGCTGAAAGAGAATATTACTCAGCTGAATCAGGAAATTACCGAGCGCGAAAAAGTGGAGGATGAGCAGGTCGTTCTGCTGGAAAAACTGAAGAAAGAGATCAGCCGGCGCGAGCAGACTCAGCTTGAATTTGAACAGCAATCTGTCCTGCTGCGCTCCTTCCTTGATGCATCGCCTGATCTGGTCTATTACCGCAATGAAAAAAATGAATTTTCCGGCTGTAACCGCGCGATGGAACTGCTCACCGGGCGCAGTGAAAAACTGCTGCGCGGCCTGACTCCGCGTGATATTTATGAGCCGGAAATCGCTGATAAGGTGATGGAAACCGACGAAAAAGTGTTCCGTCATAATGTCTCTCTCACCTATGAGCAGTGGCTGGTATACCCGGACGGGCGCAAAGCCTGTTTTGAACTGCGTAAAGTGCCTTTCTATGACAGTGTCGGTAAACGTCACGGTCTGATGGGCTTCGGCCGCGATATCACCGAACGTAAGCGCTATCAGGAAGCGATTGAAAACGCCAGTCGTGAGAAAACCACCTTTATCTCCACCATCAGCCACGAACTGCGCACGCCGCTGAACGGAATTGTCGGACTGAGCCGCATTCTGCTGGATACGGATCTCAATCCGGAGCAGGAAAATTACCTGAAAACGATTCATGTCAGTGCCGTAACCCTCGGCAATATTTTCAATGACGTGATTGAGATGGACAAACTGGAGCGGCGCAATGTCCGTCTTGATACCCAGCCGGTGAATTTCACGGAATTTATTTCTGATCTGGAAAACCTGTCAGGCCTGCTGGTACAGCCGAAAGGGCTTCAGTTTACCCTTGATTTGATCCGGCCTGTGCCGTCCGTGATCATGGCCGACGGCACCCGTCTGCGTCAGATCCTGTGGAATCTTATCGGCAACGGCGTGAAGTTTACCCGCGAGGGCGGCATCACGGTGAAAGTGTGGCGCGAAGCCAATGACATGCTCTGCTTTGAGGTGCGGGACTCCGGTATCGGAATTCCGAAAGATGAGCTGGAGAAAATCTTTGCCATGTATTATCAGGTGACTGACAGTGCGGGCGGACGCCCGGCCACCGGCACCGGTATCGGCCTGGCGGTTTCCCGCCGTCTGGCACAGGCGATGGGCGGGGATATCACCGTGACCAGTGAGCCGGGCAAAGGCTCCTGCTTTACGCTGTCGGTCTGTGCGCCTGCACAGGATGCTCCGGAAGAGGAAGAAGATGACGGCCTGCTGCTGCCGGCTCTGAATATCCTGCTGGTGGAGGATATTGAGCTGAATGTGGTGGTGGCGCGCTCTGTCCTGGAAAAACTGGGTAACACGGTGGATGTCGCGATGAACGGCCGTGACGCGCTGGCGATGTTCTCGCCGGAGGAGTACGACCTTGTCCTGCTGGATATTCAGCTGCCGGATATGAGCGGGCTGGATATCGCCCGTGAACTGCATCAGCGTTATCAGCCGGATGAACTGCCGCCACTGGTGGCACTGACCGCTAACGTCCTGAAGGACAAAAAAGAGTATCTGGACGCCGGTATGAATGATGTGCTGAGCAAACCGCTTGCTGTGGGCGCTCTGACGCAGATGATAGCGAAATTCTGGGGTGATGGCAGTGAGGCACTGCCTGCGGAGGAAAACAGCACAGCGGCGTCTGAGGACGTGTATACGCAGTCACTGGATCTGGAGATGCTGAACCAGTATATCGAACTGGTGGGACCGAAACTGATTGAAGACAGTCTGGATGTGTTTGAAAAAATGATGCCGGGCTATCTGGCGATTCTGAATTCCAATATGGTGGCCAAAGATCGCAAAGGCATCGCGGAAGAAGGACACAAAATCAAAGGTGCGGCGGGGTCTGTCGGGCTTATCCATCTGCGGCAGGTTGCGCAGCAGATTCAGTCACCGGATTTACCGGCATGGGATGACAACGTGCAGGAATGGGTCGATGAACTGAATCACGATTGGAAAAGTCAGGTGGGGATTTTAAGAAACTGGCTGGCAAACCGCAGGTAAAAAATAACCCCAACCGAAGTTGGGGTGCGCGAATACTGCGCCAACACCAGGGAAACTGGTTCACCCGCGACAACTATTTATCGTTATTTAGGCGAGTGATGAAATAGGCTCTTACATCATACAGGCTTCAACATAGCAAAGATAAGTATTTTTGTTACAAGATTCATTAAAAACTGTGATGAAGATTGGTGTTTGCACCTCTAAAGGGTTAAGCATTAACCTACTACAAAAGGAGTCAGATATGAAATCTGTTGGTATCGTTTTAAGCGGATGCGGTGTTTTCGACGGCAGTGAAATCCATGAATCCGTTCTTTCGCTGCTCAGTTTAACCCAATCCGGTGCACAGGTGTATTTTTTTGCACCTGATGAACCTCAACGCTCTGTTATCAATCACCTTTCCGGTGAGAAAAAATCAGAGAAACGCAATATGCTGGAAGAGTCTGCGCGGATTTCCCGCGGACAAATCCGCCCGCTGTCAGAAGCGGATGCTTCACAACTGGATGCACTGATTGTTCCGGGTGGTTTTGGTGCGGCAAAAAATCTGTGCGATTTTGCGGAGAAAGGTGCGGCCTGCGAAATAGATAAGAATTTATTATCATTATCCCGTGGAATGTTGTCTCAGGGCAAACCGATGGGGTTTATCTGTATTGCACCGGTGATGATCCCGAAAATTGTCAATTCATCAGTTCAGCTTACTATTGGTAATGATTCAGATATTGCGGCTGCGATCGCGGAAATGGGCGGGGTACACGTCAGTTGCACAGTGGATAATATCGTCGTAGATGAAACGCATAAAATCGTAACGACCCCTGCTTATATGCTGGCTGAGAATATTGCACAGGCACAGATCGGGATTGATAAACTGGTGAAAAAAGTACTTGAAATGGCCTGATAAAGGATGAAGAAAATGTTGGGGAGGATATTGCGATTCCTGCGGAAAATAGTTGTTTTTGTTATGTTGTTATGGGTAACAATGATAATTTTGTTCGCATTCCTCCCTGTTCCTTATTCCATGGTGATGCTGGAAAGGCAACTTTCGGCATGGTCAACATTCAATTTTTCTTATGTCGCCCGCAGTGCCTGGGTAAGCGGAGAGGATATTTCACCCCGGATGAAACTGGCGGTGATTGCGTCCGAGGATCAAAATTTTCCTGTTCATCATGGTTTTGATTTCGGTGCTATCTCTGATGCACTCTCAAAAAGCGGTAAGAAAGGCCATGCCGCACGCGGGGCATCCACACTGACTCAGCAGACGGTCAAGAACCTGTTCCTGTGGGACGGGCGCAGTTGGGTGCGTAAAGGGCTGGAAACGTTGCTGACGCCCGGAGTTGAGCTGGTCTGGTCAAAGTCACGGATACTGACGGTATATCTTAATATCGCGGAGTTCGGGCCGGGGATTTTCGGGGCGGAAGCGGCGGCACAACACTTTTTCGGCAAAAGTGCCAAAGATCTGACCGCCGCAGAGGCCGCATTACTGGCTGCTGTATTACCCAATCCTCATCGTCTGCATGCGGATAAACCTTCTGCATATCTCCGCCAGCGTCAGCAATGGATACTGCATCAGATGCAGTTACTGGGCGGAACGGAGTTCCTGAAGAAAAATAACCTGGATGATTATTAGCCTGAGTATAATGAATTTATCTTATTGACTTATTTTTTACAAAAAACATAAATAATTGTAATGATGAATGCGGTTAATGTTTTCACGGTATAATGTTCTTATAATTTGTTATTTATTGATATATCCTGAATTTTATCTGTTGTCGGGACGGATGAGCGGAAAGAGGGTGGCGGGAGAGACAATAAAAAACCTGACATTAAGTCAGGTTTCTTATCGGTTTCTGAAAGTAGGGGGTTAATTCAGCCAGGTAAAGGCAGTAGTGACTTTTTTCGCACCATCTGTTTCACTGGCCACTTTCGCTGCCGCTGCCCCTTCCTGACGGGTAACCACCCCTAACAGGAAAATCTCGCCGTTTTCAGTGATCACTTTGATATTCGCGGATTTTACCGCATCACTGGTCAGCAGTTTGGAGCGGACTTTGGTGGTGATCCAGGCATCTTTGGATGCTGTACCCAAATCAATCGGCTCGCCCTGACGGACTTCGTTATACACCAGTTCAGTACCATCCACTTTAGCGGCAATCTCTTTTGCCCGCCGCGCCAGAGAGAGATCTTCCGACTGACCAATCAGCAGGACTTTCCCCTGATAAGCCACCGGAATAATCCGCTGCTGTTTGATATCTTTATCCTTATTGAGCTGGCCGCTGACACGTGCTTCCAGTGTGCCGTCATCGACCTGTGTGCCGACAGAACGGGGGTCAGTGGCGGCTTTGGTTGCAACAGCCGCAGACCCGACGAGTGCTGCACCGATACATCCCTGTAACAGTAATGCGGTGCAGATAAGTGCTGCCACGGGCACAATTCTCATAATATCTCCTTAGTCTTCCTGGTGGGGGAAAAGGGTATTGTCGATTAAATCACATAAACAATTCACCGTCAGCATATGCACTTCCTGTATGCGGACACTGTGTTGTGAGGGTACGCGAATTTCCGCATCACGCGGACCCAGCAGACCCGCCAGCTCCCCGCCATCGTAGCCGGTCAGAGCCACGATGGTCATATCCCGGGTCACCGCTGCCTCAACCGCTTTGATGATATTGCGGCTGTTGCCGTGCGTGGAGATCGCCAGCAGCACATCACCGGTCTGGCCGATGGCGCGGACCTGCTTGGCATAAATTTCGTCCTGCTGCCGGTTAGCGGCGATAGCGGTCATCACCACACTATCCGTATTCAGTGCCAGTGCGGGCAGGCTCGGGCGCTCGGTTTCAAACCGGTGGATCATACTGGTGGCGAAGCGCGAGGCTGTCGCCGCTGATCCCCCGTTCCCGCAGCAGAGGATTTTATTGCCGTTAAGTAACGACTGGACCATCATCATGGCGGCCCGGGAAATGGCATCCGGCAGTGCTTCTGCGGCTGCAATCTGCGTCTGAATACTTTCAGTAAAACACTGTTTAATTCTGTCTAACACGTTAAGTCCTGCTATCAGCAACGGATGACTATATTAACAAAAATCGGCGTAACCAAAGGCATTTTTCAGCCAGTCGATATGGTCACCGGTTATCGCGCAAATGTCAAAACGGCAGTCACAGGTCAGCATACTCAGCTGCTGCTGAGATAACCAGCAGGAAGCCGCATAAAGCAAACGGCGCTGCTTGGTTTTTGTGACACTGGCGGCCGCTCCGCCATAGTGTGCATTGCGGCGGTAACGAACCTCGGTAAACACCCAGGTACTGCGATCCCGCATAATTAAATCAATTTCGCCCCTGCGGAAACGGACATTCTGAGCAACAAATGTCAGTCCCTGCTGTTCCAGCCAGCGCCGGGCAAACTGTTCGTGATGACGGCCTGTCAGCCATGTAAGCATAAATACGTGTCCCTGTATGTTAATTATGCCAAATGAAACAAAGGTGACATCCTGTCACCTTTAAAATTCAGACAAAGCTTAGTTCGCTGCACTCAGCGGAGTGAGATTACCCTGCTTAAAGACCAGCCACGGCAGATGACGGTAAGCGGTGCAATTATCAGTGACGGTGATGTCACCGCTGGCACCATTCATGCGCAGAGTATGCCGCTGCATGTCGCCGAACTGATTCGCCAGACGCCATGCGTCCATTCCCATCGCATAGAGGCGGACGCGGGTATAGTCGTTGCCGAATTTCCCGGCGGCCTGACTCAGTAACTGCGGATTACCGCCCGCAATCAGCGGAATATCCGTCAGTTTCAGCCCTTCCATCTCAAACTGAAAATCTTTACCTGTTCCGGCTTTATTGCTGCGTGAGCTGGCATAAAACGCCGGACGTCCGCGGGCACTGGTGGCAAATTCCAGCGTCGGTTTGATATAAATCAGCTGATCAGAGGTCGCGATAATATAGACCGAATCCACACCGCCGCTGACAGGCTGCGGCTGCACCACAGAACCTTCAGGCTGTATCAGCGCATCTTCCGGCTGCGATACCTGCGGAGAGGATGGTTGCACCGGTACGCCGGTCAGTGAAAGTGAACTGCCCGGATTGCCGGAGAAAGTCTGGTGAAGTACCACACCATCGCCGTTTTTCTGCCACTCATCCGCAAAACTTTGTGCGATCCGGCGGCCGAAGTTATTGTCCGGTGTCAGCACCAGCGGGGCGGTTTTATTATCCTGACGGATAAACTGCGCGGCATTACGGGCTTCATCTTCCGGTGAAAGCGAGAAGTAGCACACATTAGGCCGGGCAATTGGTGTGTCTAATTCATTGAGTGCCAGAATATTCAGTGGCGTATTGGCCGTTGCCAGCGTGGCAACATCCCCCTTGAGCAGCGGCCCGACAATCAGATCCATACCGTCAGCCTGTGCCTGTGCCAGCAGTGTTGCCAGCGGCCTGCTGTCGGTATCATAGACTTTCACATCAGTGACCGTGCGGGATTCACCGCTGTACGGCAGTGCCTGCGGGACAGAAACCGGGCTTGCGGCAGTCGCGCCGTCAGCGGTACTGTCATTTGACGGTGCACCGTTTGTCACATCCGGTGTGGTGATGTCTTTATCCGGATCAGCCGGGCTGATAATGGTCTGTGCCGGTACGGACTCAGAACTGACCGGCTGTGCAGTGGGAATATCTGCGACCCGGTAACCGGTGCTGTACACCGCGCCGTTCTGTGCATCCGTAAAGCCCTGACGGATAGCATCACCCATCAGTTTTGCCTGGCCGCTAAGCGGCAGGAACAGGGCGACGCGGGCATTTTTACCGGTCTGGCCGTAGGTACTGCTCAGGGTCTGGATAAGATCCTGCGGCAGGGATTTGGCCGCCGAGTTATCCGGGTAGCGGATTTGCCAGTCACCGAGGGCGACGGAAAGCGCTTTCAGATCCTGCTGGTTGTTCTGATACAGAATAAGCAGGTCAATCCAGCCCTGTAATACGCTTTCATCAGCCTTAACCTGAATGTTATTGCGCTCTTCAGGGGTAAAACGTGTTAGCATCAGCCAGGTTTCATCAATATTCTGCTGATGCGCGTCCGGGTCAGAGAGCAGCGGCTCCTGAGCGATATAAGCACGGATAGCGTCAACGGACGGTTTTCCGGCGGCCGCATCAATAACCTTCTGATATTGCTGAACCAGTGTTTCCGGCTGGCCTTTGCCGGCTGTACCCGCATGCTGATTATCGAGTGTACACCCTGAGATAATCAGCGTGGAAAAGAGTGCGGTACAAAGTAATTGCCTGCGGTAACGCGATAAAGTTAAGGAAAACATACTGTACCCGGTTATAGTTTTCTGAAAGCTCAATTCTAATGTGATCATCTGGACGAAACAATGAATCAACCTAATCGAGCCGTGGTTGCGGCAGCGACACTTTATGTTGTGCCGACACCGATCGGTAATCTGAATGACATTACAGCACGCGCGCTCGACGTGCTCACGAATGTCGATCTGATTGCAGCGGAAGATACCCGGCATACCGGCTTGTTACTGTCTCACTTCGGTATTAATAACCGGCTGTTTGCGCTGCATGATCATAATGAACAGTATAAAGCAGATCAATTAATTACCAAATTACAGTCCGGGATCAGTATCGCATTAGTGTCCGATGCAGGTACACCTTTAATTAACGATCCCGGCTACCATCTGGTTCGCCGCGCCCGTGATGCGGGGCTTACAGTGATCCCGCTGCCCGGTGCCTGTGCGGCCGTTACGGCGCTGAGTGCTGCCGGTCTGCCGTCTGACCGTTTTTGTTACGAAGGTTTTTTGCCGGCCAAAAGCAAGAGTCGTCAGGATACACTGAGGGCGCTGGCCGATGAGCCGCGCACCCTGATTTTTTATGAATCCACGCACCGTATTCTGGACACACTGGCTGATATGATCACTGTCTGGGGCGAAGATCGCTACGTGGTACTGGCCCGGGAACTGACCAAAACCTGGGAGTCGATTCAGGGGAAACCGGTGGGGGAACTGCTGGCCTGGATTCAGGAAGATGAGAATCGCCGTAAAGGTGAGATGGTGCTGATTGCGGAAGGCGCGAAGCCGGTTCAGAATGAGGAATTCAGTCCGGAAATTCTGCGTGCTCTGGCGATAGTGCAGAAAGAACTGCCGCCGAAAAAAGCAGCTGCGGTGGTGGCGGAGTTGTTCGGTGTGAAGAAAAATGCCCTTTACCGTTACACCCTGGACGGGGATTCTGCCGCAGAGTGATGCATTTCCCGCCATCCGGACTTCCGGGGCGGAGTTATTCTGTACATCCGCGGGAAAGCTGCTTATAATCCGCAGCGGAGTCAGCCAGGCAATCGCTGCTTTATCGTAGTCCCTTCGGGAGACGGGTAAAGGGGAGGAAAGTCCGGGCTCCGCAGGGCAGGGTGCCAGATAACGTCTGGGAGGCGCGAGCCTACGACCAGTGCAACAGAGAGCAAACCGCCGATGGCCCGTAAGGGCACAGGTAAGGGTGAAAGGGTGCGGTAAGAGCGCACCGCGCGGCTGGTAACAGTCCGTGGCACGGTAAACTCCACCCGGAGCAAGGCCAAATAGGGGTTCATATGGTGCGGCCCGCACTGAACCCGGGTAGGCTGCTTGAGCCAGTGCGTGAGTGCTGGCCCAGAGGAATGATTGTCCACGACAGAACCCGGCTTAACGGCTGACTCCACACTATCACAACCCCGCGTCTGACGCGGGGTTGTTTCATTTCAGGACTGTGTATCAGGTAAGGATATCGATCAGCAGTGTCCGGCAGGTTGTTTGCGCCTGAAAGGTCACTTCCCGGCTCTCCTGAATAAATGCGCCGTCCCCGCACTCAATTATCCCCTGTTTTTGCCCGTCATCCGCCGTCACCGTGCCGTGAACCGACTGATAAAAAGCCCGTTTTCCGTACAGCGGCAGTGTCAGGGATTCTCCGGCGGGGAGCATCAGATGGGAAATTCTCACTCCCTGCTGCAAATCAATACTGCCGTTTTCACCGTCCGGTGAGGCAATCAGCTGTACCGGCTGTTGTGTCAGCATCAGTTTTTGCGGACTGCCGCGCAGGCTGCCGCGTGCAGCTTTCAGCCAGATCTGAATCCGGGTCAGTGGTGACTGCTCACAGGGATTGGTTTCCGTGTAACTGATATCTTTGCGCGGTGAAAAAAACAGACATTCATCCTGCCTGCTCTCCAGATAAAGTCCGTCATTATCATGAATATCGTGCTTCCCTCTGAGGATCAGGTTTACAATATCCACATCGGGATAGGATTTGGGCTGGAAACCGGCGCCGGGAGCCAGCACTTCCTGATTCAGGGCTTTCAGCGGGCTGTACCCTAGGAATGCCGGGTCAAAATAGTGCCCGAAAGAAAAAGCGTATTTCGCCTGTAACCAGCCATAGTCGGCGGACCCGGCCTGTCCGGCGGTTCTGTGTATAATCATAATGGTCTGCCTGTTATTAAACATAGTGAAATAATAAAGGGCTGGACGCTGAATTGTTAGCCAGTTAATCTGGTGGCGACATTCAAAATTTCTGACTGAGATAATGATGAGTAAAGACAAAGCGTTAACGCTGGAATCATTGCGGGTGATGGATGCCATCGACCGCCGGGGGAGTTTTGCGGCGGCGGCGGAAGAACTGGGGCGTGTACCCTCCGCCCTGAGCTATACCATGCAGAAACTGGAAGAAGAGCTGGATGTTGTTCTGTTTGACCGCTCGGGTCACCGGACAAAATTCACCAATGTCGGGCGGATGCTGCTGGAACGCGGCCGCCTGCTGCTGGAAGCGGCGGATAAACTGACCAGTGATGCGGAAGCCCTGGCAAGAGGCTGGGAGCCGCATCTGACCATTGTTTGTGAGGCGCTGATCCCGACAGCTTCTCTGTTCCCGCTGGTGGATAAACTGGCGCAGAAATCCACCACTCAGCTGACACTGGCCACGGAAGTACTTGCCGGTGCCTGGGAACGGCTGGAAACCGGACGTGCTGATATTGTGATTGCGCCGGATATGCATTTCCGGACCTCCTCTGAAATCAACTCCCGCCCGCTCTATTCCGTGGTGAATGTGTATGTGGCCGCGCCGGATCACCCTATTCACAAAGAGCCTGAGCCGTTATCCGATACCACCCGTGTGAAATACCGCGGAATTGCCGTGGCGGATACCGCCCGTGAACGGCCGGTGCTGACGGTATTGCTGCTGGATAAACAGCAGCGCCTGACGGTCAGTTCTATTGATGATAAACGCCGTGCCCTGCTTGCGGGTCTGGGGGGGGCGAGTATGCCGTACCCGCTGGTGGAAAAAGATATCCTGGAAGGCCGCCTGAAAGTGATAGGCTCTGAATACAGTCACGAAACCAATGTCATTATGGCGTGGCGCCGCGACAGCATGGGTGAAGCCAAAGCCTGGTGTCTGCGGGAAATTCCGAAATTATTCAGCGGAAAATAGACCGGCAATATCACAGAATCCGCATCAGATACCCGCCCTGTTATTTATAGCGGGTATTTTTTTGAGCACCGGAGGTCTGTTGTGGTATCTGCCGGGAAATGTATTAATAAATAATAAGAACAACAGCGATTGACGGTAATTATTTATCCGTTAGCCTTTAGCGGATATTAACCGGCCGTAAAACGTATTTTATCAGTGTATTGCAGGAGGCAGCGTGGATCTGAAACGGTTTATGTCAGATGGGGATTTCGCATTCGGTCATGGCTTTATTGAAAAAGTGATTTACATTAACCTGGAATCCAGGCCTGATCGCGAGGATGATATTCTCGAAGCTCTGGGGAAAATAGAAATTCCTTACCGTAAAATTATCCGCTTCGGCGCCATTGAGAAGGCACCGGGGTTTCTGGGATGCGCGCTTTCTCATGCGGCGGTGATGAAGATGATCGCTGAAAATGACTGGGGGCCGGTCCTGGTTGTCGAGGATGACTGTGATTTTTATTGCGATGATGAACATATCCGGCAGGCCAACCTCTTTTTATCCGCGCTTCAGAAAAGAGAGTGGGATGTCGCGTTATTGGGCGGAAATTATTTCAGTGCTTTTGAACACGAACCGGAAATTTGCTCGCTCAGTCTGAAATATGCCTTTTGTGCCAATGCGTATATTGTTAACTGGGGTTATGCGGAAAAAATGATGCACGTTTTTGAGAAATCAGTTCGCCTGATTACGGCAAACGATGAACCGGATGAATCAAAAAGTATTGATGTGGTCTGGCATGATCTGATGGAAAAAGATAACTGGTTTGGTTTGTATCCGTGTATTGCTTATCAGGCAAGAGGATTTTCGGATATCCGTGGCGGGTCAATGGACTATGAATTTCTGTTTAACAAACCGTTGTCGGAACTGGCATTTTTTACCCGTGACGGCAGGATGAAAACCACAGAAACAGAAACATCCGCCGGAGCGGATGTTTAATATTCTATTATTATTTTATTGCTGTGTGGCTTTGCCTGAATGTGATTACCATTTCTTTTTCAGTAAATAATCGATACTGAATTTACCCGGGCCGGTAACAGCCAGCAGTAAATAACCGCCTGCAATGGTAAAGTTTTTCATAAACATTAACTGGTTGGTACCTTCCGCAAAATTACTGTGGAACAGCAGGGCGGTCAGTGCGGTAAAACCAAACGTGAAAATTGCCGTTGTCCGGGTTAAGAAACCGAACAGGATTGCCAGCCCGCCACCCAGTTCAAGCAGGATAGTTAATGGCAGTAATGCACCCGGAACACCCATAGCCTGCATATATTGCTGAGTTCCTGCATAAGCATCCCCTAATTTGCCGTATCCGGCCACAATAAATAAGACAGGCATCATGACACGTGCGACTAAAATAGCGTAGTTGTTCATTGTGAGATCCTTATTAGCTCAGCAATACTGAATAGTAAATATGGGGATTGAGTCACATATTCTTTTGTTTAAATGGCACGATATGCCAATCCGTTTCGTTGAGATAATAGTAAGTGCGAATGAGAAAGATTGTTAGCAAGAATTCTTAATAAACAAATTCAAAAATTTTGAGCTCAGGTGTCCGGCGGGGTCAGTTCTGTTTATTACGGGGGAAATTGTTCTGAAGTGTGCGAAAAATACCCCACAATCCAAGGGCGCGTTGTCCCCAGCGGATGAGTTTTTTCGGATGACGGACAGATAAAACAGAAATCAGGCTGACGCCGGCAACAACCAGCGGGCGCAGCTGTGATAATGTCTGCCACGTGCGATCGAACGATTCGGTTTTTTTCAGCCACTGATCAGCGGCCTGCGATAAATCGCTGCGCTGGGCAGCGATTGTGTCAATCAGGGCCTGTTTTTTGCGGGCGCGTTCAGCACGCTGGTGCTTATTCATGATCCTGCTCCTGCTTTTTTCTTTCCAGCAGTTGCCTGTCGGTGGCGAGCTGTTCGCGGGTTGCTCCCAGCAGTGATGAACGACGGGCTTTGCGGACGGCCCACAGAGCGAAAATCAGCGCCCCGCCGAGCAGAACGGAGGTCATGATAATCATCGCCGTCAGGCGGTACACAGGATCAACCGCCCACATGACCAGAATCATCAGGCTCATCAGCCCGAATGCGGTTAGCAGAAGGGCTGCTCCGGCCAGCAGAATCAGCTGGATCAGGTTGGATTTTTCTTCCTCCAGCTCAGTGGCAACAAGCCTGAGCCGGGTTTCAGCCATACTGATCACAATGGCAGCGATACGTGTCAGTGTATCAAGGAGCCCTTTGGCGGGCCCCTGCGGACGCTCCTGATCGGTCATAACTCAGCGGCGGGCCAGTAAAACGCCTAACACCACACCGACAGCCGCACCGATACCGATACCGGTCCACGGATTTTCCCGTACATAATTATCGGCTTTTCCGGCAATCTCTTTTGTCTGCTGCACAACCTGCTCTTTACCTTCCGCCAGGCGGGAGCGGGAATTTTCCAGTGCGGCCAGTGCTTTTTTCTTCAGCGAATCGACTTCTTCTTTGGATTTGCTTTCTGCCGTGTTCAGCACAGATTCCAGGGTGTCAGCCAATGATTTCAGTTCAGCGCGTAACTCTTCATTTGTATGATGTGACATAGGAACTCCTCGTGGTGGTTATACCGTAACAGGTTAAAAATAACCGCTTTTTATCGATGATTAAAGGTAAATTATAGTTTATTTTCCGGCATCTTGCTGCACATTACGGGTGATAGCGGGGGAATTCAGACGAAATGACGCTGAAACTGCGGGAGAGGGAGGAAAGTATCCCGGCCGGCTGCTGTAATTGCACCGGCCGGAAAAATAGTCTGATGGGTTACTGCGCGTGAGTATCGTCAGCCGGTTTTGTACGCTTGCGTTTCCACACGACCCACAGGCTGGCGATCAGACCGCAAACCAGCAGAACGACTGGGATAAGCATCAGAATATTCATCAGATGATGCTCATATTTGCGGAAAATCGGGCTGATACCGAGACCATAACCGAGTGCGGTTAAAATACCGACCCACAGGAAGCCGCTCAGCCAGTTGAAGAACTGAAAACGGCGGGAATTCAGACCGGCTATCCCCGCCAGCATCGGCAGCAGGGTGCGGATAAAGGCCAGGAAACGGCCGACTAACAGTGCCGCAAGGCCATGACGGTGAAATAAGCTGTGCGCCCGCTGATGATAATGCGGCGGCAGATGAGACAGCCAGCTTTTCACTACTTTTGTGTTACTGAGCCAGCGCCCCTGTAAATAACCCACCCAGCAGCCGAGACTGGCACCGGCGGTGAGGACAATCAGGGTTGTCGGGAAATCCAGCGTATCTTTGGCGATCAGAACCCCGACAAGAATCAGCAGGCTGTCGCCGGGTAAAAATGCAGCGGGAAGCAGGCCATTTTCCAGAAAGAGAATGACAAACAGCATAATGTAAATCGCCCACAGCAGGGACGGGTTTGACAGGGTTTCATAGTCCTGATGCCAGAGGGCGAAAAAGAGTTGCTGCATTGTTTCCATCAATTATTCCCGGATCTGAAGTAAGCTTATTTCATGTTATGGGGCATTTCTGCGGATATGACCGGAACCCCTGATATATACATTGGTAAATCCGGCCACTTTAGCAAATTAGGGGTAGCGGAGACAGTGAATTTTTTCCGGTTCCCTGAATCAATATTAAGATTAAATTCAGTCTTTTGCAGATTATATTTTACGGAAAATCAATAAGTTCTGTAATGAAGTGTCAATTACCGGTCAAACCTGCTGTAAATGAAGGATTTTTCTTAAATAATGTCATGTTGAACATCTGTTTTATTTTCCGGCTGCGGCAATTGCAGGCGTTCACTGACTTTCTGCGCCATATCATCCAGCAACTGATAACGACGGCGGTATTCGGCACGTTTTTTACTGGCTATTTCATCAATGGGCTTACGCGGCAGAGTCAGCGGTAATATATATTCCTGCTGCGGATTGGCGGTGCCGCCGACAGATTCCCAGAACGTATTATAATCGGCCACCCATTGTGTCAGTTTTTTATGGCGGTAACGGCGGCTGCGGTAAATATGTGTTTCGTTGCTGGAAGCAATAATCTGCTGACACTGAAACAGCGAGGCGATAAGACAGATAACTTCCGTCAGAATACGTTTGGGAAATACACCGTGGCAGTTTTTGGTGGCTGCCCGTATAGCGCCGTGAGCCTGTTCACTGACACCGCCCTGGAGTGCGCCGATAAACAGCGTCCGTTTTTCATCCAGATTCAGCAGGGTGAATGCACTGCGGGCCAGAATTTCACCGGCGTCATCCCGCATCTCCAGCGTCAGTTCCCCCTCTTTATTAAAGGCATCCTGCACATCCAGCCAGAGGTGACAAAGATCCTCTTTTCCCTCAACCGGACAGAGATAAAAACGCTCATTACTGTAGATACGGCTGAATATTGCCGGCGGCAGAACGGCTTTGGTGATCCGGTAATGGTCACAGATCGCAGCCGATTTGTTTTTCCGGTGAAAATTAATACTCAGATACGGGCGCTGCAATTTGGTCGGCAGCAGCGGCTGCTTTTTCAGGATCGCGTCACAGCAGGAAGTGTCTGTCAGGCCGGACAGGTATTTCATGGTGGACAGTGGCATAAACAGGCTGCGGGCCGCAAATTTAAAGCGGTTACGGGCAGAGTCCCAGTGCATACCGGGGCAACATTCTTTGGTGAGTAGTTGTTTGAACAGCAGGAGGCCGGACATAGTAGTGCCTTTGATAAGTGAAATTATTACACAATGAAACAATTCACTCATTTTAACGGCAGAATAAAGATAAAAATTAAAGAAAGCTTATCAGCAGCCTCCTGACTTAACAGAATTTAAGGAGCTTTGAGAGGAAACCGGACGTTACAAAATCACAACAACCGGTCGGATAATAGCCGGCTAACTATGTGAAAATAATATTAGTATTTAAAATCATATTGTTAGGGTTTTATTTACTGCCACTATCGAAAAACAGACTATCGGAATGCATTATCTATGTTTAGCGTATTTTTATACTCCGTCAGTATTTTATCTTGCCGGAGGGCAGAGCCACTGCAAAAAACGGAAAAAACAGCGAAATGGCCGTGATTTTTCAGCTGAAGAAAAATAGCAGCAGAGAATAATTATAATTAAATATTTTAATATCGTTACTATGTTCGTGTTGTTAATAATTTGTGATTTATGTATTTTAACAGGATATAAAACTGGTTTTTAGTTATTTTAATAAATTTAAAATCTGATTTTTGTTTATTTAAAAGAGTAAAAAATTGTGACCGCGTCGTCATTTTTCAAAAAAATTATCGACTTTAAAGTGATGAGTTGTTATTTAATTAATTGATAAATATTGATATATTTTATTTAACGCACCGTGATTTATAGTTTTGCTATCATTTAAAATGCAATTGATTTGGCGCAAAATAGTGACATTGCCTCAGCATAATTTACTATTTTGGAGCTTATTGTGAATCAGTCAGAACTTATCACGCTTGCGTCTGCGAATGCGTTAAATAAAGATTTCAACATTAAATATCAAAACGTCATCAGCGATTTCTTCAGCCGGGACCCGGGAAAATGGCCGATTTTTAATCATCCGCAAATTCAGGCAATTACTCAGTTCCGCCAGACTACCGAAGCAGACATGCAGCAGATAAACCGCTACCCGCAGGGTAAGGATCTTTTTGCTCAGCTGGCCGGTGAACAGCATGTTCGTCAGAGCGTGATCCGTCCGGGAGAGGGGCAGGATAATTTACTGGTGTTTGCATCCGCGCTGTGTAAAAACTGGGAAAACCCGCTG
This sequence comes from Morganella morganii, assembly GCF_003996855.1. Lineage (GTDB taxonomy): Bacteria > Pseudomonadota > Gammaproteobacteria > Enterobacterales > Enterobacteriaceae > Morganella > Morganella morganii_C. Next base: position 53,495 of record NZ_NRQY01000002.1, on the reverse strand, counting down.
GCGGTGGAAAACGTGATTGCCATGCCGTCAGACCCGGCGGTTTATGGCTCTATGCTGGGATTACTGGGTAACCCGAATATGGTGTACTGCGAATACTCCGGGGTGGCGGATAACATGGAAAAAACCGTTATCCGCAAAGTTGCTAATCTGATTGGTTATGATGCGGACAAAGCCTCTGGTTTGTTCACCCAGGGCGGGACAATGTGTAACCTGTACGGCTATCTGTTCGGGATCCGTAAGTCGCTGAAGCAGTCAAAACACCTCGGGATGTCGGTTGATCAGGATTTCCGGATCATCAACTCACAGGGCGGTCACTACTCCAATATGACTAACCTGTCTCTGTTAGGTGTGGATATCACCAATAAAACGATCCGTATCCGGGTCACGTCAGATAACACCATCGATCTGGCGGATCTGGAGCAGCAAATCCGTGCCTGCTATACCGTCCACTGTAAGATTCCGGTGATCCTGCTGACTGCGGGTACAACAGACACCTTTGGTGTGGATGAAATCAAACAGGTTTATGATCTGCGCAATCGTCTGTGCGAAGAATTTGAAATTACAGAAAAACCGCATATTCACGTGGATGCGGCGGTTGGCTGGCCGATTATTTTCTTTATTGATTATGACTTTGCCACTAACCCGCTGGCGATTAACGATGCCACCCTGGCCGGTCTGCGTCACAACGTGAAGAAATTTAAACAGCTGAAATATGCGGATTCCATTACTATCGACTTCCACAAATGGGGTTATGTGCCGTATACCTCCAGCCTGGTGATGGTGCGTGACGGGGATGATTTCAAAGCACTGGAAAATGACCCGGAAAACTTCACCTATTTTGAGCATGCGCTGGAAGGACAGACTCACCTGCAATCCACCATTGAGTGCAGCCGCAGTGGTGTCGGCGTATTCGGTGCGTATGCAGGGTTACATTATCTGGGGGTTGAAGGCTATCAGACCATTATTGCGCACTGTCTTCAAAATGCGAATTATATGCGCAATCAGCTGTTATCCATGGGGAATGCCTGTGTGATGGCGCCGGAAAATCAGGGGCCGAGTGTCGGTTTCCGTCTTTATTCACCAAAACTGGTTAATGATCCGCAGGCGATGTTTGAACATGAACTGACCTGTGCCGGGGATAAAACAGCCTATGACATGATGGTGCGTAACAGCCGCTGGCATCGTGATCTGTTCCTGAAACGCGGTAAAGCGGGGCTGTTTACTAACTGGGTGGATTCTATCGCCTGTTCGGCTTATGCGGAGCATAACCGGTTTGCCTATATTCCGGGGGAAAAGGCGGTCTTTATGAACCCGGTGACACAACGTCATCACATCGATGCGTTTACGGAAATGCTTAAAACCATGAGCGCAGAATAAAAAAGGATGTTTTTTTCTTTTCTGTTTGTGGTATAAGAGAAAAAGAGCGTCACGGCGGTGCTTTATACCGGCACTGCCTGTGAGGCAAAAATTAACGATTTTCAGAGAAGAGTAAACCGATGAACTGCATGGTGAACCGTCAGCTAAGCCTGAACCTACTACTCAGTTAGGTGGCTTTGTTTATCTGTTTTTCTTCATAAGCCACCAGTAAGGTGGCTTTTTTGTGCGTGTAGCCCTGCTGGTGGAACTGTTTTATTTTCGGGAGAGTTCCTATGATGTCAGGTTTTACCGCAAGGATTAATATCAGCGTAATTTCACGATCGGTCTGTTGTTCTGCCGCCGCTTCTGTCTCTCAGATGACACAGCAGGAGGCCGTATGAGTCAGCAATGGACATCCCGCTTTGGTCATATCTTAGCCGCCGCCGGGTCTGTCATCGGCATCGGTGCCATCTGGAAATTCTCCTATGTTGCCGCCAATAACGGCGGTGGTGCCTTCCTGGTTGTTTTCCTCTTATTCAGTTTTGTTATCGGTCTCGCAGTCTTACTGGCCAGAAAATATTCTGGGCAGCAGTACCCGTTCCGAAGCCGTCAGTGCCTTTAAAAAAATGATGGGACGTCACTGGGCGTGGATCGGGGTAATCGGTGTGTTCAGCTCCTGGTGTATTTACAGTTTCTACAGCGTGGTCGGCGGCTGGACTATCGGTTATACCGTGATGGCCGCAGCGGGTGAGCTGAATATTACTGACAGCAGCCAGCTGACCGGTATTTTCACCCGCTTTATCAGTAACCCGTGGTGGCCGGTGATTGCTCATCTGGTGTTTGCCGGTATGACCTGTTTTGTAGTCCTGGCCGGGGTGCAGCGCGGGCTGGAAAAATCCGTGAAAGTAATGATGCCGTTACTGTTTATTATTATGATCGTGCTGATTATCGTCGGGATAAGTTTGCTGGGGTCATCAGCCGGACTGAAAATGTTCCTGTATCCGGATTTCAGTAAACTGACCGGTAAAGGTGTGCTGGATGCGCTGGGTCTGGCGTTCTTCTCCCTCTCTATCGGACTGGGTATCCATATTACGTACAGTGCATATTTATCTGATAACAAAAGCATTGCCAATTCCAGCATGTGGGTGGTTATCCTCTCCTGTATGGTATGTGTGCTGGCCGGACTGATGATTTTCCCTGCATTAGCAGCGGCCGGTCTGGAGGCTAATGCCGGTCCGGGTCTGACCTTTATGACCATGCCGGTGTATTTTGCCCATTTGCCGGGCGGATCAGTGCTGGCAGTGACGTTCTTTGTCTTGTTGCTGATGGCGGCACTGACATCGGCTATCTCCCTGCTGGAACACATTGTGGCTTATGTTCAGATGCGTTTTCAGTGGACACGCCGCAGAGCGGGTCTGGTGGTGACGGCATCGATTATGCTGATGGGAATACCGGTGTCATTATCTTTCGGGCCGTTAAGTGATGTGACTCTCGGCGGAAAAACGATTTTTGATATTCTCGATTATCTGACCTCTAATATTCTGATGCCGCTGTTCGGTATTGCGGTCTGTCTGATTTTCGGCTGGTCGCGTAAAGCAAATGCCCTGATCCCGGAAAATATCACCGGGCTGAAACGTCAGAGTTTATTGCTGGTCTGGCGTTATGTGGGGCCGATCTGTATCGGCGTGATTCTGGTACACGGACTGATCAGTTAATACCGATAAAAAAACGGCCTGCATTTGCAGGCCGTTTTACTTTCTGTTTTATCAGAACCGGTAATTCACACCCAGGAAACCACTGTACGGTGTTTCCTGTTTACTGCCGTTGGCGTAGTTGAATTCGCCGTAGACAGCCCAGTTATCATTCAGTTTTGCATCCACACCAATACCATATTTCCCTGAAGTGCCGGACATATCATTCGTCCGTTTTCCCTGCTTGTTCAGTTCCACATCGCCGTTTTTCAGGAATTCATGGTTCACGGCTACGCGGATATACGGTTTGATTTGTGTGCCGTTTTCCAGCACAAAACTTTTCCCGAAGGTAGCACCCAGCTCGCCGCTGAATGAACGGGCGGCATCGGCTTTGATGCTCATCTCATTACTGTAGCGGTAGACCACGGAAAGCCGCAACCATGGCATACGGTTCAATAAAGTAGTTCTCTTTTTCAAAGTATTTACCGGTTTCAACGGAGAAGCCGATACCGTTGGTGTTACTGTTGGCGGAGGTTTTGCCGTCATTAAACTGCGCATCATAATCACTGCGGAAATGGTTGGCTTTCACCACGCCATCCACATAGATACCGGATTTATGCTGCCAGGTGGTGTAAACACCGAGGCTGTAACTGTTTATTGTACCGTCGTTTTTATCCATCTTCAGTGAAGAGCGGGAATACCCGGTGACAACGCCGCTCCAGAGATAGCCGTTTTCCAGCTCGATCATTTTATCGCCGCCGGCGACAATCCCGCTGATATCATGACGGTAAGCAACTTCATTGTTACTGATATTGTGACGTCCGCCGGTGACTTTTGACCAGACACCGAGATTCACCTGCGGGTTATTACGCAGCTCACCGAGGCGGGCGCGCAATGTGCTCAGTTCGCTCCGCCAGACCTGCGGCAGGGCGTTGGCGATCATCAGTGCGGTTTTACTGGTTTCTGAAATATCCGGCTTCGGTTCAGGTTCAGGTTCTGGTTCAGGTTTTGGCTCAGGATCAACTGGCGGAATTTCTTTGGTGGGTGACAGATACCATTCATCCGCTGAATTTTTATCCTGCACCAGATAATATTTATACGCCCCGAGAACGCCGGTTAAAAGTACCGGGTTGCCAGCGGTGTATTGATTGCCAGGCAACCCATGAACTGAAACAGCAGCATTATCCATGCAACTGAATCAGCGGGCGCGCCAGTTTTTAAAACAGTATGCGTCTGGTCTGGCCAAAGCCTACGGGGTTGAAGATACCTCGCGATATTTTGCACTGACTGACCCGAAAGAAACCTCACTCCGTGCGGCTCTGATGGAAGAAGTCAGTTTCTTAAACATGATCACGGTTGTCGACGTTGACCAGCTTCAGGGACAGGTTGTGTCGGTCGGTAATCGCCTGGGGGCGTTTCCCGTATAAGCAGATAGACCCGCGCTATATCGGCATCCTGATCGATGCCTGGCTGAATGAAACTGACGATGTTGATGATATCCAGCTGGATTTAGGCCGTCCGTCAATGGATGTCGATATTAATGACGGGCATCAGGCGGTTGTGGTTGTTGAATTGCAGCTTGCCGAGAACGTCAGCATGCGTGAAGACGAAAACGGTATTGTGCCGATGGACGGCAAGCGCTGGACACTGTGTGAGCCGGAACACTGGATTGCCGAAGATGCTGAAATTATCGGGTCCCGGCAATGATATCAGGCGGTCTGGATCCGGCGCAGTTTAAAAAATTACAGGAAACCCTGAAACGGCTGGACTTACCGCAGAAAAAGCGCCAGCGCCTGTTATGGCGGATTGCTAAATACGGCGTGATAGCAGCAGCGAAACGTAACGTGAGAAACCAGCAGACCCCGGACGGTCAGCCGTGGGATCCGCGAAAAGGCAACTGGCGTAAAAAGATGCTGCGCAATATGCCGAAACTGCTGCACATCCGGGAAATGCCGGAGACAGAAAGTGTCCGCATCTACCTGAAAGGCGGTAAATACCGTAACGGTAAAAAGGATATTCCTGCCGGGGTTGTCGGGTACTCACAACAGCACGGCATGAGCGTCAGCATCAGTAAAAGCAGCTTTAAAGCGCAGCGGGACAACTCGCGGAAAGCGACAAAAAAGCAGGCTAAAAAGTTGCGAGAACTGGGCTACAAAGTCCGCAAGGGTAAAGGCTGGCGTAAACCGGCGATAAAAGATATCGAAGGTGCAATGAGTTTTACACAGGCGGGGCTGTTGATCCGCATCCTGAGTGATGAAGCACCGAAAAATTCATGGGCGATTGATGTGCCTGCCCGCTAGTTTTTAGGCATCAGCCAGGATGATTTTGAAAAAGCACTTGCCCGGCAGTTACAAGGGATTGGGTTTGGTTAATCAACCATGAGAGGGATTTTTTATGACATGGCCATTTGTGCAGGTCAATCAGCTGAACCAGTTGCAGGGCGAGACAAAAGAAGTCGAACGCACTGTGCTGTTTATCGGCACGGGGAAAACCAACACCGGCAAAACAGTATCTGTTAACACGCAGACCGATTTTGACGATGTGTTGGGGCGTGATGACAGTACCCTGAAAAATATTGTGATGGCCGCAATGGCAAACGCCGGTCAAAACTGGCCCGGGTATGTGCATGTGATTGCTGAGGATGCCGAACCGCTGGCGTTTGTTGATGCCGTCATTGCCGCGCAGGATGTCGCCAGCACTGAGGGCTATGTGCTGACGGTACCGGCAACGAAAGAAATTATCGAAGCCGCTAACACGCTGCGGGCGACACTGATCGCAAAATACGGGCGCTGGGTCTGGTCGGTTCTGGCCGTGGACGGTACGCAGGAAAATGAAAGCTGGGCGGACTACGTTGCCCGCGTGACAGAACTGCAAAAAGGGTTTGCCGCTTCATCTGTGCAGCTGGTGCCGGAATTATGGGGTAAAGAGCCGGGTGTGCTGGCCGGTCGCCTCTGTAATCGTGCGGTGACCATTGCTGATACTCCGGCCCGGGTAAAAACCGGCGCGCTGATCGATATGGGCGCGGAACGTCCGGTTGACGGTACCGGGAAAAAAATCGACCTTGCCACACTTCAGGCACTGGAAAAGAACCGTATCAGCGTGCCGATGTGGTACCCGGACTATGACGGCCTGTACTGGGCTGACGGCCGCACGCTGGATGTTGAGGGCGGTGATTATCAGGCCATTGAAAACCTGCGCATTGTCGACAAAGTGGCGCGTAATGTCCGCATCCGGGCGATTGCAAAAATCGGTGACCGCAGCCTGAACAGCACACCGAACAGCATCGAAACCCACAAAGCCTATTTTTCCCGCGTGATGCGTGAAATGTCCCGTTCCAGCGTAATCAACGGTATCACCTTTCCGGGAGAGTGCCGTCCGCCGCAGGAAGGTGATGTGGTGATTACGTGGAAAACAAAAACATTAGTCGCTGTTTATTTCCTCGTCCGCACTTACGAATGCCCGAAAGGAATTGAGGCCAGCGTTATTCTGGATTTGTCACTGGAGAATGAATAATGACTACTAAACGTATTTCTGGTCAGTCCTTTGATTTCAATCTGGACGGCTCATTAATTCACGTTGAAAAATCGACATTAAGCCTCACGGACAATACCGCAGCCGCACAGACTCAGGGTGTTCCGGATGGCTGGGTTGACGGTGATGTATCTGCCGAAGGTGAGCTGGAATTCAGCACCAAAGCATTAGCCATTCTGAAAGCCAAAGCGCGGGCTGCGGGGGCATGGCGCAGAATTCCGGCGGTTGATCTGATGTGGTACGCAAAAGCCGGTTCAGAGGAAATGAAAGTGGAGGCTTTCGGCTGCAAGCTGACCCTCTCTGACATTCTTGACCAGGACCCGAAAGGCGGCAGCGTGGTCAGCCTGAAAGTGAAGTTTGTGGTCACCAGTCCGGATTTTGTCAGTATCGACGGTATTCCGTATCTGGAATCTGAACTGACAGACAATTTAATCGGTTAAACAAGGATATATGTTCATGGAAGAACATAACAAAACATTTATTACGTTGTTGATTATGGGCGCGGTGATCGCACTGGCCAAAACACTGGCCGGAGATGAACCGATTACTGTCCGGCTGTTTGTCAGCCGTATGATTTTGGGATCTGCCGTGTCGGTGATGGCCGGTGCGCTGCTGGTCTGGTGGCCTGATATCAGTCCGCTGGCCGTTACCGGCATCGGGTCGGCATTGGGTATCGCGGGTTATCAGTGCGTTGAAATGTGGCTGAAAAAGCGCGGCAGCAGGTTACTTACAGGGAAGATGGGAAAATGACACTCAGTGAAAAGCAGTCCCTTTTTACCGTCATGATCGCCCAGCTGATTTTATGGGCTAATGACCACGGTTACCGCCTCACGTTTGGTGAGGCATACAGAACGCCGGAACAGGCGAAGCTGAACGCGAAATCAGGCAAAGGCATCAGCAACAGCCTGCATACTCAGCGTTTGGCGGTGGATTTTAATTTGTTCATCAACGGCCAGTATAAAACCGACACCCCGAGCTATCTGCCGCTGGGTGAATACTGGGAATCCATCGGCGGTACATGGGGAGGGCGTTTCTCCCGTCCGGACGGCAATCATTTCAGCCTTGAGCATAACGGGGTGAAGTGATGATTAAACAACTCGCACTGATCCTCACCCTGCTTGCAGCGGCTTTCGGTGCGGGTTGGTGGGTAAACGGGCTTTATCACGACAGCGTGCAGCTGGCAGTTGAACGCGCCGCCACCGCTGCCGGTGATAAGGCCCGGACAGAATCACAGGCCATTTCCCGTGAGTCATCGCGGAAACTGGAAAAACAGCTGGAGAGCATCGCTAATGCTGCCCCCAAAGAAATCAGAACTGAAATTATTAAGCCTGTGTTTACTAATGTGTGCGTTAGCTCTGAGTTTGTCAGCATGTACAACGACAAAGCTGCCTCCATCGAGCGGGCTTTATCAGGAAAATTTATTAACAAAATGCCCGGTGACATTGCCGAGAATGAACGGCCAGACGGGGAAAGACGTTAGCGAACCGGCAACGGATTTGCAGGATATGTACGGCAATTGTGCCGCACGACACAACCAGCTGGTTGATGAAATTAACATCAGAAGGAACCTGAACAATGAGTAACCCAATCATCTTAGAAATCGCCGGTAAAGAAATTCATTTTGAGCCGAATATGACCGCCTATAACGGCTTCATTAATGAAATGGCCATGGATAACAAAGTAGCCCCGGCACATAACTATCTGAGCCGTATTGTCGTCAAAGAACACAAAGCCGACCTGGACGAATTGCTGAATATCCCGGGCGCGGCATTGCAGATTGCAACATCTGTTAATGATAAGTACGCGCCGAAACTGGATATCATCGTAAAAAACTAACCGCGCGGGTTGAGGCTCTTGATCGCAATCATCTGGAACAGGCCGTTGCACTGCGGCGGTACCACTTCCCGCATGATAACGACGATGAAGAAAATCTGGCCCGTGCGATCTGGTTCGATAATAAGTATTGGGAAAACATGCGTATCGCCGTGGCTAACGGCATCGCGCTGGCGTTTAAGGGTGAATAATGAACTCACTGGATTTTACATTAAGCCTGATTGATAACGTCACCAAGCCTTTAAAACAGGCGGGCGCGGCGTTAAAAGGCTTTGCTGATGAAAGCCAGAAAGCCTTTAAACAGACGGCGATCGGTGCTGCCGGTCTGGCCGGTGCGATATTCTCCATGAAAGGCCTGCTTGATCCTGCGTTACAGATGAATGAAGCCCTGCAAACCGCGAGTTTGCAGGGGGTTGATGATTCTGTGATGAAGAAAGTCACCCAGTCAGCAATGGATTTCTCCGCGCAGTACGGGAAATCCTCTGTTGAATTCACAAAATCAGCGCTGACCATCCGCAAAGCGATCAGCGGCGTGGCAGATAACGAACTCCCGCACCTGACCACCGTCACCAATACCACGGCGGCAGCACTGAAAACCACCTCTGACGAAGCCACCGCCTATATGGGGCAGATGTTTTCGCAGTTTTCCACCTATGCCGACCAGGTCGGTAAAAATCAGTTTGCCGAAGAGCTGGCCGGGAAAGCGGTTTATATGTCGCAGACGTTCGGTACCTCAATGGCGGAGATTACCGGCCTGATGGAAGGTGCCCGCGCTGCCGGTACCAATTTCGGGATCGGTATTGATGAACAGCTTGCCGTCCTGGGCGAGTTGCAGCGGACACTCGGCACAGAGGCAAGCGGAGCCTATGAAGGGTTTATGAGCGGTGCGGCGGATGGTGCGAAAAAACTCGGTCTGAGTTTTGTCGATGCTTCCGGGAAAATGAACTCAATGCCGGAAATGCTGGAAAAACTGCATCAGAAGTACGGCGATAATATCGACGGCAACCTTAAAGCACAGAAAGAGATTGATGACGCTTTCGGTGATTCTGCCGTGGTGGTGAAACAGCTTTACGGTGATGTGGATGTGCTGCGTAAAAATATCACTTCGCTGGGTGGTAATGATGGCCTGAAACGTGCCAGGGAAATGGCCGATAAACTGGCTGATCCGTGGGAACGGCTTATGGCCATATGGACGAACGTCAGAATAGCCGTAGGTATGACGCTGTTGCCGGTAATTACCCCGCTGGTAAATAAAATTGCTGAAATGGGGAAAACAGTACAGCGTTGGTTCACTCTGTTCCCTAATATCGCCAAATGGGTTGGTTATATCGCAACATCTATTGTTGGCATGGCCGCAGCCGGTGCCGCGCTTAATGTGGTGATCGGTATATCCCGGCTGATATGGGCGGCACTGAAAGCGGTCTGGATTGCCTGCACCGCAGTCATGAAAATCGGTACTGCCGCTGTCTGGCTGTATAACGCAGCCATTAAAGCATGGAATATCACCCTGAAATTCTTACGCGGTACTCTGCTGGCCGTCCGCATGGCGGCAGTCATGGCCGGAATTTCGTTTAACTTTATGAGTCTGCCTATCCTGCTGGTGATCGCTGCGGTCGCACTATTAGTCGCCGGTGTTTATTTCCTGATTAAGTACTGGGATGAAATCAAAGCCGCTGTCATGGATACCGCGGCCTTTAAAGCGGTAGCTGCCGCCGTGTCATGGGTCGGTGAAGTCTTTGCAGACGTCTGGACGTGGATTGGCGAGGGATGGGAAACACTCTGCGCATGGTTCACCAGCTTCTCACTGACAGACACCTTTACCGGCATGGCAGACAGCATCCGGGATATTTTTGGCAAGGTCTGGACATGGATAAAACAGACGTTTGCGGATATCTACAACGGATTCGTTGAAAAACTGAACTACCTGCCGGGTGTGGATATAGCGCTGATGGAAGTTGATAACGGCACCGGTCAGGCTGCATCACCGCTGCCGAATGTGGACAGCGCAACCGCCGCAGAGGTTTTCCGTCAGCAGCAGGTATTTATGTCAGCTTACCTGAATCAGCAACCGGCACCACCGGTAAACAGTCAGCAGCTGCTGACCGGCGGCCAGGTGAAAGGGATTGATAAAAACGGGGTCGGTAAAGGTGTGGCGGGCAATACAACCATTAATGAAGACAATAGCCGCAGTGTCGGAAACGTCACGATTAACGTGAAAAATATGCCTGACCCGCAGCAAATAACAGAATACGAGTTATTACAGCATGGATAGCTTATACATTGATTTACTGATCACTGACCGCGATTTCACCCTGAATTCAGGCAATGAGCCGGTGCTGTGTGATAACCGGGTATCAATTGCACAGGACTGTGTTCACGCCATTATTGAAAGCGGGCTGGCTACGCAGCTGGTCGGTGAGCGCAGCCCTACATTGCGGGCTGATCTGCGCAATCAGATAGAAATGCTGGTCGAGGATGATGAGCGCATTGTGCTGGGAACGGTCCGGGTCAATGAAGAATCCCCGGTAAAACTGTGGGTAACGGCAGATACCTATGATTTCGGCCGCATCAGTCAGGGAGTGGACTTATGAACAAACCCGATATCGACTATGAAAAAGTGCTGCATGACAGCGGCATGCCGGTTACCGAAGACGAGATCCGGGCGGAGTTTGAACAGACCGTTGCCGATGAAGGGCTGATAACCAATACATCCCGCATGTCTCCGTTCTGGCGGCTGATAACAATCACCGTCATTAAGCCGGTTCTCTGGCTGAAAGAAGCCCTGGTCAATGTGGTGATGCGCAATATGTATCTGGCCACAGCATCCGGTGTCTGGCTGGATATGTTCGCCTGGGGTGTGAACCTGAAACGCAAACCGGCAACCGCAGCTTCCGGGGTGATCCGTTTTTACAAAGCCGCCGGTGCGCCGGTGGTGACGGTACCGAAAGGCACGGTGATTCAGACAGAACGGATTGCCGGTGTAATTTACAGCGTCAGCACCACGGAGGCGGCAGAGATACCGGCGGGAACGCAAAGCGGTTTGATCCCGGTGACAGCAGATGCCCCGGGCGGCGCTCATAACCTCGCGCCGGGATATTTCCGTATTCTGCCGGTTGCCGTGGCCGGAGTTGAACGGGTGCAGAATGAGGACGACTGGCTGACTACGCCGGGCGGGAATGCGGAAAGTGACAATGATTTGCGTGACCGTTGCCGCAACCAGTACAACCTGGTCGGAAACTACCACACGGACGCAGTATACGCGGGCATGATTGCCGGGATTGTCGGCCTGAGCATTGACCGGATTTTCTTTCTGCATGATGCACCGCGCGGTCCGGGCACGGCCAACGCCTATTTGCTGTTAGACAGCGGCGTGATCAGTCAGCCGTTTATCGACAAAGTAAACGATTATGTGACCAATCAGGGGCACCACGGCCACGGTGATGATATGCAGTGCATGCCGATGCCGGAAACCCATCATGATTTGGTGCTGACCCTGTTTGTCGACAATATCGCCAACTTTACCGGCGAGCAGCTGGAACGGCTGAAAAAAGAAACCGGCGACATGGTGCGCTGCGCGTTCCGGGAAAACAGTTTTTATGACGTGAAACAGACATGGCCATACTCACGGTTTTCGTTTTCAAATCTCGGGCGCGAACTTCACCGGGCATTTCCGGATGTTCAGTCGCTGACATTTTCACTCGCGGACATCATCAGTGAACTGAGTGTGCCGCGCCTGAAATCGATCTCTGTGGTGGTGAAAAATGTCTGACTTTCAGGAAAAACTGAAACGGCTGCATCTGCCGTCATGGATGGATAAAGGCGAACCGGCGAAATTACTCGCTGCCCTGCGCCGGTTCTGGTCTGGCGTGTACGGCTGGCTGACATGGCCGTTACAGCAGTTGGACGCGGAAACCTGCACGGAAGGTCTGCTGGCCATTCTGGCGTATCAGCGGGATATTCACCGTTTTAACGGGGAGCCTCTTGATCTGTTCCGCAAGCGGGTGAAGTTTGCGTTTATCAACGCCAAAGATGCCGGGAGCGTGGCCGGGTTTATCGCGATATTTGAGCGCCTCGGCGTGGGGTATATCGAACTGCTGGAGCGCCAGCCGGATATTGACTGGGACGTTATTATCCTGCGGGTAACAGATTCACAAATTGCGAAAAACGAAGACCTGTTACTTAACATCATCCGGCAGTACGGGCGCACCTGTCGGCGCTACAGGTTTGAGGTGATAGTCAGTAACACGCTGAATATGAATGTAGGGCACATTCAGGGTGAATATGTCTGCTATCACGCAAAATTACAGGAGCCTGTTTTATTTATCCGGATCGGCAGCATTGACGCGGAAAGCCGGTTCAGCAGCGCGAAACTTGGAAACAGTCAGGCTGATAACGCCGTGTATCACGCGAAATTATAGGGAAATAATTATGTCATCAGTTATCACAACCGATTTTGAGCGCTGGAAAGCGCAGGAAGCCGCGCTCGGCAAACCCGTTGCGCTGAATGAATTTGTCTTTGCCAATGTGCCGGGGCTTGATCCGTCGAAAGATATCAGCCGTGATGAAAAGCTGCCGCCGGCCGGGCAAATCGTACACCGTCAGGCCGTCAACAAAGCCGGGCTGGCCAGTGAAAACGCCGTGGCCTACAGCGTCACACTCGGCACCGATACGGGTGATTTTGTTTTTAACTGGATTGGCCTGATTAACAAAGAATCCGGCACGCTGGCCATGATTACCCACGCACCGGAGCAGCGTAAAATCAAGACCGTTGACGGCATTCAGGGTAACGTTCTCACCCGCTCTTTCCTGCTGGAATTTAACGGTGCTGCCAAAGAAACCCAAATCACCACATCTGCGGAGACATGGCAGATTGATTTCACTGCCCGTCTGGCCGGTATGGATGAAATCCAGCGGCTGGCCAACCGCGATATTTACGGCGAGGCCGCATTTTTTGGTGATGGTTTCCTTGTCACCAAAGCCGCCGAACAATACCGCGTTACGCCGGGAGTGGCTTACATCGAAGGGCTGCGCGGCACGCTGGAAGAAATCACCACGTTTAATAATCTGCGTGATACCAAAATTTACGCCGATTTCACCTTCCAGGGCAATCTGGTCAGCAAATGGCAAACCTTTGTCAAAGTCACTACGGCTAAAACGCTGGCGCATTATCAGGATGCCGCCGGATTTCAGCATTATGTTGCCGTTATCGCCGAAATAGACCAGAACGGGAATATTACGGATAAGCGGGTAAAAGGTACCGCGATTGATCGTGAGCTGGCGGAGCTGAAAAAAAAGTTGCCGAATACATATCAGCCAATTGGTGACTATCAACCAGCGGGCGATTACCAGCCTGCGGGAAGTTATGCAAAGCCAGGAGATAGTTATACCAAAGTTGAGGCAAATCTTAAATTTCACCCGACCGGTAATTATGCTGACGGCAAGGTATTTAAAGCCCTGCTCGGTGATGGTGCATCAATTTCAGAGCTATCAGGAAAATACTCACTGGCATTAAAGGAAGATGGAACTGTTGCTCTGTACGATATTGTGAATAAGGGATTTGTATGGGCTATAGAACAAGGGAGGCTGGCGAATAGAACGGGCTCGGACACCGGGTTAATCATGAGCCAGAAGGCCACTACCGATGCGCTTAATCTTCTTACTCCGCTGTCATCGTTCACCAGCGGTGCCGGATGGGTCAAGCTTCCTGACGGAACCCTTATACAGCAGGGGACAAATATCTCCGGTCAATTGAAATATCCGACAACTATTCAGTTTCCGGTGCCATTTATATCACCGCCAACAGTCGTGGCCTGCTTTGATAAGGCTAAAAATGACAGTAATGACTGTCCGTCCTTTGCCGCATCACCGGCAGGGGCTGGCCTGACCGCTTTTTATCTGATGAGTTCACGTCCTGTAGGTGGTGAAACTGCCGGAGCTAACTGGATCGCAATAGGAAGATACAAATGAAATATATTTTTGATAAAAAAACACATGCATTTTACCCCGTCGCCCTGAAGCAGGAATATGAAAATGCGGAGATGTGGCCTGAATCCGGTGTCGGGGTTACCGAAGAGGTCTTTGCCTCTTTCCGTAATCCGCCCGAAGGAAAAATGCTGGGTTCGGATAAAAAAGGTAATCCGGTATGGGTTGATATCCCGCCGTTGACACATGAGCAGCATGTTGCTATCTCAGAAACACAAAAACAGGCGCTTATTGCTGAAGCCAACCAGAAAACCCAGCTCTGGCAGACACAATTAATGCTCGACATCATCACCGGTGAGGATAAAGCCAGCCTTAAAGAATGGATGCTGTACGTGCAAAAAGTCCGGGTGGTAGACACCTCAACCGCCCCGGATATCATTTGGCCGGAGAAACCGGAATGAGTGCCCCGCGCTGGCACCGGCAAAACATGAGCATGGCGGCAGATATGCCGCCGATCACCTGTTCAATACTGCCGGTGCACCCGTTTATCTATGGCGTTGGCCAGACCAACGACTCCGGCAGCTATTTAAGCCCGGTCAACGCGGTGAATTATATTGCCGGTAAACTTGCCGGGTCCGGTCAGATTTCGGTACTGGTGCTGATGGTCACCGGCAAAACCTTTGCGGAATTTATGCAGTCACTTTCGGCATTTTCGGCGGTTTTCCCGCTGCCGGTATTTTCTCAGGTTGAACGGATAGCCAGAACGGCGGAAACGCTGGCGACAACAAAAATGCAGCTGCCGGGCAAAATGGCCGGTGGTTTGCCGTTGCCGCAGTCCCTTTCCGCATCAACCAGCCGCATGGCCGGGAATGCGCAGCTGATTGAAGCCGCCAAAGCTGCCGTCGGTAAACCGGCCAGCCCGGACAGCCTGAAATCCGCGCTCTCTGATTTCGGTACCATGAAAGACAACGCTCTGAAACAGATGGGTGACGCACTTGCCGGGCTGCTGGGTAAATCTGCCCCGGTATGGGAGTTTTCCGGAACGGATGATGCCACAGTGCTGGCCGAAAAAATGAAAAAAGACATCCCGGAGCCGGATGCCGTTTACACACTGGCGACCCTGTTCGCCGGTCACGAAATTGATGCATTAACAAGGATGTTAAGCAATGCAGACGATAGTCCTCGCCCTGAACGGCGAAGCGATCCCGCTTAAAAATCTGTCCGTCACGCCGTCTATGATGTTCCAGGACAAAGACCAGTCCGGACAATCATCCAGCACCGCCGTAGCGGAACAGGGCATAAAACCTAAAGAACTCCGGATAACCGGCATTCTGCCGTTCACAGAAAAAAAAGCACTGACACGCCTTTTTGCGCTGGCAGAAGACAAAGACGGCGGCAATCTGAAACGTTACCGGGTGGCTAACATGACGGCCCAGGCAATTAATTTTCGGATCGGAACGTTCACTAACTCCATTGATGCCAGCAAAATAGAAGGTAAACAGGCGTGGCAGATAACATTCACTCTGCGCGAACACCTGTCGGTATCAGAAAAACGCGAGGCCAGGGCAAACGGCAAAGTGGCCGCGAAAAAACAGGGTGCTGCCGCCGGTACCGGTAAAAACGGAAAAGCCGGGACCGGTGCGCAGGAAGAACCGGAAAAACTGACATGGTTTGAGGAAAAAGTCCTGAAGCCAGTCAATGAAATGTTGGCGGACTCAGAATGAAACCTTTATTCAGACTTCAGTTATCCGGTGAAGAAGTTCAGGTCACGGATGTTAATATCATGCTGGAACTCTCTGCCGCCGGCTGGGGATTTATCACCGTCAAAACAGACGCGGATTACGCCGGGAAACTGGTGCGGCTGGATGCCGGTTATCCTGAATTATTGCTGCGCTACTTCACCGGCTATGTGGAACGGGCGCAGCCGTCAGCAAATGGTTTTCAGCGTCTGCTTGTCTGGGAACTGACCGGCGTTTTCGAAAAGCCGTGGCCGTGTTCATTCCAGCACCCGACATTGCGTACTATCACCGACTATCTGCAGAAAGAATCCGGGCTGACGTTTGATGTCCCGGCATCCGGCTATGCTGATAAGCCGATCCCCCATTTCACCCACAACGGCACCGGCTATCTTGCCGATGAGGGACTGATAACCAACACATCCCGCATGTCTCCGTTCTGGCGGCTGATAACAATCACCGTCATTAAACCGGTTCTCTGGCTGAAAGAAGCCCTGGTCAATGTGGTGATGCGCAATATGTATCTGGCCACAGCATCCGGTGTCTGGCTGGATATGTTCGCCTGGGGCGTAAACCTGAAACGTAAACCGGCAACCGCGGCTTCCGGGGTGATCCGTTTTTACAAAACCGCCGGTGCGCCGGTGGTGACGGTACCGAAAGGCACAGTGATTCAGACAGAACGGATTGCCGGTGTGATTTACAGCGTCAGCACCACGGAAGCGGCAGAAATACCGGCGGGAACACAAAGTGGTTTGATCCCGGTAACGGCAGATGCCCCGGGCGGCGCTCATAACCTCGCCCCAGGCTATTTCCGTATTCTGCCGGTTGCCGTGGCCGGAGTTGAGCGGGTACAGAATGAGGACGACTGGCTGACCACGCCGGGCGGGGATGCAGAAAGCGACAATGATTTGCGTGATCGCTGCCGCAATCAGTACAACCTGGTCGGAAACTACCACACGGATGCGGTATACGCGGGCATGATTGCCGGGATTGTCGGCCTGAGTATTGACCGGATTTTCTTTCTGCATGATGCGCCACGCGGTCCGGGAACGGCCAATGCCTATTTACTGCTGGACAGTGGCGTGATCAGTCAGCCGTTTATCGACAAAGTAAACGATTATGTGACCAATCAGGGGCACCACGGACACGGTGATGATATGCAGTGCATGCCGATGCCGGAAACCCATCATGATCTGGTGCTGACCCTGTTTGTGGACAATATCGCCAACTTCACCGCCGAACAGCTGGAAAAACTGAAAAAAGAGACCGGTGACATGGTGCGCTGTGCGTTCCGGGAAAACAGCTTTTATGACGTAAAACAGACATGGCCATACTCGCGGTTTTCGTTTTCAAACCTCGGGCGCGAACTGCACCGGGCATTTCCGGATATTCAGTCGCTGACATTCTCACTCGCTGACATCATCAGTGAACTGAGTGTGCCGCGTCTGAAATCGCTCTCTGTGGTGGTGAAAAATGTCTGACTTTCAGGAAAAACTGAAACGGCTGCACCTGCCGTCATGGATGGATAAAGGCGAACCGGCGAAATTACTCGCCGCACTGCGCCGGTTCTGGTCTGGCGTGTACGGCTGGCTGACATGGCCATTACAGCAACTGGATGCGGAAACCTGCACGGAAGGTCTGCTGGCCATTCTGGCGTATCAGCGGGATATCCACCGTTTTAACGGGGAGCCGCTTGATCTGTTCCGCAAGCGGGTGAAATTTGCGTTTATCAACGCCAAAGATGCCGGGAGCGTGGCCGGTTTTATCGCGATATTTGAGCGCCTCGGCGTGGGCTATGTCGAATTGCTGGAGCGTCAGCCGGATATTGACTGGGATGTCATTATCCTGCGGGTAACAGATTCACAAATCGCGAAAAACGAAGACCTGTTACTGAACATCATCCGGCAGTACGGGCGCACCTGTCGCCGCTACCGGTTTGAGGTGATAGTCAGCAACACACTGAATATGAATGTCGGGCACATTCAGGGTGAATATATCTGCTACCACGCAAAATTACAGGAACCTGTTTTATTTATCCGGATCGGCAGCATTGACGCGGAAAGTCGGTTCAGCAGCGCGAAACTTGAAAATAGTCAGGCTGATAACGCCGTGTATCACGCGAAATTATAGGGAAATAATATGTCATCAGTTATCACAACCGATTTTGAGCGCTGGAAAGCGCAGGAAGCCGCGCTCGGCAAACCCGTTGCGCTGAATGAATTTGTTTTTGCCAATGTGCCGGGGCTTGATCCGTCGAAAGATATCAGCCGTGATGAAAAGCTGCCGCCGGCCGGGCAAATCGTACACCGTCAGGCTGTCAACAAAGCCGGGCTGGCCAGTGAAAACGCGGTTGCCTACAGCGTCACACTCGGTACCGATACGGGTGATTTTGTTTTTAACTGGATTGGCCTGATTAACAAAGAATCCGGCACGCTGGCCATGATTACCCATGCGCCGGAACAGCGCAAAATCAAAACCGTTGACGGCGTTCAGGGTAACGTTCTCACCCGCTCTTTCCTGCTGGAATTTAACGGTGCTGCCAAAGAAACCAAAATCACCACTTCTGCGGAGACATGGCAGATTGATTTTACCGCCCGTCTGGCCGGTATGGATGAAATCCAGCGGCTGGCCAACCGCGATATTTACGGTGCGGCCGCATTTTTCGGTGATGGTTTCCTTGTCACCAAAGCCGCCGAACAATACCGCGTCACGCCGGGAACGGCTTACATCGAAGGTCTGCGTGGCACACTGGAAGAAATCACCGCCTTCAATAATCTGCGTGATACCAAAATTTACGCCGATTTCACCTTCCAGGGCAATCTGGTCAGCAAATGGCAGACCTTTGTCAAAGTCACCACAGCTAAAACGCTGGCGCATTATCAGGATGCCGCCGGGTTTCAGCATTATGTTGCTGTTATCGCCGAAATCGATCAGAACGGGAATATCACGGATAAGCGGGTAAAAGGCACCGCGACTGATCGTGAGCTGGCAGAGCTGAAAGAAGATATTCCGGAGAAATATCAGCCGAAAGGGGATTATCAGCCTGCGGGGAGTTATGCAAAGCCGGGGGATAGTTATACCAAGGTAGAAGCAAATATTAAATTTCAACCATCCGGTAATTACGCTGACGGAAAGGTGTTCAGAGCGCTTTCCGGTGATGGCGCATCTATCTCGGAACTGTCAGGTAAATATACGTTGGCATTAAGAGAAGATGGCACCGTTGTTCTTCATGACGGTATTAATGGTAAGTCTTTGTGGGCTATCGTTGGTGGAGCACTGGCACAGGTAACTGGTTATGACATTGGTGCAATCATGAGCCAGAAAGCCATTACTGACGCGCTTAATCTTCTGACTCCACTGTCATCATTCACCAGTGGTGCCGGTTGGATAAGGTTCCCTGATGGAACCATTATTCAGCAAGGAGTAAATATTGCAGGACAGTTAATGTATCCAACTACTATAAATTTTCCGATACCGTTCACTTCTTATTGCAGAGTTGTGGCTTGCTTTGATAAGGCTAAAAACGATAGCAATGATTGCCCATCATTTGCCACGTCACCGGCAGGCATGGGGCTGGAGGCATTTTATCTGATGAGTTCACGAACAACAGGTGGTGTAAGTGCCGGAGCAAACTGGATAGCGATAGGAAAATAAATATGAAATATATCTTTGATAAAAAAACAAATGCGTTTTATCCGGTAGCGTTACAGCAGGAATATGAAAATGCAGAAATGTGGCCTGAATCCGGTGTCGGGGTTACCGAAGATGTTTTTGCCTATTTCCGGAATCCGCCCGAAGGAAAAATGCTGGGTTCGGATAAACAAGGTAATCCTGTGTGGGTTAATGTTCCGCCACTGACGCATAAGCAGCATGTTGCTATAGCAGAGACACAAAAACAGGCTCTCATTGCCGAAGCCAACCAGAAAACCCAACTCTGGCAGACTCAGTTAATGCTCGACATCATCACCGCTGAAGATAAAGCCAGCCTCACAGAGTGGATGCTGTACGTGCAAAAAGTCCGGGTGGTAGACACCTCAACCGCCCCGGATATCATCTGGCCGGAGAAACCGGAATGAGCATCCCGCGCTGGCACCGGCAAAACATGAGCATGACAGCAGATATGCTGCCGATCACCTGTTCAATACTGCCGGTACACCCGTTTGTGTATGGCGTTGGCCAGACCAACGAATCCGGCAGCTATTTAAGCCCGGTCAACGCGGTGAATTATATCGCCGGAAAACTTGCCGGGTCAGGCCAGATTTCGGTACTGGTGCTGATGGTCACCGGCAAAACCTTTGCGGAATTTATGCAGTCACTTTCGGCATTTTCGGCAGTTTTCCCGCTGCCGGTATTTTCTCAGGTCGAACGGATGGCCAGAACGGCGGAAACGCTGGCAACAACAAAAATGCAGTTGCCGGGCAAAATGGCCGGTGGTTTGCCGTTGCCGCAGTCGCTTTCCACGTCAACCAGCCGCATGGCCGGGAATGCACAGTTGATTGAAGCCGCTAAAGCTGCTGCCGGTAAACCGGTCAGCACGGACAGCCTGAAATCCGCACTCTCTGATTTCGGTACCCTGAAAGATAACGCCCTGAAACAGATGGGGGACGCACTTGCCGGGCTGCTGGGTAAATCTGCCTCTGTATGGGCGTTTTCCGGAACAGATGATGCCACGGTGCTGGCTGAAAAAATGAAAAAAGACATCCCGGAGCCGGATGCCGTTTACACACTGGCGACCCTGTTCGCCGGTCACGAAATTGATGCATTAACAAGGATGTTAAGCAATGCAGACGATAGTCCTCGCCCTGAACGGCGAAGCGATCCCGCTTAAGAATCTGTCGGTCACGCCGTCTATGATGTTCCAGGACAAAGACCAGTCCGGGCAATCATCCAGCACCGCCGTGGCAGAGCAAGGCATAAAACCTAAAGAACTCCGGATAACCGGCATTCTGCCGTTCACGGAATCAAAAGCACTGACCCGCCTTTTTGCGCTGGCAGAAGCCAAAGAAGGTGGCAACCTCAAACGCTACCGCGTGGCCAACATGACGGCCCAGGCAATTAATTTCCGGATCGGTACGTTCACGAACTCCATTGATGCCAGCAAAATCGAAGGTAAACAGGCGTGGCAGATAACATTCACTCTGCGTGAACATCTGTCGGTATCTGAAAAACGCGAGGCCCGGGCAAACGGCAAAGTGGCCGCGAAAAAACAGGGTACTGCCGCCGGTGCCGGTAAAAACGGAAAAGCCGGGACCGGTGCGCAGGAAGAACCGGAAAAACTGACATGGTTTGAGGAAAAAGTCCTGAAACCAGTCAATGAAATGTTGGCGGACTCAGAATGAAACCCTTATTCAGACTTCAGTTATCCGGCGAAGAAGTTCAGGTCACGGACGTTAATATCATGCTGGAACTCTCCGCCGCCGGTCGGGGATTTGTCACCGTCAAAACAGACGCGGATTACGCCGGGAAACTGGTGCGGCTGGATGCTGGTTATCCGGAATTACTGCTGCGCTACTTCACCGGCTATGTGGAGCAGGCGCAGCCGTCAGCAAACGGGTTTCAGCGTCTGCTTGTCCGCGAACTGACCGGCGTTTTTGAAAAGCCGTGGCCGTGTTCATTTCAGCACCCGACATTACGCACTATCACCGACTATCTGCAGAAAGAATCCGGGCTGACATTTGAGGTTCCGGCATCCGGCTATGCTGATAAACCGATCCCCCATTTCACCCACAACGGCACCGGCTATCAATTGCTGGCCAACCTCGGCAATGTGTTCAGTATTCCGGATTACATCTGGCAGCAGCTGCCGGACGGTACCGTATTTGTCGGTAGCTGGCCGGATTCCCTGTTCGCGGAAAAACCGGTTGAGATCCCGAATGAATTTGCCACCGGTCAGGCAGGCGGGAACAGCATGACTATCCCTATGGTGCAGTCACTGCGCCCGGGCGTAAAAGCCAACGGCCAGCGGCTGACAAAAGTTAACCTCAATAACGAGGATATGACACTGACGTGGGAGGTCAGCAGCGCAGTTACCAGGTCCGCAGCCAGAAAGAACCCGGTACAAAACCAGATTGATAGCGCTTATCCGGAACTGTCCGCCGGGCTGCATCTGCCGAAGACAGCCAGAATTGTTTCACACACTGAACCGGTTGCCGCCGGTGATATGTCTGATCCGTACCGACCGCGTTACGCTGTGGATGTGCAGTTGCTGGATGCTGACGGCAAAGAATCCGGCGCACCGGTTTACAGCGCGGTACCACTGCCGTTACCAATGGCCGGAAGTGAAAGCGGCATGTTCCAGTTTCCGCCGGTCGGTACCGTGGTTGAAATCGCCTTTGAGGGCGGACGACAGGATAAGCCGTTTATCCGCCAGACCCTGAGCCAGGGCAATACTCTGCCGGATATTAAGCCGGGGGAGCAGCTGCAACAGCAGCGACAGGAAGTATCACAGCGCATCACCCAGGACGGCAGTTGGCAGCGGCAGACAGACCAGACTATCAGTGAATCTTCCATGCACCGGCAGGTATCCGCAGATTCCGAAAAACGTCAGTTAGTCACCCGTGATACCACTATTCAGGCAACAGATAAAACCGTTGTCCTCGGTACCGCCACACTACTGGCCGGAGCCGTGCAGCAGATAGCAGACGGTGATTACAGCATAGCGGCAAAAGGTAGCCTGGTCGGCAGTGTCGGTAAAAACATGGAGCTGGCCATAACGGAAAATGCCACTATCGGGATCGGACAAAAGTTGATTGAGAAAATTGGCCAGATACGCCAGAGCCTTGCCGGGCAAAAACAGGAAATCATCGCGCCGGTCGTCTGGATAGGCAGTCAGCAAATCAACGTGGCGCAGCTGATGTTAGACACACTCGACGTGGTAAAAGAATTGGCCGAACTCACGGCCGCACACACTCACGCCAACACCGGAACCCCGGACAACGCCGCTGCCATTAATGGCACCGCCACCAAATCGGACGGACTCAAACAAAAATACAGCCCCGTAATAGGCTGACAATCTTCTGATGATATTGCCCGCAGACGCGGGCTTTTTTATGCCTGCAATATAACCGCACCAGAGCCACCACACGCCACGCAACACCCGAGAACACAAACCGCTACCCACAAAAGAGATCACCCGGGCACACAGCGCCTGACGTGCAGAAACCACACGAAGTAATCCATCCGACCACGTAAAACGCACTACACCGCACCCGCCTGCGGTTTTTGGATCAGAAAATTATTTCAGTTTTAAAATTCTTCAAACCAATACGCCAGCCCGCGCCACGGCTGGGGAGTTGCAGATATCCCGCAACTGAAATCTGTGAAAGGTTTTTCAGTTTTTTTCAGTCAGAAGATCTAAAAAAGGATCGCAATAAAAAATCAACGCATTGAAACGAAAGGAAATATTCTATTTTACGTGGGAAAGAAAAGATCACCACAAACGCCGCAGAATTACAAAAAGCCAGGAACGGCGCGGCGTTGCGGGATTTGGAAAACTGAAATCAGTTGTTAGTGTAAGGGTTAGGTTTACCAAGCAGGAATACAAATGTTGTAGTACTGGAACCATCTTCAAATACTGTTTTACGATCTGTTGAGTTTAAAAGTTTCCAGCCAGCAGCTAACAAGTTATTCGCTTCTTCAATGTCAGTTGAATCATAAATTTCAATGTAATCAATAGAATTATCGGACATATAAACCTCTGCATTTTGGTTGAGATGAAAAAGTTCTGCTGCCATTTTGCTGCCATCGGCTCGCGGATGTAAAAAAGCCACCCTGTAAAGAGTGGCTTAATACACTGATAAATCAGTAAAAATTTGGTGGCCCCTACTGGACTTGAACCAGTGACCAAGCGATTATGAGTCGCGTGCTCTAACCAACTGAGCTAAGGGGCCGAAGTGGGTAAGATTATACTGCCTGTTTTTGGCGGGGTCTAGCATTTCTTGTCTATCTGACTGTTTTATGAGCGGAATATTGCTTGTGAAAAATGATTTCTGAACAGCGATTGCGTAAATGAATAGCTGGTTGCCGGGCGGTAGTGAAGCATAAAAAAGGCGCCGTTAAACGGCGCCTGATAATGCTCTGATCCTGAAGCGGATTATTCGTCCAGGAAGCTGCGTAACACTTCAGAACGGCTCGGGTGGCGCAGTTTGCGCAGTGCCTTCGCTTCAATCTGACGGATACGTTCGCGGGTAACGTCAAACTGTTTACCCACTTCTTCCAGCGTGTGGTCAGTATTCATATCAATACCGAAACGCATACGCAGAACTTTCGCTTCACGCGGGGTCAGGCCGGCCAGCACTTCGTGAGTTGCGGAACGCAGGCTCTCTGAAGTCGCTGAATCCAGCGGCAGCTCGAGGGTGGTATCCTCGATGAAATCCCCTAAGTGCGAATCTTCATCATCACCAATCGGTGTTTCCATTGAGATTGGCTCTTTGGCGATTTTCAGCACTTTACGGATCTTATCTTCCGGCATCAGCATCCGTTCAGCCAGTTCTTCCGGTGACGGCTCGCGGCCCATCTCCTGAAGCATCTGACGGGAGATACGGTTGAGTTTGTTGATAGTCTCAATCATATGCACCGGGATACGGATAGTACGCGCCTGGTCCGCGATAGAGCGGGTAATGGCCTGACGTATCCACCAGGTGGCATAAGTTGAGAACTTATAACCACGACGGTATTCAAATTTATCAACCGCTTTCATCAGACCGATGTTACCTTCCTGAATCAGATCCAGGAATTGCAGGCCACGGTTGGTGTATTTTTTCGCGATAGAGATAACCAGACGTAAGTTCGCCTCAACCATCTCTTTTTTCGCACGGCGGGCTTTCGCTTCACCGATAGACATGCGGCGGTTAATATCTTTGACCTGTTCAATGGTCAGGCCGGTTTCTTCTTCGATCTGGCGCAGGCGTTGCAGGCTGCGTTCAACTTCGTCAGAGACATCCTGAAGTTTTTCAGACCACGGCTTGTTCATCGCGACAGCGGCAGTAAACCAGGAATCACTGGTTTCATTACCGGTGAACAGAGTGATGAAGTTTTTCTTCGGCATTTTGCTCTGCTCAACACAGAGCTTCATGATGTAGCGTTCCTGCTGACGGACACGATCCATCATTTCACGCATATTGCTGACCAGATGGTCAAACTGTTTCGGAACTAAACGGAACTCTTTGAAAACTTCAGAGAGCTGCTGAATTTCCGCATTGGTGTTCGGGTGGTCGCGGCCGTGAATTTTAATCTGCTGACGCGCTTTTTCATGCTGCACACGCAGCGCTTCGAATTTCTGACGAGCCAGTTCAGGATCGATGCTGTTATCATCATCGCTCTCACTGTCATCCTCTTCTTCTTCGTCTTCGTCATCTTTCTTGTTTAATTCTTCGGCCGGCAGCTCAGAACCGATGTTAGTTGCGGTTGGTGCCAGATCTTCTTCCGCATTCGGGTCAACGAAGCCGGTAATCAGGTCAGAAAGACGGACTTCGCCCGCTTCAACGCGGTCGTACTGATCGAGTAAATACGTGATTGCCTCAGGATATTCAGCAACGGAACACTGAACCTGATTGATGCCATCTTCGATGCGCTTGGCAATATCAATTTCGCCTTCGCGGGTCAACAGTTCTACCGTCCCCATCTCACGCATATACATGCGCACCGGGTCAGTGGTCCGGCCAATTTCCGATTCTACACTTGAGAGGACTTGTGCTGCAGCTTCAGCTGCATCATCATCGGTGTCTGTTGAATTCTCTGCCAGCATCAGATCATCAGCATCAGGTGCTTCTTCCATTACCTGAATGCCCATGTCATTGATCATCTGGATAATATCTTCGATCTGATCAGAATCGACGATATCTTCAGGCAGATGGTCATTGACTTCAGCATAGGTCAGATAGCCTTGCTCCTTACCACGGGTGACAAGAAGTTTCAGCTGTGACTGCGGGTTTTGCTCCATAAGACGGTATCCACACTTCTGAGTATTTAGGTTTGTGTTGGTCGGCAAAACAACTTAGCCAGCAACAATAACAGTCAAGGATTTCTTTTCTTCGGCCATGAACCTTGGTGACATGGCATGCAGGGCAGTTCCTGCTGTCTGCGGCACTTAAGCCATTATATTCATCATAGTTTAATAATAATACTTATTGCCGGACCCGCACGAGAAGACTCACTTCATTGCGCTCTTCGGGGGTCAGGCCTTCTGTCCGCTCTTTGGCGATCAGGAAGTTAAATCTGTCATTGAGGGCAGACACCACCAGATGATTTAAGGCATCTTTGAAGGTTTTTTCTGCTATCTCATCTATCTCTATATCGTTCCATCCGGCCAGTTTTTCAAGCTGTGGCACTAATTTATTATCACGGTAGTGTTCCAGTAACTGACCGGTAGTCAGCCCGGGCTGTGATAAACAGGTATCTATCAGTTCCCTGAATAATGAAAAACCGGCAATACGGCTGGTATCAATGGATTCCAGCGGCGGCACTAATTGTGCAAACTGCGGATTCTGTACCAGCAAAGCTATCAGTATCCGCATGGTGGTCGGCTTCAGTTTTGGTGCCTGATAACCGGGACTGCTTTCACTCTGGCGGACAGCCTGTTTGAGCTGCGTGATATCCGGTAACCCGAGTAAATTGCCCAGATCCTGCAATAAAAATGCCTGCTGTGCTTCACCCGGCACGCGGCTAATCAGCGGCGTTGCCAGGGCATTCAGCTTACTGCGCCCTTCCGGGGTGCTCATATCCACCTGACGCAGCAGGGTATCGAACAGAAACTGAGACAGACTGTGTGCCTCATTCTGCCGCTGCTCAAAGGCTTCACGGCCTTCACGGCGTACCAGTGAATCCGGGTCATCGCCGTCCGGTAAAAACATAAAACGTAACTGCCGCCCGTCATTAAGATGGGGAAGGGCAGTTTCGAGTGCCCGCCAGGCGGCTTCGCGTCCGGCGCGGTCTCCGTCATAACAACAAATTATGGTATCAGATGTCCGATAGAGCAACTGTATGTGCTCTGCCGTTGTCGATGTCCCGAGTGAGGCCACCGCATAATCAATACCGAACTGTGCCAGGGCAACCACATCCATATAGCCTTCCACCACAAGGATGCGGGATAGTTCACGGTTATTCTGCTGTGCTTCGTACAGCCCGAATAACTGACGGCCCTTATGAAAAATATCGGTTTCCGGTGAGTTCAGGTATTTCGGCATTGCATCATCAAGAACTCGTCCGCCGAAGGCAATTACCCGGCCGCGCCGGTCGCGGATAGGAAACATCACACGTTCCCGGAAGCGGTCATAACAGCGGCCGTTATCATTGACCACTAACATGCCGGCATCCAGCAACTGCTGACGATCATCCTCACTGCGGGCAAAGCGTTTGAGGACGTTGTCCCATCCGGCGGGGGCATAGCCGATAGCAAACCGGCTGATAATCTCCTGACTCAGACCCCGGCGGTTCAGGTATTCACGGGCATGACCGGCGTTATCGGCCTGTAATGCATGGCGGTAAAAACTGTCCAGTTTTTCCATCAGCTGATAAAGGTTCTGGCGCTGATGTTTTTCTATCTGGCTGCTGCCGCTTCCGGTTTCATAAGGAACATCCAGCCCGTGCATTGCTGCTAATTCTTCGATCGCCTCGACAAACTCGAGCCGGTCATAATTAATTAAAAAATCAATAGCATTGCCGTGGGCACCACAGCCGAAGCAGTGGTAAAACTGTTTATCGCTGCTGACCGTAAAAGAGGGAGTTTTTTCGTTGTGGAAAGGACAACACGCCTGGTGATTTTTACCGTGTTTTTTCAGCGGCACCCTGACATCGATAAGATCGATGATATCGGTTCTCGCTAATAAGTCGTTGATAAATGTGCGTGGAATGCGCCCGGCCATAACCCCTTTTTCGCCTGTCTGATAACGATAATAAGCCGCGCTTCCTTCCGGAAACACGGCCATTAACTGCAACTACTGCGGTCTGACTAAGTTGCGGCGCGGCCGCAGCGATTAGTACAGACGAGTACGACGTGCGTTTTCGCGAGCCAGTTTCTTAGCATGACGCTTAACAGCAGATGCTTTAGCGCGTTTACGCACAGTCGTTGGTTTTTCATAAAACTCACGACGACGTACTTCAGCTAATACGCCTGCTTTTTCGCAGGAGCGTTTGAAACGACGCAGTGCAACGTCAAATGGCTCGTTTTCACGTACTTTAATTACCGGCATGTGCCTCTCACCTCAATAAATAGGTCTGTACTGGCGTTATGCCAGTTGTCTTTAAAATGGTGCGGAATTTTACTTCAATGTGACCCACGTTGTAAAGTGCTGTGGATAATCAGACAGAGAAATACCTCGGATATGGTCAGGTGTTACCGCCAGAACCGGATCCGCACACCCGACAGGGGTTTTTACAGTGGGTGCAGATTATAGCGGATACGCGGCGATTTGTCAGCAACAGAAATCGGTCATGCAGGGGAAAAGGGTGTGGATAACTGAATTCATCCTGTGAATAAGCTGTTTTTGCTGAATAAAAATACAGCAAAAAAGCCCCGTATTTCACCTTAATACCTGTCAGCACGCCATTATGGTGATACACTGATATTTTTGCGGAGACGGATTTGCTTTCTGCTGTCCGCCGCCAGTCCCGTCAGTTTTTGTTCCAGCGAGTTAAGTCCCATGCGAGTGTTAGGCATTGAAACGTCCTGCGATGAAACCGGAATCGCAATTTATGATGATGAGGCCGGTTTGCTGGCTAATCAGTTATACAGCCAGATCAAAGTCCACGCGGATTACGGCGGCGTGGTGCCGGAACTGGCATCCCGGGACCATATCCGGAAAACCGTGCCATTGATCCGGGCTGCGCTGAAAGAAGCCGGTCTGACGGCACAGGATATTGATGCGGTGGCCTATACCGCAGGACCGGGGCTGGTCGGGGCGCTGATGGTCGGGGCAACAGTCGGCCGTGCGCTGGCGTTTTCCTGGGATGTCCCGGCGGTGCCGGTTCACCACATGGAGGGCCATCTGCTGGCACCGATGCTGGAAGAACATCAGCCGGAATTTCCGTTTGTCGCACTGCTGGTATCCGGCGGCCATACCCAGTTAATCAGTGTGACCGGTATCGGTGAATACACGCTGCTGGGTGAATCTATCGATGACGCAGCCGGGGAAGCCTTTGATAAAACAGCTAAATTACTGGGTCTGGATTATCCGGGCGGGCCTGCTCTGTCACGTATGGCGGCTCAGGGCATACCTGGACGTTTCACTTTTCCGCGTCCGATGACTGACCGTCCGGGTCTGGATTTCAGCTTCTCCGGGCTGAAAACATTTGCTGCCAATACGATTCGCCAGAATGATGATTCGGATCAGACCAAAGCCGATATCGCCCGTGCTTTTGAAGATGCGGTGGTGGATACACTGATAATCAAGTGCAAGCGCGCCCTGGAGCAGACCGGTTTCAAACGGCTGGTGATGGCAGGCGGCGTGAGTGCAAACCGCACGCTACGTGAACGTATGGCGCAGACACTGGAAAAACTGGGCGGAGAAGCATTTTATGCCCGTCCTGAGCTGTGCACGGACAATGGCGCGATGATTGCGCTGGCCGGTATGATCCGCTTTAAAGGCGGTATGCGCGGTGAACTGGGTGTGATTGTTCGCCCGCGCTGGCCACTGGCGGAATTACCACCGCTGGACAAATAATTTCCGGACACAAGAAAGGCGCTTCAGCGCCTTTTTTAATCTTCTTTTTCCTGCTCTTTCGCTTCCTGGATTATTTCTTTATCCGTTTTGGCCCGCTTTTTCTTCAGCTTCTGCCAGATGCGGCTTTCCTGTCCGCGCCACAGCCGCTGAATGTTGTCATGATGGCGGATAAGCACCAGACAGGAGAGCATGGCGACCGGGAAGGTAAACTCCGGTTTGAACCACCAGACATAAAACGGTGCCACCAGTGCACTGACAATTGCGCCTAATGATGAGTAGCCGCTCAGCAGTACGGTCAGCAGCCAGGTGCCGGCGACCAGTCCGGTCAGATCCCAGCCGATGGCGGCAATCGACCCAAATGCGGTTGCCACGCCTTTTCCGCCTTTAAAGTGGAAAAATACCGGATAAATATGGCCTAAACAGGCGGCAATGGCGATAATGCCGAGGTAAAAATACGGTATTTGCAGGAGGTAGGCGAGCCAGACCGGCAGCATACCCTTGAGAACGTCGCAGATAAGGACACCGGCAGCCGCCAGTTTGCCGCCGATTCGCAGCACGTTGGTGGCGCCCGGGTTTCCGGAGCCGTGATGCCGGGGGTCCGGCAGTCCCGCAAGGCGGCAGATCAGGATCGCACTGGAAACAGATCCCAGCAGATAAGCGAAGATGATCATACCAAGCGCGATTCCACTCATGACTTCCCTCCTGACAGACGGTAAATTATAGTTATTAGCCTCCATGGATAATACGCATATTTCATGGGAAGTGATATCCGATGAGCATAAAAAAACGGGGTAATTGCGGATGGATGTTGTTTTTATTAAGAAACTTGTTGTTTTCACAACGATTGGTGCTTACGACTGGGAAAAGGATATTACGCAGAAATTAGTGCTCGATATCGAAATGCACTGGGATAACAAACGCGCATCAGAGAGTGATGATGTGGCGCATTGTCTTGATTACGCCAGCGTCAGTACGGCTATTCTGGATTATGTGCAGACAAGACAGTTCGCACTGGTTGAACGTGTGGCGGAAGAAGTGGCGTCATTATTGCTGACACAATTCGGAACCCCTTGGGTACGTATCCGCGTGGCCAAACCGAGAGCAGTGGCGCAGGCGGAAGAAGTGGGTGTCATTATTGAACGAAGTGCGGGCTGATGTTGTCATAATGCCGTCAGCGGAACTGTCATAAAAGCGGCAGGGGTGTCATGAAATTGTCACACTTGCGTCATATGCTGTCATCCGTATCCGGCATTCCCGCGTCCGGGAGTGCCTTATTTTATCTGCCATACAGGGCGTTATATGGGCGATATCACAAGTTTACTGCATGCACTGATCCTCGGGGTTGTTGAAGGATTAACCGAATTCCTGCCGGTGTCATCAACCGGTCATATGATTATTGTTGCTGAGCTTATCGGGTTTACGGGCGATAAAGCAAAAACCTTTGAAGTGGTTATCCAGCTTGGTTCTATCCTGGCGGTGGTTTTCCTGTTCTGGCGGCGGATGTTTGCCCTTATCGGTATTCATTTCAGCCGGGTTCCCCATGAGGGACAGACTCAGGGAAAACTGACGTTACTCCATATTATTATTGCTATGTTACCGGCGGTGGTTCTCGGATTATTGCTGCGGGATCAGATCAAGTTACTGTTTAATCCGGTGAATGTGATGTACGCGCTGGTTGCGGGCGGTATCCTGCTGATTGTGGCGGAAGTCTTTAAACCGAAGAAGGTACAGGCCACCGGGCTTGATGACATCAGTTACCGTCAGGCATTTACCATAGGCTGCTTCCAGTGTCTGGCATTGTGGCCGGGATTCTCCCGCTCGGGGGCTACTATCTCCGGCGGTATGCTGATGGGAATTAACCGTTATACGGCGTCAGAGTTTTCCTTTATTCTGGCGGTGCCGATGATGATGGGCGCGACAGCACTGGATTTATACAAGAGCTGGCATTTCCTGAGCAGTTCGGATATTCCGATGTTTGCGGTCGGTTTCCTGGCAGCATTTATTGTGGCGCTGATTGCCATGAAAACCTTCCTGTCGCTGATTAAGCGTATCTCCTTTATTCCGTTTGCTATCTACCGCTTTATTGTGGCAGCAGCCGTTTACGTGGTGTTTGTTCACTGAGTTCAGGCGTAAACATATCACTTTTGCGCAGGGAAAATCCATCTGACCTGCGCAAAGTCAAAGCGGGCACTCCGCTGATTTGCTACTAATATAATTAATAACGGATACATAAAAGCTGGTAATGGTTTACCGGCTTTTATGTGTAATATTTTATTTATGTTGACTGCCCGACACAGCGTGATCAGATGCTCCGCACCTGTCACGAGTCTGACCACAATGCCGCGCCGGAGCCAATAAATCGAGCAGGAGTCAGGATTATGTGCAGCACATGCGGTTGCAGCGAAGGAAACGTGCAGATTGAAGGTCACAGCCACGACCATCACGACCATGATCACCATCATCATGACCATGACAACCATTCCCGCCCCGTCATTATTCATCACCACCACTACCACCATAACGGTGATGTAAACCACTACTATTATGACGGCCGTGAAGCCGGTGAAGATCATGCCCGCGGACACAGCGATTCCCATGAACACGAACATGCTCACGACCATCATCTCTCACATGATCATGAACATTCACACGACCACGGTCATGACCATGCGGCAGCCTTTGCACCGGTAATTGATAAAGACAATATGCATTACGGGATGGGCGAAGCGGGTACTCATGCGCCGGGTCTGACCCAAAAACGCATGGTGCAGATTGAAATGGGGGTGCTGGATAAAAATAACCGGATTGCCGTCCACAACCGTGAACATTTACAGGAGCAGGGCATTCTGGCACTGAACCTGGTATCCAGCCCCGGCTCCGGCAAAACCACATTACTGACCCGCACACTGAATTACCTGAAGGATAAAGTGCCTTGTGCCGTGATTGAAGGCGATCAGCAGACCACCAATGATGCTGAGCGGATCCGTGCAACCGGCGTACCGGCGATTCAGGTTAATACCGGCAAAGGGTGCCACCTGGATGCGCAGATGGTTCATGACGCCATGCATCACCTCGGACTGAAAGATAACAGCCTGTTATTTATCGAGAATGTCGGCAATCTGGTGTGTCCGGCCGGTTTTGACCTGGGGGAGCAGCATAAAGTCGCCATTCTGTCAGTGACAGAAGGTGAGGATAAGCCACTGAAATACCCGCATATGTTTGCTGCCGCAGACCTGATGCTGATTAACAAAATCGACCTGCTGCCGTATGTTAATGTCAATATTGAAGCCTGTGTGAATGCGGCTCGCCGTGTGAATCCGGATATCGATGTGATTGTTCTGTCGGCTACTACCGGCGAAGGAATGGATGAATGGGTCGCCTGGTTACAGGATCGCCTGAGCAATGTGAATCAGCAGCGCGGTACGGCGGAATAAGGGATTTCTATGCGTTTTGTTGATGAATTCCGTGATCCGGCGCTGGCGGAAAAACTGCTGGCGCAGATCCGGGAAGAGATGGCTTCGTGGCCGCATCCGCTGAAACAGCCTTTGCAGATTATGGAAGTGTGCGGCGGCCATACTCACGCCATTTTTAAATTCGGGCTGGATAAACTGCTGCCTGATTCAGTGGAATTTGTGCACGGACCGGGCTGCCCGGTCTGTGTGCTGCCGATGGGGCGTATTGATGCCTGTCTGGAAATCGCCGCCCGTCCGGGTGTGATTTTCTGCACTTTCGGCGATGCTATGCGCGTTCCCGGACGCGGCGGATCACTGCTGGATGCCCGCCGTCACGGCAGCGATATCCGTATTATCTACTCCCCGCTGGATGCCCTGAACATTGCCCGTGATAATCCGGACAAAGAGGTTGTTTTCTTCGGACTGGGGTTTGAAACCACCATGCCGGGCACGGCAGCCACCTTACAGCTGGCGAAAAAAACCGGACTGAAAAACTTCACCGTTTTTTGTCAGCACATCACCATTATCCCGACGCTGCGCACATTGCTGGAGCAGAAAGATGTGTTTATCGACGGCTTTATCGCACCGGGGCACGTCAGTATGGTGATTGGCTGTACGCCGTATCAGCCGCTGTGTGATGAATTCGCCAAACCATTTGTGGTAACAGGATTTGAGCCGCTGGATCTGCTGACAGCCATTCTGATGGTGATCCGCCAGCTGAAAAAACAGGCGGAGGATAACCACACGCCGATGGCAGTTGAAAATCAGTACAGCCGCATTGTGCCGGAGCAGGGGAACCTGCTGGCACAGAAAGCACTGGCGGAAGTCTTTGAACTGAAAGCCAGCAGTGAATGGCGCGGACTGGGCAATATCGCGGATTCCGGCATACAACTGACACCGGCTTACCATGAATTTGATGCTGAACGCCGCTTCCGGCCGCAGCCGCAGTCTGTTGCGGATAACCCGCAGGCGCGTTGCGGAGATGTGTTAACCGGCCGTTGCAAACCGGCGGACTGCCCGCTGTTCGGCAACGAGTGTACACCGGAAACAGCACTCGGCGCATTGATGGTCTCCTCAGAAGGGGCATGTGCGGCTTATTATCAGTACCGGCGCGGAGAATAAAATGAAACAAATTACTGAAATCACCCTGGCACAGGGCAACGGCGGACAGGGGATGCAGCAACTGATCGATTCCCTGTTTTTGCAGGCATTTTCCAACCCGTATCTGAATGAAAAAGAAGATCAGGCACGAATACCGCTGGCGGAATTACAGGCCGCCGGTGACCGTCTGGCGTTCAGTACTGACAGCTATGTGATTGACCCGATTATTTTTCCCGGCGGCAATATCGGCAAACTGGCGGTATGCGGTACGGCGAATGATCTGTCTGTCGGCGGTGCAATTCCGCGCTATCTCTCCTGCGGATTCATCCTTGAGGAAGGTCTGTCGTTTGAGATCCTCTCTCAGCTGGTTAACAGCATGGCAGAAACCGCAAAAGCGAATAGCATTCAGATTGTGACCGGCGATACCAAAGTGGTGCCGCGCGGTGCGGCAGATAAAGTCTTTATCAATACTGCCGGAATCGGTGTGATCCCGCACCGGCTGAACTGGGCGGCGGCACAGTGCCGTCTGGGGGATAAAATTATTGTCAGCGGCACACTCGGCGACCACGGCGCAGCAATTCTCAATCTGCGTGAAAACCTCGGACTGGATGCGGATCTGCGCAGCGACTGCGCGGTTCTGGAACCGATGCTCGCACCGCTGCGGGCGATTGACGGCATCAGAGCGGTCCGCGATGCCACCCGGGGCGGCGTCACTGCTATCCTGCATGAGTTTGCCGATGCTTCGCAGTGCGGCATGAATATCGAAGAACAGAAACTGCCGCTGAAAACCGCAGTACGCGGTGTGTGCGAACTGCTGGGACTGGAGGCACTCAATTTTGCTAATGAAGGTAAAGTGGTGATTGTTGTTGCTCCGGAAGCTGAAGATGCTGTGCTGGCAGCGCTTCATAACAGCCCGCTTGGTCAGGACGCCTGTACCATCGGGCTGGTAACAGAAGCAAAACAGGTGAAAGTGCAGGGGATTTTCGGAGCCACCAGGCTGCTGGATCTTCCGTATAACGAGCCTCTTCCCCGCATCTGCTGATCTGCGAATCTGCGTCATCCTCCGGCCTGTGGCTGTGTTGGCCGCACTCATCGGCCCCGGTCACATACTGATGTATGCTCCTGGGGCACTCTTCCCTTGCCGCCTTGCCACAAACCGGATGATTTAGCAGTTTCATTTTTCTGTTTTTCTGAGTTTAAGTACATGAGGGACTAACCGGCAAAAAGAGGAAAGCGTAAAGCGCCGGGGATGGCGCGATCCGAGCGGACAGGGATGTGTCAGCGTCTTTCCGGTTTGCCGGTTATTCCCTGATCTCCCGGTGATAAGGTAATTTACTTAACAACCGGCAAAAAGAGGAAAGCGTAAAGCACCAGGGATGGCGTGTTCCGGGCGGGCAGGGACGTGTCAGTATTTTTAAAAATATTAATAAGCTAATTATCTCAACAGGAGTATGATTCTCCGGTGGATCGCATATAACGATCCTACTGGTACACATGTACTCCGACATCGATTCCCGACGCTGTCGGGATTTTTTTTTGGTAAAAAAATGAACTGGTCTACATTTAAATCAACGTATCTTGTCAGGTTCTGGCAGCCGTTGCCCGCAGTGATCGCCGCCGGCATCTTATCCGCATACTACTTCGGATTAACAGGCACATTCTGGGCGGTCACCGGAGAGTTTACGCGCTGGGGCGGACACATTCTGCAACTGTTCGGCGCTCATCCGGAAAACTGGGGGTATTTTAAGGTGATCGGTTTGCAGGGCTCGCCTCTGGATCGTATCGACGGCATGATGATTATCGGCATGTTTGCCGGTTGTATCGCCGCTGCCTTATGGGCTAACAATGTCAAAATCCGCCTCCCGCAACACAAAATCCGTATCTGGCAGGCCGTTATCGGCGGTATTATCGCCGGTTTCGGGGCGCGTCTTGCAATGGGGTGTAACCTGGCGGCCTTCTTTACCGGTATCCCGCAATTCTCCCTGCATGCCTGGTTTTTTGCACTGGCAACCGCCGCAGGCTCTTACTTCGGCGCGAAATTCACACTGCTGCCGATGTTCCGCATTCCGGTCAAACTGAAAAAAGTCAGCAAAGCCTCACCGCTGACACAGGATTTGCAGCGGGCGAAACGCCGTTTCCGTCTCGGTATGCTGATTTTTCTGCTGTGTGTCACCTGGTCTCTGTTCACGCTGTTTAAATCCCCGAAACTGGGGATGGCGATGTTGTTTGGTATCGGGTTTGGTCTGCTGATTGAACGGGCACAAATCTGCTTTACCTCCGCGTTTCGTGATGTCTGGATCACCGGACGTACTCATATGGCAAAAGCGATTATTCTCGGTATGGCGGTCAGTACCATCGGGATCTACAGCTATGTGCAACTGGGTGTACAGCCGAAAATCTTCTGGGCAGGCCCTAACGCTGTGATCGGCGGACTGCTGTTTGGCTTCGGTATTGTGCTGGCGGGCGGCTGTGAAACCGGCTGGATGTACCGTGCCGTGGAAGGTCAGGTGCACTTCTGGTGGGTCGGGCTGGGCAATATTATCGGCGCGACCATTCTGGCGTACTACTGGGATTCCGTGGCACCGTGGCTGGCGACTGACTACGACAAAGTCAATCTGCTGGATACCTTCGGCCCGGCCGGTGGTCTGCTGGTTACTTACGGATTACTCGCCTTCGCCTTTATCCTGTTACTGATGTGGGAGAAACGCTTCTTCCGCCGGAAAAATCAGACTGACGCTGTCACCTCTGCCGCACACTAAGGAGCTTACCATGAATACTGATAACACAACAATTGTCCCGGATTACCGGCTGGATATGGTTGGTGAGCCGTGCCCGTATCCGGCAGTGGCGACCCTTGAAGCCATGCCGTCACTGAAAACTGGCGAGATCCTCGAAGTGGTGAGTGACTGCCCGCAATCCATCAATAATATCCCGCAGGATGCCAAAAATCACGGCTACACCGTGCTATCCATCCAGCAGAACGGACCGACAATCCGTTATCTGATACAGAAATAATGCGGTTTCCGGGCACCGGCTATCCGCTGGTGCCTGTCAGCGTTTCAGTAATGCCACTGCGGCACGGATACGCGGTTGTACCGGATAGTCCGGTGCCGGTGGTGCCAGTTTCAGGGCAATCTGACGCAGCGGCTCCGCCATCACCATCGATAACAGTAAATCACTGGTCTGTACCGCATCCGGCAGAGACAAAAAGTCCTGATGCCGGGACAGCCATTCCGCCAGCAGTGCGCGTCCGCGCTCGATTCCGCCTGCCTGATAGCGGGTCAGTAATAACTCCCGGCCGGGAAATTCACTGCTCAGCAAACAAAACAACCCTGCCGCCTCAGCACTCAGCACTTTGTGGCTCATGATGGTCAGATTATTTTCAAGTATCTGATAAAAATCATCTTTATTTTTTGCATCCTGCATAAACAGCGGCACAAAAGAGTCCGTCCAGCCGCGCACTATCTGCTCCGCCAGATCTTCCCTGTTCTCCGCAAACCGGTACAGCGTCTTTTTGGAGGCGCCTGCCTGCTTTGCCACGGCATCCATTGTCATCGCGGAATAACCTTGTGATAACAACAGGCTGAGCGCCGCCTCACGGATTTTTGCAATCAGTTCTTCTTCCGGTACAACCGGACGTCCCCGTCCCCGTGGCTCTGCGGCCGGTTCATGATTAGCCATACGTGCGATCCTCAATTGACAAATGTCCGTTGCAGGACAATATTAATTAGGAAACGAAAATGGTTTCCTAATTTTGGAGTATACATTATGTCAGCGAAAAAAGAAAACTTACCGTGGGCACTGAGTGATATTAATCAGTTATTATCCCCTGAACCGCTTCGGATGGAAATGGGGCTGGAACGCACTGAGGAAGGGCTTCTGACAGTCTCTGTCAGAACTGATCTGCATGGCTGCAAAGGCCGGATGCTGGAGTGGTGGTTCACGTTTTTTGAAACCACGCAGCATATCCGCTGGTGGCACCCGCATGATCATGTGGCTCATCACGGCTGGGATTCAGCCCGGAAAAAAGGGGAGAGTTATATCGGGGCGACAATCCGCGCAGTTGAGTCTCTCGGGCCGATCCCGCCGGTTGGCGCGACACTGAAATTCAATGATGCACAGGATTTCTTTGATGCGGATAAACTGGCTGCCGCGCGGCAGAATAATCAGATTTCCGGCGCTGTCTGTGCTCATATCGGATTCGGGGATGATGTAAAAACCGATACACTGGGTTACCCGATCGACGGAAAAATGCTGCATATCACTTATGATACGGAGTTCGGATGTGTATTACGCAGCCGGTTTTTACTCGGGGCGTCACTGGCCGATCCGCTGACGGAACTGCCGGATGAGATAGGTTTCGGACTGATGAAGCATTGCTATAACGAGTTTACTTACCTGTCCCGTTTTCTGCCGTCACTCTATTACGGAGAGCACGGTAACGATGAAAAAGCCCCGCTGCTATGGGCATAACAGCGGGTATCAGCGGGAGCCTGTTACCGGGCTTCCCGCAGATTTTTTCAGTGTTCCGCCTCACCGCCGAGGGCAGCGATGGTACTGCTGATCAGCGCACTCAGTTCGCCGGTCATCAGGATAAAATCAGCATCAAACCGCTGGGCAAAATCCGCGCGGTCGATGTCTTCATTTTTATCTTTTAAATCATCACTGTATTTGAGGCGTTTAAAGGAGCCGTCATCAGACATCAGGAACTGAATGCGTTCTTCCCAATCCAGAGCCAGTTTGGTGACGCATTTTCCGGCTTCAATACAGGTGGCGATTTCATCCGACACCAAATCCTGTTTTTTGCAGCGGATGACACCGCCTTCTTCAAGAATCGCTTTCAGTTCAGCTTCATCCATCAGGGCAAAACCGGCCGGTAAATCCCCGGAACGCACCCATTCGGTCAGCGTCAGTTCAATCGGATCTTTGGTGGTCAGCGGGATCACCGGCAGAGAGCCGAGTGTTTTACGCAGCAGGGCAAGGTTATCTTCCGCCCGTTTGGTACTGGCGGCATCGACGATAATCAGGCCGCGTTCCGCATCGATCCAGATGGCAGTCTGGCTGAAACGGCTGAAGGCACGCGGCAGCAGCGCGTGAAACACTTCATCTTTCAGGGAATCTTTTTCGGTTTTTTTCAGTTTGCGGTGCTGCTCATGTTCCAGCTTTTCAATTTTTGCCTGTAATTCCTGCTTAATCACCGGCGATGGCAGCATTTTTTCTTCTTTTTTGGCACAGATAAGGATTTGTTTACCGGCGGCGTGTGTCAGTGCATTACCCCGGGAGTCCATCGGTGAAACCCAGCCGGTTTTCATCATATCCTGACTGCCGCACGGCGTGAATGCCATGTGTTCCAGCTGTTTTTCCAGCTCATCGGCAGACAGCGGAAACGGCGAGCTAAGGCGGTAAACGAGTATATTTTTAAACCACATCGGACAGTCCTGTTTTATGATGCGCGGTCATTGCGCGGTGAGAATTGCATCGCGCTATGATAACGGATCTTGCTGCGTTGCTCTAATGCCTTCGCGCGGAAACTTGATTGTCAGGCCGGCGGGCTGCATTATCAGAAGCATGAAAGCAGAGCGTAAATCCACAGCAGAAGGGGACAGTATGCGGATTGGTATTGATTTGGGCGGCACCAAAATTGAAGTGATTGCACTCAGTAATGAGGGACAGGTATTATTCCGCAAACGGACGGATACGCCGCGTTTTGATTATCAGCAGACATTACAGGCAATTGCCGGACTGGTACACGATGCGGAAACTGCCACCGGAGAGACCGGCACAGTCGGTGTGGGGATTCCGGGAACGCTGTCACCGGTCACCGGGCGGGTAAAAAATGCCAACTCTGTCTGGCTGAATGGTCAGCCGTTTGATGCGGATCTCAGTGCATTACTGCAACGGAAAGTCCGGGTGGCGAATGATGCAAATTGCCTGGCAGTCTCCGAAGCGGTTGATGGTGCAGGAGCAGGGTTTCCGGTAGTTTTCGCGGTGATTATCGGCACCGGCTGTGGTGCGGGAATTGCGCTGAACGGGCGGGTTCACAGCGGCGGAAACGGTGTGGCGGGTGAGTGGGGACATAACCCGCTGCCGTGGCAGGATGAAGCTGACAGGCTGTTTAAAGGTATGGCGGATTGCTATTGCGGCAAGCAGGGCTGTACCGAATTGTTTATCTCCGGCACCGGTTTTATGGCTGATTATACCGCACTGACCGGCGGGGTCTGTAAAGGTGCGGAGATCATTCATCGTTTGTCGCAGGGAGATTTACCTGCTGAACAGGTGATGGTGAATTATGAGCAGCGGCTGGCAAAAGCGCTCGGGCAGGTAGTGAATATACTGGACCCGGATGTGATTGTGCTGGGCGGCGGAATGAGTAATGTCGATCGCCTGTATCAGACTGTACCGGCTCTGATACGATCCCGTGTGTTCGGCGGTGAGTGTGACACACCGATCCGCAAAGCGGTTCACGGCGATTCCAGCGGTGTCCGTGGTGCAGCCTGGCTGTGGCCGGAAATCTGATAAAAAAGCCCGCACAAGGCGGGCAAAGGCATATTTTAACACGATAACAGAAGGTAATAACGACGCTTTATGACAGGTAACACGCCTGATGCGTCCGGGAACAGCCGCGCTTAACGTGCGGCTGAGTCCGGAAGATTAATTGAAGATTCTGAAACGGCTTTCATCATCCATAAAGGCTTTTTCACCGGCTTCCTGCTCAATGGAGCCGAATACTAACTGTGCGCGCAGTTTCCAGTCAGCCGGGATATTCCAGGCTTTGCTGACCTGCTCATCAATCACCGGATTGTAGTGTTGCAGGGATGCGCCGATATTTTCTTCAGACAGTGCAGTCCAGACAGCAAACTGTGCGATGCCGCTGGCCTGTTCAGACCAGACCGGGAAATTATCCGCATACAGTGCGAATTGTTCCTGTAAGCCTTTGACAACAGACTGATCTTCAAAGAATAAGACAGTACCGGCACCGGACAGGAAGGCATTATCAATTTTGCTTTCAGTGGCGGCGAATGCGTCCGCCGGTACAATGGCGCGAAGTGCGTCTTTGACGATATTCCACATTTTTTTGTGGTTCTCACCAAACAGCACCACGACGCGGGATGATTGTGAGTTAAAGGCAGTCGGGCTGTGTTTCACGGCTTCTTTGATGAGAGCAGCGATACGATCCTGAGAAACAGGCAGGTTATTACCAAGGCTATAAATTGTTCTGCGTTTTTTAATTAACTCGATAAATGAATTAGACATGTTACTCTCCGTTAAATTTTTTGTCGGAAAAACCGGTTTCCGCGCTCTCTTCAGTTCATGATGAACAGCATATAAGCAATGAATCAAAAAACATACCGAAAATATTTAACCTTATATTTCAAAAAATTCGGCCAACAGAAAAATTTTCAATAAATATCATTGGATTAATCAATTATTATTAACAGCGTTAAAATATTACGCTGATGTAACACGATATTCCGGCGACAATTTACTTATCCCGAGTCCGTTCATTTTTCTGACAGAGATCTGTACTGCAATCCGCTCTTTCATGGCCTCAATATGGCTGATAACCCCGATAGTTTTTCCGGATGCGTTCAGGTTATCGAGTGCGTCCAGCGCGATATCCAGTGTTTCCTGATCCAGCGTGCCGAAACCCTCGTCGAGGAACAGCGATTCAATCTGTGTTTTATGGCTGACGAGATCAGACAAGGCAAGCGCTAGTGCCAGACTGACCAGGAATGTCTCCCCGCCG
Organism: Morganella morganii; assembly: GCF_003996855.1. Taxonomy (GTDB): domain Bacteria; phylum Pseudomonadota; class Gammaproteobacteria; order Enterobacterales; family Enterobacteriaceae; genus Morganella; species Morganella morganii_C. The sequence goes on along the minus strand of NZ_NRQY01000002.1, from coordinate 11,468 downwards.
GAGAGAGTTTTGGTGTCACGCTGAGTATCTGCCTGCCAGGTGTCGGTGATTTGCAGTTCCAGGCTGTCAGCCGTTTTGCGCTGTAACACATAGCGGCCATGCAGTTTCTCCAGCCGCCGGTTAGCCAGATGGATCAGATAATCCAGAGTCAGCCCCTGGGCAAAGCGGCTGAATTTGGCACCATCAGCGGAGCCTATCAGCAGATTGAGGCGGCTGCGGTCAGTCACGTCCTGCTGATGACGGATAATTTGTTCCAGTAAATCGCGCTGTTGTAACCGCAGATTATCATCCGTAGTCAGGCGTCCGCGCAGCTCACCCCGGCGGCTGCTCAGTTCCCGCAGTTGCTGTGCCGCGGCAGTATGTAATTCTGTCAGTTTCAGACGGGGCAGTTCACGGAACGGTTCCGGTTGTGCTGACAAATGCTGTTCCAGTGCGGCTTTGGTATCCCCGAGGCTGGTGGCGGCTTTCAGTTGCGCCTGGTTAAGCTCCGTTTCCAGGGTTTGTAACTGCTGATGTTCCTCTTCACTGAGGAGAGCGCTGAGGAAATCCGCTTCACCGGTAAACGGGCTTTCTGCCAGTTGCTGCTGAAAAATCTGCTGATTCCGGCTGTGTTGTTCCTGAGCATCCAGTATCTGCTGTTGCAGTCGTTTTTCTTCTCCCCGGAGCCCGGCAAGGTGTTGTTGCAGGCTGTCGCGCTGCTGTGTCAGGGCTTTCAGGGTGTTTTCAGTCTCCTGCTGCTGATGAAGCAGTTTCTGTAATTCGGCACTGATATTTTTATCACCGAACAGCGCCTGCCGCTGTACCGTGATGGTTTTATGCTGTTCCTGAAGTGTGGCGAGTGCGGCGGACTGTTCTGCCAGTTGTGCCGTCAGTTTTGCCTGCTGTACTTCCAGATTTTGCTGTTGTGCGCTCAGCTCTGTGAGTTGTTGTGCACTTTGCTGTATTTGCTGCTCATTGGCGGCGAATTGATCACTTTCCTGCTGACGTTGTGCCAGCCACGCATTTGTTTCCGCCGGAGAAGGAATAGTGTAGCCAAAAGCAGTTACGGTGTGTGCCAGAGACGTTTCCAGCGTCTGTTCCTGTTGCTGAAGTTCAGCCAGACGTGCCGCCCGCTCTGTCTGTTGTTGTGCCAGGAACTGCTGCTCCTGACTGTTGCGCTGTAACGTTTGTGACAGCCGTTCACACTCGGTCTCTTCGGCCTGTAACCGGTTTTGCAGTGTTAATACCTGTGTTTCCAGGGCGCGGCGGGCTTCCAGAGCCTGCTGTTGCTGCTGATACAGCCCGTCATAATGCTGAATGATGTCATTCAGTGTTTCCGGGGAATCTGTCAGGGACGCAAATCCGCCCTCAAGGCAGATTTTTTGCCACTGTACGGTATGTGCCGCGAGGGTATCTCCGGTTTCCTGTAATGCAGAACGCAGTTTTTCGTGCTGTGTTCGGGTAAAGCTCAGCCGGGATTGTTTCTCCGTCAGGTTTTTTTCTGCCTCTCTGATGGTCTGAGTCAGTGCCTCCCGGCGCTGTGCGGTTTCATCCGGTGTCACCTGCTGATAATCCGTGACGGCCGGGTGAGCCGTACTGCCGCACAGAGGACAGGGCTTTCCGGCCTGTAAACGCTGACGCTCTGCATCCAGCCGGACAATGGTTTGTTCCAGCTGATAACGGGCTGTCAGATCCAGCAGGTGTGTGTGCTGGTCAGCCAGAAGCGGTTCCTGTTGCGCACACCAGTTTGTCAGTGTCTTTATTTCTTCCTGAGATACCTGCTGCTGTTGCAGAAGATTTTCCCGGTTGCGGGTCAGCAGAGTGATTTCCGGTGCCAGAGACGCCAGTTTTTGCAGTAACCCGCGCTTTTCACTTGTTTGTTTCAGTTGCGTGATTAACTGCTGATCCGGTTCGGTTTGCCGTGCATTCTGTAATGTGGTTTGTAAGGTATCCAGTTCGGTTTTCAGCGGCAGAACAGACTGGTTTCGGGCTGTCAGTTTCTCTGTAATATCTGAGTGTGCTGTTGTCAGCGACTGCTGCTGAACCTCACCAGCCTGCTGTTGTTCCGCAAGGGCTGAAATCTGAGAACGGTATTCCTGCTGGGTATTCAGTTCATGCTGCCACCGGATAATGGCAGACGGAAGCTCCGCTTTCTGAATATTATCCTGCCGGTACTGTGTGCTGCGGGCATGAATATCACGGGTTTGTGTCAGCAGTTGCTGAAGTTCTGTTGTGCGGCTCTGTAACGCCTGCTGCTCCTGTAACTGTGCCTGATACTGCTGTTTCAGTGTGTCTGACTGATTATCAATCAATTGTAATCGGTTATCCAGTGGCCGGATTTCGTTTTCTGCCAGTGTTTCCAGTTGCTGATATTGCTGTTTCAGTCCGGAGAGTAACTGTTGCTGTTCTTCACATTGACCGGTCAGTGGTTGCAGAGAACGGATGGTACTCTCTGTTATTTGTGACAGTTCCTGCATACGGGCGGTTAGCTGTGCACTTAACGCTGCACTGTTCTGCGCCGCCTCTTTTGCCGGACGCAGTTTTTCCGCCGGTTTGGCGCGGGCAAGCAGGTTCAGCCGTGCGTGTGCATCCTGTATCTGCTGCATAACAGATGCGTACTGCTGCTGCCGCTGTTCTGTTTCCGTATCCAGTGCATCCCGGCGTTGCCACCATTGCAGTGCTGCCTGTAACTGTGTCTGACGGATAAGCAGAGCCTGTTCATCTGTTTGCAGGGTGGTCAGTTCAGCCTGACACGCAGGCCGTTCATCATCGGTCATCAGCCGGATAGCACCGATCTGTGCTTCCAGCAGAGAAAGTGCCTGCTGTGCAGCTTTGTAGTCTTCATAAACCTGACGGGAGATCAGACGGTAAATTTCCGTGCCGGTCAGCTCCTCCAGCAGATCTGCCCGTTCATTGTCATCCGCGTTCAGAAAGGCGGCGAAATTTCCCTGTGATAACAGGACAGAACGTGTGAAACGGGCGAAATCCAGGCCTGTCAGCTGAATGACCATATCAAGAACCTGAGAGGGTTTATCTGCCAGAATTTTTCCGCTACTGCACTCTGCTAATTCTGCTTTTGGTGCCTGAAGATTACCCTCTGCACTGTTTCTTGCTCTGCGTTGGCTCCAGAAGGCCCGGTAAGCTTTATCTTTTACAGAAAATTCGACTTCTGCCAGGCATTCTGCGCTATGACGGGTCATGACATCATTTTGTGTACCGGATGTTTTTACTCTGGGCGTCCGGTGATACAGTGCGAGACAGATGGCATCCAGCAGAGTGGTTTTTCCAGCCCCTGTCGGGCCGGTGATAGCAAACAATCCGTTACCGGCGAATGGCTCCGCCGTAAAATCGATTTTCCATTCTCCCTGAAGTGAATTGATGTTTTTAAACCGTAACGTCAGGATTTTCATTCACTTTTTCCTTTCCGGATACCCGTGGCGGTGCTGCTTTCTCTGCTGATATCGGTATTGTCCGCACTGCTGTCACTCTCCGCCTGGTCACGAACCTGCTCACAAATCCGGCGAAAAAGAGTGGTGAGGCGCGGGATATCATCATCTTCAGTATCACTGAGTGCCAGACGACGGGCAAAAACATCATCCGGTGTCAGTTCATTCAGGGTTTCCCGCAGAGCTTCGCTGTTGTCTGCGGTTATTTGTCTGCGTTCGCGCCGCAGCAGAATCACTTCTGCGGCCAGGGATTCTGTCAGTGCCTGAATGCGTTTCTGAATATCCGGCAGATAATCCCGCCCGGCTATTTCGATATCCAGCCAGACCGGTTGTGTGTGTTCATTGCGGGGCGGAAACTGTTCAAGTGCCCGGCTGATGGCATCCAAATCGCCTTTCAGGCAGGCCATCGGCTGAAAACAGGGCACCGGCACCGCATCAATCGCCGTGATACTGTTGTCGCCGAGGGTCAGCAGGAAGACACTTTTTTCCTGTCCGGATTCATCAAAACTGAGCGGAACGGGGGAACCGCTGTAACGGATGGTGCCGCTGTCACCGATAGATTGTGCGCGGTGAATATGCCCGAGGGCAATGTAATCCGCCGGCGGGAAAGCGCCGGCCGGAAAGGCCTCCAGCGTGCCGATATAAATATCGCGGACAGATTCCGATGTTTTGGCACCGACAGTGGTCAGGTGGCCTGTCATAATGACCGGAATATCTGCGTCCAGCTCAGTCCGTTTTGCAATCGCTCTGTCATAAAGGGACTGGTAATGTGTCTGTATGGCGGTCAGCAGCGCCTGCTGTTTTTCGGCTTCGGATTGCCCTGCCTGACTTTCCAGAATATCCCGCGGCCGCAGAAACGGCACGGCACAGACAATCGCACCGGGCTGATTTTGCTTATTATAAAGTACGATCAGATCCCGCTCCGGTTCCGGGCGGGCAACCACATTCACATTCAGGCAGGCCATCAGTTCGCGGGATTCATTTAGTGTGGCAACGGCATCATGGTTACCGGCGAGCACAATCAGATGACAGCCGGTCTGTTGCAGTTGTGCAACAAAACGGTTATACAGCTCACGGGCGTAACTCGGCGGTGAGGTGGTATCAAACACATCCCCGGCGATAATCAGAGCATCCGCCTGTTGTTCTTTTATCAGGTTTATCAGCCAGTCCGAAAACTGCAAATGTTCCTGTAACCGGTTTTTAGTGTAAAAATACTGTCCGAGATGCCAGTCTGATGTGTGAATGATTTTCATATATACGGTTATTCCTGCCGGGAGAACCGGCCGCGCATTGTGTTAGGCGGTTTACTGAAAACAGAGTATAACGGAAAACAGCCGGTAAAAATAAATATTGGATAAATATCCAGTGTTTTACGATCTGACACGCATTTTGTGTGTAGTATGTCAGTTTAATGACATTATCTTTGCAGTGCAGGCTGAGGTATCGGCTGATATTCATAAATCTGTCACAAAAGTGACGCATAATCGCGGCACTGTCTGATGAAATGAATTAACGGTAAACAGGGAACGCCATGGCAAGACGAATTTTAGTCGTTGAAGATGAAGCACCTATCCGTGAAATGGTCTGTTTTGTACTGGAGCAGAATGGCTATCAGCCCATTGAGGCAGATGATTATGATGCGGCCATTGCCCGGCTGGTGGAGCCTTTCCCTGATCTTGTTCTGCTGGACTGGATGATTCCGGGCGGTTCCGGTATTCAGGTTATCAAACATATGAAACGGGACAGTCAGCTGCGGGAAATCCCTGTGATGATGCTGACGGCGCGCGGTGAAGAGGAAGATCGTGTCAAAGGTCTGGAGACCGGCGCGGATGATTATCTGACCAAACCGTTCTCACCGAAAGAGTTAGTGGCCCGTGTTAAAGCTATTCTGCGGCGTATATCCCCGATGGCGGCGGATGACCTTATCGCCATGAACGGCCTGACTCTCGATCCGGCCTCCCACCGCGTGACCAGCAATGAGAATCCGCTGGAGATGGGACCGACAGAATTTAAACTCCTGCATTTTTTTATGACCCATCCGGAGCGGGTTTACAGCCGCGAACAGTTACTCAACTATGTCTGGGGCGAGAATGTCTATGTTGAGGATCGCACGGTGGATGTGCATATCCGCCGCCTGCGCAAAGCGCTGGAAGCTGACGGACACGATAAAATGATACAGACAGTCCGCGGAACGGGTTACCGCTTCTCTGTCCGTTACTGATGATAATAATAAACCGCAAGAGGATCGCGCGTGCTTGAGCGTCTTTCGTGGAAAAAAATTGTACTGGAATTACTGGTTTTCTGCCTTCCGGCACTCTTTTTGTCACTTTTTTTCGGCTATACCGGCTGGTTTCTTGCCGGCGCACTGTTTGCCGCTGCCGTCTGGCACAGTTATAACTTACTGAAATTGTCCGACTGGCTGTGGCTGGATCGCAGTATGCTGCCACCGCCCGGCCGCAGCAGCTGGGAACCGATTTTTTATGGTATCTACCAGCTTCAGCAGCGTAACCGTAAGCGCCGCCGTGAACTCGCCACACTGATCAAACGCTTTCGCAGCGGGGCGGAATCCCTGCCGGATGCGGTGGTGATGATGACAGAAGACGGTAATATTTTCTGGTGTAATAAGCATGCCCAGCACCTTCTCGGTTTCCGCTGGCCGGATGATAACGGACAGCACATCTTTAACCTTCTGCGTTATCCGGATTTCAGCCGCTATCTGACTCAGGGCGATTATACTCTGCCGCTGACACTGGAACTGAATAACGGCAGCATGATGGAATTGCGTATCATGCCGTATTCGGAAGGGCAGTTGCTGATGGTCGCCCGTGATGTGACGGAAAAACGCCGTCTTGAAAACTCACGGCGCGATTTTTTCGCCAATGTCAGTCATGAACTGCGCACCCCGCTGACGGTTTTGCAGGGCTACCTGGAAATGCTTGCTGATCAGGATTTTGATAATCCGATGAATAAAAAAGCAATTCTGACCATGCAGGAACAAACCCGTCGTATGGACGGTATGGTCAGACAGCTTTTACAGCTGTCAAAAATTGAAGTGGCGGTCAAAAGCGGGCTGGATCAGGTGGTGGATGTGCCGGGGATGCTGATGATGCTTCAGCAGGAAGCTGTGGCTCTAAGCCGGGGCAAACAGGATATCTGCTTTACTGTGGATGACAAACTGAAGATTTTCGGGGATGAGGAAGAGTTGCGAAGCGCTATGTCGAATCTGGTGTATAACGCAGTGAATCACACACCGGAAAACACACGGATTGAGGTCAGCTGGGCACTGTGTAACAGTAATGCAGTGTTCAGTGTAAAAGATAACGGCCCGGGGATTCCGGCCGAACATCTGTCCCGTCTGACCGAGCGTTTTTATCGTGTGGATAAATCCCGCTCGCGGCAGACCGGCGGCTCCGGCCTGGGGCTGGCGATAGTAAAACACGCCTTACAGCATCACCATACTCATCTGGATATTATCAGCAAACCGGGGCAGGGAACGGAGTTCAGTTTTACCATTCCTGCACGGCTTATCGCCAAACTATCTCACTAAAATTTCTTACTAAAGCGGCTTTTGCCGCTTTCTTCTTTTAAACTGCTGTTAATTTCAGCAGATTTAAAATGTCTGATTAAAATATAAACAAATCATATAGTGTTTATTGAAGCTTACATAACAGCAATCGCTGCTTTAGAAATATACTTCGGGATATAGTTCTGGTTTTTGCTTTGACTATTGCCTTTCTGCGCTATAAAAGTTTTACTTGTAGTCAGTTATTGGCAAATATCACTGTTTTTTAAATATAATCACTATAGTTATTAACTTATGATGAATAATGTAGTGCTAATGAATTGTTAAAACAGCAGGAGATATCGCCGGTGACAGATCAGGGAGTTGGATTTTTATTTCCGATATTTTTATTAAATATTTAACATTAAATTAACAGTAGCAGACAAAAATAATATGGCGCATCGTTTAACTTCACGAGATATTTTAGCCTTAGGTTTCATGACCTTCGCGCTGTTTGTCGGGGCGGGAAATATTATATTTCCGCCTATGGTCGGTCTTCAGGCCGGGGAAATGGTCTGGACGGCTGCGGCCGGGTTCCTGATCACCGGTGTTGGTTTGCCGGTTCTGACAGTAATCGCTCTGGCAAAAGTCGGCGGCGGTATTGAGGCACTCAGTACACCGGTCGGTAAATACGCCGGGTTGTTGCTGGCCGTTGTGGCGTATCTGTCCGTCGGGCCGCTGTTTGCCACACCGCGTACAGCGACCGTTTCCTATAAAATCGGAATTGCACCGCTGGTGGGCGGGGAATCTGATATTTCCCTGCTGATTTACAGCGTGATCTACTTTGCCTGTGTGATCGGTATCTCCCTGTATCCGGGTAAATTACTGGACAGCGTCGGGCATGTACTGGCGCCGGTTAAGATGCTGGCACTGGCTATCCTCGGAGTGGCTGCGGTAATGTGGCCGGCCGGTGATGCCATTATGGCAACGCCGGATTATAAAGAGATGGCGTTCTCCAACGGGTTTATTAATGGTTATCTGACCATGGATACGCTCGGCGCGATGGTATTCGGGATTGTCATTGTTAATGCCGCCCGTTCACGCGGAGTTGAAAACTCCTCGCTGCTGACCCGCTATACCATGTGGGCCGGGCTGATTGCCGGTGTGCTGCTGACGCTGGTCTATCTGGCACTGTTTAAATTAGGGGAAAACAGCGGGTCGATTATCCCGAACCCTGCTGATGGCGCAGAAATTCTGCATGAGTATGTGCAGTATACCTTCGGTAACTACGGCAGCTTCTTCCTTGCGGTGCTGATTTTTGTTGCCTGTATGGTGACGGCGATCGGCCTGACCTGTGCCTGCGCGGAATTCTTCAGCCGTTATCTGCCAATCTCTTACCGTACGCTGGTGTGGATCCTCGGTGCGTTCTCCATGCTGATTTCCAACCTGGGGCTGAGTAAGCTGATCGCGTTCTCTATTCCGGTGCTGGTATCCATTTATCCGCCGTGTATTGTGCTGATCTTACTGAGTTTCACACTGCGTTTCTGGAAAAAACCGGGACGGGTGGTTGCACCGGCAATGCTGGTCAGCCTGATCCTCGGGACAATGGGCGCGCTGAAAGCCACTAAAATGTTCGGCTCTTATATGCCGTCATGGATTGAGTCACTGCCGTTCTTTAAATATGACCTGGCGTGGCTTGCGCCGTCACTTGCAGTGCTGGTGGTTTCCATTGTGGTTGATCGCCTGATGGGAGCAGAGCCGGAAGTGAATCGGAAACACGCCTGATATCCGGTTTACAAAGATCCCCCGTCATGCGCGGGGGATTTTTTTATCTGTGATTCAGACATAAAAAAACCAGCCCGCAGGCTGGTTTTACGACTCTTTTAACTACCGGAACTTACAGTTTACCGGAGTTCTTTTTCAGGAAATCAGCAACGCCTTTCGGGGATGCATTCATACCTTCCTGACCTTTTTCCCACTGTGCAGGGCATACATCGCCGTGCTCTTCATGGAATTGCAGTGCGTCAACCATACGCAGCATCTCGTCTACGTTACGGCCCAGTGGCAGGTCGTTAATAACCTGATGGCGGACAACACCGTTTTTGTCCACCAGGAAAGAACCGCGCAGTGCAACACCGGCTTCCGGATGTTCAACACCGTAAGCTTTCATGATGTCGTGTTTGATATCCGCAACCATCGGATACTGAACCTGGCCGATACCACCTGCATCAATAGCGGTGTTACGCCATGCGTTATGAACAAACTCGGAGTCCATAGACACACCAACCACTTCAACACCGCGTTTTTTGAATTCTTCATAGCGGTGATCGAATGCGATCAGCTCAGAAGGGCAGACGAACGTGAAGTCCATCGGCCAGAAGAAGATAACAGCCGGACGGCCGTTCAGGTGTTTTTTCAGATTGAAGTTATCAACGATTTCACCGTTACCCATAACGGCTGCGGCTGTAAAATCGGGGGCTTGACGGGTTACCAGAACCATAATTTACTCCTGTAAGATTATATAGAGTATGGCAATAAACAACAGACAGAATAAAGAATCCGAGGATGGTATTAAAGTTCATAATACCGATTAATATAATAGGTTTTACCTATCAATAGTTCATTATTCTATCTGCTACCCGAATAAGATAGAGTTATTTGAGTAAAGTTCAAGTGCTAATTGTGTGAATGAACGTAAAAACCGTTACTGAGCTGTAAACGGTGTTGTCACGGTATCTATCATCTGCGGATAGAAGCGGAAGAAAATCTCCTCAAGGGACTGATAATTATCTGTAAAATCCTGATTTGTCTCCCTGAGAGCAGCGAGCCTCGGGCGCCGTTTTGCCATCCCCGCCAGCACCTGTCCGATGTAGGGAACCTCCTGATACCGGATCAACCAGCGCTGCGGCCACATAAACTCATTCAGCTCCTGAAATTTCTCCGGCGTAAAAGCCAGCTGCGGCTCAATCACCGTACGGACGTGCTGCGTGAAATCTGTCAGGGAAACCGCCGGTTCAAATTGTGACCAGTGCAGGGAAAGGAAATGATCCCAGACCACATCCAGCGTGATCGGCGCATAACGGCGGTATTCCGGACGGAATAACTGACGGGCTTCCCGTACCAGCGGGTGTGAGTCGGTCAGGGTATCAACACGCCGGTGCAGCCGGACCCCTGCCGCGACAGGGGCGCTGTATTGCTCTTCCGGGGCTCCGCGGACAAAATCGGCCATCAGATTACCGAGAAAACTGCTGTTTGCCAGTGAGGCAAGGTGGAGATGTGCGAGAAAATTCATAATACCGCAGCCTTTTATTCCGCCGTCGCGGGTTATTTCTTGCGCCCTGCTTACCGGGGCACTAGACTATTGCGCCTGTTTTTCTTTTTGAGATGAAACCGAGAATCTCATGCGTGTTGCCGATTTTACTTTTGAACTGCCGGACGAACTGATTGCCCGCTACCCGCAGGCGGAGCGGAGCAAGTGTCGTCTGTTATCACTCGATGGTGTCAGTGGTGAACTGAACCACGGTATCTTCACCGATGTGCTGAATAAACTCAATCCCGGTGATCTGCTGGTATTTAATGACACCCGCGTGATCCCCGCCAGAATGTTCGGCCGCAAAGCCTCCGGCGGAAAGATTGAAGTGCTGGTGGAGCGGATGCTGGATGAGCATCGCGTACTGGCGCATGTCCGCGCGTCCAAAGCACCGAAAGAGGGTGCGGAGCTGCTGCTGGGCGAAGATGAGAGTATGAACGCCACGATGGTGGCGCGTCACGATGCCCTGTTTGAAATTCGTTTTGATGATGAGCGCGATGTGCTGGCCATTCTCAATCAGATTGGTCATATGCCGTTGCCGCCTTATATTGACCGCCCTGATGAAGAGTCGGATCGCGAGTTATACCAGACCGTGTATAATGACCGCCCCGGCGCGGTGGCAGCACCGACAGCCGGGCTGCACTTTGATGAGCCGCTGCTGGCAGCACTGCGCGAAAAAGGCGTTGAAATGGCCTTTGTCACCCTGCATGTCGGAGCGGGTACTTTCCAGCCGGTACGCGTGGATAATATTGAAGACCACATCATGCACTCCGAATATGCCGAAGTGCCGCAGAATGTGGTTGATGCTGTGCTGGCGTGTAAAGCGCGGGGTAATAAAGTGATTGCGGTCGGGACAACATCAGTGCGTTCCCTCGAAAGTGCGGCGAAAGCGGCACAGGATGCGCTGATTGCACCATTCTTTGATGATACTCAAATCTTTATTTATCCGGGATATGAGTATCAGGTGGTGGATGCACTGATCACGAATTTTCATCTGCCGGAATCCACGCTGATTATGCTGGTTTCCGCATTTGCCGGTTATCAGCACACCATGCAGGCATATGAAGCGGCGGTGCGTGAGCATTACCGTTTCTTCAGCTACGGGGATGCGATGTTTATTACCCGCAACCCGCAGGCAAAATTTGAAAAAGTCGGTTACGACGACTGATATACTACAGTTATTGATCCGGCAGATTTCAGCAATTGCTGACTGACTGCCGCTAATTAAACA